>KE159681.1:0-26920 GCA_000403415.2 Firmicutes bacterium M10-2
CTTTTTCAGTCAAGAAGAAATTTTACTTTTTTTCTTCTTTTTTCGAAAAGGAAGGTTGCGCTGTTCTCAACGCTCGTTTATATTACCTCTTTCTTTTTTATCTGTCAACTGTTTTATTTGATATTTTTTACTTTTTTTAGAGGACAAAAAAAAGAAGGAACATTTTCAATGTTTTAAATTCCTAAAAATGATTGTCAATTTTTATGCATGAGAAATATAATGTATTTATGGAATATAAAATTTTGAATAATCAGATTCACTCTTTAATAGATCCCGCCCTGCCGATCATCTCCAATCTTTCAAATGTGATCGCATTTCTTTTTCATGAACTTCCAAATTTAAACTGGGTCGGAATCTATTATTGCGATCTTGAGCAAAAGGTTTGTTATTTGGGTCCATTCCAAGGAAGAGTAGCATGTACAAAGATTCCTTTTGGTAAAGGGGTAGTCGGAACTTGCGCAACGAAAAAGAAAAGCATGAACATTGAAAACGTTCACACTTTTCCAGGGCACATTGCTTGTGATTCAACAAGCAAGAGCGAATTTGTAGCCCCTTTGTTTCAAGGGCACAAGCTTTATGCGATTCTTGATATCGACTCGGATATTTATCACCGTTTTTCCTTGGACGACATTGTCTTTTTAGAAGGTGTAGCCCATCTTTTATCATGTCTCATATCAAACGAGCAAAATTCGATATCATGATCCTGAATTTCAAAACTGTTTAAATTTGATCCATTCAAAAATTGGCGAATAAGACCCGTGTGCGGACGATTCATCAAAAATGTATGGATCTCTTTTTCTTTCCCATGTTTTTTATACGCTCGTTGAACAAACACATCTTGCTGATCGGACTGTTGAGCCAACGCATGAAAGAAACAGCTTTTTTCAATTTGACCGTCAAATACGATCAGGCAGCTTTTGCGCTCCGCCAACGGACTCAGTACATCATGCAAAGAAATCGGGAAATTCATCCCTTGTCTTAATTGCTTTTGATCGTATCTTCCCAGCATCACAAAACTGTATACAGGGTGCGTTGATCGCCCGCTTTCCGGATTTCGAAGCAATTGATTGGCAAAACCATCATTGCTTTGACTGATTTTTTTATCATAACCAATTGTACTGTTTCTCACTTCTTCCCATAAAGAATAGTCATAATGATATTCCCCATCTGTTGCAGGATCTAAGGTATCAAACGTAAAGGAAGGAGCGAGAATACATCCTTGAGAACCAATCAGTTCTTTCAAAACTTCGATAACCATCTGCTCTCCCCCTGCGATATAATTTGTCATCATCCCTTTGGATTCCACCATCACAACCATTCCCTTTTGGATCCCGTTTTTCTTAAACAGTTTTAGAAGATCCTCTTTTGTTAACATCATTTCCATCTTCTTCGTTCTCCTCAATCCGAAATGTCCGACACGCTTTCACTGCATCTTTCCAACATCGGTACGCCTGATTCATTTCTGCTCTGGTACGCACAGGAAAAAAAACTTTATCCAAAGCAATGTGAAGCTCATTCTCTTTCCAAAATCCACAAGCTAAACCAGCAAAATACGCAGCACCTAATGCAGTAAGCTCATTGATTTTAAAACGTTCTACATCACATCCTAACAAATCTGATTGGAATTGTAACAAAAAGTCGTTTGCTGCTGCGCCACCATCAACTTTTAAGCGATCGATCTTAATTCCCGAATCATTTTCCATTACATCAAGAACATCTCGCGATTGAAAGGCCATGGATTCCAAAGCGGCACGAACCAATTGATTTTTATCAGTACCTAACGTCAAACCAACGATTGCGGCCCGCGCTTTTTCATCCCAATACGGTGCGCCTAGACCCACAAAAGCAGGAACGATATATACGCCTCCTGTCGTTTTCGCTTCTACAGCCATTGCCGAAGTTTCAGATGTGTCGCTGTAAATTTCCAAATTATCTCTTAGCCATTTGATCAAAGATCCGGAAACAAAAATACTTCCCTCTAAAGCATATGTCGTTCGATCGTGAATTTGCCATGCAACTGTCGAAAGCAAACCGTTTTTCGAACGAACAATTTGACTTCCTGTATTCATCAACATAAACCCACCGGTTCCGTAAGTATTTTTTACCATCCCTCGTTCAATGCATCTTTGACCAAACAATGCCGCTTGTTGATCCCCAACTACACAACAGATCGGAATCGATTGATTGTAAAATAAATAAGGTGCTGTCTTTCCATACTGGCAAGATGTCGGACGAACCTCAGGAAGAAGCGCTTTAGGAATATTGAATTTTTCCAGCAATCCATCGTCCCATCGCAACGTTTCGATATTAAATAAAAGGGTTCTAGAAGCATTGGAAACGTCTGTAATGTGTACTTCTTGACCTGTCATCTTCCAAACCAACCAGGAATCGATTGTTCCAAAATACAATTCGCCATTTTCGGCTCTTTGCCTTGCTCCCTCTACATGATCCAAAATCCATGCGATCTTGGAAGCCGAAAAATACGGATCGATACGCAGTCCTGTTTTTTCTTTCACAAATTCTTCAAAGCCTTCCTCTTTCCAATGATCGCAAATTTGATCGGTCTGCCTTGATTGCCATACAATTGCATTATAGATTGGCAATCCTGTTTTCTTATCCCAAATCAGCGAAGTTTCCCGTTGATTGGAAATACCAATCGCTTTAATACTTGCCGGATCGATATTTGCTTTTTGGATCGCTTCGGCCATGACAGCCTCCACAGAAAGCCAAATATTGATTGGATCCTGTTCGACCCATCCCGGAAAAGGAAATTCAATTTGAATTTCGCGCTGAGCCATTGCGACGATCCGACTTTCATGATCAAAAACAATCGCCCGGGAGCTTGTTGTTCCCTGATCGATTGCTAATATATATCGTTCCATATTGTTTACCACCTTTTTTTCATTATACACGAAAAAAAGAAGGATCTTTGCAAATCCTTCTCAGGCTGTTGACAAAGTCGATTTTTCAAATCGGCTTTGTCACAGCTTTTTATTTTTCTCCCACAAATGAATAAAAAAAGAGCAATTTGAGGTATTTAAGTACCTAATATTACTCTTTTTTTAGACCTTTTTACCCACTTTTATTTTATTGAAATTTAATTTTTTCAAAATAGGTAGTTTGTCAACACTCTGAGAAGGATCTTTGCAAATCCTTCTTTAAATTCTCTTATTGCCGCAGCAAAGCATTGCAGTCTTTTTCCAATGCTTTCAAAATTGTTTCAAATACGCTGTTGATCTGTGCATCTTTCAATGTATGGGTGCTGGATTGGAATTCAAGTGTTATCGCAACCGATTTTTGATCTGCATGAACATGCTCTCCTTCGTAAACATCGAATACTTCTATATTTTTCAAGATTGTTTCTTTTGTTTCCAGATCTCGACCATGACGACTGATTGTTTCCACGATTTTTTGGACCGGAAGCTTTCGATCGACTACAAAAGCAAGATCTCTCATGATTGAAGGATATTTCGAAATTGGCACAAACTTGATTTTCGATTTTTTAACTTTCATTACTACATCAAGATCCAATTCAGCCATATAAATTCTCTTTACATCGTTTTCTTTTGCATAGAGTGGATGGATTTCTCCCAACAAACCGACAAGATCTTTTCCGATATAAACTTCTGCCGAACGATACGGATGGAAATGTTTAATATCTTTCGTATTCTGCTTAAACGAAATTCGATTTTTGTTGATTCCGATTTTTTCAAAATACATTTCCAGCAAGCCTTTCAATGTATAAAAATCGGCAGGAACGCTTTCATGAAGCCAGCGAGATTCTTCCACTATACCATTCAAAACAATTGCCAAATGATTTTTGATCCACTTTTTCGCAGACACTTCGCTAATTTCATAAAGAGCTGTGTTTTTGATCCCATGCGCTTCATTATAAGCAGCCACGCCAATTAACGAAGGTAGAATGCTCGTACGGATCCATCGACGTTCTTCCGACATTGGCGACAGCAATTCGATCGCTTCTTCGCTTCCAAGAATCGCATTGTCTTTTTTATACGTACTTACAAGCGTATAGGTGACACATTGCTGCAATCCTTTATCGCAAAGCAATTGTTCTGTTTGGCGAATCAGTGATTGTTCTTTATTTAATTTTCCTTCAGTCATCGGCATGAACGGCAAAGTCGACGGAAGACGATCATATCCTAAGATGCGGATTACTTCCTCGCTTAAATCGGCCATGCCTTCCATATCTGTACGATAACTTGGAATCGAAACCGTAATCACACCATCTTGTACAATTGGATCAAAATCCAATCTACAGAATACAGAAACAATTTCTTCTTCCGAAAAATCCGTTCCTAAACGATCATTAATTTCCTTGGCTGTACAGGAAAGGCTCGTGCAAGGATCAGCAATCTCTCCACATTGCACTGTTTCTTCGATCTCTTTTGCGTCCGCATATTCTACAAGCAGTTGAACAGCACGGTCCAAAGCTTTGATCGGAGCAAGGGGCTCGATTCCTCTTTGATAACGCAAAGAAGATTCTGTAGACAAATTCAAGCGTCGTGCAGTATTGCGTATCGATACATGATCGAACGAAGCACATTCAATAATCAATCCGTGTGTCGTATCGAGAATCTTCGAATCATCTCCCCCCATGATCCCGGCAATGCCGATTGGTTTTCCTTCATTGGTGATCACGACATCTTCTGGCAGCAAACGATACGTTTCCCCATCCAATGCTGTATAATCCTCATCAAATCCTTGAGCAACAGTAATTTCTTGGCCTTTGATTGCGTCAATATCATAGAAATGCATTGGCTGCCCGGTTTCAAGCATAACAATGTTCGAAATATCAACAACATTATTGATCGAATGCATGCCAGCCGCTCGTAATAGGTCTTTCATCCACTGCGGTGATTCTTTGATTGTAATCGATCCGATTACTTTTCCTAAAAATAACGGACACTTTTCTGTATGAGATGTAATTTTTAAATTTGTCGGGTTCCCGATTGCAGCCGCATTTTCAAATTGAGGTAAGATTACTTCGCGATCTAAAATCGCACCGACTTCCTTTGCAAAGTTAAATTGTGCTTGGCAGTCACTGCGATTGGGAGTCAAACCGATTTCGAAAATATCGTCATCATAGCCTAAATACCCTAACGGATCGGTATATCCGATCGGTGCATCGTCCGGAAGCACTTCGATGCCCGCTTTTTGTTCTTCGCTCAACATATGCGGATCGACCCCAAGTTCGAACAGAGCGCAAATCATTCCATTGGATTCCTGTCCGCGGATCGAACCTTTTTTTATTTCTCCGCCTGGAAGTTTTGCTCCGGGTTTGGCTACGATCACTTTTTGTCCTACCGCAACATTGGGTGCTCCACAAACAATGTTAAGCACTTCATCACCAATATTAACAGTAGTAAGGTGAAGATGATCTGAATCCGGATGCATTTCACACGTCAACACTTCCCCAATGACCAAATTACTACCGGATGACATGGATTCATAAGATTCGACTTCCAATCCTGCATCCGTGATCTTATTTGCAAGTTTTTCCATTGAAAGATCATGAATATCTACATATTGATCTAACCATTTTCTTGATGTTCTCATCTTTGTCTCTCCTTATTCATACCGTTTGAATTGATCATTGAAACGTTGATCATTCGTATAGAAATGCCGGATATCGTCAATTCCGTATTTCAGCATCGCAACACGCTCGATTCCTACGCCAAACGCGAAGCCGTTGCATGTTTTCGGATCATACCCCGCCATAGCCAGCACGTTCGGATGAACTTCACCGGCACCGAGGATCTCGATCCAACCAGTTCCTTTACATGTCGGGCAGCCTTTTCCACCGCAAATGTGGCAAGTTACATCCACTTCCACACTTGGCTCCGTAAACGGGAAATAACTTGGACGGAACCGAATCTTTTTATCTTCTCCAAAAAGTTTTTTCGCCATAAATTCCAGTGTCCCTTTCAGATCGGATAAAGTAACTTTTTCTCCGATAACCAAACCTTCCATCTGCGTAAATTGATGGGAATGCGTGGCGTCATCATCATCGCGCCGATACACTTTCCCCGGACAAACGACTTTAATCGGTAATTTCGGAGCACTTTCTTCCAACACCACCATTTGAATCGCGGTTGTGTGAGTGCGCAACAGCCATTCCGGATTAATATACAAAGAATCCTGCATCGCACGAGCTGGATGATCCTTTGGGATATTCGCTCTTTCGAAGCAATATTTGTCGTTTACAATATCACTTCCTTCAATCACTTGATATCCAAGCCCGACAAAAAGATCTTCGAGTTCTTCCTGAACGATCCGTAACGGGTGCTTGTTTCCTAATTTAAATGAACGTCCCGGCAATGTGATATCGATTTTTTCATTTTCGATTTGTTTGTTCATTTCGATTTCTTCCAGTTCGATCTTTCGCTGTTCAATCGTATTGGCAACTTCTTGTTTCAAGACATTGACTGCAGCTCCGAAAGCCGGCTTTTCTTCTTTCGGCAAAGATTTCATTTCTTTCATCAAAGCTTGGATGCTTCCCTTTTTTCCTAAATACTTGATACGGGCTTCATTAAGCTCTTGAAGTGAAGTCGCTTCGGCAATGGTATTTAATGCTTCTTTTTGAATGTTGTCGATCAGTTCCATGTATTTCCTCCCATTAAAAAAAGACGTCTCAGGAACGAAATTCTCCGCGGTACCATCCTGATTCGCCTTAACGCACTTAATTCGATCATGATAACCGTATGAAACGGAAGAGGATTAGCTCTTAGCTCCAAGGTGAATTCTTCATGACTTTCTATGCGGCCCTTTCACCAAATTGTTCCGCTCTCTGTTTAGATGTTGCATGAATACTATTTCTTATCAGCGCTTTAATATGAAAAGTATACCGAAAATTCTATCAAATCTCAACAATTGATTTTCAATTCATGATAAGATAAAAACATGGAAATTATACAATCTACCGCAAATAAAACGATTAAAAATCTTGTCAAGCTTCATCAGAAAAAATACCGTGACATAGAAAACAAATATTTGATTGAAGGGGAACATTTGATCCAAGAAGCAAAAGAAGCCGGGGTTTTAAAAGCTGTGTATTCTTTATCTTCTTATGATGTAGGAGTGAAAAATGTTTTATGTTCCCAGGAAGTGCTTAATAAATTATCTCAGCAAAACTCAAACGCAAAACTAATCGGAGTATGCAAAAAGGACGAAACTCCAACATTTCCATGCGATCATATCTTAATACTCAATGATATTCAGGATCCCGGCAATTTAGGAACATTGCTTCGAAGCTCTTATTCTTTCGGCTTTCAAAAGGTAATCTTATCCGAAAATTGTGTGGATCTCTATAATTCGAAAGTGATCCAGTCTTCGCAAGGCGCGCTATTTCATTTGCAGATTCAAAAAAGAAATATCGAGCAATGGATACAAGAAGCAAAAGAAGAAAATTATACGGTTTATGCGACAGCTCTTCATGATCATTCAAAATACCTTAACGAGATCTGTTTTCAAAAGAAAACAGCCCTCATATTAGGGAATGAAGGCTGCGGACTTCCTCTTTCATTGATTGAGCAGTGCCATGAATGCATTAAGATTGAAATGGCCGCTTTCGAATCGTTGAATGTTTCGATTGCCGGATCCATTTGTATGTATAAAGCATTTATTCAACAAGATCAAACAGAATAAAAGTCGTACCTTATAATGGGCGTGTTCGGTTGCGATGGCGACAAATCGCCCAGTTTGCCGCTCTTACGGTCAGTCAATATCCAAAAATATATAATTTTCGCTTCTTCATCGGTCGCATCTTGTTTTTCGATACGTAAGTTAGCCACAGTGAAGTTTCCGCACATTTTCTTTTCATTTTTTGCGGTTCTAAAAAAAAGCCATGCGTAAAGCAGGCTTTTTTGATTATTTAATTTCGTTTACATAAATGTTGTTTACCCGATCTGGTCCAACCGAAATCAAAGAAACCGGAACTTTCGTATATTGTTCGATAAATTCAATATAGTCTAAACACTCTTTCGGAAGATCCTCTTTCTTTTCGATTTTCGTGATATCTTCTTTCCATCCCGGAAATTCTTTGTATACCGGTCTTGCACGTCCTACTTCGGCTTGATCGCTTGGGACATGATCGACAACCTTTCCATCAATATCATAACCCACACACACTTTAATCGTATCCAATCCGGTCAACACATCGATTTTTGTCAAAACGATATCTGTCAAACCATTTAGCATATTTGCATGTTTTACGACCACAAGATCAAGCCACCCGCAGCGGCGCGGACGCCCGGTTGTCGCACCGAATTCATGTCCATGATCACGGATCCATTGCCCTTGCTCATCTTCAAGCTCAGTCACAAATGGCCCTTCGCCCACTCTTGTCGAATACGCTTTTACGACCCCTACCACTTTGTCGATTTTTGAAGGAGCGATCCCTGCGCCTTCTGTTACTCCTGCGCTTGTCGGCGAAGAAGAAGTTACGTAAGGATATGTTCCGTAATTGATATCGAGCATGCACGCTTGCGCGCCCTCGAATAACACCGTTTTTCCTTCATCAATGGCATCATTGACAATTGAAGTCGTTTCTTTGATCATAGGTACGATCTTCGAATAAATTTTCTCGAAATCCTCAATGATCTTTTTTTCATCCATTGGCTTTGCATTGTAAACATTCACAAACAATTTGTTTTTGAATTCCAAACATTCAGCAACTCTCTTCTTAAAATGTTCGAAATCTTTCAATTCATGAAATCGAATTCCATGACGTGCGTATTTATCTGAATAACAAGGTCCGATCCCTTTTTTCGTTGTACCGATCTTATTGGAAGCTGCTGCTTCTTCCAATTCATCTTGATAGCAGTGATAAGGCATCAAAATATGGGCACGATCCGATACGATAATATGTTGTGTACTCAATCCGCTTTTTTCCAATTGGCTCATTTCCTCAAGCAATACAAAAGGATTACAAACGACTCCCGGTCCGATAATACATAATCCATCTTCGTGAAGCACACCACTTGGCAACAAATGCAAGACATGCTTTTTCCCATTTACAATTACAGTATGTCCTGCATTATCCCCTCCTTGAAAGCGCACGACCATGTCCGCGTTTTCCGCAAGAACATCAACGATCTTCCCTTTTCCTTCGTCACCCCATTGCGTTCCGACCACGACCTGGCTAGACATAAACAATCACTCCTTCATTCATCTTATTTAACGAAAAAATTATACCATAGCAAATATCTTCATGCTACAAAAAGAAAAAAGAGCGAAAAATATGGGAAATTATGTTTTACAAGAAAAAAACGATCTATTCTGGAAAGGGCATCCATATAGATCGCTTTTGAGTATATGTTATTTAGTTTCTAACTTCTTTTTCTCGCTTTCTTTTCTAAAATCATAAAAATTCCTATCATAGAAAATACAACGTCACCCATATATCAACCATAAGCCTGATTCGTTTGAAACAGTACCATTCCCATTCCATCTCTTTCTGTTTTGGGAAGATATCTTACCGGCAAGCTTTGTACCTTGCCAAAAAAAGAGCTGACCGTAAATCAGCTCTTTTCAAGTTCTTATTTTGCAGAGGCATTAATGGCAGAAATCGCTCCGTCATTGACAGCCGTAGCAACCTGACGAACTTTTTTGGAACGAATATCTCCGGCAGCGTACACACCTGAAATATTTGTTTCCATATTTTCGTCTGTTTGAATAAATCCCATTTCATCCAGTTCAAGACCTTTGAACAAACTCGTATTCGGAACAATTCCGGCATAAACGAATACACCTGCTTGAGGATCGTCCACAAATGTTTTCGCTCCGGTTTCATTATCGGTAAATTCAAATGTACTTGCCCTTTGATCGCCACGTACACACGTTAAGCTTGAATGTGGCTTTACATGGATATTGTCTGTATCAATGACCTTTTTCCTGAATTCATCAATGCAGGCAAGCTGCGGTTCAATACATACAATTGTTACTTGATCGGCTATTGCCGAAAGATAAAGCGCCTCTTTTACTGCGCCATCCGCTCCGCCAATCACATACACATTCTTTCCGGCATAGTCTGGACCGTCTTTTACGGCATTTAAACGTACCCCTTCCAATTGTTCTCCGGGAATACCAAGCATTTTAGGACTGCCGCCATTGGCTAAAACAATCGCCTTGGCTTCATATTTTCCTTTGTCGGTTATAATTTGTTTCGTAGCGCTTAAAAGATCGGCATCAATCACTTCTTCAAATCGAATTTCAGAACCTGTTTGTTCCAACTGCGATTTTAATCGGGCAGCAAACGTCTGTCCGCTCTCCTGTTCGATAATACCCGGATAATGGGTTACGGTCGATACTTTTCCGATTAATCCTCCGATAGCATTTTTTTCTAAAACAAGTACCTTTTTTCCCCGACTCGTTCCATATATTGCGCTGGCGACTCCGGCAGGTCCGGCACCGATTACGATAATATCATACATAATGATTCCTCCTTAATTTGTTCCATATCTATTGTGCGCTTATTTGTTGAAAGATTCATTTTAAATGCAAATTTTCTTGTACACTTTCCAGCAATTGATAAAATATAAAGGAATTAAAAGGGGGAATTTTTATGAAAAAAAATCCACTTGGACATGAAAGAATCTCAAAACTGCTTATCAAATTTGCGATTCCATCCATTGTGGCTATGCTCGTCAGTTCTTTATACAATATGGTCGATCAAATATTTATCGGCTGGGGCGTAGGCTATTTAGGAAACGCCGCAACAACAGTTGCTTTTCCTTTGACAACAATTTGTTTAGCGATTGCTTTACTCATTGGAGTCGGAGCCGCTGCAGGAGTTTCCCTGAATTTAGGAAAAGGAGATCAGAAACAAGCCGAAATTTTGGGTGGCACCGCTATTTTTTCCATGTTTCTATTCGGGATTATTTATTTTATGATCGGACAACTTTTGCTGCCTCAAATGTTGCCTCTCTTTGGCGGAACAAGCGATAATATGCCTCTTGCCATGGAATATTCCCGAATCATTTTGATTGGAATGCCTTTTTTGATCGTAACGAACGGATTGTCGAACTTGATTCGTGCCGATGGAAGCCCATCCTATTCTATGATTTGCATGATCATCGGAGCTTTGATCAATCTGGTGCTCGATCCAACCTTTATTTTCGTTTTCAATTGGGGCATGGCAGGTGCCGCATGGGCTACGATCATCGGTCAGATCATTTCCTTTGCGGTCGCGCTGGCTTATTTGAAAAAATTCAAAACGATTCCCGATGTTTCGAAACACATTCAATGGGATTGGCCTGTATTGAAACGCATCATGAGCCTAGGCCTTTCAAACTCTTTGAATCAAGTTTCGATCTTGTTTGTCCAGCTTGTCATCAACAATTCTCTGGTACACTACGGAACTTTATCAGCCTATGGAGCCGACATTCCGATTGCGGCATGTGGTATTGTCATGAAACTGAACGGGCTATACATTTCCTTTATGGTTGGTCTGGCACAAGGTTCTCAGCCGATTCTTGGATTTAACTACGGAGCCAAGCAATACCGACGCGTGCGAAAAACCTTGTTGACTTCAAGCGCCATCTTATTTGTGATTGGCACACTATTTTGGTGCTTCTTTCAGTTTTTTCCAAACGAAGCAATCTTGGTTTTCGGAAACGGAGATGCATTGTATATGAAATATGCCACTCACTTTTTAACAACATTCCTGTTCATGCTTCCTATCCTTGGATTTCAAGGATTGGCAGCCAACTATTTTTCGGCAATCGGTCAGCCGCTCAAAGGCGTTTTATTGTCTATGTCGCGACAAATTTTCTTGTTTATTCCTTTGTGTTTGCTGCTCCCCAAGTTCTTAGGGCTGGAAGGAATCGCGCTTGCAGCACCAATATCCGATTTGCTCGCATGCCTCTTATCAGTCGTTTTGGTTTTCTTTTCATTCCAAAAAATGAAAAAGACGGAGAATCAGCTCAATTGAGCCGGTTCTCCGCTTTCTTTACGGCATTTGATAAGATTTAATGTACCGATCTATTTCTTCCATCGATGGCATAGAGCGCAAAGCTCCGATTCTTGTTGTCACAATTGATGCGGCCGCATTGGCGTGGATCAGCATATCCTCCAGCAGTTTTTCATCGAATTGTTCGAAATCATGATCACACAAGTACGATAAGCAAACTCCGCAAAATGTATCTCCGGCTCCGGTCGTATCGCACGTATTTCTATTCAAGAACGCATCTTTGTACACCGTATGTCCGTTGCAGTAAGCCCGTGCACCTTTCGGGCCCGAAGTCACTAAGATCATCTTGATGTCGTAATGTTCTTTTAAATAGCGAACCCCTTCTTCGATTGTTTCCTTCTCTGTCATAAACTTCAGTTCTTCGTCTTCGATCTTGAGAAAATCACACAATGAACATCCGATCTTCATTTGTTCCTTCGCTTCTTTCAGATCATTCCATAATGGCGGGCGCAAATTCGGATCGAACGAAATGACTGCTTTATTTTGTTTTGCGATTTCGATTGCTTTTTTCGTTGCTTGGCGAACACCTTCATGCGTCATACTCAAAGTTCCGAAATGAAAGATCTTCGAGTTTTCGATCACTTTCGGATCAATCTCTTTTTCTTCAAGCATCATATCGGCTCCCGGATTGCGATAGAAGGCAAAGTCCCGATCGCCTGTTTCGTCGAATTTTACGAACGCAAGCGTCGTGCGGTATGTATCGGACACGATCAATCCTTGCGTATTGATCCCGATTTCTTCGATGACATTTTTCAATTCGTTTCCGAACAAATCATTTCCCACTTTTCCGATGAATGCTGTCTTTTTTCCTGCCTTGTTCAACATGGCAAGCACGTTGCAAGGTGCGCCACCCGGATTGGCCTCAAATGTATTTGTATCTTTTTGCGCGAAATCGATCAGCAGTTCTCCTAGAGCCGTCACATCTATTGTTTTCATTTTCTTTCTCTCTTTCTTTAATCTTTCATCTTTTCAATCTTATCATTAATCGCTTTTGAAAGTTTTTTATGATTTTCTTCATCCATATGAACCTGATCCAATGAAGAAGCGTTCGCAAATTGGGCCGCATCCAAGAAGGCCGTATCATACTCTTTGCAGATCATTTCGATTTCTTCGCCTAAATGACAAGATTGAATCAAGCTTTCCTTATCGAAATCTCCGCAAATACCTTCTTGCTCTGCGATCTTTTCTCCTAAGAGGATCGGAGCGATAATCAGGATCTTCGGCACCGAATACCGGTACATATAAGGATTTCGAATTTCTCTGATAAACGCACGCGCGCCTCTGGCAATCGCTTTCGCACGTGCATGAAACAACGATTTTAAATCATTGGTTCCTAACATAACGATCACAAGATCAATCGGATCATGACTCATCAAGAGCATCGGCAATGAATCAAGTCCGCATCGTCCCACACAGGTCGGATCTTCAAACGCAAACGTTCTTCCGCACATTCCTTCTTCGATAATCTCGTCTTTCGGACGCATTTGTCCGAGCAGTTTTGTCCAGCGATTTTCCTGACGCAGCCCATTGCAAGGATCGAATCCCCATGTGTTGCTGTCACCAATGCACAATATTCTCATTTATTCACCTTTTTCTATATGATACCCTTTCATCTTTCGAACAATCAGCTTCATAGCACTGTTTGAAACGATTGAATTCATTTTCATAGTATCATAAATTCTTGATGTCAGCGCAAATTCTCCGTCATTTACAAAAATTTCTACGCTTGAGGTGTCGCTGAATATATCTACACAATGAATCGCTTCGATTTCAATGTGTCGTGCATCACGCCCGTAACCTGATTTTCCCGGCATAAAGGCAAGTACATTCCCATCATAAGAGAGTGTTGCACCTTCACGCAATTGAATCGAAAAAGGTTCTTTCGGGTATAAGGTTGCATGAAAACACGAACTCTCCATTTCAAGAGGAACATGAGCAGCCAGCTCAACAGATTGTTGATCATAAGCTAGATCAAGCACTTCCTGAATCGGAAACTGCATCATTTTTTTATTTTTGAGTGTAAGTTGACGCGGCAAAGTAAGCGCGTGCTGCCATCCCTTCTCTGCAGTTGGATTGATATAATCCGTGTCAGGCAGCCCCATCCAGCCAATCAGAATTCGTCGTCCGTTTTCATCCTCGTAAGTCTGAGGTGCATAAAAATCAAAACCATGATCAAATTCGATAAATTTCGATAGTCGAACATTTTCTTCCATCGATCCTTCAACGAAAAAGTATCCATTCTGATACACATTTTCAAAGCGATATCCATCCTGTTTGACACCTTGGGGACAAGTAACCAAAACTTTTTGCCCTTCAAGTTTAAATAAGTCAGGACACTCCCACATATATCCAAACGGCTTGTCGCTTTGAATTCGTCCGTGAAAGGACCAATCTTCTAAATTATCCGAACGATATATCAAGATTTGTCCAATGTCTTCTTTGGTCCTAGCTCCCAGAACCATATAATAAATTCCATCCTCTTCAAACACTTTCGGATCACGGACATGACAACTCAGATCATCAGGATAATCCTCGTTCTTGAGAACATTCTTCCGACTTGATACACTTCCGTCCTGCAGCAGTTTAAATGTATTGACATAATGTCCTCTTCCGGAATAAACATAATCGTGGTCCCCTTCAAACTTGATGTTTCCCGTATAAAAGAAATGAACCGTTCCGTCTTTGATAAATGCGCTTCCGGAATACACTCCGTCTTTGTCAATATCGTGGTCAGGTACAAGCTCAATCGGACATTGACAAAACGTTTTCCAATCTTTTGTCGTATAGTGCCCCCATCCTTTTTTTCCACCATATGCATCCAAAGGAGAATATTGATAAAAAATATGAGTAATTCCATTATATTGGCAAAGCCCGTTAGGATCATTCAGCCAGCCAACCGGCGGCATCAAATGATAGTTTAGACGCCATGGATCCGCCGCGACCATCTCTTGATGATCCTGTTCGAATTGATTCCAGATTGATTTCATAAAATTCCTTCCTTATGCAAGTTTGAGCATTTCCTCACGATGAGAGATCTTTTCATCGTGAATTGCTTCAAATTGTTTTCCGTTTGTGATAATGATCGGTGTTTCGATTGACAACCCGGCCGCTTTGATCGCCTCAAGATCAATAGTCATCAACACTTGTCCGGCTTTGATTTCCTGTCCATCCTTAATAAGGACATTGAATGGCGCTCCATCTAGAGAAACCGTATCAAGACCGACATGAATCAAAATTTCTTCTCCGTTTTCTCCTCGTAGACCAATGGCATGTTTGGTCGGAAATACCATCATAACTTTTCCGTTGATTGGCGAAATAAGCGTATTCGATTCAGGAACGATCACAACTCCATCACCCATTGCCTTAGAGGCAAACATCGGATCCGAACATTGTTCGATCGGTTTAACCGTTCCGCTTAGGGGTGCGTAAACCATATTCGGCATAGCATCAATCAGTTTCAGTTTTTCCTTTGTTTTCGAGGAAGCCTGCAAATCATTTTGTCCGAATTTTTTCATCAAAACGACCGTCATTATAATCGATACACTCATGGCAATCACAAGTCCGATTGCGAAATTGACCCAGCTTTGCGGTGCAATCGAAATAATTCCCGGCAGTCCCGCAGCACCCATCGCAAGAGCGAGTGTTTTTGTTCCCGCAATCCAGGCCGATCCGGCCGCCGAACCGATAATCGCCGCATAAAACGGATATTTCAATTTCAAGGTTACTCCGAACATAGCCGGTTCCGTAATGCCCAGCAATGCCGAAATTCCGGATGCGGTACATAAAGATTTCAGTTTTTCGTTTTTGGTCATAAACAGCACAGTCAATACCGCAGCACCTTGCGCGACATTATTCATCGATGCGATCGGAAAAATGAATGAACCACCCGTTGTTTCAGAAGCAGCAATCAATTGAGTTTCGATAGCCGAAAAAGAATGGTGCATTCCTGTGATCGTGATCGGTGCGTAAAGCAGACCGAAGATTGCTCCGCCAAGGAATCCAAGAGTCGAATAAAGCCAGGACAAACCATAAGCCAGAAGATCTCCGGCTTCACGCATGATCGGACCAACAAACAAAAAGGTCAGTGCGGCAGTCACCAAAATCGAGATCAAAGGCGTCGAAAGATTATCCAGCCAGCTTGGAGTGATTTTATGCAGGCGCTTTTCAATATTGGCTAGGATCCACGATACAGCCAATACAGGAAGTACGGTTCCTTGATAGCCGATGGCTTCAACGCTTAATCCGAACCAATTCCAAGTAGGGAGTGTTTCCGCAGAAGCTAAAGAATACGCGTTGAGAAGATCCGGATGGACCATGATCATACCCATTGCGGCGCCCAAGTACGGATTTCCGCCAAACTTTTTCGTTGCCGAAAAACCGATCAGCACAGGCAGGAATGTAAATGGTGCGGCAGCACACATATTGATAAACGTCGCCATGCCAGCCATGCTCGGAACCAGATCGATAAGTGATTTTCCGGAAACGAACAATCCTTGCGCAGTTAAGACATTATTCAATCCCATGAGCAGACCGCCCGCCACGATTGCAGGAATGATCGGGACAAAAATATCCGAAAGAACTTTTACGGCACGCATGATCGGATTGCCTTGTTTCGCATCTTTTTCCGCGCTTTTTGTTTCCGCAACGTTGAGTCCGGTCTGTTTTAGAACTTCCTCGGTCACCAAGTTTACTGTTCCCGATCCGAAAATAACCTGATATTGATCGTTGGCTAAGAATACACCTTTGACCTGGTCGACATCACTTAAAGCTTCTTCATTTACTTTTTCATAATCTTTGAGTTTCATGCGTAATCGTGTTGCGCAATGCATTGCCGAAACAATATTTTCTTTTCCGCCAACATTTTCAATTACGTTTGATGCAATTTTCGTGTAATCCATAACTCGCTCTCCTTTTTATCTCTCTTGTGGTTTTATTTTATGGTACCGTTCCCACAATTAAAGTGTAGCTTCGTTCCATATTTTTGTCAACAAAAAGTTTGAAAACGGTTTCTGTTTTCTTTTTATGGGACAATCCCATGGATATTGCATCTTTTTATGGAACAAACTATAATAGAAATATGAAACAAAAGAGAATTACGATGAAAGAAATCGCCGAAGAAGCGGGCGTGGCAAAAAGCACAGTATCAAGGTATTTCAATGATGGATATGTAAAGGAAGAAACAAGGGAAAAGATTCGCAAAATCATTGAGGCCCATGAATATGAGCCGAGTGCGGCTGCAAGCAATTTAAAATCGAAAGAAACAAAAACCATTGGGATCGTGGCCCCAACAATTAACTCGCAGACGTCTTCCCGCCTTTTGACAAGCATGAACAATTATTTGAAGAAAAAAGGATATACGGTAATCATGATCGATACGAACCATGATATTCACGATGAGATTCGTTCCATCCAATATTTCAAAAGTTTGCGTGTGGACGGAATTATTTTGATTGCGACAAACATCAATCTTATGCATCAGCGACTCGTCCATGAATCGAATGTACCAATCTTGATTGTGGCTCAGCATTTCAAAAACGGCGTTTCCATCATTTACGATGATTATCGAGCCGGCTATGAAGTCGGTCAATATGCGGCAAAAATGGGTCATAAAAACATCTTGTATCTCGGAGTCAATCGAATTGATGAAGCCGTAGGTGTCCAAAGAAAAAAAGGGGTAATCGAAGCTCTGCAGCATTATGAAGTGCCTTTTATACATACTCGGGAAACTGATTTTTCTTTCTCGAAGGCAAGAAAGATTATCCGTCAGTATTTGGAAAGTCATCATCCGACTTTGGTTATTGCGGCGACGGACAATTTAGCCCTAGCTTGTTATAAGGAAATTTACGAAAAAGGATTACGAGTCCCGGAAGATATTTCCCTAATCGGTTTTGGAGGATACGAAGTCAGCGAACTGCTCACCCCTTCTTTATGTACGATTCGTTTCGATTACGATCTAGCTGGCAAAATGGCAGGGGCTACGATCTTATCTTTGATTAATGACGAACTGGTAGCTACGACACAAGTCATTGGATTCGAACTGATCAAAGGAGGAAGTGTGAAAGACAGAAATAAATAAAACAAAAAGAAGCAGAGAAGATCATTGGATCATGACCGATCGATCTGTTTCTTTTTTAAATTCATTTTTTATAATATTTTCGAATAATTTCGGGAGTCAGTTCTTTATGCTTGGCGATTGCACCGTAAAATTCGCCGCTCTTTTTTAAATGACGATCATAGTTTTCATCACAATACGCCAAACCGAATATCGGAGCAAAACTTCCCCACTCCCAGTTATCGAGCAATGACCAGTGCAAGTATCCGATAACCTCCGCACCCATATCCATTCCTTGTTTCAAAGCAACAAGCATAGCCGCAATATATTCCATCCTTCTTTCATCTGCCTTGCATGAAATTCCGTTTTCCGTGATCATTACCGGCTTATCATGAAGGCGCATCAGCATCTTCACCATAATTTCCGGTTCGATTTCTTCCGTATAAATCGGCGTATCCATCGCTTTGAAATGTGTTGCTTCATACACACTGCTGATCGGAAACACTTTTCTCGAATCAATCAATTGGCGTATATACGTATTCACAGCCCAAAAATCCATTGAATCTTTTAATTCTGGACAGATTACGACATCATGGTAAGGCATTACGATCTCTCCGGTCCGCACCGCATGGAAGAAAAACTCATTTTCGATCCAGTCGATATACTCGGCCAGCACGCGATCAGCACGATCGAAAGATCCTCGGAATGGTTCTTTGAACGAATAAGAAATCGTACTGGAAACGGGCGCATCTGTATATTTTTTGATCAGATGATACGCATGAGCATGATATTGAAGCATATTGATTCTTTCTTGGATCGAATACTCAAACGGAATATTCAACTCGTTCAAAACAAGGATATAGTCTGCCAAACAAGCAATATGGGGCATGATCGTTTCGACATAACGAAGAAAGTCAGGCAGGTTGTCCATCGTTTCAAACGCTCCCTTATCATGGAACCATACCGGATGGGACACATGATGAAGTGTTACAATCGTTTTTATCCCTTCTTCATGAAGTCGTTCGAGAATACGGACATAGTGATCGATTTCTTTTTGTTCGATTTTTCCCGGATGCGGTTCGATCCGACTCCACTCGATCGATAAACGAAATGCGTCCAAATTCATTTTTTTTGCAAGCTCAATATCCTCTTCATACCGATTGTAGGAGTCCATGGCACGGCCGGCCGGAACCCAAGGTACACCAGTATAATTTTCTGTTCCGTAATATTTCGGATCATCGTGCCAAGAACAGTTGTTCCCTTCTACTTGTTGTCCGGCTGTTGCAACACCAAACAAAAAATGATCGGGAAATTTCGTGTTTTTATATTCATACAAATCAATCATGATTTATTCCCTTTCTAATTCGATCGCGATACCAGTAATAACTGTCTTTTTTTATTCGAGCACATGTCTTGGTATCCTCGTCTGTACGATCGACATAAATCAGTCCGTACCGCTTTTTGAATCCTTGATGAGAACTGATCAAATCAAACAAGGACCATGGACAATATCCAAAAACCGGGTACCCTTCTGAAATGGCCTGCTCGATTTTGCGAATATGCGCATCAAGATATTCGATCCGATAAAGATCATGCACTTTTCCGTCTTCCAAAATATCCGAATAAGCCATACCGTTTTCTGTAATAATCAAAGGCAAGTGATAGCGATCGTAAAGTTTTCGTATTCCGAGATACAACCCTTCCGGATCCATACCATTTGGCATCCATTCGCTCTTTTGAAGATGCGGATTATCGACGACCTGAAACAATTCGCAACGCCAAAACGGAGGAAGCTTGGAAAAATCCTGATTGGGCTGCGGATGACAAACCGCAAGCGGAAAGTAGTAATTGATTCCGATAAAATCGGGTTTAGCAGAACGAAGCAAAGACCAATCTTCTTTTGAAATCTGCGGCATATAACCTTTCTTTTTCAAATAAGAAGTAAACCGCGGCGGATAAGATCCGTTCACTGAAAGATCAAGCAAAGAATACATCATCATTTCTTCTGCATCCATTGCCGCAAGAACATCGAAAGGATCGGACGAATTCGGATAGACAATCTGAATCGCGCATACCGGCCCGATTTCCGCTTGAGGATCAATTTCTTTCAGGGCAAGCATAGCCTTTTTTTCCGCAATCGCCATATTGGCATAAATTTGATACATATTTTTCATTGCCTGCTCCGGATCCTGTGTATGAATACCATGGAGATCGGCTGCCGCTCCGGCAATCAACTGTTCATTGATTGTTACCCAACGCTTTACTTTCTTTTTAAACCACTTGAAACAAATTCTTGCGTATTTTTCATAAGCATCAATTGTTTTTTCGGAAAGCCAGCCTTGATATCGATCCACAAGCGCTTGAGGCATCTCGAAATGATAAAGGGTCGGTAATGGCTCAATTCCGTATTCTAGGCATCGATCGATTATTTGCTCGTAAAACTTCAACCCTTTCTCATTGACTGTTTTTCCATCCGGCATGATTCGGCTCCACGAAAAAGAGAAACGATATGTATTCAGGCCGAGTTCACGCATTGATTCGATATCTTCTTCCCAATGATGATAATGATCGGAAGCGATTTTCGTATCTGCAATTCCCGAAGGAACTTTTCTGACATCCACCGTTCCAAGACCTTTTCCATCTTCAAGATAAGCTCCTTCAGCTTGGAATGCGGAAGTCGACGCACCCCATAAAAATTCATTTTTAAGCATGAGCTTCCTCACTTTCTTCTTCCTCTTTCAATGCTCTTTGATCAATCAAACGAAAGAACGGATAGTAAATGATCATAGAGATGACGATCGCAACGAGTTCGTAAATCGCAAAAGTAAGCGATCCGTTGGCAAGACCGTGTAAAAACGGAGGAATAGATCCGGCACCAATCAAACCTACAGGCGCACCAACCAGGCCGATCGAAATCAAAAAGTATCCAAGCGAAACAATCACGATCGGAGCGAAAACGAATGGGATGATCATGATTGGATTGAGCATGACCGGAAGTCCGAAAATAACCGGTTCGTTTACCCCGAACACACCACATGGAAATGTCAATCGACCAAAATCTTTATATTGCGTGGATTTTGCGAAAAAACAAAGCCAAATTACAAGTCCGATGGTCGCTCCTGCCCCTCCAAGACAGGCCAAATCCCACATTCCCGCATTCAAAATATGATTGATCGGAAGTCCGGCTGCCGCATTGGCGGTATTTTCCGCTGCATATCCGATCCACATTGGAAATAAGATCGGCAATACAGAATACGATCCGTGAACTCCGAAAAACCATAGAACCTGTGCGATAAGAATAAGCAGCAGAAAGGCCGGAAGCGAACTTGTCAGTGCTTGAAGCGGAGTCTGGATTATTGAGTAAATGCAGTCGATTGGATTTCCGTACGGTGTAGCCAAAAACAGCAATTTGATTATCGCAAACAGCACGATCACAAGAAATGCGGGAATGAGTGCCGCAAAACTATCCCCAACCATCGGAGGGACTCCTGAAGGCATTTTGATCGTAATCTTCTTTTTGATAATCCAGCAGACGAGCCAAGAGCTGAGTATACCGCCAAGCAGGGCAACGAAGATTCCTTGAGTTCCTAAGTATTTTGTCTGAATGCTTGTAATTCCTTCAGCAGCATCAATTGGTACGAGCAGCAAATAGCACACAAGGGATAAGATTCCGCACGTAAAGGATTTTTCAGGCAACATGAAATTTTGTGCTCCTGCCCTTCCTACCGAATAAGCCATATACAATCCGAGCAGTTCTGTTGTAACGGCCGGAATAAATCCGAACACCACGTTCAATTTTGTGGTTTCCAAAAATGCAGTATACGGTTCCCAAGGAATACCGTTTAAAATTGAAAATATCGATCCGACCATAATCACTGCCAAGAGCGACATCGCGCCTTGTGACATCGTTTTCAAGATCGAATTTTGCGAAAAGCGATTGGCAAGCGGAACAAGTACTTGTTCCATCCAGTTCATAAGTTTGTTCATATTGTTGTTCTCCTCTTTCTGACTTTATTGTAAGAGGAAAAAATATGGTGTGCCTTATCATTGAAGAGGGGCGATTTTCATAATATGAAAATCACCCCTAATGATTTTGAAAATACGAGATTGAATAATGCATGAGCAGCATTTCCACTTCATACAATAAAGAAATACGTGCTTCTGTATTGTGATTTTCAAGGCCGCACACCAAAATTTCATTGGCAAACTGAAGAAGTTTGATCTGCGGATTAACCGTGAAAACAACTGTTTGACAGTTTTTTTGTTCAAGAATATCAATCACTTCGCTATTGCGGTATAAATAACCTCCCTCCATTGTAATGAGTAGGGCGACCGAGCGCGAAGTCAAACGTTTTGCGATATCAAGCTGTTCTTTCCGATCCAGTCCGAGATCGACAAGCTTTCCCATACGGGCGAATCTTGATTGAATATGCTCTCCGATTACATTGGAAAACTCCAAACCAAATACAGCAATTCGATCGGCTTTTTGGATTCTTTCACAAATACGATCAAACTGTTCGATATCGATCTTTTTAAAAGATGTTTCTATATTGCAAAGAACATGATTAGTAAATCGTTCGTAAATAGGCTGCAAATCTTCTTTGCGCGCTTTTTTGACTTCAAGAGAATAATCGGCTTCGATCCCTATTGATTTTTCACAGGACTCTTTAAATTCCGAAAACCCGGAATAGCCTAAATAACGCACAAATCGGGAAATAGAGGCCGGTGACACATAACACAGATCGGCCACCTCTTGGATCGTCATTGCGGAAAGGTTTGAGAAATTGTCCAATATTGTTTTCGCAATCGCATAATTTGCATCTTTTTGATAATTTTCATTTGTTATATGCAGAAGCTGATTAAGCACAAATGGATTGTTGTTCATAGGATTCTCCTTTCTTTGAATGCATTGATACTACGCATATTTTATCATGGAAGTGTATAGAAAACTCTTCTTCCCGTAAAATTTGATTTTGTGAAGCTGGAAATCTTTTTTTACTTGAATTACAATTGAAGCAATAAAAACAGCGAAAAAGAAAGAAATTATGAGTGGATCCGAATTGATTTAAAGAAAAGGAGATAAGAAATGGAATTGAGCAACTTTAAATGGACTCGCAAACCGAAAGATTATACAATTTCCGATTCGAAAATCGAAATTGTCACAAAACCGTATACTGATTTATGGCAAAGAACTTATTATCACTTCCGAAATGACAACGCTCCAATGTTTCAAATGGAAACCGAAGAACAATTTTTCAGTTTTATCGTAAAAACCGATTTTCAGGGAAGTCATCATCGATTCGATCAGTGCGGCATCGTGATGTATTTGGACAGCGAAAATTGGCTCAAAGGATCAATCGAATATGAAAATGAACAATTTCAGCATTTGGGAAGTGTCGTAACTAACAACGGTTATTCAGATTGGGCAACTACGGAAATCAATGCCGACATCAAATCTATGTGGTATCGATTCAGCCGCCGAGAAGATGATTACTGCATAGAATGTTCTCTAGACGGACAGCGCTACCAGCAAATACGAATTTGTCATATGGATCATGGAAAAGATAAAATTCGTTTTGGCATTTACGCCTGTTCGCCCGAAAATTCTTCATTTAAAGCAGTATTCACGAATATGGAACTTACAGACTGTTTATGGAAAGCCCATGACGGACAACAGCCGGATTAATTTTCCAAAATAAAAACTCAGCTCAATTTGTTTTAGGCTGAGTTTTTTTTGTACCGAATTGATGACCACATAAGCGATATGCGTACTTTTATCTTTCGTCACAATCTTTATTTTAATTCCACCGATTCTCGGTGCGTGCAATGATTGCTTCCTGTGCTTCGGGCATAAGCGAAACAAACTGTGCGCAATATCCTGCCACGCGCACGATCAGATCCTGATGCGCTTTCGGATCAGCTTGCGCTTCTTTAAGCTGTTCTTTCGATAAAACATTGAACTGGTTATGATAAATTCCTTTTTTTTGACTGACTTTCAAAAAAGATACGAATCGTGAAAGTCCTTCCTCTCCTTGAAGTGCATCGGGAGAAAAACGCATATTCAGCAGCTGCCCGGCAGCTACCTTATAATTGGGCAGTTTCCCGACTGAATTGATCAATGCGGTCGGTCCATGAATATCGGTTCCTTGGGTCGGAGAACATCCTTCATTGAGCGGTTCATAAGCGTATCTTCCGTCGGGTGTCGCACCTACATCCAGTCCATTGGGAACATACGATGTAATATTGCTCGTGGACATCGTATAACACGAAATATCCGGTCCCTGCCCATAACGAAGCGTTTTATACCTCGGAAGCAGTTCGAGATAAGAATCGAACACGTCTTTCACGATCAGATCGACTTCATCTTCGTCGTTACCGAATTTCGCAACTTTCAAAACCATCTTGTGAATATGGCGTGAAGTATCGGATTGCCAATTGTCTGCAAGAGCATCCATCAGTTCGTTCCATGAAATCCTCTTTTCATCAAAAACAAGTTTTTTGATAACCATAAGCGAATTTCCGACTACGCTTGGACCGATATTCGACTGAGATACCACATCGTATCGACATCCTCCTTCTTTGAGCGTTTTTCCTTGTTCCATGCTGTTGTCGATCAAACAAGACGCAAATGGATCCGCATCATAATATGCAAGCGCCCGGTCGCAAATCGCGTCCGCTTCTACCGCCATATCCGAATAAAATTTTAATGTTTCTTTCCAGGCTTGCCATACATCCTCGTAACTTTCATATTTTTCTTTTAGATCAAGCAATCGAATGCCTGTTTTCGGATCGGTGCCATGATAAAGTACAATTTCGAGAAGTTTACCCCAATTGACATATGTCATACCGGTGGCGCGATGTCCGTATTTTCCCGGAACCCCGGTTTCCACACATCCGATCGGACAATAATTTCGGGCATCCTTAAGCGGGATTCCAAGATCGACAAGGCCTCGTATCGCAACGTCATCATTAAAAAGAGAGGGCATCCCGCACCCGGTACGGATCAATCGGGAAGCCAGATCTAAAAGATCGGATGGCGTATCTCCGTTATAGCGCAAAGAAAAGTTCGGTTCCGCAAGCGAAGTCAGATGCATTGCTTCAATACATAAGTACGACAAATCATTGGTTCCGTCCATTCCATCGGGACGATACCCGCCAACGACCAAATTTGAATACAGTGGATAACCTTGAGAAAACTTCGTATGTCCGTACGGGCGCACTTTATTATTGGAAGAATTGAGCAAGAACATATGCGTAATGATTTCAAGTGCTTTTTCTTTTGTGAGTCCTTTGGACAAATCTTGCTCATACAATTCAAGCATATACTGATCGAACCTTCCGTAGCAAAACGAATGTCCGTTCGATTCAATCATTTGCAGCATATGGATCATATAAGCGACCTCGCAACCTTCCCAAAATGATCGGACTGGCTGTTCCAGCATCGTTGCTGCCATACTTGCCATCGTTTCCAGTTCTTCTTTTCGCTTTAAATCCTTTTCATTTTTTGCCATACGATCAAGCAAAGATGCATAGCGTTTGAAAAAGAAGAGTGCTCCTTCCAATGAAATAATCACAGCATCATAATAGTTTTTTTGTTTTTCGGTTGTTTCCGGAAGTTCTTTTCGCTGTTTTGCTTCATTAATTAACGATCGAAAACCTCTTTTCATAAGCATCGCATAATCGGGAACAATATGTCCGTCCCCCGACATGGAAATACCTCCTAAATGAAGTGTGCCCTGTTTTTGGGCAAGAACGATCTCTCTTGTAAGAGAAGATTTCACCTCATCTTCATGGGTTTGTCCGTGCCAATACGACTGAATCGTACGCAAAGCAGCTTTCGTTTTCTCATCGCACAAGAATACATCTCCGTTGCGTTTTTCGAAAGCTATAGACCCGTTGGTTCCGTCCAGTTCGTCAATAACCCAGTCAATCGAAAACTCCGGAAAAACAGGTGCCGCGAAATTACGTGAAGCCTGATTACCGAAAATCAGACAATCCGGTTCGATGTAAATACTCATTTTTTCTAAAGTGTACGCAAACGCTTTTGCTTTACGCAAAATATAAGGTTCTTCTTCTGTGTTTTGAAAACTTTCTGTATACAACATGGCTCGCTGAGAGCAAATGCTTGCCTGCCGATGCGACATTTTATCTCGAAGTCGTTCGATTCTTGACAAATCGATCTCGGTATTTTGAGGTTCAAAACGTAAGAACGAGTTCATATTATCTTCTTCCCTTCTTCTATTTTCATTCTAATTTTCTTCTTTTATTATATCGAAAATCAATCATGAAAAAACTATGTATATCGACCATTTATCGCGATTTTATGGAATAAAAAAGCGGAACAGTTCAACTGCCCCGCTTCTAGAGATGAGATAAGAACGGATAGAATAGAAATTTTGTTTTATTGTTGAAAACGATTATTTTTTATTTCTTTTCTTCAAGATCACAAAGATTCCAAGCAGACTCGCTCCTGCCGTTGCAATCATTCCTCCTACACCAGTCTTAGCCGCAGTGTGAGCCGATGAAGTTCGGTTGGTTCCTGTTGTTGACGATCCTTTTATTGGATTGTTCGTTCCAGTATTTGCAGAACTTGCCTTCTTCACAAGACCCTTAATTGCTGTATTCAAGTTTTCCAATGCCGTATCCACATCTGATTGTGAAGCATCCTTTTGTTCAGAAATCGCTTTAGCTTGTTCCAATACTTCCATCAAAGCATTCCAGCTCTTTTCAGTATAGTCAGATTTCTTCAAACCTTCGGCTTTTTTGAGCGCTTCATTCAGTTCTGTCTTATCGACTGCTGCCGGTTGTTCTGCTTTCTTCAAGTTGGCTTGCGCTTGGCTTAACGCTTTTGTTGCCGCATCCACTTCTTCTTGCGTTGC
>KE159681.1:26955-120108 GCA_000403415.2 Firmicutes bacterium M10-2
TTTGATGCTTTATCGGCAATATCTCGAGCTTTGACAAAAGCTTCCCAGCTTTCCGGCGTATAATCCGATTCTTTCAGCGTTCCTGCCGATTTAAGCGCTTTATTCAGTTCTGTCTTATCGACCGTTGCCGGCTGTTCTGCTTTCTTCAAGTTGGCTTGCGCTTGACTCAATGCTTTTGTTGCCGCATCCACTTCTTCTTGCGTTGCGTTTTCGTTCTTTGATGCTTTATCGGCAATATCTCGTGCTTTGGCAAATGCTTCCCAGCTTTCCGGTGTATAATCCGATTCTTTCAGTGTTCCTGCCGATTTAAGAGCTTTATTCAGTTCTGTCTTGTTCGCCTTATGTTGCAACCTTTGAATCGCTTTATTTAAATTGCTCAGGGCGTGATCCACTTCTTCTTGTGTGGCATCTTGGTTTTCAAGAACTGCAATCGCATCTGCATAAGCTTTATCAAGAGCCTCTAAGCTTTGTGGAGTATACGTTTCCCGAACGATATTTTTTGCTTCTTCGCACGCCTGTTTCAACGCTTCTGTATCCACGGTCGCATCAGAAACTTTCGTAACCATAAAGTTTTTAAAAGATGCTTTTCCATCCCATAAACCAAGACCAACATGTGCATCTGTATAATGCGGATCTGTTTGCGCGTATTCATACTGCAGCTGCTCCTCACCATCGACAGTTACAGTGACCATATTGCCTTTTTTGGCAATCTCAATATGATGATATTCGTTGTCATTCAGTGGTTTTGCCAATGAAACTGTTTTTTCATCTACATTATCCTTCGCAAAACGGAACAGACGCAATGAATTATCTTCTCTTAACTGTACTGAATACGCTCCATTATCAAACGGACTTGCGTTGCTGGCAAAGAAGAGATTGACAAGCCCTTTTTCGTATCGAACATCGGTCGAAACAACATAGTCCCCATCGTATGTTTCATCGGAAATACGGAAGGCATTGTACCCCTGATTATCATTGATCAATTCATCGTTTTCAATGATCCAGTTTCCGTCTGAATGCCAGTCTTTGATATTTGTGGCAAAGTTGTCCTCTTTTACTGTCACTTCAAACGACAGCTTCAATTCCGGATCTTCTTTCGATGTGGCAGTAATCGTCGCTGTTCCTGCATTTTTTGCGGTTACTTTTCCTGCTTCGTCTACCTCGGCAATGTTTGGCTGGCTAGATGTCCATACAATCTCCTGATTGGTTTCGAGCGGCAAAATATAAACTTTCAATGTTTTCGATTTTCCCACATACAATGTTTGCTCCAAGTCGTCTGCAGACTGAATCGTTTTTTGCGCTTCGCCCTTTTCCCATATCGAATCGAGAGAATATACACTAAGATCTACCTGACATGGTTCTCCTTCTACTACAACGCTTGCTCCGCGAGATGTCGGAAGAGGGAAGATCTGGTTAGCACCTGCTGCTGTATATCCATTCGCAAATACTTCCACACTGCTTGCATCGACAAATACGTGTAAATCAATCGATCCATCCGCATTTCTTGTAACGTGACTCGTTTGAACAAGATCTGAGAGATCCTGGCTGTTTACTTCGGAAAATTTATTAGAAATTTGAATACCTGATTTCGATCGATCAAGCAAAAGGGTATTTTTTTCGACATCATAAAGGATTCTTGTTTCTTCTCCGTTTGTTCCGGTACGTACTTTAAACCCAATTTTTTTAGTTCCTTCTTCCGGCATGAATCGAGAAACGATTTCATAACTTATTCCTTGGAAATCTTTTAAAAGATCATTGTCTGCACCGACTTTTCCGGATTGCTTCGTTTCTTCTTTACGCAATTCTTTATACGCTTCGATTGGTGTTTGCGTTAAACGATATACACCATTGCCGTCTTTGACAAGACCGACTTTCAAATGGAGGTTGAATGTTCCGTTATATTTTTGTCCTAAAGCATCACCCACCTGATTACAATAATCATCCCATGTGTTCATCCAGTTCAGTTCGATAATATCCGGAATTGTCGGATTTGCCGAAGTTCCGAAACTCGATTCATAATACGTCATCGCTGCATAAGAATCCCGTCCGAAATTCATTACACCATCTTTATCTTTATAGTATTCATCCGGAACAAAGGTCCATTTTCCATCTACTTCTTTTAAATCGCCAACCTTATAGTAGCGGCCACCGCGAGATAAGATCCATTTTACTTCTCCCTCTACTTCTTGAGGATACAAGTCCGGACACTCCGTATGCAGATCCGCATATGCCGATTCCTCTTTCCAGTTGACCATATCATCACTGGAATAAATGCGAAGCGGTCCTCCCGCTACAACCATAAACCATTTGTTTTCCCACTGAAATACTTTCGGATCGCGAAAATCTCGGTTTTGCAGCGAATCATTACTCCAATCGGCTGCAATTTTATCCGATTTCTTCCAAGTCTTTCCTTCATCTTCACTATAAGCAAGTTTGATTCTCTGACCATTACCATTGACTGTAATATAAGCGATCAAACCGCCTTTATCGGTACTGAAAAGTCCTGATGCATTTGTTGCATCCACAGCTACGCAGCCCGAAAACATTGTCCCGTTCATATCTGGATAGAACGTGACAGGCTCTTCATTCCAATGGATCAGATCCGTACTGGTTGCGTGCATCCAATGCATCGGACCCCATTTATTATCATCATAAAACTGATAGAACATATGGTATTTTCCATTATATTTGACCAGACCATTCGGATCATTTGCCCATCCTTCTTTGACAGAATAATGATACTGACCACGATATGGCTCATTGTAGTA
Source organism: Firmicutes bacterium M10-2 (assembly GCA_000403415.2). Taxonomy (GTDB): domain Bacteria; phylum Bacillota_I; class Bacilli_A; order Erysipelotrichales; family Erysipelotrichaceae; genus Dubosiella. The sequence goes on from KE159681.1 coordinate 29,724, forward strand.
AGTATTATCCGGAGCAAATCGATGGATATTGATTCGATATGTTCTTGACGCATTTCCGTTTGTTGCGGTCATTGTGATCCAGTTTGCACCTTCCGCAACCGGAATATCTTCTTTTAAAACATATTGTTTGCCGTCTTTTTCGAATACAATATCGGTTCCCGAATTTGCCTGAACATCAATGTATACACTTTCGGCATCGTTTTTGACATACTGCATCCATGTCGGAGATTCCGGGAAAAACTGCGCTTTCGCTTCTACCGTTCCCGTATTCGATCCAACAACAACATCCGCTACTTCCGGAGTATTCTTTTCATCCAAAACAGTAAATTTTGTATTTTGGAATATCGCATCACTATTCCAATTGAGTAATCCGTAATATCCTTTTGTGATGATTGTCGTTTGACCTAAATCATCTTTTTGCATCGTGAAATCACCTAGATTGGCAATCAAAACATCGTTTACCCAGTATTGGATGGAACCGTCTATACATACGACTTTCAAATGGTACGTTTCAGCCGGAGCCACATCCTTTTCGTTTATGAGCTGCTGAGCTTGATCCGCTTCCCAACGCCAAAATTTTGCTTTATGACTGCCGGCATCCACATTGACTGCATATCCTTCCTTGCCGTATTCCGTATTTTGGAACCGGAATAATAGACCGGCAGCTCCGGTATCGTTTTTATACATCAGATCGGTTTCGTAGATGAAGTTTTCTCCTTCCATTTCGGAAATCAGAAACGTATCTCCTTTACCAATCGCATTTGAAGCCAAACCATCTTTATCCATCGTCCACTCGCCACCTTGCACAATCGAATCGCCCAAGTTATTTTGCCAGCGTTCATCCGTTTCAATTGGTTTTGATTCCTCTTCGACAGTTCGATCGATAAACTGAATGTTCGAAAAAGCTGCTTTTGCACAGAATGTCAGCATTCCGACATAACCACCTTCCCAGTTTTCGATCATACCACTGGCATCATGCTGCACACCCTCTGTATTTCCGAAACTGTAAACAAACGATCCGTCCTGTTTGACATCAATCGCAAGATGGATTGGTTTATTTAAATCAACATCTTCTACAATTCCTCCGGATAAAATATCTCGTCCGGCACCAAACACCCGGAAAAAGTCCGCATTTCCCTGTCGGCGTGAATCTACATTTGCCCCATACCATTTTCCGGTTGGATTTTTCTTATTCGATGCGCCAAACACAAGCGCAGCCGACATTTGATTTCCTTCCGAACCTTCACCGGTTCCGGAAATCAGCTGCACATCTGCTTCTAGACGAAAATCTTTAGCCGGTTTTGTTTGAGAACCGAGCATCGCAAAATGATCTCCCGCTGCATCAAGCACAAGGGCTCCCTCTACAACATTCATTCCTGCCGAGCCTATATTATTGAATGAATCAGGATCAATTGGTTTTTGCGAAGAATCATCAACTTTCTTTATTAAGGCATTTTTAGCATTTGTCAATTCGCTCAGCGCATGATCAATATCATTTTGTGTCGCATTTTCATCAACTATTATTTCTTGAGCCTGCTTTATCGCTTTGGCAAATACTTCCCAGCTTTCCGGTGTATAATCCGATTCTTTCAGCGTTCCTGCCGATTTGAGCGCTTCATTCAGTTCTGTCTTATCGACCACTGCCGGCTGTTCTGCTTTCTTCAAGTTGGCTTGCGCTTGACTTAATGCTTTGGTTGCCGCATCCACTTCTTCTTGCGTTGCGTTTTCGTTCTTTGATGCTTTATCGGCAATATCTCTGGCTTTGGCAAATGCTTCCCAGCTTTCCGGCGTATAATCCGATTCTTTCAGCGTTCCTGCCGATTTGAGCGCTTCATTCAGCTCTGTCTTATCGACCGCTGCCGGCTGTTCTGCTTTCTTCAAGTTGGCTTGCGCTTGACTCAAATCTTCGGCAGCTTGGTTTACTTCTTCTTGGGTTGCGTTTTCATTATTTAAAACTTCTTTCGCAACCGCAAGAACGGATGCGAACGTTTGCCAGCTTTCAGCTTCATAATCTTTTTCTTCCAATGCATTGCATTCAAAAACAAGACTTTCCAATTGGCTACGATCTACAGCTTCCTGTACATCTTCTTTAATGAGCGTGATATTCGAGAATGTTGCATTTGAACTGAATGTCATCACACCGACTTGTCCACCGGCATATCCCTCTTTAAGAGTTGATGAACAAGCAAGAATACCATTTATAAAATAACTCACTGTTCCGTCAGAAAGTACATTCACTGTCAAAGTGAACGGTTGCGATAAGTCGATTCCATTGTCGCGTAGCCACGTATTTGCCTGTCCCTTTTCTCCCGGACATACGGCCTCGTTTATTAATGAATCGCCCCACAAACGTACCGGATTGTTCCAATCGATTTTTCCATGCACATTTGCACGCATATCGCCAAAGGCCAGAGCGGCTGATTGTTGCCCCTCTTCATAATCATTTAAAGTTACTGTTGCGCTAAGTGTAAAATATTGTGCTTCTCCAAGATCTTCAAGCCAGATTACATTATCTCCTCCTATATTTTCAACAGTAACAGTATCTGCTGAAATCGTTTCTGCATGAATCATGACTGGCATGAACGAATTTCCTATCGGCGATAAGCTCATCATCGCTGCAAGGATCGCATTTCCTGTACGAATCAAAATCCTTTTTCTCTCCATCTTCAAACCTCACTTTATGTAATGTCAGTATTACATGATTGAAGCTCATTCAATAGTGATTTTTGTCACATTTTTAATATTATTTTTTCAAAAGTTTAGCGCTTTCATAAAAACAGAAATTTTAAAATAAATAAGTCGTAAAAATCAATCACCAAAAAGTGAAATACGATTTCTATCCTGCTTATATCGTGTGTATCGTTTATTCGGTTTCCATCCTTTTCGGGCAAAGATATCATGAGCACGCAAACAAGAAGCGCAATGCATACAGAATCTTTTCATACAGTGTTTCGGGCTCTTTTTCAGTGATTCGTTTTTTTGTCATTCATTTTCCTCTTTTAATGCCCACATCCATGCAAATCAATAGAAAAAAGATAAAATTCCTTTCTTTATTATCATAAGTATTTATTTATACAATTTTTATTACGGAACCTAATCAATAAAATTCAAGTAAAAATGCACAACAGGTAATTTTTATTCCCAATATGCATCTTTATTTACTTTTAATCCATAGAGGTATTTGTTATTCTTATATTAATAAAAGAATACACTATGGAGTTTTATGATTACTAAGTCTTATTCAGGAGAAATATGTCAATCACCCATACTCTAAAGAGTAATGGGCTTGCAAAAGTCCATAATTGACTAGCCTAAGCCTTAACGGGCTACGTTATGTAAGAATAGCGGAATGATACTTATCAACCGTAAATAGTTACCGGTGAGTATACAGCCTAACTCGCTGCTCTAAGGACTGTCGTTAAACCGATCTGAGGGGTAGGATCCGTGCGTCAGTCAAAGACTTCGTCTTAAAACCTTACATAACATTGGCGAAGGCTGCTTACAGTCTATGTTATTCCATAATGTAGACTGCGTTATAATTCGATTATCAAGAAAGGAGTGCCATTCGAATGGTATACGTATTGGATCAATCAGGACAGCCGCTTATGCCAACCGAACGGCATGGTAAAGTAAGACATTTACTCAAATCAGGCAAAGCAAAAGTTATAAAGCGCTGTCCGTTCACAATTCAGTTACTATATAACAGTACACATTATACACAAGACATTACACTGGGCGTAGACGCCGGCAGTAAACGGATCGGAGGAAAACCACAATTTATTTAGGGCATCCCCAATAAATAATGATCGATAAGGAGCTGCAAATGACAAAAAAAAGAATATTGACCATTCTGATTTTGATCTTAATTTTTATGGGAATCATGGCAGGTTACTTCCATTCTTTCCATTCTCAAAATATAGATGAAGATCAAAAAATGTACTCATTGGACGAATATAAAAAGAAATTCAGCCATACGGAATAACCAAAAAGAGAGGATCGATCCGGGTTATCGATCTTCTTTTTCTCTTCTCACCTTTTTGTCCTCAATGAAAACACCATTTCTTCTGAATGCAAAAAAGCTTTCTGAACTCTTATATTCTCAGAAAGCTTTTTGATCTGTTCTTGTATTATTGTTTGATTTTATTTACTCGAAGAGCACGCATTGCGTTCAGGATTGCCAAGAAGCTGACTCCGACATCCGCAAATACAGCAGCCCACATATTCGTGATTCCAAGAGCGGCAAGAACAAGAATTGCCACTTTGATCAATAAAGCGAAAACAATGTTTTCATAAACGATGCGCAACGTTTTCTTGCTGATCTGCATTGCTGTCACAATTTGCGAAAGCTGATCTTCCATCAACACAATATCGGCTGCTTCAATGGCTGCATCACTTCCAAGACCTCCCATTGCGATTCCGACATCGGCCACTGTCAATACTGGTGCATCATTGATTCCATCACCGACAAATGCGACTCTTTCCTTCCCTTGTTTTTCGGAAAGTATTTTCTCCAAATCTTTCACTTTTTGATTTGGAAGCAACTGCGCATGAACTTCCGTGATGCCGATTTTTCCAGCTACTTTTTGAGCAACCTTCTCGCTATCTCCTGTCAGCATCACGAACCGCTTGATTCCATAGTGCCGCAAAAGGTCGATCGCTGCTTTGGAGTCTTCCTTAATTTCATCGGCAATTTCGATCATGCCGGCATATACTCCATCCACACTAACATAAACACAAGTTCCGAACCCATTTCCTTCCGGAAGATTCTCAATCTTTTGGGAAGCCATCATCTTGACGTTTCCCACACATACTTTATGTTGATCTACCCTTGCTTCGATTCCATGGCCTGCAATCTCCTGAATATCGCTGACATCATTCATTTTCAGATCGGAAGAGGCAGCCTTCCGAATCGATAAAGCAATCGGATGTGTGGAATGAGATTCGACTTTTGCGGCAAGATCCAACAAATCTTCATTGCTCATACCGATAGCCTGCACATTTGTAACTTTGAAATTTCCCTTTGTGATCGTTCCCGTTTTATCGAATACGATTGTTTTTACCTCAGCAAGCTGCTGCAAATAGTTGCTTCCTTTGACAAGGATCCCTTTTCTGCTCGCACCGCCGATTCCTCCGAAAAACGAAAGCGGAACCGAAATGACCAGCGCGCAAGGACAAGAAGTAACTAAGAACGAAAGCGAACGATACACCCAGACGCTCCATTGTCCGTCAAGCAACGAAGGAATGATTGCCAAAGCAAGCGCCATAAATACAACGATCGGTGTATAGATCCGCGCAAATTTGGTGATAAATTGTTCTGATCTCGATTTTTTATTTGTCGCATTTTCCACAAGATCCAAAATTTTCGCAACAGTCGAATCTTCATAAGGTTTGGAAACTTTGACATAGAGCACACCTGACTGATTGATGCATCCGGAAATCACTTCGCTTCCCGAACGAATGTTTCGAGGAACCGATTCACCGGTTAAAGCCGAAGTATCCAAGGAGGATTCGCCTTTTTCCACAATTCCGTCTAACGGAACTCTCTCGCCTGGATTAACAACGATGATTTGTCCAACCTTAATTTCTTCCGGATCAACTTGCTCTATTTTTCCATCGACTTCGATATTGGCAAATTCAGGACGAATATCCATCAATGCAGCAATCGACTTTCTCGATTTATTGACCGCATACGACTGGAACCATTCTCCGACTTGATAAAACAGCATAACCGCAACCGCTTCACTGTATTCTCCTAACACAAGAGCACCGATCGAAGCAATAGACATCAAAAAATTTTCGTCAAACACTTGTCCATGTGCGATATTTTTTGCCGACTTTTCCAGTACATCATAGGAAATATAAAGATACGGAATGCCAAATAATACGAATTGGATCCAAGACGTTGGATCCACAGTGTGCTTGATTACAATTGCGAGAACATACAGCCCAAACGTGATCAAGATCCGTTTGAGCATCTTTTTTTGTTTTTTCGTCATAAGAAAAACCTCTTAGAAAAAGATTTCAGCATCATCATCTACTTTGCATGCACACGCTTTCGCCTCTTTCATAATCGCTTCATGATCGGCACTGTCATCCGTATCGATTACAAGTTTTTGGGTCATGAAATTCACTCTCGCACTGTTGACCCCTTCGATTTTCGAAATGGCATCTTCGATTTTCGCAGCGCAGTTTGCACAATCCACTTCTACTTTGTATGTTTTTTTCATAATAGTTTCCTCCTTAATTGAACGATTGAATAATCGTTCAATTGTTTGTATCTCCAGTATAGCAAAATCCCCCCAAAAAGCAACAAAAAAAAGCAGAAGATTTGAAACCTTCTGCTTATAAGCCGAATAAACACCCGACTTGATACACTACAAAAGTAATTATCCATGCAATGATTAATTGAAATCCTGCTGTTTTCCACATATACAAGGCAGAGCCTGACTCTTTCTTGATCGTAGCAAGAGATGCAAAACATGGAATATACAGCAAACAGAACAACATTAAACAGTACGCATTGAGCGATCCAAAACCCATATTTTGCAAAATAGTCGCCATTCCCGACATACCTGTAGCTGAGTTGAGGTTGCTGATACCAAACAATACGCCCATGCTTGAAACAACGACTTCCTTTGCCGAAATTCCGGCAAGAAGCGCCACAGCAATTTGCCAAAAACCAAGTCCAATCGGAACAAGAAGCGGAACGAGAATCTTTCCAATGGAAGCCGCGAACGAAATCGTAACATCTTCCGTAAATCCTTGAAATCCGAAATTCAAAAGCAGCCACAAAACGATGGATGCGAAGAAAATGGTCGTTCCCGCCTTGCTCAAGAAATCTTTGACCTTTTCCCACACGTAAATGTATACGGTATACAAACTTGGCATCTTATAGATCGGTAATTCGATCAGTAAAGGTTTAATTTCTTTTTCGTCTTGCATTTTCGATGTGATCCATGCAATGCCTAACGCTACAATAATTCCGATCAAATACATCGAATAGGCAGCCCACATTGCGTGTTTTGCGAAAAACATTCCCGAAAACAAGATATAAGTCGGTAATTTAGCCGAACAGGACATAAACGGTGTAATGAGCATGACTCGCCGACGATCCTTGACCGATTCAAGAGAGCGCGAAGCCATAATGGCCGGTACCGTGCAGCCAAACCCCAATACCATAGGAATAAAGGCCCGCCCCGAAAGACCGAGCTTTCCCATGATATCATTCATGACATAAGCGACACGTGCCATGTAGCCCGAATCTTCAAGAAAAGCCAGTGCGATAAACAAAATCGTGATATTGGGCAAGAATGTGAGAATCCCGCCCACCCCGGCAATGATTCCTTCCGTCACAAGACGAATGAGCCAGTCGGACACATGGATCGAAGTCATAAATTGAGTTACTACGCCACTGAACCATTCGACAAACAGTTCCAAGTAACCGCTGATCCAATCCCCAAGTGTAAAGGTCAACATAAAGACAATCGCCATGATCACAAAGAAAAATAAGATTCCCAGCACCGGATGGGTCAAAAGAGAATCAATCTTATCGGTAAGGTGTTCTTTTTGCTCTTTTCCAAGAAGCACTTCATGCATGATTTCTTCGATATAATTATATTTTTCATTAATGATCTCGTCAGCAATTCCGGTATAGACAATAGGTTTGAGATCGATATTTGGATACTGCTTTTTGATGGCTTCGTCATCTTCAAGAAGCTTTAAAGCGATCCAACGAGGATCAGATACATTTTCTGGCAAAAGCTGTTCGACATCGCCAATCTTTTCTTCGATATTGCTTGTATACATCATTGCGTATGGACGTACTGCTTCTTCATGAATTTCCCGTGGCTGATGGTTTTGGGCATTTGCGTCTTCCGCTTGATGGAGTGCGGCATGCATCAATGCTTTAAGTCCTTGCTTCTTTCTGGCAGTGACCGGCACGCAAGGAACTCCTAAAATTTCCGAAAGTCGATGAAGGTCGAGATCAATTCCCCGCTTTTCGACAATATCCATCATATTCATCGCCAGAACAACCGGTTTTTTTAGTTCCAGCAGTTGAAGAGTCAAATATAAAGACCTTTCCAAAGAGGAAGAATCGACGACATCGACAATGACATCCACTTCGTCGGATACAATAAAATCACGGGATACTTGCTCTTCCATCGTATAGGAAGAAAGCGAATACGTTCCGGGAAGGTCCACTAGATGTATGGTTGAACCATGTTCCTGAATGGCTCCTTCCATTCGTTCGACTGTCACACCGGGCCAGTTGGCTACTTTTAAATTAGCGCCTGTATACGCATTGAACAAGGTAGTCTTTCCGCAGTTCGGATTTCCGATAAACGCAATCGTAATGTCTTTTTTCATACGCTCACCTCAATATTTTGACTGATCTGCTTTCCCAAAGCAAAACGAGTCCCTCGTAAATTGATAACTAAAGTTCCGTTTTTCTTTTTTTGTATAACTTTTACTTTTGTTCCCTCCAGCATACCTAAGGCCCGCAGACGATGCATTGTCTGAAGATTGAGGTCTATTTTTCGAACTGTTGCTTCTTGTCCGATCTGAATTTCACTTAAACTCATTTTTTCATCCTTTCATGAGTAAACCAATACTAACTCTGAAATTATTTTATTCCTATCTTCACACAATTGACAATTAAAAAAACCGTGAATTATAATTGTCCAAAGAGATCGAGGTAGCAAAATGGAAGAAAATCAATTTCCTTATGAAGTATACAATAAAGAAAAAGTGGCTTGTGCCTTGCAGCATTTACCGACACCGGACCAAATCGAATCGTTATCCAATTTTTACAAAATCATGGGTGATCCGACACGGCTTATGCTTTTGATGGCCCTGGAAGCAGGAGAACTTTGCGCAAGTGATCTGGCCAATGTGACCAATATGTCGCGTAGTGCTGTCAGCCATCAATTAAAAACGCTCAAACAAGCGTGTCTTGTCCGCTCGAGAAGAGATGGAAAAACCATTTTTTACGAATTAGATGACGAGCATATCTATTCTGTATTGAAGGTGGCCTTCGAACATATCCAAGAAGATCATCACCATATAAATGAAGAGAAGATCGACTGATCTTCTCTTTTTCTCTTAAAATACGGCTTTCGTGCTTGCTTCTTCGATCGGGATCACATGCTTTGTGCTTGACGAACGATACATTTTGAGTGCTTCGGGATCAAGATTGGAAATAAACTGCTCTTTAGCTTTGAGTACATCTTCCAGATCCATCAAGATGTGATAAAGCAGTGCCCGGCTCTCGAATTCTTCCCGTGTTTTCGGCATCGGCTCATCTTTCATGACTTCGAAGATTTCTGCAAGAATTTTCATTTGCGTATGAGGCATCTCGTGTTCGAACACCATCATACAGCACACCTGCAGAAATTCTTTAATGACTTTTGCCTGTACCGGCATCGTACGGATCTTGCGTATTTCATAATGCAAATTATGAATGATGTGAAACTGCCGGATACGCATATTAAAATAATCGATAAAATATTGCGGATGATCCGAAAATGTATTTTCCTGAAATTCGATTGAGTCGATCAAACACTGCTGAAGCTGTTCTTCCACGATTGAGAGCTCTTTCCAAATTTGCGTATTCGTTTTTTGGGATTCCATATATTCCACTACTTCGGCCAATATTTTCAGCATTTCCGTATCCATCTCACGAACTTTCGAAACAAGATCGACAGTCATAGCCCGATAATCGTTAAACATATTCAAAACGATCGCAATTACGATTCCCAAGACTAATATGCAAAATTCATTGTATATAAATGCAAGATCATACGATGTTGTCGTAAAAAAGTGCATAGTAATCAAGGCATTGACGGAAAGTGTCGATTGAGTATTCGTAAATTCGGTGACAAGCACCATCAAAAAGATCACAATTCCGAACGCGAGAAAATCCGATTGAAGAAGCGGATAGATCAAAACGCAAAGCAGCACAGTCACAACAAAAGTAACCAAACGCTGAATTGTCAATTTTATCGTTCCTTTTTTTGTTGTCAGTAATGTCAATAGAGTTATTGTTCCTGCTCCCATCGGGTTTTGCAATGCAAATAAATGAGCCAGAAAAATTGCCATGGATGAACCGATTCCGATCTTTCCGCCCAGAATCATTTTCTTTTTTATATATTTTATATTCATATCATCTACCTTTTCTTTTGTTTATCCATAGTACCAAAAAACGGGCAAAAGCCAAAATACTTTTGTCCGTTTTTTCTTATTCATTCATTAAATATGCCAAAGTAAGCTCGCACGTCCCTTTGATTGCAGAAATATGTGTGCGCTCATATCCATGACTGTTCATGCACCCCATACCGTATACAGCCCCTTTAATGTTATTTCCTGCACGCATAGCAGCTGTCGCATCACTTCCGAAATGATAATACACGTCCAAACATGCATCGATTTCATACATTTTAGCTAAATCGTAAAGTTTTGTGGTCAGCTCCCAATCGTAAGGAGAAAAGTTATCTGCTGCACCAATGCAAACCTTCTTTTCGGTTCCGTGATAATGCGGACCGATTAAGCCAATATCCAGTGCGATATATTCATCAACTTCTAAAGGTACATAGGCTCCTCCGTGACCAATTTCTTCAAAAATCGGAAATGCAAACCATGTATCGTACTTTGGCACGATGTTTTCCTCTTTTATAATTCGCATCGCTTCGATCAATGCAGCAACACAAGCTTTATCATCGATGTGGCGCGATTTAACAAATCCCGATGAAGTCACAATGCAGCGGGGTTCGACAGAAATCAGATCACCGTGATCGATTCCCAATGCATATACATCCTTATCGCTTGATACATCTTCATCAAGCAAAATGCGCATTGTCGTGATATCGCGCACAGAATCTCTCGCATCGTCAAAAACATGAACCGAATGCGATTGATGAATAACCATCCCTTCAAATGTTTTCCCGGAACGCGTATGGATATACACATTTTCGCCTTCCAAAGAGTGAAAATTCACACCTCCCAAAGTTCGTACTTGGATCCATCCGTTAGGATCGACCTGACGCACAATCATTCCGATCGTATCAAGGTGAGCCCCAAAACAAATCGTCTTTGAATGGTCCTGTCCTTTTACTTTGACATACAAAGTATGCTTATTGTCGTAAGATACTTCATATCCCATAGAAGAAAAAATTTCCTCTAATTTCTTGTCAATTTCCGGATAATACGCAACCACACTTGGAACATTCACAAGGTTTTCAAATAATTCAACCAGTCTTTTTTCATCAACATATGGCATTTCTCTCATAAAAACACTTCCTTTTTCTCTTTCCTCTACTTGTATTTCATTATACAACGAAAGAAAAAGTTGTGTTAAATGAAAAATTATTATTTCTTAATTAGCCGACGAGCTTTCTTGGCGTTTTCTCTTTCTCGGATTTTCTTATTACGTATCTGGTTTTTTTGATAACCTTTTTCTTTCTTTATGTATTCTTCTTCCGAATGCAATTTAAGATAATTTTCATATCTTCTTCTTGATAGTTTTCCTGTTTCTATAGCCTTTTTTATTGCGCAATCCGGTTCAGATATATGGTGACAATTTTTAAAGCGACACTGTTTTGCTAATTCTCTAATATCTTTAAAGGAATCTTCCCCTTCATCAGTATCCCAAACCGATAATTCACGAATTCCAGGAGTATCGATCAAATAGCCTTGATTATTTGGCAAAACCACTAATTGTCGTGCTGTAGTGGTGTGCTTTCCTTTAGATGTTTTTTCATAAATACTTCCTGTACGTAGAATCTCTTTGTCGAAAAACGTATTCACTAAAGTAGATTTTCCAACTCCTGAAGAACCTATTAAAACGCAAGTTGTACCCTTAGAAAATATTTTTTTTAAACTTTGAAATTCTCGATTTATTGCACTCACGACTTCAATTCTAAGATCCGGATAATCTTTTCTTATTTGTTCAACATACTTCTCCGGATCCTCACATAGATCCTTTTTAGTTAAGACTATAATCGGTTTGACATCAGAGTCAAAAGCAAACAAATACCGCTCCAGTCGATTTAAATTAAAATTTTCATTAAGTGATAAGCAAATTAATACATAATCTACATTAGTAGCTAGAATTTGTTCTTCTACTTTTAATCCACTCACTTTTCGGCTAATTTTATTTTTTCTACTCAAAATTTCAAATATCATCGCATGATTATTATCAATTTTTTGATAGATCACCCAATCACCTACAGTAGGAAAAGAAGCGAAGTCAGTTAATGAATATCTCAAACTACCTTTTATATATGCCGTTAATTCTTCGCTTTCAGTTAGAATTTTGTATTGGTTTTTTCCCACAAAAGAAATTCTTCCTTTTTCTAATTTGCTATTTTCAAATTTCACTTTTTCTTCCCATTCATTGACATCTCAATAATTGTGAACTAACTCTACCCCTATTACTTCGTAACCTAATTTATAAAATTCACGTGTAACAATCCCTGTACTACATTCTAAATCTAAAGCGCTTTTTTCTATACATTTTTTATTTAACAAATCATCAATCCATTTTACAGACTTTGCAGCGAATTTTTCTCCTCGAGATCCTAACTTATTACTTTCATCTAATTCAATCTTTAAATTCATTTCCATTAAATCTTTAGATTTCCAATATATTTATTCTTCCTCATATATATGAGGCTTTTTTTGATAAAATTTCTATTAAATGCATATAATCCATAAAATCATCTCTTTATTAAAAGATTATATGATAAAACTATTATTTTCAATAAAATAATCTCTTTCATCAGTGTATTATCTATATTTTTTAATTTGATATTTAATCTATTTATTTTCTATAATCTTATGATACAATTTAAAAAACACCGTCATCCGACGGATCCTTATTCAGGATAGAAAGGAGGCCCTTATGAAACAAAACCGTACAAACCGGATCAATGATTTCATGGCGCCTCCTTCTTTTTCTTTCTAGACGCAGATTCCATGGATCATTGACCATCTTATTTCAAAAAACAGAAAGGTCAAAAGGAATGAAAATCACAAAAGAAATCAAACGTTTTTATGCTCATCTTCAATCTTTTTTTCATCTGCTCACGCAAATGAAACTTCAGCACGCAACTTTGAAAATGCTTTTATGCGCTCTTGGGATCTCTCTTTTCGAGATCGCCTTTTCTTTGGAATACGCGCAGATCATTGACAAAATTTCCCTTGATGGACAATGGCCCGTTTTCATCGTCATCGGTTTGTGTATTGCGAAAATAGGAGCCATTCTTTTTCAGACAATGCTTGACTGGCTTGGCTCGAAAAACCGCAATGCTCTCATTGCCGGACTTCGCCATGAAGTGCTTCGTTCCATCATGGATATGGATCATGAATATTTCCTTAATTTTTCCAAAGGCGAGCTGGTCGATAAAATTCAGGCCTCCGCTTTTGATCTTGCCGATAATCTCGGCATGTTTTTGCCCAATCTTTTTCGACGTATTGTCATTGGTCTTTTCACATTGAGCGTTGCGTTTTGTTTCGCGCCTTTGCTTTCCTGCGTTTTCCTTGTGCTTTGCATCGCAATGCTCATTGCGCAAATTTACGGGGGAAAGTACTGCGAAGCGCCAATGAACGAAATGATCGCAAGGCGAAACGCGCGGGATTCGCGCATCCATGAACTTCTTTGCCAGACAAAAACGATCCAGATCTTTGATCTTGGATCTGCTCAAAAGCGCTGGTTCCAACACGACTCCGAACATTTTATCGCTTCTTTCTCCAAGGCCATGCAGTGTCTTGCTTTGGCGTTCAGTCCGGCACGCATACTCAATGACTGCGCGATCCTGATCCCTTGCGTGATGGCCGTCTTTGCGGTGCGAAATCATGCTTTGCCTCTTGAACGGTTTTTCTCGCTGCTGTTTCTTTGGAACATCAGCGCGCAAGAATGGAAAGGTCTGGATGCTGTATTCGGCAACCTTCCCGGACTTCTTGCCAATTATCAAGATCTCTGTCAAATTTGGAATATTCCGAAAGAAAAAGATCTTTCTTTTCCGGTACCGGATGATGCTTCGCTTGTTCAGATCAACGATCTAGGATACGCTTACGAAGGAAAAGGCCCGATCTTTCAGGATCTTTCTTTGAATATCAGTCTGGGAGAAAAGATCGCGATCAGCGGAGCAAACGGAAGCGGAAAGACGACGTTTTTGCGCTGCATTGCCGGCTTGTATACCCGATACTTCGGAACGATCGCAAAGCAGGATCAAATAAAGATCGGCTATGTGGGTCAGCATCCCACATTGTTCAAAACAAGTTTGCGTGATAACCTCGATCCGCTTCATAAACATTCCGATCACGAAATTCGTGCTTATCTCAAGACGTTCGAGCTCGATGATTTGTGTGATTTGCTGGATCATATACCAAAGAATTTATCCGGAGGAGAAAAACAGCGTTTGACGATCGTTCGTGCCTTGCTGGCACAGCCGGACCTTCTGCTTCTTGATGAAGCGACCAGCGCAATCGATGAAAGATCCGCCCGCATGATCCATGAACAGCTCGCAGCTTTGCCTCATCTTGCCCTGCTTTCGATTGTCCACGATCGGACACTGCTTTCCTTATACGATCATGTCCTTGTTTTCGACACGAAAGGAAGGATCGATCATGAATAAGCCATGGAAAACGATTCGAGTTTTGATCAAAGAAAATCCGAAGTACTGGATCATTTCTTTGCTTGGAGCGATGCTGACTTCTCTACCTTGGTTCGTTTCCACATGGATTGTTTCCCAATTTCTTGCCAATGCGATCGATTGCGCTGTTGATCTCGACTGGAATCCGCTTTCTGCTTTCGGAATGGTTCTTTTTGCGATCGTTTTCCTACGTGTTCCTGTGATTTACGGGTATCGCATCAATTCATGGGCGGCCGAGAAGCTTTCCGCATGCCTTCAATGGCACCTGCTTCGTTCATGGAACCAGAGAAATCCTTCAAAGACCTCTCTTTCCTTGAACGAAATACTGACACGGATCGTAAACGATTGCACCCAAAATCTTTCCGAATTTTTCTTTCAAGGCTTCGGTCTGAAAATTTTGGAACCGATTTTGACTGGTATCAGCGCCTTGATCGTTCTTTGGGTCTTGCAGTGGAAGATCGCCCTACTATCGATCGGGATCGGATCATGTTTATCCCTCTTTACACTGCGATTTTCCAAAACGATCGAAACACTGCATTCAGCGCTTCAAGCAAAAAACGATCAGCTCAATCAAATGTTTACCGATGAAATTTCCAATATGGAAACGATCAAGGTCATGCACCTGAAATCGTTAAAGCTTGGCCAGTTTGATGAATGCAGCAAAGAGATCGAAAAGATCATGAACCGATTGGCGAAAACGGAAATCTTTTTGAACGTATTGCCAAAACTTGGCGAATTGATCTTGATCATCATCACCTTGCATCTTTCGGTGTCTGATTTGAATTTTCCAGTCGGCAATGTCGTGCTGGTCGTATCCATGCAGTCATTCGTCAATCAGTTGTTTTCCAATTTCGGGACCATGCACAATGAACAGATCAAAACAGCGATCCATGGACAACGGGTGCTTGGCGCGATCGATCAATTAAAAGGTACAAAACGAAAAGAGGCCAAAGAACCGGCTTTTAAAGGCGCGATCGATACGTTGAAAGTCGAACAGATCGATCTGGCTTACGGAAAACAAGTGATCCTGAATGATGTTTCTCTTTGTGCAAAACGTGGTGATCTCACTGTAATCCAGGCACCTTCGGGAACCGGAAAAACTACCTTGCTGAATGTGATCCAAGGATGGAGCCAGCCCGATCGAGGAAAGATCTTTTGGAATGATCAGGAACAATATAAATACGAACTGATAAAAACGCGACAAAAGATCCGGTTATTCGGTCAGGATCCGATCCTTTTTCACGGAACGATCCTGGAAAATATCGAACTCGCGGCTTCAAGATCTTTAAGCGAAGAAGAACTGAAAAAGCTTGCGGTTTTGGTAAATTGGAAAGATTGTGACATGAATAGGATGATCGAAGAAAACGGTTCGAACTGTTCGGGCGGACAGCGTCAGAAAATCGCTTTCATGCAGGCTCTCGTAAGCGATATCGATGTCCTGCTGCTGGACGAGCCCACATCCGCTCTGGACCCGGAAAGCGAAGAAATATTTTACGAAACGTTAAACGCTCTTAAACAAGAGAAAATTATCGTGATCAGCACGCATCGTCCTTTTCTCATAGAAAAAGCGGACTCTCTTTATGCTTTAAGAAACCGAAAATGTGTTAAACTGAAACCATGAAAATTATTATTGCTCCGACCAAACAAATGAAATTCAAGGATGATCTCGATGTGGAATACACGACACCGCTTTTTCAGAATGAAAGTCTTGACCTGCGAAAAAAGATCAGTGATCTTGATTTGCCCGTATTAAAGAAGATCATGAAGATCAGCGATAGGATGCTTCCGAAAGTGTATGATCTGTTTCATACCGATCATCCGCAATTCGGGTGCGCCATTCTTTCTTATAGTGGAATCGCTTTTCAGTATATGGCTCCCGGGATCTTTACCGATGATCAGCTTGATTATATTGATAAGCATCTTCGCATTGTTTCCGGGCTTTACGGGATCGTTCGGCCCTTTGATCAAATTGAGGAGTATCGTCTTGAAATGCAGACAAAACTTCCTTTTCCTCCATATTCTTTATATGAATTTTGGAACGACAAGATCGCGACTGCTTTGGAAGATGATGTGATCCTGAATCTGGCAAGCGAAGAATACGCCAAATGCATCCGTCCTTATAAACCATTGATTGATGTCCGATTTCTGGATGTTGACGGAAAAGAAAAAGGCGTATATGTCAAGATGGCGCGAGGCGAGATGGTACGCTACATGGCCGAAAACAATATAGAACATATCGAGCAGATTCAGAAATTCGACCGCCAGGACTTCGTATTCTGTCCAAAACAATCCAATAAGACTCTTTATGTTTTTCAAAAAATCAAATAAAAAAATTCCTTGAGATAGTTTAAAAGATCGGCTGTTTTCACAACCGATCTGAGCTATTATTTTTCGTTTTCCGCATGAACCCATTCTTCGATTTCAAGATCAGTATAGTTTTCAGGAAAAGCTTTTCCATCTTTCCATCCTTTTCGTGCACCATTAAATGTCAGAGATTCTCTTGCATGGTCAAGAGCATCTTGTGTGCCAATCGTAAATGGGATAAACGTTTTATTTTTGAGATCGTTCTGACTCAAAAACAGAGCAACCGGTGCCGGAGCGGCCATGACAGAAGAAACCGGAAAGCCGATATAGATCGTATCGCATTCGTCCCAATCATCCGGAACGCTTTGTTCGAGCAGAAGGCTGGTCGACTGCATATCTTTGATTTCTTCTGCAGAAAGCTCTTTCTTATTGTCAATCTTTTCATTCAAAGACGAATAATCTTTCTTTGGCACAATGCGGAATAATTCCGAATCCGTATGATCGGCAATTTTCGTGGCCAGTTCTTCAATTCCATCATCATCCGAGTAATAGACAACCATACTTTTTTCTGCTTTTTTTGGACTACATGCACTTAAAAGCAATGCACATATAAATAAGACTGCCAGTTTTTTCATCAGTAATCCACCGTTCCTTCGATCATATCATTTGTCGACTTCTTTTCTTCGGAAAAGAGGTCCATATCTTCCATCATATCAGATGTTCGTTTTGTCTGCTCTTCGATCGGTTCTTCTTTGATTGGACGAGGTGTCCCTCCAAAGAAACTGAATACAAGCAAACCAGCTATGAAAAGCGCAATGAACAATAAAATCCACTTATAAAATTTCATAGATTGATCCTTTCCAAAAGATCACCCATAGATTTACTGGTATAGAGTGATATTTCCTAATAAAATTCATATTATAGTTTCTTTTCTATATTTTTATCAAAACCAGGATAACGTTATCTTTAAATAAAGAATAACTTCAGTTGTTAAAAATTTCAATCGATATAATAATAATTTTATATGAGTATTTCATATAAAAGATTGTTTTAAAAAACCTAACCTAAAAAAATTGAAAAAGGCGTGTATATCAAGATGGTGCGTGCCTTTCATTTCCCTATTTATTTTTGCACTTACAAAATATTCGCTAGAAATCAAAAACAGGATGGTTGATAATAACGATCAACTATCCTGCTTCTTTTCCATTTCTGCTTAACTATTTTCGCCCACTTCACAGTTTGTTTCACTTACTTTGTGATGATGGTTTCGAAGTTTCATTCACAATTTCTTCAGTTCATTTTTGTTTTTCCCGTACTGAATAATATAGCATCCATCATAAGCAGGGCGAATCATAGTATCCGTTAATACGATAGTTTTTTTGGAACGGATGAAATACTCGATAATGCGTTTTCGCAAATCCGGATGAAAAGACAGTAAATTATTGTCGAGTAAGATAACCTCTTTACTGTGAACAAACGTTCTGGCCATGGCAACACGCATCTTCTCCCCGCCCGATAGCTCATCGATTGTATGAGAAAACAGATCTCTAACGCAGAATATATCTTCGTCTTGCGTTTCTTTTTTCATATTGAGCAAAATATTACCGGAAATCGTGTCGTGAAATAGATGGACGTGTTCCGGAAGCAGGACAGAATCTTCTTCTGATTCCCATAGCTGTTCCATGACAGCGGATTTTCCGGAACCATTTTCCCCTATTATGATATTGACCTTTCCTTGTTGAATTTGCACACTGTTTTTATTCTTTATACATTCTTTTTTTTCGTCACAGCACATGACATTTTCAAAATGATCCTGCTGTACTTTGACTGAAAAAAGAGTCAAAACAAGTGAGCTGATATATTGCACGATGCCCGATAAATCGAACGAATATGTCGTAAAAAGTACCAGATCTCCCGGAGTCATCGTTTGATCGGCAAGATAAAAAGCAAATATAACAAGTAAACTGGCATCTGTCAGGAATCCGGATACGGACGTAACCGTGCCGGTAAGCAAACCGGCGCCAATCCCCATCTTATTTTGCTGATCAAGCACTTCCTGCATTGATTGCAGCAATCCTTCTTCTTTTCCTTGAATGCGTATCTTGCGTCCGTATTCAAATACTTCATTAAGACAAAAAGAAAACTGCTGGGTAGTTTCTTTAAGACGTTCTCTTTGACTTGTGATTATTTTTTTCAAAACTACATGAAGCAAAAAAGCGATACAAGGCAGAAGAAGAATCCATAGTGTAAGCTGAATATTGATAAAAGCCATAATACTGACTGCAATGATCCCATAAAGAACATTGGCGATCGTATCGATGGAATAACTGACTGCACCGGCAATCCGATCTACATCGTCATTCAAAACATTTTCAATTTGCGCATTCGATATTTTGGATCCATTCATTTCCATACGGTTCAAAAGTCGGTCGTAATAATGTCCGGAAACAGCTTGCTGACAACAGATATCAGTATAAGCGCCATATTTTATCAGAATTATGCGGGCAATTCCAAGAATAGCGATGACTGCAACAGCAAAAACCGAATTATTACGATCGAAATAGGCATCCAGGCAGAGTGCGGCAATCAACGGAAGATTGTGTGCAACGATCCATATCGCCATATTTTTCATAATTTCCTTACGACATTGCCGAATCATAGCTCTTTTCTCCTTAATTCAATTGTTTCATCGCACTGTTTCAGAATATTCTCGTCATGACTAATGATAAATATAATCTTATCGGCCGCATGAAATTGATCAAATGCACAGGTGATTAATTTCCCGTCGATCTGTGCGAACGTTTCATCAAAAATTAATAAGCTAGATGATGACTGAAGGGCATACAACACTTGCATAAACGCTTTCTGCCCATGCGACAAATTATGAATATCAATACCGTACATACGGGAGAACATATCTTGCTCAGCTTCCAATTGTTCGATAAATCGATCAAGGTTTTCACGCATAGATTCCTCCTGATCAATATAAACAATTTCACGAAGCAGGGACTGATGATTCACATTTTCATAAGGAATATTATTATAGAGTATCGTTCCATGATCAGGAATAAGCAATTGACTAATGAGATTAATGAGGGTCGATTTTCCAACACCGCTTTTTCCGTTCAGTCCGTATGTCTTTCCGTGTTCTAGGGTGAGGGAATATTTTGAAAATACAGTATTTTCGCCATAGGAAAAATCAAGATCGGAAATTTTGATTGTTTGTAGCGAACCAACCGATGTTTCTCCCGTAAATCGGCGAATCGGTACATTTTCAATTTCTCTGATCCGTTTTCTCGATGCTTCAAGTGAAGGAAGTTCTTCAATGTTTATACGGAACTCTTCAATCGGATCGTTAAGCAAATCAAGATAATAAATAAACAAATAAATGGCCGACAACGGAACGGAGTAAACCAACCCTACAATAAGGATCACAATACGAATAGTTCCAAAGCTGACAAGACTGGTAATCCATAAGCGATATGACACATAATTGGTCGGAATTTGACTTTCAAATAAATATTGTATAGCTTTACGTAACCGATGCTTCAAAAAGTTTTCCTGATGAAGATATTTCATTTCGCTCATGAGCGTATTGGTATCAAAAAGAATTGTAAGGAACTGATCGCCAGCTTTCTTAACCGTCACATACAACGGTCTTGCTTGCTGATTAATTTTCCAAAATACAATAAACATGACGAACATGATTCCCAGCAGCGAAAGTCCGATACTCAAATTGACCATAAATCCAACAAGAATAACACCGGCAATGAATAGAACATCCTTAATTAGAGATGTCAGATAAATAAGCATGAAATTCGTAATCGTTTCTAAATCATTTTCAACTGCCATGATACTTTTCGCAGCATCCAATTTCTGAAAATCCACATACGAACTGCCTACCAGCTTTTCTACCAATCTCATCCTCCCTTCATTTAAAACATGCCAATACAGTGTGTTCGTGAGCCATGAATCAAGAAGGCTGAAAACAAACTTCATAATCATTAATAGACCAGCTAATAATAATACAGTCATAATGGTCGAATCGATCTTTCCTATTGCCCTTGAAATAATCATAGGATATACAATCTGAAGGACAGATATGATTATAATAATCAAAAAGTGAATTCCTAACTTCACCTTTTGTGTATTCTTCAAAATCATTTTGTTTTATCCTTTCTATATACTTTATTTGTTATTGATTGAAGTCGTTCTTCTCATCTCCGAAAACATTTTTGCTTCACATATAAGAAAGTGTGATTTTAGAAATATTTCCGGATACTTTATTATGAAATTATTATTTCATTTTTGCATCAATTACCTCTTTTTTTGTTTTTGTGAGAATATGATACAATATATACACATTTATGTCTGTAGTTTTTTTGAGCAAAAAACGGAGAATTTAAACACACTTAATAGGTATGTTTTTCCAAGAGAAAGAGGAGTTTGAAACGCATATGAACAATTATTCAAGGTTTTACCGTCTATATACTCAACATTTGAGGAAATATTATGAAATTTCCCAGCAAGATCTTGCAAAATCGATTGGAATTCCGAACAGTTCTTTGAGCAAAATCGAGGCCGGAAAACAGGAAATGGATGAAAAAACTTTCAAAAAAGTGATTTTTTTCTTTGAAAAGATTGATAAAGATTTTCGTTTTTCTTTTGATCCGAACCTTGTTGAAGAAGTAGAATCCTGGATTCGGAAAAGTGTGCATGCTTTTGTGATGATGATTTATGAATCAATATCCTATAAATTGAAAGAAATCATAGAAGACTCGAAGTATATACATTCTTTGTTCTACTTGAAAAAAGGATTGATCAAGAGCTTCTTCCGGACTCTCTTATTAAACATCTTTTAAAAAGACTTTCCGATTTTCACGATGTCGAACTGGAAACGGTACTCTATCCGTTTTTAATCGAATATTATCAATCGATCAAGAATTATAAAAATGCTTCCGCGATCCAATCACGTTGGATCAACTATCTGCAGTTTACAACAATTTAAAAAGCACGTTACATCCTTGATGCTTTCGTGCTTTTTAAATTTATAATTCATCTTTTATATCAAACCTAAGATTTCGTTGTTTTTTCGCTTCGTCCAGCAAAGACATGACCATCAATGTTTGATCTTTCCATACTTTGTAGCGACCCACATCACCCGTATTGATCATATCTGCAAAGTCACTCAGTTCATAATACATATGAAATCCTTGATCGATCCCGATTTCTTTTGTCTGCTCCGAACGATTCTTTTTGCCAATCGTATCGCCTTTGGGCAGCAATAGATCAACATGCTCACATACGCCGCTGCTGGCTCGATCCACTCGCAAGGTGCCATCTTCTCCTTGAAGATATACCGAATACGGAGATGAGCTGTCTTTCGCTCCGACACAAACAGCAACAAAACCGGGATATTCCATAATGATTACACCACTTGTATCGATTCCGTTGTAGCCAATATTCATAAAATATCGGAGCGTTTGCGGCATCCCGAAAAGGCCGGCCATGAAATGAAGATTGTATACATTAATATCCATTAGTGCACCACCTTCGAATTTCAAATCAAACGCATTCGTAATTTTATGATTTCGATATTGATCATAACGGGATGAATATTGCGAGAAGTTGCACTGCACGAGCTTAATCTCTCCGATTTCTTTCAGATGATCCTTGACAATCTGAAAATTTGGCGTATGTACATTGGTGATAGCTTCCATGATAAACACGTTATTTTTCTCGGCAAGAGCAAATAATAGTTCTGCTTCGTGTTTTCCTGCACAAAACGGTTTTTCCAGCAAGACGTGTTTTTTTGCATTCAGCGCCTTTTTTGCCTGATCAAAATGTAACGAATTCGGACTGGCAATATATACCACATCGATATTTTCATCTTGCAGCATATGATCCAAATCCCAATAATACGTATCTGCTTTATGTTTTCCGGCAAACTCTTGCGCTCTTTCTTCTGTTCGCGAATACACAGCGTATAAATTCGTCCCATTCACTTGTTTGATTGCATCGATCATTCGATCGACAATCACTCCGGAACCAATCGTTGCGATGTTGATCATGCTTTTCGCCCCCGTTTCGTGAATTTTTTATTTTCAGGTTCCCGGTAAATTCGAAAGCAGACGCCATCTTCCGTATTGAACCCTTTGACCAAATAATCGTTTGCTTTCGTTACTTTCGATACAATCGAAAGCCCTAGACCAAAACGTCCTCCTTCCCCTTTTTCGTAAGGTTTGAACAACGTTTCAATCCGATCTTCCTGCATCTTCGGCCCGTCGTTATAAATACGTAAATCGTTTTCTCGAACGACAATCTTAATATACGTTTTCGCATAACGGAATGCGTTTTCCATAATATTTTCGATTGCAACTCGCCAAGCTTCGATCAACCCTTCAAAGAATACCTCTTCCACATCTGTAATCAAGCGAATGTCCGGATCAATCACAGCAGAGTTGAGGACGACTTGCTCGACAACCTCTTTCATATTGGTTACGACACCTTCTGCATCTGTCGTCACTAAATATTCTACTCTGTTCAAATACAGCAAATTGTGAACTTTGTCTTCCAATCGCTGCGCATTGTCCAAAATGACATCTACACTGCTTTCAAGATCTCCATATGGATAAATTCCGTCTTTGATTGATTCGGAATACGATTTGATCGTAGCGATCGGTGTCTTGAGATCGTGAGAAATGTTATGAATCATTTCTTCCTTCGACTTTTCCTGTTTAGTCAGCTCTTCTTTCATGGAAATCAATTCATGAGCTACATCTCCGATTTCATCTTCTCGATTAATATTCAGCTCTACATCTTTCCCTTGTTTGAGCTGAGAAATGTAAAGCCGTATTTGATTGAGCGGATGAATGATTGAAAAAGCCCAAAGCATCAAGATCATCAAGATCAGGGAAAAAGCGACCACCATCACATAAACAGTCGAATCGACCAGAGAAGATCGAAATTTTGTCGCATATGTATCATCCATGAAACTGACAACCACAACTGATTTTCCATTAGAAACGCATTTTTCCATCAAATAATAATACGTTCTTTCATGAGTACGGTACGTCCCATAGTTTTCGTTTTCGGTAGTCGATGCAACTAGCATTTTAGCATGCGAGATCACAAAGTCATAAAACTCTTCGCTTTCGAATTTTTGATCGGGAATGGTCAGAAATTCGATTTGGTCGCCCCGAACCAGACAATTAGTCTGGATCGTATCGGTCGATAAATATCGATACAGCTGATCGGTAAGATCAATCGGCTCGTTGGCTTTCAAAGCGCTGATGATTGGTTTTTGCCTTGAATCCATCATCCCGTACATTTGATTGGAAATTGTCGATTCAATGTTCTTATTCATAAAAAAGGTAAAAAACAAAGCTAAAAAGATCAGCATGAGCAAGATGATCATGAGCACTTGCTGGGTCAGTGACAACTTCTTAAAATATTTCCCTATCGAATTTGTCATTGTCTACCCTAACCGATATCCATACCCGTAAATTGTATGGATATTTAAGTTTGGCAATTTTTTTCTCAAACGGCGCAATGTATCGTCTACAACACGATCCGAACCGAAATAATTTTCATCCCATACATTTTCGAGGATTTTATCTCTTGAAAAAGCGATTCCTTTATTTTTAATAAACATCATTAGAAGATCGAACTCTTTCGTTGTCAATTCGATCTCGACATTATCTGTATAAATTTTACGCTGTACTTCATCTAATTCATATCCATCTACAGAAATGCGGGTACTATTGTCCTTGTACGCTCTTTTTATAATGTTGTTGACACGCAATACAACTTCTTTCGGGGAAAACGGCTTGGTAATATAATCATCACAACCTTTTTCCAGTCCGATGATCCGATCGAATTCCTTGTCACGAGCTGACATAAAGACTACCGGAATATCCGGGGCTTGCAAACGTATCGCTTCCAGTAAATCAAATCCAGATTTATCATCCAGCATAATATCGAGGATCCATAGATGCACATCATCATCTCCGACATGCGCACTCGCCTCTTCATATGTGTAATATGAATGTACTTCATAACCATCTTTTCGCAAATATTGTGCGACAAGATTATTAATATCCTTCTCGTCTTCTACAATGTTTACAACTCTTTTCATAAGCTGCCTCCTAAAATCTAAAAGCCGCGTTCCTTGATATAATTGACAACACGATCTACATATATCTTACACAATTCGTCGGTTTTTGCTTCCACCATGACCCGAATCAGCGGCTCGGTTCCACTTGGACGTACCAAGATCCGGCCATCTCCATTCAAATCAGTATTAACTGACTCAATGACTTTTTTCAATTCTTCATCATCCAAAACAACTTTTTTGTCTTTTACCGGTACATTTTCCAATAGCTGAGGATAAATAAACAATCCTTCCGATAATTCCTGCAAGTTCTTTCCGGTCTTTTTCATCGTTTCAAGTAGTTTCAGTGCCGTAAGCAATCCATCTCCGGTCACTGCATGTTCATAAAAAATAATGTGACCGCTTTGTTCTCCGCCAAGATAATAATCGTTTTTCTGCATTTCTTCAAAAACGTATTTATCCCCCACATCCGTTTGGATATAGTCGATCTTTGAAGCATCCAAAGCTTTGTATAAACCAAGATTAGCCATCACTGTCGTAACAACCATATTTTTATTCAAATGATTTTTTT
Source organism: Firmicutes bacterium M10-2 (assembly GCA_000403415.2). GTDB lineage: Bacteria > Bacillota_I > Bacilli_A > Erysipelotrichales > Erysipelotrichaceae > Dubosiella. The sequence continues at coordinate 55,363 of KE159681.1, forward strand.
CTTTCAAATATCGACCGCAAATGTAAAGAATATAATCGCCATTTACAAGTTCGCCATCGGAATTAACCGCAATCAAACGATCGGCATCTCCATCAAAAGCAAGCCCGATCTCGTAATCGCCTTCTTTGACCATTCGGATCAATGCTTCCGGATGAGTCGATCCACACTTCAAATTGATATTGATTCCATTTGGTGAATTGCTGATTGCATCCACGCTAGCTCCCATGGACTTTAAAGTTTCCAGTGCTGTGCTTGTCGCCGATCCATTGGCCAGATCCAACGCAATTTTCATACCGGAAAGATCGATTGGAACGATACTTTTAAGCCAGGACATGTAAATTTCCAAGCCATCTTGCCATTCAATGTATTCCCCAATATGATCCCCTGTCGATAACGGCAGTTCACATTCCTGATCCATATACGATTCGATCTTTAAAAGGACATCTTCATCCATTTTCTGCCCTTTGTGATCAAAAATCTTGATCCCGTTGTCATAATACGGATTGTGCGAAGCCGAAACCATAATTCCGCAGTCAAATCGTTCTTTGTTGACTAAATAAGACACAGCAGGTGTGGGGCATACGCCCAATAAATACACTTGCGCTCCGGTACTTGTCGCTCCGGCCGCCAAAGCCAACTCAAACATATCTCCCGAAAGTCTTGTGTCTTTTCCAATCAAGATTTTCGCATGTTTGTTTTCCTGACCATAATACCATCCTAAATACTGGCCGATCCTTAACGCCATATCCAGCGTCAGATCTTCATTTGCTTTTCCACGAACCCCGTCGGTTCCAAAATATTTACCCAATTTATTCACTCCTTAATCGTTGCTGTTGGTATTCGTATTTGTTTTTATTTTTACGCTCACTTCTACACTTGACGGATTGATCTCCACATCCAGTTTATTTCCGCCGGCATCATAAGCCACCAATGGTGCGTTGATCGTAAAATCCGAATTTTTCCCTGTCGTGTCCACAATCGCTTCCACTTTCCGGATCGATTCCAGTTTATCCTGGGTCGCTTTGACTTGGACCATCGATTGCGCGACTGTCACGCCATCAAAATCACTTTTCTTTTGACCGATTCCGATCAGCAATTCCGCATCCACCGGGAACGATTGTGTACGTTTCTTTTGTACTTCAACCTCCACAGTTGCCGGATTTACGACCGTATCGATCTGCTTTGGAATATTGGTGGCCTGCAATGTCACGACATTATCCCCTTCTGCGAAAGTTCTCAAATCGGCGATTACAACTGCCTGATTTGTTTGATTGCGAAACGATTGAATATCTGCCGGATCGCCTGTCAATGTCAAATCCACCGTTGAAGGAACACCTGAAATTTCATATGCTTCTGTATCGGCTTTCACTTCTACTGCCACACCCGGTACATTTAGTGTCGTCAGATCCTTATTGAAGAAAGTATACTGAATATCATCGAAATTTACTCCTATGCAAATCCCTATCGATACCAAAAGCGAAACGATGATCGAGCTTTTTTTATGATAGATGATCTTATCGAATAATTTCGAAAGCCTTGAAAACAGGCCGGCTCCGACGCTTTTACATTTTTCGAGAAAACTTTGTGCCTGTTTACGATCCATTCTTCTTTCCTCCAGTATGCGAATACAAATCGACGATTTCCACAGCCTTTACCCGTTCATCTTCGTTCTTCGCCGGTTTTTCTTCCACTTTTCTTGTCCGATTCAAAGAAAAAGAGCGAGCTGTTTTCAAGACCGGATCAAACAAGGTTGTTTTTGTTTCCGGGATCACGAGTTTATTGGTCAGCAGACGCTTCAATCCTTCCGGCTTGTATTGAGTAAGTTGTCCTCTTATCGCAACGGAAATGTGTCCTGTTTCCTCGCTCACGATAATCGTGATCGAATCTGTTATTTCGCTGATTCCTACCGCAGCCCGATGTCTTGCGCCATATTTGCTTGGAAGATCCTTTGTGGTGGGCGGAAAATAGGCTGCTGCACAGGCAATCTTCACACCTTGAATGATGACTGCCCCATCATGCATAGGCGTACCATATTGAAAGATGGTATTGATCAGCTCGCTTGATACTTCCGAATCCATACGAATACCGGTTTCAATATAATCTTCCAAAGACTGCGATTGCTGAATGGTAATCAGCGCCCCGGTCTTTAATTTAGACATGGCTGCGCAAGCATCTACAAGCTGATCGATCATATGCACATATTCACCTTCGGACACATTCATATTAAAGATGGTTGTTGTCTTTCCTACTTTTTCGAGCATCGAACGAATTTCGGGCTGAAATAAGATCAGCACCGCTACGACACCCCAATTCAGGAAAATATCGATCAAATAATTCAAAGCATGCAATCCAAGCACGACTGCAATCATCTTAATTAAGATGATGACAATAATTCCTTTAAAAATCTGTATCGTTCTTGAATTGTTCCGAATGATCCGCAATCCGGAATAGATCAATCCCCACACAACAAAAATATCCAAGACAAGCTTTATGATAATCGAAATGTCATTCCAAGAAAAATCCATGACACCCCTCCTTTTTATCGATTCACAATTTAAGAAATCGTTTCAATCAATGTATGGATCGAATCCACGACCTCTTTGGCCTGGGCTTGAACTTCTTCCGGAGCCATTGCCATCGCATAGCTGTTTTCCTTTTCTTCAAGCATCGGTATATCGTTATATGAATCTCCGATCACAAAAACATCTTCGTCATTTACTTTCGCAAATGCCATGACGAAATCAAGACCGGAACTTTTCGAAACACCTTTCGGAACGATATCGACAACACTGTTATTCGTATATGCGGTAATAGTCGAACCAAAAAAATGATTGATTTGTTCTGCCATAGCCAAAGCTTCTTCGTTGCTGGACATCGAAAGCACCAATTGGGCGAATTTTCCGCTATTCAGCAATTCTTCTTCGCTCATGTCAGGTTCCAGGGTCGGATAGCGATGATCCGTCACTGTGGGATCCACGACGATTTTGTGACGCACTTTCCCGTCATTCACTACATAACTTGCCACATTTTCCAATTCTTTGGCGACATAGATAATATCGATTGCGGTAATATAATCCAAATAATTCGCCATCATTTCATTATCTTTTGCATCAAAGACCATTCCTCCATTGTTGGTAATTAAATAATCGCAAGGAATATCGAATTTTTTTATTTGTTCTTTGATCGATTGTAAAGAACGTCCTGTCGCAAGCACGAAAAGATTCCCATCCTTTTTCCATTTTCTGATCGCGTCGAGATCGTCTTCCATGATTGCGCCTCCGTAATGCAACGTTCCATCATAATCACTTGCTAATAGTTTCATAAGTATATCCTCTCTGTTTTTGTCCGTTAGAAATATTCTATCACATAATTGATTTAATAACACCCTATGTTGCTGTCGGTCCTCGATTCGCAAGCTCCGCAGTATACGCCGTTTTCCAGTCGGACAATCATCTGTCCACGTCCGAACAAACTGTATTCTTTGTCAACAATCACTTCATGACCGCGAGCTTTCAGTTCAGCAATCACACTCTCATCCATATCTTCTTCCACATGGACAATCAAATCCTTTTCCCACATCCAGCGTGGCGCATCCAAACTGGATTGCGCATCCATTTGTTCATGAAGCCAGTGTTCCAATACTTGAACATGTCCTTGTGGCTGCATATATCCTCCCATGACTCCGAATGCGGCTATAGCCTGTCCTTGTTTCGTCACAAAACCCGGAATAATCGTATGGTACGTTTTTTTACTTGGACGTAAACAGTTTACGTGATCTTCATCAAGCGAAAAATCGGCTCCTCTGTTTTGCAAGGATATGCCATCTACTACGATCCCGCTGCCAAATCCCATATAGTTCGACTGGATCATAGAAACCATATTTCCTTTTTGATCGGCTGCGCATAAATATACGGTGCCGCTTGTAGCCGGATCGCTTGCCCCGTATTCCTTGGCATGATCAAGTCCTATTTGTCGGGCACATTGTTTTCCGTAATGTGGAGTCAGCAACAATTTCGGATCAACACGCATAGCCTTAGGGTCGCTGACAAAATGCTTCGCATTGACGAACGCTTGCTTGATGGCTTCGATTTGAAGGTGCACACTACTTGTTTGCAGTTGTTCAAGCGTATTTAATGCCATAAGAGCGACAATCCCTTGCCCGTTTGGCGGAATTTCCCATACATCATAGTCTTGATAGCGGACAGAGATTGGATCGACCCACTCAACTTTATGATCCATTAGATCTTCTTTACGCAAAAATCCGTTATGCTGACGACTCTCTTCATCGATCCGTTTGGCAAGCTCCCCTTTGTACAAACTTTTTCCTTTGGTTTTCGCAATCATTGTCAGTGCGTTGGCAATGGTCGGCAAAGAAATCATATCTCCTGCTTTCACTTCATATCCGAACGTTTCGAAATAGCCTTGAAATTGCGGATCGTTCCATTTCTTATTCGCCATATGATAGGCACAATTCCACATGCGTGCCGTTTCCTTCCCAATGGGAAATCCTTCTTTGGCGTAGCGTATTGCCGGTTCGAGAACTTGTTCAAAAGACAATACGCCGAATTTTTCATTCATGGCGACCCAGCCAGCTACTGCGCCCGGCACCGTTACGGGACTCCATCCGTATTTTGGCATTTCATCAACCATTCCGTGTTTTTCCAAGATCTTTTCTTTTGAAATGTTTTTAGGCGAACGCCCTGATGAATTCATGCCGTAAAGAGTCTTTCCTGAATAGATCAAAGCGAAATTATCGGATCCCAATCCGTTTGCTGTCGGTTCAATGACACATAATGTGGCGGCCATCGCAACTGCAGCATCTATTGCGTTTCCTCCTTTTTGCAAAATTTCGATTCCGGCTGCCGAAGCAAGCGCGTTTCCTGTAATACACATTCCGTTTTTCGCATAAATACAGTTTCTTGATTGTTTGTTCATTTTCCGATCCCCTTTCTTTATCATTATAAAAAAAACTGGTACGAAAATACCAGATTTTATAGAAAGGAAAGCAACGTCGTCAGGGACATGCTGTAGGCGATCAGAGCGAGCGGCTTACCTAAAACGATGATCCATGTAAATTTGGTCAAGGACATTTTGGATAATCCTGCAATCATGCAAAGCACATCGTCGGGCGCGCAAGGAAAGAAAATGGCAGCTGCAAAGAACCAATCGAATTTTTTTCCGCGATCGAGCCACTGTATGTATTTATCGTACTGTTCTTGTTTGACAAACTTTAATATAAAATCCTTTCCGTATTTTCTTGCGATCAAAAAAGCCAAGATCGAACCGATGACAAGACCAAGATAATTGTAAAAAAAGCCAAACAATGGCCCGAAACAGAGCACGCCGATTGCACTGCTGATCCCTCCGGGAATGATAGGAATAACGACTTGCACGATTTGCAAAAATATAAACAGCAATGGTGCGAACCAACCTGTTTTTGTAAGCAAAGCTTGCAAAGCGCTTGGATCGGTGAAGTATCCCTGAATATAAAAATAGATCATGAGGATCAAAAGCATGCCTGTACCGATCCATGTTGTGTATTGTATTGTTCTTTTTGTCATGCTTCTAGTATAAACTGCTAAACGAAAAGTTCCCTGTCTTAATTCTTAAGATTCTCTAACTTTTTTGTAATGTCTACTGCTAAAATGAGTAGGCTTTCGTGTCCTTAAAAAGCAGAGGACTCACGATCCAACGTATTTCGGGAAAATCGAGAATCAGAAAAGAAAAAACGCCTTCATTTCTTCGGGCGTTTGCTTCATCCTAAGCGAATCATTTCTTCCAAGCTGTGTCTTGCCTGATCCATCGTGTCTTGGTCGAGAATAATTTCTTCTCCGGCTTCTTTTTTCAAAGTGTGATAAATATCCATCAAAGTTGTCGCTTTCATATCCGAGCATAAAAGCTGATTTGATAAAGGAATAAACTGTTTATCGAGGCATTCAAACTGCAAATGTTCGACAATGCTGATTTCAGTCCCGATGATAAATTCCTTTTGATCTGATTTTCTTGCATAGTCCATGATTTCGGTGGTCGAGCCTACAAAATCAGCCATTTCAACGACTTCTTTCGGACATTCCGGATGAACGAGCAATAAAGCGTTCGGATATTTTTCTTTTACTTTTTGCGCATTTTCTTTTCTCATTCTTGCATGATACGGGCAGCCTCCGTCAATGAACTGAAATTGTTTTTCAGGTACTTTTTCCGCTACATAAGAGCCTAAATTAGGATCAGGAATAAATAAGATTTTCTCGTTTTCAATATTTCTGCACACTTCCACAGCACAGGAAGAGGTGACGCAGACATCAGCGCAAGTTTTTAATTTTGCGGTCGTATTCACATAAGCGACCACACAATATTCGGGGTTTTCCTTTTTGAAATTTTCCACTTCTTTTTTTGTAAACTGTTCGGCCATCGGACACCCTGCCATTGGATTGGGTAAAAACACATGTTTTCGAGGGCATAGGATCTTGCATGTTTCGGCCATGAAGCGTACCCCACACATAATAATATTTTCTTTCGGATCGTTTTGTGCTTTGACTGCCAGACCATAAGAATCCCCGACGATATCGGCGATTTCCAAAACATCCTGTCCTTGATACGCGTGGGCAAGAATGGTCGTGTCGGTTTCTTTTTTCAATCGATTGATTTCTTTCTTGATTTCTTCTACTGATGCCATGCTCAGATCATCTCGCTTTCTTCTTTTTCCCAAGGACTTAGCGGGGCCAGCAAATCGGCTTCCTTGAGCTTTTGCTCGATCAGCTGCAATCGCTGATCATTGTCGGCTTCGACTAAATGATAATGATATCCGCTGGTCACTTCTCCCAAATACTTGGATTTGCTTCCTTTAAAACTTTCCATGAAATCGATCGCGTCCTGACGACTGCGAATATCGAGTTCGACAGTAATCCGTCCGTAAACCCGATGGGAAATGCTTACGTTTTTTACCCTTCCTCCGTGATCGACAATGGTAAACAACTCTTCTTCGGTCCGATTTGCCGCATGATGCATCTTGAATTCTTTTTGATGCAGCGGACTTTTGTCTTTAATCATCAAATATCCTTCGGATGTCGAAGCGATATTCGGATTGAAAGTTTTAATCAAAGCCATATCCTGAACGATTGTCTGTCTTGATACATTGAACATTTTCGATAATTCTTTCCCGGGTGTCGGATGGTCCGGATTTTTTTGAAGCACTTCGACAATCGCGTTTCGTCGTTCTTTTGAATTCATTGCTCTTCTCCCAAAGGATGAAGATTCTTTAACGAAAGATCAAGAATTCCGGCATTGTAAATGATAGCTCCGCTTGAAATGAAATCAACATGCAAATCTTTCAGCATATAGATTTTTTCTTTCGTGACATTTCCCGAGCATTCGGTTTGAGCTCTGCCATCGATCCATTCTATCGCTTGTTTCATCGTTTCGTGACTCATATTGTCAAGCATGATGATGTCTGCTTTCGCTTCTACAGCTTCCTTAACTTGTTCGATCGTTTCGCATTCCACTTCGATTTTGCGCACAAACGGAGCATATGCTTTTGCCATTTCGACTGCTTTTTTGACCGATCCGGCTGCGGAAATATGATTGTCTTTCAGAAGGACTCCATCCGATAAATTGTAGCGATGATTGCATCCTCCTCCGACTTTGACAGCATATTTTTCAAAGAGCCGATTATTCGGAGTCGTCTTTCTTGTATCAAGCAAGGTAATCCCTGTCCCTTTAAGCAATTCGGCAACTTCATGAGTGGCTGTTGCGATCCCGCTCATTCGCTGCAGATAATTCAATGCAGTGCGCTCTCCTGTCAGGATCGTACGAATATCGCCCACAACTTTTCCTAAAATCTGTCCGTCTTTCACGTTTTGACCTTCCGTACAGAAAAAGATCACATCGCAATTTGGATCCAGTAAAGTAAACACACGTTTAAAAACGGACAATCCACAAACGATCCCATCCTGCTTGCATATCAGCTCGGCTTCTCCCAGAATTGTCCGGGGCATGATCGCGTCCGTACTTACATCTCCACTGCTCACATCTTCTCTTAAGGCCGATAAGATCAATGGATCTGCATTTAATTTCAATACCACTTCATTCATGATTTCTTTTCTCCTTCTCTATTTCCTGTAAAACGAGTTGTCGATATTCTTCCATTCTTTCATCGAATTGTTCATAGTTTGAAAGATCGATTTCCAATTCCGAATATTGTGTTGTCCCATATTGACCGAATGCAATGTCATCGGCTGCTTTTCGAGCAAAAACAAGCGATTCCAACAAAGAATTGCTCGCAAGACGATTCGCTCCGTGCACTCCGTTGCAGCTGGTTTCTCCGCATGCGTAAAGGTGCGGCATGCTTGTCTGCCCGGACAAATTAATCTTGATTCCTCCCATAAAATAATGCTGGGCAGGAACGACCGGAACAGGTTCTTGAAATACATCGTATCCGGCTTCCAGGCATTTGGAACAAATATTCGGAAAATGTTTTTGAAGGGTTTCTTTGCCAATTGGGCGAAGATCTTCGTACACAAATTCGCTTTGATCTTTTTCCATTTGTTTCAGGATTGCTTTGGAAACGACATCTCTTGGTTGAAGCTCATTGGTAAATCGATTGCCGTAAATATCATACAGGAGTGCTCCTTCTCCCCGTAAAGATTCCGACAATAAGAATCTCCGCCCTTCTTTCTTGGTATAAAGGGTTGTTGGATGAATCTGAATATAATCGATATTTTGAAGCTGGATACCGTGTTTTAAGCAAATGGCCAATGCATCTCCGGTCAGGCTTCTAAAATTTGTTGAGTTGGGAAAAAGTCCGCCAATACCACCACTTGCCAACACGATATCTTCGGCAAGGATTGCTTTGATTTTATGACTTGGATCTTGAACGACGACTCCTATCGCTTTTTCCTGTTTTGTGATGAGGTCGATCATTGTTGTATGTTCGAAAATTGAGATATTTTCCAGTTTTTGTACTGCATATAGCAGTTTTGTGGTAATTTCTCTTCCTGTCTGATCTTCATGAAATAGGATACGGGCTTTGGAGTGAGCTCCTTCTTTTGTAAACAGCAAATTTCCTTGGGGATCTTTTTCAAATTGGACTCCGTAGCTAATGAGATCTTTAATGATCGTATTGCTTGAACGAATCATGAGATCCACGCTTTTCGGATCGTTTTCATAATGACCTGCTTTTAAAGTATCGTGAAAATAAGAGGAATAATCTCCTTCTCCTCTTAGCATACAAATTCCGCCTTGAGCGAGATAAGAATCCGATTGCTCAAGGTCGTCTTTGCAGATCATGCATATTCTTTTTGATCGCGGAAGATGAAGAGCACAATACAATCCGGCGGCTCCGCATCCTACAATCACAACATCATAGTGTTCCATTTGATTTTCCTTCTCAATTGTTTCCTTTCCTAGGTCTTGCTCATTATAGCATCTGTCAATTTGCTGTCAAGTATATGTAAAGTATATGTAAAGTTCCATTTAAAAAATAATGCCGAAATATCCTTGCGTTCTTTGAGTGTAAGTGGCAATATTCCTATGAAGAAAAAGTACAAAGGAGACAGAAATGATTTATGATACAGGGGATACACATGCATTACAGTGTAAATGGGTCAAAGAAATCCATCCGATTTTGAAATCGGGCGATATTTTGATCGTAAACGGCGATTTCGGAATCGGATTTTGGGATGGAGAATACTGTAGCGAAGAAATGTTTTACGATTGGATCGCACAACAGTCTTACACAGTTCTTTTCATTGATGGGAATCACGAAAATTTCGATAAGCTTGATCAATATCCTGTTCATTTTTGGAATGGCGGAAAGGTGCACAAGATCCGCCATAATTTGATTCATTTAATGCGTGGAGAAGTATACGAGATCGAGAAAAAAACAATTTTCGCATTTGGAGGCGGATACTCTGTTGATCGTTGCTGCCGTATTGAACATGTGTCTTGGTGGAATCGAGAAATGCCAAATCATGAAGAATATCAAAATGCGATCAAAAATTTGAAACAAGTGAATTATCAAGTCGATTATATCATCACGCATACGGCTCCTTTAGAAACGGTTTTTTATCTTTCTTCCTGTCGAAATCTGCACATCAAAAAAATGGTTGAGAAAGAGCTTCCGTTAAATACGTTCCTTGACGAGATCCAAAGAAAAGTAAATTATAAACAATGGTATTTCGGACATTTTCATGTCGATAAAGAACTTTGGCGAGATCAGATTGCTGTCCTTAGCTGTATACGAGAGTTGGATTCGGGAAAAATCGTCAAACAATGGAAGAGCTATGAAGGAAATTTCTGTTAAAGGCAGAAAGAAAAATTACTGTTTTAAAAACTGTTCGGAATATGCAGAAATGAAATCGTTTCTGAGTTTCAAATACAAAAAGAGAGGTGATGAGGATGTTATATTTGTCGGGAATTCACGCATTAAACACGAACTGCCAATTAAATACAACCGGTGATTGGCATTCATCCGCCCTAAAATGGAATGTTGTAAATCAGCGATTGGTAGATAGTGAAAAATCAATTTTTGGTGATTATGGTATCGAAACAAACAAAAATATTCCGTTTGTAAATGAAAAGAACAAGTACAATGTGGCTAATCACATTCGTGCATGTCTTGATATGCTTGCAGAAGGAAAGTTTGCAGAATTGCAGGGAATGAGAAAAGACTTTATTTGTACAGATGAATATGACAACGAGATATTTGAAAAGGTTCTTTTACTGAAAACACAACCGAACTGGAATGCGATAGATACTTTTATGGAAAAAGAATATATGTTGAAGTGGGTAAATCACAAAAAGAATAATTTGGTTTAAAGTTCTTCTTCACATGGTAGTGATCCCTACCAAACAACAAAACAGGAATGAAAAAAAGAGGAACTGACTATGTGCATAGCCAGTTTAAACCATAAAATGGATTAAATGTTGAAATAGGAATTGTAAAAAACATTAGAACATGCTATAAAATAGATGGTGTTTCTCAGCCAGGTCAGACATGGACACATGAAAATGAGAATTGTAATTCAAGGTTAAAGTTCCTTATCCATCAAATGTTCTGACAAAATGACGGTGTCTGCTCGTCTAAAAGCGATGATGGAATTGCAAAAGCAAAAAAACGTTGAGCCATACAGAAATGTATGGCTCTTTATTATATATAATTAAACAGATTTGGATGAATCCGTTGTTATGTTTAGACTATGAGATAAAAATGGTATTATCTTTTTCATCATTCTATTACACTTTTATAGTAATTACCGAAATCAGCTAGCGCATCGATAATAGGCATCATTGCTTTTCCGAGTTCGGTTAAGCCATAATCAACCCTTGGAGGATTTTCATGATAATCTTCTCTATATACAAGACCGTCATTAATCATTTGCTTCAAACTATCTGTCAGAACTTTTTGAGAAATCCCCTCCAAATCTCTTTGCAGCTCATTAAATCTCCATGGCCTTTTTTTTAAATTTCTTATTATTAAAAGTTTCCATTTTCCACCGATAAGGGCTACTGCAGTTGCTACAGGGCATTCTGGAAGTTCTTCTTTTGTCTTCATATATTTTCACCTCATTTTAAGTATTATAAAAACACATTTCGTTGCTTATGTACAGTTACAAAAATGTGCGTACTGTTTTTCGAGTGTATACCTGATTAAACTATAGTCAAGCAACAAAATTGCGGATAAAATGGAGGTAATTCAAATGTCAAACTACACAAAAACAAGCATCGAAAATAAAGATCGTACAGAACTCCATGAAGCACTTTCTTTAACCGGTGCTGAAGTCAGTATTAATTCTCTTCCTGCAGGTGCTGCTGTTCCATTTGTTCATTCTCATAAGAACAACGAAGAAATCTATGGAGTGATTGCGGGAAAAGGAACAGCTATCATTGATCATGAAACGATTGAAATCACTTCGGGAGATTGGCTGAAAATCAGTCCTGCGGCAAAACGTCAGTTCTCTGCTGCAAGCGATTCAGGCATCACTTATATTTGCATTCAAGTGAAAGAAAACTCACTTAATGAATTCACGGTTGATGACGCTGTCATTTATTAAGAATATTGCATAACGGAACGAAGCCCTCCCAGCCATGATGGTTGAGAGGGTTGTTTTTTCATAAATCATAAAATTCTGAAGAAGAAACCATTTTTATTTGCTCCAGCAAGAGAATGACCAATAACAATATACCTTCTCATCAATATTTACCAGATTAGACAGCATCGATCTATCTTAGTGCCATTGACCTAAACTAGAAGTAATTATGCTATTTCTTAGCATTCTCTTCCAATCCCAGCATATACTTATCAAAGTCAGTTTCAGCTTTTGTTCTTGCAATCTCTGTTGTGATTTTTCCAGCATCTTGAAGAACCTCTCTGTCGTCTGCCAAGCCCAAATATGCAGATACGATATCTAACGAACGCATTTCCTGCTCTGAAAAATAGTTCTTGGCGACACGAACATCACTCTTTACAATCTTACCTTCCTACGCAGCTACGCATGTGGTAAATCCATTGTGTGGCCTTCCCGAATTGGCACGCTCATAAATGAGTTCTTATATCGGATGTCCGTGAACTGCATAATGCATTTATTCTTTATCTTTGCAAAGAACTGTTTTGTTGTAAGTGCCGAACCACCATTTTTTTCGCTTGTCATCCATAACCCATCCTTTTATGGTGTAGTCTTTCACGATACCATTTGTTTGTCTTCTGCAGAAGTGCGTTACCGATATATTTCTCATTTTGGAGGATTTTATTTAAGGTTTCATCCTTCCATTTCGGCTTTTCTTACGCTGTCAATATCCCATCTGATTCCAGGCTTTCGCCAATCTGCTTTAAGATATTCACAATAAATTCTTTTTACAAACTCCGCCTCAGTAAGCTTAATAACCAGATGCTCATCCTCATCTTTTGTATAGTCAAGAAAGCAGTTATGGTTGAGCTGCAGGATTTCCGTCAAGAATCAGCCTGCTACCATCACGGAGTTTGATGAGGCACTTGTTAGTTGCCTAATCGAGAAGATTACAGTATTCGAGGACCACTTCACCGTGGACTTTAAGTCAGGCATCACAATCGATATTGAGAAATAAACCCATAGACGCAAAAACACCCCCGAGCCCTTGATATGCTCCCTGAAAGGTAGACGTTAGAAATAACGAAAACCTTTCGGGGTTTTATTATGGGAAGAAAGCCAAAGTACTCACAGTCTCAGAAAGTCTGGGCCTGTGAACAGTATCTAAGTGGCCAAGACAGTGCACGGAGTATTGCCTATCAACTTGGCATGGGAAAGTGCGGTAGGAGAATAATCTTAGAATGGTCAGCAATGTATCAGGCTCATGGAGCATCGACATTTGAGGATAAACCACGCAACAATTCTTATTCTGCCTCCTTCAAGGCACTTGTGATTGAGGACCACTTTCTTAACGGCCTGTCTCCGGAGCAGTTAGCCGTGAAGTATAACATTCCATCCCGCCAAACAATTTGGCAGTGGATCAACAAGTATAATAGTCATGAAGAAATTAAGGACTACAGTCCCTGTCCGGAGGTCTACATGACAAAGAGAAAGAAATCCACTATCGAAGAGCGCGAAAAAGTCGTGACCTGGTGTCTGGAACATGATCGCAACTATAAGAAGGCGGCAGCCAAATTCGAATTCAGCTATGGCCAGGTGTATTCATGGGTGACCAAGTATGATTCGTCCGGAGTGAATGGAATCGAGGACCGGCGTGGAAAGCGTAAGGAAGAGTCTGAACTGACGGATACTGAGCGGCTTACTAGAGAACTCAGACTGGCCCAGGCTAAGATGAAGGAACTGGAAAGAGAGAATGCACTCTTAAAAAAAGTGAACGAATTAGACTGGAGGTGGTAAAAGGCTGCTCCAAGGCCAGAAAGACTGCTTTGGAGAGAGCCATCCGACATAGAAAATATGATCTCATCAAGAAACTGCACCAGAAAAGAGGCTGGTCTATAGGCTGGATGTGCAGGGTACTGGAGATCAGCCGGGCAGCTTACTATAAATGGCTCAATCGCGGCACGACCATGCAGGAGAAAGAGAATGCGCGGCTGCTCGAAGAGATCCGGAGGATCGCTGATGAAACCAACAATTTATTCGGATACAGAAAAATGACGATGGTCCTGAACCGGTTAAGGAAAGAGAACGGAAAGACTCCCATCAACCGAAAACGGATCTCAAGGCTCATGAGCATTCACCAGATCTATTCCAGCTTCAGGCCCACATCCCGAAAGAGATATCCTAAAGTGACTCCAGAAGAGAAAATGGAGAACGTGCTGGAAAGGAAGTTCATGGCAGACAAACCTAATCAGAAGTGGTGTACGGATGTGACGGAGATGAAGCTGGCTAATGGAACGAAGATCTATATCAGCACCATTCTGGATCTGTATGACCGCTATCCTGTGGCATGGCATATAAGCACCAGAAATGACACAGAGCTTGTGAACAAGACTCTGGAGAAGGCGCTGGAAAACAACAATCCGGATGGAATTCTCTTTCACAGTGACCGGGGTTTCAGTACACTCGCAAGGTATTCCAGACGTACTTGAAGAACAACGGCTTGATATCATCGATGTCACGGGTCTCTCACTGCATTGACAACGGGCCCATAGAAGGATTTCAGGGAATCATCAAGGATCTGTGCAGAATTCTGTATCCGAAGGCCAGAACCAAAGAAGAAGTGGTCGAAGCGTTGAACGAAACGTATCGGTTTTATATCGAAGAATATCCACAGCAGAGGTTTCATGGGCTGACCAGCGGTGAAGTCAGATTCGGGGCACTCGGGACAGAAACGCCTCAGACTTATCCGATACCTGTGAACCCGGGTATTAGAAAGTACTGGGAAAATATCGCAAAGAAGGGAGAACGAAAAACCCTGTAGACAGACAATCCATCTACAGGGTCAGGTTTCGATAATTCGCCTGTCTACTTGACAGGGAGCGCATCACCTTATGGTCCAGAGGTGTTTCTTATGTTATGCCGCTGCAGTATGATGGCCTGCTTATTGTGCCATCATTTCCAGAAGTTCTTTCATATACAACTCCGGGTGATTGATGGAATACTCTCCATGATACAGACCAGTCTTTTTCTCAAGGCGACTTCCGGGCATTGCCTTATGCAGTAACTCTGCAGATTGAAGCATCTTTTTCTGTTCTTTTTCTCCAACAATAATACAAACCTGAGCGCTGTTTTTTTGAATTCCCGGTTTTAATTCATATACTGTGCTCGCT
Organism: Firmicutes bacterium M10-2; assembly: GCA_000403415.2. GTDB lineage: Bacteria > Bacillota_I > Bacilli_A > Erysipelotrichales > Erysipelotrichaceae > Dubosiella. Next base: position 70,592 of record KE159681.1, read on the forward strand.
TTTAGAAACGCGATCATGTTGCTTTTAGAGATTTTCGATGTATCTCGATAATAATCCTCAAACAAATCTTCACGAATGCGAAGATAACGGAATTGCGTTTTTGCAAACCATTTCTTTCGAATCAGACTGAAGCTTGACGCAAATGTCGGCCCGATCAAAGCGTTTGTTATATTGGAAGGAATAACGGATGCACTTTCAATGATGGCATATCGGCAGATATTCCCACGCTGCGACAGCATCTCCGTCAATATTTGAGCGCCAAGGGACAGTCCTCCAATCAGCAGAACCGACCCGCCATACGCACTATCGATAAAACCGATGATTCGGCTCGCATTTTCCTCTATGCTGACAAAATCATTGTCGCTGTCCGCATGTCCATCAAGAATCGGCAATACTACATGATAACGATCTCCGAGCAGTTCTGCCTCTATTCTGTAATTCCACCATGATAATCCACCGCCGTGAATCAGCATGATAATGTCTTTATTCTGTTTTCCATATTCTACTATTTTCATGCCTGCTCCGTTTCCGCTCCCGCCTCCGCTGATGGCAGTATGGGAGCCTTCTTTATCTTTTTGCTTTCCGTTTAATCAATTCACCAACCATTGCTCCGCTGATTATACAAGATGCGCCCAGTACCTGAACAGCGGTCATTCTTTCACCGAGCAACAGAGCTGGATCATATGGATTAAATTCATCCATACTATCGACAACGACCATGTGCGTACCTCTGTAAAATCTCTGCCCTCAATTTCATAGTCAAATGCACCTATCGGATATTCAAATCCAGAGATTCTAAAAGATATCTCATTCCCGCAATTCTCACACTCAAGAACTCCGTCGTGTCGGCATTCAATTTCATCTTTACCCACCTACCACCTCATTTCAGCCTATTTTTCAAACCGTCAGAATATCTTTTTAACTCCTTCAAAATATTCTAAAACTATCGCATCCATCTGCTTAGAAAGTTTTTCAAAAGAGAGATTTAAATCAAGCGTCTTAACACTAATCTGATTCCCGTGCATTTGATATATATTATCTGGTTGAATTAGACGGATTTCACGAATCTGCTCAAGCTAACGGTCAAAGTACTCTGTTGTAAGTACAGAACCATCATTTTTCAGCCGTTCATCATCCATGACCCAGCCTTTGATGGTGTAATCCTTTGCAATCTGATTCACCCATTTACGGAACTGTACCCCACGTTCGGAATTGACCTTAAAACCAACAGCAATAATCATTTGAAGATTGTAATGCTTCGTATCACGGGTAACCTGACGTGAACCTTCGGTTTGAACTATCCGGAAATTTCGGATAGTTGCCTCTTCCTCAAGTTCTGAGTCGGAATAAATCTTCTTAATATGCTCATTGATTGTACGAACATATACACCATACAGCGTACCCATCATCTTCTGTGTTACTGCGCTGGAACGAATGGTTATTTCATTTTTTCTTTTTCAAAGAGGAATCCTACTTCGATAAATTTTTATCTATGAAAAAAATGTCTTTTCGTCGTGCGCCAAAAAAAAAGAAAGCTCCGGGTCCCGAACTTAACAAGGATATCATGCATTAAGCTCGATGATCATCTAACTTAATGACATTGAATATCAATTCGCTTCCTTATATTCTAGAATGATATCCAGCCGCCATCGACCTTGATCAGATCGCCGCTGATATACGATGATTGACATTCTCCCACGATTGAAATCGTGGGATTCCCTATCCTGTATCATTTTATATGTGATTTTCGGTTTCGGCTGCTATTTCTTTGCACGCTTCGCTATTACCTCCAACGGCACTTTTCCTTCACCTTCGCCAAACACGATCTTTACACTGTCGATTTTTTGCGGGACAGTAGCACCACCGTCTCCACATGGCTCGATACGTGCTGATTGATGTCGCAATATCGGAACATATCACCCTATTTTGTGCCGATTTTCGATTGTTCTCGGAAACATATCTATCGGCACATTTTGCCCTTATCCAATCCGCAACCTAAACCCTTCTCGTTGTCGGAAACATATCGAGTTTTCCCAACTGCTACTATATATAAGCAGCTCATTTGCCGCCACTGTCTCAAGCCGGGACTAGCCTTTTAGGGAATTGGTCATCGTAGAACTATTCCCACATAGAAGCCATCGTCTCAACCTTTAATTTGTCTGGCTATTTTCGATTTCTTTAAGGGTACGACCATCTTTTGCTTTCCAAGTTTGAGGGCCGCTCACACTATATCCAAGAATGAAATCTGCTGCAGCTGATGAGCTCGAAAACAAAATGTCCTCAGTAGTCGTTAAATCTTTTACTTTACCCGCATCAAATAGCTTCTGACGTAACTTCTGCATGCTTGCGCTCAGTGACTTAACAGATGTCTTTTCATTTACAGTGGCACCTTCAAAGACAACGAAACCTTCTGTTGTTACTTTTCCAGTTGCGCTGGCTGAACCAGTAGAAAGCGACAGTACATCATCATCAGTAGTTGCTGATGGGGAATCTGCCTGTGCATAAGGTTCCAAAACTTTATAACCTAGCGCATTTATAAGTACTTTAACGTTATCTACAAATTCCTCCATCACCGCAATCTGAGATTCTTTCATAACAGTATTGCGATACGTATTCTTTGTTAATACTAAATATCTCTTACTGCCTCTGGCAATCTCTACGAAACGATTCTCAAGATATCTAATAAGAGCTTTATTCAAATCTCTACCAACAAAGATAACTGCAGTGCTCCAATAATATTTTTCTTTTTCAGACTGGTAATCGCGTAAATGCTGTACCAGTCTTTCTTTTACATTTTCTGCTTCTCCAATGTAAACAGAATCAGAACCATCATCTTCTTTACAGAACAAGAAATAGACCCCGGCCTGAGTTATATCATCACGATTACAAGAGGCAACCTCGATACGAGGAATCTTGATTGCCTTTCCATTCCAGTTAGATAATTCAGCTGTGATGAGGCTATCTGCTGTTCCATTCACTAAGAATAATTCTATAGATTTTCCGTATGCCATAGTTGCCTCCTGCGTAAATTACTTAGTCACCATATCAAGAAGAGTCTTATAGCTATCAACAACGTCGTAAACAACCTCACCATTGCTGATGGCCTTAAAGTGCTCTCTTGCGCAGTGAATCTTTGATTCTTCGATTAAACGAAGCTGCATCGAATTCATGGAACCCTTTGTCTCAGCAACAAAGTAGATATGCTTAACGGTTCCTTCATAGAATGCAATCGCCCAGTCAGGATTATAATGTCCAACAGGTGTTGAAATATAGAATCCATCTGGTAATTTAACGTATACTGCTACGTTTGTATTTGTATCCAGTTCAGTAGCAAATGCCTGCTCGTTGGATGAATCATAAACGATATGGTCATACAGATGCTTCTTAGCCTTCATCGCATTTACACCTAAGCGGCCTTTGATAGTCGGGTCAGTAAATACATCTGTGCCGTACTTATCATCCATTACATCGTAAGTGATGTGTTCGATGATAGCAGTTGCCTTTTCATCATTAATAAGCGCTGCAGCCTTAATGATGAATTCTTCCGGATTGTTCTTAAACTGATTGAATGTTGCTGGTTGGATTCCCTGAAGAATCTGAATAACAGCTTTTCTTGTAAGACCAGTCTCATCAACAAGTTTTCCAATCAAGTCATATTTAACATTTGAACTTGCAGCAACTACATTACCGTAGCTTGCAGATTCTTCCTTAACAAAGGATGCACCGCTTACAAGTTCTTCTTTAGATTTAATCTGTTCCATTGCTCCGGTTTCAACTTTGAAGTAAATCTTAGAAACACGAAGCTTTCTGTCCAATGAATCGATAGATTTTCTTACTAATTCATCAGTATCAAAATCAACGACATATACAGACTTAGAATTAATCTTCGACCACAATGCCTTGAACTCAGGCATAGCAAGTTTGCTTTCATCAACCTCAAGCTCAACATTATTACTACGAGCATTTTCAGGCTGCATTGCTCTGCTGTCATAGATAGAATCAATAATCTCAATTACTGATGCAGCAGAATCAGCTACTTCTTCAGCAACTTTCAATTCGCCATTTGCCTTATCCTCATAGTACTTATCAGTAAGAACACCCTTCTTATCAATGTAGCCATTTACAATAAGGTCGAAGTGAATCGCTCTACCTGTATCACCATCAACAACCTGCTCGTTACCCTTATCGTCCTTGATTACTTTACCAATAAACAATTCTGCAGTAACTGCCTTTGGTCTGTCAGCAACTGCTTCTGCAATTTCATTCTGAAGGCCCTTAGCAAAGCTGTCATAGCTTTCACTTGCAATAACAGTAAGCACATTTACATTATGTACATCGTTACCAAGTACATTTGTATCCATACGCTCACCGTCCTGATTTACGCAAAGGCGGAGACCACGTCCTACTTCCTGACGCTTACGAACATCACTGCTGCTCTGCTTCAAAGTACAAATCTGGAATACGTTAGGGTTATCCCATCCTTCACGAAGAGCAGAGTGTGAGAAGATAAAACGTACCGGTGACTTCTTCGGATTTCTATCAAGAAGAAGCTCTTTGTTTTTCATAATAAGGTCGTATGCATCAACGTCATCCGTTGTTGTTTCCTTACGTGCAACCTTACTATCAATCATCTTTCCTTTTTTATCGATAGAGAAATAGCCTGCATGAGTCTTGTCTGCAGAGATTGCAGAAAGGTACTTCATGTAGTCGTCTTCTCCCATGCCAATCTGAAGGTTGCTGATAACATCCTTGTATTCTTCTTCGAACATCTCAGCATAACTACCATTCATTGGCTGGCCAGCAGCGTCGTACTGCTTGTACTTTGCAACTTCATCAATAAAGAATAATGAAAGAACTTTAATACCTTTATAGAACAATTCTCTTTCTCTCTGAATATGAGAAAGGATTGTTTCTCTAATCTGAATGCGGCGAAGTTGGTCTTCTGATACCTTACCAATTACATCGCCTGCATAAAGTTTAATACCGTTGATAAACTCTACAGAGTCGTCACGTCCATCAATTCTGGATACAACGAATCCCTGCTTGTACTCTTCCATCTGGCCGGAATTATCATAAAGGTTATAGCCTTCTGAAACAGTACGAGTAATCTTTCTAATGCCGGTTGCCCCTTTCATATCGAATTGAATTGTAGCTGTAGGTGCAGCCTTTGAAAGATTGATGCTTTCTAAGTAGATATAGCTTTCAGTCGCTGTACTACCAGATTCTGTGATACCCTTAACAGCAATCTTCTTAACAAGACGCTTGTTGTAGGCTTCCATAGCATCCAAACGGTAAATCATATTATAGATACTATCAGACTTGTGAGTTGCAGAATAACGAAGGGTCATTAAAGGATTAAACTGCTTTAAGTTTTCCTTTGTCTGCTTACCTTCTACAGACTGCGGCTCATCAATAATCATGATAGGATTTGTCTTTGCAATAATGTCAATCGGACGACGAGAGCGGAACTCATCCAATTTCATGTAAATACGTCTTGCATCCTTACCCTTAGCATTAAATGCCTGAGAGTTGATAATCATAACGTTGATAGAATTATCTGATGCAAAACGGTCTATTTCAGTAAGCTGTGTAGAATTATAGATAAAGAAACGAATCTTCTTACCATACTCCTCAGCAAAGTGCTCCTGTGTTACCTGAAATGATTTATATACACCTTCACGGATGGCGATGCTTGGTACAACAACAATAAACTTACTCCAACCATAAGCACGGTTAAGCTCATACATTGTCTTGATGTATGTATACGTCTTACCAACACCGGTCTCCATTTCAATAGTCAGATTAAATCTGCCTTCCAACTTCATGGATGGCTTAATCTGATTAGCTCTCTGTATTGTATTTATATGTTCCAGAATCAGTCTGTCATTTAATTCCGGCACAATCTTTTGGTTACTCCAACCAGTAAAGTCCTCTTCATCAGTTAATGATTGCTGAATATATCCTGAACCTCTATCCATCATATAAGACGGAGTCAAATAAGGTTGACCAGCAAATACATCAACTACAGCTTTGGCAGCATCTGCTTGGAATTTCTGATGCTTAAATTGTAGCTTCATAGCTGAACCTCCTTAAATAACTTTTACTCTTGTATCAGGCGCCATCAACTTAAAGATTTCTCCAACATTAATCTTTGAAGGGCTATTTGCAAAACTGCTGTCACGGAATACAGCACGAAGAGGTTGTCTTTTTGCAATCTCTTTGATTACGCTGTCAGGAACGTTCTCATCGAAGCAGGCAATAAGGTCACCATCATTATAATTGTGTACCGTGCATCCACTAATCTGTTCAGAGGTATAAGGAAGAGATAAAGGAAGTCCCCATTCAAGAAGACAACCGAACAACAAGTCAAGGTCATTACGGTCAGACTTAACATTAGATTCAAGCATGGAAAGCAAGTCCTGACTATATTCTGCAGGATTGTAGTAAACATCATTCATATTTGAATCCGCAAGTTTTAATACGCGGAATCCAATATCTAACCCCTGACTAAAAAGAGTATTTTCCTCTGCTATGGCTTTACCAGCACGACGAATTCTCTCCTTACCAAGTTCACATATCGTTTTGAATCCATACTTTTTAGCCTCAGTTCCATCAGCACATTCTTCAGGATATTGAACCATAATATATTTTCTATGACTTCCTGCAGTACTATTTAATCTCATAACTGCATGTGCAGTTGTTGCAGAACCTGAAAAGAAATCCATAACAATTGAATCTTCGTCACTTCCGATTTGTAGCACTTTTTCAATAAATCCAATTGGCTTAGGAAAGTCGAAAACCTTCTGTGTATCAAAAAGATTTCTGATATCACGAGTAGCTTTTTTATTTCCTTCAACGTCATTCCAAAGATTACCGGGCTTTTTAGTTCTATTCTCTAAATAGAACTTCTGATATACTTGCCAAACTTCCTCACCTTGTCTTTTCGTTTTCTTCCATGCAAGCATATTATTTTCAGCCATTTTTTTAGCTGTATCTGGTGAGCAAATCCATCTACTTTCATAACCTGTTGGGCCTATAGGATAAACTTGTGTTCCATCAGGAGCTTCGATAGGGAAAAACATAGTAGGTCTATCTTCTCGTCTATCTTCTCCGCCAGTTCTTCGTAACGGTCTAATTAAATACCTACCCTTCTCATCAATCTGGTCGTAAATTTTCGCATCTTCCTCACTCATCGGAAGTCCGTTAATTGAAGCCAATGCAATGTTTTTTGAGTAAATGAGCATATAATCCAACTCATTTACCAAACCATCGAACCCCCCCACCAGTTGGTGTACCTGTAGCTCTAGAAACACATGTTAGAAAATTTGATGCTCCAAACACTTCATCACATATTTTTTTCAAATTTTCCTGCTCGTTATCATCAATTGAAATAAAAATCAAGCCATCATCAGCCAGTAAGTTTCTAGCTAACATGAGTCTTTGGTAAATCATAGAACACCACTTAGAGTGGAAACGAGGGTTAGATTTCGGGTTCTCATCAAACTGCTTATTTCCATCCTCATCATACATTCCGATTCCTTCATCGTACTCGTCTTGCATCATCATAAAATTATCTGGATATACAAATCTATCCGACCCAGTATTATAAGGAGGGTCGATATAAATCACCTTAATTGCACCTAGATAGCTTTCTTGAAGCAGTTTTAATACATCCAGATTATCACCTTCGATATAAAGATTCTCTGTTGTATCCCAATTGACACTTTCTTCTTTACAAGGGCGTAATGTTTTTCGTATAGGTCTGTTACCTTCTACAATTGCTGCTTTCTTGCCAACCCAAGTAAACTCATAAGCTTCATCGCCCTCAAGCACATCGCCAGAAAGCATCTGCTTTAAAAGTTCAAAGTTGATGGCTTTCTTAGGATTTCCGTTTTCATCAACTGTTTCTGTGATGCAATTAGGGAAAAGAGCACCTATCTTCTCAATATTCTGAGCAGTCATATCGACTGATTCCATTCTCATTTTATCCATTACATTGCCTCCAATTCTTTCTTGAGCTTCTTAAGCTCATTGTTCATTTGCATCTGTTTATTAAGCTGCTTTTCCTTACGGATTTTCGCTTGCAATGTTGCTATCTGTTTTTGCAATGCCTGCTTCTGTTCATCTCGTGCAACCGATTCTTTCAGGCTTTCACCAGCAGCTTCAGTCTTTAACTTATCTCCGGCTATCTGACGCACGAAGTTTTCATACACCGCATCAACATTTAAGCCTTCCAACTTTAATGGCAGCTCGTCTTCAGTCAACCATTCTGTGTGGTAATATCCGTTTACTTTGAATGCTTTATTACCAGATGCTGCAGCTTCCTTATATCCAATCCACGCTTGATACTTTCCTTGATACTCCAGTAAAAACAAGATGTGATAAGGGATTTCCTTATCAATCTGTCTTAAGAGACTATCATCGAGTACCGGACTGCTTAATCGAACCTCAAACACCTCCAGTTCCGTTACATCGGTTCCGGCAGCAAGATTCGTTGTAGATGCTGCTATTTTATTTTTCCAATAGATTATTCTGACCTGCTCAACAAATATCTTTTTTAGTGCAGGTGAGATATCCATGTTTTCATAGAATTTCTGCTTGGGAATTCGTTTATTAAATTCCGTTGTTTTTGGCAATCCTATCATCGTTCGCCCTCCGTTTATTTAACAACCAAGAAGCAAATAAGTTCGAAGTCATCCAATCCTGATACAGCAGACATTAATGCTGATGTACCACCAGCAGAGAACAAGCTATCAATATCGCTTTCTTCTTTGCAATCAATGATTGAGTTGATTGCTTCGCTAAGAAGTTCTGACATCTCAGTCATGTCTCTACCATCATCTGTTTCTTCATTGAAGCGCTGGCACAATTCCTTAATAGGTTCTTTCTTGCCACGACAAAGAAGTCTGATATCATCTAACATCTTCTTTGGATTCAGATAGTCACAGATGACTTCACCATCTATTCCGATATAAACCATGTAGAATGGATGGATTCTGTTCTGGTTATCTATATTTACACTGTTGTTTATATTTTTAAGAATGAATATTACCCCTTCCGGTAACTCTTCTGTTGCTGATACAACAGCATGCATTCCTTTTGGCTTCTTATCTAAGTCACCATGATTCTTTACATATTCAAGAAGGTCTAATCTAAATTCATTTAAACCTAAATCCATGATAGAAATACCACTGGACATATCCTCAATATCGACTACTTCTTCTTGCAGACGCTTAAGCTGCTGCTTACGATATTCAAGGTCACCTTTTTCCTCTGAATTGATAAGGTCATCGTCACCGGTAGAAGTCATGACAGATATCTTCATTCTTGTTTCTACTCGGCCCTTAAGATTGATGTATTCGTCCAAATCCATATCAGGCCAAAAGTTTACAAGCTGAATCTGTGAATTTCTACTACCGATACGATCTACTCGGCCAAATCGCTGAATGATACGAACAGGGTTCCAGTGAATATCATAGTTTACAAGGTAGTCGCAATCTTGAAGGTTCTGACCTTCAGAGATACAGTCTGTAGCAATCAGCACATCAATCTCTGTTTTGCTTCCTGGCATCAAGGCATCTCTGCCTTTTGAAATTGGCGAGAAGCAAGTCAGCACGTTATTAAGTGTAGCCCTGAATCCCTTGATAGTTGTCTTTCCATCAATGGAACCAGTGATTACCGCCGTATCCAAGCCGTACTTCTTTTTGATATACGTACTAACATTGTCATAAAGATACTCTGCAGTATCCGAGAAAGCAGAGAAAATCAATACTTTCTTGTTACCCGGATTGATTGGATTCTCGATTTTCTCAGAGACCAACTTCAACAATTCCTGAAGCTTACTGTCATGCTCTGGAGTAATATCCGCAACCAGCAAAGTCAGCAATTCAAGAACCTCTGCATCTGCTTTTAATTCTGTACGCCATGTCTTATAGTCCATATCAGCCAGCTCGATTTTTATTTTCTTACCAACTGTGAAGTATTCTGTATTACCATCATCTATATCAAACTCTGAATCAGATGCTTCATACATGTCAATGTCTGCTGCACCGTACTTTTCAAAATCATCTATAGCCTTGATAGTACTTTCAATCAACTTCTTAATTCTCGTAAGCGTAAGCTGGAATGAGTTAACTGAGCTTTCCAGACGCTTTAAGAGGTTGATGCTCATCAACTTTCTGATACCTTCTTCACGACCTGTCTGTGTAAGGTTGTCTCCCTTATTATGAGTAAGGTCGATATACTTCTGTATCTTGCTAGGGAAGATGTAGTTTGATGGCGTATAGACGCACAATGTGAGCAACATCAACTGTTCGTATATTTCGTTGTAGTTGATAGCTGAGCTCAGATCTGTTAACTGAGGTCTACGTGAAATAGGTTTCTTTCTTTCAGGGAACTTTCCAATCTCAGCTGTATCATAATATTTCTCGATATGCTTTCTTGAACGAGCAATCGTAACACTATCGAGTAATTCAAAGAAATCAAAATCAAGTGTTCTAAGAAGTGCATCTGTTGTTCTTGCTTCCGGTTCCAGTTTGCTCCATGTATTGAAAGCTCTCTGAGCCTGCTTGAAAATTTCTTCGATTGTCTTTGTTGTATTCAGTTGCTTATTCATATTCTCAGAATCACCTTCATAGGCGATAGCAAGCTGATTCTTTAAGTCTACAAATCTATTATTTACCGGAGTTGCAGACAGCATTAAAACTTTAGTCTTAACACCAGATCTGATGATTTTATCCATTAACTTCACATATCGATTCTCACGAGTATTTGCATGAGTTCCTGCTCCGTTACGGAAGTTATGAGATTCATCAATTACCACAAGGTCATAGTTACCCCAATTCAATCTATCTAAGTCCAGACCATTAGAGAAACCATGGGCTCTTGATAAATCTGTATGGAACAGAACATCGTAGTTAAGTCTATCTGCTGCAATCGGATTATTTACATAGTTATCTTTATAAGTATTCCAGTTTTCTGCTAGCTTCTTAGGGCAGAGAACAAGAACGCTTTTATTTCTGTTTTCGTAATATTTCACTACTGCTAGCGCAGTGAAGGTTTTACCAAGACCAACGCTATCTGCAAGGATGCATCCGTTGTAACGTTCAAGCTTATTAATAATGGCTAACACAGCGTCCCTCTGGAAATCATACAAAAGACTCCAAATCTTGCTCTGTTTGAATCCGGTAGCTTCGTTAGGTAATTCATCTTCTGAAATATCATCAAGAAATTCACTGAACACATGATATAAAGTCATGAAATAAATAAATTCCGGTGAATTCTCATTGTAGGCAGCTGTAATGTTTTCAATAACAACATCAGTTACATCCTGCAACTTATCGTGGTCATTCCACAATGTTTCAAAAAGCTGCATATAAGAAGCAGAAAAAGGCGCTTCAAAACGGTTAACCATGTTGTAGCTGTTGTTACCACGTTCGCAACCAATATCAACAGTTGTAAAACCATTCATTGGCATATAGGCAACCTGCTGCTGTTTGTTTGCTATAGTAACAAATCCTCCCATATTTTCTCCGGTAGTATTGGATTTAAAAGTAGCTTTACGCTTAATCCAGTCAGCACATTCTTTTGCGATTGCTTTCTGAGTCATCTCGTTTCTAAGCTTTAACTCAAACTCTGTACCGTAAAGACTGCTCTCACGGTTTAATCTTGGGATGTAAAACTCTCGTTTCTGCTTTTCCGCTTTCTCGGTAACGAAAGTTGGAGAAGTGAAAATAAAACGACATTCATCCACTGACTCCAGTTGCTTTTTTAATTCCTTATAGGCATACATAGAAAAGCAAGCCGCAGCAATCGATACCTTACTGCCCTTACTGAGAGTCGATGCCATATCGTCACGGACTATTTCCGTAACATTATCAAATACTTTCACTTCCATTCATTCCATCTCCTTGACTCGGCATAAAAAAATCATTCTCTTTGACATTTTCGACTGTTTACACAATCATTCCATTCTATTCTAATCTATAGATGTCCGTTTATTTGAACTTTGTCGATTCATCAGTTGTATCTTCTAGTAAAAACTTCAACAATTGAAACAGAATTGATTTCTGTTTTTTTAGCAAACTCAGTTTTCTTTATATCTTTTTCTACAAGATTTACCCATAATTTTTTATATGAAAGTTTCATTCTGTCTCCTTTAGAAAATCATCCCTCCAACTTGGCATAAATCCGTAGACGTGACCGTTCTTTAATATTTAGTACTATGTCAAGCTTTTGGACAACTTAAATTTCAGTTTTTATCAGAGCCAAAAAAGTTTCTTCCGATTTTTTCAACAGACGCTATGAACTTCTCTGGTTAAAACAATATTAATGCATGCGTAGCTTTCAGAAAATTCTTTTTTACACGTCTATATATTCAGTATCAATATCAATTTCTCGCCATAATAAGATAAAAAAATCGGCATATTGGATCCATTTTGAATTGAGACAACAACTGTATGTTTAGATAAAGTTCCAAGATACTCATTTATTTCAGGATGATACATTCTGGCATCTTAAAATTTTATCTTCATCCTACCTTCAAGAAGATCACCTTGATCCTTATTATGCTGCTTTTCCTCTATTTATATATATATATATATATTCGCGCTGTGTAAATATTAACTTTCCATCCTCTTATTCCGATTCCTTCACCATCTTCCACAAATACAAAATACTTATAAAACTGCTTAAAATAAAGGATTTCTAGATATGTTTCTTTTGTATCACCACCACACACTCCACATGAAATTATTAGGCTATTTTCAGAAGTGTGTGTAAAGCTCATAAAAGCCTTTGTTTATTGGTGTTTTTATGATATTCCTTATGTATATTAAAACCTATTTACTCGTCATTTAAGATAGGCTATTTTGAGAAATTGTATAAAATAGTTGAATCGTCATTTTCTTTAAGCGGATCATCTGAATAGCAAAAGCTAACGTTAGGTTCATTCTCAAAATTTCTAAATAGAATAGGCCTTAGTAGTTTTGTTTTATCTGAATTAAAATCACTTCTTTTTCCACTATTAGGATTTCTTCTTATTTTATAACAATAAATTTTATTCGGATCTTCAGAATCACTTATACTAAGCGACTTCACCATCGCACTTTTTTCCTCATCCGAGGTATTATCAGGAATTTTCATTGGAATTGCTTTTCCAAAAGTCTCAGTAAATTGTTTTAAAATATCTCCTAAGTTATCTTGATACTCAATGCCAAAATATTGTCTTAATGTTTTTGCATCAATTAATAATTTAAAAGAATTAGCTTCAATTTCCAATCCATCATTTAAATCGTCACGTTTCATAAAATGGATCTTTACTAATGCATACTGATTTACACGCTTTTCTTTACCTACAAATCTTTTTACAAGAACTATATATTCAACTGACTTATATCTAAATAGAAAACTACATATTGTCCAATTCCTATTAACCATATCATTTTTTAATTTATTTAGATTACTTAGTAACATAAAAAGAACCCCCTCACTTCTTCGAACTATATTTCTTATTCCTTCTATGTGTTCCATTCTCATCAACAACTAAATTACTGCGTTTTATCTTTTCTTCCTGAACAGCATCAAACAATTCTTTTGAAATAATAGACGAATGAGCATTATTTAACTTGTAAATACGACCTTCTTCGCCTCCTGCGTTAACTACCCGCAATACCTATGTACTTTTCATTACTGAGCATTTCTTCTACTGAACATTTAGGCCAGTTATCTTTCCTTGTTGGCGATTAATACTTCTATCTTTAAGTTTTTGATTGAGAGTGTCGTAAAATCGCCCTTAAATACTATAATTTCCTTGAAATCAGAGCCTTTTCACATACCTACTTTTCCACTCGTGACATCAACACGACACACTCAACATGCGGAGTCTGCGAGAACATATCCACCGGCTGCACCCTCTCGATCTTGTACTTTTCATTCAGCACACCAAGATCCTTTGCCAAAGTGCTCGGATTGCAGGATACATAAATAATCGTTTGAATATTCGAATGAAGTATCGTTTCTTTCATCGGCTGATCCAAACCCGAACGCGGAGGATCTACGATCAATGTGTCAATCGATCTTTCTTTATTGATTTTTTTCAGTTCCTGAGCAGCATCCCCACAAATAAAATTCACATTACGTGTCCCGTTCTTTTCCGCATTTTCCTGAGCATTCCTTACTGCATCTTCGATTGATTCGATTCCAATCACTTTTTTCGCTTTTTCCGCCACCAACAAAGACATCGCTCCAATTCCGCAATATGCTTCCACAATCGTTTTCGAACGAGGAGTCCAAGCCTTTACGACCTCATATAAATTTTGTGCTTGTTTCGTATTCAACTGGAAAAAGGAACGCGGCAAAAGATTAAGATGTAATCCGCAAACTCCTATTTCCATCTTTTCCTCTCCGGCCAAATGAATCATTTTATAACCGAAAATATCAATTTCGTTTTCATCTTTTGTTTTAACGCTCTGCCACAATGAAACGACATTGTCTATTTTCATGATCTGATTGATGATCTCTTTTTCAATCATCATTTTTCCCGTCACCAAGATAACCTGAATCTTTCGATCAAACTCTTTCATGACCAATGTACGATAACCGCATTCTTCTTTTTTTGAATAGGCTTTTTGATCGTACTGATTTAAAATATCCACGATTTGACTTCTTGCTTGTTCAAGCCCTTTTTCATGAATCAGGCAACGCTCCATCTTAATGACATGGTTAGAACCCTTTTCGTACAATCCGACTTCGATCTTTCCTTTTTCATTAAAAAAGCGAAGTTTGCACGCATTCCGATAAGCCAGTACACTCGGATTCTTGATAATCGGCAAGATTGGTCTGGTATAATTTGCATATTTACGAAGCGCTTCCTGCAAGATCGCAGCCTTCATACGCAATTGCCCTTTCATATCCATATGCATAATCGGACATCCACCACATTCTTTCCAAATCCCGCACATTGGATATCGTCGTCTTGGCGAAGGTTCAAGAACCTTTTTAATCTTCGCTTTTCCGAAGCGATCGTTCTCTTCTGTAATTTCTCCATCCACCAGTTCATCCACAATAGCGTCATCTATAAAAATCGGTTTTTTGTGTACATAAGCAATCCCCTCACCATTGATTCCCCATTTTTTGATTTTTAATTTCATAATACCTTCTTTCTAAAGATTTTGATTAAAAACGAAAAAGTCACATTTAACTTTTTTAATTTTGCGATTCGATCCATCCCATCTTTCGGACTCTTGTATCGGTAAGGCGTCATTTCGAACAAATCCCATATATCATCTATTTCTTTTTGTTCTGTGATCACTTCATCATGACACAAAACAAGATCACCCATATTTTCTCTTTCTTCTTTGTTCAAGATGACATGCTCGTAAAGCTGCTGCTTTAGTTCGTATAAATGTTCCCTTGCAGGACTGACCGTAATCAAATGTCCGTTTGGTCTTAATACCCTTTCAATTTCTTTGATCGGCAGCGGTGTAAATACACTCACTACACAATCAAAAGAATCCGCCTCAAAAGGAAGATCGTAAATCGTATCCACGATATAAAGTGTTGACCGATCATGCTTGGCCGCATAAGCAATCGCTTCTTTTGAAAGATCGATCCCTACCTTTTTTTCCGCTTGCCAAGTTTTCGTGTAATATCCTTGCCCGCACCCGATATCCAGCAAAGATCCAAGATGATAAGAAGCGATGATCTCTCCTACCCGTTTGCGCATAAAATCATAAGGATTTTTTTCTAAAAAATTCGTACGCGCCAAGACCATCGCCTTGTTGTCACCCGTCTTTTTTTGCTTACGGGAAAGATTTACATATCCTTGTTTGGCAATATCGAAACTATGCCCGTTTTCACATTGAAAAGAATTTCCGACTTTTCTCAACTTTGTTTTACAAATGCTACAAATCATACATTTATTGTACACTTTTTCTTTTTAAAAAAAAGGAATGAGATGTTCCCTCATTCCGGATAGGAAGCAATAAAGCTTTCCATAAAATTCTTAAAAGCTTGAGCCTGACTCATATGGGCACGTTCGCAAGCCTTGATAAACTGCTCATTTAACTCTCTGGAAACTTTGATAGACTTGGTCATAATGCCTTTTTTCGCTCTATACTTTTCAGTGGCTCTTGTTTGTGCAGTTGCCATATTTTTCTCCTCCTTGACACTAATTATATAAAAGAATCGCAAAAACAGAAACCACCAAAATGTCACATATTAAAAAAAGCGCTCATTCAAGCGCTTAAAATAACTCTTCCTCTTCTTCCTCTTGTTCAAGTTCCATACCGGGATGGACCCATACGGATTTGACATCCTCTACGCACCAGTCAACAAGTTTCTCCCAATCAAATCGAGATTCATAACGTTCACATTTTTCGATACGAGGTTTTGTGACCGGATTTTTCGGAGTAAAAATCGTACAGCAATCTTCATAAGGAAGTATCGAAGTATCATAAGTTCCGATCTTCTTTGAAAGATCAATGATCTCAACTTTATCCATGCATACGACAGGACGAATCAGCGGCATCGTTGTCACCGCGTTGATTGATTGCATAGACTCCAGCGTTTGACTGGCAACCTGACCAATCGATTCACCCGTAGCGATCGCCTGACAATGTCTTTTTTGCGCTAGTTTTGCCGCAATCCGCATCATCATACGACGCATTAAAGTAATCGCATAACTTTCATCGGCATTTTGATAAATTGCCAGTTGAAGATCCGTAAACGGAACGATATGCACCAAGATTTCTCCTTGATACGGACTAATCAATTCCGCAAGCTTCATTACTTTATCCTGAGCATTTTGCGAAGTATACGGTGGAGCCGCAAAGTGAATACATTCGATATGCACACCACGCTTCATCATCAAATAGCTTGCGACCGGAGAATCGATTCCTCCCGACAGCAAGACCATAGCTTTTCCGCCAACACCAACCGGATATCCGCCGGCACCCATCATCCGGTCCGTCATAATATAGGCCGCATCATGATGTACTTCGATCACAATCTTTACATCCGGTTTTTTTACATTGACTTTCCATTCGCTGTTTTTCAAGATAGCCGTTGCTACCATACGATTGATCTGATCCGAAATGATCGGAAACAGTTTATCGCTTCTTCTTGCCGCAACCTTGAATGTCTTTTCTTCCGTCAACGGAAGAGATTCCAGACACGCCTGAATGATTTCTTCCATATCCGGCATCGTTTTAATAGCCAGAGAAAAAGACGAAATCCCAAATACCTTGGAAAGTGTTTCGCTTACTTTTTGCGCATCCTCTTCGTGCAGATAAATATACATTCGATCATGCTGCTTTTCAAACTCCAAAGTCGGAAACGCTTTTAAGGCCAATTTGACATTGGAAAGAAGTTGTTTAATAAAGGAATTTCGATTTTTTCCCTTTAATGATAATTCTCCATAACGAATGAGAATATGGTCATAACGATAAGCCATAGTTTTTTACGATCTCCTTTACTGCTTCGACAAATTGATCTGCTTCCTCGATCGTATTGTCTTTGGAAAAAGAAAGACGAATCGCATGAGAAGCATCTTTTTGAGAATGATTTAAAGCAAGAATCACTTCACTTGCTTGACTTGAACGTGAGTCGCACGTACTTTTCGCAGAAACACAAATTCCTTTTTCATCTAACGCATTCAAAAGAACTTCACTTGTAATCTGGTCAAAACTTACATTCAAAATATATGGAAGCGCATTTTGAGGCGAAAGCACATGTCCGCCATCAATAGCTGAAATACGATCAACCAAATGATCACGCAACATTTTGACATGAGCATATGTTTCCTCTTGTTCTTCCAACGCCAAACGAATCGTTTTCGCAAGCACAATGTTCGCCGGAGCATTTTCTGTTCCGCCACGCAAGCCTTGTTCCTGCTGACCGCCAAAAATAAGCGGCTGAAGTACGATATTTTTCTTTTTCAGCAACATTGAAGAGCCTTTGATTCCATGGATCTTATGTGCAGACATCGTCATCATATCCAGTTGTTCGAATGGAATATCGATCTTTCCGAAACTTTGCACACAATCACTGTGAAATACACAAGTCGGATGAGCATGAACCACTTTCGCAATCTTTTCGATCGGATTGATCGATCCGATTTCATTGTTAACATGCATTAAAGAAACGAGCATCGTGTCTTTTCTCATATGAGATCGTACCATTTCTTCGGTAACGATTCCTTGTTCGTTAATTGGCAAACGTTCAACATCAAAACCGATCGATTCTAAAAAATTCATAGCATGTTTTATGCTCGAATGTTCAACATTGCTAGTTAAAATATGCTTTCCGCGGTGCTGATTCGCCAAAGCATATCCAATCACCGCAAGCGAATTCGACTCACTTGCACAACTTGTAAAAATTATCTCTTCTTTCAATACTTTTAAAGAATGAGCAATATGCTGCCTAGCTTGTTCAAGCTGACGATTGGTCTTGCGTCCGGGAGCATGCATTGAATCTGCATTCGCAAAACATTCATCAATCAACTTCTTATAAACACGAGCAACCTCTGGACGAACAGAGGTTGTTGAGGCGTTATCAAAATAAATCATCACTTATACTTGATTCATGACTGCGGGATCCTTTTTCGCAATCAGCTTTTCATAAATTCCCGGATGCATGTTTTCAATTGCCTGGATCGCGATCTTTAAAGCATGCGTATATTCGCCGTTTTGGAAGCAGATTTCCGCACGTGTCAATTCAGAATCCATTTCCGAATAAGAAGAACGGAAACGATTTCCGAATACAATCGCGTTTTCGACCATGATCGCCACACCCACCAAATTATTGGCATTGTTGTAGAGCTTATACACAAAATCAATCGCATCTTGTAAATCAGCGTTCAATGTCTGTACATCAAGCGGCGAATGATCCAAAACGACTCGAACGCGCTGAATAAGCCGCTCGCCTTCTTTTAGGTCATCGGCGAATTGCGTCGACATGCTCGGCAAATTTCGCGAAATCGTGTTTAAACGAACTTCGTTTAAAATCAGCTGCAGTTTAACCAGCTGTTTCTTCGCCCTGGATTCATCTGAGCTTGCGCCAACAAGCATTCGCTTCATATCGTTGACTTGTGAATGGAATGTATCCACATCTTGTGCGAATTCACGATACACCTGAACGACTTCCACACTTGGAGTCGCATCCCTGGACAATGCGTCCTCGACGATCTTTCGGCGATCCTGCAGATCTGAAAGCTGCGCTCTAGCTAATTTGAAACGATGAGTCCAGTCTTCCAGACCGAATCGATCTTTGATATTTGCATAGAGTGTAACGATTTCCTCCAAAGATTCTTCTTCGTCATCGACTTTTTCGAAAGTCGCAATAAGATCTCCGTGAATTTCATCATACGCTTTTTTCTCTTTCATCACATCGTCCTGAAGTTCGAGGATTCCGTCCCCGATATCAGTCAGCAATGTATCTGCTTTTTCCAGATTTCCTACATCAAGAGCCTCGGTCGCTTCTTCCAGAGCCTTTTCAAGCATTGCGGTCTTTTCGTCGGTATTCAAATATCGAATATCAATTTGATTATCCTTTAACATTTGAATATTGTTCAATACTTCATCAAGTGCTCTCGGAATAATATTTTTCGCTTTTTCATAAAGTCCGGGGTACACGGCAATCTGAGAAGAAACGACATCAACACGACTTGCGATCTTATCCACTTCTTCTTTCGCCTTATTGAATTCGGAAGCAAACATCCATTCTTCAAAACTCGAGAATTCGTTTTCGATATCCCCGATTTCCGAATCGATATAATTGCTTGCGGAATAATAAGACGCCCTGTTGTCCTGGTACACTTTTTTGACATTACGGAAACGTTCTTTCAGGGAATTTGATTTTTCTCTTACTTCTGTTTCTCGTGCCAAAATATGATCAAGCGACTGATTTACGATCCGAATACGTTCTTTTGTATCGTCTAGCATCGTCTCCAGCTCGTCCATAGAACGAGTGGCTTTTTTGATTCGGTGTGCCGCGATATACTCGTCGGCATCCGTGAACAATTCGTCACAAGAAGCAACACTTTTTTGGCAAATCTCATATTTCGGAGCCAAATTTTTGATTCGCTCCATAATATCGTCATTTGCTTTTGCGAATGCGTTCGCTTTATTGAATTTGTATGCGAGTGCATTGTTGCGAATTTCATTAACTTCGATTTCAAGATCAGCAAGACGCTTCGACGCTTTCCTGCGTTTCATCATTCGCATGATGATCCAAATGAGGATCAACAGCAAGATTGCAATTGCGACATAAATCATCAATTCGGTGGAAAGATGAGCGCTGATGTATGAATAAGTCGTTTGAAAGAAATTCATGACAGTATCCATGTTGTTACCTCCTTGCATACTGAGTATAGTATAACACACATTCATTTTCACAGAAAATAACCAATATACGTTTAAATGTGGAAATCGCATTTTTCCTATGTAAACATTTAATTCCTTGATTTCAAAAAAGAGATTTGCTATATTTAAATAGCATGACTGAGCAGCATACAAAGTCAAAAGCTCCGCGTTGCAGGCGCAAGCGATACAAGTAAGCTAAAAGCTGATAGTAGAAAGTATCTTCTGCAACACACCTTTTGAAGATTTGTATCTTGTTGTTTATGCAAACAATAGGAGGAAAACACATGTCAAGAAACACAGGAAGCACTTGGAAAAAGTCGCGTCGTCTAGGTTTCTCTATTTTAGGAACCGGACAAGAATTAGCTCGTCGTAATTATGCCCCAGGACAACACGGAAAAACCCGTCGTCCTAAACTTACGAACTACGGTGTGCAATTGCAGGAAAAACAAAGAATTCGTAACACATACCAATTAACGGAAAAACAATTCTTCAATACATACCAAAAAGCAAGCCGTAAAGCAGGAGCAACAGGCGAAAACTTCTTGATCATGCTCGAATCACGTCTTGATAACTTAGTATACCGTATGGGATTTGCGAACACTCGTCGTGGTGCCCGCCAACTCGTTAACCATGGACACATCATGGTAGACGGTAAAAAAGTAGATATCCCAAGCTACCAAGTAAAACCGGGACAAGTCATCGAAGTACGTGAACGCGCTAAAAACCAAAAAAGTATCGTTGAAGCACTTGAAGCAGCAATTTCGACTGTTGATTTCGTTGAAGTGGACAAAGACAAAAAAATCGGTAAATACGTTCGTTACCCTGAACGTTCCGAATTGTTCACAAGCGAACCGATCAATGAATTGCTCGTTGTCGAATACTACAACCGGTAATCAAAAAAAGTTCCACATTTTGTGGAATTTTTTTTATCCTCGAAAAAAAAGAAAAACCAGCAAATTCGCTGGTTTTCTTTCATTATTCTTCAACCAATGAGAATTGATCTTTGCCGACAAAGCACAAAGGACATACAAAATCAGCAGGAACTGCTTCCCAAGTTGTACCAGGAGCGATATTCCCTTCAGGATATCCTTCCGCTTCATCATAGATCCATCCGCAGACATCACAAATGTATTTAGCCATATTTCTTTTCTCCTTTACGACCTTATTATGGCACAACTCCTTTTTATAAAGGATCCATTTGCTCTTAAACTTTTAAGTTCTTCGCGATCTCGGTATAAAGATCTATTCCTTTCAAGAGAATTTTTTCATCAAAATCAAAACTTGCATTATGCAAAGGAATTCCTGTTCCTGTTCCCAGAAAGAAGAACACTCCGGGAACTTCCTGCAAATAATAAGCGAAGTCTTCGCTGATCATTTCCGGCTCATCTAAAATCTGGATGTTCGGATCGATTTGCAAAACTTTTCGAACGAGAAGTTCATCATTGATTACAGCTGGATACCCAAGAGAAAATTCCAATTCGATTTGCGCATGATATTTTCTTTCGAGATATTGAGCGATATGATGCATATTTTTTCTCAATTCCCAATAGATTTCATCTTGAAAAGCCCGAAGTGTACCTTCTAAACGGGCATGAGCCGCCACGACATTGCGAACATTTCCGCTTTCCATTTTTCCAAAACGTAACAAACGATAAATATCCGGATGATACGACTTTTCCATTTCATAGCACTTCAGCAAGTATTTCGCACCGATTTCCATCGCGTCGATACCGTCTTTATATTTGGCCACATGACTTGATTTCCCTTCGATTGTCACATTGACTTCGCTTGATCTTGCCATTAGTTCGTTAGGACGTGTGGCAATCTTCCCTTTCGGGATCATCGGCCATAAATGCATTCCGAAAACACATTGGACATTGTATTTCTCAAAGCAATCTGTTTCGCAAATCAAATGCGCTCCTCCCGGACTTTCCTCTCCCGGCTGAAAGATCAATAATACATTGTGATCCAGTGTATCGTAAAACCTATCTAACTTTTTCGCAAACCCGAGCAACATGGCCATATGTCCGTCATGTCCGCATGCATGCATACGCCCTTCGTATCGGCTTTTAAAATTTACATCGGTTTCTTCTTTGACCGGTAAAGCGTCCATATCACTGCGAAACGCAATGGTCTTCTCCTTTTTTGCATCAAAAAAGGCGGTTACCGCACATGGAATCGGATGTTCGATCGTACAGTGGAGTTTTTCAAGTTGTTTCGTTACGTATTGACATGTCAGAGGACATTCCAATTCCAGTTCCGGGATCTTGTGAAGATCCCGACGATATTTCATTACTTCTTCTAACATAAGTTTTCCTTTCAGTATATCTCCCATAGTATCACATCATTTTTAACGATTTCAATTTTCATTTATTTTTCTGAAAATACTCCCTTGGCTTTCATGCTATGGTGTGCTAAAATCATAACCAATGATAGAGGCGCAAGAACGACTTCACCAAAATGAGCAGGCATGCATTTGAGTTTTCGTGAGAGCAATCTTGCCGAACTGCCTGTCCGGGCATGGAAAGGCGGTGGGCCAATGGAAAATATTCATTGGACTGTCTACCTAGGTAGGAGTGCTATCTTATTGTCATTGTCTGTATGCCAGTAGGATATTTCCCTACTGGCTTTTTTACTAAAGGAAGGGTGAATATGGAACAAGTCAAAAACAACACCTTATATATTGGCGGTGTGAGCACAAAAAAATTAGCCGAACAATACGGAACACCTCTTTATATTTACGATCAGGACTCGATTGAAAAAAGAATCGAAGCGTTCAAAACAAATTTTCGCTCCGAACAATTCGCAACCCAAATCGTATATGCTTCCAAAGCTTTTTTATGCAAAGCGATGGCGGCACTGGTCGAAAAGCATAAGCTCGGTATGGATGTCGTTTCAAGCGGAGAGTTGTATATCGCAAGCCAAAGCGGATTTGATATGAAGAATATTGTTTTTCACGGCAACAACAAGTCCCGCGAAGAACTTCAAATGGCGATCGATCAGCGCATAGGAACCATTGTCCTCGACAACATTGCAGAAGCCAGAGAATTAGCTAAGTTCAAAATGAAAGAAGATATGGATGTACTTCTGCGCATTAACCCGGGCGTAGAAGCCCATACGCATCAATATATTGTCACAGCACATATCGATTCGAAATTCGGTGTCCTGAAAACAGAAATCAAAACAATCAAAGAAATCGTACAAATTATCGAAAGCAATCCAAATCTTCACTTTAAAGGTTTTCATGCCCATATCGGATCGCAAATCTTTGATCGCAATGCTTTCAAAGCCGAAATCGAAACAATGGGACAATTTGTTTCGGAAATGAAACAGGAAATGAAACGAGATTTCCCTACTCTCGATCTTGGAGGCGGATTTGCAGCCCTTTACACAAATGAAGACAAGCCAATTCCTATTAACGAAGTATGTGCAGTCATCATTGAACAATGTGAATCAATCAATACGCAGTTCCAACTCAATTTGAAAAAGATTCTCATCGAACCTGGACGCAGCATCGTAGCAGAAGCCGGTTATTCTTTATACACGATCGGATTTACCAAAGATACGCCGCATAAAAAGTATATTTTCGTAGATGGCGGTATGAGCGACAACATTCGTCCTGCCCTCTATCAGGCAAAATACAGAGCCGATATTGCCAATAAGATGAATGATCAAAAGGATCAGGAAGTATGCATAGCCGGGAAATGCTGTGAATCCGGCGATCTTCTAATCGAAAAAATCACTCTTCCTGAAGCCCAACAAGATGATCTGCTCGTGATGTATACGACAGGAGCCTACGGCTATTCCATGGCTTCGACCTATAACGCATTACGCATTCCGGCTGTCGTATTTGTCAAAAACGGAAAAGACAGCCTTGTCGTTCACCGACAAACGTATGAAGAATTAATAAGCAAAGACGAAGGAGAAATTCTATGATTATTCCTTTTTCAAAATATCACGGATGCGGAAACGATTTTATCTTAGTCAAAGAAGAGGATATCCGATCTTTCGATCTGCAGCACCTGATTGTTTCCATGTGCGATCGTCATTGCGGCATTGGTGCAGACGGATTCATGGTTGTAAAGACAAACCCTCTTGAAATGCTCTATTACAATCAGGATGGATCGCGTGCCCCCATGTGCGGCAACGGGATCCGCTGCTTTTCCAAGTTTTGCATAGATGAAAAAATCATCTGTGAAAAAAGTTTCGAAGTCCGGACTTTGGCCGGAACAAAAATTGTGGAACACATAGGTTCCGATCAATTTCGTGTCGATATGCAGAAACCTTTATTCGAAATCGATCTCTGCAAGATCGATCAGCCCATTTGGGATACCCCTTATAAAGGGATGCGCCTATACACATTTTTCATGTCGACGATTCATACGGTCGTGTTTGTTGATGATGCCTTCGCAGACATCGAAAAAATCGGCAAAGAAATTTGCGAACATGAATGGTTCCATGAACAAACAAATGTGAACTTCGTGCAAATTATCGATGAGAATACGATCAAGGTTCAAACATATGAACGCGGATGTGGAGTGACACTCGCATGCGGAACCGGTGTTTGCGCAAGCGCTTATCTTGCGCATAAGGAAAAAGGATGTGCTTCCCTTCTTCATGTTTTCATGAAAAAAGGCGCTTTGGATATTGAAATCCTTGAAGATGATTCGATCATCATGCAAGGACCAGCGACAAAAATCGCAAAAGGAGAATTTTATGTTGACTAATATGATTAAAGGTTCGATCGTAGCTCTTGTGACTCCGTTCCGTGAAGACGGCTCGGTAAATTTCGAAAAATTAAAAGAGTTGGTAGAATGGCATATCGCCAACAAAACGGATGGAATCCTCGTTTTGGGAACAACCGGTGAAAGTTCGACCATGACTCATGAAGAAGATGACAGTGTTGTCGATTGTGTAATCAAAACAGCAAACCACCGCATTCCTGTTATTGTAGGTGCCGGAAGCAACAATACCCAAGTCATGAAACAAAAAAGCATCGATTACGAACAAATGGGGGCTGACGGACTGCTGCTGATTTCCCCCTATTACAACAAAACGAACGATGAAGGAATGATCATGCATTTTAAAACCGTTGCTGATGCAGTAAATATTCCGATCATCCTCTATAATATTCCGGGACGCACAGGATGCTCCATTTCGGAACATGTCGTTTCCGTCTTATCGCAACATCCGAATATCAAAGGAATCAAAGAGGCGAGCGGCAATCTTTCCTACGCCATGAACATTTCGAAATATTTGAACGATGATTTTGTGATGTATTCGGGAAATGACGACATTATTGTACCGATGCTTTCTTTAGGATCAAGCGGCGTGATTTCCGTACTTGCCAACATTGTTCCAAAACAAACTCACGACCTCGTCCGAAAATATTTAGATGGAGATACGAAAGGTTCTTTAGCCCTCCAGCAAAAATATTTGAATTTGATCCACGCTTTGTTCGTGGAAGTTAACCCGATTCCGGTCAAAGAAGCCATGAATCAAATGGACATGAGCGTCGGTGGATATCGTTTGCCGCTCACTCATATGACTGAAGCTCACAAGCAGCAAATGAATAAATGCTTAAAGGAGGTCGGACTTCTATGAACGTGCTAATCGTCGGAAAAGGAAAGATGGGACAATTGCTCGAAAAAAGATCGAAAGAGCTCGGAATGGATTGTCTTGGATGCTGTGATGTCCTCGATCCATCTCTTTTGAAAGAGAATAAAAATAAAGTAGATGTAATCTTGGATTTTTCTCATCCAGACAATTTGGATTGGATTCTGGAAGAAATCAAAGATACGAACATCGCATTGGTAGAAGGAACTACGGCATTAAGCGAAACGCAAAAACAAGCGTTAATCTATCAATCAAAAGAAAACGCCATCTTTTATTCGGCAAACTATTCGTTTGGTATCGCGATATTCCATAAAATTTTAAAAACGATCGTTCCCCTCTTAAAAGAAAATTTCGATATCGAACTGAGCGAAACTCATCATAATCAAAAAGCAGATGCGCCAAGCGGTACCGCACTCGCTCTTTTGGAAACTATTGATCCGAACAACGAATTCAAACATGTATTTGAACGCAACGGCATCATTGGAAAAAGAGAAAAAGAAATCGGGATCAGCACAAAAAGAGGTGGAACAATTCCCGGAATCCATGAAGTCGATTTTTTCGGCAACGATGAAACATTAGAAATCAAACATACAGCGTATTCCCGTATGATCTTTGTCGACGGAGCCCTAAAAGCCGCTAAATTTATGGAAAGCCAAGTTCCGGGACTCTACAATATGGATGATTTATTAAAGTAGGAGAAATTATGGACGCAAAAGAAATTATCGAATTTATTCAAACATCTAAAAAGAAAACCCCTGTCAAATTGTACATTAAATGTGACAAAGAAATCATTTTTCCCAACACGAAACGATTCGGAGATATTATTATCGGGGATTGGGAAGACATTGAACCTGTATTAAGAGCTCATTTGCTCACTGTGGAAGATTACTATATCGAAACAATCGGAAGAAATTCCGCCGTTCCGATGCTTGATATCAAAAATATCAAAGCAAGAATCGAACCTGGAGCGATCATTCGAGATCAGGTGAGCATCGGCGATAACGCAGTAATCATGATGGGCGCTATTATCAATATCGGTGCAGTCATCGGCGAAGGGACAATGATCGATATGGGAGCAATCCTAGGAGGAAGAGCAACCGTAGGAAAACATTGTCATATTGGTGCCGGAGCCGTTTTAGCCGGAGTAATCGAACCGGCAAGTGCAACCCCGGTTATTATCGAAGATGATGTTTTGGTCGGCGCCAATGCGGTCGTCATCGAAGGAGTTCATGTCGGAAAAAATTCGGTGATTGCTGCAGGAGCCGTAGTAATCGAAGATGTGCCGGAAAATGTTGTGGTAGCCGGATGTCCTGCCAAGATCATTAAATCAAAAGATGAAAAAGCAAGTGCGAAAACAGAGCTGATTGATGCGCTTCGCACGTTATAAAAGGTATGGGAATTCCCATACCTTTTTTACTTTTTGTCTTTTTGCATATGCATGATCTTTTTCTTTTGAGCTCTTGATAACGGAATCCGGATATGATCGATCAATTCAACTTCATCTTTATGCCACGAAGTGATGTGTTTTGCGTTGACCAAATACGAAACGTGAACGCGAAGAAATCCGTATGGTGCAAATTCAGTTTCAAGATCCGCCATATTGATTCGCTTGTGAAATTCTCCTTTTTTTGTATGAAAGATGACCATTTTCTCTTCTTTTTCCAAATAGTAGATGGTTTCATATGGCAAATTCACATGTACGCCGTTGTAGACGAGAGAATACACTTCGCTTTGTTTGCTTTGTTGGAGAATGCGTGAAGCTACTTCTTCTAAGCTATTGATCAAATCATTTTTGTCAATATAAAGCATGCGTGCTCTTGTATCCTGTCCCTGCGTCGCTTTAGGGTCCGTACACACATAAATAAACACCGCATTTGGATTATCATGAACAAACACGCTTTCCAAGCGCGGAGTTTTAAACATTTCATCAAACACAAAAATTTGATATTCTTCTTCTTTCATGGCTTTCGCAAGTTCGCTTGCTTTCCAAAAATGACGAAACATCCAATCCGTATTTTTAAAGATCTTTCCAAATTGAAAGATAATGTCTTTCGATTCTTTTTCATATTCTAAGATTGCTATTCGTATCATACTTCTTCCCCAACTGTATCGTTTATATTCTTTATTATAAGGCGATAAAAAATAGCAATCAAGAAAGAAAAATTATTCCTTCGTTTCCATAAAAAAAGGAGAAACCGTATTTCTCCTCAAAATGATTTTATTCGATGGTTTCTCTCCAAAATACCGCACCAAGCGAACGAAGTTTTTCATCCAAATGATCATACCCTCGATCAATATGATACACATCGTGAATTTCAGTCACTCCATCCGCCATCAATCCGGCAACGACCAACGCCGCTCCGCAACGCAAATCTGTTGCTACAACACTGGTTCCGGAAAGTTTCGTTGGTCCGTTGATCAATCCACTCGGAATACGTACATCGATATCTGCTCCCATCTTATTGAGTTCATTGCAATGTTTAAAACGCTCCGTATAGATTGTTTCGGTCACGATCGACTGTCCTTTTGCCCTTGTCAGCAAAGTCGTAAATGGCTGCTGAACATCCGTTGCGAATCCCGGATACGGTTTTGTTAAGATCTCAGCAGGCCTCAATTCTTTATCATTCCCGAATATTTCCACAAAATCCGGTCCAACCTTCATTTCAATTCCGATTTCTTCCAATTTCATTAAAATCGCTTCGATATGCTGCGGAATGATATTTTCAATGATCATATCATCTGCCATCGCAGCTGCCATGATGATATAGGTTGCGGCCTCAATCCGATCCGGAATGATTTCGTGTGAACATCCTTTCAGATCTTCCACACCATCAATCACAAGTGTGCTCGTTCCCATGCCATGGATTTTTGCCCCCATCTTGTTCAGCAGGGTCGCAATATCAATGATTTCCGGCTCGCGAGCCGCATTTTCGATCACGGTTCTTCCTTTTGCATAGACAGCGGCCATCATGATATTGATTGTTGCTCCGACACTTGAAATATCCAAAAAGATCCGATTTCCTATGAGTTCATCTGCGTGCAGTATATAGCATCCGTGCTCATAAGTAATTGTTGCTCCCAACGCTTCGAAGCCCTTTAAATGCAAGTCGATCGGACGGGGTCCTAAATAGCATCCTCCCGGCATCTGGATTTGCGCATGTCCGTACTTTCCAAGCAAAGCACCCATAAAATAATAGCTAGCTCTCAATTTCGACACTGCATTTGATACCATTGCCACATTCTCCATATGTGTAGGATCTATATATAATGTTTCTTCATCCAATTGTTTTACTTCGACATTCAATTCTTTTAAAAGTACGATTAGTGATTTTACATCCGAAATGTTTGGCACACCATAAATGGTGATAGGCGCATTTCCCAGCACACAAGCCGGAATAAGAGCCACAGTAGAGTTCTTCGATCCGCTAATGCGAACTGTTCCGTGCAAACGATGACCACCTTCGATTTTAATAACTTCTTCCATCGTTTTTCCTCCTAATTCCAACCTATTATAAACTATAAGGTCATTTCCTGCTACTTAAAAAATTTCAATCTTTTTTTTCGTCCTTTAAATGCGTATTCATCCAATTTGTAATTTCATTTAAACGGCGAATTCGATGTTTCGGTTTTCCGGTACGGGAAAGATCGTGATTTTCTTGGTGAAATACGCACATGCGCGCTTCAATATTGCGATCCAACAAAGCATTCAACATTTGAATTCCTTCCGAAAGCGGGCATCGGTAATCCTCGTCAGAATGAATGAACAATGTCGGTGTTTCGACGTTTTTCGCATAACGAATCGGCGAATGGAACCAAAGTTTTTCGATATTTTCATCCATATTCGCAGCCTGCTGGTCTTGGGTAAAATAAGGTCCGATATCACTTGTCTGCGAAAAAGAGATCCAATTGGAAATGCTACGCTGGGATGCGGCAGCCGCAAAACGATTTGTATGTCCGATGATCCAATTGGTCATAAACCCGCCATAGCTTCCTCCAGTAACTCCGATTTTTTTCGGATCAAGCTGTGGGACAGACGTTATCACTTCATCCACAAAATTCATAATATCCTCATAGTCAATTGTTCCGTACTTTCCGCGAATATCGGCAAATTCATTCGATGCTCCATCCGATCCATGAGGATTACAGTAAAACACAAAATATCCTTCACTCGCCCATACTTGCATTTCGTGATAGAACACAGTTCCGTAAACTGTTTTAGGACCACCGTGAATATCCAATATTCCCGGATATTGTTTACCGGAATCGAAATCTTTCGGATACATGATGTATCCTAACATATCGGAGCCGTCATATCCTTTATACGAGATTGGCTGCGGAACCGATACGAACGTCTGCAAATGATTAAAAGAAGAAAGGCATTGAAGCGTATTATCTTTCACGCAATAAAGTTCTTGCAGCTTTGCTTTTTCGGCACCAATCAAAAGCAGCTCGTCTTTCCTATATCCAAACGCCTGAATCGTTCCATCCATCGCAAACACTCTTTCAAAAGAGTCAGTATAACGGAAAAGTTCAACATGATCCTTAACGGTTGTCGTAAAGTACAGATTCCCCTCATGAACAAGCATGGTATTCCCTGCAACAACTGCGCAATCGCTTCCTACGGTATTTCCGATACAAAATCCCCAATCCCCTATCTTTTTCAAATTGTTTCCTTCAAGAATATAAAGATCAGGATTTTGATTCAATCCAAACCTCTTACAATCGGAAGCAAATACATATACTCCTTTTTCATAAGGGGCAAAATCAAAAATCGATACCGTTTCTTTTTCAATGCACAATTCCCATTCGTTTTTTAACGGATCGATTCGATACATGGCAGGCATCAAAGAAGATTTTCGCGTCCAATTTTCCCCCACTACGTACAGCTCATCGTTATAAAGTTTGACCATTGCAGCGTCAAATAGTGGATCGGTCAATGCAGACAATGTATTATTCTGCCATAAATATAAATGATTCCTTTTTTTGTTTGTAATCCCCTGTCCGTTGATGTAAAACGGAATTTCATCAAACACTTCATAATCGCTTTCATTCTCCTGTTCATCCTCTGTCACTGAAAAGATGATCGCTCCATTTGATAAATAACCGATCAATTGTGCGTTTTCTTTGTCAATACTCAACACCGGAAGCGCTTCTCCTCCATTCAAAGAAAGCTCATAAAGAAAAGTTTTTCCTTTGACTTTTTTTCGATTGGAACAAAATGCGATTGTATTTTCATTTTTAAACACAAAGCTTGTTTCACTGCCAAAAGAAGTGAGCTGACGCACTTGATCTTTTTCCGCCATATACAGCACCTGATTGTAAGAATCGGTCGCTTCATTTGCCATCGCTTTCACAAATACGGCTTTATTTCCCTGAACTTTTAAATTTCCCAAAAAAGAATAAGAATATAAATCATTGATCTTGGTTTGATTCATTTTTTTCTCCTCTTATACTAAAAAAGGTGGTCGCCCACCTTTTATTTTTTGCGATTCAATTACGCTTTATCCGCTGAACCGAAGAAGTTTACAACGTAGTCTTCAACAAGAGCCTGGATTGCGTCAGCACCTGGTTTAAGAAGTTTACGAGGATCATATCCTTTTGGTTTATCGATTCCACCCTCTTCGATGTATTTCTTTGTCGCATCCGCAAATACGATTTGGCATTCAGTGTTTACATTTACTTTAGAAACACCTAATGTAATGGCTTTTTTAACCATTTCTTGAGGAATACCGCTTCCTCCGTGAAGTACAAGTGGTTTTCCATTTGTTTTTTGTTGGATTTCTTCAAGAACATCAAAGTTCAATCCTTGCCAGTCAGCAGGATATTTTCCATGGATATTACCGATACCGGCAGCCAAGAAATCAACACCAAGATCAGCGATCGTTGCGCATTCATTCGGATCAGCAACTTCACCTGCCGAAACGACACCATCTTCTTCTCCGCCGATTCCTCCGACTTCACATTCAATCGAAATTCCTTTGCCATGTGCAAGGTCGATCAATTCTTTTGATT
Source organism: Firmicutes bacterium M10-2 (assembly GCA_000403415.2). Lineage (GTDB taxonomy): Bacteria > Bacillota_I > Bacilli_A > Erysipelotrichales > Erysipelotrichaceae > Dubosiella. Next base: position 102,580 of record KE159681.1, read on the forward strand.
TTTCGATATTTTCTTCAATTGGGAAGTGTGAACCATCGAACATAACAGAAGTGAATCCTGCTTCAATGGCTTTTTTTGCACCTTCATATGTTCCGTGGTCCAAATGAATTGCCACAGGAACTGTGATTCCGTAAAAATCGATGATATTCTTCACCATATCAACCGCGTTTTTATAGCCGCACATATATTTTGCCGCACCTTCAGAAACACCTAAGATAACAGGAGATTTTTTTGCTTCGCAGCCAAGCAAGATCGCTTTGATCCATTCCATGTTGTTGATGTTAAATTGGGCAATCGCGTAATGACCTTCATGAGCTTTGTTGATCATTTCAGTAGCAGATACTAACATTACTATTTTCCTCCTTTAGTAAATCCTTTTTTTCATCATCAATATTTTACTCCATTCCAAATCGTTTGAAAAGGAAAAAATGAAAACGTTAAAAAAACTACGGATTTTCGGCGTTTCTTATCCCACATTTTCATTAAAACGTCGGGATCGTCCCAACAACGGACAAAGAACAGCTAAAGCCTGAATGCGTTCTATAATCCGAAGCGCTGCAACTTCCGCGCTTTCTTCTCGCACTTTGGCGTATTGTTTTTTTAGTTCCGGAAGCGTATAGTTGCTTGAAAAATACGTTTTCAGACGATTGTTCATTCGATATTCCAGGATAGGAAATAAGATTTCGTCCCTTGTCCACGCACTGATGCTTTCCGAACCGATATCATCCAAAAAAAGGACATCACAAAATTTCATGCGTGAAATCATGGTCAGCCGATACTTGGAATCGGTCATATTTTGTTTGAGATCCTGTACGCATTGAGGAAGATTCACGAAGGAAACCGTCATTCCGTCTTTCGCGTAATGATTGGCTGCCATACGGCATAAATACGTTTTTCCAGTTCCGGGCTGGCCGTACAAATAAACGCCCCTATCCGTTTCATAGGAGCTTGTCATCGCAACGAACGCTTCAATGTATTCATGGCTTTCTTTTTCAAGCTTAATGTTCTCTTCATTGATGAGCAAGTCGTTGTAAGAACCATCAAAAATCTTGTAGTTTCTGCGATGCATCATCCTTTTTTCTTCTTCCCGTTCATATTTGCACGCTCGATAAATATCCATCAAAAAACCTTGGTCGTCCACATCCAATGTCTGCACACGCCCGGTCAAAGGCTGTATGCAATAACGAAGTCCCTGACATCCTTGGCATTTGGAAAGACGCTCGAGCCATGCGATGAATTTCGATGAATACTCATCCAGTATGGATAAGGGCAAATTGTGCTGTTTTAAAAAGTTTCGGATACGCGCATCCTTCCTCAAAGCTTCGATCTGAAGAAAGCGCTGCTTTTTCTGTTCTTCGCTCAGTTCGAATTTTATCGTTTGTCGTTCCATTTCCTATTTCCCTACGCTTTCTTTTGCAGAGCTAACGCCTTAGCAAGAAGTTCCTCATCAGGTGGTGTGCTTTCCTGTTTGCTGTACCATTCCGGCAGGCTCTGGTTGACTTCTTTTCTGGAAGTATAGCTATTCGTTTTCTGCGATTCGATATATTGAACCGCTTCCTGTCTTGTTTTAATCTTCAACCGATTCCATGTCGAAGCCACCTTTTCCACATATGCTCTTTGAAATTTTTGATTGGTCGCTTCCAACGTATATTCGATCAATATGTTGACAACTTCGTTGGAAAATCCATAGTTCGTACTCAAGTTCATGATCAAATTCTCATCGGCTTTAGCAATCGGCGCACTTTGTCGGGATTGGAAAAAATGCATCGGAGCCATTTGATATGGATCATCCATTGTTTGAATCGGCTTTTTCAACGATCCGTGAACAATCCGTTCCAAAGTGGCCGGTATAAATTCATGTGTATGCGGATTTGTGGATCTGTTCACATATTTTTTCATTTCTATCGGCGTGATACCATAAATAGATGCCAAAGAAGCAATTAGATCAAGATTGCTTTTGGTTCGATAACGCGGAGGAAAAATACGATCCATTCCTTCAAGAAAGGATTCAAAATCAAAACCGGATTCTTGTTTCGGCTCATTTGGACGAAGTATGCTCATCATTGCTTCCTGCTCCTCGTTCCAGTTTTGCAGACGGGCACTATCAAACGGTTTTGTGATTTCCACCATTCCTTCTTTTTCATCATCCTCAAATAAAAAATGAAGTTTGAGAAGATCGTATGTTTTCGAACCTAACTGAGCAACCATAAGACGTCCGAATGTATTATCTTTTAAAAAGTTATATGCACTAAGCGGAGGAATAATCTCAAACACATATTCTCTTCCTCCGGCTTTGATATATGTTTTCAGCAAGCGGAATTCTTCTAATGTTTGGCGTGCTGCTTCGAATCGCTTCTCGCTTAATCCGCTGTACTTGATCAATTGTTCCGCTGTGCTTGTGCGATTGACAAAGCTGTGCAGCAAATGATAAAGCATAAAACTGCTGTCCTTGATCAAAGGCCGATACAACAAAACGAGAACCTGCTCATAATCGGACATATAGGGTTTCTTTTCAATGATTTTCACTGTGCCTTTTTTCAATTTACCGCAACCTTTCTTCGTAGTGTAAAACAGTTCGTTTGAGCTGATCGAACGATCCCGAATTATCGATCACGATCGTACTTTGTGCTCGTTTTTGATCCTGGCTCCATTGATTTTCGATTCGCATCTTTGCTTGTTCATACGAAAAATTTCGATATTTCATCAATCGTTCGATGGCGGTCTGTTCATTGCATACAACACACCAAATTTCATCAAAACACGATTGAGCGCCAATCTCAAACAGGATTGGCATTTCCACAAACAGAATTTTTGCGTTTTGTCTGCCCACCCATGTATTCACTTCTTCGAATATGAGCGGATGAAGCAAAGACTCCACTTCTCTTTTCTTTTTCGGATCGCAAAAAATCTTATTTGCCATATGCTGTTTATCGATTTTTCCGTCTTTTAAAGCGATATAATCAAGAGTCTTTAATTGTTCGAATCCTTTTTGCCCCGGTTCAAGTAAGCGTGCATTCACAGCATCGCAATCAATAACCGGATATGTTTGAGCCAGCAATTTTGCCACTGTGCTCTTTCCGGAACCGATCGTTCCGGTCAACCCGATTATTTTCTGATCTGGCAAGTGGGACAAAAATAAGTGCTTCGACCTTTCAGTTTGATTTTTTCGATTGGCTGCTGACATTCAACACAAGCCTCCCCTTCTTTTTGATGTGCTTTTAATTTTAACTGAAATCTCCCTGTAACTCCAAGGGAGGACGTATACGATCGAATCGTCGTTCCTCCCGCCTTGATTGCTCCGTAAAGAATCCGTTTTGTTTCTTCAACGATCTTATCACAATCACTACGGTCCAAATGACCGGCTATACTGCGAGGATCAAGTTTTGACGCAAATAAGATTTCATCCGCGTAAATATTGCCGATTCCGGCAATGACCGACTGGTCAAGAAGGACGCTTTTGATCTCTTTTTTCGAATTTCTCGTTTTTTCATAAAGATAGGATCCGGTCGCTTCGCAAAAATCCACTCCAACATTGGCAAAGCAAGGAAGATCGGAAATACGATCGGTTTTCGGATACAAATACATACGTCCGAATTTTCGGGTATCGTGATAACACAAATAACGTCCGTCAGCCAATGTGAATATCGCATGAATGTGTTTGTCTTTCGGATCAGGATATTCATCGAAAAGATAAAATTTCCCTTCCATTCGTAAATGTGCGATCCAGTCATAATCTTGTGTTTCGAATCCAAGATATTTTCCCAGCCTAAAAAATCGTTCGATCTTTTGATGCCGGAGCTTTTCCTCAAATTGCTCCTTGTTCAAGTTTTCCGTTAATTTTTCATGAAAGATTTCGACTTTTTCGATCGGAACATCTTTTATTTGTTTTTCCAAGGTCGTAAGGACCGTTTGTACTTCTGGTGCTTCCGGCATTATTTGGCCTCATACCAGTTTTGTCCCACTTCAATCGAAGCTTTTAAAGGAACTTGTAAATCCATCGCGTGATCCATCGTATCTTGTACAAGTTTTACGATTGGATCGACTTCATCATCCGGAACAAGCAAGATCAGCTCATCGTGAATTTGTAAAAGCATCTTAGCTTCAAAACCTTGCTGAGTCAATGCTTTGTTCATTTGGATCATAGCCATCTTGATCAGATCGGCAGCACTTCCCTGAATCGGTGCATTCATTGCGGCACGCTTTCCGAATTCTTTTGTCATATAGTTCTTATCGTTGATTTCCGGAATCATCCGCCTTCTGTGCATGAGTGTTTCCACATAACCGTTTTGTTCACAGAAAGCAATGGTTTTTTCCATGTACTGACGAATATTCGGATACGATTCAAAGTACGTAGCCATAAATTCTTTGGCCTCCTGTCTTGAAATATTCAAAGTTTGAGCTAAGCCGAATTCAGTTTGTCCGTATACGATTCCGAAATTAACTGTTTTTGCCACACGACGCATATGTGCATCTACCTCATCAGGTTGGACTCCAAACAATTCGCATGCTGTTTTTGTATGGATATCAATATCATGGCAGAATGCGTCGATCATATTATATTCGTTGGCCATGTGAGCAAGCATCCGCAATTCGATTTGCGAATAATCGGCTGAAATTAATTTATATCCCTTTGGAGCAACAAAAATCTTGCGAATCTCCTTTCCTTCTTCATCTTTAATGGAAATATTTTGAAGGTTCGGATCCGACGAGGACAAACGACCTGTTTGGGTCATTGTCTGATTAAACGTCGTATAGATCTTTCCACCATGAATATATCGCGCCAGACCGATAATGTATGTAGACATAATCTTGGAATATTTTTTATATTCCAGGATATCGTCAATGATTGGATGGGCATGTTTTAATTTTTCCAACACATCGGCGGCTGTGGAGCGTTTTTTCCCTGTTTTGAGTTTGAGCTCATCAAACAGCACAATTCCCAATTGTTTTGGAGAGTCAATGTTGAAAGAATGTCCTGCATATCCGTAAATACGATCCATCAATTCATCCATCTTTTCTTGGTATTGGCGGCGCAGCTGTTCGAGTTTTTCTTCATTTACATTGATTCCGGTTCGCTCCATATCATAAAGAATCGATACCAGCGGAAGTTCGATTTCATGATACAAATCGGCCATGTCTTGTTGATGAAGCTCATCAAGGATCACAAGTTTCTTTTTTTCGATCTGCATACTCAACGAACAAATTTCCGGAACCATTCTATCTTCGCTGTATCCTCCAAGCGTTTTCTTTGCAAGATATTTCCAATTTTCCGGCAAAGTAATGTGAAGTGCTTCAAGCAAATAATCCATATTCGTAGCTTGTGAATAAAGAAGAAAGCTTGCAAGGTGATAGTCCTGCACAAATGTCGGCACAGTAAAACCATAGCGGTCGAGCAAATGCATCACCATTTTCGCATTCCACGTTTCCAAGGTCTTATTTTCATTCAGCTCACGAATAAATGCCGCATCCTTGGAGGCTGCCTCTAACGGCAAATAGTATGCTTTCGTACGTGTCGGAAACATAAAGCCATATAAAGTTTGTTCAAGGAACGGTTCATCGCTGGCAACAGCTAAAAAGAAAAGGTCTTCTGTATCGGGAAGAGGGACTTCATCCAAAGAAGAAATGGTTTCATATTCGTATTGTCTGGCAGGAGCTTTTTCTTCCTGATCAAGCAAGGAACGCATTTCATATTTTTGATAAAACGCATTGGCATCATGATCTTGATAACTTAGATCAGCCAGCGAAAACGGAATCTCCATATCGGTATAGATGGTTGCCAATTCTTTGGACAAGAAAGCGGACTCTTTACCGTTTTCGAGCTTTTCTTTCATCTTTCCTTTTATTTCATCAATATGTTCATACACACCTTCTACGCTTTGGTATTGATGAAGAAGCTTGAGTGCCGTTTTTTCTCCGACCCCTTTGACTCCCGGAATATTGTCGGAAGCATCGCCCATCAATCCTTTGAGATCAATAATCTGATTTGGAGTCAGATCATAGGCGTCTTTCAAGGCTTTTTCATCCATGAGATCCATTTCACTCAATCCCTTTTTCATCAGCAAAACACGAGTTGTCGCATCAATCAATTGAAGAAGATCGCGATCGCTAGTTAGGATCACAGTATCCATTTCGGGGGTTTCTTTGGCCACCGTTCCAATGATGTCATCGGCTTCATAGCCTTCTTGTTCATACCGAGGCACATGGACTTCATCCAAATATTCGCGAACGATCGGCATTTGCAAGATCAGATCTTCATCCAGTTCTTTTCTTGTTCCTTTATAGTTTTCAAACGCTTCATGGCGAAAGGTTGGTTTTCCTGCATCCCACGCAACAAGGATCGCATCAGGTTCAATGAGCTGAATGGCTTTCTGCATCATCACAATAAAGCCAAACACTGCGTTGGTCGGAATGCCAGAGGACGTTGACATCCGATTTGTATAGGCGGTTGCATAATATGCTCGAAAGAGCATGGAGTTCCCGTCGATCAATAATAATTTTTTCACGTTGTTCCTCCTTTTTGTCTGGAATATCTTCATTGTAGCACAAATCCCGGAAACAAACGGCAACGCTTATCTCCGGGATTTATGGACTTGTTTGATTTTTTGGCGAACACGTTTTTGTTCGCGAAGATTTCGAATCTTAAAAAAACGAGACATTACTTGTTCGATATACATCAAAAACAAAATTTCGACACTATCCAGTACAATGGTCAGAAGTTCCATATGTAAAAACCATGTGATAAACGACGGATAGTCCTGAGAAAAGATTCGAAGCAAGCAATAAGGGATAAGATCAAATAATATGACAAACGCGAAAATAACGAGAAATTTTCTTTGGTCTGTCGTCATATAACGATTGCATATACCAATCAGAAAACCTGAAACCCCAAACAACAACGCATAAAAACCGAAGCTGTTTGCGAATAAAATACCGAAAAACAATCCTATAGAAACAGAAATCAAAATTCGATTCAGCCAGGATTTATCATTAAGATATACAAGCATACCGATAAAAGTAAAATGCGGGATAAAACTATAGCCTGCATAGGTAAAATCGATCGGAAACCCAAACGTGATTAATGAATCCAGTAGTCCAAGTCCTAAAAAACCTAAAACAACAATTTGCGATTTTTTCATGATTTCTTGTTTCCTATCACTGTAACGTAGTTAAAGCTTTGCATATTGGTGACAGGCCGCACATAAACAGTAGAAATGATCGCATCGTCATTCATCACGGTATCGGTTACAGTTCCGATGAAGATCCCACTTGGATAATTTCCTCCTTTTCCGCTGGTGGCGACTTGGGCACCATTCGTGACGGTTGCGTCATGATCAAACAAATGGACAACATACGCTCTTTTGGATGTATCGTAAGATTGAAGCACACCTTCAATTGTTGTCCCGTCATCAAGCGGAATTTCAATCGCAATATCATTATGAAGTTTTGGCGAAGTAAGCAATCGAACGGTACTTGTGGCGGTCTGAACACTTTCGATCAGCCCCACTACACCTTGTGATGTAGAAACGAGCATATTTTCCTGAATTCCTTCGTTTTTTCCGGCAGAAATCGTAAATATCTGATTCCAGTTTTGCGTTGGGCGCTCAAGCACTGTACAATTGATTCGTACTGCATCCCCTAATGAATCCTGCATATCGAGCATTTCCTGCAACTCCTGATTTTTATTTTTTTCATCTTGATACATGGTTTGATAACTGCGTTGTATCGCAAGTTGTTCGTTCAAATATACATTGTCATCATACACATGCCAAAGATTCGATACATCCGATACTGCATTTCCAAGCGAAGTCACCGGATAGTCGATCAGTCCGTATTTAATATATGTCCACGCGCTATATCCGGGATTGGTCATTGTATTTTGGCGTAAACCAAGCATAATGCATCCAAAAACAATGACGAATAAGATCGCGCTGATCAAAATTCGTTGAAGTCGGTTAAATTTTTTCATTTCTTCCCCCAAATCATTTGGTTTTATTATAGCGTTTCATCCTTTGATATTCAACGAAGAGGGAGATTTTCCGCAAAGTGTATGAATCTCAAATTCCGTACTTTCTATAAGTACTTTATTAATCTTCCTGCTAAATTTTCTAATCCAGCATGTGGTGTTCTTTGAACGAATAGTGCTGATTGCGGCCAACGATAATATGATCGGTAATTTGAATACCCATTGTATTTGCGATCTTGACAAGACGTTTTGTTGTCGTAAGATCGGCAGAACTTGGGGTCACATCATTGGAAGGATGATTGTGAACAAGAAGGATCGAATGGGCATTTTGAAGAAACGCCTCTTTAAAAATTTCCCGCGGATGGACAAGAGATTCATTCAAGGATCCTTTAAACAAGACTTTATGTGTGATGATCTTTCCTTTCGTATTTAAATAAATGCACACAAAATGTTCCTGCTGTAAAATTCCGAATTCCATTTCGAACCAAATTGTAACATCATTCGGATTATGAATCGAAAACGCATAAGAGCGGGCTCGCATCGCGCGTTTGCTCAATTCCAAAGCCGCAACGATTTGCAGGGCTTTCGCTTCCCGAATGCCTTCGATTTCCATAAGTTCGGAAATCGACATATCCGGCAGCCGACTGAATCCTTGCGACTTTTTCACCAGATCATGAGCAATTTGCTCAACAGGACGTTGTTTGACCCCACTCGAAATGATCAATGCCGCAAGTTCCGCATCACTTAAAGTGTGTATACCTTGACACAAGGCTTTTTCCCTTGGCCGTTGTTTATTTTCCATTTCTTTTATTCTCATACTTATATATACGAAAAATTTCAAATTTTGTGACCTTTTTTCAAAAAAAATCAGTTTTTTGATTTTTCGTACTTTTTTTCCAATCGTCAAAAGCATCCTTTCGACTTGGACATCTACACAAGTATATTTTCTCCATATAAAGCAAAAAACCGCATTGCTGCGGTTTTTAACTCAACTAGATGGAGCAGATGACGGGAATTGAACCCGCGTATCAGCCTTGGCAAGGCTGTGTTCTACCATTGAACTACATCTGCAAAAAAATGGCGGTCCAGATGGGACTCGAACCCACGATCTCCTCCGTGACAGGGAGGCATGTTAACCACTACACCACTGGACCAATACAAATATTTTTTAAAAAAGATGGCGGTCCAGATGGGACTCGAACCCACGATCTCCTCCGTGACAGGGAGGCATGTTAACCACTACACCACTGGACCAATACAAATATTTTTTAAAAAAGATGGCGGAGATGGAGAGATTTGAACTCTCGCGCCAGTTTCCCGACCTATACCCTTAGCAGGGGCACCTCTTCAGCCACTTGAGTACATCTCCACGATTTTATGTCGTCGCTCTCATCAGCGCTCACTTATATTAACATGATTCAACACTCCATGCAACCCTTTTTTACCAAAAATATTTAAGGATTTTCTAATTTTTTTATTCTTTCTTTTTTTAATGAAAATCTTTTCTCAGTTTAGGGCAATCGCATTGTCGGACTTTCCTCCTTTTTTTATAATTCAGAAGAAGGAGGATGAATTATGTTCAAGATGTTATTTACAAATTTGCTGGAAACAAAGAGAATGATAAAAATTATGCTCTCTCTTGCGATTATTTCTTTTTTGATTTCGACTTTCTTTTCGATTCCTACACAAATGAGCACACCCCAATCGGCGACTTTGGCCAACAGCCTCGTTCAGGAAAACTGGCCGGCCTTCGAACAAGGATTGTGCTTTCCGTTTTTACTATTCAGTTTTTGGTATATCATCCGTTACGTTTATTTATTCACCCGATAGTTTTTCAAACATTTCTTCATATACTTTTTTCAACTGAGCTTGTTCTTGCCGGCTCATTTGTCTTTCATGTGCATCATGCTCATCAACCGTACCTACATGTCCGGCAATCGCCTGTCCATCTTTGACAACGACCACACAAGGAACAAATAAAGTTCGTTGTCCTTCATCGTTGTCTGACATGTATTGGTCGATGTATGGCATGATCTCCTGTTTTTGTTCATCCGTATACAAAATGTTTCGATCGGTATCTCTTGTTTGAATATAAATGACTTCTTTCCCGAATTCAGAAGCAACTTCTTTCAAGATAGGAACTGCCTCCTGACACCAAGGGCAATCTTCAAATCCAAAATAAAGAACTCCTGTCTTTCCTTCCTTGAAGAAATGAATCGCCTCATCAAATGCATAGGGCTTTGAAATCGTGATAGGTTCTGTCGCTTCAAACGAACAAGCCACATCTTCACTTTCGCATGCCGCATCTTTTTTCCCTTCTTGTGTTTGGCATCCGGTGATAAGAAAGAAACTAAGCACAAAACAAACTGTCAAATACTTTTTTTTCATCCAGATCCCCTCCTATAAAAAAAACTCTGAATCTTCTTCAGAGTGTTGCTTTTCAAATGGGGCGGCTGACGCGGATCGAACGCGCGAATGACGGAGCCACAATCCGTTGTGTTAACCACTTCACCACAACCGCCGTGTACTCAATAATAATAACGAATACTTTTCGATTTGTAAAGCAGAAAATTTATTTTTTTTACTCAGCCAAAGTTTTCATTCCAAATACAAAATATAGGAGATGGCCGATCCATACAATAAGCAGGATAGCTCTTCCAATCGGTACTTGATCCATCATTACAAACCCGAAGAACATAGTCAGCGTAATTACGATCATAACACGAATTTTCGTCTTTTTATTCATCCCGCGTTCTTTGACCCAGCTTTCCAAATTGTCTTTATATAAATTTGTCGAAAGAAACCACTTATGAAGTCGTTCGCTTCCTTTTCCGAAGCCAAAAGCTGCAAGCAATAGAAAAGGAAAAGCCGGAAGCAGAGGAAGGATGGCTCCCAAAACTCCAAGCCCCAAGCCGATAAATCCAAGTGTCAAATAAATATATTTCATTCTTTCCCTCCTTTTCTTTTTTGCTTTTCTTTTAATTCCACAATCAAATGCTTGATCGTCATGATTGGATGATGCCACAGCATTCTCGGCCCGCTCCAACGCATCACCGCTTTTATTTGTTCTCTTCTTTTCTTTTCATAGCAATGCACTTTGCAAGCCGAACAAAATGTTTTCGTTTCCATAAAAGGGCATTTTCCAATACGCAATTTTGCATAATTAATCAACTCTTCCGGATTTCCTTCATGTTTTTTATAGTAAAGCCGGATCATTTCACTGACCAGACGTATTTCATTCTCTCTTTTTTTATTAATATTGATCTGTTTCATATTTTCTCCATTTTTAACAGTTCGTCCGCAAACTGCAATGAAGATCCGCGATGCGAAACTAAAACAATCGTCTTTCCTTCTTTATGATCATCCACAGCTTTCAAGATTGCGCCTTCATTCAAGCTATCTAAATTGCTTGTCGGCTCATCCAGAAGCAAGAAATTTCCATCATGCAGAAATGCTCTTGCCAAACCAAGACGTTGTTTTTCCCCACCCGATACACTGCTTCCAAGCTCTGCAATCTCTGTATTGTACCCTTGAGACAAAGTCATGATAAACTCGTGAATGTTGGCTTTTTTACATGCATCGACCAATTCTTCATCGGTCGCATCTTGTTTTGCGATCCGTAAGTTGGCTGCAATCGAATCATGGAATAACATTGTTTCCTGACTCACTAAGCTTTCATGCAATCTTAAATTATGCGTGTTAATTGTTTTGATATTTGCATGATCGATATTGATCTTTCCGCTATTTACATCCCACATACGCATTAACAGCTTCAATAGCGTGGATTTTCCGCATCCACTTTTCCCTTGAATTCCCAAAATCTTGTTTTTCGGTATTTCTAAGGAGAAATCTTTCAATACTTCTTCGCTATCATACGAAAAAGAGATCTGATTGACATCAATTTGATCAAAAGCAACATTTTTTCCGTTGTCTACCTCTTTGATCACAGCTTTTTCATCCAACAAATTCAATAAACGATTCCCCGCTCCTAAAGTCTGGGCAAGACCTGTCCCCAAATTTGATAATGCGATTACAGGCCCGAAACTGGAAATCATCAAGATCGGTGCAATCAATACCTCATGCCTGGATACAGCGCCGTGTTGAAAGAGCGTGTTTGCCACGACAAACATTACGACCGAAAAGAAAATAACTGCGATATTTGTGCACGATAACCCGAAAGCCATCACTTGCTTGATCTTTTTTTCTCTTTTTGCCAAAGAACGCGTTTTAGATAAAATACCTTTTTCTCTTTTTCCGGCATCATTGAACCACATGAGCTCTTTCAATCCGCGAACACTTTCCAGTACATAGGCCATTTGTTCTCCGGATTCCTGGCGAAAATCTCTTCCTGCTTCACTACTGCGTTTTGACAAGACGAAAGGAATGACGACGCCAACGACGAAGTAAGCCGCAAAGGCCACCAACCCAAGCCAAGGATTCATTGTGGTTTGCCAGATCACACAAATAAGACTTACAAATAACGCAATGCAAACCGGAGAAATCGTATGTGCGTAAAAAACTTCGAGAAGTTCGACATCACTTGTAATCAGCGAAATCAAATTTCCTTTTTCTTTTACTTCCAGTTTTGCGTAAGAAAGCTCTCTGAGCTTTCCGAAAATGATATCCCGTATGTGTGCTAACAGCTTGAATGCGATATAATGATTGCAAGCCTGCTCGGCATAACGAAGCACTCCGCGAAACACGGCGCATAAGATCATGGCAATTAAAATTTTATGGATCGTTTGCCCATTCATAATAAGAGAAATGCCTTCTGCTCCAAGAACAGGAATTAAGATTGCCGCCATGAATCCGGCAATTCCCATCAAAATCGCAATACACATGATCCCGATCATCGGTTTTACGAATACGATCAGTTTCGATAAAATTTGTAAATTACTTCTTTTCATACAAACCTCCCTGACTGTATTTTTCGAGTTCCTGCTGAGCATTCCATAACCTGGCATATTCTTTTTTTCTATTCAGTAACTCTTCATGACTTCCTTGTTCGGTAATTTGTCCTTCTTTCAATACATAAATGATGTCAGCGTTTTCGATATTTTTTAAACGATGAGAAATACAAAAGATTGTTTTTTCATTTAAGTTGTCAACAACTTTCATAATTCGATCTTCAGTATCTGCATCGACATTGCTTGTCGCTTCATCCAGAATCAATAAATCGCTCTTTTTCAATAAAATTCTTGCCAAAGCGAGCCTTTGTTTTTGTCCACCCGAGAAATTGCTTCCATCTTCTTCCACAATTTCATCCAGACCGTTTACAGTTCGTAAATAATCGGCAATTCCGGCCAGTTCAAGCACATTCCACATCTCTTGTTCGCCCGCTTGTTCATTTGCCATTTTCAAATTGCTTCGAACCGTTCCTTTAAACAATACCGATTCATGACCTAAATAAGACACGTGTTCATACAAGCTTTGAGCGCTTGCTTTTTCCATGTTGATTTGATTCCAATCCATGGATCCGTGATCCGGATCAATTTGTCCCATGAGTAATTTCGCAATCGTGCTTTTTCCCGAACCGGACTCTCCGACTAAAGCAACCTTTTTGCCTTTTTTGATTTCAAGACAAATGTTTTTTAGGATCTGTTTTTCATCATAAGAAAAATCCACATTATCCATTGTAAGAAGAGAAAGTGCATTCAATTGCTCATTTCGCTGCATATCAACAGGTTCATCAAGGATCGCAAACATCTTATCGCTTGCAGCCATACCGTTCATAGCAATATGGAAATAAGAGCCTAATGTCCGCATTGGAATAAAGAAATCGGCCGACAGCAGCAAAATAAAAATTGTTTGAAACAATGTTGTTGTGTGCGCCTGATATGCGAAAAGAGCCACCAAAATTCCTGCTGCCGCTCCACCGTAAGCAACAAGATCCATCACAGAAATCGAATTGAGCTGCATGATCAGTACCCGCATCGTAATCTTGCGAAACTGTTCGGATTCTTCATTCATTTGAATATGTTTCGCCGCATCGGCTTCATATGCTTTTAAAGTCGTCAATCCTTGAATATTTTCCAGAAAGCTGTCGCCAAGCTGCGTATACTTTCCCCAGTATTTGTTTAAAAGCTTCTTTGCAAATTTTTGAACCAAGATGATTGAAACAGGTATGAGTGGCACACAAATCAACAACACAAGCGCAGCCTTCCAATTTAAAAACAAAGTAATGACGAATAACGTAAACGGCGCAATCATTGCGTAAAAAAATTGGGGAATGTAACTGCCAAAATAAATTTCAAGCTGATCGACACCTTCAGAAAAAAGCTGAACGATTTGAGCCGTTGACCATTTATTCAAATAAGAAGGTCCAATCTGAATCAATTTTGAAAAAAGCTTTTTTCTCATTTCTTCTTTGACTATCGTGCTTGATTCAAAGCTGGCCATTGTAGACATTTTTGTCATGAATACACGAATCAAGACACAAACGAGCATGATCGCAAAGATGATTCCGTAAGAAATCTTCTTTCCTGTCATGGCCGAAGCAATCAAATACGCAAGCGCACCACTAAGAATTGTATTTGCGAGCAGGCCGAACCATTGGCAGAGTACATTCCGCTTAATCGCCGACATGCTTTGAGGAAATGTTTTCATTAAACGTTTATTGATCATGAGTTAGTCTCCTTTAACACGAAAGTTAGTATATTTTAACTTCTTATTTTTTTCAAGTAAATCCCAAATTTTCACAAAAAGAAAAAAAGCCATGATCATCATGACTTTTTTGAACTTCTTTTATTGCTTTGTCCAATCGATCGAATTGATTGTTTCCACTTTTTGATTTCCGCTGACAATTTTTCCGATCTCATAGCAAGAGATCCCTTGCTCACGCATATGCTCGATAACTTTCTCTTTATTTTTCGGATTCGTTACAAGGGTCATTCCTACACCAAGATTAAAGGTGCGGATCATTTCCTCTTCTTCGACATTTCCATATTCTTTCAACACTTTGAAAATCAATAATGGACGATAAGCGGACAAATCGATCAAAGCATTCATATTTTTCGGTAAGATGCGATTTAAATTTTCTTTGATACCGCCTCCTGTGATATGGGCGAGTCCGTGAATGATTTTTTCAGGAAAAAGATCTTTCAAAGCCAAATAATAGCAACGATGGGGCTCGAGCACTGCATCGATAAATGTTCGATCCTCGATCGTTTCATTCATGATCTTTTCGTTTTTGGCCATGATCTGACGCACCAAAGTGTAACCGTTGGTATGGATTCCGCTTGATTCCAGCGCTAAAACGCAGTCTCCAATTTCAATGTCTGAACCATCGATGATGTTTTGGCGATCGACGATCCCGGCGATACTGGACGTTAAAATATAAGTATCATCATTCAATACTCCGGGCTGTTCAGATGTTTCTCCTCCTGTCAATACACATTCCTGTTTTTTCGCGGCTTGCGCCATTGCTTTGACACAACGCTTGATAATTTCGGAATCCAGTTTTCCGCAAATGATCGCATCTTGTATCGATAATGGTCTTGCTCCCATCACGATACAATCATTGATCAAGTGATTGATCATATCGAAACAAACTCCTTCGATCCGATCATACTGCATAGCCAAAAGCTGTTTCGATCCCGGTTCTTCTGTTTTCAAAACCAATACCGGATCTGTATATTCGGGAAATTGAATATCGAACAAAGACGAGAATGCACCAACCTTATTGAGCACACGTTTTTCTTCGGTTTCCAGTTCTTTTGCGATATGTTTTTTTGTGTCGTTAGCAAGATCAATATTTACGTTATAAGTTAGTTTTTCCTCCATAATTCTGTCTCCTTTGTTATTATTATAGAAAGAAAATTCTATATGAGCAATATAACTTTTGAATTAAATGCTGAAGATCATTAAAAATAACTTTTTATATATTTAATTATGATGCTGATTTTAACATCACTTTTTCATTTAATTCATTGATATTCTCAATATCAATTTCCTTTAAATTAGATAATAATCGCTCTGTCAATGATTTATATATTTCTTGGTGTTGATAAATATATAAATCAATTTCATTTGAAATGTAATTATATATCTCATTATAATTGTTATTTTGGCTATCTAAATATTCTACTCCCCAACTATTAATCCTTAATTGTTTTCTTTTAAAATTTCTTTCTTTAAATTTTTTAGCAACCGTAAATCGATATATTAATTTTGCTTCATCCAAATCTATTAAACTCTGAATATATTCGCTTTTATCACTACTTTTAAATAAAAAATCCAATATATTTTCAATTGTTTTGTCATCCAAAGTATAATAATGATATTCTGTATTCGTAAAATCCAAAATTTTCACAAAAAAAAGGGGCTGTAACGAATAGGTGATTTTTAGAAATCACTAGAGCGTTGCAGCTCTTTTTTTCTTTGCTTCTTTCGAAAATGACAGGATCTATGGCAAAAAGAAAAGCGCGCCCCGATTTTTGGCGCACTTAAAAAGAAATATCACTTTTTTCTGCTTTTTTCCGATTGATTTTATGGCTTCAGGCTTCGCACTGTTTCTTCTTTGGAAACTTGCTCGTGTGATATCGCCGCAGATTATGGCCGATTGATACGAGTAGAAGCTCCAATTTGACGCCGGTTTCTCCTCGACGGCGGAATCGGTCGTATTGATAATCCTGCTTGATCTCTCCGAAGATCCCTTCCGCCTGGACACTTCGTTGCGTCATCAGCTCTTTTCCTTCGTCTGTAGCCAGATTCGTTTTGACTTCTTCCTGATACTCGATCAGTTTTTCAGTGATTTTCAAAGTACGCCCTTTTTTGGCTTTCGTACATTTCGCTTTTAACGGGCAATCCTGACAATGCTCATTTTGATAGTGTTTGGTCTTCCGTTCATATCGTCCTTTTTTATCCGTGGTTTCCTTGATGAACGTGAAGGTATGGCCGGCTGGGCAGATGATTTCTCCTCGTTCATTCGGTTTCATCTGATAGCTTTTGAACCGGTTTTTATCTGTGGCCTTTTCCTGCTCTTTCCGATATGTGTTGTATTTCATAAAAAGCTCGATATGGTGTTCTTTACAATACGAATAATTGTCGTAGCTTCCATATCCGGCATCGGCCGGTGTTTTCGTTGGATAGTCGCCATAGGCCATATTGTAGCCTTCCATGAACGGGATATAGGTGTTCAGGTCATTGGCGTCGCTGGACACATAGATATGACGGATATAGCGGTCGCTGCTTCCCATCTGGACATTATACCCGGGCTTGAATACATTGGTGTGATTGTAGTAATCGTATTTCATGTGCATGAACGTGGCGCTCGGATCCGTTTTGGAAAAACTGTTTCTTCCATCGGCCAGCCGATAGTAGATCGAGTATTTCAGAATCTTATCCGCGTCTTCTTCAAAACCTTCCTTAAAACGCTGGAGAGGATGTTTTCTTTGTCCTTTGCCATGTTTTGACTCGATTTTCCTCTGATTCATGAGTCCCTTGATCGTGTCGACGATCTCGACAAGATATTCGAAAGAAAATTCCTTCAATACCGAAAGTTTGACGGGAACTTCTTCTTTCTGACAGTATGCATTGAAAGCATTGATGCGTTCCATGATCTTCAC
>KE159681.1:120318-144339 GCA_000403415.2 Firmicutes bacterium M10-2
CAAAAAAGGCCGGGTTGATGATCATTTTGATATCAACTCGGTCCTTTTTTTATTTCGGGAGCCAGATATTTTTTTACTTACCCGTTACAGCCCCTTCGTTTTTACCCGTGAACACTGATTCGGTTAATTGCTCTTTGAAGAGAAAGTTGTGCTCTCTTCAAATTTGTGTGTTCGTCTTTTTTGTCAATACGTGCGCGGGCACGTTCATACGCTTTTTTCGCGCGCTCTAGATCGATCTCGTTTTTTCCTTCGATCGCATCCGTTAAAAGTAGCGCTTCATCATTTCCGAAATGAATAAATCCTCCCGAAATGGCATATTCGAGTTCTTTTCCGCTTTCATCTGTTAATTTCAAACGGCATGGTACCAAAGCAGCGACAAGAGGCATATGCTTTGGCAGGATTGTCATTTCACCTTCCACGCTCTTGACGTGGATGCTTTTTACATCAAGGCCGAGATATTGTCCTAAAGGCGTCACGACCCTGATCTTGATCATGATTCTTCCTCGATCTTTTTCGCTTTCGCGATTGCGTCTTCAATTGTACCGACGAGCAAGAAAGCTTGTTCCGGCAAATCGTCATAATCGCCGTTCAAGATTTTTTCAAAGTCGTCGACTGTCTTATCAACCGGTACATATTGTCCCGGAACGCCCGAGAATACTTCCGCAACACTAAATGGCTGAGAAAGGAAGTTACGTACACGACGAGCACGATTGACGACTTTTTTGTCTTCTTCGGACAATTCATCCATACCCAAAATGGCAATGATATCCTGAAGTTCTTTATAGCGCTGCAGGATACTTTGCACTCCACGCGCTATGCGATAGTGTTTATCCCCTACAACGAGCGGATCAAGCATACGAGATGATGAATCAAGCGGATCCACCGCAGGATAAATTCCCAATGCTGCAATATCACGTGATAAGACTGTTTTTGCATCCAAATGGGTAAATGTTGTGGCCGGAGCCGGATCCGTCAAGTCATCTGCAGGCACATAAACTGCCTGAATACTTGTGATCGAACCATCTTTTGTGGAAGTGATACGCTCTTGAAGCTGACCCATTTCTGTGGCAAGTGTTGGCTGATATCCAACCGCACTTGGCACACGACCTAAAAGGGCACTGACTTCCGATCCCGCTTGGGTGAAACGGAAAATATTGTCGATAAACAACAACACATCTTGGTGTTCCACATCACGGAAATACTCAGCCATTGTAAGTCCTGTTAG
This sequence comes from Firmicutes bacterium M10-2, assembly GCA_000403415.2. Classification (GTDB taxonomy): domain Bacteria; phylum Bacillota_I; class Bacilli_A; order Erysipelotrichales; family Erysipelotrichaceae; genus Dubosiella. The sequence goes on from KE159681.1 coordinate 121,544, forward strand.
ACCGACACGCATACGTGCTCCCGGAGATTCGTTCATCTGTCCATAAACAAGAACTGTTTTATCCAAAACTCCGGATTCTTTCATTTCCCAATACATATCGTTTCCTTCACGAGTACGTTCTCCAACACCGACAACGACAGATTTTCCACCGTGTTCTTTTGCGATATTGTGAATCAACTCTTGAATCAATACGGTTTTACCTACACCGGCTCCACCGAACAAACCGATCTTACCACCTTTTGCATAAGGACAAAGAAGGTCAATGACCTTGATTCCTGTTTCAAGGATGGCGCTGGAAGTTGCCTGTTCGTCAAATGCCGGCGCTTTACGATGGATAGACATGTGGGATTCCACATCAACTTGTCCTAGTCCATCAATTGGTTGTCCTAGAACATTGAACATACGACCAAGCACACCTTCTCCGACTGGTGCTTGGATTGGTTTCCCTGTATCGATCGCTTTCATTCCGCGAACGAGTCCGTCCGTACTTCCCATAGCGATACAGCGCACTAAATCTGCGCCGATCCCTTGAGCAACTTCTACGACAAGATCCTCCCCGTCCGGTTTTTTAATTTTAATCGCTGTTAACAAGTCTGGAAGATGGTCTTCATCAAATTTGACATCGACAACTGGTCCAATGACCTGCGCGACTGTTCCTACGTTTTCCAATACGTTACCTCCTTAGGATGCAAGCGCATTCGCACCACCCACAATTTCCGTGATTTCCTGAGTGATTGCGCCTTGACGGATCCGGTTGTAAGCAAGTTCGAGCTGTTCCTGAAGTTCTGTCGCATTATCTGTAGCTGATTCCATAGCCATACGACGAGAGGCTTGTTCACTCGTTTTCGATTCTAAATATAAAGAATACAACACCGATTTTGCAGCCATAGGAACGATTGTCGATAACATCATTTCTTTGCTCGGTTCGAAAATTGTATCGACATGTCCCTTTTTTTCTTGCTCTTTCTCGACACGAACAGGAATGATCGTTTCGAGAACCGGAATAAATGTAAGTGTATTTTTATAATGTGTATACAACACCTGGATCTTTGATATTTTCTTTTCGTTAAAGAGATCGATTGCGATTTGCATCTGACCCGCAAGATCCATATAAGCGGTATCTTCATTCAAATCAATCAGTTTTGCGCTGCATTGGATCCCTTTAGATTGTGCCCATTGACTACCGCGACTGCCGATCATCACAACGTGATCTTCTTTTTTGACATCTTGCAGCAATGCACGATACACGTTGGCATTGTATCCTCCGCAAAGTCCCATATCGCTCGTGATCACGAAAATAAAGGACGGCTGTCCTTCATTGACCTTCAAATAAGGATCGTTCTTTCCGGCCGCATTTACGATCATCGTCAAAAGATTTTTTAAAGAATGTGCGTATTCGCGGTTTCTTTCCATCGCATCTCTTTGTTTGGAAAGTTTGCTGCTCGCCACAAGTTGCATCGCTTTAGTAATCTTTTTTGTGGAATCGACCGAAGCAATGCGTGCTTGGATATCTTGTCTACTTTGTGCCATCGCCAGTTCCTTCTGTTATGGCGAATTCTTTCGCAAACTCATCAAGTGCCTTACGAATTTGAGCAATCAAATCATCCGATAATGCTTTTTCGCTGTTGATCTGATCGATAATATACGGATATTCACGTTCGATAAACGAAAGCATATCGTGCTCGTATGTCAGCACCTTCTCCACAGCAACAGGTTTCAAATATTTATATTTTGCAGCAAAAAGAGCTAAAACTTCCTGTGCAACAGGCATTGGATCATATTGTTTTTGGATTAGCAACTGAGTCAAGCGTTCTCCATGATTCAATACTTCAGTTGTCGCTGCGTCAAGATCCGAACCGAATTTCGCAAAACTTTCCATTTCATGATATTGTGCCAATTCAAGTTTCAAAGAACTCGATACTTGTTTCATCGCTTTGATTTGGGCTGCTGACCCGACACGCGAAACACTCAAGCCCGAATCCACGGCCGGACGAATACCGGCATTGAACATATCTGTTTTCAAGAAGATCTGTCCATCTGTGATCGAAATAACATTTGTCGGAATGTACGCGGAAATATCTCCGGCCTGAGTTTCAATGATCGGCAACGCCGTCAATGAACCGCTTCCGTAATTTTCATTCAAACGTGCAGCCCGCTCCAAAAGTCTTGAGTGCAAATAAAATACATCGCCCGGATATGCTTCACGTCCTGGTGGTCGACGAAGCAGTAAAGACATTGTTCGGTAAGCAACCGCATGCTTGCTCAAATCGTCGTAAACGATCAGAACATCTTTACCGTTTTCCATCCATTCTTCACCAATCGCACATCCTGCATATGGTGCGATATACTGCAATGGAGCAGGTTCTGATGCAGTAGCTACGACAATTGTCGTATATTCCATCGCATCGTGTTGTTTTAATTTTTCTACAATTTGAGCGACTGTACTCGCTTTTTGCCCGATCGCAACATAAATACACAATACGTCTTTTCCTTTTTGATTCAAAATCGTATCGATCGCGATTGCAGTCTTCCCTGTTTGTCTGTCTCCGATGATTAACTCACGTTGTCCACGACCAATAGGAATCATGGAATCAATGATCTTAAGACCTGTTTGCAATGGAACAGAAACGCTTTTACGTGTCATTACGCCTGGAGCGACTCTTTCAACCGGACGGGTCTTTGTTGTTTCGATTGGCCCATCTCCGTCAATTGGCTGTCCGAGCGCATTGACAACACGCCCAATCATAGCGTCGCCAACAGGAACTTCGACAATGTGTCCTGTTCTTTTTACAAGATCTCCTTCTTTGATGTCATAGTTTTCACCCATCAAAACGACTCCGACAGAGTCTTCTTCAAGGTTCATGACCATTCCATATACATCATGCGGAAACAAAAGAAGTTCGGACATCATGGCATCTTTTAATCCGTAAACTGTTGCGATTCCATCTCCTACTGAAAGTACAGTTCCGGTTTCGCTCATTTCCAGATCCTGATCGACATTTTTAATCTGGGCTTTGATCAATTTACTGATTTCTACCGGATTTAAACTCATTGTTTCACCTACTTTTCATTCAATTTTTCTTTTAAATTGTCAAGACGCGTCTGCACCGTATTGTCCAACACGATATCTTTTGCCTTGACTTTCAGACCGGCGATCAGGTTTGGATCCACCTCGACCGTCAGTTCAATTTTTTTCTTTAATTTCTCTTTCAACATTTTCGAAAGAGAATCTATCTGCGCTTGTGTCAATTTGACCGCACTTTGAACATACACTTGTTCAATGCCTTCACTTTCTCGATACAGATTCCGATATTCTTCCGTAATTTCAGGAATGAAAGCCACTTGCCCATGATCAGCCATAACAAGCAAAAAATTCAAAACAATCGGATCAAGTTGATCCGCAAAGATTTCTTCGATCCATTCTTTCTTTTGTTTTTTCTCGATTTTCGGATGAGAAAGCGCAAGACGAAAATCCTCATTGGATTTCCAAATCGCTTCCAAATCGCTTAATTCATCGAGATAAGCTTGTTCTTTTCCCTGCTCTTGAGCAATTTCGAACAATGCATTGGCATAAGGTCTGTAACTTGCTACCATTCGTTGTTCCCTGCCTGTTCGATAAACTCATCGACATAGGCTTGTGTTGTTTTTTCGTCAATTTCTTTCTGGACGATGTTTTTTGCCACCTCAATCGCAACATCGCTGATGGCGGCTTTCATTTCCGCTTCTGCCTTTCGTTTATCACGTTCTATATCTTCCTGAGCAGCTTGTTTGATTCGCGTTGCCTGTGCATTGGCTTGTGATAAGATTTGTGTCTTTTCCTGATTCGCTTGCTGTTTAGCCGATTCAAGAATGGTGTGCGCCTCTTTTCCAATGCCTTTCATCTTGTCATCGTACGCTGCTTTTGTCTGCTGCGCTTCTTCTTTTAATTCGATTGAAGCATTAATGTTTTCCTGAATAAGATCTTGTCTTTTTTTAATGAGCCGAATGATCTTATCCCAGAAAAAATGTTTTGCGAACAAAACGATGAGCGCAGTCGAAATACATACTAATATAACATCGGTCAGTGAAATTCGCAGATAGTTATCAATATTAAAATCTATCATCACCGATCACCTTTGATCTTACCCTTTGATAAAGATCAATAAGATCGCGATGACAAGTGAGTAAATACCCGTTGTTTCGGCAAGCGCAATACCAAGAACCATGATCGATTGGATCTTACCGGATGCTTCAGGATTTCGTCCAACGCTTTCCGCACCTTTACCGGCCGCAAACCCTTGCCCGATCCCTTGACCAAGACCGGCGACCATAGCGATACCGGCACCTAGCAATGCCATACCTTGTACAAAAAATTGGTTAAACTCCATGTTGTTTCCTCCTATTTAAATTTTTTATCTTAATCTTCTTCCTTGCTTACTTGCTGTCCTAAGAAGAACGAACCTAGAGTGAAGAAGATATAAGTCTGAATGACACCTGAGAAAATATCAAAATACATATGCAAGAACGGTGTTAATGTTAAACCGAAATATCCCCAAGGGGCAAGGTTCTTGATCAATGTATACACTAATAAAGTGATGATACTTCCAGCTAAAATATTTCCGAACAAACGCATCGTCAATGAAATAGGCAATGCGAGTTCACCGATGATGTTGAGAGGTGTCAACAGCCACATCGGTTCGGTAAGCTCCTTCAACCGGGCCTTAAGACCGTTCTTTTTGATTGCATTACCTTGGATCATGAGCCATAAAGTCAATGCCAAAGTCGCATTGAAGCTTACGTTCGAAGTCGGGTTCTGCAACCCGATCAGTCCAGTTAGATTGGCAACCACCATCAATAAAATGAGGGTGCCGAACATCGGAATGTAGCGCGTGGTCGTTTCTTTCAAATTGCCTTGAACAACATATAAGATCAAATTATACAATTCTTCGCAGACATACACCAAACCTTTCGGTGCTTTGGAAGGATCGGTCTTTTCAATCTTTTTTCCGGCAAAATAGAAAAAGAACATAGCCACGACACAAATACAAAGCCAGACGAAGATGGACTGTTGGATCTCGATCTTGAATCCGCCAATGCGAATGACGACCTCACTAACTTGAGACATCGTCTGCCTCCTTTCTGAGTTTTTGAGAATACATCAGGATGGCGCCTTTTGTGCACATGAATCCAATCAAGACGGAAAGGACCGGCACCCCGATATAGGCAAAAATCACCATGATGATCCCATACATAAAATAACGCAGGACGTATTGCTTTAGTCCCGAACGATTTGCTTTTGCCTGCGATCCGATCGTTCTTGCGAAACGAATGATCATGACCAGCCCCAGCTGCCCGGTCACCACGCCTACACAGATTCCGATCGCACTTGGCATCCCAAAGAACACAAAAGCAAAACAAACACACAAAATACCAAGAATGACCGCATATTTTGTCGTTTGGACAAATAATTTTTTCAGATCATCCATGTTTCTTTTTTCCTTTGATTAATAAAAGCGCAAAACTGCCGATCAAAGCATAAAGGACAAGAATAAGCAAAAAGATGGGCCTTGTATTGAACCAGTCATCCAGTAAATATCCTATCCATAGACAAACCAGCAGATTTACGAGCAACACTCCGGGAAATTGTGCAGGTTTCATTACTTCGTACCGAAAATACGATCCCCCGCATCCCCCAGACCCGGAACAATATAACCGTTTTCGTTTAAATGATCATCAAGTGCCGCTAAGTAAATATCCACATCCGGATGGAGTTCTTCGATCATCTTGACACCTTCAGGCGCTCCGACAAGACAAACAAGCTTGATGTTGGTTGCCCCTTGTTTTTTGACCATATCGATTGCTGCCGCACTTGATCCTCCAGTTGCCAGCATCGGATCGACAATGATCACGGTCGATTCATCCATATGTTTTGGATATTTCTCAAAATACGTATGAGGTTCCAATGTCGTTTCATCACGATATAACCCGATATGCGCTACTTTTGCGGTTGGAATCAAGGATTGGATTCCACTGACCATTCCAAGACCTGCACGAAGAATGGGAGCGACCACGATCGGAGTTGCCAATGTCTTGGCTGTATACGCACAAATCGGAGTTTCGATCTCGACATCTTTGAGCGGAAGATCACGCGTCACTTCATATACCATCAATCCGCCGATTTCATCTAGATTGTCCCGAAAATCTTTCGTGCCTGTGTTTTTGTCACGCATCACGGTCAACTTATGACGAATAAGCGGATGATCGATTACTGTTAACATACTAAATTCACCACCTTCATTATTCTCATTATAACAAACCTCATTTCCAAAAAAAACTATCGCGCAATAAACATTAGGCGATAGTTTCAATCTCAAATTGATCGGCAGCACGTACACAAATACGGGCTGAATCGATCTTTTTTCGTTGTAATACTTCGGAAAACGTTTTCAAAGCAAGCTGCGTAGTATTGGCTTCCTGAGAAAGATGAGCCAACACAATATGCGTTGTGTTTTCACCAATTAATTCCGCTAAATTTTTCGCACACTCTTCATTATTGAGGTGTCCGTATGGCGAAAGAATCCGCTGTTTCAAAAACGTAGGCCTGCTTGTCGCCATCAGCATAGGAACATCATGATTACTTTCAAAAATATAATAATTGGCATTTGTCAAATAAGGTTTGTTTGAATTTGCCAAATATCCTGTATCCGTAATATATACCAGTTTTTCGTTCCCCTCTTTTACCACATAGCCAACTGTTTTCGGCGCATCATGAGAAAGCGGGATCACCTGTATCGAAAGATCTTCGATTTGGATCGTTTCAAAAGGCTCTATATGAATCGGACATTCAACATCTTCCATATCACAATACGAGTAAATCGGAAATTTTGCAAACATTTTTCGCTGTGAAATATGATCTATGTGACCATGTGTGATAAAGACCGCAGAAGTATCTTCTATGCAGGCTTTCACACGCTTAAAAGCTTGCATCAAATATTTTTTTGTCGACCCGCAATCGATTACGATCTGGGTACGATCCGTGCGAATCAAACACGAATTTCCTTTTGATCCGCTGCAAAGTAAATCAATTCGCATACATATCATCTCCGCGATTGGTTTGATCCCAAGAAGAAAATTTCGAAATGGACTTTTGGAACACAAGCTTGATATCTCCCAACCCGCCGTTTCGATGTTTAGCCAACGTCAAATCAACCAATTCTGTATCTTTCTTTTCGCCTTCATCTTCCTCGCGCTCGTAATATTTTTCGCGATACAAAAACATAACAATATCCGCATCCTGTTCGATTGATCCGGATTCACGCAAATCGGCAAGCTGAGGTCGATGATCCGTTCGTTTTTCCACTTCACGGCTTAACTGGGAAAGGGCAATCACAGGACAATCCAGTTCTTTGGCAAGGATTTTTAAATTACGCGAAATATCCGAAACTTCCTGTTGTCTGGAATCCGCTCTCGTTCCCGTAATCAGCTGAAGATAATCAATCACAATCAGCGAGATCCCACCATATTCGCTTTTGAGTTTTCGACATTTCGAAAAGATCTGCGATACTTTGATACTCGACGTATCATCAATAAAGATCTTCCTTTCGCTTAAACGATTACCCGCCTGATTGAGCTGGGACCATTCCTCATTTTCTAAAGACGCATCCCTTAATTTAGTCGCTTGAATTTCACTTTCCGCACTCAGCAAACGCTTCATCAAAGAATCGGTCGGCATCTCCAGTGAAAAGATCGCTACCGCTTCGTCTTTATTGTGTTTTGCTACTTCGGAAGCAAAATTCAAGGCCAGAGCTGATTTTCCCATAGCCGGTCTTGCCGCAAGAATAATCAGATCGCCCCGCTGAAAACCATTCGTATAGCGATCAAGATCCGCATAGCCTGTACGTATTCCCGTAACTCCGCTCATTGTCTTCAAACGATTCAGATCATCAATGACTCGAGATACAATTTGAGCACTACTCTCAAATTCAGTCCCTCTTCGATGTCTTGTCACATCCATGATGCTCCGTTCCGCTTCGTCGAGCAAAACATCAATTTCTTCTGTCGAGTCATATGTATTTTTCGCAATCGTATCTGCTGCTAAGATCAATTCCCGCATTTGCGCCTTGTTTTTGATCGTTTCGATATAAGAATGGGTATTGGCCGGTGACACAGCCGAATCCATTAGCTGAATGATATAATCGGCTCCTCCGGCCCTTTCCAATTCTTCTTTATCCTGCAGTCTTGTAATCAAATTATTCAAATCAATCGGATGTCCGGAATCGTACAGCTCCTGCATACATAAATAAATCCGTTCATGAGCAGGAAGATAAAATTCCCGGGCATCAAGATCAAGCTCCATGCAAACTGACATTACACTTGAATAAACCATGAGCGAACCGAGCAGAGCTTGCTCAATCTTTTGGGAATTGGGTAATTCTTTTGGCATGGAAGAACTACTCCTTTTCGCTGACGTGCACCTTTATTTCTCCAATCACTTTGTTGCGGTAAAGGTCGACCTTTACGATTGTGGTTCCTAAAGAATTAATCGCATCTTCTTTATGGAGTTTTCGCTTATCAATCACAATTCCTTCATTTGCCAAAGCCTGAAGAACTTGTTTATTTGAAATCGTTCCAAAGACATTGCCGTTTTTTCCGACTTTTAATTTGAATTCAAAAGTCATGTCCTTCAAACGCTCTTTCAATTCAAGAGCTTCTTTTTCCATTTGCGCTTCGTTTGCGGCTTTTTCTTCCATTTGATGAGCTAGCACTTTTTTGCTTCCTTTTGTATAAGGAACAGCCATTTTGTTTTTGAACAAAAAATTCGAAGCATATCCATCGCTTACTTCTTTGACTTCATCTTTTTTCCCAATATTTTTTACATCTTTCAATAATATGACTTTCATTATTTTTCCTCCTTTAAGCAATTCAGCAACTCTTCTTTCATCTTCATGACAGTCGTATTTTTTCTTTCAAGAGCAGCTGCCGCAAAATGACCGCCGCCATGCATTTTTTCCATGATCTTCTGAACATTGAAAGTTCCGTCGCTTCGTGCGCTGATTGCCACATCGTTTGCGTTTGTCTTGGCAATCGTAAAAGAAGCCCGACATCCTTTGATCTTTAAGAGCGAATCCGAAACTTGGGCCATCATCGTTCGATCCAGCTCCTGATCATCTACAGCCGTAATCATGAAATGACCATAATGCATTTCTCCTCTTGAAACAAGTTCTGTCCTTAATTTGAAATCCGTCAAATCTTCGCATAAAGCTTTTTCGGCAACGTTGGCATTCGCGCCCCACACTCGTAAAGTCGCAGCCGTATCAAAAGTTCGTGCTGATGTGTGCATCTTGAATCGATTCGTATCTACGAGAATTCCCAAATACATAATCGTTGCTTCCGCCTCGAATATTGGGATATGATTTGGGATAGACTCAATCAATTCTACAATCAGCTCACACGTGGAAGAAGCCTGACTTTCCACATAAGTGATGAGGGGATGAACAACAAATTGCTCATTTCTTCGATGATGGTCAATCACGATAATCCGGTCAAACCGGTCCACAAAATTCTTTGCCGATGAAATGAGAGGGACGCCATGATCCACCATGATTAAAAGATCGTTTTTCGAATCGATCATCTCTGTCGCTTGCTGCACAGTCACAAGTTGATGACGCTCGCTTATAGCCTGTTTATAGTAGTCCATCGTATCCTGAAGCTGATGATCCCTAGGTACATCCTGCAAAACGATAAATGCGTTGCGATGCAGGGCACGACACCAGTTGGACATTGATAAAGCAGCCCCCATACAGTCATAGTCTGTATTGACATGTCCCGCAATAAAAACCCGTCCGCTCTCTTTAATTGCTTCTTGGATAGACTGTGCCATGATACGCACACGAACTTTCGAGCGCTGAGAACTTGTTTCGGAATTTCCTCCAATATAATGAACTCGATGTCCTGCACATTGAATGGCGGCTTGATCTCCGCCTCGACTTTGTGCCAGCTCGATCAATTCATTTAGCATCGTATTCAACTCTTCATAATCGTTCGTTCCGTAAGCAATGGCCATGCTTAATGTAATTGATACATCAATACGAGCCGCTTCATCTTTGATAATTTGCAAAATCGTGAAATTTTCATGCCGTATACGATCCAATATTTCCCGATTGAACAGAACAAAGATCCGATCCGAACGAACTCGGCGCACAAGCATATGATGCTCTTTTGCCCAATTAATTAACGGACTTCGCAAATGTGTATTGATTTTTGCGATGACCTCTTCATTTTCATAGGACTGATATTCAACATAATTATCAAGGTGCATCAAACCGGCAACAACTTCATTTTGTTTTTGATGCTTGCGCAATTGATAAAGTTCGGTAATATCCCGGACATACAATACTTGCGCATCGTTCTTTTTCAATATTTCATAGACTCGATGATCCGATTTTCCGACAACCGAATCAATGTCTTCATCAAAAAGTTCACGAATATTTTCAATCCATGAAGTCACTTTCTTATTCACTATATGAATGTCATGTTCTCTGAAGAAATCGCTTGTCCATGTTACGACAAATTCATCGTTGTATGTTATAATCCCCACATCTCCAACTTGCAAAGCATCTTTCGCATCACGTCCTAAAATTCGCGAAATATCAAATTCAGTTTGCAATCCTCGTTTTTTCAAATTTTGCCAGAAGCCAAAAAAAGTCATAAAAAACATGGTGCTGATCACAACGATTAAGATTGCCGACAGCCAATCATGGATCCATATCATATAAGCAAGCAGGGCAGCAATGAAAATTGCGATCAAGATCATACCGTTTTTCCATTTTTTATAATTTTTCATATTCGTCCTTTCACTCTCCTAAGATCAAGCAAACAATCCAATTCTCCCAATACGATCCACACTATATTGACAAGCGGAATAAATCCACCTAGGATCGCGAAAAAAGATAATTTACGTTTATTGGTTCTGATACATACATTTAACATATACACAATACCATAATAATCCAAGGCACATAGATCGACAATCAGTGCGAGCAAGATAAGATCTTTCCATCCTTGTGCAGCCGAAGGCAAGATTTGGGAAAGAAAAAAAAGCAAAAGCAGGATGATAAAAACGACGCCTACCCAACGCCGGGACTTGATTTCGTACACTTTTTTCATCGGAACGACCTTGATTTTCATGCGCAGGCAAATCATAATCGCCAATAAATGAATGCATATTGTTTGGAGCAGCGAAAGCACAAACACGATCACCCCCATAAACACACGCAAATCTAAAAACGGAAGCCACTGATGGATCAATTCGAAATCTTCTGTATAATCCAGTCCGAATATGCCTGCCCACAGCCAAAAAATAAATAAGTAAGATACGGCGGACAGAAAAAAAGTAATGGTCAGTTTCAACGAATTGCTCCATTGCTTACAAATTCCGATTCCGTAAAACAAGCCAATCGTGATCGAAGTCCAAGAATAAAACCATGTCGTGAATCCACCGAAAAGAAAAGTTTCCAAGATCATGGCTATGGCGCACACGACAGAAACCGAAATCGGATTTTGCGCGGCATAGATCAAGATCGGAAACGCAAAGATCCACGACATTCCATCTTCTAAAGCGAGGGCAAGCTGCTGATTTGCAAACAGTAAAACTCCATAGATCGCACACACCATGGCTCCTCGCGTAATTTGTTTCGTTTTTATCATCGAATTCATAATAGTGATTATAAACTATTCTTATTTGATTTCCTAATAAAAAAAACAGGCAGAAGCCTGTTGTTTATTACAAATTAGTCTACTACGTAAGGAAGCAGAGCCATTTGACGTGCACGCTTGATTGCTGTTGCAAGCTTTCTTTGATATTTAGCACGCGTTCCCGTTACACGTCTAGGAATGATCTTTCCATTCGCGTTGATGAAACGTTTCAAAAGTTCTACATCTTTGTAGTCGATTTCTTTAATTTTATTTTTCGTAAAATAGCAAACTTTTTTACGACCCATACGTTGTTTTTTAAAAGCCATCTTCTTGTTCCTTTCTAGAATGGTAAATCATCGCTAGCAATATCTAGCGTATCATTCGCATCGAAAGCCGAACTAAATCCATCATCCACAGGCTGAGCATATGGATTTACTGGAGCCGGTTGAGGTTGTGAATACGAATTGTATGAATTATACGCATTCTGTTGAGAAGATTGCGCGTTTTTCGGTTCCAAAAACTGAACACTATCCGTAACTACTTCTGTTACATAGACACGCTGTCCCTGCTGGTTGTCATAGTTGCGGGTCTGAATACGCCCCTCTACACCGATCAGAGAACCTTTATGTAAATATTGAGCCATAAGTTCCGCTGTTTTATTCCAAGCGACACACCCGATAAAATCCGCATCAGGCTGCCCCGGTGTCTGCGAACGACGATTCACGGCAATCGTATAAGAAACAACACTCGTTCCGCTTTGCGTTTTACGAAGTTCCGGGTCTTTTGTAAGACGTCCGACTAATACCACTCGATTGATCATATTGTTATTCCTCTATTATTTTTCGCTTTCGGTTTTAACGACCATGATACGGATCACTGAGTTGTTAATGCGGCAAAGACGTTGGAATTCTTCGATTCCTGCATTATTTGCCGTTGCGTTTACAACAACATAATGACCTTTTTTCATGTGATCGATCTCGTATGCGAATTCACGAACTCCCCAGTTATCGATGTTATCGATCGATCCACCGTTATCGGTAATCGGTGCGAAAAGTCTTTTTTCAAGAGCTTCAAACTGAGCATCATCTAAAGACGCATTTACGATGATCATGATTTCATATTTTTTCATGTGTACACCTCCCTTTGGACTATTTGGTTTCTTTCGAAACAGAGAGCAAGCACAAACTTGCTTCAATATATTAACATAATTTATAAGGAAAAATCAACGTAAAATTCGAATTATTTTCCGTATTTGATTTTTCTTCAACAACGGGCTTGAATTTGAGCAAATCCGATCAAGCAGCACCGTTCCGTTATCAATCACATTGTTTGAATCCGTAACGATCTTTTTGGCGTTTGCAAAATAAACACAACCCCGAATAGGCACCGAAACATTAAAAGAAGCGAGTATTTCCCTTAGCAAGCGAATTTCGCGATCCAGCTGATGCAAAGGATTTTTCATATATTTTGTTTGTTGCGTTTTTTCCTGACGCCATGTATTTTGACCTTTTTTTCCGAAAATGGTTCCACTATGATTTTTGACTTCGATCACGAAAAGACCGTATTCGCTAACCACCAGCAAATCGATTTCTCCTTTTCTTCCGTTCACTTCAAGATCGATATTGTTCAACACCTTATAAGTTTTAGGAAGAGAAAGAAGCAGATCATATGTTTCTTCTTCTCCGCGAAGCCCGCATTTGGAGATGCTTGCCTGTTCGTTACACTGCCATGCCGCAAACGCAAACAGCAAGCCCCAAAATACACCGCTCCACGTTCGATATTCAATGGATACAACAATAGTCAAAAAGATAAAAACGCAAAAAACATAAACGAGCATTTTGTATTTACTGTATCTTGTTCGATTTGGATTTTTCATTTGTATCTATTATACAACAAAAAAAAGAAACACAGAGTGTTGACAAACTACCTATTTTGAAAAAATTAAATTTCAATAAAATAAAAGTGGGTAAAAAGGTCTAAAAAAAGAGTAATATTAGGTACTTAAATACCTCAAATTGCTCTTTTTTTATTCATTTGTGGGAGAAAAATAAAAAGCTGTGACAAAGCCGATTTGAAAAATCGACTTTGTCAACAGCCTGAAAAGAAACATTTGCTGTTTCTTTCATTGATTGTTATTTCTCTTTTCGTTTAAACGCTGACGAAGATTTTTCGCGATTTCATGCGAGTTGCGAATCGGCCCAGAAACCGTTCTTGCAGGAAACGCTTTGGAAATTCGTTGGTTGCGGATCTTTTGAAGTTTTTCCATCGTTGCATTGAACTCTTCGATTTTTTCGTTAAGCTCCGGTTTGGATTCTACCCATTCTCCAATCCGATTCGAAACCTCCGATAAATGATCTTGAACCATATTAATCTTTTCTTGGGTATCGAATTCAAATTGCTGACGTAGCGCTTCGATTTCCACATGCATCTTCTGGAGCACATTGCGCCTTTTTACCAAATGCACACACGTTATGACAAGATCGGTACAAAATCCGATCGTAAATACGATCAAAACGATTCTTAAAGTCGACAAAGGAATCGATTTTGCCCAAGATTCAACATGTGGCTGGATCAAAAATACAACAACCAAGGACATCAAACCGAAAAGCACGGAATTCAACAAACACACTCGTCCGTTTAAATTGAATTTGTATGTGCTGTAATCCCACCAACGTTCATGAAAAAGTTTTTCCATAATCCAACTTGTAAAATATTCCAAAGTACTTGTCAAAACCATTCCGCCCAAAAATACGAGCAAAGGATGATCGCCAAGCTTCATAAGGGGATACAATACGATCAACGCCCCAAAACCGTAGATTGGACAATACGGCCCATATAAAAATCCACGATTCACTAATTTTTTCTTTCCGATGCCGACATACACATCTTCGCAAAGCCATCCGGCTACACTGTATACAATAAAATAAAAATAGGCATACAGCCAATGAATCATACAATTCTCTCCTTTTTGAAAAATAATAGCATATCCGTGTGAAAAAATGGGTTTAGACACTACGTAAACGTTTACATGGGCAAAATTGCCGGAAAGTTTTCCAACACACAATTAAAAACGTTTGAAAATTTCAATTTTCGTGTATGATAATAGCTGTATTACAGAAATGAGGACATAGTTATTATGAAGAAACTTACGAAACTCGAACTCAAATGGATCTGCTATGATGTCGGAAACTCAGCATTTATCCTTTTGGTGACTACATTATTGCCGATCTATTTCAATTCGCTTTCTTCAGCCGCCGGGGTTGCGGAAAGCGATTATTTAAGCTATTGGTCCTATGCGACAAGTATCGCCACAATCGTAGTGGCTCTGCTTGGTCCGATTTTAGGAACAATTGCCGATTACAAAGGAAACAAGAAAAAAATTTTCTTAAGCAGCGCTTTGCTTGGAGCCTTAGCTCTGGCATGTTTTTGGATACCTTCGTATTGGCTGAGCTTTTTGGTCTTATATATTTGCGCAAAAATCTGCTATTCCCTTTCTCTGGTTTTTTATGATTCCATGTTAGTTGATGTGACCTCAGAAGAAAACATGGATTCCGTTTCCAGTCAAGGATATGCTTATGGATATATCGGAAGTTGTATTCCTTTTGTGCTTTCACTTGTTTTCGTCTTATTGTACGACAAGATCGGGATTACAATGCATACAGCTATGATCATTGCCTTCTTGATCAATGCAGCATGGTGGATCGGATTTACGCTTCCTTTAGCAAAAGCTTATAAACAAAAACATTATATCGAACCGCAAAGTCATGTAATCGGAGATACATTCGGACGTTTGAAAAAGACCCTAACCTCCATCAAAAAAGAAAAAAAGATTTTTTTATTCTTATTGTCGTTTTTCTTCTTTATCGATGGTGTGTATACGATTATTGATCTTGCGACCGCTTACGGAACAAGTTTAGGTTTAGATACGACAGGTTTACTGCTCGCATTGCTGTTCACACAAATTGTCGCGTTTCCGGCAAGTTTGACCTTTGCAAAACTTTCAAAAAAATACGATACCGCGAAATTGATCAAAATTTGTATCTTTGCCTATTTTCTGATCGCACTTTTCGCAATCCAGCTCGATCGACTTTGGGAATTTTGGCTTCTTGCCGGGGCTGTCGGATGTTTCCAAGGCGGTATTCAAGCACTCTCACGATCTTATTACGCCAAGATCATTCCGGAAAACGCAAGCGGAGAATACTTCGGTCTTTTCGATATTTGCGGAAAAGGAGCAAGTTTTCTAGGCCTTTTGGTTGTCGGCCTTGTTACTCAATATACAGGACATCAAAATCTCGGTGTTGCTGCTTTAACCATCATGTTTATCATCGGTTATATTTTGTTTTCCAAGGCAGCAAGACTTGATAAATAATATAAAATCAGAAGAAGAGATCTCGCCGATTTAGGTGAGATCTTTTTTAATCAATTCGTTATACATAGTCGTTTTTCATGGCTACTCAATGATTAAAACAAAAAGATCGGTTTCCCTTCCCGATCTTTATGAATGAGGTAAAAAAGCTTGAACAGCCAAACAACCAAGGCCTGTATGAACACTGACTGCACTGACAAGATCAATAAAAACAACTTTGGCTCCTTCAATGGCTCTTTCGATCTTTTCACCATACTTTTTCGCTTCTTCCAAAGCATCTACATGAGCGACAATAATCTTGTAATTTTTATTAACACCGATTTCTTTTAATCGATTAATTACATAGTCTTGAGCTTTGCCCATCGTACGAACCTTGCCAAGTACATCGATATGTCCTTCAGTTTCCATATCTAAGTGTAGGATCGGCTTGATTTTCAACAAACCTCCTAAAGTTGCCGCCATCGGCGTTAATCGTCCGCCTTTTTTCAAATGATTGAGGTCATTTACCAAAAGAATCGTATCACATGAATCAGCGATACAATTCAGTGTGCGCATGATTTCTTCCATAGAACTTCCTTCGTCCCACATTTTTTTTGCGGTCAAAATCATATCGCCTTGCACAACGGCTGTCGTATAGCAATCCACTCCGATAAATTCGAGATCAAGCATGTTTGCAGCCATTTCCATAGCTCCCATCGTCGATGAAAGCCCCATACAGATGGGTACCGCAAAAATTGTATCATATCCTTTTTCTTTTAAGTTTTCGAACAATTCTTCGATTTTGCCAAGTTTCGGCAAGGAAGTTTTCATAGGAACTTGCGCGTGCAGATTTTTAAGTACATCCGGGATCCCGATTGTTTCTTCTTCATCGAAACTGTGACCATTGACCTCAATTTGCAGAGGAAGAGAATAAATTCCTCTTTCCGCCCAATACTCTACTGAGTGGCCGGTTCCCGAATCGGTAACAAATGCGATTTTTTTCATTGTACACCTTTTACTTTCTTAATATATTGTAGCCCTACGGCTTTCATTCCTGTATGACATGCAATTACAGCATACATTGGCTCGCGACGAATATCGGCCATCGGACCAAGCACCGTTTTCAATTCTTCAATTGCGGTCTGAGCCCCTTCTTCATTTCTTGCATCCAGCACATAAAACACATAATCCTCCGGATTTGATACGCTTTTTCCGATTTGATCCGCTGCCGATTTGATTGCTTTGTTCATCGTACGTACCTTATTCCATACATCAACTTTTCCTTCAGTATTTTTGGACACTTCCAAGATCGGCTTGATCTTAAGCATTCCTCCCAGTTTTGCGGCCATAGGTGTTAGTCGTCCACCTTTTGCAAGATGATCCAGATCCTCCGCAATTAAGAATCCGGCTGAATGGT
The DNA here is from genome assembly GCA_000403415.2 of Firmicutes bacterium M10-2. Lineage (GTDB taxonomy): Bacteria > Bacillota_I > Bacilli_A > Erysipelotrichales > Erysipelotrichaceae > Dubosiella. Next base: position 138,979 of record KE159681.1, read on the forward strand.
CAATAGCATCTTTTAAAATATCAATCATTTTTTGGGGTTCCACGCCTTGTTCGTTCAACGATGCCGCTACCATAGCACAATACAGTTCGACAGCCAGCGTTGTATAAAGATCTAGCGTATGCACCTTGATTCCATGACGGTTTGCAGCAGCTAAAAATGTACTGTTCGTACTGGAAAGACCGTTGGACAATGTGATCAAGACAATATCCGTTACCTCATCTTCGTTATATTGTTCCAGAAGATCTTCCATGATTCCAAGAGGCGGAAGCGAAGTTTGAACGACCGCACCTTGTTCCATATAATTATATAGATCATCGACATTCAGATCGACACCATCTAAATACGTTTGTTCGTTCACGATAACCTGCAAAGGCAAAAAATCTATTCCAAGGGATTTCGCTTTTTCTTGAGAAAGTCCCGAACCACTATCTGTGATAACTTTTATTTTCATTTATAATTGCTCCTTTGATCATTTGATCATCAGAAATACTATCATGTTTTGGATAAAACATCTATATGCTCTAAAAGGAAATCTTAGAATATTCATCCCTTTTGTTTCAAAAAGTAAGTTGTGTTTTTTATTCATCTACCACCAATAATCCAGTATAATAAAAACGAACAGAAGAGGTGATCCTATGAATCCTTTTATTTCTTTTAAAGACGTAAAAAAAACATATAAAATGGGAGAAATCGAGATCCATGCTCTCAACGGCGTATCTTTTGATATTAATGAAGGAGAGTTTGTGATCATTGCCGGGGCAAGCGGCGCCGGAAAAAGTACGATCCTTAATTTATTAGGCGGGATGGATACAGCGACAAGCGGCCAAATCGTCGTTGACGGTCAAATTATTTCAGACTATAACGAAAAGCAAATGACCTTGTATCGAAGATACGATGTCGGATTCGTATTTCAATTTTACAATCTGGTGCAAAACCTCACATTACGCGAAAACGTGGAACTGGCAACCCAGATTTCCAAAGACCCGCTCGATATTGAAAAAACCATTGCTTCGGTAGGATTGCTTGAGCGGATGAATAACTTTCCGGCTCAGCTTTCGGGTGGCGAACAGCAACGTGTCGCAATCGCAAGAGCGTTGGCGAAAAACCCAAAACTTCTTCTTTGTGACGAACCAACCGGAGCATTAGATTATGTAACAGGCAAACAAGTATTGAAAGTGCTTCAGGAAACATGTCGAAAAGAGCATAAAACTGTAATCGTGATCACGCACAATCTTGCTCTTACTCCAATCGGAGATAAAATCATAAAAGTACGTTCCGGAAAAATCGAAAGCATTGAAATCAATCCAACCCCTATGGATGTAGATCGGATCGAATACTGATGCCGAAAATCTTATGGAAAGATCTTTTTGTCGAGATCAAGCATTCTCTGGGCCGTTTTTGCTCGATACTTTGCATCGTGGCGCTTGGGGTAGCGTTCTTTGCGGGGATCAAAGCAAGTGCTCCGGATATGAAATACAGCGCAGATTTTTATTTTGATCAATACGGTATGCAGGATATTCAAGTATTTTCCACACTTGGACTTCGTCAATCCGATATTGATACAATTAAAAAAATCAAAGGAGTGGAAAATGTTCAGCCTTTGTTTTCGATGGATGCCCTGACTCGAGTCGGAGCAAGCGAAATGGTCTATAAAATTTTTTCATTGCCTGAAAAAAGCGAAATTAATCAAGTTCGGTTAGTCGAAGGACGAATGCCGCAAAACGAAAAAGAATGCTTGCTGGAAGCTCCGAATGTTCAAAATGAATTATTTGACGGCTATAAAATCGGGGACACGATTAAATTGTATTCCGGAGATGACCAACCAATTACTGATCAATTAAAATACGATGAATATAAAATTGTCGGCACTTGCTATTGGCCACGGTATTTATCGTATGAAAAAGGAACCTCTTCTATCGGTTCCGGTTCGGTGAATTCGTTTATTTTTATTCCGCAAACTGATATAAAAACCGATTACTATACTGAAGTGGACGTAACGGTACAAGGTGCAAAACAACTCAATACCTATTCGAAGGCCTATTTCGGAGTGGTAGACCCGGTCGTAAAGAAAATCGAAAATATTGCCGACAGCCAAGTAAAAAAAGAAATTGCCAATCAGCAAAAAAAGCTCGATGAAGCCAAAGAAGAATATTTCGAACAAGAAAAAAAGACTCAAAAACAAATCGATGACGCAAAAGAGCAAATCGAAAGCGGTCAACAGGAACTTGCATCCAAAGAACAACTTCTTCAGGATTCGAAAGCCCAATTGGATGCCGGCTGGGCCCAGTACGAGCAAAACAAAGCCGCGATAGATGGCAATTTGCCAAAACTCGATTCGGCAATTGCTCAAATCAGCGAACAGGAAAAGAACATTCCGAATTTACAAACGAAGCTCGCTCAACTCCAAAATCAAAAAGAAGATCTAAGCCAAAAAAAAGAGCAGTTGGAAAGCGGGATTCGGACATTACAAGACACGATTGCCCAAAAACCGATCCTTTTAAATCAACAAGAGCAAATCAAACAATCGATTGCTCTGATTGAACAGCAAGAACTCGATCCGAATTTAAGCGAAGAAAATAAGATCGCTCTTTTGAATCAAAAAAACGAACTCCTTGCTCAATTGGACCTTATTACCGCTTCTCTTGAGCAAATCACAAAACAGGAACCAAGCCTGTCTGATTTACAGGCCAATCTTGATCAAGTCAATACTGCGATTTCTCAGCTTGATTCAGGTATGAAAGAAATTCAAGACGGCCTGAGTCAAATTGATGCAGCCTCCGTCCAAAAGCAGACATTGATCCAACAGCGCGATCAGCTGATCGCCTCCTATCCTTTGTTGAACGAAGCGTACAACACTTTAAATGCTTCTCAGGCTCAATACAACGATGGTCTTGTACAGATTGAGCAAGCGCGCAGACAACTCATGGACGCAAAGGCTGAGCTTGACAACAACGAAAAGAAACGTGACGAAGAACTCAAAAAAGCAAAAAAGGAAATCGAAGATGCTCAAAATCAAATTGATGACCTGAAAGGAGAATGGATCGTACTTGACCGTGATTCTTTGTATTCTTATCGTGACTATGAAGCATGTGCCGATCGAATGGATGGAATTGCATCGGTATTCCCGGTTTTCTTTTTCTTAGTTGCCGCTCTGGTTTGTATGACAACCATGACCCGAATGGTCGATGAGCAAAGAACGGAAATCGGCACCTTAAAAGCTTTAGGCTATTCAAAAAGTCAAATCGCAATGAAATACTTAATGTATGCTTTTCTTGCAAGCGTGATCGGTTCAATCATTGGTTGTGCCATTGGAATGTTCGTATTCCCATATATTATTTTTTATGCTTGGAATACGATGTATTTAATCGAAAGTATCCAATATGAATTTCAACCTGGATTGATGCTTTTTGCATCAGCTTCGGTAACCGGCATCACGCTTTTCGCCACCTTCTTGTCGATTTATAAAGAATTGATGGAGGTCCCAAGCCAACTCATGCGTCCGAAAGCCGGAAAAGCCGGAAAGAAAATCCTGCTCGAAAAGATTCCTGCTATCTGGAATCGGATTTCTTTTTTGCATAAGGTCACGATTCGAAATATTTTCCGTTATAAAAAACGTTTTCTGATGACAGTTCTTGGCATTGCGGGATGCTCCGCTTTGCTGGTGGCCGGTTTTGGGATCAACGACTCCATTTCAGACATCGTACATTTGCAGTACGATGAAATTTATCATATGGATGGTTCGATCTCAATGGATCATGAAGATGAAAAGTCATTCGAACAGATTAAAGAAAACAAAGATATCGAAAGTGTGTTCGCTCAACGCTCATTTAATGTGGAGCTTAATATCGAAAACAAAGATATGTCAGGAACCGTTCATATCATTCCTGAAAATGAAATGAATCGTTTTGATCAGTTTACGACATTAAGAACCCGAACCGGACATGAAAAAATTCAGCTGGAAAACGATGGAATTTATATTTCGGAAAAGATGGCAAAAAAGATGGGATTGAATATCGGAAGCACACTGCATTTCAAAGATCTTGACGGAAAAGAATTAAGCGCAAAAGTGCTCGGGATTTTCGAAAATTATATTGGTCATCAAATGTATGTGACAGAAAATACGTTCGATACATGGAAAACAACGGAAATACCAACCCAGACTTATTTGCTGAAATTAAAAAACACAAGCGAAAAAGCCCAAACAAAGTTAGGAAACCAGTTAATGGAAATCAAGGATGTTAAAAGCGTCACATTCTATTCTTCCCTTGAGGAAAATTTTCTGAATATGATTGGGTCGATCCGAATGATCGTTATTGTATTGGTTATTTCCGCAGCCGCTTTAGCTTTTGTGGTCCTGTACAATTTGAGTAATGTCAATATTTCAGAACGTATGCGTGAGATCGCAACAATCAAAGTTCTTGGTTTTACTGAAAAAGAAGTCAACGCATATGTAAATCGGGAAAGTCTGGTCCTTGCGATTATCGGTTCTTTGTGCGGACTTGGAATTGGTATTAGCCTTCATCATTTGATTATGAATCTTGCCGAGCTCGATGATATCATGTTTGGCCGAACAATCTTGCCGCAATCGTTTATCGTTGCATTCTTTATGACGATCTTGTTCGCTTTCATGATAAATTTTGTTATGAAATTCAAGCTTCGCAAGATCAAGATGGTCGAATCTTTAAAAGCTGTCGAATAAAAAAACGGATCGAATTTTCGGTCCGTCTTTTCATAGAATCATACCTCACTCTTCTTGAAGGATAAAAGAAGTATAAGAGTTTGTACCCATAGAGTGGCAATTTTAGCGAGTAGGTGTTGACGTAATCAATATTGAGGTGACTACACTTCCGATCCAAATTAAGATTGCACTCAAACAGTTTTCGATGGGGAGTACATGAACACATCCCAGAAAGAACAGCACAATCAATATCGCAAAGATAATCCACCCTATTGTACGATTCGTGTGATTCTCATAAACCTTGACCCAAAAGACCAAACAAACACCCATGAACAAGTAAATGAGTGGTGCACTTTGACCGGCAAAAGGCATATTGAATTTATTTCCTATGACCGTTTGCTGGTTTTTTATTATTAAAAAGAGTACGGAACTTCCTAATGGAGCCAAGATCAAAAACAAATTATGAATCAATCGATTGGTCGTCCTGCTCATCTTCATTTCCTGCTACTCAAAATGTGTCTAAACATACTCAAACACATCGAGAATTGAAATCCTCACGGATATTTCTTACTGCTTCTTCGTGTATGCTTTTGTGTTCCCACTACTCACAAGTTCTTGTACACTCCACAGTCGTAAATTCCCGAATCAGCCTTCGGTACATACCTACATTTGCTTGTTCGTTA
>KE159681.1:145729-229067 GCA_000403415.2 Firmicutes bacterium M10-2
TCCCATCTCTGCAATGTCTTGACTGATACACCCAATAACTCGGCAAAATCTTTAGGTTTATAGTTTGTGATATTCTTTGTGTTCATAAATACAACCCTTTCTTTATGAACATATTATGCCGTATTTATATACTTTTTTCTATATTTCTTATAACTTAACATATCCTCCTTCTTTTATATAGTAAATATGATACCCATATTTTGGGAAATTTATGGTTTAAATGCTCAAAAAAACACCTTGCTTTGACAAGGTGCTCTTATTACTGCTCAGTTTCTTCTTGTTCTAAAAACGAATCATCATCCATTGCGCGGTTCTCGATAATATTTTTCTCCATGGCACGCAATCTTTTTTTAATGTCTTTTTTCGCTTTATGGTTATATACTAATCCGACAAGCCAGCCGTTCATTGCGGCCATTTTTCCGCTTCCTTCAAAATCTTCGATATAAGCTAATCCCGAATGATCATGTTCCAATCGTTCAACTTCATAACGCATCATATTGTTTCCGGACGCGGATTCGAATTTTGCCTCATACACAACAGGATATTCAAATTTGGAAATCGTCACTTTTACGCCTGCTTCTTTTCCCATCTTTGATTTTAGCTTTTTTTTGTATGTGTAATTGTTATGAAGCTGATCTCGCTTCACGTTTTTCCCTGTGCTTTCTTTAATATCATATAAAATAGAAGCCGTAATCACATCAAACAGCTCTTCCGGTGTGACTTCCAGCTCTAAATCGACTTCGATCATAGATGATCCTCCCTATTCTTCTACAATGTTCTCATTATAGCATAGCTCGCTATTAATTGGAAATCTCAATTGTTTCGATTGTCGGATTATAATACGTTTTTCGTAATAAGATCGGCTTTCCTTCCAAGGTGCGATAAATCGATCGAATCATTATGATCGGAGTGTTCATCGGTATATCGAGAATATTAACAAACTGCACCGGAATCAGCATAGGATAAAATGTTTGAGTTACATGATATTCTTTTTTGTTTTCGCATATCGCAACGATCCCGTCAATATCGTGCACATTCTCTTCATAATACGGATAGGTAATATACATTTCATCTACGGTCGCTGTCACATTTCCTTTTTGTTTATTCATAACAATACGCATGATATCTTCATAAATCGGCGCATTTAATATCGGTGCGATTTCCTCAAAGGTTCGTCGTGTCATATACAATAAGTGTTTGGTTTCCCCTTCGCTCACCCCTTCGGTAACGGAGTTCTTACGAACAAGATGCTTTTCCGCAACAAATGTCCCTCTCGTTTTATTTCGATATAAGATACCTTCGTCAACGAGTTCGTCGATTGCTTTACGCACAGTCATTCGGGATACATTGAATTTTTGAGAAAGAGTACGCTCTGAGGGAATAGAGGAGTTCGCCTTCATTGAAGAAATTTGGTTCAATAACTCCGATTTCACTTGTTGATACAAAGGTTGGCTCATTGTTCTTCTTTCCTTTCATTTTTCTTTCTTTGTACCTAGAAATTTCTATTTGATCAATTTAAATGTTTTCCACGCATCTAAATATTCAAGAAGGATCCTTTCTTCCTGTGGCAAATGTCCAACTACATTTTTCTTTCTGTCATTTGGCATATCTTTCAAGATCACATGAAGCTCGCCTTTATAACGATCATACTCATCATTCACAACAACGATATCTCCCCTTTTCAAATCACGGGTATTTCTAGGTGGAATCGTCGCATCTTTAAATGTGATGCGTGGCATGGTGCTGCGGGCTGCATAATCATTCATATCACCGCGAACGAAATGAGGATGCTCGAAAATAATTTTTTCTTCCGCTTCATTCGGTTCCCCTTCAAGTTCGATCTTAAATGTCAGTTTTCCCGGTTCGATTTCTGCCAGCGATTTCATTTCTTCCTCAGAAGCGAAACAGTTGGCAATGATCACATCATCGACAAGCCCAGTCGCAAATAAATGACGGGCCTGCAAATCAATCGGAAGATCTCGATGCATTTCCAATGTACATAATCCTTCATATACGTTCCAGGGCCCGAATGTATTGGGCTGCTGGCTTGATACAAATGCGGCAATCGGCAAATTGTGCTTACGGATATTTTTCGACGTTTCTTCAAACATTTTATATCCTAGCCCTGAATAGCGTTGCGGATAAAAATTATGACAAGTCAATACATAATCGGTATTCGGTTTGTAGCTTAATACGTTTTCGATGTATTTATTGTCGACCGAAGCATTGAATTCGATTTTTAAATGCTCCGGATTGTACGTCATCATCGCTTCTTTTTGTCCGTCAAACCCTTCGTCCAAGCGAATTCCGTCCGCATGGATATCGGCAAAAAACGAAAGATCATCGTATGTAATTCCTAAACGGTCGAACACATACGGAGCCACATCCAGGATTACTTCCATTCCTTTTTTATGAGCATGATCGATTAATTCTTTAAATTCTTTTTTTACTTCTTCTTTTGGCTTGTCGACCGAAAGCAAGCATGTAAAGATTCGTTTAAATCCATATTTTGCGGCCTGATCGATATATTTTTTATTTTCTTCTAAAGTCGCATGTTCTGGATAAATTGAAAAACCTAATCGGCGCATACAGTTATTTCCTCTTCTTTCTGTTTTACTTCTTTCTATTTTACTTCTTTTTATAATTTTTTTGTTTTTGAATTCTTTTTTGTTTAAGTTCGTGATTTCTTCGGCTTACCCGCATCATGAGAACACCGACCAAAACGATGGATAACCCTTCAATTACGACAATGAGCGGTTTATCATACATCGGTCCGGTCACGATTACCAAAGTTCCAAGCGCGATCACAAACAACGGCCAAGATCCCCATTTGTTGTTGGATTGATTTTCTTCTTTCTTCATAAACCTCCTGCAAAAACGAAAAAGGGAGGATGGCACCAACCATCCTTTTCCCTTTTGCTTCTCTATTATTAATTTCTATTCTACTTCTTGGGTCCTGTTCGCAAGCAGTACAAATGGTGTCCAGATCGCAAATGAAACGGCTAAGTTGATCAATGCAACAACACCTGCCATCAAACTTCCGCCTGTTGCCAAGAATGCATAAATACCAACTGGCATAACCCAAGGGACTTGTACATATACTGGAGGAATGATTCCACCGGCCGTAAACAAGTAAGCGATCAATGTACATACCGGAGGTACGATCAACCATGGAATCAAATAAATCGGATTCAACACGATTGGCAAACCGAAGAACCAGAGCAATTGCACAAGGAATGATACAAGGATTGCACTGAACATATTTTGGGAAAGTCCCATCAAAGGTGCTTGGATCCATTTTTGAATCAATTCGTTTGGATACATTCCGGCACCGGCAACGCAAATTTGAGTAACAATCGCAAAGATGTAGATCGCAACACATCCGGGAATGATTGCCGCAAAAGCGTTTCCTACTGCAGGAGGTACGTTATCTGGCATTTTGATCGTGATTTTGTGAATCATCAATTGAACATAGATCATAGAAGAAAGCAACCCGACGATCAATGCGGTAAACAGACCGCTTGCTCCGGTATATGCGCTTCCCATATAACCCCAGCCGCTTACGGCAATATTTACGGCATCACCGCTTGCAACAGCTTCAACGCCCAGATCATTCAATGCGCTCACGCTTGCAACATCTACATTGGCTAATGTAAAATCGAACACTGCACTTTGATTCATACAAACCACAACGGCAGAGAACGCGATAACACCACCCGCAATTGGGTTTACATTGTATGTTTTTGCGATTTGATATCCTAACGCAAACGAGAAAGCAAGGGACAAAATAACAATCGATCCGAAATAAACATTTCCGTTTACATTGATCAATGGTGTCATGGCAGCAACGAATGAGTTTCCATCACCCCACCAAGAGTTCGGAAGATCACGGAAAAATACATTCAAAAGAACCGCAATACTACCAACCATGGTAATCGGCATGATCGCAATAAAGGCATCACGAATCGCAACAAGATGTTTTTGGTTACCAACTTTGGCAGCCACAGGCATGAAATGTTCTTCCATCCAATTTAAAAAACCGTTCATAAAGATTAATAATTCCTTTCTCCAAGCACCGCTTGGTATATACCAACATTAAACATCTATGTAAGCGCTTTGTCAACACTATTTAACATAATTTTGACATTTGATTTCAAATAACGCAAAAATTCGGAATTTGTTTGTTAATGATGAAAAATTATAGTTCATTTTTTAAGAACATATCAATTTATAAGGATTTAAAACACACTAAAAAAGACCAATCAATCTGATTGGTCTAGTCCGATTCCCGGCTAAGTGCGTACATAGCAGCGCCGACAATTCCCGGTTCATCCAATTGAGCAGACACAAGTTCAGCATCCGTCATCGCATCGAAAATTTTTGATTTCCATTTTTCTTCGAGCCGATCAAAGAAAACATCTTTTCCTTTCATGACTCCGCCTCCGAGTACGATCAAGTCCGGATCGATCACCAAAGAAACGGAAGACAAAAGATTGGAAAGATCATCAGTCATTTCTTCAACGATTGCGATTGCATCCGCATGCTTCTCTTTCGCAAGATCAAATACTTCTCCGGCATGTTGGATATCCTGAGAAATCTTTTCTTTTCCTTTGCGTGTGATGGCTGTTCCGCTTGCCCCGCTTTCCACAGCCCCCTTATTCATGATCCCATACGCTTTGTCTTTTTGATTTACGATCATATTGCCTACTTCACCGGCAAATCCGTGTCGTCCCATCAAAAGTTGTCCGTCAATTACAGCTGCTCCGCCAATTCCTGTCGAGATTGTCACATAATAAACGATTTTCTTTCCTTTTCCGGCTCCAGCTAATGCTTCTCCGATTGCTGCGGCTTTTCCGTCATTGGCTAAATAAACAGGCTTATTTTGCAGACGCTTAGACAATGTGCTTGTAAGAGGATACCCTACAAGTTTGGCTAAGTTATTCGCTGCCGTAATAACACCGCGCTCACTGTCGATCAGTCCCGGCACTGCAATTCCAATGGCTTGAGCTTGCTGATAATCAGGAAGATCAAGCACTAAGTTTGTAATGACATCCACTACATGTTCGGCTCCCTTTTCAGGGTTTGAAGCACTTTTGTTCACACAAAGAACTTCTCCATCCTCCCGAATTAGGGCTGCCCGAACATTTGTACCTCCTAAGTCGATTCCGATAAATTTTTTCATACAATCTTTTCCTCGCTTTTTCCCATTGTAGATAGAAAAAAAAGGAAACGCAAGATATTAAAAAAGCTCCCTATTCAATTAGGGAGCAAAATAAGATCTTTCTTTTAAATTTGAACGATTTTCATCATGTTCGTGCTACCTGAACCAACAGGGTATCCGGCTACAACAATGATGTATTCGCCTTTGTTAAATCCATATTCCTGAGCCACATTGCGCGCAAGCTGCACATCGTTTTCCTGAGAATTCTGAATTGCTGACACATATGGGAACACTCCGAAAACAGGAAGGAGAGAACGTTCCGTTACAGCATCAAAACATACGGCGATAATTGGCGCTTCAGGGCGGAATTTCGCCAAACGTTTTGCGGTATTGCCGCTTTGAGTAAAGGCTACGATACATTTTACATCAATCGCTAAAGATGTATCGGCAACAGAAATCGCAATCGCATCGTTCATTGTACGACGACTGGATTTGATTCCTTGTTTCAAACGCTCTTTGTATGGAATCATCGGTTCGATCGCATTGGCGATCTTTGTCATTGTATGTACCGCTTCTACTGGATAATGTCCGGCTGCTGTTTCACCCGAACACATGATCGCATCGGTTCCATCCATAATCGCATTGGCAACATCACTTGCTTCCGCACGTGTCGGACGAGGGTTTTCCTGCATACTTTCCAACATATGAGTCGCAGTAATAACCGGTTTTCCCATCTCGTTCGCTATTTTGATCATTTGTTTTTGATAGATCGGTACGTATTCTAAAGAAACATTGACTCCAAGATCACCACGAGCAACCATTACCCCATCACTGACTTCAAGGATATCTCGCAAATTATCAAATCCTTCTTGGTTTTCGATCTTCGGAATAATCTGGATATTGTCTTTATTTTCATCAATCAAAATCTTGCGGATTGCCAGAACATCTTCTCTGCGGCGAACAAAGCTTGCCGCAATATAATCGACATCCATCTGAGCTCCGAAACGAATATCGGCTTCATCTTTTGCAGACACAAACGGCATACTTAAGATAATTCCTGGTAAATTGCATCCTTTACGACTTTTTAAGAAATGAGGATTGGCAACTACGCCGGTAATCGTTTTTCCGGGATCTACATCTGTGATATCAACGCGCATTTTTCCATCATCCATCAAAATGTAATCGCCTTTTTTCACATCATTAAAGACTTCAGGACAACGTAAAGTGAAACGCTCTTTGTTTCCGAGAACTTCTTCGTTCACCAAAGTCACGACATCACCTTCCACAAAATCGACACCGCCATTTTCAAAATCGCCTAAACGAATTTCCGGGCCTTTTGTATCCAATAAGATACCGATCGGTTTCTTGGTTTCTTTCGAAACTTCACGAATCAGTTCTACACGTGCTTTATGCTCTTCGTAATCTCCGTGAGAGAAATTCAATCGAGCGATGTTCATTCCTTCTTTTACTAACTGGGTAAGTGTTTCTTTATTTTCACTGACCGGCCCAATCGTACATACAATTTTTGTCTTTTTTTCCATACTGTTCCTTTCTTCAAATTGTTCCTTCCTTAAAACTTAAACCTATTTTATCCTAATCGTTCAAACAAATTTGTCAATGGTTTTCTTGACTCTGCAGGCATACATAATGCCTTTTCGATTGGATAGGCAACAATTTTATTGTCGTGAATCGCGACACATTGACCACCGATCCCTTGCATGAGCAGATCAACAGCTTTTTCTCCCATTTGTGAAGCAAGCATACGATCGAACGGACAAGGAGAGCCTCCACGTTGGATGTGCCCCAAAACAGTTGCCCGTCCCGAGAATCCGGTATTCAGGCTGATCTTTTTCGCCAATTGATGCACATCTGTGATTTTTTCGCTGATTACGATAATCGCATGTTTTTTCTTGCGAATCAGATCTAAGTCACGTAAACGGTCGAGAATTTCATTTTCATCGAATCCGGTTTCGCTCGTTACGACAATTTCGGCTCCGCAAGCAATCCCTGCCCAAAGTGCTAGATCGCCACAACGGTTTCCCATAACCTCGACAATCGAGCATCGATGATGCGAATTGGATGTGTCGCGCAATTTATCGACCGCGTCCACAACTGTTTCTAGAGCGGTCTGAAATCCAATGGTGTAATCTGTACACGTGATATCATTATCAATGGTTCCGGGTAATCCAATACAGTTAATCCCCATTTCAGTCAAAGACAATGCTCCACGATATGATCCGTCCCCACCGATCACGACAACAGCTTCTATTCCTCTTTTTTCAAGTTGCCGAATCGCTTTCCGGCGTACTTCCACATCTTTGAATTCCGGTAGTCTTGCGGATCCTAAGATCGTTCCTCCGCGATTGACGATCTCGCTTACATCTTCACGTGTCAATGGCTCGATATACCCTTCGACCATTCCTTTGTAACCGTTATAAATGCCAAAGACTTCAAGCCCGGCATTCAGTCCGACACGTGTCACTGCACGGATTGCCGCATTCATTCCTGGCGAATCTCCGCCAGAAGTTAAGATACCAATTCTTTTTACCATATTTTAACCTCCATCGGTTTTGTTTTTTATTGATTTTACTATATCACATTGCCTTGTGAAATTCAGCTGTGAAGACGCCTTGTTCTTATATTTTCTCAATGCTTCCCCATGCATTACATTAGCACTTCAAAACATAAATTCGTATATTTAAATTATAGGAGGACAATAAAAATGTTATTTTCAACAACATATACTGTTTTAGGACTCGCTTGGTACATTCTTGTTGTAATCGGTGCTTGGCAAATGTTCACGAAAGCCGGAGAAGCAGGATGGAAAGCATTGATCCCGGTTTATAATTTATACATCGTTTTCAAGTTTTCTTGGCAAACAATGTATTTCTGGATATGGCTGGCTTTGACTATCATTTCCACACTAATGGGAGCCAACGCAAACGATGCGACCGGAATGATGTATTGGGCCGCATGGATCATCGGATTCATTCAATTGCTGATTTTGTGTAATTTAGCGTTCAAGGTATCCCTTTCTTTCGGCCACGGAATTTGGTTTGCTCTTGGCCTTTATTTCTTCCCTTTTTTATTTACTTTGATTATTGGATTCGGAAGTTCGAGATACGTAGGAAATTATTCTGCATACTAAGAAAAAAACTGTTAATTCAGAAGCTGAATTCAGCTCCAGATATTAACAGTTTTTTATAATTTTATTTATTTTCGAAATATTCATTGGCATACATAGCAACTCCCGGAATAATCCGCTTGATCTTTACGTGAGTCGTATTAATGCATAAATCATAGTTTTCTTTTTCGCCCCAGCGTGTCGGCGCAATCATCTCATGAACCTTTTTTCTGTTTTTATCGACATCTTTTATTTTTCGAATCAGTTCTTTTTCGGTTAATTTTTCTTCTTCCGGACCTTTTGTTCGGCAACGTGCGACTTTTGCTTCCATGCTTGCGTAAACAAAAATGCTGAACGGCTCAAGATCAGCGAGAATTTCGGCACATCCGTGACCGACAATGACACAATCTCCACGTTTGGCAAGATCCAAGATGATTTTTTGTTGAGAAACCAAAACATCGATTTGCTGCTGATTGTAAAAAGTATGCCCGAATTGGGTAGATATCAATGAAATAGCTTTTTCGGCTACACCTTCGACGTACCCTTCATGCATTCCGGTTTCTTTACAAATTTCTTTGATGATTTCCTGATCATAATAAAGAAATCCTAATTCATCGGCAAGCCTTTTTCCTATTTCGCGGCCTCCGCTTCCGAATTCTCGGGAAATCGTAATAATTTTGCTCATGATCGCTAACCTCTCTTTTTCTTTTCTTTACAAGTCGACAACATTTAGCATCTTCAGCGGATCTTCTGCCGGTTTTACTTTTTCAAACGCTTTTTCAATAATTCCGTTCTCATCAATCAAATATGTGCTTCGGACAACACCCATATATTTTTTGCCGTACATCGATTTTTCTTTCCATACATCGTATTTCTCGATCACTTCATGATCAGGATCCGAAAGGATAGTAAACGGAAAATTATATTTTTCGGCAAATCTTTGGTGAGATCCTACACTATCTTTCGAAACGCCCAGAACTACGGCTCCTTTTTCGACAAATTGCGGATAAAGCTCGGCATACGTGCATGCTTGCTTTGTACATCCGCTCGTATTATCTTTCGGATAAAAATATAAAACAACTTTTTTTCCTTTGAATTGAGATAAGGAAACATCTTGTCCGTTTTGATCTTTTAACGTAAATTCAGGTGCTAAACTTCCAACTTCTAACATAAAATTCTCCTTCGATACATTTATATTATCATTTTATGAACAATGATAAAAACTCTTTTCTGCGATATTCTCTCCCATCTGAAGAGATGGACGAGCTTGCACAAAAAATTAAAAAGAAAGAGCTTCCAAATCAGAAGCCCTCTTTGTTATTGTGGATCACTTGATTCATTATTACATACGATATTGTTCTTTTCGATTCCGTTTTCTTTTCATCTGTTGACAATCGGATCATGTTCTCATTCATTTTTTCTTACGACTTATGCCTGCTCCGCTTGATTTCTTTACACCATATACGCTTCTTTTCCGCTGCGTTTCTTCTTGATCCTATATACTTCATTTTACCGTCTTTTGTGACGAGGAATCTTTTTGAATCTTTTGTGTTCCACCGACATAGATCTTATTCCATGTTGTAACCGATTGTTTTGTGCCATTCCTTTTGGCATCTTCATCATATCATGAAAACGAATACAGTAAAGCCGTTTGGAAAGATTAGTCATTCATTTGGAATAAGTGACTTATCGAGAACCAAGAACAAAAGCAACCCGAAGCATCGCCTTGCTTCACCTAAATTCCGGCAAACTGTGCGTCTTAGAATTTTCAGCACAGTTCTGTGACTTAAGTGTGACCAAAAGAAAAAAAAGAAGCCTTTAGGCATGATACCTAAAGGCTTTATTGACATATGGTGGAGCGTAGGAGGATCGAACTCCTGACCCCCTGCGTGCAAAACAGGTGCTCTCCCAGCTGAGCTAACACCCCATGTCTAAATATCATTTTAATCATAAACAGAAAAAAATCAAGTGAAAACCGCTATTTCTTATATTCAAATATCAGGAACGGAATACCCGCTCCTGATATTTTTTCTCATTGGAAAAGCTCTTGATACAATCGGACGTTATCTGTTGCGTGCCTTATGCCTTCAAGCGCTTGAGAATCACTGATACAAGGAATCAATTCGCGATAAAACGTTTCAACCCGTCTACGTTCATCCTTGACGTTCATATTAAAAGCGGCGAAGAAAATAAGATCCACCTTTTCATGATCTCCCCAAAGCATAGGATGTTTCAACGTAACGAGTACGACGCGCGATTCATTGACAAATTCCGGATCACCGTGCGGAAACGCAATGCCACTTCCAATCGAAGTCGACATCTTTTTCTCGCGTTCCAGTGCCGAGCGGCACAAACCCTCTGCGCAAAATCCTTTTTTCTGCAGCAAAGCAACCACATCACGAATCAGTATCTCTTTATCGCAATATTCTGCCTGCAGTATCATTAGATCCGGCGAGAACAATGCCGAGCAGTTCAAAGAAAAGATCCCGGTCGGCCGATTTGCCGGCCACGAAATTTTTTGCATCTTTTGACGAAGTTTCAGTATTCCTTCTTCGGTCAACAAATTTTCCACCACAATGTTTCGCGGATCATCGACCGAAGTTCGCGATAAAATCACGTCCGCCTGTCTGTAGTGCGGATTATCTTTTTCAAATCGGCTCAAGATGCGTACTTCCTGAATTTCAGGCACATAATTCATGATGCGTTGGCGAATAAGCTCACCATAGCTTTTTGAAAAATCAGCGATCAACACTGCATGGTATTTCACATCTTTGCGTTCCAAAGCGGTTTGGATGAGCAGAACAATATAGCCAAGCTCATCATCGGTGATCATTAAATCAAAATACTTTTCAAACAGCATGCTGATCATCCAGCTTGCTGTATATACTTGGGAAAACTCCTGCTTGATATAGCTGAGGAGTTCGTTGGATCGTGACTGTCCATGACGAAGCCGGAATACGGTAGAGCGTAAATGCAAGATCATACTTTGTCGAAGTTGTTGATCCTCTGAAAAGTCATGGTTGAGGATTGTTCCCATCGAAAGCATGACTTCATCTACAAATTGTGTAAGATTTTCATCATAGCTGTGGATCGGTTCTGACGGATCGCCAATACGGACAAATCCGGCACAAATCATCTGCATCGTTAAATAAAAGACATCATCCTCGGACAACGTAATATTCTCAATTCGCTCGATTTCACCGAAAATTGCTTTTGCGAACAAATACTCGTTATAACGCTCAAGCAATTTCACATCTTCTTGCCGAATGTGGACCGGTGTATCTTTTCTCGAAATAGCTAGTGCAAGAAAAACAAGCATTTGTGTAAACACCTGATTGGAAAAATGAAGATGCCATTCATGTTCGAGCCGTACGATCATATGTTTAAGCCCTGAAAGATCGATTCCGTAAAAATACCGATTCAAAACTTTCTCCCGATCTTCATCTTTGATATTTTCCAAAAAGAATGTAGCAAGTGCACTGCGGAAATCGTTTTCCTCATACTGGAGCAAATATCCGCTTTTCCGATCATTCAATACCATGATGTTCCAAGGTTCGAAATACATCTGGACCGATCGCAAGAGTTTATTGAGCGTAGGAGCCGATACATACAACTTATCAGTCAGTGTCCTTCCCGACAGTCCTTGGCGACGATTTAAAGCGAACAGCTGATAAATTATATAGCTTTTCCGATCATCGATCTGCGTATTTTCACCTTGCGAGCTGAATACATAATTTCGAATCTGCTCACGCTGTATATCATTGACTTCCAGCCATATTCCGATTCTGGGTTTCTTTTTGATCAATCCCCAACCTTGATAAAAAAGCAGATCCTCCACCTGTTCCAAACGGGTCCGAATCTGCTTTTCGCTCATATGCAGATCGTTTGCCAGCTGACTAACAGGAACCGGGCCACCCTCCAGCAATTTTGCCAGAATCTTCGATATCGTGCTCCTTTTTTCCTTTTGCATCTGCATATACTCCTTTCCTTTAATGCTGACCGTATGTTGCGTTTTTTCCGTGTTTTCTTTGATAATGTCGATCAAGCAGACATAACTGTACTGCAGAAAGAGATGGATCAATCAGGCGATCGATAATTGCCATCCACGCGCACTGTTCCAAAATCAACGCATTTTCAACAGCCTCTTTGGGATCATGACCCCATGCAAACGGCCCATGGCTGGCAACCAGCACTGCCGGAACTTGTTCCGGTGCGATATGACGTTCTTCAAACGTTTTCACAATGACCTGCCCGGTCTGTTCCTCATAGGCTCCCTCAATTTCTTCTTGAATAAGTTCTCTTGTACAAGGAACGGAACCGAAAAAGGTATCCGCATGGGTTGTCCCCAACGGTTCGAGGTCAACACCTGCTTGTGCAAGCATCGTTGCCCATGGTGAATGCGTATGGACAATGGCTCGGATTTGAGGCCATGCCTTATACAATACAAGATGGGTTGGCAAATCTGAACTTGGCTGCAATTTACCATCTATCACATTTCCGTCCAGATCGCAAATTACGATATCTTTCGCCTCCATCATATCATAAGGGACCCCGCTCGTTTTTCCGATCGATTTCCGATACGTTCCCCCATGTCAAAATTGCCAGATTTGATGCAGGAAGCTGCTGGCACGCCTCATATACGCGCTGTTTCAATGCTTCATACATTCTCTAAACCTCGGAAGCGATTTTAACGAAACGACGGGTACGTTGCTCGATTTCGGAAAAGTTCTTGCTGGCAATTAGCTCGCAGTTATTGATGGCACGACTTATTCCCGCTCCGATATAGCCAATCTTCAAACACTTTTCAAACATCTCTTCATCCATTTTGCATACTGCAAAATACGGAAGGACAGGAATAACTCCCATCAAAGTTTGTGCATAATCAAGCGAAATCTCGCATCCGGGAAACAGTTTGAGCACATCGGCTCCCCACTTCCACGCATTCACGACTTCAGTTCCCGTAAATACACCGGGCATATACATCAAATCATACTTAAGGCATAACTGTGAAACTTCCCTGGAAAGATTGGGTGCAACAATGTATTCGCTCCCGGCTTCAATAGCGTTTTGACATTCCTGTTCATCAAGGATCGTTCCGGTTCCTAAAATGATCTGATTGCCAAAATGTTCTTTTAACAGCTTCAGAGCACGGACACATGCCTGACCCGTCGGCTGATCATACGTCAGTTCGATAAATCTTCCGCCTCCAGAAACGACAGCCTGCACAGCCCGGAGCAAGTCGTCATCCTCGATCCGCTGCGTTTTAAAAATGAAGATCAATTTCTCCTCTTTTAAAGCATTAAGGGTTTCCTGTTTATTTGTCATGAGTTTTTCTCCTATTCAAATTCTATATGAATGTCTAAATCATCGCTTGTATCAATCGTTTCGGCCACAACACTTGATGTTTGCATGTTCGATTGCACAACAGGTGTGCTTTCCTGCGTCACGATCGGATCCTTCTGGGATACAGTTTTGCGGCAAAGTGCAAGCAAGATCACTGTGACCAATGTGCCGACAGCAACGGATAAGATTGCTCCCGGCCATACGTTTTTCATAACAGGGAATGCAAATAATCCTCCCATCATGACCGGTGATTGCACATTGAAGTACATTGCGATCGCTCCTGTCACCATATTTCCGAGAATCGTAGCCGGCCAAACCCGAAGCGGATCGGCCAATAAGATCGGCAATCCGCCTTCCGCAATCTGGCAACATCCTAAAATAATTGCGGATTTTCCGGTCGCTCGCTGAGCAGCTGTGTATTTCTTTTTGCTTATAATCGTGGAAAGTCCAATTCCTAGTGTTGCCGTCACCCCGATACACACTTTCGCTCCTTCCGGTCCTAGAATTCCATCTGCCACAAGCCCATTAACAACGGTTGTTCCGATCTTTGTGACCGGTCCGCCTAAATCGACTCCCATCAGAGCTCCCAGAACCATACCGAATACGATTCTCGATCCTGACTGCATTTCCGCAAACAAAGAAGAAAGATACGTCTGCAAGCCGCCTAAAACCGGTCCCAATACATAACACATTGACAACACAACGAACAATCCGCCTAAAATCGGCAAAATAAGCATTGGCAGCAAGGATGCCAAATCCTTGCTTAACGGTAGTTTTTCTTTGACGATCTTGCAGAAATACCCAACAGCAATACCACCTAAAATTCCTCCGACAAAACCGATTTTATACTCGACAGAAAGCAAGCCAACCAAAAATCCTGGTGCAAGACCCGGACGATCACAAATCGCATAAGCAATATACGCTGCAAGCACCGGAACGACCATACTCATCGTAAGCGTTCCACCTTGATACAAATAATATGCGAACGTTCCTGTCGCTTCAGCGACACCCGTACCACCTAGGATCGTTCCGAACGATTGAAGAAGACCTCCCATACAGATGACAGGAATAAAGTAAGAAATTCCGGTTAACACAGGCTGAACAACAAGCGCTTTTAATTTTTCTTTCATAATAAGTTCTCCTGACTCAATTTGTGCTCAATCGTTGTAATGAGTTTTTTCGGCTGCTTGATGGCAACCGCTGAACTTACTCGAACGATTGGCTTGCCGGCAAACCGTTCTTGATGAGCAACCGAAATATCGGCGGCTAGAATAATGACGTCCGCTTCGCGGATCACTTCAGACGAAAGTTCGTCCTCAATGCCAATATTGCCTTGGGTTTCCACACAGATGTGATGTCCCCTGTCTTGAGCCGCTTCGATCAATTTTTCCTTGGCGATATATGTATGCGCGACACCAATTGTGCACGCTGTAACTGCGGCGATATTCATAATTTCCTCCTGATTTTTTTGATTACAAAATTTCGTAAAGCTCTTGACGCGTATGAATCCGATTAAGGGCTTCCCGCGCTTTCTTTTGCATAAGCATCGTAGCCAATTGCGACAACATGCGAATATGTGTCTTATCTCCCGATTCGGGAATGGCCAGCAAAAATACATGCTGTATGGGTTTTCCATCAATAGATTCCCATTTGATTGGTTCCTTTAAACGGACATACGAGATGGCTGCGCGATTGACACAGGCGTGAACACCGTGTGGAATCGCGATCCCGTCTTCTAATCCGGTTTCCGATAAAGATTCCCGATATTCGACCGCTTTTCTAAATTGTGTCTTATCATTGATGATTCCTGCCTCATATAAGTTTTTTGTCATAGCATCGAGCACTTCGGCTTTTTGTTGAAATGAGACATCCATTGCGATGCAGGATTCATCGAGTAGTTCTTTTAAGTCCATACACTCACACCTCCTTATGTTTCAGTTAGCGCTTCCTTTGACGCTTAAACTATAGCATGCGTACATTCGATCAAATTTCGTTTTGAGTCAAAATCAAAACTTTTTATTTTTTCTTTTTCCTTCTTTGGCAAAATCGTTTCTTTCAAAAAAAATATTTTTAAAAAAAAAGGAACATTGATTGTTCCCTCAGAGTGTTGACAAACTACCTATTTTGAAAAAATTAAATTTCAATAAAATAAAAGTGGGTAAAAAGGTCTAAAAAAAGAGTAATATTAGGTACTTAAATACCTCAAATTGCTCTTTTTTTATTCATTTGTGGGAGAAAAATAAAAAGCTGTGACAAAGCCGATTTGAAAAATCGACTTTGTCAACAGCCTGCATTGATTGTTCCCTAAATATTCGTTTATCCTTCTTGAACAAGAAAACTTCATGGAGGTTCAATTGCATGACTTAGTTTCGCTCTGGAATCAGACGCAAAATTGAAATATAATCAAAGCAGAGGAAGAAAAGAGGAACCGACATCCCGAATAAAAGGTCCTCCTTGCCAAAACGTTTGGCTATGTCCGAAATGCGCATGAGCAATCCATAAAACCGTGAAGTACACAAGGTTCGCCCTGCTTATGCTTAGCCCATTGGTGCTATCGAATGAGAACCGACCGGAAGTCCTCGCCTCTTTAGATGAGAGAGGATGTCACGATATACCGAAAAATAAATATTGTACAAGGAAACGAGGAATTATGAGCAAATATAAAACTATTGCAGAAAACAAAAAAGCAAGACACGATTTCGAGCTGTTTGATCGCTACGAAGCCGGAATCGAATTAAAAGGAACGGAAATCAAAAGTATCCGCAAAGGAAAGGTCCAGTTAAAAGACAGCTACATTTCTTTTCATGATCACGAAGCATTTATCAAAGAGATGCATATTTCTCCTTATGAATTCGGAAATCGATTCAACCATGACGAAACCAGAGAACGAAAGCTGCTCCTTCACAAAAGCGAGATCCTCAAGCTTTCGCAAGCTGTAAAAGTGAAAGGATATACGATCGTTCCAGTCAAGATGTATATCAGTCATGGTCTGGCGAAAATCGAAATTGCATTGGCGAAAGGTAAAAATCTGCACGATAAGCGTGAATCTCAAAAAGCAAAAGATGCAAAAAGAGAAATCGAAAAAGCGATGAAATATCGTTATTGATTGTTTAATCTATCTTTTATATAATAAAAGAACGGGGGTGTTTTTGGCATTCGATAAGTGAGTGTTTGGATTCAACCACAGCCGTGAAGGTACACGTAAAAACCAATTAAATTTAAAAGCTAAAACTAAACTTGCTAATGTATTTGGTGCAAACCAAAGCATGGCATTTGCTGCCTAATTTAGACTAAGTTTGTCTTGCAGCCCGGATCTGTGAGTTCGCTTTCTTACAGCAGATCGCGCGTTAAACAAAGAAGATCGAAATAAGAGTTGATCGGTTCCTTATTTTCAGATTTGTCGATCACACCGCATATTCATTTTGTCCATCATGAATATGCGTTCATTTAGATGGAATAAGCTGTAAACGTTGCTTCGTGGGACCTCGCTTAGACAGGAGTTCGATTCTCCTCACCTCCACCAAGGACCACAATTCCCTTTACGGGATTCTTATATGACGAGTTCTCTGAAAAGAGAACTTTTTCTTTTTCAAAGCAAAACAAGCTCTCGATCAAGAGAGCTTGTTTGAATTCAATCTTTATTTCGATATTTTGTCTTTGATTGAATTTACGGTATCTGCTGCTTTGTCCTTTGCGTCATCCACGCTTTTTTTCAGGTCGTCTTTTGCTTTATCAGCCGCATCCTTTAATTTCTTTTGGGCTTCTTTCGCATCATGTTCGGCCTTCAGCTTATCCGCTTCTTTTGCCACACTGTCCTTCAAATCGTCCCAACCTTCTTTTACATCATCAACTGTTTTTTCAAAAAAATTAGGCATAATTATTTCTCCTCTATGCGATTTTGATCGCATGTCTTTCTACAAACTTATCATAATGGAAACCTTTTCTTTTTCGCAATTTATATGCAATTGTGAAAAAGAATGTAAATACATGAAAATCAAAATGACTTCTTATCGCGTTGTTTTCACCGTTTTCTCCCATTATTGTTTGTATTTATTATACATTTGATTTCTATTTTTAAACATTTCTCCTTGAATTATGAAAAAAGAGTCGTATAATGAGTACTATTATGAAAGGAAAGGTGGATACAATTCACCAAGGTGAAAATTTATGACACGAGTTTACAACTTTAGCGCAGGCCCTGCATGTTTGCCGGAATGGGTCTTAAACAAAGCCAGTGAAGAAATGCTGGATGCTCATTCAAGCGGGATGAGCGTAATGGAGATGTCCCACCGATCCAGTGAATTTGAAGATATCATCAATACCGCAAAGGAGCGCTTACGCCGTTTGATGAATATCCCCGAAGATTACGAAATCTTGTTTCTTCAAGGCGGAGCTTCTTTACAGTTTTCAATGATTCCCATGAATTTTTTAAAGCACAGCGCAGACATCATCAATACCGGACAATGGACAAAAAAAGCCATTGCAGAACATAAAAAGCTCGGAAAGACCAATGTGGTCGCTTCAAGTGCCGAGGACAATTTTACTTATATTCCGAAAATCAGCCAAGAAAACTTAAGTGAAGATAGCGATTACGTATACATTTGCGAAAACAATACAATTTACGGTACAAAATACAAACAACTTCCGCCACATGACGGAAAACTACTCATTGCCGATCTTTCAAGCTGTATCTTAAGCGAGCCGGTGAATGTCGCAGATTACGATATGATTTTTGCGGGAGCACAAAAAAACATCGGCCCTGCCGGTGTCACATTGGTCATTATCAAAAAAGATCTTTTACAAGACAATGACCAACTTCCTAGTATGTTAAATTACAAAACATATGCGGACAACAATTCAATGTACAATACACCTCCGACATACGGAATTTATATTTGCGGACTTGTATTTGAATGGCTGGAAAATGAAATTGGCGGCCTTGAAAATATGGAAAAGATCAATCATAAAAAAGCAAATATGCTTTATGACTACATTGATTCTTCTCAATTGTATTCAAACCCTGTCGTGAAAGAAGACCGTTCTTATATGAATGTTCCGTTTGTTACCGGGGATAAAGATCTTGACGCGAAATTTGTCAAAGAAGCGAAAGAAGCCAGATTTGTCAATATTAAAGGACATCGCAGCGTAGGAGGAATGCGTGCAAGCATTTACAACGCGATGCCAATCGAAGGCGTCGAAGCACTGATCGAATTTATGAAGAAATTTGAAAACGAAAATTTGAAGGGATAGAAAATTCATGTATAAAGTAAAACTCTACAATAACATTGCCCAAAAAGGACTTGATCGATTTAATGATCAATTTGAAGTAGGAACCGATACCCAAGAGGAAGATGCAATTATTGTCCGTTCGGCAAATTTGCACGATCTCGATTATAAAGACTCATTAAAGGCGATTGCCCGTGCAGGAGCTGGTGTCAATAACATTGATCTCGACGAGTGCACAAAACGCGGAATTGTCGTATTTAATACTCCCGGCGCCAATTCCAACGCAGTAAAGGAACTCGTCTTTGCCGGACTTCTTTTGGCAAGTCGTGATATTTATCATGGAATCGAATGGTGTAAAACACAAGCCGATAATGAAAATCTGGCTAAAGATGTCGAAAAACAAAAGAAACAATACGCAGGAAACGAGATTACCGGGAAAACACTTGGTGTCATCGGTCTTGGAGCAATCGGCATCCAAGTAGCGAATCTGGCACTTCGTTTCGGAATGCAAGTCAAAGGTTACGACCCCTATATTTCGGTCGACAATGCATGGAGCATGTCACGCTGGGTCAACCATGTAAAAGATGAAAAAGAACTGTTCTCTACGGCAGATTATATCACTTTACATCTTCCTTTGATGGATGCCACGAAAAACACGATTAACAAAGAAACCTTGTCTTTGATGAAAGATGGTGTAAAAATCCTTAATTTTGCTCGCGGAGGGCTTGTAAATGACAAAGACATGCTGGAAGCATTAAATTCGGGAAAAGTCGCTGTTTATGTAACCGACTTCCCTTCTCCTTTGCTTGCGGATCATCCTCATGTGATCCCGATCCCTCATTTAGGAGCAAGTACAGATGAATCCGAAGAAAACTGTGCTATCAAAGCTGCGGATGAAGTGATGGAATATTTAACCAACGGAAACATCATCAATTCCGTCAATATGCCAAATGCTTCCGCTCCATTTACAGGAAACTATCGCATTTGCGTCATGCACGATAATAAGCCGAAAATGATTTTGCAGATCACAGATTGCCTAGCCCAAGAAGATGCCAACATTGAAAATCTATTGAACAAATCAAAAAAAGAAATTGCCTATACAATCTTGGATCTCGATAAAAAGGCATCGCAAACTTCGATTGATAAGATCAAGAACATCCAAGGAGTTCTTCGTGTAGAAGTATATGAAAAATAAAATTGACGGGCATGTACATTTGGAAAACGGGCCTTTAAACAAAGAATATGTATGGGAATTTGTACGAAGTGCGCAGGAAAAAGGAATCACAACATTACATATTTTAGATCATACACATCGTTTTTTTGAATTTCGCGATATGTATAAAGGAGTATATGAAAGTTCTCCATTGCAAAGGGAATGGTTTGAAAAAAAACAAGTGAATTCAATCAAGGACTATCATAAATTGATTGAAGAAATGAAAAAAGAAAATTTTCCGATTGAAGTCAAATTCGGATTGGAAGTTTGCTATTGCGATAAGAACGAGCAATTTTTAAAGAATATCTTATCTCAATACCCTTATGATTTCTTAGTCGGAAGCGTTCATTCCATTGACGGATTTCTTTATGATATGGACGCGTTCTCAAAAGAGCTCCTTTGGGAAAAACAAGATCCGACAACAATCTATAAGCGATATTACGACCAAATTCAGTCGGCGATTGAATCCGATCTCTTTACTCAGATTGGTCATCCCGATGTAATCAAAATGTATAATTATCCGCCTGGATATGACTTGATTGAAACTTATGAGATCCTGGCAAAATGCGCAAAGGATCATCATGTCAAGATGGAGGACAATACAGGAGCTCATTATCGCTATCACCATCAAGATGTCGGCCTAAACAAAGAATTTCGAAAAATATTGGAAAACGAAGGAGTAGAAATTATTACTGCAAGCGATGCCCATTACCCTGAAGATGTCGCTCGTGATTTTGATCTTCTTCCAAAATAAAGAACCAAGGACGTATGAGTCCCTGGTTCTTTTTCTATCACAATACGAAGGATACAATCATCGTACCAACCAAAATAATACCTAAAATAATCGCTATGATGCGTGTAATTGACTGTTTTTCTTCCATAATTAAGCTATGCTCCTTCTCTTTATTTTATCAGGTTTTTATGTAATCTTCTTTATTGACACACTGAATACCGATCATAACAAGAATTAAAGCAATAAGCGTAGAAACTGAAAAAGCCTGAGAACCTTCTTTTAACAAAACAGCTGACCACAACACTCCGGTAATTGGTATCCAGCACTGGTACATGCCGATTTTGGATACTCGGTTGAATTTTAACAAATAACTCCAGAGTGAATAAGCAATTGCCGAAACAAAAGCTAAATACACTAAGATCATTCCTCCTTTTGCATTCCACGACAACATGGCAGTCGGGGCGATCCCTTTTCCGCTTACACAAAGCAAAATGCCTCCGATAAAAAATTGATAACCGCTTAACATCATCGCATTACGGTCCTGCGAAAATTTCTTTATAAAAGCAGCGGAAAATGCGCTGAAAAATTGAGAAACCAGCACCAGACCTTCTCCAAAAAACGTAAAGGAAAGTCCCATCTGAAATCCGTTCAAAATCCAGATCCCGAAAAAGCCCAATAAGCAGCCAATCGTTTTGGAAAGTGTCATTTTCTCGTAATGAAAAATCAAAGCAGCCACAAGCAATGAAATAAACGCGCCTGCTCCTGTAATCACCGCGGCGCTTACACCGCTAGTATGAGCGACTCCCAAATAATAGAAAAAATACTGTCCGCTGGTTTGAAAGAACGCAAGGATCAAAATAGGAATCCAATCTTTTCGAGTCGGCATCAATAACTGTTTAGATACGATCGAACCGATTAAAATCACGATTAATCCCGCGATCGCAAACCGCATCCCGGCAAATAATAAAATTTGTCCGGTTTGATTTTGATCGATCGCAAACTGTTCATATCCGAACTTGATAAACGGGGCCGCACTTCCCCACAACAAAGAAAAGCTAAAAGAATGATCGTATATTTGTTTGTCCAAAATGTTCGATTCATTGGGCTTCCTTTTTCTCTTCAAGTTCCATCCAACGCATTGTTTTTTCTTCCAGTTCGTTTTCTTTTTGATCTCTAAGCAGTGTATATTCATTCATTTGATCATACCGGTCAACACATTCTACGATTTTTTCATTCAGACGTTCGATTTCTTCTTCTAATTGAGGAAGTTCTTTTCCAAGTTGTTCAAGCTCCCTTTTTTCCATATAAGAAAGCTTTGGAGCTGTCCTTGTTCGCCATTGAACTTTTATATGTCGGTTTCTTTCTTCCTTCTTTTCTTGGCTCTTTCGATATAAATAATCGCTGTATCCTCCCGGATAACGCTGAATTTTGCGATTCTCAAACACAAAAGTCTGATCGACTGTTCGATCGAGAAAATAACGATCATGAGAAACTGCCAGCACAATTCCCGGAAACTCATCCAAATAATCTTCCAAAACATCCAACGTCAATAAATCAAGATCATTGGTCGGTTCATCCAAAAAGAGCACATTCGGAGCCTGCATCAGTACTTTTAACAAATACAATCGTCTTCTTTCCCCTCCGGATAACCGATCAAGTGTCGTATAATGCATTTCTTTTGAAAATAAAAATCGTTCAAGCATTTGCGATGAAGTATACGTATTTTTCCCATATTGAATGACAGACGCAGTTTCTTCGATATAATCGATTACCCGCATAGAAAGATCAACCTGTTCATCCTGCTGGTGAAAAAAGCCGATCTTGACTGTACTTCCGATTTTAATCGTTCCTTCCGTAGGTTCAAGTTCCTTGGCAAGTAATTTCAGCAAAGTGCTTTTTCCGCAGCCATTCGATCCGATGATCCCGATTCGATCATGACGAAGCAAGTGATAAGAAAATTCACGAAATAAATCGTTTTGATTAGAATAGTGAAATCCCAGATTTTCCCATTCGATTGTCTGTTTTCCAAGGCGGGAAGCCACAGGAGTCAATTCCAAAATCTGGTCTTGTTCCTTGAAACGCTTATTCCTAAGTTCTTCAAATCGATCCAGTCTTGATTTCGATTTTGTGCTTCGTGCCTGCACACCGGCCCTTACCCAAGCTAATTCTTTTTTATAAATATTTTTATGGATCTCTCGCGCTCTTTGTTCCTGTTCAATCCGAATTTGCTTGTTTTCAAGATAAACTTCGTAATTTCCTTCATGAACATACATACTTCCGTGATCAAGTTCGAAGATTTTCGTGCACACACGATCCAGAAAATAACGGTCATGCGTCACCATTAAAAGCGCACATTTCAATTTAATCAGCTGATTTTCTAAATAATCGATCATTTCTTCATCAAGATGGTTGGTCGGCTCATCCAGTAACAGTAAATCGCATTTCGACATAAGAGCAATCGATAAAGCCAAACGTTTTTTTTGACCACCGGAAAGATTTTTAATCTTTTCCTGATGATCTGTCAGGCCAAATCGATTTAAAGTGGCTTTTAATTCATAATCTTCGATCGGAAATGAATTTTTTTGATTTACACTGACGATTTCTTCCCATATCGTTTCTTTCGTAAATACAGGATTTTGCGGAAGATAATGAATTTTGATCCCTGAACGAGCGGCAAATTCACCAACAAGAGGATCCTGTAAAGCGATCGCTTTCAGCAATGTGCTCTTCCCGGTTCCATTGACACCAATCAGTGCAATCTTTTCGTTTGAATCGATTGAAAACTGAATATCATCGAATAATATTTTTTCATTTATTTTTCGGGTAACATGATTCGCACTCAACAACATATCAATAATTCCTCCAAAAAAAGCCGGAAATTCCGGCTTTGATTATTTTACAAATTCTACAATGGCCATTGGAGCCGCATCACCGCGACGGATACGCGTTTTTACAACTCGGGTATATCCACCATTGCGGTCAGCATATTGCGGACCGATTTCATTGAACAGTTTTTGCAGTGCTGTCGTTCCTTCTTCATCCACTTCAATATTACGAACATAAGCGGCTGCCTGACGACGAGCATGAAGATCTCCTCTTTTCGCGAGAGTGATCAATCCGTCAACAACTGCGCTGACTTCTTTCGCTTTCATTTCTGTCGTTTCAATCTGACCATATTGGATCAG
The DNA here is from genome assembly GCA_000403415.2 of Firmicutes bacterium M10-2. GTDB lineage: Bacteria > Bacillota_I > Bacilli_A > Erysipelotrichales > Erysipelotrichaceae > Dubosiella. The sequence continues at coordinate 169,715 of KE159681.1, forward strand.
GGAAGTAGCCATGTTGCGAAGCAACGCTTTTCTGTGGTCTGCTGTACGGCCTAATTTACGATTACGCATGGATTCTTGTCCTCCTACTCATACGATTTGAAGAACAATCCAAGTTGGAACATTTTGTCCTTCACTTCTTTTAATGACTTTTTGCCCAAGTTCTTCACATGCATCATTTCATCTTCAGTTTTTTGGGTCAATTCTTCCACAGTTTGGATTCCTGCTCTCTTCAAGCAGTTATACGAACGAACCGAAAGATCGAGATCTTCGATCATCATTGTATTCGTTTTTTGAACATCTTCAACCTGTGGCTGTTGCATTGTGAAACTTTCTTCTAAAGAAAGATTCGCAAACGGAACAATTTCATCTAATTCTTTGATCAAGAAATCGGCGGCTTCGGAAACAGCTTGTAAAGGAGTGATCGTTCCATCCGTCGTCAATACGATATGTACCTTGTCATATTTCATATCCTGACCGACCAAAGCTGGTTCCGATAAATATTCAGCAGAACGGATCGGTGTAAACAAAGTATCGATGGCGATCACATCTTCCGGAAGAGAAAACTCGACTTTGTTTTCTTGTGCGTTTTTAAAGCCAATTCCATTTGCGATATACAGATCCATATCAAGGATTGCATCTTTTTCAAGAGTACAAACGATTTGATTCGGATCCAGAATATCGATTTCCTCCGGGCATACAATATCTGCAGCTGTAATGATTGCCGGCCCGATCTTTGAAATATGCACTTTTCCAACTTCATCCAGATCGCTTGTACATTGCAGGGCTTTGATATTTAAAGTGATTCCCGTAATATCTTCCAGGATTCCTTTTGCCACGACCGCATCAACCGGTGTCCCTTCGATCTTGTATCCTACAACACCTGTTCCCGGCAAATTGGTTGTCAAAACCCGGCATACTGCATTTCCGATCGTTGTCCCAAACCCGCGTTCTAAAGGTTCGAACACGAAAGAAGCCGAATTATTTTCTTCATCAATATATTCTTTATGGAAAGCTGCTCTTTTGAATTCCTGCATCCTCTCTCCTCCTTACTGACTATCCACGAGGTCTTTTTGGCGGACGGCATCCATTGTGAGGGATCGGCGTCACATCATTGATCATTGTGATTTCAAGTCCTGCTACCTGCAGTGCTCGAACAGCAGCTTCCCGTCCAGGTCCAGGTCCTTTTACTTCTACGCTTACGCTCTTCATTCCATGATCCATTGCCGCTTTTCCTGCCGCTTCTGCTGCCATTTGCGCCGCATATGGTGTGCTCTTTCGACTTCCTTTGAATCCTAAAGCACCTGCCGAGCTCCATGAGATCGCATTTCCTGCTTCATCCGTGATCGTTACAATCGTATTGTTGAAAGTCGAGTGAACGTGTGCACATCCTCTGGCCACATTCTTTTTGACACGACGTTTTCTTGTATTTTGTGTTTTTGCCATGTTCTACTCTCCTCTCCTACTTCTTCTTGTTGGCAACTGTTTTTGCCTTCCCTTTTCTTGTCCGCGCATTCGTTTTCGTTCTCTGTCCTCTTACCGGCAGTCCTTTACGGTGGCGGATTCCTCTATAGCATCCGATTTCCATCAATCGTTTGATGTTCAGCTGCACTTCTCTGCGCAGATCTCCTTCGACTTTGATCTTGTCTACTTCTTTTCGGATCGCATTCAATTCTTGTTCGCTTAAATCTTTGATCCTTTTGTCTTCGCTGATATTCACTGCTGCTAATACTTTGCTTGCCGTCGTACGGCCGATTCCGTAAATATACGTCAGCGAGATCACTGCTCGTTTATCGTTTGGAATGTCTACTCCTGCTATACGTGCCATTCGTTCCTCCTATTAGTTTCCTTGTCTCTGCTTGTGCTTTGGATTTTCGCAAATTACCATAACCCGTCCTTTGCGTCGGATTACCCTGCACTTGTCACAGATTGGTTTTACAGATGGTCTTACTTTCATATGTGTCTCCTTATTTCCGTCTAAATGTAATACGCCCACGTGTTAGATCATATGGCGATATTTCAACGGTGACACGATCGCCTGGTAAAATGCGAATGTGATGCATACGGATTTTACCAGAAACGTGAGCTAAAATTTCGTGTCCGTTTTCCAATTTAACTTTAAATGCTGCATTTGGTAAAGTATCAACTACGATTCCGTCGATTTCTATCATATCTTGTTTTGACATGGATTGTACACGCCTCCTTACTAAAAATGAAATGATACAGGCATAAATAGCCATCTATCATTCTATCAAATTGAAAAGTTTTTTACAACTCCTGATCTTGTCAAGCTCCATAAATCACCAATCCACGTCATCATTCAGTGAATGATGGACTTTTGTCTGGAAAAATTTGATTACTGTTTCTGTCAACAAAATGGCCAATGCGATCATTCCGCAAACACACATAATTTCCGATAAACGATCAAGAGCAGCAAGACGATCCCCATGTACAAATTCTCCCATCATATAAAATGTGAGTTTTCCCGGGACGAAAGGCACCAAGACGGCTGCTAAATACACCGCAACCGGTTTTTTCGTAATACGCGAAAAAATTTCGCTCAATATACTGTAAGTCAAGCCACTCACAAAAGCACGTATATACATGCCGGTGAAAAAGTTCATCATAAAACATGCCATAAAGCCGATAAAACCGGCAATTAAAACGTCGTTTTTCTTTCCGTTAAAACGAACCGAACACATACTGCATACAATAAACGCTCCAATTGAATTGATTAACTGCATCATCATAATAAACTCACCGCCAATGCTATTCCAGTCCCTGTTGCGATCGCCGCACCAATCAAAAGTGCTTCAGTGCCTCGATTAACAGCCGCTTGATAATTCGAATTGATAATATCGCGAATCGCGTTGAAGATGACCATTCCCGGCACCATCAACGGCATATTGGATACAACCGAAGTTTCGATTCCGATTGGAACATTGGCCAATTGAAGCAAGATCGGGCAAATAGTAACAAAAAAGCTTGCACAAATAATTGCCAGGATCCGATTGAGCTGCGAAGTTAAGATCCAACCAGCACCAAGCCCGATAAAAAAGATATAGAGTGCATCGGACCAATCGCTAAAAAACAAGCCGAATCCGGCCGAACATATTCCGGACGCAAGAACCCGAAGCCAGCGAGGGTGTGGTTTCGTTTGTTCGATACGATCGAGTTCCTCGTCCATTTCCTCCAATGTCATAGAGTTCGCTTGTTGACAAAACGTATTGATCAACGCAATCTTATTCAGATCATTGCTGACTTTAGAAATCTCACTGACACGAGTAATGATCTGATGTTCTACCTTGAAAGAAAACAATACAGTGTTGGATGTGATAACAGCTTCCGGTTTTGATGCCTCCGGTTGCGTCATACAAATGTGTTTCATGGCATGTTTTACACTCACGACATCTCCGCCGCTTTGAAGTAAAAGTTTACCTGTCCGCATGATAATTTTTGCTAATTGACTGCTTTTTTTAGATTCCACAGAAAAGAATCCTCCCATCTAAATCTTAAGTTGTATATTTATTATAGGACATTTATGTTTTTCTTGTTTAAGCAATGCACGACAAAAGAAAACGTCTATCTGCTCATCGAGCGAGCTTTTCTCTCTGTTTTTTTCGGACTGCTTTCAAGAATTCCTCTTCCGATTCATAATCTTCAGCGTATATCCCTTCTTGAAAACGATAACGATCTCTCCAGCGCAGTTGATTCACTTTTTGATAAAAAGCTTTTTTATTTTTAAAATCTTTTAAATTCAAATGATATTTTTTCGCATCTTTTCTTACAGACCGGCTTGCTGCCTCATACCAAGGGATTTCTTTTTTTACAATTATACTGCTTTCAAAAAAGAAATCTTCTTCCTTTTTCATTTGATCTTCTGTCTCTTTTTTTGAATTCTTTTGAGCCATCATCAGCCCAAACCAAAAATCATCGTTTTTCATTTTCCTCTTTTTCTTAAAAAAGCGGAAATCATTCCGCTTTAAACTATCTTACAATCTGATCCACGAGCTCCTGATCTTTTGCCTGAGTCAAATAATCTGTGACTCGGTTTCCCGCACCGGTTTTCGTCACTTTGATATAAATCTGACTTTCCTGCGGATGCGATTCATCAACCAGGAAATTGTATCCATCTACTTCAAGATCATACATCTTGCCATCTTCATGATTCGTAAAATATGTATCGATCGGCAAGATCGCATCGATACGATTGTACGCTTCATCCACAATCGCATTGATCTGGTCCTGGCTTGCATCATCGGAAATGTTTAAATGTACCCGCAATGTCGCCGACTTCAAATTCACCGTAACCGATTCAATCCCTCCGATTTCACTCAAACTGTTTTGAATTTGATCCAGCTGATCTTGGGTAATCTTCGGATTGATATCCTGCGAGTGGAACCGATTTCCGACTACAGGCTCATTTTGCTGCTCCATACTCGTAATCAAAACATACCCAACCAGCACACATGGTATCGCAATCAAAATAACTGTAAGCCAAACAAGCTTATGTCCTTGCTTTACCTTTTGTTGGGATGGAGCTTTTTTCTTACTTTTCATTTTTAATTGTGGCATCTTGCTCTCCTAACGTTTCGCAAGCTCTTCCCGAATGAGTTCATTTGTTCTTTTCGGATTCGCTTGTCCTTTTGAAGCTTTCATGACTTGTCCGACCAGGAATCCGATCGCACGGTCTTTCCCGTTTTTATAATCTTCAATCGATTGCGGATTCGCATCCAGCACCGAAGAAACGAGCGCTAAAATCGCTCCGTCATCCGATACTTGTTTCATGCCTTTTTCTTCAATGACCTTTTTCGGATCTTTTCCGAGCATCACTTCTTCAAAAACCGCTTTTCCCTGCTTTCCGCTGATTTCGCCATTCGAAATCAAATTAATCAAAGACGCGATCGCATCCGCATCCACTTCAAGATCTTCAAATGACTGATTGTTCTTGTTTAACCAAGCCGACATATCTCCAATCACCCAGTTCGCGGCCTTTTTCGTTTCTTTTGTCGATTTGACTACCTCTTCGAAATAATCGGCCATAGAGCGATCGGCAACAAGGACACTCGCATCGTAATCGTTCAATCCATATTGGGAAATGAATCGTTCTATGCGCGCATCCGGCAACTCTTCCAAATGGTCTTGGATATTCCGGATCCATTCTTCATCCAATAAAATCGGAAAAATATTCGGTTCCGGAAAATACTTATAGTCCACGTTCCCCTCTTTTTTTCGCATCAAAATCGTTGTCTTTTGTGCTTCGTCATATCGACGAGTCGCCTGCTCTACCTTTTCGCCGGCATCCAGTAAAGCCGATTGTCTTTCTATTTCGGCCTGGACCGCTTTTTGGACATTGGCAATCGAATTTAAATTTTTTATTTCCACTTTCGTGCCAAGTGTGTTCTGATCCGGACTTAAAGAAATATTCACATCACAACGCATACTTCCTTCTTCCATCTTGACATCCGAAACATTCAGATAAAACAAGTTTTTTCGCAGTGTTTCCACATACGCTGCCGCTTCTTTTGCCGAGTGCATATCCGGACGGGACACAATCTCGATCAAAGGGGTACCGGCACGGTTAAAATCGATATATGTTCCGGTTTCTTTATGGAATTGCTTTGCTGTATCTTCTTCCATGTGAATCCGTTCGATTCCGATCTTTTTCTTTTCTCCATCCACTTCGATTTCCACATATCCATCTTTTCCGATTGGGAAAAACTGCTGAGTGATCTGGAAACCTTTCGGCAGATCCGAGTAATAGTAATTTTTTCGGTCAAAACGAACAAGAGGATCGATCGTGCAATGCATACCGGTACATGCCTTGATTGCCAATTCAATCGCATGTTTGTTGACACAAGGAAGCGTACCCGGATGTCCGAGATCAACTTCATTTACACACGTATTGGCTACTTCGCCAAATGAAGTTGGCGCACTCGAAAACATCTTTGTTTTTGTTTTTAATTCGCAATGGATCTCAATCCCGATTGTTACAAAATATTTTTCCATACGCTTACCCCTCTTTCACCATGCCGTCAAGGCCTGTCTGCTCTTCGATTCCCAAAGCGAGATCGAACATCATTTGTTCTTCGAATGGTTTACAAGTCAGCAATACTCCAAACGGCAGTCCATTCTCAAGCCCTAAAGGAAGAGTGATTGAAGGATATCCCGAAAAATTTGCCAGCTGCATATGTTCTTCCGCAAAAGAAGAAGGTCCAAAACGCACATCCGAACTTTCATCGATTTCAGGAGCCACAGTCGGAGCTGCAATTGATAATACTCCATCCACTCCGTCAAACATTTTTGCATACGCATCCACAATTAGACGGCGGATTTTTTGCGCCTTTCTAAACAGACGATCTTGATTTTCTTCAAATAAAGAATAAGATCCAATCACAAAACGAGCCCGTACATAACTGGAGAATCCTTCTGTTCTTGATCTTGTCATCACATCTTCAACTGAATCTCCATCCACCCGACGTCCGAAACGAATTCCATCCAAGTTGGAATGATTGGCCGTTGCTTCGGCATTGGCAATTGTACGATAAACCGGCGCAATCAGTTCCATATACTGAATAGGCATTTCGCGTTCCACGATATTTGCGCCCGCATCCTTTAATTTTTCCACCAATTCATCAAACGCTTTTTTGATTGTTTCATCCTGGATTTCATCATTCACGGTTTTAAATAACGCAATCGTCTTTCCGTGAAGATCTCCATTTAAAAGTTGGGAATACTTTCCCACTTCTTTAAAAGAAGAAGTCATATCATGATCATCGCGTCCGGCAAGCACTTCCAGTGCAAGAGCCGCATCTTGAACATTGGTCGTAAAGTATCCGACATGATCTAAAGAGCTGGCATACGGAATGATTCCGTATCGTGAAATTCTTCCATAAGTCGGCTTTACACCAACCACACCATTATAGGCTGCCGGTTTTCTGACCGAATCTCCTGTATCGGTTCCGATCGCAAGCGGCACGATCCCGCTTGCAACCACAACGGCACTACCGCCTGAGCTGCCACCCGAAATTCGATTTAGATCATATGGATTGTGCACAGCTCCGGTAAGCGCGTTTTTATTTGTGCCGCCCATGCCCAGTTCATCCATGCTCGATTTGGCTACGATCACAGCTCCGGCATCCTTGAGTTTTTTTGTGATTGTGGCATCATAAACCGGAACATAATTTTCAAGGATCCTGCTGGACGCTGTTGTTAAATGTCCCTTCGTATTGATATTGTCTTTTAATACGACATGGACGCCTGCAAGAGGTCCGTTTTCGCTTTCCTGTTGCGGATCGTCATATACAGAAACAATCGCATTAAGAGTGGACTGACTCTTTTTTAGCTGTTCAAGAGTTTCTTTCGTACTTTTCTTATCACTGATTCTCATATTATCTCACCACCTTCGGCACATGGATATGTCCCATGCGGACATCTTTCGCATTTTTCAGCGCATCCTCTTGGCTAAGCACTTCATTGATCTCATCTTCACGAATGAAGTAAGTTGGCGTTTCAAATGGATAAACCATCTCCTGCACGCCCTCTGTATCGATCGAATCAAATAATTCGACTTGTTTTTCAACCTCGATAAAATCTTTTTTGAGTTCTTCGATTTCTTCATCGCTCAGATCGAATTTCAGATCGTTTGCGAGCTTCTTGAAATATTCGTTGCTGAATTTTTCCATGTTTCCTCCCTTATATGGCTGTTGTGATATATACATTCGTTGAGTCTTTAGAACGGCGCATGAGCGCATACACTTCATCGTCGTTTTCAACAGTGACATTATAGGCGCAATTCGTGTCTGTGAAAAGATTGAGATTTTGTTTTGCCTCCTGAGTCACTGCCATGATTTCCGCCAAAGTCTTTCCATGTGCCGAAACAACCAGATCCAGCTGCTGAGTCACACCACGATTAAGTTTCGCTTCTCCTGTCACAAACGTTGCATCCGGCAGTACATCCAACAATGCATTCTTGTATTCCTGAAAATTGGCGGCCATTTCCGGATCGGCTTCGGAAAATTCGGTGCTTGGCACAATCATCGAATTTTGATCAAGTGTATGGAACGAACTGTTTGTTCCATCGAAATATCCATCATACACATATCCGCCTTTCGATGCGGCAAGTGGATCCGAATTCAATTCATATGCAGCAACGAAGATCGGCACATTCACCGTCACTTCGTTAAATCTTTCCCGCATATACGTGACCAATTTGCTGAATGTCACATTCAAATAATTTTCCATCTTTTCCTGCGTTATCTCATACTCCTGATTGTTGTAAGTGATCTTGTCATTTACGACCAAGCCTAAAGAAACTCCGGCTAATTTATCGTTATTGTACCAATCCAATTCATAAATATCGACCAGAATCACGCCTCCTTTGACAACTCCGTTACCGGTATCGAACTCTTCGTTGGAATTCGGATTCAAGCCGTTTGGATTTCCGTCACGCAAAGTTCCCAGCAATCCCCGAGAACCATCTGTGGCATCCAATTCATCGTAATCCAAAAATGTATGCGAACGAAATGCCACATCATTCGGGGAAAAATATTGTTTCGAAAGATCCATCAAGCCGTTTTCCATTTCCATACGAATATCCATATCCGAAATCAAAGATACATGTTTGACCCGAGTATCGCTTTCGCGAAACGGAAGGGCCGCCTCATACTCGCCTGAATTTAAGGCTGATGCGTCATATTGACTGTTCATCTGACATCCGCTTAATCCAAAAAGAGCAGCCAGACCGACTATCTTCCATGCTTTATATTTTAACATTTTTCACTTCCTCTTCAAATTCGCCTTCGCTCATGAGCGGAACACCAAGTTCGCGTGCTTTGGTCAACTTGCTGCCCGCATCCTCGCCGTAGATCACAAAATCAGTCTTTTTGGAAACCGAACCGGCTACATTGGCTCCTAAACTTTCCAGGATTTTTTTTGCTTCTGAGCGCGGCATATTTAATTTTCCGGTAAGAACAACGGTCTTATCGCTGAAAACAGATTGCTGAACTTCCTTTTTTTCCTGTTCCATATTCAGCCCTTCACGTCGCAAAAATTCGATCAATTCCTTGTTTTCGGGTTCTCTGAAATATGCGTGAATGCTTTGGGCTGTAATATGTCCGATAAATTTTATTGCTGCCAGCTCTTCTTCGCTTGCCTGTTCCAGCGCTGACATACTGCCGAAATGATCAGCCAGAATACCGGCTGCTTTTTTTCCAACCAGACGGATCCCTAATCCAAACAATAAATTCGCCAAAGGCTGAGATTTCGATTGCTCGATATTTGCAAGAAGCTTATCAACTCCTTTTTGGGAATATCCTTTTTTATCGAGCAGTTCTTCCCGTTTGAAATGAAGCCTGTAAATATCTTCGATCGAATTGAGCATGTGCCATTCATGCAGCTGCTCGATCTTTTTATCTCCTAAAGAATCAATATCCATCGCATCCCGTGATGCAAAATGAATGATGCTTTCAACAATGCGGGCAGGGCAATCCGGGTTAATACAAAAGTGTTCTGCTTCGCCTTCAAGTCGTACCAGCTTGCTGCCGCACACCGGACATTCGGTCGGATAATGATACGGTACTTGGGTACCGTCCCGTCGTTCCGGAATGCTTTTGACAACTTCCGGAATGATTTCTCCTGCTTTTCGGATCACAACCACATCATTGATTCGCAAATCTTTATTTTTGATCATGTCTTCATTGTGCAAAGTCGCAGCCGAAACCAAAGTCCCTGCCACACGTACGGGTTCCAAGACTGCATTTGGCGTGATTCGTCCGGTACGGCCCACACTTACAAATACATTCAACAGTCTTGTCTGTACTTCTTCGGCCGGAAACTTATAAGCAGTCGCGTATCGCGGTGCTTTTGCGGTCGTTCCGATCCGTTGCTGGGCATCCAATGAATTCAATTTGATGACCATTCCGTCGATTTCATAAGAAAGTTCATTGCGTTTTTGTCCCACTTCTTCGATAAAATCATAGATCTCATCCGTTGTCGAACAAACTTTGCGTAACGGATTAACTCGAAATCCCATAGTTTTCATCGCTTCCAGCGCATCTTCTTGAGTCTTGATTCCATGTTCCTGCGCATTTTGATAATAATACCAGTATGCATCAAGCTTGCGCTGCTTGCAGACATTCGAATCTAAATTTCGAATCGAGCCGGCTGCTGCATTTCGCGGATTGGCAAACAACGGCAAATGCAATGTTTCCTGCAATAAGTTTAAATTTTCGAAACTTTTTTTTGGCATATACACTTCGCCGCGCACTTCGACATATCCGCCCTCGTCAATATACATCGGGATGCTGGCAATCGTGCGCACATTATTCGACACATCTTCTCCCACGCTCCCATCTCCTCTTGTTACGGCCCGAACAAAATGTCCGTCCTGATATTGAAGGGCCATCGCCAATCCATCGTATTTGCATTCCACGACGAATTCGGCGTTCGGAACTTCCTTTTTGATCCGTGTCACAAATTCATCGATTTCTTCTTTATTAAAAACATTCCCCAAAGAGAGCATACGCTGAGCATGGGTCACTTTTTCAAATCCTTCCAATACGCTTCCGATGATGCGCCGACTTGGCGAATTGGGATCATCCATTTCTGGATGTTTTTCTTCCAGAGCCATTAGTTCCTGCATAAGACGATCGTATTCTTGATCGCTCACACTTGGGGCATCCTTGTCATAATATTCGATTGCGTATTTTTCTAATAACTTTCTTAGTTCTTCGATTCTTTGCTGTTCGTTCATATGTACCACCTTGAATAGTCATTATATCACTATCTCGCTTTGTTCTTCACGCCTTATGGATTCCATGATAAGACAAGTTGATCTTTTTGACCCCGATCTTGTGGGAAAAAGCGATCATAGCCATATCATGATCGATAGAAACGATAACTCCTTGTCCGAATTGATCGTGCTCTACCATATCTCCATTGCGATATTTCTCTTTTTTCTTTTTGAAAGCCGTTTTTGTTTCCTGCTTTCCTTTTTCTTTTTCAAAGGCCGGCAGCTCCATCAAAAATCTTGACGGCGTCTTGAATGTATTCAAAACATAGCTATACCCATTGCTCCATGTAAGGACCAAGTACTTTTTTGCCCGTGTCATGGCCACATACAACAGGCGCCGCTCTTCTTCCAAAGCGGTTTTGCCTCCGTCATCGATTGCTCTTCCGCTTGGAAAAATTCCATCATTAAGAGAGGCGACAAATACGACATCGAATTCAAGCCCTTTCGCAGCGTGAACAGTCATTAAAGTAATCCCACCGATCGTTTCTTCTTGCTGTTTGTCAGTGAACAAAGAAATATCCTGTAAATACTGCTCCAATGTAATGTTCGGATCTTCTTTGATCGCATCTTCGATATCAGAGCGAAGTTCGAGAATATTATCCAGCCGATCGTTTTCATTCGTCTTTTCGAGCATTTCCTGATAGCCGCTTTTCTGAATCAATGCATCAAACATAACGAGCAATCCGGACGTTTCGCGAATCCGTTTCAGATCTTCGATCATATCGTAAAACTTGACAAGCTTTGCTGTTGTGCTTTTGGCAAACCCTTCCGGATGAGAAAGAACATCATACATATTTATATGTTCAAGAGCTGCTTGCTGTTGGATCTTTTCGATTGTTTTCGCTCCAATTGATCGTTTCGGCACATTGATGATCCGTTGGATCGCAAGATCAAGTGCGAAACGTTCGGGATCGTCATCATCGACAATGGTACATAAACGCAAGTAAGATAAGATGTCCTTGACTTCTTGTCGCTCGTAAAATCGGATTCCTCCGTAAATTCGATAAGGAAGTCCTACAGCACGGAACGTCTTTTCAAAGGAGCGGGAAATGTAATTGGAACGATACAGGATTGCCATTTCTTTGTACGGAATGCCCTGTTTATGAAAATCAACGATCTTTTTTGCGACAAATAACGGTTCATCTCCATCTTCAAGTGCCTCGTGGTATTGGACTTCTTCTCCGCCTTCCTGATTAGTAAACAAATCTTTTTTGATGCGGTCCGAATTGTTAGCGATTAATTGGTTGCTCGCTTCGAGAATTGGCTTGGTCGATCTGTAATTTTCATTAAGGATCACGGTTTGGCACGGAATATAGTCCCGGTCAAATTTCAGAATTAAATCAACGCTCGCTCCACGCCATGTATAAATGGTCTGATCGGGATCGCCGACCACACAGACTCTCGTATCGGGGGCACATAATTGCTTCACGACCGAATACTGGATCGGATCCACGTCCTGAAACTCATCTACATGAATAAAATCATATCTGTTTTGCCATTTTTTTCGAATTTCCGGTTCAGTCTTTAGCAGTCTGTCTGTTTCCCGCAGCAAGTCGTCAAAATCCATTGCTTTCATTTCTTTGCGGGTATTTTCGTACTGTTCGTAAAGCAGCGCTTCGTTTTTATGATACCTTCCTGCCATAAGTTTTGCTTTTTCAACAGAAACATCTGAGGACTTGTTGTTGGAAATATAATTAATGACGGCTGAAGGTTTGACTTCGTCTTTGCTTAAATTATTTTCTTTCATCAAGCGGCGAATGATCGATTTTTGATCGTCCGGATCAAGGATCGTAAACGATTTGGGATAGCCTAAGGCGTGTCCGTCTTCTCGTAATATGCGTACGCATAAAGAGTGTATGGTCGAGATCTTTACATCGTGTGCAAGATCTCCGATCATGCCCTCCAGCCTTTCTTTCATTTCGTTGGCGGCTTTGTTTGTGAACGTAATGGCAAGTATCCTCCAAGGAAGAATTCCGACTTCGTTGATCAAATACGCAATGCGCACCATCAAGACGCGTGTTTTTCCGGATCCGGCCCCGGCAATGATGCGTACATGCTCATTGATTGTAGTGGCTGCCAGATATTGAGGATCGTTTAATGTATTTAATAAATTTATTTTCTGCACTGTTATCACCGTTTTTTATTTTAACATATTCACTGTCCATATTGGCTGATTCGTAAAATTTGTAAGTCCGCAAATGACGGAATATTCGGAATTGTTTTTTATTTTCAATACAAAGATGTTACTATAGCATTGGTGATTCTATGAAAAAAGTAAATAAAAAGGACATTCCTGTCCAAGAACCTGAAATAAAAACGAATAAGAAAAAAAGAAAAGGGGCCTCCAAGTGGATCGATTGGATCGAATGGATCTTTGCCGCTGTGCTTTCGGGCGCTTTAATCTTTTATTTGTACAAACTCAACGTGCTTGATTGGCACTTGCTGTTGTGTATCGCTTCCATATTGATTGTTCTGGATTTGATTTTGTTGGTCTTATTGATCAAACGAAAAAAAGGCGGCTGGCTTGCTGCTCTTTATCGTATCTTCCTGCTGATTTATATCGTATGTTCCGGTTATGGTGTGTATACTTTGAACAATACATATTCGACTTTGTTTGCAATCACATCCAATACGCCAAGTATCGTGAGGATGGACTTGCTGACAAAAGCTGATTCTTCCATCAAAGATGTGGAAGGTTTCGCAAACAAGAAAATCGGCTACTCCAATCACGCAGACTCTTACGCTTCAAGCGCGGCCATGTCAGAGATCAACACTCAGACCGCCACGGTCGAATATGTGGATATGAACGACTATCAGCAGCTTTACGAAAAGCTTCAATCCGGAGAAATCGACGGTTTGCTGATTCCGCACAATCGCATTTCTTTATTGAAGGAAGAATACAAATCAATCGATCAGGATACGAAAGTTGTCGAAACTTTTGAGGCAAAACGGGAAATTACCCCGGTCACTTCGAACATCGATATTTCAAAAGAGCCGTTCGTTGTTTATCTTGCCGGAATCGATGAAGGAGATGATCCGAGCATCGACGCAAGAAGCGATGTGAACATTCTTGTGATGGTGGATCCGCAAAACAATCAAATGACGACAATTTCCATTCCTCGCGACAGCTATGTTCCCAACCCTGCTCTTGAAAACGGTTCCGACAAGCTGACTCACTTAGGAAACGACGGAGCACTCAACAGTATGGAAGGAATCGAGGAAGCGTTCGGAATCGATATCGATTACTACGCGAAAGTCAATTTCCAATCACTCATCCATATCGTGGATGCTTTAGGCGGTGTTGATGTGGATGTAAAAATTGATTTTAATGAACAAGATGAAAATCGAAGCTTCAAAAAATCCGACAAAATCTATTTGAAAAAGGGTATGCAGACTTTGAACGGAAAAGAAGCTCTGGCATACGCAAGACATAGAAAAACGGATGGCTACGGCACGACAGGGCGTGAAAATGCTCAACAGCAAATCATTCAGGCCATTATGAAAAAACTGACGACTGCCGAAGGAATTTCTCACATCAACGATTTGATGAGTGTTGCCAGCCAATACGTGTCGACAAATATGCCTTTATCTTCGATTCAGTCTTTTGTTTCCAAACAGCTGCGTGATGTCAAACCTTGGAGCGTTGATTCCATCACCTTGAAGGGAGGAACGGATGCGACGCTGACAACAGTTTCCATGCCAAGTCTGCCATTGAGCTGTTATTTGCTTGGACCAAGCGATATCACGAAAGTGTACAATGCTTACCAGCGGATGTTTGATGATTCTTCCATGAAGGAGTTTGCATTCAACTTGAGCACGAACCCTCAATGCACAATCACTTATCCGAAAAATCAAACAGTCAGCGAATTCATGATTACAAGTGCGGATGCCGAACGTTTGAGTCCATACAGTGTGTATTATGGAATTGATCGTGTCGATTCTTCAAATGCGGGAGCGAGCGAACAACGTGCGGAATCCAACAATATTGAAATTGTCGTTCCTCAAGTACCGACGTATTCGTATGTGCCGGACGTTCCTGTTGAAAGCCCGACCGCTCCAGTTGAGCCAAGTGTGCCTACCGACACACCGATCGAGCCGAGCGAACCGACAACACCGGTTGAGCCAAGCGAACCGACAACACCGACTGAGCCAAGCGAGCCGACCACGCCACCGACAACGGATATTCCTTCCGACTCAACGACAACTGAATAATAAAAGGAAGTCTTTATTTGGAGACTTCCTTTTTCGTTTCCCGATCAATCGTGTTTCGTATGTTTTGCATTTGGTTATCAAGAGCGTCACTGATCTGCGCACATTGCAAGAGCTGCAAAGAGAGTGCATCGACCAACTCTTTGGACAACGCTTTTTTATAGCGCATTTGGTGTTCCAATGAGGCCCAAAACTCCATAGCAATTGTCCTTAACTGCACTTCGACTTTCATCATTTTCTTTTCATGCATTAAAAAAATAGGCACTTCGACAATGAGATGAAGCGAGCGGTAGCCGTTTCGTTTTGGATTTCGTATGTAGTCTTTCTTTTTGATGAGCACGATATCGTCTTGTTCCAGAAACGCATTGGCAAGACGATCGATATCATCGATAAAAGGACAAACAATGCGAATACCTGCCACATCGAAAATTTCCTGTTCGATATTTTCTATCGAAACTTCCAATTCTTTGCTTTCCAGCTTGTCAAAAATGCTTTTCGGAGATTTCAGTCGTGTTTGAATATCATTGATAGGATTGCGATCGTTGAGAAGTGTGCTTTCATCCGCTAAAATTTGAAACTTCGTTTCGACTTCCCGAATGGCCGCTCGATAATACGTCATGAGCGATAAAAACTCCAAAGAGCTTTCCAATATTATTTCGGATTGCTCAATGCTTGTTTTTTTTGTGTTCTGTCTATTGCTTGATTCCATTTTCCCTATCATCCTATGAATCCACTTTCACGAATGCATTGTTTCAAATAAGGGATTTCCTGTTCGTCGGCAGCTACATCATGGAAAAACAATTCCTGATTGTCATGACGGACAAGTGCTTCGATCACATATACTCCGTCTTCATTCCAGTCATCGATCCAAACAGAATTGCCGTTGACAAGTTCCGGCTCCTGATCCATTAGATTTTCCTTATCGGTAATGATCTCGTCTTGCCGACTTGCTTGGATCAACCAACTCCACTGTCCTTCATCTGTATACGGAGCCATAAGATTAATTGATCGTGTCAATGGGTCATAACTTCGTTCGGCTGCACCGGGAGCGACCACTTTTGCGTCTTCGAAAAGATGGTAAACTTCTTTTGTTCTATACTGAATTGCTTCTTGATCCATAGGAATGGCATCTTCTAATTTGTTCTCTCTTCCCAGCTCTTTGATTAAAGTGTCGTATTCTTTGACCGGCATCGCAAGGTTTTTGTCTTTTTCATGAGCAATCTCTAAATAATCACATACTTCGTTCGCTGTCTTTTTTGTGTTTTCATTCATATTCGTATAAATTCCGACCCCTTCTTTTGCCAACAAGGTCAATGCGGCATTTTTATAAAACTGGGCGTCCCGATCCCAATCGTTCCATACATAAAACGAGTCCATGAGATCGTGCAGTTCCGCATTTTTGAATTGCTCCTTATCCATATCTCCGATGGATGTCAGGATGCGTCCTTGTTTTTCGATTGGCAGAAAATACGTTTCATCATAGAGATAGTTTTTCTTTCGAAATTCGGGATCGGTCAACAGCAAATTTCGCATATAGTCAAGTTCGTTTTCATAAATATGATGCAGACGATGAAAATCCTCGTCATTAGCGTATTCAAGGTCATCGATCAATTCATATTCTCCCGGCACCTCTTCTTCGATATCCTTAAACAGATCAACCACAAATGCGTGAAATCCTGCACCTGCATGACGTGTATTGGCTGTAAGGATCATTGTCATATCTTCTTCGGTAACTAAGATCTTTCCTTGCGGACACACAAGGATCTCTACTTGGTTTCCGCGATCTTCGATTTGCACTCCTTCTCTATGGCACAAGGCGCCAAGCACCTCGTACAATTCGTTCATTTCTTTTTCATTTCGATCTTTGCAGATTAGTTGTACATACATATTGTCTTTCCTCCAAAAAAAGACACTTCGTGCCTTCTTTTTTTATTCTACCGCGATGATTCGATATACGTCTTTCGGCTCTCCGGATTCTTTATCTGTTGTTACATCAGCATTGGATACATAATGAATATCCTGCATTTTAATTATTGTGCATTTCGCACTTGTTTTAAAGTTGGATGCATCACTTGCCTTGACATATTCAATATTTGCGTCCATCGTATATCCATCGTATTGTTTATCCATATATGTGACCATTTCGGGCTTTACATTACTTAAAGTAATATTTTCTACTTGCGGCAAAGCGTCTTTTCCTTCATTGGTCAAGATAATGGCATAGTTGTTGTAGTAGTAATACTTCGCATATTCCTGAAACGCTTCGTTACTTGTACTCGGAATATAATCCAATCCGCCAATATCTCCGTCATTGTCTTTATTGGAAAGCGTAAAGAAATCGGCAATAAATGCTTTGGCAACGGCTTGCGCCTGTTCTTCATCGCTTTTATTCAAGGAGGCGCTGACTTCATCATATGTTTTTGCGATATATGATGTAGGATTGATAGGCGCCCAATAGGTGTCGTTTTCCTGGACTGTTACTTTTGTCGTTTCTTCTTTCTTTTCGGTTTGATCATTGTTCTTGCTCGTATCCTGACAACCACTCAATACGGCACAGGATGAAAGCGCGAAAATAAACATCCACTGTTTGATATATCTCATTTATCTTCCTCAATTTCTAATCTTTTTTAGTATAACACATGTTGGAAAAGGAACAAACAGGACATCAAGTGCTATAATAAAACACAAAAAGGAGTAATTTGCACATGAATCAAATCGCAAAGGATTGGATCGATTATGAAGTAATCGATACTGGAAATAAAGAAAAACTAGAACGTTGGAACCAAGTCATCCTGCGGCGTCCTGACCCTGTCGCTGTTTGGCCGATCCGAAATTCTTCGGCATGGAACAAGGCAGACGCTGTGTATCATCGTTCCAACAAAGGGGGCGGGAGCTGGGAATACAAAAAACAGCTCAAAGAATATTGGACTCTTCGATACAAAGATCTCTTGTTCAAAATTTCCCCGACAGGTTTCAAGCATACCGGACTTTTCCCCGAACAGGCAAGCAATTGGGATTTTATGATGAACACTATCCAAAAAGCTAAGGAAAGCGGAAAAGAAAATATCCGAATCTTGAATTTGTTCGCATATACAGGTGGAGCGACAATGGCTTGCGCAAAAGCCGGAGCCGAAGAAGTCGTCCATGTGGACGCTTCTAAAGGAATTAATGAATGGGCAAAAGAAAATATGAAGCTTAATCATCTGGAAGACCACACGATTCGTTTCATCGTTGATGATGTCATGAAGTTCATTCAACGAGAAATTCGCCGTGGACGCAAATACGATGGGATTGTTATGGATCCCCCAAGTTATGGCCGTGGTCCGAAAAACGAAATATGGAAGCTTGAAAACAATTTGTACGATCTTGTTCACGAAGCTCAGAAACTGCTGAGCAATGATCCGCTGTTTTTGATCGTGAATTGCTATACAACAGGGTTTTCTTTATGTACATTAGATGAAGTGATGAAACGCGCCATCGACAAAAGCGGAAAAATCGAAGTCGGAGAAAACCTTCTTCCGGTTACCGCAAACGACAGTATTCTTCCTTGCGGTATCTTCGGACGCTGGACACCTAAGAAATAAAGGAGAAAAAGTAAAGTGAACCCCAAAATTTGGACAACCAAATAAAGAGGTTCACTTTTTCTATGTCTAAAATAAACAATAAACAACGATTGGAAATCGATCATCAAAGAAAGCAAGCGGTTTAGAATTTTTATGACATTGTACACCTTCTTAGTTTGAGAGGTTAAACAAAAGATCGATCATGAGCACTAAGCATCTCATACCGACCTTATGTTTAGGAGAAGAATTCATATTTTGTAAATGAAATATGTTTCAGCCATCTATATTATTTGTTTTGAATTGGGGTAAACACAACAAGAACAAGCCTGCTAAGATCCAATCGAGTTGGATCACTCCCACATTCAACAATGGGCTTCCGGTCACAATGCCCATTATAATTCCTAAAAGAAATGAAATAATTTGTGTGGCAAAAATACAATAGGCTGTTTTACGAATAAGATCTTGAATATTCCATTGATCGTTTTTCCAATTTTTCAAAATTCGGTACCCCAGAAAATATGAAATCACCTTAAATACCATTACTACACTTAATCCAAAATAGATTCCTATCATCCAGAAATAATCGATATTTAATAATTTTCCAATCATTTCCTGATTCATCGTTGCGTCAAGCAATCCCTGATCCTGTAAAAACACGAACAAATTCGGTTGAAAAGCCAGACTGACCCCAACCATGAACATCATGAGCGCTCCAAATCCACTTATAATCGCACCAACCAAAGAAACATAACTAGCAATACTATATAATGTCTTTTTTTTCATAACTCATTTTCCTTTAACAGAAAGAAGAGATATTGTATCTTCTCTTCGTTTCCGCTTTTTTCAGCCAATAATAATCCAATATATGATGTTCTTCACCTGGTTTTGGAACTACGGTTGTTCCTACTATCGCTAAATAAAATACCGCAATAATCTTTTTCATACCCATTCTCTCTTTCATTCTTTTGTAAGAATATAATACAATATTGTGTATGTTTATGTCTATAGTTTTAAAAAAAAAACAAAGAAATAAAACAAACTTAATAGGTATGTTTTTCCAAGAGAAAAAAGCTGAACAATTATTCAAGATTTTAATTAAAGACCATTATTCATCTTCCAGTTTCTCCACCAACAAGCGTTCCAGCTCTTGTGGAAGATGCCTTGCCCCTCGGATTGACTTCAAACCGTAGTCCTTTAGCTTTTTGATTGGAAACTCTTTATCGTACGATTTTAACATCCGAATCTTCATCGTTTTATGGTCCGGATCGATATTTGTCACCTTGCACGCAAACTGAATTTCCTGTATTGGTGCACTGATATAAATAAAGACAAAATCTCCCTTTTGAAAATTCGCCTTACAATGCCATATGATCTCTTTGTTTTTGGAAAATGCCTGTTTTACATCATATATATCCGGTTTAGACGGAATGACCCAGCATTTTGAGCTCGTTTCCGTAAAAGCATGACTTTCTTTGATGAGCTTCATGATCTCTTCATCTTCTAACGTATCATCAAGCACAATTGAGATCCAATACGTCTTGTTCATGTGGTATGCCGGTATATACCCCTCCTTTTTTTGAAGCTGTTCGACTTTTTTTCGATCCAGCTTTACATTGAGCACTGTTATTATCTTTTCCTCTTCTTTTTTATTAAGAATGACAGCATACCACTTTTCATTCGCCGAATTGCGGAACACACCCGCATCCTCATTGTTTTTAAATAGAAACTCCGGCTCATCTTCATATTCCTTTTTTACTTTTGCTGTGATGCGGTTTGCTTGTTGATTGGCAAACCACACATCTTTATAAGCTTTTCTGACAAGTTGTTCCAAAATAATATTGATTTCTTCTTTTATGCGCAGCCCAAATTCACCTGTCCCTACTTTGTAGCCAATGTATTCCTCTTCGAATGCTGTATCCATCACCCTATATGTCGTATTCTCTTTCGTGACAACAACCTCCAATCTAAACTCCCCGTCAAGAATCGGAAACCATTTGACCCATGCATCTTTTTTCTTTTTGAAACCAGCCTGTTCGATTTTTTCAATCACAGGACTTTTTTTCTCGAATATCTTTTCCATGATTTCACTGTATCAAAACAAGTTCAAAAGAAAAAGACCGGTTTCCCGATCTTTCATATTCTTATTGTGCTGCTTGCACTGTATCGCCGAAATTTTCCACAATGAACGCCTTGATATCATCTGATTTCAAAACTTTCACTAATTCCTGAACCGCTTCATTGTCTTTGTTTGCTTCTTTTACTGCAATCACATTAGCATACAGTTTTGCCGCATCGCTGTCAGAAGCTTCCTGAGCTCTTAAATAATCCGTAATATCAGCATCCAAAGCATAGTTTCCGTTTACTACTACGACCGCAACATCTTTAATTCTTGAAGGAATTTGATCGGCGGCAATTTCCACGATTTCGACATTTTTAGGATTATCTTTGATATCAGCAACTGTCGCTTTGTCAATTGTCGCATCATCATTCAATGTGATCACGCCAAGATCTTGAAGCAGGAACAAAGCACGCGCCTCATTTGTCGCATCGTTTGGCACAACAATTTGATCTCCCTCTTTTAAGTTGTCCAAATTGATTTCTTCCAACGTTTCCGAATAAGCACCCATTGGCTCATAGTGGATCGAACCTGCACTCACTAAATATCCGTCATCTCCTTCAGAATATCCGCTATCGGCATTGTAGCTGTCCAAGTACGGCTGATGCTGGAAATAGTTCGCATCCAAAGAACCATCACTTGTTGAAGGATTAATGTTTGGATAATCCGAGAATTCCGTAATTTCCAAAGTATATCCGTCTTTTTCCATGATTTTTTTTGCTTCTTCCAAGATCACGGCATGTGGCGAAGTTGTCGCACCGACATTGATCGTTTTGCTCGCACTCTCGTTCTTATTGGTATCATCACTTCCTGATCCGCAAGCGCTTAAAGATAATGCTACTGTGGCTGCTGCCGCTAATTTAAATAGTTTGTTCATTTTTTTTCCTCCTAAAAATTTTCTTTTACTTAAAACTTAGTGAGTCGTTTTATCGACCAATTTATTACCAATCGACTGAATAACCGATATGATAATCAAAATCAAGATCACTACAGTGTACGTAATATCATACATATAGCGCTGTCCATAGCGGATTGCCATATCTCCTAGGCCTCCCGCACCCACTGCACCGACAATCGCAATCTGTCCGATCAGTGCGATCAACGTGATCGTAATGCCACGAATCATTCCCGGCACGTTTTCCCGCAAATAAACATGCAAGATGATTTGCATTGGCGACATTCCCATCGAAATTGCCGCCTCGACAATTCCCTCATCGATTTCCATCATTGCGGATTCCATTTGTCTTGCCATAAAAGGAATCGTTCCGACTACAAGAGGCACGAGTGCCCCGCTGATCCCGATCGTCGTATTGAAGATGATCCTTGACAAAAAGAACAGCATCGGAATGAGGATGATAAACGGAATCGAACGGAACAAATTGATGATCTTATCTAAGATAAAGAAAACCACTTTATTTTCCAAAATCCCGCCTTTTCTTGTCACAACAACGATCACGCCGAAAATCAGGCCGATCACCAGCGAAATCACACCGGAATACAGCAACATTAAAAGCGTATCCAGGATCGCTTTCGGAAATTGATGGGCATATTTCACAACATTCGGAATAAACTCAATCAATATGTCCACGTTTCATCACCTCCACATAAACGCCTTCTTTCTTGCAAAATTCCAGCGCCTTTCTGATATTTTCATCATCTCCGGTAAATACAGTAACCAAAGTACCTAAAGGCGAATCCTTGATGACTTCCACATTTCCGAAAATGATTGAACAATCCACATTGTATGTGCGGGAAATCTCGGAAATAATCGCCTCTTTTGTATTATTGGATGTATATTTTAAACGGACTAGCTGCTGATTGGGATTGAGCTGGGTCAAAGGATGCTTTTCTTCGATCAGCTCGTTAATCTTGTTCGAGTTATTTGTCGTATTGATAAAATTCTTTGTAATTTCTTCAATCGGTTCAATGAAGATCGGCACAATATCGTTCTTTTCGACAACCCGTCCGTTTTCCATGACTGCTACACGATCGCATATTTCTTTTACAACAAGCATTTCATGGGTGATCATAACTACTGTGATTTTCATTTCCTTGTTGACCTTTTTGATCAACTTTAAGATACTTTGTGTCGTTTGCGGATCAAGCGCGCTTGTCGCCTCGTCACACAACAGCACTTTCGGATCACTTGCCAACGCTCTTGCGATTGCTACTCGCTGTTTCTGTCCTCCCGAAAGTTGGGACGGATACGAATCTTTCCGCTCCACAAGATCAATCAATTCCAAAAGCTCCATCACTTTCTTATCGATTTCTTTTTTATCTTTTTTCATCATGCGCAGCGGCATTGCGATATTTTCGTAAATTGTTTTCGCTCGCAACAAGTTGAAATGCTGAAAGATCATTCCCATTTTTTGCCTTTCGGCACGCAGCTCTTTGGCAGAAAGTTCCAGAAGATCTTTTCCGTCGAAAATAACCTTCCCGTCATCCGGCCTTTCCAATAAATTGATGCAGCGCACCAATGTCGATTTCCCGGCTCCCGAAAATCCAATGATCCCGTAAATTTGTCCTTCTTTGATTTCAAGACTTACATCCTTGACTGCATGCACTTCGCCGTCTTTGGTTTGAAACGATTTGGTGACATGTTCTAATCGGATCATATTTATCCATCCTTTCCAAAAAAAAACTTTCATCCAACGATAGGACGAAAGTGAATTCGCGTTACCACCTATTTTCATCTTTTCCTCACGAAAAAGACCTCATCAAGTACAACCATACTTTATCACGATAACGGGTGAACCCGTCACGACCTACATTTCGATCGTGCAACTCCAAGACCATGTTCCTTCAAACTTCCATATTTCCTTTCACCGGCCGGAAACTCTCTACGCTTTTCATTTGAAGTACTCTTCTTTTCAACATCAATTTATGGTTAGATAGTAACAGTTTTACAAAAGTATGTCAAAGATTTTCTGAAAATTTTCAAAAAATCAGCATCGAATGATTTCCGGATAAAACTGAATTCCCGCTTTAATCATTCGATGGATCAATTGGCGACCGACTTCCGAAAAATAAAGTTCGATTGTCGGGGCCCGGATTACGAGCAAATCTCCTTGATATCCTTTTTTGATTGATCCGATCTTTTTGAGATCGTATTCTTTTGCCGGGTTACAAGTCATTGCTTTTAACAAGTCGCCAGCATCCATTCCGAAATAAACATGCAGCACAAATCCAAGTGGCTGCATCGAATATACTTTATGCGGTTGCGAGTTCATTCCGCACGATATCAAAAAAGGAACATTCACTTCTTCCTTCGGAAGGCCCTCAATTAAGGGCATCTTCGGGATATGATCCGAATATAAAACTTCCTGAAATAATTCTTTTCGGCGCATGCTTCGGTCCCGGCTGATCAAAGTCAGAATTCCGTTTTTTCTCATCGCATACAATGCATCCGATTCTTTTCGCATGCGGTCTCCGTCCAAAAGATCTTGAGGTGAATTAAAATGACAATCGATAAAAGCAGGCACCACACATTCTCCTCTGGCATCTAAGACCCTTGTCGCATCATCAATCCAGATCTTCGGATCATGGGTTCCATAATCAATAATCTGATCATGATGCATCGCAACGAATGCATGCGATATCACACGATCTTCTTCGTTGCAAGTATAAAGGTTCTCGATATTCTTTATTAAAAGAGTTGCTTTCATACATGCTCCTTTCTTATAATGTGCAAAAGAAATGAGGAATTCAATGCTTTGGAAATTCAAAAGAAAACCAATCGTCGTGACTGTTCACGGATTCGGTGCCAAAACATCACATGAAATGGATGATCTGGCAGCCTTTTTAAAACAAAATCATTATGAAGTTGTTCAATTCAACTTATACGACATTCATGATCCAAACGATGCCAAATCAGGCTCTTGGATCATGCGGGCCGAACAAGCCATCCGGACAGCTTTTGAAAAAACCGACGAAGTATATTTAATCGGTTTCAGCATGGGAGGCGTTATCGCAAGCTATCTGGCCACGCTGTTTCCTGTTCAATGTCTGATCCTAATTGCTCCCGCGTTTCATTATGTTAATTTACAGCTGGCAAAAACGACAACGAAGAAAAAGTTTTCTTCCTCACCATCGTCCTCTCTTTCTCCCAGCAAAGCGCAAACAAAAACTTTTACCGAAATTATCAGTCAGTATAAAGAATCGATTACACACATTGATTGTCCGATCCTCATCCTGCACGGAACAAAAGACGAGGTAATCGATCCTTCCAGTTCGATCGCTGAATATAAGCGTATACCGCATGACCGAAAGAGACTTCTTTTTATCGAAGGCGCTCCCCATCGAATGCTGTATACGCCAGAATACGAAAAAACCGCTTTTTCCATCATCTTGATGATGCTTCAAGGAAAACTGATGTAGTTTTCCTTTTTTATTTATATTTTTCCAATAAGTTCAGTTTCAGATCCAACAATGAACGGGAAAGATCCACATAGTATTCTTGCGGATATGTGAAACGCTTGATTTCATCCCATATGGAATCAAGCTCGGATTTGCTGTAAGAACGAATCTCTTCAAGAGAAGGAACATCGTAAATAAGTTTTCCATCTTTGAATATCGGAACGAGCAGCGAACGCAAAGAATAAGAACCTTTTGGAATCACTTTGTATTTCCAACGATCCATATGATGATAGATTGTCAGATCTTCATTTTCGTCAATCACTTCATCGACAAGAGTCATAAGATCGGCTATCGCCATATTTGTTTCCTTATCGTAAATACGATACAAGTTTTTCACTCCCGGATTGGTCATTTTTCCGGTATTGTCACTGATCTTGATTTTCGGAATCCACACATCTCCTTCTTTGATTGCGGCCAGTTTATACACTCCGCCAAATACCGGAGAATTTTTCGAACAGATCAAATTCTCACCAACCCCGAACGAATCGATCTTTGCCCCTTGTTTGATCAAAGATTCAATAACATATTCATCCAAAGAATTGGATACCACAATCGCACAATCCTGCATTCCTTCTTCATCCAGACGCCTGCGCACTTTTTTCGATAAGTAAGCCATATCTCCGCTGTCGATACGCACCCCTTTCAATCGATATCCATTCGGTTCCAAATATTCTTTTGCGACCTTGATCGCATTTTCAAGTCCGGAATGGAGAGTCGAATATGTATCGATCAAAAGCGTACAAGCGTTCGGATACGTTTTTGCATAATACAAAAAAGCCTCATATTCATTTTCGAAACTTTGGATAAACGAATGCGCCATTGTTCCCAAGACGGGAATCCCAAATTTTTCTCCTGCATAAGTTGTTGCGCTTCCGACACATCCGGCAATATAGGCTGCTCGTGATCCGTAGATGGCCGCATCAAAATTATGGGCTCTGCGTGCTCCGAATTCCATCACTGCCCGACCATCTGCTGCCTGCACGATACGACGTGCTTTTGTCGCAATCAACGTTTCATGATTGAGAGCCAAAAGCATTGCGGTTTCGACAAGCTGGGCTTCGATAATCTTTGCTCGTACCCGAACTAAAGGTTCGTGAGGAAAGACCGGAGTGCCTTCCGGAATGGCATCAATCGTTCCGGTAAAACGCACAGTCGCCAAATAATCTAAAAATTCAGGACTAAACGCATTCAGGCTTTTTAAGTACTCGATATCTCCTTTGGAAAAATGTAAATTTTCCACATAATCGATTACCTGTTCGAGGCCTGCGAAAATACACAACCCGCCGTCATCCGGATTTTTACGATAAAACAAGTCGAATACGACTTCCTGGTCCTTATCTTGATTGAAATAGCATTGGCTCATGGTTAATTCATAAAAATCCATGACCAGCGTAAGATTTCTTTTTTCTTCCATTTTAATCCTCTATTTTTTCCACCACACATACACCATTGGCAGCCATATTTTTCAAAGCCGCCTCATTCCAGTATGCTGCATCGTGCACTTGAGGTGCATGATATGTTTCCACACAATTTTTCGGAACAAGGATCCGATGTCCTTGATCATTGATCTCATTTAAATACGATTGAAAGGATAGTACAAGCTGAAGAACACAAAGATCTGTACAGCATCCTGTAATCACAAAATCCTGATAATCTTCCAGCAAACTTTTAAGCCTTTTTTGAAAACCCGGTGCCGAAAATGTATTAATACTGTTTTTTTCGATCGTATCCGTAACATATGGTTTTAATTGTTCAACGATCTCCGATTCTTTCGTCCCTTTAAGACAATGCACCGGATAGGCCTTAAATTCCCTAGCATCTTCACTATGGGCATCACAAATAAACAAAGCCTCCGTCCCGTCTTTGAGCAAATTTTCTATGTTCGACGTAATCCGATCGATACGCGCATCGCTTAACGCCCCTTCATGAACAAATCCGTTAATCATATCGACAACGATTACTAATGGTTTGTTCAACATCGTCTTCTTCATAAATTAATAACCCCTTTTCTGTTTCATTATATCATACAAACTAAGGCGCATAAATAAATCATAAATCGCGTCTTCCGAAAGAACGCCCCGTTTCAAAGTCGAAGGAAAGTATCCTTCTTCGTCTTTTTTATGATCCTGTTGCCAAGTTCCGTAAAAATACCAATCAAAAAGTTTATTCCAGCGTGCCATGTTCTGTTGTATGCCCTGCATATTGTTTTTTTCGAGAAGATCCTCTAATTCATCATAAATAGATTCCATTTCCCGAATTTTCTGAATTTCAATTTCTTTTTCGTTCATCTCTAAAAAAAAGAAGTTCATCGAACTTCTCTTACTCCTTTATTTCTTCTTGGGTTTCGGCGATTTCCGTCTTGTTTTCCTCAATCTCTTCATTCAGTGTTTCATCCACTTGAGGAGCCATACTCGCTCTTAATTTCGTTTCCAGTTCCTCTTTGAGTTCCGGATTGGACTTGATAAATTCTTTCGCCGCTTCTTTTCCTTGACCGACTTTTTCTCCTTCATAAGAATACCAAGCACCCGCTTTTTTCAAGATGTTTGCCTCTACACAAAGATCTACAAGTTCGGAAATATAAGACACCCCTTCTCCGTACATAATCTCAAGAACTACATTTTTAAACGGAGGAGCCACTTTGTTTTTTACAACCTTTACTTTTACTTTGTTTCCTACGATATCCGATCCGTTCTTGATCGGATCTCCTTTACGAATATCGATACGCACCGAAGAATAAAATTTCAATGCACGGCCTCCCGGCGTCGTTTCCGGATTTCCGTACATCACTCCGACTTTTTCGCGAAGCTGATTGATGAAGATTGCCGTACATTCATTATGATTCATCAATCCTGCCAGCTTTCTCATTGCTTTGGACATCATTCGTGCCTGAGCTCCGACTTGAAGATCACCCATTTCGCCATCGAGTTCCGCTTGCGGCACAAGAGCAGCCACACTATCAACAACCACCAAGTCCACGGCTCCGCTTTCGATCAGCATTAACATAATATTGAGTCCCTGCTCTCCCGAATCCGGCTGAGAAAGAATCAATTCATCCACATTGACCCCTAATTTTTTCGCATAAATCGGATCAATCGCATTTTCCGCATCAATAAAAGCAGCACGTCCGCCTTTTTTCTGCACTTCGGCGATCGCATGTAGCGCAAGCGTTGTCTTTCCGCTTGATTCCGGTCCGAAAATTTCAATGATCCGACCTTTCGGATATCCGCCGATTCCAAGAGCCTGATCCAGCAGTAAACTTCCCGAAGGAATCGGTTCTACATCCGTTCCGGCTCGATCGCCCAGTTTCATGATCGCGCCTTTTCCGTATTCACGTTCAATTTCTTTTAACACATCTTTTAACAGTTTATCTTTATCTTTTTCTTCAGTCGCTGCTGAAGTCGTTGTTTTCTTTGCCATGCATTTCCTCCTCTATGATTGTGAGCAAATGTGAGATCATCTGATCAACCACGCGTTGACGGATCTCGTTTCTTTGCGCACCATCGAATTGAAATCGAAAATCAAAAACCGTTCCATCACGTTTTGCGATCGCACAATACACTCTCCCTGCCGGCTTGTTCTCCATCGTATCAGGCCCTGCATTTCCCGTAAAAGAAACGGCAAAATCAACATTCATATTCCGCTGAGCATTCAAAGCCATAGCACGAGCGCATTGCCTAGATACAACACCGTATCGCTCGATCAACAAGGAAGGAATATCTAACATAACTTGCTTCATTTCCGTAAAGTACGTCACATACCCACCCTTTAACACCCGACTTGCGCCAGGACAAGAAGCGATCGTCGAGCAAAACAGCCCGGCCGTTAAACTTTCCGCGCTTCCCAGGGTCCAACCTTGTTTTGAAGCAAGCTCAATCAGTCTTTTTACCTCTTCCATTACATTGTCTCCAAAACGTATTTTTTCAGTTTTTGAAAATAAATCCATCCGCTGTAAACGGATACGATTGCCGCTGCCCACAATACGATTTGCGCTAAAGGCAAACCCATCAAAGCGAACAGCCAATTGTTCAGCAACAGCAAAAGAATCGCAGCCATTTGAAGGACCGTCTTTAATTTTCCGTAAAAACCGGCACTTACCACTTCGCCGCTTTTCGCCGCACTCATACGAAGTCCGTCTACGATCAGATCTCTGGCAATCATAATCAGTACCGCAACCACATTGGCTTCATGCGCCCAAACTAATAAGATCAGTACCGTATTGACAAGAAGTTTATCCGCAATCGGATCGGCAAACTTTCCAAATGATGTGATCCAATGATTTTTTCTTGCAAGCATTCCGTCAAAATAATCCGTGATCGATGCGATCGCAAAAATAATCAAGACAAGAATATTTCGTATGCCGAGTCCTGTTGCCTCGTTGACAACTCCTGCATTTCCCGGTACACATAAATACACCGCAACGACGACCGGAACCAATAAGATCCGCAAAATCGTCAATTTATTGGGTAAATTCATAAAGCCTCCTTATCATTCTCCATATCCGTAATCCTCAGCATAATAGGAACTATCATTTCCTTCATCATAATAATAATCCATTCCTTGCCACTGGCTCGTGTTATCCATTGTTTCTTCTTCCGGCGCAGACTCTCCGAATGCGAATACGACCTCGATCGAATTCGTGGACTCATCCGTTTGCTGTGTCTGCACAGTCACCGATTGTCCGTTCAATGAAATTGAATTATTTTTATAATCTGAAATGACCAAACGATAATCTTGAACCGTATCGATTGTAAGGATCGTACTGAAATCGGCAGTCTGAGTCTGATCCTTATCTCCCGATACAAGTTCATCCCCTTTGTACACTTCGATTTTCGTTTCACTCGGTACCGATACATTGAGCTGAACCGTCCAAGGCATCGGTTGATCCGAATTGATATATACAGTATTTGGTATGGAGGACACAGAACTCAAGGTCAGTGCTGTTTTAGACTCCTCGAGCTGTGTTTCTTTTCTTTGTTGAGATAGCTTTTGTGTTTCTTGTTCTTTTTTCTGCAATTCAGCCTGACGAGCTTCTTCTCTCGCTTTTTCTTCCTTTGCACTTAAAGTAGAACTTATGAAATTGGTAAGCACGAATCCTGCGATCACAATAACCATTAGCCCGACGAACAACGGGGACAACCGCCTTTTCGACCAATGAAGCGACCGTGACATTCTGGAAATGCTCGACTGAAAACGAGAACGTTTTTTACGCACGCGTTTTGAAGCCTGAACATTCGGCATATTTTTCACGATTTCCCGCTGAGCCTGGGTCAACGCCATGTTCTTTTTATGTGCATGATATTTGATCGTTTGATCGACCTCAGTAGAGATCGCTTCCCAGTTCACACCAATCGCATTCGCATAAGCATGAACAAAATAACGAACAAATGAATAGTCATCTGAAAATACATCTAAATCATTCTCTTCGATAGCAACGATATATTCAGGCGCAAGACGCGTCTGTACCGAAACATCTTGAACGGAAAGTTTTAAATCAATTCTTCGCTGTTTTAAAATTTGATAATATGTCACTAAAACTTCCCCTTTCGATACTTAATTATAGCAAAATAAGTACTCGAAAAAAAGGACATATCATTTAACCTACACATTCTCTTTCTTCCTTTATCACCATATTCATCGAGAGGAAAGACCTCCTCTCTTTATATATACGTAAAAAGAAAGAAAAAAATTCCCGATTTTCTGAAAAAGTTTAATTCTTTTTAAATATTCAACAAATATCTGGGAAAATTATTATATCATATCCATTTATTCTGTTCAACAAAAAGAAGAAAAGGGGCTGTAACGAGTAAGTAAAAAAATATCCGGCTCCCGAAATAAAAAAAGAACCGAGTTGATATCAAAATGATCATCAACCCGGCCTTTTTTGGTATTATTTATGTGTGACAAAATACCTAGTTCCTTCGGATGATATCTCCAGAACCGTGAAGGAAGTCGTAGAGGGAGTCAACGTGTTCAAATATATCGACTTCTCTTCCCGTCATGACTGCGGATACGATGGCTTGAAATTGCTCCAATGTATCCTTCTCGCTTACACTCTCAAAGGCTACGCTTCTCTGCGCGATCTTGAAGATCTGTGTAAATTCGGTATTCGTTTTCAATTCATCATGGATGGCCTCACCCCTTCTTTCATGGCTTTTCAACGCTTCATCGTCAATGATCTTCGGATGTCTTTAGAAGATCTTTTTGTCGAGTTCAATCGCTATTTTGAAACCCATGACGACATCCTTTACATCGACGGCACCAAATTTGAGGCCAACGCCAGCAAGATGACTTTCGTATGGATGCGATCCACGAAGAAGTACCGTCAAAAGCGCTGGGTGAAGATCATGGAACGCATCCATGCTTTCAATACATACTGCGAAAAAGAAGAGGTTCCCGTCAAACTTTCGGCATTGAAGGAATTTTCTTTCGAATATCTTGTCG
This sequence comes from Firmicutes bacterium M10-2, assembly GCA_000403415.2. GTDB lineage: Bacteria > Bacillota_I > Bacilli_A > Erysipelotrichales > Erysipelotrichaceae > Dubosiella. The sequence continues at coordinate 201,249 of KE159681.1, forward strand.
AGATTGTCGACACGATCAAGGGACTTATGAATCAGAGGAAAATCGAGTCAAAACATGGCAAAGGACAAAGAAAACATCCTCTCCAGCGTTTTAAGGAAGGTTTTGAAGAAGACGCGGATAAGATCCTGAAATACTCGATCTACTATCGGCTGGCCGATGGAAGAAACAGTTTTTCCAAAACGGATCCGAGCGCCACGTTCATGCACATGAAATACGATTACTACAATCACACCAATGTATTCAAGCTCGGGTATAATGTCCAGATGGGAAGCAGCGACCGCTATATCCGCCATATCTATGTGTCCAGCCACGCCAATGACCTGAACATCTATATCCCGTTCATGGAAGGCTACAATATGGCCTATGGCGACTATCCAACGAAAACACCGGCCGATGCCGGATATGGAAGCTATGACAATTATTCGTATTGTAAGGAACACCATATCGAGCTTTTTATGAAATACAACACATATCGGAAAGAGCAGGAAAAGGTCACAGACAAAAACCGGTTCAAAAGCTATCAGATGAAACCGGATGAACGAGGAGGAATCATCTGTCCAGCCGGCCACGCCTTCACGTTCATTAAGGAAACCACGGATAAAAGAGGACGATATGAACGGAAGACCAAACATTATCAAAATGAGCATTGTCAGGATTGCCCGTTAAAAGCGAAATGTACGAAAGCCAAAAAAGGGCGTACTTTGAGAGTGACGGAAAACTGATCAAGTATCAGGAAGAAGTCAAAGCGAATCTGGCTACGGACGAAGGAAAAGAGTGGATGACGCAACGAAGTGCCCAGGCGGAGGGGATCTTCGGAGAGATCAAGCAGGATTATCAATACGACCGATTCCGCCGTCGAGGAGAAACCGGCGTCAAATTGGAGCTTCTACTCGTATCAATCGGCCATAATCTGCGGCGATATCACACGAACAAGTTTCCAAAGAAGAAACAGTGCGAAGCCTGAAGCCATAAAATCAATCGGAAAAAAGCAGAAAAAGTGATATTTCGAGAGTGTAATATAAACCGTGTAAGTTGAGAGCGTACGGCTCAGCTCACACGTTTTTTTTAAACTTCATGCTATCATTAAAGGAGAAAAGGAATTACGGAAATGGTAAGAAAGAAAAGAGATCCAAAAAAAGTAGCTTTGGCACAAGCTATCCTCGATGCCTATTACCCCGAAACGGCTGAGGACATGAATGACGCTCTCAAAGATTTATTTGGCCCTATGTTCGAGACTATGCTTCAAGATGAAATGAGTCATCATCTTAGTTATGACTCCAATGACAAAGGTCCAAAGAAAAACGATAACCGAAGAAATGGATACGGTAAAAAGATACTCAAGACGACTCAAGGTGAAGTGGAAATCGAAGTCCCTAGAGATCGTGATGGTTCATTTAAACCACAACTTGTTCCAAAACGTAAAAAAGACGTTTCAGCCATCGAAAATAAAGTATTGGCTATGTATGCGCGTGGCATGTCGCAAAGAGATATCTCGGCTACGATCGAAGATATTTATGGCTTTCAAATGTCTCACGAGATGATTTCTGATATTACAGACTGTATCATCCCCAAACTAGAAGAATGGAAAAATCGACCATTAAAGAAGTGTTATGCGTTTGTATTCGTTGACTGCCTTTATGTCACGCTTAGAAACGATTATGAAGTCAAAGAATGCGCTGTCTATGTGATCCTGGGCTACGATTTAAATGGAAAAAAAGAAATCCTTGGTCTTTGGACCAGTGAAAACGAAAGTAAAAACCATTGGATGCAGATCTTCGATGAAATCAAAGCGCGTGGAGTGGAAGATATCTTCTTTCTCTCTATGGATGGGGTACCCGGATTGGAAGCGGACGCAAAAGCCATTTTTCCAAAAGTGATCCTCCAACGCTGCATCGTCCATCTGATTCGAAATTCGGTTAAGTATATTCCATCGAAGGATTATAAAAAATTCACGCAAAGCCTGAAAAAAGTATATGAAGCATCGAATTTAAAAGCACCGCTCTGTTCAAACTACTTTATCTAAGGATTACTGAATTGAAGAAAAAGTGGTCGAATGGGTGTGTGCCTAATTGATCGATGGTGCTGAATCAGCTGATGGTAAATGATTTGTTCAAGAATCGGATTGACCGATATATCTCCCTTTAAAACAGACAGGTCATTCAAAAAAGCCAGACAACTCTCGGAAACAGAGTCGCCTGGCTTTTGGTGCATCACAATCATTCATAATTGACTTGAAAACACCGGAAAGTATGTCAATAAATGATCAAAAATACTTACACACTTTTCTTGACAAACCCTTTTAAAAAATTGGGATATGTCAAAATGTCGACATCTCCTTTTTGATTGTTTCGTCAATGAATTTTTTTAGCCTCGATCGCATGCGCATTTTGCACTTCCATTCAGGTATCGTCTATTTTCATTTCAGTGTTGTAACGTTTTTCCATCAACGACAAAAAAAGGCCTTCAAATCGACCTAATCGTATTTTTCGTATCAATGGCTTCGTTTCAAAATTTCATGCCAAACCATTCCGTTTCAACCGGTTTTTTGCTCAAAATCAAGCCTTTTTCAATCGAGTTTCGAAACCTGTTTTTTTTGAGCAAAGCCAATAAAAGAAAAACCTTCTGTTTTCACTCCTTTCTTCTCTTTCCCCTTATCCAGACCTTTTCCCCTGTAAAAGACCCGGTAGAGAAGCGATTTTTGAAATTTCGAAATTCAGCGAAAAAACCATGTTTTTTCACCCGTTTTTTGCCCAAAAGCAGGCTATTTTTAGTTCTGTTTCGAAATTCGATAGTTATACTGATAATTTTGCGCAAAAAAGCGGAAACGTGATTCGTGGATCCACTTCACGTTCCCGCTTTTCTTCTACGCACGACGGATGCCCGCCATGGCGATTTGCTCTATTCCCATCGCCAGCGACGCGCGTTGATCCTCCAGCACCCGGTTTTCTATGGCGGCAGCGCTTAAGCCATACTCCTCCATCAGCGCCGCCACGCTGCCACTTTGGCCAAACCGATCCTCGATCGCGATCGACTTCACCTTTTGCGGCGCGTCCACGGTTTCCATAACAGCCGACCAAATGCCACCCGCCTTCAAGTGCTCCTCCGCCACATACACGAGGTCGTAAGCGTTCACGATCTCGTCCAGCCGTGCTTTGTTGAGTGGTTTGATCGTCGACAAGTTGTACACCGCGGCGTCGATCCCCGAGCCTTCCAGCCGCTGGGCGGCATCGACACACTCGCGCACCATGACACCACTGGCGACAAACGCGATCGAACGCCCCGGCCGCACTTGCCGCAACTCCCCCGGCACAAACTCGTAACCCTCGTCAAACACCGATTCGACCGCCACTCTGGAAAGCCGCAAATACGCCGGTCCCTGCACGCCAGCCAAATATTGAACCATGGCTGCCGCCTCCACGCTGTCGGCAGGCTGAAGCACCATCATCCCCGGCAGCATACGCATCAAGCCGATGTCCTCCACACATTGATGGCTGCCGCCGTCCTCGCCCACCGTAATGCCGGCATGGGTCGCGCACAGCTTCACATCCAGACCCGGGTAGGCGATGCTGTTGCGCACCTGCTCGTACGCCCGTCCCGCCAGAAACATCGCGAAACTCGAGGCAAACGGCTTCAATCCGGAAACCGCCAGGCCCGCCGCGATGCCGACCATGTTCGCTTCCGCGATGCCCACCTGCAAAAACTGCGCGGGAACCGCTTTTTTCGTTTCATCCGTTTTCGTGGCCGGCGCCAAATCCGCGTCCAGCGCGATGATGCGCGGATCCCGCGCAGCCGCTTCCGCCAGCGCCTTGCCAAACGCTTGTCTTGTTGCTTCTTTCATATTATGCCTCCAATTCCTCATACGCCTGCTGCGCCTGTTCGGCATTTGGCGCCTTGCCATGCCAGCCCGCGACATTTTCCATATACGACACGCCTTTTCCTTTCACCGTATGACAAACAATCGCGCTTGGCATCCCGCTCTTTTTGGCGCAGGCGACCGCCGTTGCGATTTGCCCGAAATCGTGACCGTCGATTTCCAGCACGTTCCAGCCAAACGCCTTCAACGCGCCGGCATAGTCATCCATTCCTCCCACGTCGAGCACCTTGCCGTCAATCTGCAATCCATTTTCATCCAAAAACAACGTCAAATTGGCCAGTTTGTATTTGGCGGCCGCCATGACTGCTTCCCAAATCTGTCCTTCCTCGAACTCGCCATCGCCGCATACGCACCACGTCCGGCGCGAACGCCCCAAGTACCAGTCTGCCCAAGCCATGCCGACAGCAACCGACAGCCCCTGCCCTAGCGAGCCGGTGCTCATATCCACATCGGGAAGATCCGTCCTGTTGGGATGGCCTTGCAGCCGGGATCCCAGCTTGCGCAGCGTGAGCAGCTCCTCAGGATCGATCCGCTCATGCACCGCGAGCTGGGCGTACAGTGCCGGGGCGGCGTGCCCTTTGGAAAGCACGAGCCGATCCCGCATTGGATCGTTCAAGTCGATTTCCTCGTCGTAAAGCCAGGTGAGCACATCCGTGCACGACAACGATCCGCCCGGATGTCCGGAGCCAGCGACGGCGACCATCTCGACAATGTAGCGGCGCGCCTGGCGGCTGTGCGAAAGAAGAATGCTGGTGTTCATATGTTTATCGCTCCAATCTTTTCGAATTTTTTCCAATATTTTCGTTTACGTTTGAAATATAGCAGAATACTTTCAAATTTGCAACAATTATTTTCGAATATTTTCGTTTATGGTGGAATAAAATAAAAACCGAAAGAAATCAATTTTCTTCCGGAATAATGAAATGATCGGGAACCTCCTGGTCTGTGCGGTCGGTGATGATGCCGTCAAACTCGTCCAGATCCGCAAAGCTGTAAAACCCTTTGATTTTTTGCTTCGAGCTGTCGATAATCAAAAACGATTTTTCCGCCAGCTTCATCGCCTTTTTTTTCACTTCCGCCGTTTCCAGCTCGGCGGTGTACGCTTTCCGCCGGTCGATATCCACCCCGGCGCAGCTCAAAAACGCGTATTGAAAGTTGAACGAATCCAGATCCGCCAGTGCGGCGGGCCCGAGATTCATTTTATATTGCGGGCTGTAGTTGCCGCCAATCATGAACAATTCGCCGTTCTCGCTCGTAAAGCTGTTCAAAATGATTTGGCTGTGCGTCACGACCCGCACCCGTTTTCCTTTGAGATGCTCCAAAATCGTGGCGAACGTCGTGCCCCCGTCAATAAAGATACAGTCATCGTCCTGGACGAGGCTGGCCGCGTACCGGCACAACGCGTCTTTTTCCGCCTGCTCGTGCCCCTGCCGGTCGTCCATGTCCTTTTCCGATGATTGCGTCAGGATGCCCCGGGTGCGCCGGCTCTTGGCCCCGCCATGCACGCGGATGACGCGTCCTTGTTTTTCGAGCTCTTTGCAGTCGGAACGAATCGTCTGCTCGCTCACTTGCAGCGCGCCAGCCAGATCCCGCGTGGAAATGTACCCTTTTTCGTTGGTCATCTGCTCGATTCGGCTCAGCCTTTCTTCTGCCATCATTCCATCACCCCCACTTCCGGATGGCTTGTCGGTTTTATTGTATCTCTTTTTCGTTTTCGAAACAAAAGGAAAAGACACGAAAGCGAATAGACAAAGGTTGTCCTTCGCAAAAGACAAAGGATGTCTATTCATGAAAGCGTTTTTCTGCAATAATGAAAGCGTCAAAGGAGGAATGGATATGGATGCTGGAAAACGGGAAATCGAATTGGTCCGGCTGCTTGGCAAGGCAGACCGGCCATTGCGGCTGGACGCGGTCGCGGCTTCGCTCAACGTTTCCGAAAAGACGATCCGCAGAGATTTGAGGCGCCTCGATCACGCTCTAAAGGATACGGAATGCTCCATCGTCCTGCAAAAAGGCGCTTGCTCGTTGCAAGGCCCCTCCCGCGAACGACTGGCCTCCTTGTTGGAGGCCCGGCTGGACATTCCGGAAACCCAGTCCGAGCGCGTATGCTGGCTGGCCGGCTTCTTCTTAATGAACGAAACCGCCAGCGTTCCCGACTTGGCGGCCCGGTTGTACGTCAGCGAATCGACAATCAAAAACGACATCCACCTTGTAAAGGAGGATCTGGACGGATTTGGCCTTTCCCTCGTCCGGTTCGGACAAGGACTTCGGCTCGAAGGCGGTGAGGAACAAATCCGCAGCTGTCTGCTCCACTTGATCCGCAGCGGAAAAATCAGCCCCGACTTCCAACTGCAAGCCATGCAGCAGCGCCGCATCCACGAACTCGTCGAAGACGCGCTGGACGCGGAAAACCTCGCCTTAAGCGAGGCGGGAATCGCCAACTTGTTTCTGCATGTGCAAGTCGCGCTGTTCCGGCTGCAAAAAGGCATGGCACTCTCCTGCGCCCACGCGGCGCCCCGCCAGTTTCTCCAGTCCGCCAAACGGCTGGCCGGCGATTTGAAACGCGCTGTGCAAATCGAGCTACCCGATGGTGAAATCGAAAACCTGGCCTGGCACATGGCCGCCCAAAAACGATCGCTCTCGTTTCGGTTCGACGACCAAACGAGCCAGTCGCTGGACAAGGCGGTACAAAAAAGCCTCATGGAAGTCGACCATTTGTATGGAACCGGCCTTCATCAAGATTCCGTGCTCATCGACGGGCTCGTCGCGCATTTAAGTGTCGCCCTCGTGCGGCTCAAACACGGCATGGTCATCGAAAATCCGATTTTGGACGACATTCGCCGCCAGTATCCGTACGCGATGGAACTGGCGCAAATCTTGTCCGCCCGGCTTCAATCGCTTTTAGGCTGCTTGTTTCCGCTGACGGAAGTCGGTTATTTGGCCGTGCACATCGGCGGCTCCCTCTTTCGGGGCCGCCATGGAAAGGACCGGCGCAAAAAAGTGGCGCTCGTCTGCACGACCGGCATGGGAACCAGTTTGCTGCTGCTCGCCAAAATCAACGACATTTTCCGCGAACAGCTCGATTTGACCGGCACGTTTACGATGCGGCAGGCCACGACGCTTCATCCCCGGGACGCTGACTTGATTTTGTCGACAGTGCAGCTTCCTGAAAAAGTCAGCCTGCCCTGGATCCAAATCTCGCCGCTACTTGCCGAAAAAGACATTCGCTCCATTCAACGGTTCATCCAAACGGATGGCGAAACCGTTCCGATTCGCGCACTGTTCCACCCGTCTTTGTTTTTCGACCATTTGCCGCCCATGAGCCGGCAGGAGGTTCTAAGCGTCCTGTCGAACCGGTTGTGGCGCGAAGGCTTCGTGGACGAAACGGCACGCGACTCGTTTTGGCAGCGCGAACAGCTTGGCACGACGGAAATCGGCAATTTGCTGGCGGTGCCGCACTGCATGGCGGGGACGGTTGTTCGTCCGGCGATCGCGGTCGCGGTGCTGGAAAAACCAATCGTCTGGGAATACGGCATGGTCCAGGTCGTGCTCATGATCGCCGTCAGCAAGGAATTCCTGAAAAAGGAAAACGGATTTTTTCTCCGGCTTTACCAGCGGCTCAACACAACGATGAAAATAAAAGAATTTATCAATACACGGCATCTTGATCTTTTGATGGATGCGTTCAATGAGGAGGACATTTTATGAAAAAGAAAATTCTTGTCGCCTGCGGCGCGGGCGTATGCACCAGCACGGTGGCTTTGCAAAAACTACAAGCGAAAATGGCTGAAGAAGGGCTGGCGGATCAAGTCGCCTATGGACAATGCTCCGTGGCCGACTTGCCGATGAACGCCGAAAACTACGATGTCGTCGTCACGACATCCCGCGTGGAAGGCGACTATGGCACGCCCGTCGTGTTCGGCCTTCCCTTCATCACTTCCATCGGCATGGACGATTGCGTCGACGAAATTCTCGACATTTTGGAGCTGTAAATCATGGATACCAGTTTGATTTTTCTCGATGTCGATTTTGCCTCGAAGGACGAGCTGTTCGAAACGATGAGCGGCTGGCTGTTCGAGCACGGCTACGTCAACGACACGTACCAAGGCGCTCTGGCCCGGCGCGAGCGGCAGTTTCCAACCGGATTGAAAATTCCGGGGCACCAGCTGGCCATCCCGCACACGGACAGCGAATGCATCGAGCGACCCGGTCTGGTGTTCGTCCGTCCGCGCAAACCGCTCGTGTTTCAGGAAATGTGCTCGGGCGACCTGGTGGACGCGGAAATGATTTTTATCCTTCTTGTCAAAAACAAAAGCGACCAAATGCCGCTGCTTTCCGGTTTGATGTCCCGCTTTAACGACCGGGCGCTCATGGACCGCCTGTCCAGCGAGAAAAATCCGGAAGTCATTGCCGAATTGCTCAAAAGTTGTGTGAAAGGAGATGCAGTATGTCTGTCATAACAAACGCGATTCAGTTTATTATTGATCTTGGCCCAACGGTCATGATGCCAATCTTGATTACGCTCATCGGCGTGTGCATCCACGTTCCATTCCTGCGCGCCTTAAAGGGCGGCCTTCTAGTTGGAATCGGCTTTATTGGATTGAACGCCACCGTCACGATTTTGACGGACGTCGTCCAGCCCGCGGTCGACAACATGGTCAAGCTGTTTGGATTGAATTTGACCGTCATCGATGTTGGATGGCCAAGCGCCTCGGCCATCGCCTTTGGAACGGCGGTCGGCGTCACGATGATTCCCCTTGGCATCCTGATCAACGTCATCATGCTTTTGACCAAATCCACTAAAACCGTGGACGTCGACATTTGGGACTTCTGGCATTTCGCCTTTTCCGGCTCGATCGTCTACGCCTTGACACACAACATGCTTTTATCGCTCATCCTCGCTTCCGTGAACATGGTTGTCATCATAGTCATCGCCGACCGCATGGCCAAGGCGACCGAGGAAGTGCTCGGCTTGCCGGGCATCACGTTCCCGCACGGGCTGGCGGCATCGTTCGTTCCCATCGCGTGGGTCATGGATAAAGCGATCGACAAAGTACCCGGATTGAACAAGATCCATTTGGACGAGAAAACCATCAACAAGAAAATGGGCCTGTTTGGCGACCCGGCCATCCTCGGCCTGATCGTCGGCATGCTGCTGGGCGTCGCGGGCTTCGCCTTCATGCCAGAGCTCTCCGTTTCGGAAAAGATTTCGCAAATCCTCGTGATGGGCGTCACCGTGTCGGCCGTTTTGGTCATCACGCCAAAGATGGCCGCCATCCTCATGGAAGGCATCATCCCGGTTTCCGAAGGCATCCAGTCCATTATTCAGAAAAAATTCGCCGGACGCAAAGTGTACATCGGTTTGGATTGCGCAGCCGGCATCGGCCATCCGGTCGTGCTGGCGATGTCCGTGCTCATGGTACCCGTCACACTGCTGCTGGCCATCATTTTGCCAGGCAACGAGTTTCTGCCGCTTGTGGGCTTGTGCGGCATCTGCTTCCAGTTCCCGCTCATCGTCGCTGTCACGAAAGGCGACTTCTTCCGCACGTTCCTGATTGGCATCGTCGTCATGGGCGGCGGACTGATGATCGGCACGAGTCTGGCGCCGCTCTTCACGAGCGCGGCGGCCGCAAGCCACTTCCCGATTCCGGAAGGCGCGACGCTCATTTCCAGCATCGACTACGGCTCGAACCCGATTCCATGGTTGCTTGTCCATGTCATGAACAACGGCTGGATCTGGATCACGCTGCTCATCGTGGCCACCTTTGGCCTGGTGATCTGGAACCGCAAAAAAATTCTCGAAGAGGAAAAACTAGACGCGGCGGCCGATGCCGAAAAACAAAAACAACGCGAGGCGAGAAGAGCGGCACGCAAAGCCGCGGCCGCGCAAACCGCGATCGAGGAAACCGAGCTGGAAACAGGTTTGCAAGATGCTTGACGCACTGAAACGCGAAGTGTGGAAACAAAACCTTCGCCTTCGCGATCTTGACCTCGTGCTGTTCACCTGGGGCAACGTCTCCGCGATCGAGCGCGAAAGCGGCCTGGTCGTCATCAAGCCAAGCGGCGTCGCCTACGAAACGATGCGGCCCGAAGACATGGTCGTCGTCGATTTAAACGGACAAGTCGTCGAAGGTAGCCTTCATCCCAGCTCCGACTTGCCAACCCATTTGGCATTGTACCGGGCCGATCCCTCCATTGGGGGTGTTGTCCATACGCACTCGACATGGGCGACCGCGTTTGCGCAAGCCGGCAAAGATCTGCCTGCTTTCGGCACGACGCACGCCGACTACTTTCGGGGCAGCGTCCCCTGCACCCGCGCCATGCGCCCAGAAGAAACAAAAGCCGAATACGAAAAAAACACCGGAACCGTCATTGTCGAAACGTTCCAGTCCCGGGCCATCGCCATGTCCGACACCCCAGCGGTTCTCGTGAAAAACCACGGCCCCTTCGCCTGGGGAAAAGACGCCGGCGAAGCGGTATACCACGCCAAAGTGCTTGAGGAAACCGCGAAAATGGCGGCCATCACCACGATGGTGTGTCCAAACGCCGCGCCCGCCCCGCGTCATTTGATTGAAAAACACTTTACCCGAAAACACGGTCCGCACGCGTATTACGGACAATCCTGATAACTCTTAACGAAAACGAGCGTCTCCCTAAAACCGCTCGTTTTTTTGCCGGTACGCGACGATTGGATCGAGCTGGTCCTCGGAACAAAACGAGACGCGGCTTCCATACGTCGCCAAAAACCCCTCGCTTTCCGCTTCTAGCCCCTTTTTGACAATCATGGTTTTCATCATCCACATCATCACCCGATGCAAAACCGAAAGCCGCTTGTAGTCGATGGCGCCCCGCACGCAAAAGAGCGGACCGTCCCAATTCTTGAACGCGGCACGCGCGTTGCGTTCGATTTCCCGCCGCGTTTTCTCCTCCTTCGGATCGGCCAGGCCGCACGACACGAGCGCGAAAGTCTTGTCGTTCATCCGCTTTTGAAACTTCTTCGCCCCCTTGAAGCCGCCGGCGTACAAGCCGCTCACAAACACGACCGACTCCTTCGCGCCATGAAACGACTCGACAGACACGACGTGTTCCCCTAGTTTTTCCCCTAGCTTTTCGGCGTACCACTTTGCCGTTCCATATTGACTGCCATATACGATCATCTTCCCTTTCCTCCTGTTTTCCGTTATTATGAAGGCAATGCGTTTTTCCCGCAACCACGCGGCACAAACAGGAAGGAAGTGCGCCATGCTCGACGATCCCAAAGCTCAAACCCGCTTTTATTTACGCAAAGCGTTTTACGAATGCCTTGCCCAAGACGCCCCGCGGACGATCACGCGCCTTTGCGATCAGGCCGGCGTCGGCCGCCGCACCTTTTACCGCCACTACGACGGGCTGGACGGCGTGTTCGTCGACTGTCTGGAACAGCTGCTGATCCGCTACCGGGACTCCGTTTCCCCGCTGCGAACGTACGACCTCGAACAAATCGCCACCGAATTTTTCTCGTTTTGGCGCCAGCAAAAAAAAGAGCTTTTGCTGCTGCGTCGCTACGACGTGCAAAAGCTCCATTACGGCTTGCTTTCAGGCGGCATCCGGCTCGTCCAGGCCCGCTCGAACCACCGTTTCGCCTTGTTTTCAACGTATTCAGCCGGCGGTTTTCTCGCCCTGTTGAACGAGTGGATCGAGGAAGATATGCAAACCCCCGTCGATCAGCTCGTTTCCCGCCTCGTTTCGGAAGCGCGTAGCGCGTCTTTCAACGCCTGCGCCAGCTCGTAAACCGCCTGCGGCGCCTTCTCTTTGTACCAGGCGCAAAGATCGACAAACGCGCTGCCGACAATGACGCCACGAGCGGGATCCACGCCACGCTATGCGCCCGGGCCGCCGTCTCGAACTCCATCTTTTCCTCGTATGGCACATCCGGCAAAATGACGCCCTCGATGCCGGTTTCCTCGCATCGCTTCATAAACTAGGCGAATACAACATTGGCGTACGTCATGACGACTAACGGAATCGTCGTCTTTTCACGCACCTGCTTGACCATCGCCTCGTAGCGGGTGGTTGGACAGGCGGAGCGCAACGGCGGATGGGCCTTTGTTTGGGGGCCGTCCAGCGTTTGGCGCATGGCCTCGATGCGCAAGACGGCTTCGTCATAGCCGCGGTTTGGATCAGCTTTCACGATGCCGGCAATCAGAATCATTTGCTCGTTTTGGAAGTCGAACACGATCAGGTCGTTGACGAGAAAGAGCTCCATGGCGTTCGTGTCTCCGGTTCGCAACGCAAGCGTTGGTTCGGTGTACTAAATGAAATCGTACGCGAAATAGCCGGCGATTCCGCCGTTGAGGAGAAACTGGCGTCAAATTGGAGCTTCTCCTCGTATCAATCGGTCATAATCTGCGCCGGTATCACACGAGCAAGTTTCCAAAGAAGAAACAGTGCGAAGCCTGAAGCCATAAAATCAATCGGAAAAAAGCAGAAAAAAGTGATATTTCTTTTTAAGTGCGCCAAAAATCGGGGCGCGCTTTTCTTTTTGCCATAGATCCTGTCATTTTCGAAAGAAGCAAAGAAAAAAAGAGTTGCAACGCTCTAGTAATTTCTAAAAACTACTGATTCGTTACAGCCCCCTATTCAAAAGATACTATATGCTCTTTTTCGCACCAATGAAAAAATGCATCGCAATCAAAGCCATACCGATTTCCGGTCCCTGCCGGCAAAAAAAAGTCGGATAAGTCCGACTTCTGTTTTCTTTTATTCGTCCCCTAAACGAGCATCGATATCAGCAATCTGCTGTTCAAGTTCATCGATAAAATCTTCTTTATCATCGATTTCATTTTGAATATCAGCCATTGTCGCTTCACTGACCAGACCGAACATATCGTTCTGCAAGCGCTCGATCTGACGTTTCTGATTATTGATCAATTCCACTTTTTTGTTTCGGGCATCGATCATACGCGATTTCCAATCCTGCTGACGCTGTTCGCTCATCTTTTTCAAACCGTTAAAATACTGGTCGTTGGCAGCTCTGAATTCTGCCCAAATTTGATCGTCATGTTCGCGTCCCGCAAAACCGATTTTTTTCCAATCGTTTGAAAGCTGCTTCATGAATTCCGTATTTTCACGGGTATACACACCACCTTGAGCAACCGCAGCCGCTTGTTCAACCAATGCTTTTTTCTTTTCGTAGTTTTCTTCGCGAGTACGAGCAAGTTCATCATAATGCTCGTTTCTTCTTGAATAAAACTCCTGACGGGCATCGTTGAATTCATGCCACAAAGCATCATCCACTTTGTTTCCGGCATGTCCGACATTTTTCCATTCATCCATGAGCTCTTTCATAGCATTGCTCGTCTTTTGCCATTCTGTCGAATCTTTCAGCGCTTTCGCACGCTCGATCAATTCTTCTTTCGCTTTTTTTGCCTCATCGAATTGTGCGTGCATTTGTTCCCACGCTTCATGTTTGCGTTGATAGAAAATATCACGCGCAGCTTGGAATTCGGCCCATAATTGATCATCCGTTTCTCTGCCGGCATGACCCGCTTTCTTCCATTCTTCCATCAATTCATTCGCTTCTTTGCTTGCTTTATTCAAATTTTCAGCTTTCGCAAGTTCCTGAGCACGTTTGACCAAACCTTCTTTAATCGTCTGTGCTTCTTTGTATACTTCATTGCGTTTGGCAAATACTTTATCGAGAGCTGTTTCGAATTCATCTCTCAATTGGTCTTCGTAATCCGATTCCCAGTAATGGATTCGCTTCCATCTTCTTTTTAAATTCGTTAGTTCTCTTTGTGTTTCGTTCCAATTTGAAGACTCTTGGAAGTTCTTAGCTTCCTCAACTAACTCTTCTTTCAGCGAAATATCCGCATCCATGTCTTCAACTTCGTACAATTCATCATTCATCTGTGCCATAGGTTTCCTCACTCATATTTATAGATTTACTATCTAGTACATTATTTTACACGTCTTTTTCCAAATAAAAAAGGGCAAAACGAAATTTTTTGCTAATTCGTGCAAAATGATACACAAATCATGCAAATCAAACGAAAAAAAAGAGACAAAAACTTGTCTTTGTCTCTGATTTTCCGTCATGCACTCCAATTTCCGAAAGCTAAGGGGATTCCTGCTTCATTGCCCTTACAACCTATTCTCTTCGCCGACGTTCATCCCGACAATTCCTGCCCTATATTATAGTTTGCACTGATCCTTTCATATTTTTTGGATTTCCACGTTGTCAGCAAAATTGTGACGGTCATTTTTTTAAATTTTCTCTGGCAATCGAAAGCATCAATTTGATTCGGTTTTCCTGGTTGACTTTTGTCGCCCCCGGATCGTAATCAATCGCTACAATATTCGCCTGAGGGTACACTTTTCGAATCGAGCTCATCATACCTTTTCCGACAATATGATTTGGCAAGCAGCCAAACGGCTGCGCACACAATGTTGCTGTAACCCGCTTCCGTCAGCTCGATCATTTCGGAAGTCAAAAGCCATCCTTCGCCCATCTTGCATCCGTTGCCGATAAAAGGACGCACAATCTCTTTTAAATGTGCATAACTTGCCGGAGCCGTAAATCTCCCATCGTTTTTTATCGTATCGATCAACTCTGTTTCGAATTTTGTTAAATACGTGAAGATGATATGGGGAGCCTGTTGGCTCAGCCGATTTCCTCCATATAATTTCGTATCTTCCATTGGCATATCGATTGCATACAGCAAAAACTGTAAAATTCCCGGAACCATGACTTCACAGCCCTCGTTTCTTAAAAACTGTTCCAAACCATTATTCGCCAAAGGAGAATATTTAGCGTAAATTTCCCCAACAATTCCCACTTTCACTTTCGGCGTATCCTTTTTTTCGATCTCCCCGAATTCTCGGACCATTTCTTTATAATGTTTAGACACTTGTTTTAAAGCAAAACCTTCATTATCGTCAAACCACGAAGATGTTCGTTCGATCCAAGATTGAACGAGTGCGTCCGTTTGTCCTTCATGCACTTCGTAAGGTCTGGTTTGGTTGCTCAAAAGCATCAGCATATCTCCGTAAGCCAAAGCCGCCAACATTCGGCGCAGCATAGGAATCGTCAATTTGAATCCGGGATTGTTTTCCAGTGCCGACAAATTGATGGTAACCACAGGCACCTGTCCAAGACCCGCATCACGTAGTGCTTTTCTAAGCAAATATGCGTAATTGCTTGCACGACATCCTCCACCTGTCTGACTCATCAGCAGTGCAACATGATCCACATCGTATTTTCCGCTTTTTAACGCATCAATCATTTGTCCGATCGTAAGCAGTGCCGGATAACACGTATCGTTATGCACATATTTCAGCCCTTGCTCCACAACCGCCGGTCCCTCATTCAAAAGAACCTCGATCTTGAATCCGTAACTTTGCAAAATATTGCGCAATATCGTGAAATGTGTCGTAAGCATATTAGGAAACAGCAAAGTGTACGTTTCTTTCATTTCCT
Source organism: Firmicutes bacterium M10-2 (assembly GCA_000403415.2). Taxonomy (GTDB): domain Bacteria; phylum Bacillota_I; class Bacilli_A; order Erysipelotrichales; family Erysipelotrichaceae; genus Dubosiella. Next base: position 216,581 of record KE159681.1, read on the forward strand.
TCGTAAACGGAATTGTTTCAACTCTATCTGACATGTTCTTTTCCTCGCTTTTCCTGAGCTGCCGCAAACAAAGAGCGCAAGCGGATCTTTACAGCTCCCAAATTGGTAATTTCATCAATCTTGATTTGTGTATAAATCTTGCCGTGTTCCTCAAGGATCGCACGTACTTCGTCTGTCGTAATCGCATCAAGACCACACCCGAAAGACACGAGCTGGACAAGGTTGATCTTATCGTATCCGCAGGTGTTGACAAAATCAGCCGCACTGTACAATCTGGCATGATACGTCCACTGATTGAGCACATCGGTATCGGTTTTCTGCGTATGGTGACCTAGCGAATCTTCCGACAGCAAAACAGCACCTTCTTGTGTAATGAACTTATCAATGCCGTGGTTGATTTCTTCATCCAAGTGGTAAGGACGACCACATAACACAATAATAGGAAGATCGTGTTCGACCGCGTATTTATATAGACGGTCTCCTTCTTTGCGTATCGCCTCCAAATGCTCTTCATAGCGCTTGTAGGCTTTCTCGACCGCCATGCTTACATCTTTTTTCGAAAAGTCATGATCGAATTCTCTGTTTAAAAATTCGCGCACATGTTTTGGCAAATCTTTTCGACGATGAATACCAAGATACGGATACATAAAATGAATCTCGCTCTCTTCGGAAAAAGCGTTATGAAGCACTTCCGGATAATAAGCTACAATCGGACAATTGTAATGATTATCCGATTTATCTTCGTCGAAATTGTAAGAAAGACAAGGATAAAATACGTGTTTGATCCCTTTGCTTTCGAGAAGTTTCAAATGTCCGTGCATCAGTTTTGCCGGATAACATACGGTGTCACTTGGAATCGTATGTTGCCCTTCATGATACATTTTCTTATTTGATTTTCCCGAAAGCTCGATCCCGAATCCAAGTTCGGTAAACAAGGTATGCCAAAAAGGCAGCAATTCATACATATTCAACCCCATCATCAACCCAATTGTTTCGTATTTTCCCGAACATGAGCCATATTGATCAAGCAATTGCTTCTTGAACTCGAACATTGACGGTAAGTTTTCATGATTGGCTCCGCGCACAGGACGATCACATTGGTTTCCGCCGATAAATCGTTGTCCATCTGCGAAGGTATTGATCGTCAGGCGACAATGATTCGTGCATCCATGGCATGTTGTTGCGCTCACCTTATGAACAAACGACTTTAACTGATCCAAATCGAGCAGCGTGCTCTCATCTTTTTTATGATCCAAAGCGTATAACGCAGCGCCGTAAGCACCCATCAACCCTGAAAGCTGCGGACGAATCACTTCATGCTCCAGTTCTTTTTCAAAAGCCCGAAGGACCGAATCATTCAGGAATGTTCCGCCTTGAACAATGATATGTTTTCCTAATGCTTCTTTATCTTTGACGCGAATTACTTTATACAAGGCATTTTTTACAACACTAATAGAAAGCCCGGCCGATCCGCAAACAATCCACGTCTTGCGAATTCGTCGATCGAATACCCAAGTGCTCCGGCAAAGGTCTGCAAAAATGAGCCACATCCCGAAGAACATGCTTCATTCAGAAAAATATTGTCAATCGCCTGATTTCGTATTTGAAAACATTTGATGTCCTGTCCTCCGATATCGATAATAAAGTCGACTTCGGGATCGTATTCCTTTGCTGCCGTGTAGTGAGCGATCGTTTCGACAATTCCGAAATCGGCATGGAAGGCATTCTTGATAATTTCCTCACCATATCCTGTGGTCGCGCTCGATACAATCTGCGCATAGGGAAACGCTTCGTACATTTGTTCCAAAAACGATTTGACAAGAGGAACAGGATTTCCGGCATTCGACATATATCTGGAAAATACCACTTCCCGATCCATATTGATGGCAACAGCTTTCAGGGTGGTTGACCCTGCATCAATCCCTATACTCAGTTTGATTGGTTCTGTGCTAGAGGTTGTGATTTGCTGATCGCATTTCGGATGATTGGCACAAAATTCCTTATATTCTTCTTCGGACGTGAATAAAGCTTCACATGAAGCATACTGATCGCTTGCCGTATAATGACTAAGTTTTTCGATCAGATCGACGAGATCGAATTCCTGATCCTGAGAAAGCAGGGCAGCTCCGTACGCTACAAAATATAAGGAATGATCCGGACATACGCCTTCAAGACATAAAGAATGATCGAATGTTTTTCTCAACTGAGAAAAAAAAGTCAGAGGACCACCCAAATACACGATATTTCCTTTGATTTGACGCCCGTGAGCAAGTCCGGCAATCGTTTGGTTGGCTACTGCCGCAAAGATTGAAGCAGAAACATCTTCCTTTGTCGCTCCCTGATTGAGCAAAGGCTGGATGTCGCTTTTTGCAAACACTCCGCAGCGCGAGGCAATGCTGTAAATCTTTTTGTGATTGGCCGCCAACGCATTCATTTCATCTTGGCTAATGTTCAGCAAAGTAGCCATTTGATCAATAAAAGCTCCCGTTCCGCCGGCACAGCTTCCATTCATGCAAACATCCATCACACCTGACAAAAACAAGATCTTGGCATCTTCTCCGCCAAGCTCGATCACTACATCCGTTCCCGGAAGCAGTCGATTTACTGCTTCCCTTGTTGCGTAAACTTCTTGTGCAAACGGGATATTGAGATCTTGAGCCAGCCCCATTCCGGCTGAACCCGATATACATAAGCGAACACTGTCTTGGTCGGGAAACAACTGATGAATCCCCGACAGCATTTCGATAACTTTTGAAGTAATTTGAGAATAATGGCGCTCATACTGCTGATACAAGATTTCTCCGTCTTCATTCAACACTACGCTTTTCAATGTGGTTGAACCTACATCTAGGCCAATTCTTAGCATAATTCTCCTCCTTTAAAATATATAGCACATTATATTCTATTCCCGTTTAGAGATGCAACTGAAAGCCAAATAAAAAAAAGGTCCTTAATTAGACCTTGTTTCCTCGTTCATTTTATCATCCTTTTTAACACATTTTAATTCATTATTTTGAATTTGATAAATTTGCGTTGCCATTTTATCAAATTCATCAGAATGACAAATGATCAAAAATGATCTTTCTTCTTTATGTCTTTCAATATAATTTATGAGTTTATGAATCGTTTCTCTATCAAGATTCGTAAATGGCTCATCTAAAAATATTGAATTTTTATGGAGTGAAAGAACACGTAATAAATTAACTTTCTGTTGTTCACCAAAACTAAGGTTACGAATATTCTCATTGATTTTCTTATTTTCAAAATCAATATTAAGCATTTCAAATACTTCTGAATCTATGTCTTCTCCAAATAAATTCTCCTTTAGTGTTCCGTTTACTAACAAAGTCGGATAAGTTAAATAGGCAATATCTTTTAATGTATCATCTAATTGAATCGATCCTTCAAAACTATCTACATCATAATATCCGCTTAAATAGTTAACGAAAACTGATTTTCCACTTCCATTTTGGCCTTTAAAAACAGTTACTCCTGTTTTTGGAATAACTAAATCGAGAGTATGAAATAACAATTTATTTTTTTCAGCCGTAGTATAAAAATTTCCATCCTCAATATTTACCAAGTTTGAAAGATTTTTATATTTTTCTTCAAATCCATTGGATTGATTTGATTCATTTTCAAATTTTTTCAGCCGTTCAATATGACTAGTGTTGACTTGGTAATGAATCCCTATTTCAAAACATTTATTTAATGGTGTTTGATATAAACTTGTTACTTGGTAAATAAACACAATATCGCCTAAAGATGATTTCCCATGAAAGTATAAATATATAGAAACCATGAGAATCAATATTTGAGCGATATTGGACATGATGCCTGGAAGATCGTTCGTAAGTGTTTCATATAATTTGAATTTTTTGATAAAGCGCAAATATTCATCTGCTATTTTGCCATATCTATGTAAAAAATAGGAATTCGCATGATTGATATTAATCACTCGTTTGTCTTCCACGACCTTTTTTATTTCACTAAAAAAAGCATCTTGTTTTGGTAACCCTTCTTTTTGAAGTGATGAAATTGATTTACTTGGCTTTCGTACAATAAAATAGAAAATAGGAATATATAAAAGAAATATAGCTCCATAAACAGGATTAACAATTGTTACACTTGCAATTATGATTGCCACGCAAAAAATATAACCAATTAATTCGATATTTAATTGCATATATATATCTGCAAACGTAAATCCTGAAGAAGTAGCTAAATTGATAAAATATCCTTTTTCTTTTTTCTCATATTCCCTTAACGGACTTTTCAATAACAGTGATAAGATTTTCTTAGAATTACCAATTGATTCTTCTAAATCCACTTCTAAAGTTTTATAATTGACGCAATATGTAGATATAAAACTATTAAAAAGTACACATACAAGCAAAAAAAACAATAATTTGGCCATATCATTCAATGTCGTTTTTTCTGTGATTTGATTAATTACCAAACTAAAAGTATAACTAATTAAAATTGATAATAATACATTGACAACAATAAATAAGATATACAAGATATGCTTTTTCTTATATTCTATCAAACAAAATTCTATATTTTTTTTCATAATCTTTCTTTTATTTATTTTTATTCTTTCCATGTTTCATTTTGTGCACGCTTACATTATCCTTTTCTTATAACAATTTGTAAACTCCAATATGTTTACTAACGAAAAAGTCATTTTTTTAAATCAGTAAAAATGATGTTTTTTCATTCAGTTTATTTTCGTAATATAAAAACATTTCTTTATACGTTTTTATCTTTAAATCCGTTTCGTTTGTTTCTTCATAAAAATCTAATATATATCTTTGAACAAAAGGAATATCTTCATAAATTCTATTCAACAACAATTGTTTGTAATATATTAAAATATTATTTTCAAATTCTTCTTTTTCTCCTTTTATTCTCGCTTTAATAGATTCTAAAAAAGGTATATAAAAATCTGTATTTCCCTTTTTTTCTTTATTACATTCATTTAACGCTTCGGAAAATCTATTTAATTTAAATAAAGAAAACGGAATAAAATAACATAAATCGGGAGATAAATCATTCTTTATTTTTGCTTCTTTTGTATAATGAATACACTCTTCATAATTTTCACTTAACAATGCGTTCCATGCTAAGCTATGGTAAATTCGATCAGTGTATTTATTTAAAAATTTATCATCAGTAGAAGATAGAATTTTAAGTAATTTTTCTTTTGCTTCATTAAAAAGGCGCAGATTTATTAAAACAGCACTCTCAAATAAATCTAACGCAACCAATCGATTATAATTATGATGAATTTGCAATAAATTTCTACATTCTATACATGCTCGGTATGCAATTATAGGCTGATTTAATTCTGAATAAACACTGATTAACTGAAATGAATTCATCGCATTGGTAACAGATCCTGAAATACAAATTGAATTTGATTTTAAAAAACAATTCAATGCATACTCATTTGTTACTGTCTTTCTTTTATAAAAAATTCCCAACAAGGAATAATATATTGCTTGTTCATCTTTTTGCAAGCAGCGTAAATTGGTATCTAATATTTCCTTTATTCTAAATACTTTTTCATCGTTTCTTTTTAATCGTAAACAATAAAACAGTTTGATAATCAAATAAACAAAAAAACCATATGAAGTTTTTATCTCTTCTTCAACCTCATTAAAATTCTCATAAATAGTATTAATCATTTGATCTCTTTCTAAAAAGAAATTATCGAATATTTTAATTAAATAATTTCGAGCTTGATCGTATAATTTTTTATTGTCATCGAAACAAATATTTAAAGCTTCATTTAACTGTTTTGTAACTCCTGCGGGGAAATGTCTTTTTCCGTTTTCTAGCTCACTTAAAAATCCTTTATTCATATGTATTTTATTAGCTAAAAAAGATAAAGAAATATTTTGATTAATTCTATGAATTCGATAATAAGCTCCTGCAATATTTTCCAACGAAATTTCTTCCTCGATTTGGAATTCTTTAATTTTAAACGGCATATAAGTTCCTCCTCATAAACCTAATTAAGTCGTTCGATTATAATTAAGTTGTTATAAATTTTAAAGCAAATATTACGGTTAGTAAACAAGCATATCTAGCATTTTTTTATCTCCGTTATCATATAAAAGAAAGTGAGTGACTTATGAAAAAAATCTTTATTGTATTTATTTTTTGTTACCATTTATACCTTCACAATGTAAAACTGTCATAAACAATCAAAATCTATCAAACGAGCTTGTAGTGGAGAACAGTATTCAACAAAAAGACACAAATTTTTACGGAAACAATTGGAGGAAAGAATAATTCTGAAATAAAATATTTCATCTAAAAATTAAACCCTTTCTAGCGAGTTTATTTAAAACAAAAAATCCGCTAGAAAGGGTTTTTATCTTGAAGCAAGCTGTATTTCTTTTTTAGAAGCACGCAGAATATTCAATCCGTTGACAATTCCGGCACCACCTAATGTAAGAAACATGACGAAGAAAAGCATCGTCTGCATGCCGTATGTATCTTGCAGCATTCCGCCCATTGTGTTTCCCAGAGCAGCCCCGACACCCGATGTCATGACGCCGATCATAGTCTGCCCCATGATCTGATCTTTCTTTTCGAGATTTTCCGCGACATAATAGGTAATGACCGGTGTGAACAATCCGTAAGACAATCCCTGAAACGCCAGTCCTAAAAATAAGATCGGCAAGTTTGGTGCCAGACAAACAGTGATATTTCGCACAATATAAAATAAGGCAGCTATGCATAATAATTTTTTTGTTCCGAAGCGACGCATGAGCTTTGGTGCAGCAGCCATGCAAGGAAGTTCACTGGCAGCCATGAAAAAAGTAGCAATTCCAAGCATGGAAGCATTTCCTCCAAGCTCTGAAATAATATTGATCAAATAAGTTCCAAGACATGCGCTGGCCGCAAACGCAAGACCAAACCCCAGCAACAAACCGGTAAGCTTGCGATAGTTCAAAGCAATCGAAACGATATTGGTTCCTTCTTCGGTGTTTTGCCCTTTTTGTTTGGAATAAGAAGGTGGCAGTACAATTAAGATCAGCATACATATTACTGCCGAGCCTATACATAACAAGCAAAGAGAAGATGGAGCAAAATGACTGACAAGCTGTCCTGCAATTACAGCGCTGACTGCGTAAGAAATAGAGCCAAGCCCTCTTGATAGTCCGAAATTGATTTTTTTCCCTTCTTCGATATAATTCATCGCAATGGTCGAAACCAAAGGCACTGTACTAATATTGAGCGCATAAAGCCCAATATAGAGAATCATCAAAACCGCTTTAGAAAGAGGCAAGAACCCGATGCTCAAAAACGATCCGCATTCAATCGTCAAAAAGACGATCAACAGCTGCTGCAAAGACAACTTTTTGATCTTTGCGCATTGTGCGGAAAGAATCGGCGACAAAAAGATGGTTGTCATGGATGATGCACCGGTCACGATCCCGATTTCTGTATTGCTTAAACCTTTCGACTGCAATAAAACAGCTACGAAACCAACTATGCTTAACGTATTCATCCAATAAAGAATATGCAGAAAATTATATTTCATTTGCACCTTGTTCATCTCTATTCCCTCACTTTTTCATCCAAATCTTAATCCTTTTACATAAAAAGAAAAGCCTCTTTTCCCTTTTTGGTCCACTGTTTCGTTTTGTTTGCGATTTTTTTCTTTTGTAGCGAAACAGCATGACTCATGTTACAATTTATTTATGTTAATCAAGGAAAAACTTAAATACACCAAATTCTCGGATTCTCAGCAAACTGTTGTCGACTACATGCTTAAATACGGGACAAAGATCAAGGACAAAACTGTACGTCAAATCGCAAAAGAAACGTACACTTCCTCGGCAACCTTAATTCGGATTGCGCATAAGCTCGACTATACAGGCTGGGAGGAATTGAAAAACGCATTTGTCGAAGAACAGGAATATTTATCTTCCCATTTTCAAAATGTAAATGCCAACATTCCGTTTTCCGAAACGGATTCTCCGATGATTATCGCCAATCGGATCGCAACTCTTGAAAAGGAGGCAATTAATGACACTCTTGCTTTGATCGATTGGCCGACCATCGAAAAAGTCGTAGACATTCTTGTATCGAAAAAATTCGTCAACTTGATTGCCATGAACAATACAATCGCTCAAGCCGAAGAATTCATGTATAAGATGGGACGTATCCAAAAGAGGACAATCGTTCAACCGCCAAGCGGCGAAGGATTGTACAACGGCACAATCATCGATCCCGACTCCTGCATCATTATTATTTCTTATACGGGAGAAACGCCTCATTTTGTTCGCTGGCTCCAAGAAGCAAAAGAACATCATATTCCGATTGTTGCGATTACCTCTTTAGGGGATAATTCGATCAGTCAAATGGCCGACCATACTTTACGAATTTGTACAAGAGAGAAAATGCATTCGAAGATTTCCTGGTATTCTTCGGAAGTTTCGATTTCTTATTTATTAAACGTGCTCTATTCTTTAATCTTTGCGAGAAATTATGATGAAAACTTCCGCATTAAAGTGAATTGCTCAAAAAAGATCGAAATCGGACGTCGATCTTCGATCTCCATCATCAGCGAAAACGAAAGTTAGTTTTGAATAACCTTTTTTATAAGTTTCACAGTTGTTCACAATACCTGGGTATGGTATAACGTAGCTACTGAGGGAGTAATCAGCATAACTTATGCAGCAATATCGACATCCTGGTCATAAGCCCGGTATTGCTTGAAAAGATGAGACTCATGGACAAAACAAAAAGTCCATGAGTCTTTTTTTCGATAGGAGGAGAAATATTATGGGATTGATCGAACTCATTTTGATTGCCGTGTCCTTATCCATGGATGCCTTCGCGGTTTCCATATGCAAAGGATTGTCGCTAAAAAAAGCAACATGGAAAAACATGGGGATTGCCGGACTTTGGTTTGGCGGATTTCAAGCTTTGATGCCGCTGATCGGCTATTTATTGGCGAACTTGTTTTCCGGATTCGTGGAAAACTATACTGCTGGGATCGCCTTTATTTTGTTAGCCTGGATCGGCGGAAAAATGATTTGGGATTCTTTTCACGAAGAAGAAGATTCTTTCGATGGATCCATGTCAGTCGGATCTATGTTCGTGCTTGCTTTAGCAACAAGCATCGATGCCTTGGCAGTCGGTATCACATTTGCCTTCCTGAACGTGAATATTTGGTCTTCGATCGTGCTGATCGGGCTAACCACCTTTCTATTCTCAGCCATCGGTGTCAAAATAGGCAGCGTTTTCGGAGCAAAATACCGCAATAAAGCAACATTGGCCGGAGGCATCGTTTTAATCTTGATTGGTCTGAAAATCTTATTGGAAGGGCTTGGTATCCTTTAGGTAAATGAAAGGAAATAAGAGATGGGGTTTGCTATGATGAAAGCAAGGAGGATTTTATAGTGAAATATTATGACCAATCGGTACAAGCTGTAGAAAAAGAGCTTGATACCAACATTCATTCTGGTCTCGATGAAGCGCAAGTCAAAATAAGACAAGAGAAATACGGATTGAATAAGCTGAAAGAGGCAAAGAAAAAATCGGTCTTCATGCGATTTATCGATCAGTTTAAAGATCCAATGATCATTATTTTATTGATTGCCGCGCTCATTTCCTTTGTGATCGCAGCCATTGAGCAAGATCCGCAAGAATTTTTCGAACCAATCTTGATCTTAGTCATTGTTATATTAAACGCCATCATGGGCGTTGCTCAGGAATCAAAAGCCGAAGCAGCCCTTGATGCTTTGAAAAAAATGTCTACACCTCAGGCACGTGTGATCCGAGATCGTAAAGATGTCCTTGTCGAGTCAAAAGATCTCGTTCCCGGAGATATCATCAAATTGGAAGCCGGCGACTATGTCCCCGCAGACGCCAGACTTTTCCAAAGCGTCAGCTTAAAATGCGAAGAAGCCGCTTTGACCGGTGAATCTGTTCCTGCCGAAAAAGATGCTCAAGCCATCGTCAAAGACAACGCTCCGTTAGGAGATCGTATCGATATGGTCTATTCCGGATGCTCCGTTACTTATGGTACAGGTCGTGCCATCGTATGTGCGACCGGAATGGAAACCGAAATGGGAAAAATTGCCGGACTTTTGAACAATGAGGAAAATTCTCAAACTCCTCTCCAGCAAAAACTCGCTCAACTCGGAAAATATCTTGGTTTTCTTGCGATCGGATGCTGTGTGATTATTTTTATCGTCGGAATGATCAATGGACTGGCTCCGCTGGAATTATTCCTGACTTCTGTGTCCTTAGCTGTTGCGGCAATTCCCGAAGGCCTTCCGGCTATCGTAACGATCGTTCTTTCGATCGGCGTTACAAAACTTGCGAAGAAAAACGCGATCATTCGAAATTTACCGGCTGTGGAAACTTTAGGTTCCGCTTCGGTCATTTGCTCAGATAAGACCGGAACATTGACTCAGAACAAGATGACACTTGTCAAAGCATGGTCAAATGGGCAAGACGATGTCATGGATATCACAAGCGACGATCCGGAAGAAATCAAAGAACTGCTCAAGCTTGGCACTTTGTGCAGCGACGGATCAATCGCAATCATTGACGGACAGGAAAAATCAATTGGAGATCCAACAGAAACTTCGATCATTGCGGCAGCCATGAAAAACGGCATGACTAAAGAACAGTTAAATGAAAAATATCCTCGTGTAGCTGAATTGCCGTTCGATTCGGACCGCAAATTGATGTCTACCATCAATAAAATGAACAATCATCTCGTGGTTATCACAAAAGGTGCTCTCGATTCAATGATTCCGCGATTAAAAAGCGGAGATATCGAAAAAGCAAAAAAACTTAACGAAGAAATGTCCGAAAACGCCTTGCGTGTTCTTGCTATTGCAGAAAAAGAAATCAATGAAATCCCGAAAAATTTAGATAGCGAAACTTTAGAAAAAGATCTTTCTCTAAAAGGTCTTGTCGCAATGATCGACCCAGCTCGTCCGGAAGCGAAAGAAGCTGTCAAAGTTTGCAAAAAAGCAGGTATTCGCCCAGTCATGATCACCGGCGATCATGTCATCACAGCAAGTGCGATTGCCAAAGAACTCGGCATACTCAACCCGGGAGATAAGGCCATTACAGGTGTGGAACTCGATGCAATGAGCGATGACGAACTTGATCGTGATATCGAAAATATTTCCGTCTATGCACGCGTATCTCCCGAAAATAAGATTCGGATCGTCAAAGGTTGGCAGCGTAAAAATCAAGTTGTTGCCATGACCGGAGATGGTGTCAATGATGCACCGGCCTTAAAAGCAGCAGACATCGGTTGTGCAATGGGAATTACCGGAACAGAAGTGGCCAAAGGAGCTGCCGATCTGATCTTAACAGATGATAACTTTGCAACCATCGTTTTCGCGGTCAAAGAAGGTCGCGGAATCTATGCAAACTTGAAGAAAGTAATCGGATATTTGCTTGGAACCAACATTGGCGAAGTACTCACCGTATTCGTTTCAATGCTGCTGTGGCATACTTCCCCGCTTGTTTCAATGCAGTTGTTATGGATCAACTTAGTAACAGACTCCCTTCCGGCAATCGCTTTGGGAATGGAACCAGTAGAAAACGATGTTATGGATCATAAACCGAAAAGAAAGAGTGAGGGAATTTTTGCTCACGGATTCGGTGCACGCATCATTCTTCAAGGATTTATGTTCGGTGGTCTTGCTATTTTATCATTCTATTTAGGACGACAACTTATACATACAGTTCGTGGTGCCGAAACGATGACTTTCATCACATTGGCGCTTTCTCAAGTCGTTCAGGCATTCAATATGCGTAGCGAACATTCTTTGTTCAAGATCGGCTTCTTTACAAACAAGCGTTTGAATCTTGCCGCTTTCGTTTCGGTTCTCTTAGTTGCATTGGTTGTCTTTACTCCGTTGAATATTCCGTTCAACTTAGAGATTTTGCCTTGGAACTGCTTCTTCATCGCATTAGGACTTGCCCTTGTCCCTTTTGTAGTCATGGAGTGCTCTAAAGCATTTGGCCTGATCAAACATCATCATTAACAATTCACATAAAGGCAGAAGCCATAAAGAAAACTCTATGTTTTGAGAAATCAGCACATAGAGTTTTTTTATTTCCGGCTGTAAGCGACAATCTCATACCAAAAACAAGATTTTTTGCTCTAAAGAATATTCCCCTCAACATTTATAATCTAACCAAAATAAAATATAATATCCCTTAACTAAATGCCATATGAAAAACAGGCAAGTGAAATTGGTCCAAGAAACGCATGTTAACGATATAGGCTAAATAAAGAATTGTAGGAGGATATATTAAGTTATAAGAAATATAGAAAAAAGTATATAAATACAGCATAATATGTTCATAAAGAAAGGGTTGTATTTATGAACACAAAGAATATCACAAACTATAAACCTAAAGATTTTGCCGAGTTATTGGGTGTATCAGTCAAGACATTGCAGAGATGGGACAGAGAAGAAATATTGAA
>KE159681.1:230582-286110 GCA_000403415.2 Firmicutes bacterium M10-2
ATTGAATTGAGGATCGCTGACAGGTGGTATCCATCATCGAAAATGTGCCACTGCTGCGGAAGTATCAAGAAAGATTTAAAACTTTCAGATCGAGTGTTCCGCTGTCAATGTGGTTATGTTGAAAACAGAGATCTCAATGCAAGTCTTAATTTAAGAGATGCAACAACCTACAGCATTGCGTAACGAACAAGCAAATGTAGGTATGTACCGAAGGCTGATTCGGGAATTTACGACTGTGAAGTGTACAAGAACTTGTGAGTAGTGTTGCCGCTTACGGAACACAAAAGCATACACGAAGAAGCAGTAAGAAATATCCGTGAGGATTTCAATTCTCGATGTGTTTGAGTATGTTTAGACACATTTTGAGTAGCAGCTGTAAATAGTAAATATGAATAAACACAAAATTATGATTGTCGATGACGAACCGGATATTTTAAATTTACTCGAAAAAGCATTGAATATTGAGGGTTTTTTCAATATCACAAAAGCAGAGAATGGATCCACCGCTGTGGAGACATGTAAACAAATTCTCCCCGATATTATTATTCTCGATGTAATGCTTCCGGACATTGACGGCTATGAAGTATGTCGGCAAATTCGGCAATTTTCCCATTGTCCCATCCTGTTTCTTTCATCTAAAAATGATGAAGTAGATAAAATTTTGGGATTAGCCGTTGGAGGAGATGATTATGTAACAAAACCATTCAGTCCAAAAGAAGTTGCTTTTCGGGTGAAAGCACAACTGCGCCGAACCGAATATCGGCAAAGCCCATCACCATCTTATACAATTTCTGTCGGAAAGTTACGCATTGATCCAAACGGTTGCTGCGCTTCAAAGGATGGCAAAAATATAGAACTAACTGCCAAGGAGTTTGAAATTCTACATTATCTAGCCTTAAATTTAGGACGTGTTGTAAGCCGCGAGCGTCTGTATGAAGCGATTTGGGGCGAAGATAGCTATGGATGCGACAACACAGTTATGGTGCATATCCGGCACTTGCGTGAAAAATTGGAGGACAATCCAACAAACCCTCAATATATTGTCACAATGAAAAGTTTAGGTTATAAGCTGGTGAACCCTAATGAAAAATAGATGGAAAAGGAATCCTCTTGCAAAAATCGTTGTTTTACTTATGGTATTGATATTGATTGGAACTATGTTGGGAATCGGGTTATTTTATTATGCTTTTTCTATTCCCGAACCGGAAGGACTCAGTCTAGCTAGCTGGCCTAATCGTTTTACCGAAAACTTCTCGGTATGGATGGAAAGCAAAGATGGCGCTATCGCAATAAATGAGATCGGATTAAAAAAGCTGGATGAATACGGACTTTGGCTTCAAGTCGTCAATGAATCCGGGCAAGAAGTTTTTTCCCATAACAAACCTACAGATTATCCTACCGACTACTCTTCCTCTGAATTGACAGAATTGGCAGGAAGCGAATATGAAAACGGAAATACAGTTTTTGTAAGCCATTATGAAGATTGCGGCAGGACATGGAGTTACATTGTCGGTTTCCCCTATTCGATCGGGAAATATATGCTCTATTATAACGGTGAAACAGTAAGTCGTCTTTCTCCGATATTTCAGATCGTATTTTTTTTCGTAATCTTTGTAGGTATTTCATTGTTTCTCATTTATGGTTTTTGACTCACAAAACAAATGGGAAAAATAACAAGAGGAATCAACGATGTTTCGCTTCGTACTTATCAAAAACTCCCGGAAAAAGGAATATTTAACGGTATCTATATGGCACTCAATAAAATAGATTCAGAAATTCGTTTTGGCGATCAGCTCAAGGCTGAAACAGAATATGCACGTCAGGAATGGATTGCCAATATCACTCATGACTTAAAGACTCCGCTTTCTCCTATAAAAGGCTATGCGGAACTCCTTGCGGGAGGAAGCGCAAGCGACAACCAGACAGCACAGAAATATGGCTCGATTATTTTAAAAAATGTAGATTATGTTGAAAAACTAATAAATGATCTAAAGCTGACTTACCAACTGGAATTAGGTGCTTTCCCTTTTCATCCCAAAAAGGTTCGGTTCGTACGTTATCTAAAAGAATTAGTCATCGATATAGTAAACGATCCAGCATTTTCATATCAAAATATAGAGTTTAACTGTGACCTTCCGGAGATGACAGTTCTTATTGACCCTGATTTGTTTCATCGAGCAATGTGCAATCTTATCATTAATGCCCTTATTCACAATCCCCCAAATACAACGGTAAAAGTATCTATTTCGAAAAATAACGAAAAGAACATCTGTCTTTCCATCCATGATAACGGAATAGGAATAAGCAAAGAGGAACAAGCAAAACTATTCACCAGATATTATCGAGGAACCAATACAAAAGAAATGCCAGAAAGCACCGGCTTAGGCCTTGCTATCGCAAAGCAAATTGTTGTTCTCCATGGTGGTGAGATCGTGATCAAGAGCGAGCTAGGAAAAGGGACTGAGTTTTTAATCCTGCTCCCTGTAAATTAAGGTTAAATTAAGATACATAAAAGCCATACCTAAGATAGGTGATCTATGCTAATTCCATAGATCACCTATTTTTGATCTAAATTCAAAATAAACAGGAGGCTTTTGTATGAAACTTCAATTACAGCATTTACGCAAGCAGTATGGATCGAAGTGCGCTGTCGACGATGTGAGTATCCATTTAAAACCCGGCGTATATGGCTTGCTTGGCGCAAACGGAGCAGGAAAAACCACTTTAATGCGGATGATCTGTGGTGTATTAAAACCTACATCCGGCAGCATTCGCTTGGACGGAAAAACAATACAGGAACTTGGGGAACGTTACTACACTCGTTTAGGATATATGCCGCAAGACTTCGGATTCTATTCCGATTTTACAGCACGCGAATTTATGCTTTACATGGCAGCCGTAAAAGGCTTAGACAAAAAACAGGCCAAAGAGCAAACAGAGCATCTGCTGAAATCGGTAAATTTGCATAATACAGCAGACAAAAAAATCAAATCATATTCCGGTGGAATGAAATAACGTTTGGGAATCGCACAGGCAGAACTGAACAATCCCGACATTCTGATTTTAGATGAACCGACCGCCGGGCTTGATCCAAAAGAACGTGTTCGTTTCCGCAACATCATTTCCGGTTTCGCCAAAGATAAAATCGTGATTCTCTCCACCCATATTGTTTCGGATGTGTCATATATTGCAGACCACATTCTAATCATGAAGCAAGGAAAAATATTACTTCAAGGCTCCACGGAAAACGTCACAAACAGTATTCAAGGAAAAGTATGGGAAATTATAGTCGATGAGCGCAAAGCAGATCAATACTGTCAAAATCTGCGTGTTGTCAATCTGCGCCATGAAGGCAATTTGGTTCGCTTGCGCATTGTAGAGGATACGCCACCTGTGCCTGAGGCCAGCATAGCAGAACCTAGTTTGGAAGATCTGTTCCTATATCATTTCAGTGAAGATGGACACAATAAAAGGAGTGAGGATAATGAAAACATTGATTAAGTATGAATTTCTGAAAATATTAAGAAAAAAAACTACCTTGATGGCCATGGCAACAAGTCTGCTTATAACGGCTATTTTCTTTTGCCTGCCAATCACTCAGTTTCAGATTTACAGCCAGAACGGTGTCTTTCAAAGATCAAAAGGGATCGCATACGAAAAAGAGCAATATGCAAACCTCACTGTTCCTTTAACGAATGAATATGTTACCGAAACAATCCGTGAAGTGCAGACGCTCTTTAAAAACCCCAATAATGTAGGTTACGATGGGGATGAACAATTTTTAATTGAGGACGCATATTGGAACGGAATTTCGCCACGGGAAAATCTATTGGATTTGATTGCAAGAAACTATGCGGCTCCCAATGTAAGTGTTGGCTATCAAGCACTCACAAACTTAGATGTTTCAGATGGAGCAGACTTCTATCAAGCACGACAAAATAAAATCGAAACGATACTGAACGACCCTTCAAACGGGCTATCAGAAGCAGAGAAAGACTATTGGCGAAATATGAACAATGAAGTGAAAGAGCCCTTCCAATATGGCTATTTCAAAGGATGGGAAGTCATTCTTTCTTCCTTTGAAGTATTAATATTTGCGATTTTGGCTATTTGTATCGTAATTGCTCCTGTTTTTGCTGGTGAATATCAAGCTGGCACAGATGCAGTCATTTTGTGCGGAAAGTATGGAAAGACAAAGTTGCCCATCGCAAAAATCGCTGCTGCGCTGCTTTTTGGATTATCGGCATTTACGCTTCATGTTCTCGTTGCATTTAGTATCCCGCTTGCGATGTTCGGAATCGATGGATGGAACCTTCCATTACAAATCAACGGAACGAGTGTTCCTTATCCACTCACATTTCTTGAAGGTACACTGATCAATTTAGGTATAATTTATTTGGTTCTAATCGCTATGATCAGCTTAACTCTTTTCTTATCGTCCAAAATGAAAAATCCCTATTTTGTACTTGTGGTTGTTATTCCGATCCTTTTTATCCCTATATTCTTTTCTCCAAACGGGACATCCGGAATCTACAATTTGTCAGTGTTTTTAACTCCGTATCAAGCGCTGATTCCCCATTTCAGTTCGTACCTTTCCTATCGATTCGGTTCCGTTGTTTTAGACGCTTTTGCTATGAGAGGAATTATTTATGGGATCCTGACCGTTGTTTTTCTGCCTCTTGCGATAACCGGATTCAAAACACATCAGGTTGCATAAGAAAGTGCTGATTTAAACAAAAAAATCTACTGTACGACAACAAAAGAAAAAGCTGTCTTACAGTAGATTTTTTAGCATATATCCTAACACCCAAAAATGAAAACATGGGAATTCAGCGTATTCGTTGACTCCGGATTGCAATCACAAACCGATCATAACCATTTTTTCAAAATTGTTTCAATCAACATAAGAACAAGCGTGACAATCAAAATAAGCAGAGAATGAACGATCATACCATATCCGATCGTCAGCAGTCCGAATCCTAAAAGGATCCACAGTTTTTTCGTTTGCGCTTCCTCGGCTTTCAACGACGATACATACATCCAGCCAATTACGAACCAGCCTAAGAAAAAGAGTACATACAGTTGTCCTAAGATGATCGGGGTCTTGGCCGTTTCGATAATGGGAGCTATACAAAATGCGAGCAATTCGATAAAAAAGAAAAGATGTTTTTTTGTTTTATTGTTCATGAGTTTTTTCCTTTCGCAATAAAAAATCTCCCAACTTGGGGAAGTCGAGAGATTTTAAATTGAACTAAGATGAATCACACCTGGTTCATCGCTTAACGGTAAACCTGTGCTGATTTCGCCTTTTTCCATTCCTGGTGTGCGGACGTGAGCTGTCTGGCTGCGTACAGCATTTGGTGTAAATGTTGTAATCTCATCATCATCATAACCAATTACCATACTGTTTTCCGATAGCAAAATAGGCCGTTTTAAGATCGACGGATTCTTTTGAATCAGAGTAATCAATTCCTTTGTCGAGAAGTCATCAATCCCTTTCTCTAAAGAATGAAACACCTTTGAACGTACGGAAATGATATCTTCGGTACCATTTTCGCACCTTGACAATAAGTACTTAATCTCACTTTCTTTTAACACACTTGAAAAAATATTTTTTTCGACAAAATCGATATGATTATCTTTGAGCCACTGTTTTGCCTTACGACAACTAGCGCACCCAGGAGAAGTATAAAGAATTACCATAATATACTATCCTCCTACTAGAATTATACTTTTTTCATAGGAAATAGAAAGGTTTTTTTTGCTATTCGTTTAAGTAATCCTTAAGTAATTAAAACTTCTCTTGTTTGCTCGAATATGCTTATAACTGTTTGGCGATTTCGTTCATTTGATCGATATTGGATTGATTTGCACGTGCCTTTAAAGTGATGATCGGCTCGATCAAAGTCATATCTTTCATTTGGCCAATATAGCCTTTGATGACTCTTGCGGCACTTGGGCCCCAGGAACCGTTTTCCATAATCGCAACTTTTCGATTTTGGAAATTTTTATGCAACAATTCGATCAGGAACAATTCCATACTCGGAAATACTCCCCCATCATAACTTGCCGAAGCAAGAACCAAAGAGCTGTATTTAAAGGCCAATCCGATTGCTTCCGACACATGAGTACGGTTCAGATCGATGATCTCGACCTTTTTCCCTTGGCTTTCCAAGATCTTTTCGAATTGTTCGCATGCCTGTTTGGTATGTCCGTAAATTGAAGAATAAGCAATCAGTACACCCTCTTCTTCCGGCGTGTATGTACTCCACAATTGATAAAGGGAAATGTATTTTCCAAGATCCTCCGTAAGAATCGGACCATGGAGCGGACAAATTGTTTCCACTTCGATAGCCGGAAGTTTTTTTAATACATTTTGAACTTGAACTCCATATTTCCCGACAATATTCGTGTAATAACGGCGAGCTTCATCCACCCAGTTGTCTTCATGATCAAGCACTCCGAATTTTCCGAAAGCATCGGCCGAGAACAACACTTTTTCCTCCGGAATGTATGTGAGCATCACTTCAGGCCAGTGTACCATCGGTGCCATGAAAAACTGTAAAGAGTTCTTTCCAATCGAAAGAAGCTCCCCTTCTTTCACAACAATTTTGCGTTCCTGTAAACCTTCGATATCAAAGTAATTAGGAAGCATATTGAACGTTTGCGCATTTCCGATCAGCTTCATATGCGGATACTTTTGACAAAGAGTTTGAATATTGGCCGCATGATCCGGCTCAAGATGGGAAATCACCAAATAATCAATATCGCGCCCATCCAGCACGTCAGCCAATTGATCAAGCCATTCCCGGCTCATTCGCTCATCGATCGTATCCATAACAACGATTTTCTCATCAAGTATGACATATGAATTATAAGAAACACCGTTTTTTAAAGGATACTGGCTTTCGAACAAATCAAGATCACGATCGTTCGCGCCAACATATTGAATATATGTGTTATTGAACATTTTCTATTCCTCCAAATACATTGTATATTTTAGCACGAAATGCAACTATGCAAACCCGCAAAGAAAAAATACTTATTGTTTTTCAATGAGATCCACTTTCTGCATTCGATACCCTACACCAATATGGGTTTGAATATAAGTAGAAATCGGGTCAAGCCGCTCGATTTTCTTGCGCAATCCTGCCATATACACTCTCAATCCTGCTACATCGCTTTCTTCGCTATGACCCCATATATGCGATGTAATCTGCGTATGCGTAAGTACCTTATCGATATTTTTCATAAGAAGCGTCAGAATCTTGTATTCAATCGGCGTCAAATGCAGCTCTTGTCGGTTCACACGAACGATACCCGCTGCCAAATCCATTTCAATGTGCCCGTTTTTGACCATGGAGGAAGTCCGATCTTCGTATTTTTCACGTTGCAGACGTCGTTCGACAACTCTTAAACGAGCCAATAATTCATCGACCGAAAACGGCTTTGTCAAATAATCGTCTGCTCCAAGATCAAGTGCATCGATTTTATCGTGGTCTTCGCTGCGTGCACTGACTACAACGATCGGAACTTGCGACCAAGAGCGAATCGTCGCGATCACTTCCTTTCCGTCGATATCGGGAAGCCCCAAATCAAGCAGCACGATATCCGGCCGCGAAGAAAGCGTTTGGGTCAAAGCCTCCTTGCCGCAACTTGCCGTTTCGTATTTATAATCGTGAAGTTTGAGTGTCGTTGTCATCAAATTGCGTACCCGCACATCGTCTTCCACGACAAGGATCACACTTTTATTCATTGCACCATTCCACCTTTCGATACGGCAGCGTAAACGTAAATATGCTGCCTTTGGGAACATTGTCCCTGACTTGAATTTCACCACCATGCGCATGAACGATCGTCTGACAAAGCGAAAGTCCCAGTCCAATTGATCGCCGACTATCCACAATTTCAGGATCGCCGCAATAAAACCGTTCGAACACTTTCTCTTTTTCTTTGATCCCTTCCCCTTCGTCTTTGACATCGATCCGCACCCATTTTCCTTCCTGTGCCCATGAAATAGAGATCTTTGTCAATGGCGGTGTATATTTGATCGCATTATCAACCAAATTAACGATCACCTGAATTGCCAGGCTGGCATCTGTTTCAACAAACAAATACGGATCGCCGTTTATCGAAATTTCATGTGTATCTTTATGACATACATGGCTAAGTGCCTGTGTAACCAATTCTTCGACAAGTTCTAAAGTAGGATGAAGCACAACCTGTCCTTGGTCCAACCGTGTAATAGCCAGCAAATTTTCCACCAAACCGATCAGCCAGTTCGACTCTTCGTAAATATCGCTGATTGTTTGCCGCCGAAGCACTTCATCCATACTTGCTTCTTCCTCAAGCAAATTCGCGGCATTTCCCGAAATAGAAGTCAGCGGCGTACGCAGATCATGCGAAATGGCCCGAAGCAAATTGGCTCGGGTCTGTTCGTTTTTCGCCATGATCCGTGCTTGTTCCTTTTCTGCACGATTTTGCAAACCTTCCAGTGCCAAAGCACATTCGCCAAGGAGCGCGAGCACAATACTTTGTTCCAAAGGATCAAGCTTTTCATTTTGAGCCATTTCTATACCGGCCACTCCATACACATGATCATTGAGCCGCAACGCTAAATACAAACAGCGCGCACTGGACAGCGTATCGGTACTTGCTCCGGCATGTTTGTTGTTTCGTGCACACCATGTTGCAACCGCCAACTCGTTCGTATTGTGCAAATCAGGATCATCCTGACCATACACATGCATAAGTTTGAGTGTCGAATCATTGTAAGCGTACAAAATGATCGTTCTTCCAAGCAGCTGTCCAAGTTGGGCAGCACCAATCCCAAACACGTCGACTTCCTCTTCGACATTTTGAAGCTGCTGATTCGTTTCAAACAGCACTTTCGTACGAAAAGCAGATCGTGCCGCATGATCCGCATTGGAACGTACTTTCCGGGCCATGCGGCTTGCAAGCAGTGCAGAAGCAAATATGATGAGCAACGTAAACAAGTCATCGAGTCGAAGCATATGAAACGACCAACGCGGAGGCGTAAACGTAAAATTGAATACGAGCACAGCTAACACTGATGTAATCAAAGCGTTGATCGAACTTGCAGAAAGAACAGAAACAAGAAGGACACCGAGCACATACGTTGTGATAATAGCCGTTTGGGACATACCCAAGTTATCCAGCCCAATTCCTGCAAGCGTTACAGCAAACAAAATTCCTACGCTTTCCGCAAGTGAACGAGTCGGTTTCATAATCTTGATCAGTTTCTTTTTCTGTTCCCGATATCCTCCTCGATCAGGGATAATATATAAATCAAGATCAGGCGCTTGAGCAATCAGTCGTTCGGTCAAAGTCGGACCGGCAAAAAAATGTCCGTGATAGGTTGCGCTGCGCCCCAATACGATCTTCGAAACTTTCGAAAGGCGCGAAAACAAAGCAATCTGTTCTGCAATATCTTCTCCTTGAATCGTTTCGATACGCGCGCCCAGCTGCTCTGCCAATCGTTTATTTTCGGCAAGTCGACGTTCGTTTTCTTCTCCATCCCACTGATCATCGTCATTTTGTACATACAATGCCGTGAACTGCGCTTCGAAAGCGGTAGCCATTCGAGCGGCTGTACGAATGATCTGCGCATTGCTTGGGGAAGAGGACAAACATACAAGAATATGCTCTTCGTGACAGGACTTGCTTTGAAGTCGATTGACCCGCAAAGCACATCTTCGCAAAGCAATCGACCGCAGCGAACGCAAATTTTCCAAAGTAAAAAAATGATCCATGGCCTTTTTTGCCTGCTCCGGCTTATAGATTTTCCCGGCTTTCATACGTTCAAGAAGCTCTTCCGGTTCAATATCAACCATTTCCACTTGATCGGCCTGATCAAAGCTTGAATCAAGTATGCGTTCACGCACACGGATCCCGGTAACCGATTCGATGGTATCGTTTAGGCTTTCAAGATGCTGAACGTTGACTGTCGTATATACATCGATTCCGGCCGCAAGAAGCTCTTCGATGTCTTGATACCTCTTGTGATGGCGACACCCGGATGCATTGGTATGCGCCATTTCATCGACAATAATCAGATCCGGATTTTTTGCCAAAGCGTAATCTAGATTAAATTCTTCCAATGCCAGTCCATTTTGGTGACAGGTCTGTGTCGGCAGGACTTCCATCCCATCAAGCAAGGCAATCGTTTCAGGGCGATCGTGACGTTCCACATATCCAATCAACACATCGCGGCCTTCGCTTTTTGCAGTCCGTGCTGCAGTCAGCATACTGTATGTTTTCCCTGTTCCGGCCGCATATCCGAAAAAGATCTTCAAATGACCTTTGCTCAAATTTACCACTCCTTTAGCCTTCATCTTACAAGATGAAACGAGCAAATCTCAAATCAAATAACTTACAAAAAGGCCGAAGCAGTTGCTTCAGCCGATTTTATTTTATATTATCAAGTTTTAAATTCACTTCCAATACATTGACCCGTTCCTGTCCGAAAAGATTGAATCCTTTCCCTTTTGTACAAGAATCAATAATTCGATTGACTTCCGGTACACTGATTCCTTTTGCATCAGCAATCCGTTTTGCCTGAGCCTTAGCGGCCTCGACCGAAATTTCCGGATCAAGTCCGCTGGCACTGTACGTAACTAATTCATCAGGCACTTGTTCCTTTGTAAGATCGAGTGCTTTCGCAAGCTCTGCCCTGCGGCTTTCTTCATCTTTTTGGTAGCTTGGATCATTTACAGCGTTATTTGCGCCGTACGCATAAAGCAAGATCGTTCCATCTTCGTCGACAAATGTTTTTGTATCGAGCCGGCTTGGTCTGCCCCACAAATGATCATCCTCTGTAAAGGGCTGCCCAATCAAAGTCGAGCCAACTACGACTCCGTCCTTTTCGACTAGGCTGCCGTTGGCTTGATCCGGAAAGATGAGCTGAGATAAGATTGTGACACTTCCCGTGTACACGATACCGCATATAAGCGTAAATCCGATAAAAAAGCGGATACACGGTTTCCATAATGTTGAAAACATGATGATTCCTCCTTAGATGAGATTGATGAGCAGATCGATCACTTTGATGCATGCAAAGGGAGCAGCAAGTCCGCCAAGTCCATAAATAAGCAAATTCCGCGAAAGAAGTTTTGAAGCAGGAAGTTCTTTATAAGCTACACCTTTAAGCGCAAGCGGGATAAGCGCAACAATGATCAGTGCATTGTAAAGAACCGCAGACAAGATCGCACTTTGCGGACTTCCCAAATGCATGATATTGAGCACTTCCAGCTGCGGATACAACCCGATAAACAAAGCCGGAATAATCGCAAAATATTTTGCGATATCGTTGGCAATCGAGAAGGTAGTCAGACTTCCCCGAGTCATGAGCAGCTGCTTGCCAATCTGTACGATTTCGATTAGTTTTGTTGGCGAAGAATCAAGATCGACCATGTTTCCTGCTTCTTTGGCCGCTTGCGTTCCTGTGTTCATCGCAACAGCTACATCCGCCTGAGCAAGAGCGGGCGCATCATTCGTCCCATCTCCTGTCATAGCCACTAAATGGCCTTCCTGCTGAAAATGACGAATTTTTTCAAGTTTCCCTTCCGGCGTAGCTTCTGCCAGAAAATCATCCACTCCGGCTTGTGCGGCAATTGCGGCAGCAGTCATTGGATTATCTCCGGTGATCATGATTGTTTTAATACCCATCTTGCGCAGGTCACTGAATTTTTCCCGAATACCATCTTTGATGATATCTCTTAACGCAATCACTCCCAAGATTTTGATATTTTTTACGACCACTAAAGGTGTCGCTCCTTGAGAAGCAATCTTATTTACGATTTCGCGGGTTTCTTCGCTTACGATCCCGCCTGATTTCTCGATGTATTTAATCATGGTATCGGCTGCGCCTTTGCGCACTTGTGTATCGCCGAAATCAACTCCGCTCATTCGGGTGGCCGCAGAAAACGGCACAAAAGTCATCCCTTCCAGCTTTTGTTCGCGCAAGTTGTATTTTTCCTTTGCGAGAATCACAACGCTGCGTCCTTCCGGTGTTTCATCTGCCAAGGAAGAAAGCTGTGCCGCTTTTGCAAGTTCCTCTTCCGAAACACCGTCCACAGGAATGAATTCGCTTGCTTGCCGATTGCCAAGAGTAATGGTTCCTGTCTTATCAAGCATGAGAATATCCACATCGCCGGCCGCTTCAATGGCTCTTCCGCTCATGGCAAGCACATTGGCTTGGTTCAACCTGGACATACCCGCGATTCCGATTGCGGACAACAACGCGCCAATAGTTGTCGGCGCCAGACATACGAGCAAAGCAACACATGTCGTGATTGATACAGGGTTTTCCACATTTTCCATCGTAGATGAAAAACTTGAGAAAGCATACAAAGCAACAGTAACCAAAATAAAGATAATCGAAAGGGCAATCAAAAAAATCTGTAAAGCGATCTCATTCGGTGTTTTTTTACGATTGGCTCCTTCGACCATAGAAATCATTTGATCGAGGAAGCTGTTTCCCGCCTCATTCACGACTTGGAGCACGATCCAATCCGAAAGTACACATGTTCCTCCGGTAACGGCGCTGCGATCGCCTCCCGCTTCGCGAATGACCGGTGCGGATTCGCCGGTAATGGCGCTTTCATCCACACTGGCTGCCCCAAGCACCACGTCACCGTCAGCCGGAATGGTTTGTCCGGCACGCACGAGGACAAAATCTCCTTTTTTTAAATCGGTCGAGCAGACAATTTCGGGATGATCAAGATCATCAAGCGAAGAAATACGCATTGCCTCGACATCTTTCTTGGATGCACGCAATGCATCCGCTTGCGCTTTTCCTCTTCCTTCGGCAATCGCTTGGGCAAAGTTTGCGAACAGCACCGTCAGCCACAAGATCACCATAATCGCAAATATATAAGGTACACTCGTATCCCGGATACCACCCAATGCAAATACGAAAAATACAGTTGTCAGCCATGCACTGACATAAACGAGAAACATGACAGGGTTTTCAAGTTGAGTTTTCGGGCTCATTTTTTTAAAGCTGTCGATCAGTGCTGTTTTGAATGTAGCCCAATCGACAAACGAATTTTTTTTATGATTCTGGTTCATATTCAATACCTCAATGGATCGTCTGAATGAGTTCGGCAATCGGTCCTAAAGCCAAAGCCGGGAAAAAGCTTAGCGCTCCAATCACGACGACGATCAAAACAAGCAGGAGCACAAACAGCGTGTTGTTCGTACAAAGTGTCCCGGCTGTAGGAGCAACACATGATTTCCGGCTCAGATGCTGAGCCATAAGAATGGCTGCGGCCATTGGCACAAAGCGTGCAAACAGCATGATCAGTCCAAGCAAAAGATCCAGCCATGCGGTATGGGCCATAAAGCCTGACATGGCACTTCCGTTGTTGGCACCGGCCGATGTAAAAGCGTAAAGCATTTGAGTAAATGCATGAGGTCCGCTTGAAGAAATGCTTTCAAGTGTTGCGCTATTCAAGCAAGCAAGCGTGCTTCCGATCAGGATCGCAAATGGAGCGGCAAGCACCATCACGACAGCCCATTTCATTTCATACGGTTCGATTTTCTTTCCGGCAAATTCCGGCGTTCGTCCTACCATTAATCCAGCGATAAAAACAGTCAAGATCAAAAACGCAAGCATACCGTATAATCCGCATCCGGCGCCCCCGAAAATGACTTCTCCAAGCTGCATGGCAATTAACATGGTCATGGCGCTTAACGGCGAAGAACTTTCAAGAGCGGAGTTGACCGAGCCACTGGATGCAGCTGTAGTAAAACTTGTCCAAATATTTGTTCCCGCGACTCCGAAACGAGTTTCTTTTCCTTCCATCACAAGAGATGGATCAAGACCGATATGAGAGCCTAAAGCAATCACTGAAATCGAGAGTACCAGCCCGATCATCATAGCCCAAAAAACCGCTCGTCCTTGTTTTTGATCATGAAGAGCACGACCGAACGTAAAACAAAGAGCCATTGGGATCAGCAAGATCGAAATCACTTCAAGGAAGTTGGAAATCGGGGTCGGATTTTCGTACGGATGGGCGGAATTAGTCTGAAAATATCCTCCTCCGTTTGTTCCGGATTGTTTAATGGCAATCTGACTTGCGGCAAGGCCGGATGGCAGTGCCTGCTTTGTAACAATGCGGGCATCGGGAACGATCGTTCCGTTTACGGTCACCGTTTGATTTTGCTCGTCGATCACAGCATTTTCGATTCGATCCCCTTCGGCGTTGACTGCGATTGGTTCAAGCAGTTTCGCACTTTGCAAAGTGTTCGTATTTTGAATTACACCTTGAGATACAAGCAGTAAAGAAAGAACAAGGTTGACCGGTATCAAAATATAAAGCAAGATCCGCGTCATATCTTTCCAAAAGTTTCCGATTGTTCTTGTTTTGGTTTGAATAAGTCCTCGAATGAGTGCGAACAAGACAGCCATACCGGCAGCGGGCGCAAAGAAATTCTGCACGCCAAGACCTAAAGCTTGAACGATTGGTGTCATTTGATTTTCAGGCACATAGGATTGCCAGTTTGTATTTGTCACAAAAGAAGCTGCTGTATTAAAAGCTTGCGCGACATCCATTCCTGCGCTTGTATAATTTGCCTGAATCAGAAGCATGATAAACAGGACAAGAAATCCTAGTAAAGAAAACAGCATCAACGATGCCAGATAACTTTTCCCGCTCATCGCCTTTTCCGGATCGATTCCCAAAACTTTATATGTAGCGGATTCGATCGGCCCCACAATACGGGAAAGCGGATTTCTTTTTTCAAACATCACTTTATATATGTAAAATCCTAGCGGTACGGCTAAAGCAACAGTCAAAAGCACGTAGAGCGCATATAAGACGGCTTGTGGTATCATTGCACGTCCCCCTTAATAAAATCACGATATACCATATCAATAGTCCGATGGCGCATAGCGTCGATAATGCGATCAAGATTGACATTTCAAAACCTCCTAGTGGACATTATGATAATCTTTTTGGTCTAAAATCGGTGTTAAAGAATAAGTTGAAGTATTAAGGTTGTATTAAGATTCCGAATCCACATAAAAAAAGATGCCTTTCGACATCTTCAAACAGTAGATTTTATTGTGTTTATTTTCCCAAAAGGACCTTCTGTACAGAACGAATGCATAAGAAATCGCAAATTGCAATCAAAATCAAAACGATCAAATTGCTGATGAGGAATACAGTTCCCAGAGGATCGCCTGCAATTTTGGATAAAGCCATCAACGAAAAGAATGAGGATACGCTCATTACGACAAAATCAAGTCCGAACTGGAATGAGCATTCTTTCATAATCGAACGTTCGAGAACCGAACGGTCCACACCGATTTTTCGCATCAAATCATACGCTTCAATATCCTCGAATGAATCGTTGTACTGCTTGATGAAAAGAATCGAGCAGGCAGCAATTAAAAATACAAGGAACAAGAATACGCAAAATGTAAAGATCGTATTCAGCCAAAGATAAGACTGATCTTCTTCGCTCATTCTAAAGACTCCGGCGACCAGCGGATCATTTGTCGAAATAGCGTCAGCTTCTTTTTTATCGGTCAATTTATAATTGTATAAATACAAACGATCCTCTGTCGGAAATGTTTGATCAAACAATTCGTCACTGATGACATAAAGAGGAACTTCCATCTTATCCTGCATGAACCCGACCACTGCTGTTCGGATATCGCCAATACATTCCAACGGTTTTCCGTTCAGATCCGTTGAATAATATTCCGGCGAAGTATAAAGAGAGAAGATTATTCCTTTGCTTAGATTCACACATTGCCCGTTATCAGGCTTAGGAATGTCAAATCCGGCAACACTCGAATACGGAATAAACAGTTCTTTGTTTGCTTGTGCAACCGGCACAATTGTCCGCATTTGATAGGAAGAAAACAATGAATCGAAATGCTCCTCTCCCTCAGGATCCAGACTGAGTATTTGCACATCATACTGCATGGAATACTCCTGCATCGCCGAAATGCGGTGATTCAGTGTAAAACCACATCCAAGAGCCGTAATCGCACAAATCAGCAAAATACACACCATCGCATAAGAACGATAATTTTGCCTCATGCGAAAGGAAAGCGCATCGACCCACAGCAAACGACGATGTCCGTACAAAAACTTCTTGTTTTTTTGCATACGTCCGAGCACAAATGGCAAAAAGCCTCCAAACAGTAAATACGTTCCGATAATTACGCACACTGTTGCGATCATCGCATTGGACAGTACATCCATTCCTCCATCCTTGATCGCAAAAAAGTACCCGGTTCCAAGCACCAGACAGCCTACGATCGTTCTGAATACAAGAAAGCGATCAGATTCTTCCACTTGCTCCTTTTGCCGATAAGCCGACATGAGATCACGGACACTGCTTTTTTGGATCGAGCGCAAACCCATCAGCGTTATGATCGTATAAATAAAGAGAAACAAAGCGCACGTTTCAAGCACAGCTTTTCCCGATAACGAGAATTGTGCCGTAACATCCAAGGAAGATACTTGCACAAACACCATGGAAAACAAATAAGAAAACAAAGCGCCTGTCGCAACGCCAATCAGGATCGATACAATCCCGACCATCAAGTTTTCAATCACATAGAGCATACCGATCCTTGAATTTGTCAATCCTAAAAATACATAGATCCCGATTTCTTTTTTCTGACTTTTCAAGAATACATGCGAAGCATATGCAATCATGGAAATCATGAAACATACAAGTACGACTTTCACGACATCAATCAAAGAATGGATTTTTTGCAGATTCTCGGCACTCAAATTCACAAGCGAGCCCGAATACTCTAAATTTCCGAAATTAAAGAATACGAATACTGTAAAAGAAAGCGAAAAGATCAAAGCCCCGTAACGTCTTGTATGCTGCAGGAAATTCTGCCATGCTAGTCGAAACAAACTCATTGCAGTTCCCTACCCATTGTTGCCTGAACATCGAGGATCCGATCGAAAAACTCTTTTTGACTTTCCCCCTTATGAATATGAAGCTCGATCTTTCCGTCTTTGAGAATATATACTTCCTTGGCGTAAGATGCCGCAAAAGCATCGTGAGTCACCATCACAATTGTTGTATCGTTTTCGTTATTGATCTGCGCAAAACATTCTAGAAGATCTCTGGATGCTTTCGAATCGAGTGCGCCGGTCGGCTCGTCCGCAAACACGATTGTCGGATCCATGATTAAAGCTCTGCATGTTGCTCCACGCTGTTTCTGGCCTCCCGAAAGCTGATATGGATACTTATTCAAATGGGTCGAAAGGCCGAATTGATCGGCGAGTTTTTTTCCCTTTTTCATGGCTGTGGCTGCTTTTGCGCCATTAAGCGAAAGCGGCAAAACAATGTTGTCAAGAAGTGTCATCGCATCAAGCAAAGAATAATCCTGAAATACGAAGCCGATTGCTTCCTTGCGCAATTTCGAGAGTGCTTTGGCACTCAACCGAGTAATGTCCTTCCCATCCAGCCAGATCGTTCCGCGAGTCGGGCGATCAATCGTGGAAATCATATTGAGCAAGGTCGTTTTTCCCGAACCGCTTGGTCCCATGATGGCTACAAAATCTCCTTGACGGATCGTAAAACTGATATCATTGAGCACAGCAAGCGAATAGCCTTTGCTTCCATAGCTTTTTTGCAGATGCTCTACTTTTAATATTTCTTTTTTCATGAATGTACCTCCGATTATCAGTGTAAAGAAAAGCGGCCATCGATTCCTTACATCCGGATTACAAATATGAACGAATTCGTTTCCATTCCATCTTTTCGTTTCCGAAAAGGTGCAAAGTAAATGTGGTGAAGTTGCCAGGTACCGATTCAACCTCTATGGTACCGGAAAGTTTTTCAAGCACTGTGCGCACAAAGTAAAGACCCATTCCCGTAGAGCGATAGGTTCCCGAACGAACATTGCTTCCTGTTGTTCCTTTTTCGAATATCAAAGAAAGATCTTGCGGTTCAATTCCGATTCCATGATCTGTAAAAGACAGAATCGTTTCTTCCCCGTTTTTTCGCGCTGTTATTTCGATATGCGGATCCCGCTTGTATTTAACTGCGTTGATCAAAAGCTGATCGAACACATAAATAAGCCACTCCGGATCTGTATAAACGGAAATAGGCGGACAATCGATTTGAATCGAAAAACGGGAATGAATAAGAAAATATTTATTGTTTTTGACAGATGTGTTGATCAAAGAACGCAGATCGGCTTTTTGAAACTGCAAATCCATCACGTTGGTTTCGACTCTGGCAAGCAAAAGCAAACTGCTAAGTTGGCGATTGATCATTTCAAATGTCACTTGAGCCATTTCCTGATCTTTGCAAAGAGCCAACGCGCCAAGACGCGCTTTCAATTCGTGAACAACTCGATCGATATCATCTTTCAGCCAATCATTGGTTCTTCGTTCCGAAGAAAGCTCTTCTTCCAGAAGAGCAATGTCATGACAATAGATTTTTTCGTCAATGTAAGGCAGAAAAAATTCAGCGATGAGCTGTTTGTCTTGCATCCTTTGAAAAACTTGTTTTTTTCTTCTTTTCTTCTTTATCCAATAGCTCAAAAAACAAACCAACCAAATACTCAAAACAAGGACGTTAAAATACATCAGATCGAAAAACTGAATCTGAGGAAGCAGGAGCACACAATAAAGATTAAACGCAGCCACGATAAAAAGAGAGAGGATCATACGATATAATATCCTTTCCCTTTTGCGGTTTCGATCACGGAAGATCCGCTGATTGTTTTCAGTTTTTGGCGTAGCCGGCTTACCAAAGTCGATAAAGTTCCATCCTCGATAAATTGATCGGTTTCCCATAAAGAAAGCATAAGGTCAGTCCGAGAAACAAGACATCCTTTTTTTCGGATGAGTTCGTAAAACAATTTTCGTTCTGTCGGTGTAAGATCGACTTCTTCTTGTTTATAACGTAAACTTTGCAGCTGCATATGATAAGAAAGATCTGATCCGAGCTCAATGATCTTCGGCTTCTGATATTCTTCATTGCGGCGAAGCGCCGCTTCGATCTTGGCTTCCAGCAATTCATGACGAAACGGTTTGATAAGATAATCATCTCCGCCTAATCGGATTGCTTTGATCGTATCCCCCATTTCGTTTCGAGAAGTAATGAAAAGAATCGGCACATTGGTCAGTTCACGCAAACGTTCGCACCAATAAAACCCGTTATGTCCCGGCAAATTAATATCCAGCAAGACTAGATCTGGGGCATATGTCAGCACATAAGATACAATATTTTCAAAATCAGGCACTGCGGCAACCTCATAATGTGGCTGTAAGATATATTGAATTTGCTGACAGAGGAGAAAATCGTCCTCAATAATCATAATTTTCCATTTCATACTTTTATCATAGCAAAAAGTCAAGATCCTCGCCCTTACAAAACTGGTAGGTTCGGATCGCTTATTCCTGTCATCAATTCAAGAGCTTTCTCAAACGAAATACATCGTGCGTATCTTTTATTCCACATGAACTCATTGTAATATCTATAAGATGTTTCCGCTGTCATATACGGATTATCAAACGTACTGTTGGTATTTTCCGGAATCATCATTTTAAATCCATGCTCAAAACCGCATTTTATGGTTGCATCGATGCAATAATCTGTTTGTAATCCTACAATCATAATTGTATCTTCATCTTTTTCACGCAGGTACTCCAACAACCCTGTATCTCGAAAAGCACTGTTTACCTTTTTGTCAAAAACACGCTCATTTGGCATTGGTTGAAATTCTTCGTATATTTCATACCCTAATGTTCCTTTCGTTAATTCCTGTCCAACCCCATCATCATGTCTAACATAAATCACTTCTATACTATTATTTCGCGCCTCTTTGATCAGTGTTTTAATACGATATGTAAGAGTTTCAAATTCATATAAGTCCTTATTCATGATCAAATTTTGAGTATCAACAACGAGCAATACCATTTTATTCCCTCCTAAATTCCTATTTTCAGAATATCATGATGAAACCCGTTTTTCTATGCCGCTTTTATTCCTGATTTGTTTTCCACGTAAAAAGCCCCCTGCTTCGCAAAGGGCTGAATTTATTATATATTATTGTTTTTCTTTTGGATCCACAAACTCTTTCGATGCGGTCAGGATCGATGCTAAATTCTGCAGTTCGTTTGGCACCACAATCTTTGTAGCTGTTCCGTTCGCAAGATCCGAATACGTTTTCAAACCTTGCAATGTCAAGTATTCTTTGGTCGGCTGAGCATCTTTGATCAATTGAATACCACGAGCTTGCGCTTCATAGATGGCTTCCATGGCTCTTGCCTTTCCTTCCGCTTCGGCGATCATCGCTTCTTTTTTTGCTGTCGCATTCAAGATTGTCGCCTCTTTCTTTCCTTCCGCAGTCAGAATCGCACTTCTCTTTTCACCTTCTGCTTTCAGGATCGATTCGCGGCGTTCGCGTTCGGCACGCATTTGCTTTTCCATTGCTTCTTGAATATCCTTTGGCGGAATGATGTTTTTGACTTCCACACGGCCGACTTTGATTCCCCAAGGATCTGTTGCTTCATCCAAAATCGAGCGCATCTTTGTATTGATGATATCGCGTGATGTCAAAGTTTCATCCAGTTCAAGGTCACCGATAATATTTCTCAAGGTCGTCGCAGTTAAATTTTCGATTGCTGTAATCGGGCCAACAACGCCATAAGTATACAATTTCGGATCTGTGATCTGAAAATAGACGACTGTATCGATCATCATCGTAACATTGTCTTTTGTGATCACAGGTTGTGGTGCGAAATCTTTGACCACTTCCTTTAAAGTGACTTTGTTTGCAACGCGATCGATGAACGGAATCTTAAAGTGAATTCCTGTATGCCATGTCGCATAGTAAGCACCCAAACGTTCGATTACATATGCGTTTGCCTGCGACACGATACAAATCATACTCACTAAGATTCCGAGAATCAAAACGATCGCAAAAACAATTAACACAATTTTAACAATAGCTTCCATGATTATTCTTCCTTTCCGAGAGGCTCGACAATTAACTTAGCCCCTTCAATATTCAAAACTTTCACTTTTTTTCCTTTTTCGATTGTGGTGTGTCCAAAGGAAACTGCCGACCAGTACGTAGATAATACATACACTTCGCCCCACTGATCTTCACGGATTTCTTTCGTCACCCGAGCAATTTGTCCGATCATTCGATCTGCATTTGTAGGAACTACATTTCCTCTTAAATACCTTGTGGCAATCGGACGAACAACAAGCATCGCAACGATTGATACAAACACAAACACAATACATTGAATCGCCACATTCATATGCAGCCAAACCATCAATGCCGCTACCAAGGCGCCAAGAGCAAACCATATACTGATCAAAGCTGTTGGAGTTAACAATTCGATCAATACTGCTCCCAGCGCAATCCCTAACCACACGAGCATCATACATTATCCCTCTTTTCAAACCTCATGCGAACAATCAATTTCTAAATAATTGTTTTCTTTATCAAAGCTAGCCGAATATTTATGTCCGTCCACATCCGTATGCATAACTGTGTAGATCTGGTGCATGACAACTTTATTGCTTATACGGCCATATCCCTTTCCTAAAGAAAGTTTTTGGAGCTGTTCTTTCGGAATCAAACCAAGATCGATCATTTGTTTGGAAATCGGCTCGATTGCCACTTTTTTATGTTCTATATCGAGCCCTACTCGTACATAGCGAATATTTTCAAAATACGCGCAACAAGCAGAATTTAAAGTAATATTCGTCGGATAAAAGGTGACTTGGCATAAATAAGAATTTCCATTGATCCATTGATACATGTTCTCACTTCTTTCTTATCTGCATTTTATTATTTTTCTTATTTATTTGCAAGTGAATTTATTCACAAAAGTTCCCAAAAAAAAGTTTGGTCTTTAGCCAAACTACGCTTGCGAATTCAATTCCACAGAAAACGAATACGCATCCCCGCGATAATAAGCAATCGTATATTCGATCATTTCGTTTTCCTTGTTGTATCCATAGCGGGTCCGGACAAGGAGAGCATCGTTTTCTTTGATCTCCAATCGGTCGGCAATTTCTTTCGACGCATTGATTGCTTTGAAATTTTCCACAGCCCGACACGGTTGATTGATGCCTTGTTTGTTAAGCCATTGATACAACGATTCGCCATATACATCCAGATCCAAAGGAACATTCAAGTTTTTAGAAAAAAATGTTTTAAAATATACGATTGGTTGATCGTTTCCGGTACGCACACGACATACACATACCAGTTTTTCCCCTTCTTTGATTCCAAAAGCTCTCGCTCCGTCTTCGGGAACGGTTTCATACTGAATACTCGTATAGCTCGTTCCCGGCTTTAAATTGACTGCACGCATCTCATCGGTAAATGATCGTATCTTCGAAAATCGCTCTTCAATCGTATGATTGTAGATAACATGGGTTCCTTTTCCTCGAGAACGGACCACATACCCTTCTTTTTCGAGATCGGAAATTGCCCGTCGAACCGTGATCCTTGATACATCATACTTTTTCTCATATTCCATTTCCGAAGGTATTTGATCTCCATACGAATATTTCCCATCCAAAATTTCATTTTTAATGATTGTCTTTAACTGCACGTAAAGCGGTAACGCTTCTTTGCTGAAATCCAAATTCATATATTCATCCCTCGTCTAACTGCTAAAATGCAGAAATGATTTTTCCTTTCGAAATACGCTTTTATAACATTATATCAAACAAATCAAAAAAATAAAGAAGCAGGTGGGAAGTCTGCTTCTTTATTTTTTAGGATTGATTATTTTACAATTAAGTGAATTTTAGAGGAATATTTACTATAAACTATTTTTAATCAATTATGTATCATCTAAATAATGGGAACTCTATTCGATCACTCATAATACGTGCTGCTAGGGAATATTATATGATGTATCGTTTATGATGTATATCGTATAGATTAGATGATATTCCAAGCCCTGATCCTCGTATCTGGGAAATACAAACAATATATCGTATCTGATCAAGATTTGGTTTCATAGAAGTTTTTTCCGATCGAATTATTCATTTCAGCAAATTTTTGGAATTTATATTATATGGGGATCGGCATGACTTTTGGAGGTTACGCTCCATAGTAAACGCTGATATTATTTCTAAAATTTGGCTAGGTCCTCCACTTTCTAGTATGAAAGTTCGCCTCTGTATCAATGCTGGTGTAAGCGATTTCTTTCTACGCCTATATCATAGCATATTCCTACAAAAAAGCTAGTATTAAAATTAATAAATTTTAATTTTCTTCATATATAATCATATTTACTTGAGTAAACTTCTTGATAAATCTTATTTTATTTAAATTATCACGATTTAATTTAAATTAAGTTTGCACTTCATTCTATTTTTTTGACGAAAAAACCATTACTCAAGTAAGAAATACAAATTTTCCTCCTTGATCCACTTTTTACTTTGCAAGCGGTAAATAAACAGCAATCCACGAGCTGTCAGCTCAAATGCCATCGCAAACCACACTCCGGGTAATCCGAAATGCGGAGCAAGAACAATCGAAAGCACAATACGGATTCCCCACATCGTCAGCAAATTGTACAAGCTTGGAACCAATGTGTCCTTTGCTCCGCGAAGAGCTCCTGCAATAACAATCGAAGCTGCGAAAAACGGTTCTGCAAACGCCTCGATACGCAACACCTGCGCACCAAGGTTTTGTACTTCCAAATCGTTGGTCATCGTTTCAAAAATCAACGGTGCGAACAAGTACATAAAAAATGCCAGAACAGACATGATCCCTACACCAAGAAGAGTTGATAAGAGTGCGTAGTCCTTAACTGCCTGATGGTCTTTTGCTCCTACGCTCTGCCCGACCAAGGTTGTCGCAGCACTTCCAATCCCATAACCCGGCATATAGCACAAACTTTCTGCCGTCACCGCAAGCGAATTGGCTGCAACCGCAACCGTGCCAAGAGGAGCCACAATCTTCACAATCACAATTTGAGCCACATTCAACACAGAATGTTCCAGCGCAATCGGTGCCCCGATCCCAAAAGCCGAACACATTGTTTCTTTGCGTAAGCGCCAAGATCCTGCATGCTTCAAAGATAAAACAGGAGATTCCCACCCCATCTTATACAACATCAAGATGGATATCATCACTTCGGATACGGCAGTTCCCAAAGCTGCCCCCAGCACACCAAGGCGCAATCCGAAAATAAACAGGCTATTGAATACGACATCAAGAAGGCAAAGGCAAATATTCAGAAAGCTTGGCGTTTTCATGTTTCCGCTACATTGAAGCATACTTGACGAAAGCATGCGCATAAGAACAAAAAACAGCGAACAGCCGTACACAAAAAAATATTGAACCGAAAGAGCGCACACTTTGTCGTTTCCTCCAAGCCAGTAAGGGATTTTCGAGCTCAAAAAAAGTGTGATTCCCGTTAAAAGGCATGCAATCACTCCGCAGACAATCAAAGACTGCCTTAATATATTTCTTGCCATCTCTTCGTTTTTCGCCCCGACATATTGCGCAACCTGCACCGCAAAACCAGATGCTGCCGCCATCCCGATCCCATTGATCAGCCACATGCTACTCGAAACCAATCCAATCGCTGCCGAAGAATCGGCGCCTAATGAGCCGACCATGCTCGCATCGATATACTGCATGATAATTGAAGAAATCTCTGCCAATATAGCGGGTACGCTTAATTGAAGCACCCGCAGTAATTTTTCTTTCATAACTATTCCCTTTCTTTTAGTTCCATCTTTTTGCTGATTACGATACAATGAGCAAAGAAAAACGGAGTGAACTTTATGAATTATATGAGTATGATCTTTTACTTTCTTGCTTCTGCCTTGCTGATCGCTTTTGCAGCGACAAACAACAACGTCTTTTTGATTGCCGGAATCATTTGTTTGGCCATTGCGGTTATCTTAGGCCAAATCTCGAAAAAAAGGAGGCAGAGTCGTTAACTTTGCCTTCTTATTATTTGTGTTCGCTGACTTCCACTTTCACTTTGTGATTCATAGGATCAAGATCATAAGTGATCTTTGAAAAATTATCTTGATAATTTGCGACAATATCTCGTACCGCGTCAAACACTTCGTCTTCTTTTTCTGCCTTTTTACAGTCATATTCGATCGAAGTGACGACCGACTTCTTTACAGGAACGCTATTTAATTCATCTACCATAGATTTCATATGACATTACCTCGTGATCTTCAGGCTTATCGCCTATGAAAACAGTATATCACAACTTTTTTCTTTGGGAAACCTTCTATACTTCATAGAATTCCAACAAATCAGCCGGCTTAAGATTTGCTTTTTCTTCTTCGGAAAAATCTTTGACGATCTTGCCGTCATTAAAAATCAGCAAGCGGTTTCCATACTTCAAAGCATCTGTCATATTGTGAGTAATCATCAACGCAGTCATATGCTCGTCATGAACAAGCTGATTCGTAATTTCCAGAATCGTTTTCGCGCTCTTAGGATCCAAAGCTGCGGTGTGCTCATCAAGCAGCAACAGTTTCGGAGGATTCAAAACCGCCATCATTAAGGCAACCGCCTGTCTTTGTCCTCCGGACAGCAGACCGATCGGCGTTTTCAGTCGTTCTTCCAATCCCATATTCAGCACCTTCAATTTTTCCCGGAACAATTCGACATCTTTTTTCTTGACTGCAATCGAGAACAACCCGCTTCCGCTATGACACGTCAAAGCCAGATTTTCTTCCACCGTCAATCCGGCAGCCGTTCCTTGAGAAGGATTTTGAAACAAACGTCCGATCTGTTTAGAACGAATATGCTCTTTTTCATCGGTAATATCCTTTCCGTCTAAAAAGATCGTTCCGCCACTGACAGGTGCCGAACCCGTAACAACATTAAAAAACGTACTTTTTCCGGCCCCGTTGCTTCCTAATATAGTTACAAATTCTCCCTTGTTAATGTGAAGCGTAACATGATCTAAGGCAACTTTTTCCAATTTCGTGCCCTCGTTGAAAATCACACTGACATCTTTAAGATCAAGCATGCCCTTTTTTCCTCCTTTTCGATCGTAGATACGGTATGGAAATCGTAATTGCCACAAGAACTGCCGAAACCAAATTCATATCTGTCGCCGCAAAACCAAGTTTCAATGCGAATGTATACAGCAAACGATATGCGATCGCTCCAAATACAGAAGCGAGCAATCCGGAAGCCACAGTATGTTTTCTGAATACTGCTTCCCCGACAATGATTCCCGCAAGCCCGAGCACCAGCATACCGGTACCGCTTGTAACATCCGCAAAGTTCTGATATTGAACAAGGAGAGCTCCTGAAACCGCAACGATTCCGTTCGACAACCCAAGACCCAAAAATTTCATCAGATCCACATTGATGCTTGAAGCCTTGATCATTTCTTCATTATCGCCGGTTGCCCGCAACATCAACCCTAAATTCGTTTTGAAAAACCAGTAAAGAAGTGCACCGATCGCAGCCACAAAGAAAATCAAAACGATCAGCTGAGTCTTTGAATCGGAAAGCAATGTCCACACCGGCTTTAGGCTGTTGGAAAACAATGAAACGTTTGGCGCTCCATCCATGATCCGAATATTGATCGAATACAATCCGCTCATTGTCAAAATTCCCGCAAGAAGAGGCTGGATCTTCATTTTTGTTTGTAAAAAGGCTGTTGCGCAACCGCAAAGACAGCCGGCAAGAAAACCGGCTGCAATGCCTAAGATCGGATGCCCTGCAAGCGTGCACATCGCACATACGCATCCGCCAGTCGCATAAGATCCGTCAACTGTAAGATCGGGGGTATCCATGATTCGAAAGGAAATGTATTCTCCCAGCGAAAGAATTGCGAAAATCAGGCCGAGCTCACACGCTTTTATCAAGATAGCCATTGACATAATTATTCTCCTATCATGATCAAATTATCATCGTCTTTTATTTCATCCGGAAGAGTGATATTCAACTGATCCATATATGCTTTATTCACATAAATATTCAGACCATCCTTGAACACTTTGACCGGGATATCTCCGGCTTTTTCACCTTTGAGAATTTCATCGACCATATTTGCGGTTTCCCGTCCGAGTTCTTCGTAATTAATCCCGACTGTCGCAAAGCCTCCATCCTGCACCATCGAATCCGCACCGACATAATACGGAATCTTTGCATCCAGGGCAATTTTGGAAAGAGCTGCCATTCCCGAAGCAACCGTGTTATCGTTTGGCGAGAACATCGCATCTACTTTTTCCGCAAGTACAGAAGCCGATGACTGAAGTTCGGTCATATCTTTTCCTGTTCCTTCGATCAGCTCAATGCCGTTCGCACTGCAATATTCTTTTGCTTTCTTTAGATTCGATACCGAATTCGCTTCTCCCGCATTGTATAAAAATCCTAACGTTTTCAGATCCGGATTCACTTGTTTTGCCAAAGCGATAATTTGATCGATCTGGACCTCATCGCTTGTTCCGGTAATGTTTCCGCCAGGTTTATCCAGACTTTGAACAAGCCCGGCCCCTACAGGATCGGATACAGCCGAGAATACCACAGGAATTTCTTCTGCATAATTGGCGGCCGCCTGCGCTGTAGGTGTGGCAATTGCAACAATCGCATCGCTTTCCTCATCCGCAAACTGGGACATGATCGCATTCAAATTGGATGGCTGCCCTGCCGCATCCGCAAAATCGTATTCAACCGTTTCCCCGTCTTTGTATCCAAGTTCTTCCATCTGGGAAACGAAAGAATCGCGGATCGTATTGAGCGAAGTATGAGAAACAATTTGGGCAACCCCGATTTTCAAAGGTTTGGTTTCCTCATTGGATGAACATCCTGCCAATACAGTTGCAGACAAACAAAGTGCGCTTAAAACGTTTAAAGATTTTTTTTTCATATACTCTCTCCTCTTTTTCTCTGCGCTTTCATAAAAACGGGTATTGAACAAAAAAGTCCTGCATCTATTGCTAGACACAGGACAGAATTTCAACTTCTGCGGTACCACCTGAATTGGTATGCGATATACCCACTTTACGAATGCAAACACATTCTTCTTTCTGTAACGGGAAAGTCCCGGCTCGGATACTACCATTCACCTCGCCCTTCCGAAGTCCATTTGCAGAATCGTTGCGACCGGGCTTCCACCCTCCCCGGCTCGCTGTGCGTACGTCTTTCTGTTTGATCTCTTCATCAACGGTTTATTTATGGTTGTATCATACGCTCATATATTTTGTTTGTAAAGTAAAAATCTTTATTTTTTGAAAGAAAATACAATTTCTTTCATTCCTTTCATTTTTTTCAGTGTTTCAATTGTTTCCATACGTGTGCGCCGATTCGTCGGCGAAATTCTGCTTGATCCCTCATATTGAGCGTTTCCACATTGCTGATCCATTCACCGTCGTTTTTTTGAAAACAGTAGGCAATTACTTTCTGATCTTTCAAGAACACGTAAAATAACACATGTTTGATCATGCTTTCAAAGTTAAAATAATTTTCCATCATTTTTCCCGGATCTTCAAATTGCTGTTGAATGATTTTTACCATTTCCCCATAAGAATCGATTCTCTTTTGCGAAGAGCCCATACACAACGTACAAAACGCAAACACAGAAGTTTGGTCTTTTTGACTCCTTTTCAAATCTGACCATTCTGTCATTTCATAATTCATCATAATGATCTCCTTTAAAATCTTTCATTTTTGTTGCGTCAGTTATTTAATGTTATGATAATCCAATATCAATGAAAGCGCAATCAAAAAATCAAAAAAAAGTGATATAATGTTACATATGAAAACAAACACATCAATTTTTGCCTTTATCGGTGATTCCATTACCGAAGGATGGGGACTTGCCGATTATTTGCACGAACGTTATACAACATGGCTTCAGGATCGTTTCCCCCAATACGAATTTTTAAATTTCGGATCAAGCGGCGCCACACTTCAAAGCCAATTCGATATGGGATACCAACATACTCTCGCATTTTCCGCAAGTCAAAAAGCTGACATCGACAAAGTTTTTCTTTTCTTGGGAGCCAACGATGTATGGTATTGGACAAGCGAGAAAACATTCAAAGAAGAATATGAGCATTTGATCAATCAATATAAAAAAAGCGATGTGATCCTAATCACACCGCTTCAAATGAATGTTGGAAGCTACGCAGAACGCAAACTTGCACAAATTCGCAAGCTGATCCTTGAAATTGGCGCCGAACACGGTTTTGCCGTAATTGATCTTTACACGCTTTCGAAAAAAGACTGGCTCAGTTTTGACGGCATCCATCCTACCGCAGCAGGACAAAAGCATATTGCCGATGCAATCGGCAATTGGATCAATCAGCATCCAGAATTTTTCTAGCCTCTTCAATCAGCTGTTTCATTAAAGATATACGCTGGAAGGGCGTCATCAAATAAAAGCCATCGCACCAAGAAACACACTCTTTCATGATGTGCACACAAACGTTTTTCGACAATTGCTCGCATTGCTGCCGATCCAAACCTTCATAGCGTTCGATTAAGGTGGAATCAATATGCATACCATGAATCTCGTTTTCCAAAAATAAGGCATTCTTATGGGAAACGATCGGATAAATTCCCGCAAATAAGAAACCTTGAAGCTGCTCTCTAGCCTTTTTCAAGTTATTGAAAGCACGCTTCGAAAGAATCGGCTGCGTAAGAAATCCAATCGCGCCGTTTTTCTCTTTTTCTTTGGCAAGGATCAACTGCCGGTCGAAGTTGACTGCATTAATATCCAGTGCCCCGAACATAGCCATTTCTTGCGAAAGTTCTTCCATCCCGCTGACCATTCGCATAAGTTTTCTTGAATTGAAATTGTATACTGCTTTGACTTCCTCCTTTGCGTCTTGAGGAAGCGGATCGCCCGTCACGAACAGTACTTGATGGATTCCTTCACTTGATAGTCCCATCAGCAATGCTTTGATTGCGTTCAAGTTTCGATCACGAC
Organism: Firmicutes bacterium M10-2; assembly: GCA_000403415.2. Classification (GTDB taxonomy): domain Bacteria; phylum Bacillota_I; class Bacilli_A; order Erysipelotrichales; family Erysipelotrichaceae; genus Dubosiella. The sequence continues at coordinate 260,504 of KE159681.1, forward strand.
ATGTAATATGAGGCAAAGGCATCATTCCTGTTTGCGAAAAGATCCGGCAAGCCAACAAAGAGGAATCGGCTCTCGGACGTCCTATCGGAGAATCTGCAATTGTGACCACATCCGCTCCGGCTTGCTGATACGCCCGCACGCCACGGATAAACGAATCGACTTGATCGTTTTTCGGAGGATCGAGTTCGACAAACACCTTTTTTTTCCAATCCAGACGAACCGGATTTTTCTCCTTTTTTTCTTTTGTTTCGCACACAGGATCGATATGATCCGGTAAGTGATCCAGCACATACCGAACCTTACGTATGTGTTCCGGGGTCGTTCCGCAGCATCCACCCAAAATTTCGCATCCCATTTTTCGAATTTCTTCCATAGCGGAAGCAAAATAAGATGGTGTTCCCTCATAGTGCACCCGCCAACCTAAAACTGTCGGATAACCGGCATTCGGTGCAATGAACAACGGTTTGTTTCCCCGTTTCAATTTTTTTATATGCCCTACCATATGCCTTGGTCCCGAACGGCAATTCAACCCAATCGCATCCGCCATCGAATCCTTCATGGAATCATATAAAATTTGCATTCCGTCCCCTGTGCTTTCGATCGCAAAGCTGACAATCACAAAGCTATCCGGACACTTTTGTTTGATATAAGCACAAGCTTCTTTCAGTCCTTCTTCATCACTCATAGTTTCGAAAATAAAATTTTTAACTCCCTTTTCCAAAAAAAGATCGATCTGATTTTGGAAAACAGGAAAAGGAGCTGCGCCTTGAAAGGCGGGCCCGATATCGCCAAACAAGAACACATTTTCTCTTAATACAGATTGGGCCGCATTTACTTCTTCACACAAACGCTGTCTGGCCAACGATTCATTTTGAGAAAACAACCGGGAAACTTGAAATGTAGCTGTCTTGATTGCGTTGACACCTGCATCCATATATTGTTCAAGAACCTCTGCACTTGACTTTTCGTCTTTAAATGTTGTCATTGCTCCATCAAAAAGAAGAGGATGAAAACGAAGAAATTCTTTTACCTCATTCATTGCCGAACACCTCTTTAGCAATGCGTACACCGTCTTGGGCATCTTTCGAATAATAATCTGCCGCCATTTCTTTGGCATATTGTTCGGTCAATACAGCGCCGCCAACCATAATTTTCGGCGGATCAGGCAACGTATGAAGCAGCCGGATCGTTTCTTCCATTGACTTCAAAGTCGTTGTCATAAGGGCTGAAAGTCCGACCAAACGGACATTTTTTTCTTTCACAGTGTCAAAGATCAATTGAGCAGGCGTATCTTTTCCAAGATCGATCACTTCATATCCATAGTTTTCCAATACTGTTTTTACGATGTTTTTCCCGATATCATGAATATCTCCTTGCACTGTTGCCATAACGATCGTTCCTTTGTTTACGCTTTTTTGATTGGTTCTTGCCAAATGATCTTTGATGACTTCGAAAACGGCTTGGGCACTTTGCGCTGAAGATAAAAGCTGCGGTAAAAACAAACTTCCTTGCTCATATGCCTTGCCCACTTTATCAAGAGATGGGATCAGCTCTTGTTCGACGATATCCAAAGGCGCCATATTTTCGAGTTTTTGTCTGGCAATTTCCTTTGCTTCCTGATCAAGTCCTTTATAAATCGCATTCGACAAAGATATTGTCTGCGACACATTTTGATTCGTTTTCAGCGTTACACGATCGGCAAATCGCGAAATGTAATTTTTCGCGTTCGGATCCTGATTGCCAATCAGCTGTGCGGACACGATCACATCCATATATGCTTCAATATTTACATTGAGGATCGGCAAGGTCAATCCTGCAAACAGAGCTTGTGCTAAAAAAACTTTCGTGACTGCCTGACGATCCGGCAGTCCGAAGGAAATATTCGATACGCCCAAAACCGTTTGATAACCTTTCGCTTTCAGCTCTTGGATCGTTTCTAAAGTTTCCGTTGCCTGTTCCGGTTGGGCAGACAGTGTCATGGTCAGCGGATCAAACCAAAGATTGCTCGGATCAATTAGGTATTTTTTTGCTTCTTTGACAATCTTATCAACAATTTCCAATCTTGCTTCTTTGTTTTTCGGAATTCCTTTTTCATCCAAAGTCAAAGCGACAACGGCAGCTCCGTATTTGGCAACGATCGGAAAGATCGCATCCATTTTTTCCTGTTCTCCGTTGATTGAATTCAAAGCCGGTTTCCCGTTGTATACTCTTGCCCCTGCTTCCAAAGCCTGAATATTGGATGAATCAAGCAACAGAGGCAAATCAACAACGCTTTGCAGCTTTTTGACCACTTTTTTCATCATTTCAACTTCGTCAATGCCCGGAAAACCGACATTCACATCCAAAATCTGGGCGCCTGCTTCTTTTTGTTCGATGGCGATCGAAACAATATAGTCGAGATCTTCTTCCAAAAGTACCTGCTGAAATCTTTTTTTACCGGTTGGATTGATCCGTTCTCCGATTGGGTGAATCTTGTGAAGGTCAAGTGCCAAAAGCGAGGTGCAAATCTTGCTCGAAGGTGCGTTTTGAGTCCGGATCACACTTTGCGTTTTTAAAAATGCTATAGACTCAATAAACCGGGGATCGGTTCCGCAGCAGCCTCCGATCATGCTTGCGCCAGCCTCGTGCAGCTGCTTCATATATTTTGCAAACTCTTCCGGTTTCATGTCGTACTGGCTTGTAGCAGGATCTGGCAGTCCGGCATTCGGTTTTGCGATGATCGGCAAATTCGTGCATTGCGAAAGACGCTTGACAAGATCGATCATGCCATCAGGGCCAACAGAGCAGTTAAAGCCTAAGGCATCCACTCCAAGTCCTTCCAAAGTCATAGCCATACTTTCCAAAGTGCATCCCGTAAACGTCCGTCCGTTTTCTTCAAACGACATCGTCACATAAACGGGAAGGTTGCTGTTTTCCTTGGCGGCCAGAACTGCTGCTTTTGTTTCCAAAAGATCGCTCATCGTTTCGATGACGATTAAGTCCGCGTCTTTTCCGGCTTTGACGATTTGCGAAAATTGTTCATAAGCTTCTTCAAACGTAAACGTTCCCATCGGTTCCATAAGCTGTCCTAAAGGACCGATATCCAGGGCAATCTTACAAGTCCCTGCACCAAGGCGGGCGTTTTCGATTCCGGCCTTAATGACTTCTTCAAGCCGGTCTTCGAGCTTGAGCCTGTTCGCACCAAATGTATTTGCGTAAACGACTTGCGATCCGGCCTGCTCATATTGGCGATGAATATCTTGAAGAAGTTTGGGCTCCGTCAAATTTAAAAGTTCGGGAATGGCGGGAATGGAAGCACCGGATCTTTGCAGCATGGTTCCCATCGCGCCATCGAAAAGAATCGTTTTATATTCCACAGTTTTTCTCCTTTTTTTTATACGGGCAATGTTTATTCATTGTGCAATACGCGCATCCTTTGATTCTTGCCGGCTGTTTCTGAGAACTAATACCAAGAAATGCGCTGACACTTTTGGTCGGATACATCATATGGCTTGGAAGCACATGAATTCCGATGTTAGGTAAAGAGCTTACAATTTGATTTTGCAGCGATAAAGGCAAATCGCCGTATCCGCACGAAAAACGGTCCGTCAAATAAGAAACAGAAAGCTCTTTTTCGAATTGATCAAGCTGATTTTCAATCCATATGCTTCCGCATGCGTCCCAAATAAGGGAAAGTGCGACATCTTTTTGTGCATAGTAAGCAAGTTTTTGTTCAAAAGGATAGCCTAGCGTGCACACAAGCACAACAATCTGATCACATGTTCGAAGCATCGTATCGGCTAAATTACCTTCAAGAAGCAGCTGGCTGCGTTGACAAAGAAATCCCCGATTGCTTTTTTTGATCGGCTCTATACGATATTGAATGCGAAAAGGGCAAGAGTTTTCTATGTCTTTTAGCATCTCTTTAATCGTTTCTTTCAGTTTTTGATCTTGTGGATCCCCTTGAATCAAACGAATGACTTGTTCGATCATATTTCACCTCTTAGATAAAAAAGACCGCAAAGGGTCTTTCTTCTTATTTCTCGATTTCAACGATCCAGCCAAACGGATCTTCAACAGTTCCCCATTGAATTCCGGTCAGCGTATCGTAAAGTTTTTGAGTGAGCTCTCCTGTTTTGAAATCGTTGATCACAGCTTTTTCGCCTTTATAGCACAATTCTCCAATCGGCGAAATTACTGCTGCCGTTCCGGTGCCGAACGCTTCGGTCAGCTTTCCGTTTTTTGCGCCTTCCATCAGTTCGTCAATTGACATATGGCGTTCTCCCACGTTATAGCCCCAGTCTTTCAATAAGTGAATGATCGAATCTCGAGTCACGCCTGGAAGCACGGTTCCGTCGATCGGTGCAGTCACTACGGTGTTGCCGAACACGAACATCGCATTCATCGAGCCGACTTCTTCGACATATTTTTTATGTACCCCATCGAGCCATAACACTTGCGTATACCCTTGTTTTTCGGCTTTTTCCTGCGCTTTCAAAGAGCCGGCATAATTGCCTCCGCACTTTGTAAAGCCCGTTCCTCCCGGTGTTGCACGAACATATTCGTCTTCGACCCAGATTTTGACCGGATTGACACCTTCCGGATAATACGCTCCCGAAGGGGAACAGATGATGATAAATTTATAGGAAGTTGCAGGATGCACTCCGACACACGCTTCGGTTGCGAACATATAAGGGCGAATATAAAGCGACTCCCCTTCTTTATTGGGCACCCAGTCTCTTTCCACATCAACTAAGGCTTTGATTGCTCCGATAAACATTTCTTCCGGAACGATTGGCATGCTTAATCGATCGTTTGAACGCATGAAACGTCTGGCATTCATTTCCGGACGAAACAATTGGATCTTTCCGTCTTTTGTACGATACGCCTTCAATCCTTCAAATGTTTCCTGTGCATAATGAAGCACCATGCTGGCCGGAGACAATTCGATCGGTCCAAACGGAACGATTCGCAAATCGTGCCATCCTCCCTGATCTTTGTCATAATCAGCAACGAACATATAGTCTGTATATATTTTTCCAAAACCTAATTCTCCTGTCGGTTTGTCTTTTAATGTTTTGGATTGTTCAAATTTAATATCCATGATCTCATCTCCATTTCTGATACTGTTAAAGTTACCACGAAATGAAAATCATTTCAATGAATTATGAAAAACTTTCAAAAGTATTTCTAAAGGCATCTCACAAGAGTTTACGGGCCAATACACGTACAATACACATATAAAGCAAACATAAGGAGGAATATAAAATGGCTAATAACAAAAACTCAAAAAAATTAAACGAAACATTCGGACAATACGATGCATCTGACAACGTAAATATGACAATGTCCCAAAATAGCGAAGACGATAAACCGCAGCCAAAACATATCGATTTAAGCTTGTCAAATGACGGAATCGGAAACAACGATTCTCCGATCCAAATGCCTGACGATCAGACAACAGCGAAGCAAAATGCCTTTTCCGATCATGTTGTCAATTCTATGAATCATCACAAAGAAGCTCCGAATATCGATACGACCTATTCGATTTCTCCGGATAGCGAAGACGACAAGCCGCAGCCAAAACATATCGATTTAAGTTTGTCAAATGACGGAATCGGAAACAACGATTCTCCGGTTCAAAATGCGAACGATATCGTCACTCCTGAACAGCAACGTATTTCCGATGAAATTTTAGCCGAGGAGAAAAAAATCAATATCATGAACGAACAAGTAAAAGAAAATTTGGATACAATGCAGAAAAATGTCGAAAGCTACATTGACGAAGCAAAAAAGCAATATGAAGAAGAAGGCGGACTGAAAGGAATGGCTCAGGAAAAGATTGCCGATCTTAAAAAATCAATGGACACCGATCCGAAAGGTACTCTTTGCGATCTGGGTAAAAACGCTTTGATCGTTATCGGTGCTCTAACCGTAATTAAAAAATTATTGTTCAGAAAATAGTGAAAAGCAGGATCCATCATGGTCCTGCTTTTCTTCTTAAATCAAGATTCAAACGGCTTCCCCACAAAACTGTTTTCATCTTCCGATTTTATTTTACAGGTTCTTGTTTCATTTATCTTCTTTCTGTCCTAAGATGCATGCTTGTTGACCCAAAATGCAAAAAAACAAAAGGATTTCGCCTGTTTTTATATAAGTAAAAATTTATACCTTTCACACTTTTTTGATTTTTCTCTTTTCTTCTTCCTTGGCCATGAATTATAATTTGTGCGATTAGTAAGAAAGTAGGAGCAAAAATGGATTATGAAATCAATCTTTGCGAAGACGATCCGATTCAAAATGAAAAGCTCGTCCAATGGATCGGTCACCGTTTTCCGCAAGCAAACGTACACGGATTCGTTGACGAAAAAGATTTACTTGCGCACATGCAAATCAAAAAGATTCCTTGCATTATCATCATGGATATCATGCTCAAAAACGATGTGAACGGCATCGAAACAGCCAAAGCCATCAAGGCGATTGATCCGTCGTCAATCCTTATCTTTTTAAGTTCTTATTTGGAAAAAGCGTGCGATGTGTATGAAGTCGATCATTGCTATTTTGTTTACAAACCGCAAAAGGAATCTCGACTTGAGATTGCGATCCATAAAGCACTTTCAATGCTCAAAAATCGTCCGAAAGAAATTGTTGCGCATACCGGCACAACGACTGTTCGCATCGATCCGAATACTGTGCTTTATTTAGAGCGAATCAAACGTTATACCCTCATTCATTGTCGTACGGAAATTATCAAGGTCAAGGAAGATCTCGATACGCTTTCGTCCTTTCTTCCCGACTCTTTTCATCGTTGCCACCGCTCGTTTTTCGTGAATTTTCGTTTCATTCGTTCATACATGGTTCACGATTTGAAAATGGAAGATGGTGCGCTGCTTTCCGTTTCCAGAAGGTATGTTCAATCCATCAAAACCTCCTTTCACAACTATCTTATCGATCCAAAGGAGGGAATTTGATGAAAAAACGTTTTTCTTCGCCACGCGCCAACGTGGCGATGTATTTATTGTCGGAAGCCGCTTTGACCGTCTTGATCCCACTTGCGAACCAGACGATTCGAAACACCTTTGCTCCCGGTTGGGTATTGTGTGTGCTCGTTCTCTTTTGTGCTTCGGGCTTTTTTGCGATTCGTCTCATTCGCACTTTGCTTGACAAAATGCAGGAAGATGCCCGAAAAGAAGTGCTTCGCGCGCAAGCTGCCATTCAAAAAGAACATGTATTGGCAACGATGAAAGCGGAACAAGATATGGTGCGGCTGCAAAAAAAGCTGAAAGAGATGATGAAAGATGCCCCGCAAGACGAGGCGTCCCGGCGGACAAAAATCGATGAACTGCTTCACGAAGAAGCGGACTCGTTGTTTGTGAATTATTGTCCGCATAAAATCGTAGATGCTTTGCTTTATCATAAATCGCTCATCATGAAATCAAACAATATCGACTATTCGATTGTGGCGGCTGTACCGGCCAATCTCGATTTAGACGGATATGCAATCTTAAGTGTTTTGTCCAACTTGATTGATAATGCAATCGAAGCGGTTCTTGCCCACGATGGCGAGCGGATCATCGACATTCACTTGCATACGCGTGCAAACGTGCTTGTGTGTCAAGTAGAAAATACCGTTCCCCCACATACCTCGCTGATCAAAGGGCGTTCTACAAAAAAAGATAGCCAACAACATGGTCTTGGCCTTGCAATCATCGAACATACGTGCAAGATGCACCACGGTATGTTTTCTCATGAAATGCAAGGCAATCGCTGCCGTTGTACGGCTATGTTGTGCGAAAACAGCGCGTAAAGGAGAAAAAAATGGAACTTGGATTCTTGATTATTTTAGTGTATCAAAGTATCGTGCAGTCAGCTTTTTTTTCATTCTATTATCCCCTTGAGCACAAAGTACGCAACTTCTTGTTTTATATGGGTTTGTTCATTTTGATGATTTATCCTCTTGATACACTCTTTCCGGTGACATGGGTACTGCAAAAAAACATTTTCAACGTCGTGTTTCTTGGGGTAATGACGCGGATCGTATTTCGTTCTTTGAAAACGCCGACAATCATCATGGGGACCGTGCTATACGAAATCGGTCTTGTGCTTTCGGAAATCACCACACTCTTTATTTTGTATGTCGTTTTCAAAGATAGTCCCGATCCGGGTAGATTCAATGCCGACCACACCCATATGTACATCTTTGGTTCGCTGATGCTTACTATCGTATATTCGATTCTTCTTCAAGTCTTTCCTAGCCGGATCGCATTGAAGAAAAAGGAGTTCGTTTATTTGATCAGCTTATTATTGAATATTGGCTTCACGGCGCTTTGCGGCGCATTTATCGTCGTACCGAAAGAGCACGTATTTTTTTCTCGTTCGTATGGTATCGCAATCACTATTCTTATAGGATTCAACATTTTGACGTTGCTTTCACTTCAACAATTCATTCGTCATGAAAGAGCGAGGCGTTCGTTTGAAGCACTGGAAGCGACATATCAAAACGAGCTTGCCAATTACACGGTATCGCACCAAGATGACTTGGCGTGGCGTCGTTTGCGTCATGACTTGCTCAACTTTTGGGAAGCAACAAAGGAGGAGGAATCATAATGCCTATTTGGTATATCGTAGCGCTGTTTTATCAATCGGCGATCCAATCGACTTTGTTTGTATTGTATTTGCGTTCGAAACGACCTTGGCCGCGTTTTTTTCTCTTGTGGTTCTTGTTCGTTTTTGTGATCTTTCCGTTTGACAATTTCATTGGCGATTACCACCTGTTTTTGAAAAACGTATTTAACTGCGTCTTTCTTGGCTTTGTTTGTCGGGGATTGTTTCCGGAAGAAACGAAAAGACGGATCGTATTGGCGGTGCTTTTATATGAAACATCGCTCGTGCTTTGCGAAATTTTCGGTATTCCGTTGATGTATTTATTGACCCAAAAGAAGATCAATTGGCATGATTTTGATTCATTCCAAATGATAATGACTGGTGTTGCAAGCGGTTTGATGACGGTTTTCGTGTTTGGATTGCTTCGAGTTTTTTCGAGAACAATGACGGGAAATATGAAAATGTTGTCGTATTTAGGTTGTTTGCTCGTCAACAATATTGTGCTTGTGCTATGCGTGTGTCAAATACTTGGATTTTATGAACCTTTCTTTTTCTCCCTTTCTTATCAACTTGTCGTATTAATTTTGTTTGGTTTGAATGGAGCAATGCTTTTTTCTTTGGCTCGTTTTGTCAAGCAGGAGCGGCAGCGTCAAAGTCTTGCGCTGTTAGAAGAAACGTATCACCAACAATTGCTTTTATATTTACAAAACGGACAACAGGAAGAAGGCTGGCGGCGGATTCGTCACGACTTGATCAACTTTCTTGATGAGCAATCCTTTTAAAAGAAGGCGTCGGCGCACAGGGTATAGAAAAGCCTTGGATGCGGATCCGAAGTTTTCGACATGACTTGTTTAATTTTTCAATAAGCAATGCGTTCCGTCAATGAACTGAAAAAAACGGAAGAGTTTGTCTGCTCTTCCGTTTTTTGTTTCTTATTGCTCTAATAAATAAGACGAATCAAACAAGATGTCTTTCTCGCCATTGCGCGCTCCTTCGATTCGCAGTGTGGAATATCCGATTTCCGCGCTTGGATCCAGATCCTTGCCTTTTCCAACCCAAACATGAATTGGCGTGTCGTTATACCGTTCCCCGTTGATTATCAGATTTTTGAATTGGATCGTGTTTTCATCCAAAATAACATATTGCCCTTTGCTTTCGGTTCCCGGCTTTGTATATCCCATTTTCAAATCGACGCTCATATCCGGATTGAAATGGATCGAGACGACGCGGTCGTCTTCTATCATATCCGAGGGCCATATTGTGTCGGTCGACCATGTTCCTGTCCCGGACGTCAAATCGCTTTGAAGTGTGGAATCCATGCCGATCGGTTCAAATGTTTCCATCGGCACATCGTATTCGATAAAAGCCATGCTTCCTCTTTCTTCTTTCTCATTGTAAAGAAACGGACCTTCCAGTGTCGTTGCATTGACAAGAGGTACGATGGATTGGACCCAGCTCTTTTGCACATCCGACAATTCCGCCAAAGGATAGCCTTTCAAATAAACTGTGATGCGATCCCCTTCATGAAACATCGGGCTCTCTTCCCCTTCCGCCACTGACATACCGGGAAACATCGAGTCTGTATTGACTTCCTCCCGCTTCAGATTTTTGACTGTGGCTGAGTATTTCAAATCGCCTTCTTGTTTTAAATCGGTCAAGTCGCCCGAATATCCATAGACCACGACTTCATCAACATCAGAGTCGTGGAACACACCTTGAAAATGACCGTTTTCATCCATTTCCATTTCATCGCTCCAGCCGCCGGCCCCTGACGAATGCACATATTTTCCGGAAATGTCCAAATCAAATTCCGGTTCCGGTACGATTGTTTCTTCCGGTTCCTCTGCCAGATCCATGGTTTCCGCTGGCTTTTCACTTTTTGGTTCGGGCTTCATGCCACACCCGCTCACGAAAAGCAAACCCGTCAGCGCGATAAGAATTTTCTTGTTTTTCACGTTTCCCCTCTTTTCTCTTTTTGATCATTGCTACCATCAAAGTAAAGCTATAACTCCTCTAAATCTTTTCTTCTTTATTTTTCCATCCTCTGTTTCTTATGTTACCCAAATAAAATCTCTTACGGCTTTACAATTTGTCCATATTCAAACGGCACATCGATCTGGCCATGCTGTCCGGTTTCGGGGACTTGCGCAACCACCTCGTCAATGACTTTTGAATTGACTTCTGTTACATTTTCTTTATAGAAAGTAGAAATGACCGTATAGTTCGATTCGGAATCCTCCGTTTGTTTTTCAATCATATCCAGTTGATAAGACTGCAAATATCCGTCTTGATCAATGGTATATACCATTTCATATTTTGAATATAAACAGCTGTCGATTTCACTTCCATCCGGAAGTTTCTGCTTCGAATCATATCCTAATTTATTAACTAAATAATCCTGAAATTTTTGCCCATCCTTCAATGTAAATTTAATAATCGTATTGTCCCCATCCTGCGATTGCTCTGCGTCAAAAATTTCCGAATCTCCAAAATAGTCTCCCTCCAGAGAATATGGAGCTGATTGCGCTTCGTATTTCTCTTTCGAGAATTTATTTCTTACAAACACGTCACCTACCAATTCGCTTCCATCTCCTTGATGTGCTATGACTTTTACACATTCTTCTTCTGTATCCTTTTCAATGTGATAATAACTATAATTCGTTTTCTCATAGATAGCTTCCTTTATTTGATAAAAAGCATTTTTCGTTTTTAAGTTGTTTGTGTAGGTTATATTCTTTCCTTCCACCGGATTGCCATTATTAATTTGTTCAAAATCCGGTCTATGATAAGAAGTTGTTATAGAAATACTCCACGATTCCCAGTCCTGATCTTTCTTTATCGAGTCCTGCAACACATCGTAAGGCGTTTTCTCTTTTTCCTTTTCCTCAATAGTCTTTTCCTCGGTTTTTGCTGTTTCTTTTTTCGGTTCGGAAGTGCCCGCATTCGAGCATCCGGTCATACACAACAACAATCCCACGCCTACCGCAAACCATGTTTTTTTATTCATGCTATTTTCCTCTCTTCGCTTTCTAAAACAAATCGGAAACCAGGAAAGCGAATAACGAACAGCACATCGTTTCCCGGTTTCCTTTTTCAATTATCTTTTCTCTTTCCGTTTCTTGCTGACAATCCAGCCAAGTCCTACTACAGTCATCAATCCCGCGAAAAGCGAGTTCGACTTTTTCATTGCAAATCCCGTTTCTGGTGAACGCGTTGTAGAAACAGAATCCACTTTGACTACTTTTCTGTTTGCCAAATTGACAGTTTCCCCTTTAAATGAACTATCATCTTTAACGGATGGAGTAACAACCGGTTTATTCGCTTCATCTACTGGTGTCATTGGTTTGTTTTCCGAAGGTTTGTTTCCTGGATCCTCTGGCTTTGTAGATGGTTTCCCGGTTGGCTTGTCCGGCTTTTCACCCGGTTTATTATTGTCAACCGGCTTGTCAGGTTTTTCCGATGGATTGCTTGGCTTATCCGGTTGTTCATTTGGATTATCTACTGGAGATACTGGTTTTATTGGTTGATCTGGTTCTATATATTTTGGAAGCTCTTCTTCATCTACAACCGAGAGTTTCCTAACCGATTCCAAATACTCTTCTAAAGTCATTCCAAAACCACCTACAGCACTATTTAATATCTTGATTTGATTCCAATCATTCGTGGATGGAGGAATGATTTTTATGTTTTCTGATGTATAGATATTGCCTTTAATTGGACTATCACTAATGATTCCGTCTCTATTCCAATCAATATTTCTATCATTTTCATCCCAGAGCCAAATTATTGATCTATCTTTATCGTATTTTAAATTTAAAGTCATTTTTAATTTTTTCGGAACCATACCAAAATATATATTCTGCGCATCCTTTTCATAAAGTGAATCCTTATTCATTTCTGGAAGTTCATATTCTGAATAATTCAAATAATCTTTAAATGATACCTCTCCCGCAGCGTTTTTAGTCCTAAGCTGCCAATAAGCTTGATACGCATAATTCATAACGCTTAAGTAATTCGGTTTATAATTCACATCATCTGTTCCCCCATGTCTTAGCCCAAGCGTATGACCTAATTCGTGCATTATCGTTCCAGCTAGCCACCGTACACAATCATCATTGCTCAAATCACCTAGCGCGTGCATCGCTACACTGAAAATTGCACCATTCAAATGTGCAAGTCCTGTTGTCCCTTTATCATCTTTAAACTGGTCCAATAAGACACATTGACGAAATATTGGCATACGAATTTTATTTTCTTCATCCTCATAGATATCTTTTAAAATATCCGCCAAAGCCTCATTCTTTAATGGAAAACTTTCTGGTTTATAATCTAGCTCTTTCGCTAAAGAACCGTATTCTGACCATAATTTCCCGGTTACAAAATCTTTTGATTCAGGTCCTGCATCAATATGAAGATTAAATCCATGCTCTTTGAATACCTTTGCCACCATATCGCAAGCATCATACAATATTTTTTTTGTAATCGTCGTCTGCGTTGCCGTATCGCCTATTACCCCTTTTACCCAGTTTATTTGCACAAAAATATCAGGTGTTTTCGGATCGGTTTTAATTAGTTTTCCATTATTTGATACTTTGATTCCGTTTATTTCTGTCGCTGTTGGCAATCCATCTCCATCATCAATAGAAGAAACAGAATTTAAAAATATTCTTACTTGTTTCTTCTGCGCAGCAGTTTTGATGGTAAGTACCATGTCCATTTGTGCGGAGTATGACAAAGTATTTGGATCTAAAGTAAGCGGAACAACAACAGTTACTCTATTTTTCTCGTCAACTTTAAAAGTGGCTTTTCCAATAGTCGGAAATACATGGTCGGAAGTAGATGCTAAATGATGTCTTTCCATCGTCAAGTCCATACTTTTTACAAACTCTCGCAATTCATCATTCGAAAAACTTCCCCCATCAAACGACATCACACAATTCACTGCCAGTTGTTTTGCGGAAGGGTCCAAGTTCATTGGAAAAAATAAGTGATCATTATATTCATCTGCCCACATTACATTTCGAGATTCTGATCCTGAAAATGAAATAGATGGCTCGACAGTAACTTGAAAATCTACCTTTTGTCCATCGTCGGCAATTCCATGAATCATCGTGATGCCCGGCTTATTTCCCTCAATAAATAATGAAAAATCAACTGATGATTCTTTCTTATTTACTGTTCCTAACATGATGTTCTTAATTTTAGCAATCTCCTCATTATCAGAAATCCATTTAATATTTTTTGCAATTTCTAATACATCCTTTCCTTGATTGTTTCTATAACAGCCAGAAAGAATTTCCATTTTCCCTGCTTCAATTTCTCTTCCTGTTTTTGAAACATCTAGACTCGAAATTGGACCTTCTGCTTCCCCAGGGAAACTTTCAATAGGACGCCCCAGCTCTTCTAATGTCGGCATTCCGTTCTCCAATAAAATCTTGTTTACCCTGGCATAAATATCATAGAGAGGAAGATCGACACCATCACAACGATATTTTTCCCCATACTTGCTTTTTTTAAATCTTTTAACATTTTCCAAACTATATAAATTTTGCATGTAATTTGGATAAGGGATTTCATCAGTATAATTGTCTGAACCACTACTAGCTAAAACTCTGCCCGAACCATAACCTGGGAAATAGATTGCTTTTTTTCCTTCAGGAAATTGGACATCTCCTAAATTATAGAGATCACTGATGTAAGGGGTACGATTCACACTATAATATGTGGTAGGCCCTCCTAAAACGCCAGCAATAGAAATTTCTTCGAATCTAAGGTCGCTAATTTTGGGAAGAATTATATTTATATTTCCAATGTTTATTAGATTTACTAATTTGTCTGAATCATCTCCTCCAAAGAGCGCAATTACACCTGCAGCTTCTATCTCACCCCATTTAAAAGCATCGGAGGAGAATTGACGAGAGTCAGCAATTGTTATATCACCAGCATTAATACAGTTTTCTGCACTACGTACATAACCAACAATACCACCTACTGATGGCCATCCTCTCCACCCAGGATTTTGTGTTTTTGCGGTTTGAATATACAATAAACCTACATTTGTACATTTTTCTACTATTTCAGCTCGAGCGACTATACCGCCAACACTCGGATTTTCATCAATAAATTTAGCTTCAACATTTCCGTAATTAATTGAATTATTCGTACCATATAACCATCCAGCTAGTCCACCAATATAAACATCTCTGAAATGATCATGGATAGTTCTGTCATGGTCTCCATAAACAGAAATATTAGCGCTATTTACGGAATTTTCGATAGTAGTATCCAGACCATAACCAATTATCCCACCGATAAAATGATTTCTATAATTTATTATTGCTTCGTCTATATCAGAATATAGTTTTTCCTCTGAAAAGGATAAATTTATATTTCCTTTCACATCTACACAGTTAACAGCATGTCCTGTTTCATAATTAGCACTATAAATATACCCTACCAATCCACCAATGCATATATCTATCACAGATTTAGATAAATTATTCTCGTACTTATATTTAGTCGGTTTATCTAAATCTAGATTTATCGAAACATGTAACTTTAGATTTTCAAATTTAGAAGTGCGTCCACCTGATGCAAATAAACCATAATAAGGTTTGTTAGGGTTATATTCAGTAATGGATAGCCCTGTAATTGAATGATTATTTCCATTAAAAGTACCATAAAAAGATACATCATCTTCTTCATCAGCTTTCCATCCAATCGGAATGAAACTATCAATATGAGATAAATCAATGTCATTAACCAAAATATAATGACTGCTCATGTTTTCTCTGATGAAATCCAAATCATCTGCTATTGCAATTTGATATGGATCTTCTACTGTTCCTGATCCTTTAACATTCCATTCTTTTACAACTTTTGAACTTATGACAGCACTGGAAATCTGATATGGATTTTCCTCACTACCGTCCCCAAATTGAAAGAGGCTATTATTCTGTGGTTTCACTTCTTCTACCACTTTCATTTCCTTTGGTTGCGTCTCTTTGTTTTCTTCTGAAGCGAATGCTTTCATTTCTGAATTTTCTTTTGGAAAAGTAGTGACTTCACTATTTAAAATTTCTTTCTTTGGCTCAACTTCTGTTTCTGAATCTGGTGCTTTGAAATCATTATTTAGGTTTTCTTTTTCCTGGTTTTCAATATTATAATCTACCGATTCACCCGCAAATAAGTCTTCTTCATCCGATATTTTTTCAGATTCGTTGAATTGATTTACATTGGGATCTTCTTCACCAACGCTTTCCTCTTCATAAAATGTAGTATCGGTTATCCCAGCAAATTCTGTATTTTCCGTTTGCTGGACCACATCTTGTTCTACTGAATTTTGCTCCACTTCTTCGGCAAGAATTGCCATACCCGGCAATGTTACGGCTGTTGCCAATGCAACTGCTGCCAAATGTTGGGGTTTCACACTTTTATTCTCATTCGATTTCATACTCAATCCTTTCCATTCTTCTTAAAACGAAAAAAGCGGAGAAAAGGTACTTCCCTCCTCCGCTTCCTATACTTTCATCAAATTTTATTCTTTCTAAAACTTCCGCTTCTTTCTTGCAAGGAATCCAAGCCCGATTATACTCATGAAACCTGTAAACATGGAACTTGTCTTATGAACCGCGATGCCTGTATTTGGGGAATGCTCCGCATTGGATTCCTCTTTTACCGAACGCAATGTTTCCACTTTGACTGGAATGACTTTGGTTCCGTTTCCTTCGTTGACAGTTGGCTTAACAATTGGTTTATTCGCTTCATCAGCCGGGGTCATTGGTTTATTTTGATCCGTCGGTTTTTCATTCGGCTTGTTATCGGTTGGTTTATTCGTATCCGATGGATTGTTCGGTTGATCCGGTTTCTCGTTTGGATTCTCTGGATCTTGGCTTATATTTTGACTTGCTACGATAAACCAAGAGAATGAAGTTGTTTCAAATTCGTAGTATTTGCCATCAATGATCTTGAATTGAAGCTCTACCGCATCCGAATCTTTTTGTTCCTTATGGAACAGTCGAACTTCTTTACCGATAAATTCTGTTGGAATCGGAATTCGAACAGTAAATTTACCGGTTCTTGATACTTCTATTCCTTCATCATTTTCAAAATGAATATCATAACCAATCGTTTGATAGTCAGAAGATAGACCAAAATTATTGTCTGCTTCTACTTCGTCGATTACGATTTCCAATCCTGTTAGATCTTCGTTGGATTCTGCTTTTACTTGATATCCATTTTGAGAGAATGTCGCTTCTGTTTTGATCAGAGTTTCAATCTCGATATTTGGGAATTGACTTTCAACTAGTTTTTCCAATTCTTTTCGGCTTATACTCGCTCCATTTTCAAGATCCGATCCTATTTGAGTTGTATACAATACCCCATTCAATTTAAGATCATCTACTGCATAACAATTTGTAATTTTCACAACATCCCATAAACTCGGATCGACTGGTGTTATTTGCATCTCACGGTTCATACTCGTGATTCGGTAAACCGGATACTTTTCAGTATCTACATTGACAATTTTTCCATCTTTTTGAAGTCTACGAATATTGATCCATTCTGCTAAATTATAGCCATTTTTAATTTCATTTTTATCTATTGCCATATTTCCAATCAATCCATTGACTTGAAATAAATTATTCTTCAATCCAGATTCTGCTGAAGAAGGAAAAACAATATCCATATTTCCAAAATTAACAATATTTTTCGCTACGGATGGATAGTAAATTGTAGTGTTTCCATTCTCAAGTGCACCATTAAATTGACCTATGATGCTACCAATCGCAATATTAGAACTGTACTTTACATCATAGTTGTTTGTTAATTGGATAAATCCATAATTGATTAAATTCTCACAATTTCCTGTTAAGTAACCAGTAATCCCTCCGGAATAACTATACGAAGTTAAATTTTCCAAAGTGATATTTCCTTTATTTATACAATTTTTAAGTGGGATCGCTAATCCTCCATCTTCAACATTTTTTCCAAAGTATCCAACAATTCCTCCAGTATATGTTGTAATAACCCCGTTATACTTATCTTGTCTAACTTTTATATTGGCTAAATTTTGGCAATTTGCGACAAAATCTTTTGGAGTCGAGAGTCCAACGATTCCTCCAATATATCCATGATATGGATGCCCGTTACCGGATAAGTCAACCTCAATATTTCCACTGACTTGACAATGATCTATGGTACCGCCCATATCCACGCCTGTAAGCGCACCGACATATACCGTTTTACTCACATATCTATCCGATTCATATAGACAATCGTGGGTATCCGCTTTTATATTCACATTTTCAAGAATAATATTTTTTAAAATCCCTTGATTGTGCGCAAATAATCCATACCATTGATTTTGATTCCGTTCCTTATCGGCCACAATATGCAAGCCGCTGATTTTAAAGTTTCCGCCATCGAATACACCTTTAAAAGCATAAGCATCCCATGTTTCATTATTCGTTGGTGCTCCAATCGGTGTCCAAACCCGGTCACTTAAATCAATATTGCCAGTCTGCACATAATGCGCATTCAAATCATAACGAATCGAATCCAATTCCGTTGCGCTGGAAATTTGGTATGGATCTTCCTCCGTTCCAGTTCCAAATTGAAACAATGGCGTTTCCTTGGCATTAATTTCTACGAAAGTTTCACCCGATTGATTCTGATTTTCTTCCGTAATGACAAGATTTAAATTAGGAATATCTGTGGGA
Source organism: Firmicutes bacterium M10-2 (assembly GCA_000403415.2). Lineage (GTDB taxonomy): Bacteria > Bacillota_I > Bacilli_A > Erysipelotrichales > Erysipelotrichaceae > Dubosiella. The sequence goes on from KE159681.1 coordinate 278,809, forward strand.
CTTTCCTTCGGTGCAATAACTTCCGGTGTCATTCCATCCAATGTTCCAAGATCCGTTGCTCCTTCATCTGATTGCCTTTCGCCTTCGATCGCGATTGCTTCGGCTTCACTACCGATTCCTGCATCCAATTTTTCAGGAGCCAATACCACACTATCTGAAAATTCTTCCACTCCTTGATTTTCTTCTGTCGTTTCCGGCAATGAATCATTTTCTTCTGCGAAAACAGTTGCGGTAACTGGTGCTAACAACATTGTTGCTGCCACTGCACCGTAAAGATGTGTTTTTTTCATACCCAATCCTCTTTCCTTTCTTAAATAAAGAAACGGAGCAGATCTCTCCCCTCCGTTTCATGTTTTGTAAAATTTACTTCTTTCTAAAACTTTCGTTTCTTTCCTACTAGGAATCCAAGACCAATCAAGCTCATCATGCCTGCAAACATCGAACTTGTCTTACGAGCTGCAATACCTGTATTCGGGGAACGCTTAGTATCCGCTTCTTTTTGAGTCTCTTTTGTAGATTCCATTTTTACCGGAATGACTCTTGTTTCACTTTCTTTATTAACACTTGGTTTGGAAGCCGGTTTATTCTCTTCATCAACCGGTGTTGTTGGTGTTTCTGTCGGCTTGTTGTCGTCCGTCGGATCATCCGGTGTTTCCGTTGGCTTGTTGTCATCCGTTGGATCATCCGGTGTTTCCGTTGGTTTATTGTCATCCGTTGGATCATCCGGTGTTTCCGTTGGCTTGTTGTCATCCGTTGTTGATTGACTTGCTACGATAAACCAAGAGAATGAATTTGTTTCAAACTCATAGTATTTACCGTCAATAATATTGAATTGAAGCTCTACCGCATCCGAATCTTTTTGTTCCTTATGGAACAGCCGAACTTCTTTACCGATAAATTCCGTTGGAATCGGAATTCGAACAGTAAATTTACCGGTTCTTGATACTTCTATTCCTTCACCATTTTCAAAATGAATATCGTAACCAATCGTTTGATAATCAGAAGATAGACCAAAATTATTGTCTGCTTCTACTTCGTCGATTACGATTTCCAATCCTGTTAGATCTTCGTTGGATTCTGCTTTTACTTGATATCCATCTTGAGAGAATGTCGCTTCTGTTTTGATCGGAGTTTCTGGTTTTGGATTTTTCTTCTTCAATTCCGCTGCTACGAAGATAATATCTAAATTTTCTTCTTCAATCATAATTCCTTCTAATCGATACCAACCCATATTTTCTTCCCAAACAACTTCATTGGTTGCGGCATTGATAATTTTTCCATGTAGAACCCGCATATTGAATTCTTCCGGAAAAGCAAACTCGCCATAGTAATCTCCCGGCCTTTGCACTTTGTTTCCATCTTTGTCGGCAAGATAAAGATGATAGCCATATGTATCGTATTGATCGGAATATCCAAAATTATCATCAGATTCTACTTCTTCTAAAACGGCATGAATATCACGGAAACCGGCTGGAGATTGGGCAAAAACATAGTAGTTTTCACCCTCAAATACTTTTTTCAATTCTTCTTTATTTGTTGGCTGTTCAATCGTTTCCCCTGATTCTAAGATCTTGATATCCGGAAATTGAGTTTGAACCAAAGAACTGAGTTCTTCTCTTTTTACATTCGCACCGTTTTCTAGATTAGAGTCAATGAATTTATCAACAATCTTTTCATTGATTTTAAAATCATTTACACTATAGCAATTTTTAATCGATACATTCCGATCCTTAATTGACGGATCATTATAAGAATAGCTGGTGGTTGCATTTGTGATCCGATAAATCGGATATTTCTCTAAATCCAAATTCGTATAATTTCCATTACTATCAATCCATTTAAAATTAAGTGTATCGCCTAAATTGTAGCCATTTTCAATACCGCTATATTCTCCGTTAATTTCAAGTCCGCCGATCATTCCGATCAAACCATTAACGTATATAAGATAATGCGGATCAGAGGTATAAGATGAAGAGACAACATCAATTTTTCCAAAATTAACAACATTGGATGTTTTTGAAGGAAAAGAAATCCCATCATTATAGTCGCTCGTTTCTGAATAAAAAGTAGTATGTTGAAGTTGTCCTAATATGCTACCAATTGCTAAAAATGAATATACATCTTCTAATTCCGAATTATTTAACCGAATGTTTCCATAATTAACGAGATTTTCAGAATTCCCCCAAATAAAACCCGCAAGTCCGCCGATCTCGCAATGATTCGAATTCTCTACAGTAATATCTCCATAATTGGTACAATCTTTTAAAACCATATTGGCATGATCTTTATTAGCGAATTTTCCAATATGTCCCACAATACCTCCAACAGTAGTATTTGTTCCCGCCTTGTCATCATAGCTTACTCTAATATTTGCATAATTTTTACAATTTTTTATTAAAGTTTTAGGAATAGAATAACCTGCAATGCCCCCTGTATATCCTACGTAGTACGTCCTAGCCGATACTTTCGTTAACTGATTTACAATATTTCCGCTAACTGTGCAATTCTCTATCGTTCCTTGATCCCAGCCTGTTAAACCAGATGCAAATACTCCGCCATAAATAGGGCCAGCCGGCCGTCTAGGAGTTGGTGAAGTCAATTTTTGAATGTTATGGGCATCGATTGCTACATCCACATCCAATAATTGAATGTTCTTTAAAATCCCTTCATTTTTCGCAAACAATCCATAGAATTGTTCATAAATCGGTTCTGTCTTTTCTCTGATCATTAAATTGGAAATCGCAAAATTTGCTCCATCAAAGACACCTTTGAAAGATTGGGTATTGGAAGTTTCTGTTTCCATTCCAATCGGGGTCCAATTAATCCCTTTCAAATCAATATGTGCGGTTTGAATATAATAAGCATTCAAATCATATCGAATAGAATCCAATTCTGTTGCACTCGATACTTGATAGGGATCTTCTTCCGTTCCATTTCCATATTGGAATAAAGTGGTTCCTTGTTTTGAATTCGACTCAACCAAAGTAATCCCTTCATTATTCTCATTTTCTTCACTTACTGTTGAATCCTCGACTTCATTCGATTCCTCGGAAATTATTTCAAATTCAGATTGTTTAAATTCCACAGTACTACTCAAAGGTTGATCATTCTTTTGTGTAATGTTTTCTTCTTTATTGTCTATCTCATCAACAGCAGATAAATTCACTTCCTCAGTTTCCGTTTGTTCAGGCAATACGGGCTGTTCAGACAATTCACTCGAATTCTGTGTTTCTAAGGACGTTTCCGAAGGAACTTCACCCTCTTCTGCTGCTAAAACGTTTGCTGTGACCGGTGCCAACAACATCGTTGCCGCCACTGCACCGTAAAGATGTGTTTTTTTCATACTCAATTCTCCTTGATTTCCTTTCACGACAAGCGATTTTTCATGATTAAAAGTTGCTTTCGTATTCTTTCTTTCATCCCGATCCTGTTTTTTTCCTTCTGAGTTCGTTGCTAAAAATGGAAAACCACTTGCCAAATACACCTTGAACACGATTCCTATTCCCAATCCATATTTTTTTATTTTTATTATCGTGCGTGATGTATTTATATTATGTTTTTTATTATATTCATATCATTTTCAAATACATCCCTCCTGTCCCGAGATGCACGATTCTCGACCCAAAAAACACAAAATGTAATAATTTTCAGTTCAAAGAAAAAACCGGAAATCATTTCCCGGTTTTCTATATTGTTTGGATTCGTCGCCTTAAAAGAAGCACAAAAAAAGTGATGCACGCACCACTTTTCTTTATGTTATTTTAAATGCCAAATCTCTTCGTTGTATTGAGCAATCGTGCGATCACTTGAGAAATAACCAGCCTGCGCAATATTAACAAGCATCTTCTTTGCCCACGCCATGCGATCTTCGTAAGCAGCGAAAATCTTTTGTTTTTCATCCACATACGCTTCGAAATCAAGCAAAGTCATAAACCAGTCTTTGTTGATAAGATCATCATGTACGGCTTGCAGCAAAGATGGATTTCCCAGTTTCATCATTTCCTCGCTTGTAATGAAATCAACGACTTTACGGATCCTTTCGTCATTTTCATAGTATTCGCGGGAATGATAGCTTTGATGTTTGTAATGATCAATGACCTCATCAGCTTTCGCACCGAAAATATAAATGTTGTCATTGCCAACCAATTCGTGGATTTCTACATTCGCTCCGTCATCTGTTCCTAAAGTCACAGCACCGTTGAGCATGAATTTCATATTGCTTGTTCCGCTCGCTTCTTTTGAAGCCAAAGAAATTTGTTCAGACACATCAGCTGCCGGAATCAGTTTTTCGGCTTTTGTGACATTATAGTTTTCCACCATCACAACACGCAGATGTTTACGGACAAGCGGATCCGATTCGATCAATTGCTGCAGAGTAAGAATCACATGGATGATATCTTTTGCCAAAATATATGCAGGTGCTGCTTTTGCTCCGAAAATACATGTAATCGGTCTTTCTGGAACGATTCCTTCTTTGATTTTCAAATATTGGTCAATGATATACAAAGCGTTCATCTGCTGACGCTTATATTCATGAAGACGCTTAATCTGGATATCGTAAATCGAATGTTCGTCAATTTCGATATTTTGCGTTTCTTTCAAATATTTCGCCAATTGTCTTTTCTTGATTGCTTTGATATCCAGCAATTGTTTCAAAGTCTTTTCATCCTCTTTATATTGCAGCAAAGCCTGCAAATCCAAAGCATCTTTTTTGTAATCTGTACCGATTTTCTCATCCAAGAATGCGGTTAGTTCCGGATTGGCCTCGAACAGCCAGCGACGGAACGTGATTCCATTCGTTTTATTATTAAATTTTTCCGGATACAATTCATAGAAGCTGTGAAGTTCTTCGTTTTTCAAAATATCCGTATGAATTGCTGCCACTCCGTTCGTTGACTGCGAGAAATGGATATCCATACTTGCCATATGTACGCGATTCTCTTTATCAATAATAAATGTCGCTTCCTCTTTGCTTCTTGTTTTCGCAAGCGCATCCAATTGTTTGATGATCGGTACAAGCTGAGGAACAATTTCTTCCAAATACGACATTGGCCAAGTTTCCAATGCTTCTGCCAAAATCGTATGATTGGTATAAGCTGTCGTTTTTTCGACTTCAGCAGCCGCTTCATTGAAATCAAGCCCTTCTTGACAAAGCAAACGAATCAATTCCGGAATAACCATAGATGGATGCGTATCGTTGATTTGAATAACAACATACTTATGCAGATCATGAAGATCGATATTTTTCGCTTTAAGATCGGCAAGAATCATTTGAGCTGCACTGGAAACGAGGAAATACTGCTGATAAATGCGAAGCTTTCTTCCGTCATCATCGCTATCATCCGGATACAAAAACAAGGTCAGATTTTTCTTGATATCCTTTTTGTCAAAACCGATTCCCGATTCCACAATCGTTTCGTCTACTGAATCGAGATCGAACAATTTGAGAGTATTGACTTTTCCGTTGTACCCCGAAACCGCAATTTCATAAAGACGGCTTGGCAATGTGATGTCTTTAAACGGAACTTCAAAAGTCACATCAGTCTTATTAAGCCAGCTGTTTTCGCTCATCCAAGGATTCGGATATTCTTTTTGTTCGTTGTTCTCGAATTTTTGCAAGAACAACCCTAAATGATAATTGAGTCCGACACCATCAGCCGGCAAATCCAAAGTTGTGATGGAATCCATGAAACAAGCGGCCAAACGTCCGAGTCCTCCGTTTCCAAGAGAAGGTTCCAGCTCGATTTCTTCAATGGCACTGAGTGATTTTCCGTTCTTCTCTAAAATCTCCTTGACATCATGATAAATTTTCAAGTTAATCAAATTGTTCGACAGCAGCTTTCCAATCAAAAACTCTGCTGAAATATAATAAAGTTTTTTCTTCCCTTCTACATGTGGTGCTTGGTCAAGCTGCTTCTTCACATAATTAAGAAGCATCACATAGCATTCCCGATCATCCAGTTGGGCAATCGATTTATCAAACATCGCAAGAGAATATTCTTCAAGCACATTTTCTAGTTTCATAAAAAACCTCCAATTGCACTTATGATACCCTTTTCATAAGACATTCACCAATGGATTTGCCCGTTCACTTCCGCACTTTTTTGTAAAATATGTGAAATCATGGTACAATCTCCCATATAAAAATCAGGAGAAAAAAATATGAAATTAACGATCCCAAAAGATTATGATCCCGTCTTAAGCATGCGGGATACACAGGAAGCCATCAAATATATTCGTGATACGTTCCAGAAAGAACTCGGAAAAGAACTCAATTTATCTCGGATTTCGGCTCCTTTGTTCGTAGAAAAAAATTCCGGTCTGAATGATGATTTGAACGGAAGCGAACAAGCCGTAAGCTTCACCATGAAAGAAATGGGTGACGAAACGATTGAAGTCGTTCACTCTTTGGCAAAATGGAAACGCATGGCTTTGAAAAAATACGGATTTAAGATGCATGAAGGTCTTTATACGAACATGAACGCAATTCGAAAAGACGAAGAATTGGACAATTTGCATTCGGCGTATGTTGATCAATGGGACTGGGAAAAAGTAATCGACGAAAGCGAACGCAATGTGGAAACACTGAAGTTCCATGTTGAGCAAATTTTCAAGGTAATCAAACATATGGAACACGAAGTCTGGTATAAATATCCGGAAGCAGTCAACCACTTGCCGGAAAAAATTCATTTTGTAACGAGCCAGCAACTGCTTGATATTTATCCGAACCTCGACCCTCGCGAACGTGAAAATGCCATCACGAAAGAGCTTGGCTGTGTATTCGTCATGAAAATCGGAGCAAAATTAAGCGATGGAAATAAACACGATGGACGAGCTCCGGATTATGATGACTGGCAGCTCAATGGCGATATCCTCTTTTGGTACGAGCCGCTCCAGCAAGCTCTGGAAATTTCAAGCATGGGTATTCGTGTCGATGAAGAAGCACTCCATCAGCAGCTGGAATCGGAAGAATGCTTAGACCGAGAACAACTTCCATTCCATCAGGCAATCCTAAACAGAGAGCTTCCTTATACGATTGGCGGAGGAATCGGACAGTCCCGGCTTTGTATGCTTCTGTTAAAAAAAGCACATATCGGCGAAGTCCAAGCCAGTCTTTGGCCTCAGAAAATGATTGACATTTGCACACAGAACAATATTTTGCTCTTATAAGAAAGAAAGATCGAAGCGATATCTGCTTCGATCTTTTCAGACTGTTGACAAACGGGCGGTATTCTTGAAGTAAGAATGCTGCCCGTTTTTATTTTTCTATTTTCACGACTCCAATTCATACTTTTTCTTATT
>KE159681.1:287910-306838 GCA_000403415.2 Firmicutes bacterium M10-2
GCCATAGATCCTGTCATTTTCGAAAGAAGCAAAGAAAAAAAGAGCTGCAACGCTCTAGTGATTTCTAAAAATCACCTATTCGTTACAGCCCCTTTTTATCTTTTCCTTATTTTTAGGTTGATCATTCTTCCTTCCACAGCAGTAAACTGAATTTTAATTTATTCTCAGCACGTATGCTGTGAAGAGCTCCCTTTTCAAAAGCAAAACTGTCGCCTTCGCGCATCGTAACAGGATCTTTTCCTTTGTACACTAGCACTCCTTCCCCTTCAAGAACAGTAACGAGTGCATTGAGAGGTGCAGGATGTTCCGGAAGTTCTCCTTTTTCGATCGCAACAAGCAACATCTTCATTTCTTTGCCGTCGATCACTACTTTTTTAACCGCTTCTCCGGGTTTGAATTGTATCTCATTCGAAAGAGAAAATACTTCTCCGGTTTGGAATGTTTTCATTTTAATCATCCTCCTTGACTTGATATATTCATCTTAGTACCTTTAAATCGATAACTCTAGTGGGATATACCACAAAAGGAGAAAAAAATGCAAAAATGGATATCTGTTTTTCGGCGCTCGCCCCTCTTTCACGGATGCAGCGATCAGGAAATCGAACATTGTCTAAATGATCTTGATTATACAATTCGTACGTTTAAAAAAAACGAAACAATCTTTGCCGAAGGAGAAACGATTTCAAAAATGGGCATGATCCTAGAAGGCTCGGTACGTATTGAATCGATCGATTATAACGGAAATTTAAATATTTATACGATTATTCCTTCGCCATTGTGCTTTGGGGAAATGTATGCGTTTTTCAAGGAACCGTTAAAGGTTTCGGCTGTGGCCAACGAACAGACAAGCGCACTCTTGTTTTCAATAGACCATCTGCCTAACCGTATTTTGGAAAATCTGCTGCGGATTGCGCTCAATAAGACACGAACGCTTTCTGCTCGCATTGAGCACTCTTCCAAGCGGACAACCCGTCAAAAGGTGCTTTCCTTCTTATATGATCAGCATCATGGTGAAGACTGGTTTGAGATTCCTTATTCACGCGAACAGATGGCCGGTTATTTAAATGTCGAACGAACCGCTCTTTCCAAAGAAATGGGCAAAATGAAACGAGAAGGATTGATCGATTTTTCCCGCAATCGATTCCGATTGCTCAAAAAAGAGGAGCCTGAATACTGAATCAGGTTCCTCTTTTATTCTTCTAAACAGTAACCGACATTTTTAACTGTACGAATTTGTTCTTTGGAAAGATCGAGTTTTTGGCGAAGCTTACGAATATGAACATCCAAAGTGCGCGATTCTTCATAAAAAGGACCCCATACTTTTTCAAGCAATTCTTCCCGTTTCACGACACAGCCGTTGGCTTCCATAAGAACCTTGAGTAAATTGTATTCTTTATACGAGAGTTCGACACTCATTCCTTCCTTGGTTACTTCATGTTTTTCTTCGTTAAGCTCGATCGTTCCGCAACGCAAAAGCAATCCTTTCTTTTTTGTTTTTTCATAACGCCTTCGGATAGCTTTGATTCTGGACGTTAATTCCATGATTCCGAACGGTTTTGCTAAATAATCATCCGCGCCAAGATCAAGTCCGATCGCCTTATCGACTTCACTGTCTTTCGCTGAAAGGATCAATACAGGAATATCTTCCCATCGCGGATTAGCCTTTAATTTTTTCAAGATCGACAATCCGTCCTCTTCGGGAAGCATGAGATCGAGAATGATTAATTGCGGAGTTTGCCGATTCATAGCCTTCCAAAAGTCAGATGGATATTCAAATCCTTCACTTTCCTCTTCTTTCATAAGTGCATAGGAGAGCATGGTACGAATGGATTCATCGTCTTCTAAAATATAAATCATGAGATTACCTTCCTTTTAAACAAATTTTATCACAAAAAAAGGCGGATCTGCATAGAATATCCGATCCTATACGCCACCTTCCTGAATATATAAGCGTGTGCTTCGGGGAAATTCTCGCAAAAATGCATCTTTTAACTGCTTTTTTGCATTTTTTTCATCAAGCAGAATCATCTGGTCGAGATATCCTTGTTCAAAAAGCACATACCCTTCTTGTGTTTTTCGGATTTGAACAGAACGATCCTTTTTAAAAGTAAGCAATTTGATGGAAACAAATTTTTTTTGTTTGGTGCTGTTCAGCCATTTCATTTGCGCCTGGCGCAACGGTATTAGTTTCATACTATCCTTCTTTCAAAAATTTTTCAAGCTCTTGAGAAAACGCCTTTTTGAGCAATGTGGTAGATCCGTAAAGCACATGAATCACGTTTTCTTTTCTCGTGAATGCAATCCGCACAGCACCAAGCGACTGATCGTTGACTCGGCATTCATAAACCGTTTGATTATGCCATTTTTTTCTGGTGGCAATCTTGGTCTTGAAAAAATTATTTTCTGCCTGCCGTTCCAATCCTTCGCATATCTTTTGTTTAAGGGTCGGATTTTTTTGAAGAAGCTTGCGGCAGCCTCTTGATTCGAATAAAACTTCCATACTCTTATTTTAAAAAGACAAAAATCCTATAGCAAATCATGTGAATGAAAAAAAGTCCTTGCGGACTTTTACGATTCAGTATGATCAAACTTAATCGGAAAACCTAGCAACTCTCCGATCTTAAAGGTCATTCCAAGACTCAGAACAATAGATAATGTCGTCACAAAGGATGCATGATTGATATGCAGCACAATCGCAACGATCCCACAAATTACATTCACAATCAATAAAATCCAATTTAAATAATTCATATTCCTTCTATTCCTTCTATGTGAGATCCTTTATTTACCAAAGTATAGCATACATTGGAAGCACTTTCATCTATAATTTATAAAAACGATCTATTTTGATTGGAACATTTTCAAGTTGTCTAGTCATTGAAGCGAATTATTTTAAAACCGAAAGATCAAGGCGATCATCCTCTTGAAGCGCATGATTGAGCCATTGCTTGATCTGCTCCTTTCCGCCTTTCATATTCGACTCAATATTGCATGGCAAAATCGGATCGTGCAAACTCATTCGGACAAGAAGCCATCCATATCCGTGCTCTTTATCAAAATTCAATCGAATTCCTTCATAGTTGGAATCAGCCAATTGAATACTCGGATCTTTTTTTGCTTTCTCAGTCAGCTGATCGATCACGAAATTTCCATATTCCGCAAAATTTTCTCCATCGATATGAATACGGAACTCCCCTTCTTCTAAAGGCTGTTTAAGATCGGATAACTGATTGGAAATCTTTTCTTTCACGGCTTTGATGACAATTTGGGTGGCAAGATAAGCCCCGTCATCTAAAAAATAGTTTTGTTTAAAGGCTGCATGCCCACTCGTTTCGATCGCAAGCTGACAATCGATTCCTTCTTCATTCAGACGTTTGGCTTCATTGATTACATTTTTGTATCCACGTTTGAATCTGTGATGCTTCATTCCGTGATTTTCAAGGAACGTATGCAGTTCATCACTAGTCACTGAATCAGTAACAATTGTCGTTTGGGGATGATCTTTTTTCGCAATCAAGGCTGCCAGTGCAATGATCGCATTCCGACTGATCGGATTTCCGTTTTCATCGACTGCCGAAGAGCGATCGACATCCGTATCGAAAATCAGTCCGAGATCGGCATGATGGTCAAGAACAGCCCGGCATACACTATCCATTGCCTCTTTGTTTTCAGGATTAGGAATATGATTGGGAAATGTTCCGTCCGGTTCCAAAAACTGACTTCCCGAAATATCCGCTCCTAATGGTCCCAGCACATTGGTTGCATAAAACCCTCCGGCACCATTCCCGGCATCTACAACAATATGCAGACCTTTAAGAGGCTGCTCATAGTCAGGGGCATTGATCTCTTCTTTGATCATATTTTTCAAATGGGTCGCGTAAAAATCCATCAAATCGCATTTGCGTATTGACCCTTCGCGAGCTCGAATAAAATTCTGGGTATCGGCAATCTCAATCAGTTCCTTAATCTGAAAAGATTCGAGGCCTCCGTTTTTATCGAAAAACTTCATTCCGTTGCGGTTCCAAGGCAAGTGACTCGCTGTAATCATGATTGATCCGTCACAATCTGTCTGCGGGAATACACATGCCATGAACATGGCCGGAGTTGTTGCCAACCCGCAATCAAAAATTTGTACACCATCAAATAAGAGTCCATCCATAATGGAATGCTGGAGATTTTGTCCGCTTAATCGCGAATCTCGGCCAATCGCAATCTTTAAATGGTCTTTTCCTGTTTGTTTCGATAGCCAAGTGCCGAATGCACGAGCCAAATCATAAACAGCTTGTTCGGTCAAATTGACGTATTCGCCATCAATACCTTCCAAAGCGATTCCTCGAATATCGCTTCCGTTTTGCAGTTTTGCATATGTCATTGAAATTTCCTTCTTTCATTTATCTATCTTTATTTTCTGAATCTCTCATGACTAAAGTCACGAGGTTCCCTGTCCATATGTTAAATTGAAATAATTTGTAATCCTTGTTGTCTGACATTGATTGCCGCATTCACATCTCGATCATTCGCCTCGATGCTTCTGCATTCATCTGCGGGCCGAAACCCCCTTTAGTGCTTTAACCATGTCGGGGATAAAGTGCTGCGGTGAACATTCAATCAAAAGATGAACGTAATCTTTGTCCGTATTGCATTCCGTTATTTGAGTCGCATACACATAACCTCTGCCATGTTTAACTTCCATGATTATCACCATGAAAACTATAACCTATGTATTAGGAGAAAACAATAACACTACTGTCTTTAAAGCTAAAATAATAAATATTTATTTAACATATACAGAACCTTTGGAATGATTCTTTAATCAAAAAAAACGAAACCTTTGTTGATTCCGTTCTTCCTCTTACTTCTTTTTCTTTCCGGTCTGGTATTTTTTCTTTGTTTTGGTTGCTGTTGATGCTTTCTTTCCCGAATTTGAATTACGAACTTGCTTTTGAACTTCTTTTTGTTTGCTGAACCATTTTTTATCAGCGTAATTGATCGCGATATAAATAATGATAATATCAAAAGAGAAGATCATAATCCACTGGAAATATTCCGTATTGGAGTACATCATCAAAAACGAAAGCAATGCTTCTGCTGCAGCTACGAGCATATCGAATTTTACAAGATCGTAGTTGTCGGCATCATCTAGAGCCAATGCGAATTTATTGAAGCCATAGATCTTTTTGTTTCGACAATATCTTTTTTTCATAAGACATCCGATTATATAGATCAAGACTATATTGATCAAATACATATACGGAAAGGTCGGCAAGTTTGCAGCCCATGTCATGATGACACAAACAATGATCCATAGCCACATCATGACGATCTGCGCTTTTCTTAATTTTTTCATTCCGCTTTCTCCTCTCTGCCTTGAAAAGTATCATATCATAAATCGAATCAAAGAAAAACAGAAGATCAAATCGATCTTCTGCAAACTTTCAATCTGTTTCTTCAAGAAATTCTCTTGTTTCTTTTTCCAACAAATAAGGGTCATCGCATTTGAGTGTATAGAAACCCAAAGTTTTTGCCGATTCGATATTTTCTTCCTTGTCATCGATAAACAAACATTCAGAAGCATCCAGCTCATAAGTATCAAGCAACAGCTTATAGATCGCAAAATCCGGCTTGATCTGTCTGACTTGGTAAGAATAAATTCCTCCGTCTACATTTTTGAACAGTCCGTTTTCTTTCAAATGGATATAACAGTCTTCGGGAATATTCGATAAGATATACACTCCGTATCCTAAATCATGCATATGACGGACAAAATCAAGATTTTCCTCAATCAAATTGACATGATGGACCCATTCTTTCATCAATCGTCTAATTTCTCCTTCTAGTTCTGGAGCCTGCAACATGCCAATTTCGATCATCTTTTGTTTTGTGAGCGTATTTTTGTCATACTGATCCCATAAAGAAGAAAAATAAATGCCCATCAATTGTTCTTCGATCTGCGGATCCTCAAACATTTCATGCAAGACCGTTTCCGGATCAAACGTACACAATACATTCCCTAAATCCAATACTATATTTTTTATCATACTCACATTATGAACGGCAATTGCCTCGGAATCAAGACTGAATCACTTGCATGGTTCAAATAAAGGCGTTTGTTTTTGCTCAATCATTACCCATAGATTCTCCTCATTTTCCAGCAAACCGAAAATATTGTCGTTTTGCTCGCTCAAAGAGGAAATGTGCACAATTTCGTCTTTTTTGATAGAACCTGCCACTTGCTCAACATCCATATCTTTATATTTTTGAGTATCCTGCGTGGCTTTGTACTGTCCCGGATATAATCCGTATTGTTCTTGAACACGCATCGTTTCCATATCATTTCCGTCATTTTGGACTTCTTGCGCATTTCGATTCCATTTCAACTGTGTACCTACCACGATCAATACGATTACACTAATCGCACACGCAAGAAGAAGGATCCTTTTATTTTTCATATCTTACCTCGCTTTGTATTCATTATAAAGCGTTCTCATTTCTCGACAAAAAAGGATGCCCTCACTGGACATCCTCTTTATATTATTCGGCTTCTTTTAAGGGAAGATCAAACATATCATTGACCATGGAATCGTCTTCCAGCATCAACTTGTCTTCATCTCCCAAAACCATCTGGTTTTTTTCCTGAGAATTTTGACGGGCAATTTCTTCAAACTGCTCATCATGCGTTTCATGCGAACGAGATAGACGCTTGTCACGCAATTGTTTTGCTTTTTCGGCAATGATCAAGTTTTGAGGACGATTGCCTTTAGCTCCCGTTCCGGCAGGAATGAGCTTACCGATAATAACGTTCTCTTTCAAACCAACCAAATGATCGATCTTACCTTTGATCGTTGCATCTGTGAGCACTTTTGTCGTTTCCTGGAATGAAGCGGCAGATAAGAACGAATCGGTTTCTACCGCAGCCTTCGAAATACCGAGCAATACCGGTTTGAATGTTGCCGGCGTCTTACCGCTCAACAAAGCATCCCGATTGATTTTCGTGATGTGATTCAAAGACAATTGAACACCAACGTTCAGATCTGTATCTCCACTATCGATGACGATTACCTTTTTCATCATTTGCTTGATCATGACTTCAAGGTGTTTATCGGAAATTTCGATACCTTGGCTCTGATATACTTTCTTGACTTCTTTCAAGATATAGTCCTGCACTTCGCGAACACCCGCAACGCTCAACAATTCTTTCGGATCCAATGGTCCTTCCGTAATTGCCTGTCCGGCCTCGATTGAAGCACCAACAGTAATCCAAGGACGCAATGATTGGTTTGCATTCAGTTTATGAACAACACTTTCATGTTCATTTGTGATTACGACTTCCTGACGCATAGTTCCGTCCACACGATCAATCGAAGTGATTTCTCCGGAAATTTGCGCGATAACCGCAACACCTTTCGGATGACGTGCTTCGAAAAGTTCTTCGACACGAGGAAGACCTTGAGTGATATCCCCGGTACCTGAACCGGCCACACCACCGGTATGGAACGTACGCATGGTCAACTGAGTACCTGGCTCACCAATCGATTGAGCAGCCATGACACCAACCGCTTCACCAACTTCGACATCTTTTCCGGTTGCCATATTTTTACCGTAGCACTTGCGGCAAACACCGGTCGTTGATTTGCACGTAAACGGCGAACGAATATACATTCCCGTCACTCCGGCATCTACGATTTTTTGTGCTGTCGCATCCGTGATGTACTGATCGCTTTCAATGATCATTTCCCCTGTTTTCGGATCAACGACTTCCTGTTTTGAATAACGACCGACCAAGCGATCCTTCAATTCTTCAATAACCGTGTTGGTTTTTCGATCAATCAGCGTTTCTACCCAGTATCCTTTATCGGTACCGCAATCGTCTTCTTTGATGATCACATCTTGTGCCACATCAACCAGACGACGTGTCAGGTAACCTGATTCCGCTGTTTTTAACGCCGTATCCGTCAATCCTTTACGTACACCGTGCGTACTGATAAAGAACTCGGACACATTCAATCCTTCACGGAAGCATGAATAAATAGGGACCTCGATGATCGAAGGGACAAATTCTCCATGACGGCTCTTACCATGTCCTGGACGAGCCATCAACCCACGCATACCGGCAAGCTGCGTAAAGTTCTGCTTGTTACCACGGGCACCGGATTCGCTCATCATAAAGATTGGATTCTTGCGAGGCATGTTTGCCATCAATTCATCGGCAATACCGTCTTTGACGTTATCCCACATCTTATTCAGGCGGGATTCCCATTCCGGCAATGTTAACAATCCTTTTTGCTGCATCTTCTTTAACGCATCCGCTTTTTGACGACCTTCCGACACGTGTTTTTCCTTATTCGGAGCTACTTCGATATCCGAAAGGGCAACCGTAATTCCGGCTGTTGTGGAATACTTGAATCCTAATGATTTGATCTGGTCAAGAATTTCCGCCGTTTCATCCACAGAATAACGTTTAAATACTTCCGCAATGATGCTTCCAAGATCTTTTTTCTTGAATGCAGGCGTTACAGGCAATGCCGCAATAAATTCTTTAATATTCTCACCCGGACGAATAAAGTATTTATCCGGCGTTTTCTTGAAGTTTTCGGAACTTACCTCATTTAAATACGGGAAGTCCGCAGGGAACATACCGTTGAAAATGATTTTACCGACCGTTGTTGCCAAATAATCGTTTGCATGCATCGCATCAAACGATGTCTTTTTCATCGAACGCACAGGAATAGCAATTCTTGAATGCAAATGAACTTGTCCGATCTGGTAAGCCAGCCGTACTTCTTCTTCATTTGCGTATACATTTCCTTCGCTTTCCGCAAAGCGCTGCCAGTTGGCCGCTTCCAAAGGACAATCCGTTTCTTCATAACGCTTCGCTTCATCAAGCAGTTCTTGTTTCGTTTCTTCCATGGTCAAATAGAAATTTCCCATGACCATATCTTGTCCTGGCGTAACGATTGGTTTTCCGTCTTTCGGACCGAGGATATTATGCGATCCCAACATCATGATCAAAGCTTCAGCACGCGCCTCTTCTCCAAGAGGTACGTGAATAGCCATCTGGTCCCCGTCAAAGTCCGCGTTAAACGCTGTACAAACAAGCGGATGCAGACGCATTGCGCGACCTTCCACTAATTTCGGAAGGAAGGCCTGAATACCTAAACGGTGAAGTGTCGGAGCACGGTTCATCAATACAGGATAGCCATCAATGACTTTTTCGACAACATCCCAAATACGCGGATCCCGACGTTCGATGAGTTTTTCGGCATTTTTCGGATTGGCAGCCAAACCTTCGTTCACGATTTCGTTGATGATGAACGGATTAAACAAGTTGATTGCCATTTCACGAGGAATACCGCATTGGTACATTTTCAGATCCGGTCCGACCGCAATAACCGAACGACCTGAGAAGTCGACACGTTTACCCAACAAGTTCTGACGAAAGCGACCTTGTTTACCCTTCAATGAATGAGAAAGGGATTTCAATGCACGACCACCCGCTCCGGTGATTGGTTTGGAACGACGCCCATTGTCAATCAGGGCATCTACCGCTTCCTGAAGCATACGCTTTTCATTTTGAACGATAATATTCGGGGTACCGAGTTCAAGCAGTTTGCGAAGACGATTGTTTCTTGTAATGACACGACGATATAAATCATTCAGATCGCTTGTCGCAAAACGACCTCCATCCAATTGAAGCATTGGTCGAAGATCAGGTGGAATAACCGGAATATTAGTCAGGATCATCCACTCCGGCTTATTTTCGGAATGACGGAATGAATTGATTGTATCCAAACGTTTGATCAGTTTTTTACGTTTTTCACCTTGAGCTTTGTCAAGCGCTGTCTGCACTTCCTCGTATTCTTTTTCAAGATCGATATCTTTCAACAGACGAAGCACTGCTTCCGCGCCTGTTTGAGCCGTAAATCCGCTTGCACCGTAAATGGCCATATTTTCGCGATATTCGCGTTCGGACAAGATCTGCTTGTAAGCAAGGCTTGACTCTTTCGGATCGGTTACGATGTAGCTTACAAAGTAAACAACTTCTTCCAATTGTTTCGGAGTTACATCAAGCAAAAGTGCCATACGGCTTGGGATCCCACGCAAATACCAGATGTGAGCGACCGGAGCGGCTAAGGCAATATGCCCCATCCGCTCGCGACGTACGCTCGATTTGGTGATTTCCACGCCACAACGGTCACACACGACCCCTTTAAAACGCACTTTTTTATATTTTCCGCACGCGCATTCCCAGTCTTTTGTCGGACCGAAAATCCGTTCGCAGAACAAACCGTCCTTTTCAGCCTTCTGAGAACGATAATTAATGGTTTCCGGTTTGGTCACCTCACCATGCGACCATTTCAGGATCGTTTCAGGGCTTGCAAGTTGGACCTGGATCGAGGCTAAATTATTGATACTCATTCTAGACTTACGCCTCCTTTTCTACAATGTTATCGTCGACATCTTCTATTTCTTCTTCATCGATTTGATCTTGCGCATTGATATTATCATCAAGATCGATCGAATCGAGATTGACACCATCTACATCGACATCGATGATGTCCTCTTTCGGTTCCATATCGTTTTCTAATTTTTCGTTTTCCGGATGTTCGAACACTTCGGTTTCGTGAATCATAACATGTTCGTCATCATCATTGGCGATATCCACTTCGTTTCCTTCATCATCCAGCAGGCGAACATCGATCGCAAGACCTTGAAGTTCGTGCATCAATACGCGGAATGATTCAGGAATGCCAGGTTCAGGAATGTCTTTTCCTTTAATGATTGCTTCGTATGTCTTGATACGACCTTGAATATCATCGGATTTAATTGTCAGGATTTCCTGAAGAGTGTGACTTGCGCCATACGCTTCCAGAGCCCAAACTTCCATTTCTCCGAAACGTTGTCCACCGTTTTGTGCTTTACCACCTAAAGGCTGCTGCGTAACAAGCGAATAAGGGCCTGTCGCACGCGCATGCAGCTTGTCGTCAACCATGTGGGCCAACTTGATCATATACATGACACCAACCGAAATACGCTCATCGAATGGCAGACCGGTTTGTCCATCCCGAAGGACTTGCTTACCATCCTTAGTCATTTGCGCTTCTTGCATGATCGAAGCTAATTCTTCATTGGATACACCGTCAAATACCGGTGTCGCGAATTTTTGGTTCAGCTTCTTGGCCGCATAACCAAGATGGATCTCGAGGATCTGTCCGATATTCATACGGCTAGGTACACCAAACGGGTTCAAAATGATATCAATCGGCGTTCCGTCCTGAGTAAACGGCATATCTTCGATTGGCAGGATCTTAGAAATGACACCTTTGTTTCCGTGACGTCCGGACATCTTATCTCCTTCGGAAATTTTACGTTTCTGCACGATATACACTTTGACACGTTCATTCACTCCAGGAGGAAGATCCGAACCATCGCCACGTTTGAATACGCGCACCGAATGCACGATTCCGGCACCACCATGAGGAACTTTTAATGAGTTATCACGAACTTCACGGGATTTTTCGCCGAAGATAGCCAGCAACAGTTTTTCTTCCGGAGATACTTCCGATTGTCCTTTCGGCGTAACTTTTCCGACAAGGATGTCGCCTTCTTTTACTTCAGCACCAACCATGATGATTCCGTCTTTGTCGAGTTTGCGTACCGCATTTTCGCCAACATTCGGAATATCGCGGGTAATTTCTTCCGGACCAAGCTTCGTATCTCGGCAATCGATATCGTATTCTTCGATATGGATTGATGTATATACGTCATCGCTTACCATTCTTTCAGACATGATGATCGCATCTTCATAGTTGTATCCGTACCATGTCATGTAGGCAATCGTTACGTTTTGTCCTAAAGCAAGCTCCCCGTTTTCCATACTTGGACCATCGGCGAGGATATCGCCTTTTTTCACTTCTTCGTTGATCTTTACGATCGGGCGCTGGTTGATCGAAGTGGATGCGTTGCTGCGGGCGAATTTACGCAATTGATACGTATGAGGCTGTCCTTCTTTATCGGTCAGGACGATACGCAATGAATCCACATACGTAATCGTTCCGTCTTGTTTTGCGACAATACCGACACCTGAATCCTTTGCGATCTTATATTCGATTCCTGTTCCGACATATGGAGAATGCGGCACGAGCAAAGGTACAGCCTGACGCTGCATGTTGGCACCCATCAAGGCACGTGATGCATCGTCATTTTCCAAGAAAGGTACACACGCAGTTGCGACAGAAACAATTTGTTTTGGCGAAACGTCGGCAAGTTCCACATCTTCGCGGGCAGCAATGATCGTATCACCGTTTTTACGGGCAACGACACGCTCATTGATCAGTCGACCGTCACGCACCTCATTGGCTTGGGCGATGACATAATCCGCTTCTTCATCTGCAGAAAGATAGATGGCTTTTTCCTGTACAGTTCCGTCTTTATTTACAATACGATATGGAGTCTGAATAAATCCATATTCGTTGATTTTGGCATAGGTTGTCAGGTTTGAAATCAAACCGATGTTCGGACCTTCCGGCGTTTCGATCGGACAAATACGACCATAGTGGGAAGAGTGAACATCACGAACTTCGAATCCGGCACGTTCACGGGAAAGTCCGCCAGGTCCTAATGCGGAAATACGACGTTTATTGGTCAGTTCCGCAAGCGGATTCTGCTGATCCATGAACTGCGACAACTGCGAACTTGAGAAGAATTCTTTAATTGCAGCCGTCAGCGGACGAATGTTTGTCAGTTTTCTCGGTGTAAGATTATCAAGTTCCTGAATGGACATTCTCTCTTTTACAACACGTTCCATACGAGATAATCCGATACGGAACTGATTTTGGATCAATTCGCCTACTGCACGAATACGACGGTTTCCGAGCATATCGATATCATCGGTTTCTCCGATGCCATCCATGACATTGAGATCGTATCCGAAGAATCCGTAAATATCTGCGATTGTGATCGTATGACGCTGAGCAAACGGATCATTACCGATAATCTTGACGATTTGTTCGTCTGCATCGATAACTTCGATTTCCTGTTGTGCAGAACCGATCAGCCATGCATTGATTTCTTCCTCCATGCAGCGCTGCTGCAAAGCAAGAATACTTGCATCATCTAAACGATCAGGGCTTACGCCAACGCTGTAACGAGGAATCATCAATTCGAGTTCTTCATCGATCAAATCTTCCCCTTTCGCATTTGTCAAACGTCCAAGTGCGAACAAACGCTGTCCGTAATTCATGACTGCATTGATGTTTTGTTCGTTCAATCCGACCTTTTTTGCAATGATACCTGCATAGATCTTTACTTCTTCAACGCCTTCCTGCAGCGCTTTGACATCTTCTTCTGTGAGCACTGTCCCTTGTTCGTAAAGACGTCCGTTCCATTCGATATCACGGGCAAGGATACGACCAACCAGTCCTTGATCGTATTCTGTAGGAATCGTAACGATATCTTCCTCGTGGAATTCCGAACGGAATGGGTAAGGATTCATATACCCACCCTTCGCCAGAATATCACGGAGTTCGTTTCTTTCGTTTCGGGTAACATGGGTTCCTTTTTCCATGACTACCTGACCATGAACATCTTTGATGTCATAAGCCAATGTATTGTTCATCATACGTGCATAAGCGTTTAATTTTTTTCTTAATTTATAACGCCCGGCTTTCGTAAGATCATAACGGCGGTAATCGAAAAATTTTGCCTGCATCAAAGAAATGGATCCATCCAATGTCGGGATTTCATCACTTCGTTGGTTTTCATAAAAAGAAAGCAACGCTTCTTCAGTCGTTTTTACTTTATCATTGAGCAATGTATTTTCTATTTCTTCGTATTTGCCGAAGAACGCATTATACAACTCAAGATACATATTCATGAATTCGCGGTTTTCTTCATCAACCGGTGCATCTTCTATTTGGCGTCCAAGCGAGTTCAGGAACACGTTAAGGTTTTTCGTATCGAAGGCATCTTCATTCTTTTCGATACCGAATGACATTCCCAAAGCTTTGAAAAAGATCGAGAAAAGAATCTTCCGTCGACGATCGATCGAAACATTGATCGTACGTCCTGCCATGGTCTTTTTTTGTTCTGTCATGAACTCCAGCCAAGTTCCGCGGCTAGGAATCAATTCACAGTTATAGTTTTGCTTACCGGTTTTTTCATCGTATACTTCTGAAAAATAAGCGCCTGGTGAACGAACAATTTGGCTGACGATAACACGTTCTGCACCATTGATGATGAACGTTCCCGTTTCCGTCATCAATGGAAAATCGCCCAAGTATACTTCTTCTTGTTTTGTCCGGACCTCTCCTGTTTCCGGATCGGTGATTTCGAGTTCCATATCCGCATAAAGCGGTGCAGCATAGTTACATTCTCTATACATTGATTCTTCTGCGTTATATTTCGGTTCTTCAAAATGATAACGAAGAAAATTCAGTTTAATATTTTTTCCGTAGTTTTCAATGGGATAAATCTCTTCGAAAACCTCCTGAATACCATGTTTGGTAAACCATTCAAATGAATCGGTTTGTATTTCTACCAAATTCGGTAGCTCTAAATTTCCGCTTACTTTTGAGTAGTCTCGACGGGAGGATTTGTTTCCGCAAGAGACAATGCGATACGCTTTGTTGCTATCCATGTGCGCCATCCTTTCGTTGTCTGTTCGCTAATAAAATACTGATTTTTTCAGACTATTATGCAATTTATTATATTAGCAACCCATGCAAGTATTGTCAAACAAAATATTGATATTTATGAGAAATTTCTATATAATTTAAAGGATTTTTTTACATATATTCTAAAAAGGAAGCAAGATTTTCTCTAAATCTTACTTCCTTTTTTCTTTTTTCATTTCTTTAAATGATCCAATGCGATCCGATTGGTCCGCATCACACGTCCTTCAAGCTCCCTTGCCGAAAGGCGCATCGCTCCTTGGGATAATATCGAATTCTGGATCAATCCATCAGAAGTCGCAACCATCAACGAATATTTTTTCTTGAGATCATGAACGAGTTTTTCAATGTACGAATCAGCCGTCTGCCCGTATTTGGTAAAAACCACATTCAGCTTTCCGCGGTGTTCGTTACGTACATCGACACTTTCTTTGCGCCGATACGCATCGAACACCAAATAGACCTCAATATTTTTATATCCTTGGTAATTGGCAACCGCATCGATCAGTCGCTCTCTTGCGGCATTGTAATCGGTACGCGCAAGATCTTTTAACGACGACCAGCTATAAATCATATTGTATCCATCCACGATCAGGCATTGCGGTTTTTTCGGTTCGATCTTTACTTCTTCAAAAGAAAGATCAGCCTTGACTTTTTTATGAGGAATCATTTTTTTCTTTTCCGAACGGTTTCGACCCGAACTCATTTCAAAAACACGTTTAGCCTCTTCATCATCGATCTTATATCGTGTGCTTTCATACGATATTGTATTGTGTACCTCAAGAGGATGGAGGTGCATATGATCTTCCACTTCATCATAAGGAACGTAATATCCCGATCCATTCGCGCAAAATACCGATCCGGTTGGATTTTTCAAGTCCGAATCCGCATCGTATCCTATGTGAGCCACAAGCGTATCCTGCTCTTTGGATGGCAAATAGGACACCCCTTTTGATAGGAAACGTCCTTTTCCTTTACTCAAAGCATACAATTCGCTTTGGAAATTCATGAAGGTGCGAACTGCACCCGATCCTTTGATTGTCGTCGTATCTTCTTCGCTTTTTTCAATCTGAAATTCTGCCTTTTTTTGATCCAGTTCATACAGTACCCGCGATAAAGAAGTGGTTGGTGTCACAATCTCAAAAGACATGAATGGCTCCAATAAAATCGAATCCGATTTTCTCAGAGCCTGACGTACAGCACGGCGTGCCGCCTGAGAAAAGTCCTGTGCCGACGTATGCTTCAAATTTCCCTTACCTGCAATGAATCGAATTTTTACATCAGTCAAGAGCGAACCGGTCAATACGCCTTTATGCGGATAATGCAAAGCGTGAAGAATTTGCTGCTGCCAGCCCAAAGATAAATTATCAATCCGGTTTTCATTCACTACTTGTATGCCTTGTCCGGTCAAAAGGGGTTCCAAAATAACATGAACTTCCGCATAGTGCCGTAACGGTTCAAAATGCCCGACCCCATATGTTTCTTTCGCGATTGTTTCTTTGAAAAGCACCTTTCCTTGAGTGAATCCGACTTGAACATTCGTATGATCGAAGATCTTTTTTTGAAGAATTTCCTTTTGGATCTCGCCCATCAAAGATAAGGAAATTTTTTTCGTACGCTCATTATACGTCAAGCGAAGCTGGGGATCTTCCTTCGCCAGCTTTTCGCAATAAGGCCACAAAGTCAGAGCATCCACACCTTCGGGCAACAAAAGATCATACTCCAAACAAGCGCTCAGCATCGATTGATCGTGATCTTTTTCGCTGCCCAGTCCTTGTCCGATATGCATGGTCAGATTTCCTTTAAGCCCTACGATATCTCCGGCCTCTGCCTGTTGGAGCAATGTATATTTTTCGCCGTTATATAAACGGATTTGATCGATTTTTTCATCATTGACAACACTCTTCGGTGTCAATGTTCCTCCGGTCATTTTGATAAACACAATTCCTTCTTCATCAATTTTGAACACCTTGGCTCCGAATTGACTGCTTTCTTCTTGTTCCAGCGAATAGGTACATATCGCATCCAGCAAAGCCGTAATGCCTTCGTGCCTCAGAGCACTTCCGAAATAAACCGGAAACCATTCTCTTCTGTATAACGCCTCCTGAAGAAGAAATAGGGGAAGCTTTCCTTCTTCGGTATAGGAAGCCAATAAGGAATCGTTGATCATCGCAAGATGTTCTTCGCAATCGCTCTCTTCCATATTGATGCAGCCAGCCGATAGTTTTTTTTCAAGATCTTTCATCAACTCCTCTTTGGTTTGATAAGAAATATCCATCTTGTTGACAAAGATAAGAGTAGGAATCTTGTACTGTTTCAGGCATTCCCAAATCGTTTCCGTATGAGATTGAACGCCATCTTGGGCGTTGATCAACAGGATCGCAAGATCGAGAACTTGCAAGCTTCGTTCCATTTCAGTCGAAAAGTCAATATGTCCTGGCGTATCGATCACGAAAATCTCATTGTCTTTCCATTGAAAATGCGTTTGTTTTGCATAAATCGTGATGCCGCGCTCTCTTTCCTGATCATCGTAGTCTAGGAATGAATCCTGATGATCGACCCGACCGGCTTTTTTGATCTGATGGCTTGTATAAAGCATGCTTTCAATGCATGTCGTCTTTCCCGCATCGACATGCGCTAATATTCCAATCGTAATTTTTTTCATAGTCTAAAAATAGCACATTCATACTATTAAAAAAAGACCCGCGCACGGATCTTATTGTTCGACTTTCGGAAAGTTTTCGATCAATTGAATTGCGGTATCATACATCTTTTCGGGAACATCGGTTTCTTCTAAGAGTTCAAAACACATCACCATCAGACTTTGATATTTTTCATTGGTACTCAACAGCACTTGATCAGGATGAGATACGAGATTCCTCAATTTTTCCCTTTTTTTAAAATACGACGCTTCCGCTTCGATATGATCGAGCAGATCGACAAGTTTCCACCCTATATTCGTATCAGTACGAACGGCTTTATGCAGTACATGGATTCCTTTTGCTTTCAATGCTTCATCGATCTTCGTGATCGTATTTACATCCATATCGCAGAAATAAAGGAAAATTTCCCGATCGCTTTCGAAATTGATCGAAGACTTTTCTTTTTCGAGAAGTTCTCCAAGTGTATAATCGAGATCCTCTTCACCGATCTCGATATACGATACATTCATTTTCTTTAATACATCGACGATTTTATCTTTTTTTGCAAATTGATTGCCATAATACACTAATACCATACTGTCAGTGTCCTTTCTTTGACAAGCGTTCGGTTTCATTTTAAAATGGCAAAAACGGAGGCCATTATGAAAAAGATAACCGTCTATATACTAGCATTTTTCCTTTGCTTTTCTCTATCTGCATGCTCAAAACAAGTCGATCAAAACGATACGCTCGCTTTTTTCGATGCCTTGCATCACACATTCCAAGCAGACAGCGCCCACATTGACGCAACCGTCCAAATGGATCAAGACGATCCGACCGCATTGCACGCAAATATTTATTTCGATCAGACCAATGATCTGGAACTCTCGATTACGACCGATCTTTCTGCCGGAAAAAATACCGAAAAAAATTTCCTGAATTTTTATATCAAAGACGGAAAGACATATTTGGATTCTATGGGAGTCAAGACCCAAAGCGTAGTTGAAAAGATCGGACTTAAAAAAAATTCCAAGCTCGCCAATTTCGATCCCTTTTTAGATATGACTGACGAAGAACTTGAAAAAATGTTCACCAGTTCCCGCAAAGAAGGAAATAATTATTCTTTCGAGATTGATAAAAACGCTTTATCAACAGTGCTTGATTCTTACGGAAGCATAAAGATTGATCAAGCCACAGTGGATGCCACGATTGAAAACAATATCATTACTCAATTGACATTAAATGCGCATATGAGCCAATCATTTAATAACCAATCCGTGGATACTTCGCTTAAGATTGCGATTACAGTTGATGAATACGATTCGCTTTCTTCCGTTCCTTTCCCAAATGATCTGGATACTTACCAAAAAGAATAGGGGCTGTAACGGGTAAGTAAAAAAATATCTGGCTCCCGAAATAAAAAAAGGACCGAGTTGATATCAAAATGATCATCAACCCGGCCTTTTTTGGTATTATTTAGTTGTGACAAAATACCTAGTCCATAGTAACGCACTTCAGCCATCTTTTCAATTCCCTTTGTCATTTGTTTATGATGATTCCATCCCTTCGGATGATATCTCCAGAACCGTGAAGGAAGTCGTAGAGGGAGTCAACGTG
>KE159681.1:309143-330118 GCA_000403415.2 Firmicutes bacterium M10-2
CATAGATCCTGTCATTTTCGAAAGAAGCAAAGAAAAAAAGAGCTGCAACGCTCTAGTGATTTCTAAAAATCACCTATTCGTTACAGCCCCTTTTTTTGTGTTGGCTATCCGATGACAATCGCTTCTTGAACAACATATCCGCCTTGTTCAAGAGAGCCTTTTAACGCTTCGATTTCTTTGCTGTCGCTGCGAATGACCATGCTCGCTACTCCATCTTTTGAAGCATACACCCCGATATTCGTGATGCTGACATGCTGATCAGCAAAAATCTTTGCGATCTTTTCAAGAGCACCGACTTCATCTTTGACTTCCAATGTGATTCGCGAACCTGTATGTTCCCAACCCAGTACATTAAGGAAACTTTTGAAAATATCATTTTGGGTCAAGATGCCTACAACTTGATCGTTTTCATTGATGACCGGCAGACAGCCGATATCATTTTGAAGCATTTTTTGCGCAGCTGCCTCCATCAATTCATTCTCGTTGATCTTAATTACTTTTTTGATCATCACCGTTTTTACATCGGTTTTCGACAATAAGTAGTTCAATTCGAAAATCGATAATGAAGTGGCCGAATTGTTAGCTGTCGTAATCATTCCTTCGGTAATGATCCCAATTAGCTGATTGTTGGCATCCACAACCGGCAATCGATGAATTTTTTTTGAATTCATCAAATCGATGACTTTCGTGATCTTTTCGTCAGGTTGGCATGTAATGACATCTTTTGTCATAAAATCTTTTACTTTAAACATTTTAACCTCCTAAATAGGCTTTCTGAATCTCCGGAGATTCAATCAATTCTTTACCGGTTCCGCTCAACACAACATTGCCTGTTTCAAGGACATACGCATAATCGGCAATCGAAAGAGCCATCTTCGCGTTTTGCTCGACAAGAAGCACGGTCGTGCCTGTGGCATTGATTTCCTGAATGATCGAAAAAATTTCTTTCACTAGAATTGGGGCTAATCCCATGCTTGGTTCATCCAGCAAAAGCAGCTTCGGCCTTGCCATCAAAGCACGCCCCATCGCCAGCATTTGCTGTTCACCCCCTGAAAGAGTCGAGGCATCTTGATTTTTTCTTTGTTCGAGAATCGGAAATTGTTTATAAATTTTTTGCAAGTCTTCTTCGATTCCTTTTTTATCTTTTCGCAAATATGCACCCATCATCAAGTTTTCATAAACAGAAAGTCCTGTAAACACACGACGTCCTTCGGGAACTTGGGTCAATCCATACGCAACAATCTTTTGAGCGGACGCTTTGTAAATGTCTTCACCTAAGAATACAACATTTCCTGAACTTTTTTTTACAATTCCGCTGATGGATTGAAGAAGAGTCGTCTTTCCGGCTCCGTTGGCCCCGATCAAAGAAACGATCTGGCCTTCTTCAACTGTAAGAGAAACCCCTTTGAGCGCTTCGATCATTCCGTAATGAACGTGTAGATCTTTTACTTCTAACATGGCCATATTAGATTTCCTCCCCTAAATATGCCCGAATCACAAATTCGTTGTTCTTGATTTCTTCCGGATCGCCGTTGGCAATCATCTTCCCGTAATCAAGCACGTAGATGCGTTCGCAAATATTCATGACCAGCGACATATCGTGTTCGATCAAAATAATCGTCAAATGATATTTTTCCCGAATCTTATGAATCAAATTCGTAAGATCGGCCGTTTCCTGTGGATTCATCCCGGCAGCAGGTTCATCCAAATAAAGAATTTTCGGTTGGATCGCCAGAGCACGCGCGATTTCCAGGCGGCGCTGTTCCCCATACGGAAGGTTGGTCGCCAATTCGTTTCGCTTGGCATAAAGTCCCACTTCTTTTAAGTATTCTTCGGCTTTTTCTTTGACCCAGCGTTCTTCCGAATAATATTTGGGTAACCGTAAGATTGCGGACATCGTACCATATTGAATATTTCTGTGCATCGCTACTTGCACATTTTCAAGGACAGTCATCGATTTGAACAAACGAATATTTTGGAAAGTACGCGCCACTCCGTAATCGGTAATCTTATAAGGCTTCAATCCGCCGATTTGTTTTTTATTCCCGTCAACCGTCATTTCAATGAGGCCTTCGCTTGGCTCGTATACACCGGTCAGCAAATTGAATAAAGTCGTTTTTCCCGCACCGTTAGGTCCGATCAGACCGATTAGTTCTCCTTGCATAATTTCCATCGAAACATTGGAAACCGCACAAAGTCCGCCAAAGTTTTTCGTTAAATTTTTCACTTCGAGAATGGGTTCCATCAGCGTGCCTCCTTTTTCGAGCGTATTTTTTTCATGATCTTAGAAACTGAAATTTCACGATTTCCGAATAATCCGTCCGGTTTGAAGATCATCATGATGACCAAAATCGCTCCGTAAATAATCATACGGGCATCTGTGAAGTTTTGTAAAATCATATTCAATAACCCGATTGCGATTGCGGCAAGCACCGAGCTTGTCATACTTCCCATACCGCCAAATACAACCATGACCAAAATATCGATCGATTTATTAAATGTGAATTGAGTCGGCTTAATCACATAAAAATTGCATGCGAACAATGCGCCGGCCGCACTTGCTAATAAAGCGCCGATCACAAAAGCAATGACTTTATACTTTGTGGTATTGATTCCCATCGCTTCTGCGGCGATTTCGTCTTCGCGTACCGCAATACACGCCCGTCCCGGAGCCGATCTTGTAAAATTGCAGCAAATTACGATCGTAATGACCACGCCAAGTAAAAGCAGAGGCCATGTTGTCAAAGCAGGAATTCCGCTCAATCCGGCAGCACCGTTCGTGATCTTCATATTCTGAACGATAATTCGAATGATTTCCGCAAATCCCAGCGTTGCGATTGCCAAATAATCTCCTTTTAAACGCAAGGTTGGTACCGAAACAATGAGTGCGGCAACTGTCGAGATCGCAAAGCCAACCAGCAGTCCGACAAGCAAACCGAAATAGTTCGGCATCATTTTCGTAATGACTCCGGCACTGTAAGCTCCCACACACATAAATCCTGCATGACCTAAAGAAAATTGTCCGCAGATTCCGATAACCAAGTTCAAAGAAACCGCAAGCATGATATTGATACAAATATTAAACAGTGTAATCTTGTAATAAGAATTGATAATCCCGACATTCATCATCATCGTAAGGATCACATAAAAGAGGACGATGATCGCAACCCAGATCAAATTGACCTTATTAATGATACTTTTTGCCATAGCTTACACCTTCTCTCTTTGATTTTTCCCCAACAAACCGGTTGGTTTTACAATCAGTACAACAATTAGAATCGCATAAACGATCGCATCGCGATAAAGAGAACTTCCATATGCAACGACCATCGTTTCGGCCATCCCGATAAACAACCCGCCGATCAAGGCTCCCGGAATACTTCCGATTCCCCCGAACACAGCGGCAATAAACGCTTTCAGCCCCGGAACAAGTCCCATCAAAGGATTGATAGAATTGTAATAAATACCGACCAGGATTCCCCCTGCACCGGCTAAAGCCGATCCAATCAAAAATGTAAACGAAATTGTTGAATCCACCGAAATTCCCATCAATTGGGCTGCGTTTTCATCGGTGCTCACTGCACGCATAGCCCGTCCTATCTTCGTTTTTTGGATAATAAACTGCAAGATGATCATCAAGACAATCGTGATCACAAAAATATAAATTTGCTGAGTCGTGATTTTGATCGGTCCCAGATTAAACGAAGCATTAGACAAAAGCTGCGGATACGTTCGCTTTTCAGATCCCATAAAGTAAGCAGTCGTATATTCGATCACGTACGATACACCGATTGCGGTAATCAAAGCAGTGATACGCGGGGCATGTCTTAATGGCCGATAAGCAATCCGCTCAATCAGGACACCAAGCACTCCGCAGACCACCATACATGTGATCAAGGCCGGAAAAAATCCGAATCCGAAATATGCGGTAACGATAAATGCGGTATAAGCACCGATCATATATACGTCACCATGGGCGAAGTTGATCAATTTTATAATTCCGTACACCATCGTATACCCTAAGGCAACCAAAGCATAAATGCTTCCTAACGATAATCCATTGACAACTTGCTGGAGAAATTGGCTCATGTTATCACTCTCTTTCTAAATTGGAAAAAAAGGGGAAATCCCTTTCCCCTTTACACTGTCGAAAAATGATTTATTAGTCGACCGTGACTTCGGTCGCTTCAGTTTGTACACCATCTACTTGGTTCACGACCATAACACTCTTGACAGGAGTATGTGTAGCTTCATCAAATGTGAAAGAACCGGTAATACCTGAGAAGCTTGCTTTTTTAATTGCCTCGTTCAGCTCGGCTCCTGTTTTTCCTGTTGCTTCAAGCTGATCAAGAACAAGATTTGTTGCATCGTAAGCTAATGCGGAGAACATATTTGGCGTTTCATCATATTTTGCTTTATAAGACTCGATAAATGCATTCAATTCATCGGATGCATCCACTGTCGTATATGCTGTGGTATACCAAACCTGATTCAAGTTTTCTTTCCCGGCAAGTTCAGCAAGAACTTCGGATTCGAAACCGTCCGCACCAACGATCGGACAATCGATTCCGTCTGTACGTGCCTGTTTGATGATCAATCCGGCTTCCGAATAATATCCGGCAATATAAAGAACATCAAAATCTTTACTCTTCATTGAAGTAAGCATCGAAGCGAAATCGGTATCCCCTGCATTGTATTGTTCATGAGCGACAACTTCTCCGCCATGTTCTTTAAATGTTTCTTCAAACTGATTTGCAAGACCTTGTCCGTAATCCGATGTTTCGTTAATGATTGCTGCTTTTTTGCAGTTGAGGGTATCTGCTGCGTAAATCGCCATGGCAGCCCCTTGATAAGAATCTTCGAAGCAGACACGCCAAGCATATTCATAAGGATTTTCTCCGTTCATCATCGCATCTACTTGTGTCGCACTTGGCGAAATAACAGGAACGCTGTTTTCATCCGCTACCGCATAAGTTGCGATTGATGCTCCTGATGTTGCCGGTCCTACAATCGCCGCTACTCCATCTTCTGTGCAAAGCTTGATCGCCTGCGTCGTACTTTCAGCCGAATCCCCTTTGTTATCGACTTCCACACCTTCGGCTTTAAACTTCGTATCCGTACGCGCATTGTATTGTTCGATCGCAAGCTGTGCCGCATTTCTTTCAGCTTGTCCGTAGCTTGACACATCGCCGCTCAGCTCAAAGTTCAAACCGATTTTGACCGTATCTCCTTCATTCAGCGTTTTTCCTTCCGCACCTGCATTCCCACCAGCTGCGGAAGAACATCCTGCCAACATCGATGCGGCCACCGCACCGGAAGCAAGCACTTTCCACATATTACCTTTCATAATTGTATGTCTCCTCCCATAATATGTCATAATGATACCCAAACTTTCCCATAAAATCAAGGTGAATTTTCATTGATTTTCAACTTTGATGAAAATTGTTTTCATCATCGCAAATCCCGCAAGACAAAGTATAATGAATATGGAGAAAAATTATGCAAAGTATAAAAGAAATATATAAAATCGGTCCCGGCCCCAGCTCATCTCATACGTTTGGTCCAATGAGAGCGAGCGAAACGATGCTGGAAAAATATCCGCAAGCCGATCACTTCAAAGTCACTTTGTTCGGTTCCCTTGCGTTGACTGGAAAAGGTCATTTGACCGATATGATCATCAAAAAAACATTAAAACCAATTTCAACAGAAATCATTTTCGATCTGAAAACACGGGTAGAGCATCCCAACACAATGGTCTTTGAAGTCTATCAAAACGGCACATTGCTAGCAAAGCACTCCTTTGTATCGATTGGAGGAGGCAAAATCGAACAAGACGGAGAGCACGCTTTGGCTGCTCAAAGCATTTATCCGCACACCACAATGGATCAGATTCACGCCTATTGTAAAAAGCACCATTTAAGTTTCGATGAATACATTGACGAAATCGAAGGAAAAGATTTCGATCAGTATATGAAATCCATATTCGCCGCTATGATCAAAAGTGTGAAAAAAGGTCTTTCCAAAACCGGAGTTCTTCCTGGTTCTTTAAAACTGGACCGTGTAGCCAGCGCTCTTAATCAATCAGCAAAAAGCTGTGACGACATTACAGAACAAAACGCTCTGCTTCTGGCAAGCTACGCTTATGCGGCAAGCGAGCAAAACGCCAGTGGCGGAATCGTAGTCACGGCTCCGACCATGGGAAGCTGCGGGGTGATCCCGGCACTTTTGTATCATTATTATCACGATCTCGAATACCCGAAATCAAAACTTATCAAAGGATTAAAAGTCGCCGGACTAATCGGAAATCTCATCCAATACAATGCGACCATTTCAGGAGCGAAAGCGGGCTGTCAGGCAGAAGTAGGTGCCGCTTGTTCGATGGGTGCGGCCATGATTGCCTATTTGCAAGGACAAACCAACTCCCAGATCGAATGTGCCGCAGAAATCGGCCTGGAACATCATTTAGGACTGACATGTGATCCGGTCGGAGGATATGTCATGATCCCATGCATTGAACGCAACGCAGTCGCTGCGCAACGGGCAATCGACGCCGCAAGACTGGCAAAATATTTACGAAACGTAAAGAAAAACCGCGTCAGTTTCGATATGGTCGTCAAGACTATGAATCTGACCGGCATCAAGCTGCCGATGGAATTGAAGGAAAGTGCTCTTGGAGGATTGGCGATTGTTGTGCCAAACGAGCAGTAAAAAGAAAAAAGAGGAAAAAGAAACGCTGCCGGCACAACGACTGGCAGCGTTTTGTTTTGCTTTACGCATCGCTTCGCGCATATGAATTTTTCATGATCAAGCTCAACTGGAACAATACTTTTCCCAAAGTATCGGCAGTTTCTTTTTCGACCATATTGCTTATTTCCTGATTTGCCTGGGTTTCCAGAGCTGTTTTTTCTTCACCCTTTGCTTTTAAAAGAAGCGGATCGTACTTGTTCAAAATTTCGTGAGCCTTGGCAGAAACCTTGTTTTGATAACGCTCGATCAAGATCAAAGATTGTTTATAAGAAGCATCGGCCATAGCGGCAATTAGTCGAGAACACCAATAAAAATTTTCGGTTGAAACTTTTTCGGTCGTATTGCTAACATAAGTCGGCATTGATTCGACATCCGTATAAAACGGAACGAGCACATTGAACGGATTGGATGCAAAAGCAATCCATTCTTTTGCGGCACGACCATCTTCATATGTCTGTATAGCTCCCAGCACGCAATTTCGATTTACACCGATGGAGCGGAATTCTCCTGCATGAGCACAATCTCCGCAGCTTAAATAAGGATCGTAAGGCGTTCCTTGGAAATGAGCACTCAGTACATATTTTACATCTTCCATCGTAATCTTCTTTTCCGGAATGAAACACCATGGAAGTTGATCACTTCGTGGTCCTAATTGTTCCCAATTGAAAGTATTCGGGTTCAAATATTTCAGCATATACCAGGCACGTGGTGTATTGTATACGTGATCCGAGTCGTCATGAGACCCAAACGCTGCTCGCGGATCGAAATCCTCAGTGAACGACAAATCCAAATAATGATCTTTTACAAATTGTTCCAGATCTTGCGAGCACATATAGTCTTTCTTATTGTTGAAATCGAATTCATCGATTCCCTGCTGGTTTGGCATAACAACATACGAATCATCCGGAACTCTGCAAGCCATCCAGTGATGTCCTCCGATCGTTTCAAGCCACCAAATTTCCTTGCCGTCCGCAAACGCAATTCCGTTCATTTCGTATGTTCCGTACTTTTCAAGAAGTTTTCCAAGACGTTCCACTCCTTCTTTTGCGCTATGAATATACGGCAAGGTAATCGTAACGAGATCTTCTTCCCCGATTCCGTTTTCAACCAGCGGATCGGCCCCTAACACCCGAGGATTGGATGTGATTGTTTCTGTTGCTGTCATTGCGACATTTGCTTCGTTCACACCACATGCAGCCCAAATCCCTTCTTTCTGATTGACATTCGGACACGCAGTATAGCGCATCGGATCGTTTGGTAATTCGATTTCCACACCTGAAATAACTGATTTATATTGTCTTGGCTGATCTTTCGGATCCACTACCGTAAATTTCTTTACTGTAAATTGTCCGGAAGCGCAATCGTCATTGCGCGCAATAATACATGATCCGTCATAAGACGCATTCTTACCAACCAAAATTGTTGTACAAGCCATAAAACTCTTTCCTCCTGCATGCTATCATCATACTCTTTCCAACAAAGAACTTCCAATCCAAAACAAAGAATCAAAACCTCCCGAATCGAATCATTATTCAGCAATGATAAAATCTACCAAAATAAAAAGCAATTCATTCTCCCGCACAGAAGTAAAAATGAATTGCTCAAAAAGTTAAAATTCATTACAATCCGAAAAGATGGATCGCAACTGTGGAAAACGCTTCGATAATACTTGAGCGAAGCATTCCGATCGGCTGACCGATGATTCCACTATACAATAGCGCAAAAAACAAGAGATTCATCCACCATGCGCCGTTGTTGATCTTGTAGTAAATAGAATCCGGCAAAAAACTCCACACAATCTTTGCTCCATCCAGAGGTGGTATAGGAATCAAGTTGAAGATTCCGAAACCAATCGACATAGATGCTGTAGAAGCAAACACCTGCGCAATGAATTGTCCCGGTGTGCTTATGAAAAACTGCGGGCTCAGCTTGATCATCATATAATATAAGATTACACAAAGAAAGCTTAACAGGAAGTTTGCCAAAGGGCCGGCAAAGCTTGTCCAAATGATACCTGTTTTCGGATCCTTGTAGCAGCTTGGATCGATTGGGACCGGTTTTGCCCAACCAAACCCAAAACACAACAAACAAAGCAATCCGAGCCAGTCAATATGGCGAAACGGATTCAGAGAGAGCCTTCCGGCATATTTTGCGCTCGAATCGCCAAGCCAATAAGAAACAAGGCCGTGCGCAACTTCGTGAATGCTCATACTTAAGATAACCGCAATGATCATGACAATCAATGAAGTTAAAGATAAATTGAACAAAAACATTACACGTTGAACCGAAAGTGCATGATATCCCCATCCTGCACAATATAATCCTTTCCTTCCAATCGCAGTTTCCCGGCTTCCTTGATCGCGTGTTCGCTCTCTAACGTATCGATATCTTCGAATGTATACACTTCAGCACGAATAAACCCACGTTTGAAATCTGTGTGGATCACACCTGCACAATCGGGTGCTTTCATTCCCTGTTTGAATGTCCAAGCACGGCACTCGTCTTCTCCGGCCGTCAGGAACGTGCATAATCCCAGAATATGATAAGCTTTTTGGATCAGCTGATCCAATCCCGATTGAGGCAAACCAAGATCTTCCAAAAACATCGACTTTTCTTCGGGTTCAAGCGAAGACAAGTCTTCTTCGATTTTCGCACACAAAGCAACTACTTCACTACGATCTTCCTTGGCAAACTCGCTCACTTTTTGAAAATACGGATTCGATTCGGGATCCATAACCCCTTCTTCATCCATATTTGCTACATAAATGACCGGTTTTGAAGACAACAAATTATAACTTTTTACCAGCAAAAGTTCATCTTCGTTGAGTTCAAGAGAACGTGCAGGCTTTCCGGCCTCAAGATGCGGTTTCAGTTTCTCTAATAAAGCCATCTCGATTTTTGCTTCTTTATCGTTTGTAGTTTTAGATTTTCGTTCCACTTTCGAAATCCGATTTTCAATTGTTTGCAGATCGGCAAGGATCAGTTCCAAGTTAATGATCTCAATATCACGAATCGGATCAATCGTATTTTCAACATGGGTAATGTTCGGATCGTCAAAACAGCGCACTACATGGCAAATCGCATCCGTTAAACGAATGTTGCTTAAAAATTGATTTCCTAATCCTTCTCCTTTTGAAGCACCTTTTACCAAACCGGCGATATCCGTAAATTCAAACGTTGTATAAATTGTTTTTTTCGGATGAAAGAGCTCGGTCAAACGATCAATGCGATGATCAGGCACTTCAACAACTCCGACATTAGGTTGTATTGTCGCAAACGGATAGTTCGCCGCTTCGACTTGTGATTTTGTGATGGCATTGAATAATGTCGATTTCCCGACATTCGGCAATCCAACAATTCCTGCAGTTAATGGCATTTCGATTCCTTCCTTATTCTGTTGTCGCTTTTTCTACGACTTTTTTCAGCTTTTTTTCAAACTTTTGGCGCGGCATCAAGACACTCGTTCCGCAGCCCAAACACTTGATCCGAATATCCGCACCCATACGAATGATCTTCCATTGTTTAGAGAGATGGCATGGGTGTTCTTTTTTCATTTCGATAATATCATTCAGACCGTAATCGATTTCTGTCATTTTCCTTTTCCCGCCTTTCATATGCTTCTAGCGTATTCGATAATAACATACAAACGGTCATCGGACCAACCCCTTTTGGCACAGGCGAAATATAAGACGCCTTCTCTTTGACGTTTTCAAAATCGACATCTCCGACAAGTTTTCCATCTACACGATTGATTCCCACATCAATGACGACGGCTCCCGGTTTAATCCATCCTTTCGTAATAAATTTCGGAACTCCGATTGCAGCCACAACAATATCTGCTTCATGGCATATTTTTTCAGGATCCACCGTTTGAGAATGAATCGTCGTCACGGTTGCATTTCGTTGCTGCAAAAGTTGCGCAAGTGGTTTTCCGACCAAAAGTGAACGACCGATCACGACCGCATTTTTTCGACTCAGATCCGACATTCCAATCGAATCAAGCATAGCCATGACTCCTTTTGGTGTACAGGGAATCAATCCTTTTTCTCCAAGGAACAGTTTTCCCATATTGCTTACTGTAAGACCGTCCACATCTTTTCTTGGATCGATCGTATGGATAACTGTTTGCTGATCGATATGTTTTGGCAATGGAAGCTGAACAAGGATTCCGTCTACATCAGGATCTTCATTACATTTCTGCACTGCCCGCACCACATCTTCTGTGGAAACATTCTCATCCATAACAATCATTGTCGCTTCCATACCGACACTCTTGCATGCTTTTTCTTTTGAACGCACATACGATTGACTGGCCGGATTATCTCCGACTAGGATCACCGCAAGCATCGGGATCCTCTTTTCTTCATCCCTTAATTGATCGATCTTCTTTTTAAGTTGTTCTTTAATCGAACGAGCAAGCTCGTCTCCGTAAATGACTGACATCACAACATCTCCTTACTGTCAAATAAAATCGTGATCGGCCCATCATTGATGAGCTCGACTTTCATATCTGCTCCAAAAATTCCCGTTTCGACCGGCACATACCCAGCAAGCTGTTCATTAAAATATTTGTATAAAGGTTCGGCTTTTTCCGGTCTTGCCGCTTCAATAAAGCTCGGTCTATTGCCTTTTTTCGCGTTCGCATACAACGTAAATTGGGAAATCGACAAGATCGAACCGTTCACATCCAAAATCGATCGATTCATCTTCCCTTGTTCATCTTCGAATATCCGACATTTTACGATCTTCTGAGCCATTCGCTCTGCAAGCGTTTCATCATCTTCCTGGCAGAAACCCACAAGAATCATATATCCTTTTTCGATTTTTCCGGTAATCTGTCCATCGACCGTGCACGAAGCTCGGGATACACGTTGAATCACAACTTTCATCGGCTTTCCTCCAAAAGGCAAACACATAAGGACACAATGCCTTCTTCTTGACCGACAAATCCGAGTTTTTCTCCTCGTGTAGCTTTAATTGATACTTGATTGATCGAACAATGAAGCACATCGGCAATGTTTTCACGCATCTTTAAAATATGGGGGGCCATTTTTGGCTTTTCGGCCACGATTGTCGCATCTAAGTTCGTAATCCTATATCCATGCTGATTCATCAGTTTATATACATGTTCAAGAAGCTTGATACTTGAAATGCCGCGATATTTTTCATCGGTATCGGGAAAGTGAGCACCAAGATCTCCTAACGCAAGCGCTCCCAAAATACTTTCGGCAATCGCATGTGTGAGGACATCCGCATCCGAATGTCCATCCAATCCTTTCTCATGTTCGATTTTTACTCCGCCTAGAATCAGATCACGACCTTCTTTTAAAGGGTGAATGTCTATTGATTGTCCAATTCGCATAAATGATCTTCCTTTCAAAAAAAGAGCCCGACGATATACGTCGAGCTGAATTCGTTTTATCTTTGAACTTGAATATACTGAGGAGCTCCTACGCCGCCATCATATACAGAGGCAATAACCGTTTGTCCATTATAATTTCCATGAACTGCTTGTCCATCCCCAATGTAAATTGCAATATGATCGACACCACGTCCGCCATTATCATAATAAATAAGGTTTCCTGCTGTTGGTGTATCAGTGTAGTAACCATATTGTCCCACATATTGATCCGGCCACAATTGATAAGCATCACTTACTCCTGACATTGCCAATGCTTGTTGTACGACTTGTGTACACTGCAAACCATCCGTTACTCCTACAAGAGTCTGAGCGTTTGCGGCAATCGCAGCATTAAGATCACTGTATGAATCAGTCGGTGTGTAAACAGGTTCTTCGACAACCGGTTGATCTACCACTGGCTCTTCGACTACTGGTTGATCTACGACTGGTTGATCTACGACTGGTTGATCTACCACTGGTTCTTCTACAACAGGCTGATCTACAACAGGTTCTTCTACAACCGGTTGGTCTACAACTGGTTCTTCAACTACAGGTTGATCTACCACTGGCTCTTCGACTACTGGTTGATCTACCACTGGTTCTTCAACTACAGGTTGGTCAACAACTGGTTGTTCGACAACAGGTTCTTCAACTACAGGTTGTTCCGCTACAACATTTTCAATGGCCGGAGTTTCCACCGTGTTTTCAACAACTGTATTTTCGATAACCGGAGTGTTCTCAACGTCAGCTGGTTCTTCTACAACCGGGGCCTGTGCAACTTCTGCTGGTGTTTGTTCAACAACTGGCTCAGATGCCGCTTCTTCAACAATAGGTGCTTGTGCTACTTCAACCGGTTCTTCAGTTTCGGCAACAGGTTTATTTTTTTCTTCTTCAACAGCTGCTTTGCTTACTTCTGTTACTGTTTCTTTCACATTTTCCACAATGTTGGAAGAAACACTAGCAGCGGTTGCCTTTTGAGTTGCATCCGCATCAATGGTTCCGTCTTCTTCTGAAAAATAATAATTTTTTCCTTCGATTTCCTGCCATCCTTTTGCAACAGTTGAATCGTTATTTACATATTTATCTCCATGCCATCCCGGTTGGGTTTCCATCGCATATACTGTTGCAACAACCGGAAAACATGATGCAACACAGAGCACTGCAGCGACTTTTTTGCCATTGTTTTCAACAAAGTTCATTTCGGTTCATACCTCCCTACTACTAAAATTCACAAATAATCAAATTAATTCCACCTTTAGAATACCACGATTAACTCAGGGAATCAAACTTTTCCAAGGCAATCATGCCGCTTTTCGTCAAACTTTATAAATAATATTCTACACAAAATTATAAGTGTTGTAAAGGATTAAGCAATAATCCATTCTTTTTGATGTTCGAGAAAAAATATCCAAATTATACGTGCCAGCCAAAAAAATTAATCCTCTTCCATTATTTTATCGATACATTCTTTTACATTAGAAACGATCCAACGAGCTTGATTTTGCACTTCTTTAGGAGAAAAAGGAAAAGTGAAACCGTTCTCATTGTAAGTGATCATCGGCAAATCGTTGAATGAATCCCCAATCGTATACACGCAAGAAGGATCGACTTTCAAAAAGTCAACCAACGCATCGATTCCGGTTGCTTTCGAACACCCATAAGGAATACAATCCAATATCGTATTATTTACATAAACAGAAAGGCCTGTTTTCTCTTCAATTTCCCTTTTATGCTCTTTTGCTTCTTTCGTCGAAGAAAAAAAGAATGAAAAGCTGTTGATCCATTCATGATCCAACACATTCGGATCTTCAAGATGGGTGATCATATCATCTGTTTCATCTTCTCTTTTCGGAAGAGTCGTAAAATAATTGTCTTTGGAATGAATGAAAAAGTGTTCATTCTTATATTCTTTCAAAAGACTTTTGACAAGTTCGCTGTCGATGCGATGATCCAAAACAATGGATAAATCACGATCAGCTACAACACTCCCTGTATTCACAATATAAAAATCCGGTCGAAAATCCCATTGATCGAAAAAGGGTGTGATTCCGTTAAGTGGTCTTCCCGTACAAAAACCAAACAAATGGCCTGCTTCCTGAAACTTTTTGACTGCTTCCATATCTTCTTTGGAAAACTTCGAATTCACATAAAACGTTCCGTCAAAATCACTCGCAAGTATTTTCATTCTCTTCCTCCATCAATCTTTCTATGCATTGTGCCAAGGAATGAACAACATGGCCTGCTTTGTCACGCACTGCATCAGGAGCAAAATCAAATGTATAACTTTCTTTGATCCCTTCCAGCATAGGCAAGTCATTGTAGTTGTCCCCAATGCAGCGAATATCCTCTTCTTTCAAGCCATAATACGCTGCCGCTTTTTCAATTCCTATGTGTTTTGAATATCCTTTCGGAACAAAATCAATCGAAGGTCCATTTTGATAAAACTCGACCTCATCCTTTAATGCGTTTAATTGAGAAAGAAGCTTTTCAATTGGCTCCAATGACTCATACTCAATCGAAACATGAACGATCTTTTCCTTTTCTGTCAATTGCGGATCAGAAAGATCGATCGTATTCTCGACCCATCCTGTCAAAAATGCAAGATCTTCTTTTACCGCATACATATTTTCGGTTGTCGAAACGAAAAGATGATGCCCTTTCATTAAGACGTAAATTTTTTCGAACACTTCTTGCGGAATGGTTTCTTCATAAACAATTTT
This sequence comes from Firmicutes bacterium M10-2, assembly GCA_000403415.2. Lineage (GTDB taxonomy): Bacteria > Bacillota_I > Bacilli_A > Erysipelotrichales > Erysipelotrichaceae > Dubosiella. The sequence continues at coordinate 324,012 of KE159681.1, forward strand.
TCCATGATCCGAAAAAGCCGCACCGGAAGATCCGATTATAAAATCAAAACGCAGTCCCTCTTCTTCTAATTCTTGCAAATTTCCAAGAGGTCTTCCCGAACACAAGCCAAACAAATGGCCTGCTTCCTGAAATTTTTTGATGGCTTCAAGATCTTCCTTGTGATAGCCATCTTCAAAATGCAATGTTCCGTCAAAATCGCTTGCTAATAACTTCATATTCTCCCTCCGTTGTTTAGTGTAACGTATTTCTTCTCATCTTTCTTGCAGTATTTGTGTTCAAAATATAACAAAATTTTATAAAAAAGAGAAGAAGCGGAAAACTTCTTCTCAGGAACAGTATAAATTATAATTATTTAGTTTTTTCGATGATTTCGATAAAACTATCCGGTTTCAAGCTCGCTCCACCGATCAAAGCACCATCAATGTCGTCTTGAGCCATGTATTCGACGATATTTCCAGGTTTTACGCTTCCGCCATATTGGATACGCACCTTATCGGCAGCTTCGTCGCCAACCATATCGCGAACGACATCACGAACAAGCTTGCAGCAATCTTCGGCAATTTCAACAGAAGCTGATTTACCGGTACCGATTGCCCAAATCGGTTCGTAAGCGATTACGATATTTTCATAAGCCTCTGCAGGAATGTCTTTTAAAGACCCGTTTAATTGAGTCGTGATGACATCTTTTGTTTTTCCCGCATCGTATTCAGCTTCGGTTTCACCGATACATAAGATCGGAGTGATTCCGGAAGCAAGAAGGCGTTTTGCTTTTTTGTTAACCGTTTCATCCGTATCACCGAACATTTGACGACGTTCGCTATGACCGATGATGCAGTATTTAACCCCTAACTCTTCAAGCATAGGAACAGAAACTTCACCGGTAAACGCGCCTGAATCTTCAAAATGGCAATTTTCAGCAGCAACAATCAAGTTTTCCGCATGATCCAACGCTGTACAAAGATCCGTAAACGGAACACCGACACCATAAAGTCCTTTATCCGTTTTTGCAGTTCCGTCCACTTCTTCAAAGAAAGCTTTGGTTTCTGCATTGTTTTTGTTCATTTTCCAGTTTCCGACAATAATAATATCTCTCATGTGTATACCCTCTTCTTATTTTTCAGAAATAATTGCGATACCCGGCAACGTTTTTCCTTCCATGTATTCAAGAGAAGCACCACCACCGGTAGAAATGTGACTGAATTTGTCTTTGAATCCAAGCTGGATTGCAGCCGCTGCCGAATCACCACCGCCGATTACAGTGATAGCATCAGGAAGTTCCGCAATGGCTTCGCAGACAGCCAATGTACCTTTTGCGAATTTAGGCATTTCGAACACACCCATTGGACCGTTCCATACGACAGTTTTCGCACCGTTCAAAGTTTCTTTGAACAATTCGATCGATTTAGGACCAATGTCAAGACCCATCCATCCATCAGGAATATCACCTTCTACAACTTCTGTGTTCGCATCATTCGAGAATGCATCGGCAATTACCGTATCCACAGGAAGAACGATCTTGCCTTTTCCTTTTTCGAGGGTAGCTTTTGCAAGTTCGATCTTGTCATCTTCGCAAAGCGAGTTACCGATCTTATGACCAAGCGCTTTTTCGAATGTATACGCCATACCACCGCCGACAATTACTTTATCAGCCTTTTCAAGCATATTTTCAATTACACCGATCTTATCGGAAACTTTGGCACCGCCAATGATCGCAACAAAAGGATGAGCCGGTTCATCAACCGCTTTTCCTAACATATCCACTTCTTTTTCTACTAGGAATCCAAGTGCATTTTCGGCGATGTTCGAAGGAATACCTACTGTTGAAGCGTGAGCCCGGTGTACAGAACCAAACGCATCTTCCACAAAAACATCCCCAAGACTAGCCCAGTATTTTCCAAGTTCCGGATCGTTCTTGCTTTCACCTGATTCATAACGAGTATTTTGAACCAAAAGAATTTCTCCATCTTTCAAGTCCGCAACATCTTTTTCCAATTCTTCTCCGCGAGTTACCGGGCAGAAAGTAACTTTTGTTCCCGGAAGCAGTTCAGCCAAACGAACCGCAACGCATTCTAAGTTGTTTTTCGCTTTATCTTCTTCCGTTTTTACTTTTCCAAGATGTGACATCAAGATCACTTTCGCATTGTTTTCCAACAAGTACTTGATCGTAGGCAAAGCTTGCACGATACGATTATCATTTGTGATCACGCCATCTTTGCGTGGCACGTTGAAGTCACAACGAACGATGACCTTTTTTCCAGCAACGTCAAGGTCTTTGACAGTTTTTTTAGCCATTTAATAATTCCTCCTATGAATTTTAGATCGAATACATTATATCACCTTGAAAAAAACATGACTACCTTGATTGTGCATTTTTTCACACAATGGAACAGCTTTCTTTTTTATTTGCTGTCATAAATCCGTGGATTTTTCTGTATTGTACGAAATTATTTTCACTTTTTAAGACAATCCATCTCTTTCGCAATCCAATCGTTTTTCGCCTTCATCAAGTTATTTTCCAGCTCTCTTGCCCGCTTGACACAAGCATGGTAATCCAGCGAGTTCTTGCTCAATACATCATCGTTCATCTTGATTTCGATAACTCGGCCGTCTTTTAAAGAAAGCGACAAAACAACATTTACGATCTCATTGCCGTGTGCAATGCTCGAAGAGAGCATATGAGTAACAGCATCCACGATCACTTTCGCATTTTGACTGCGCACGATCGGAACCTTTACTTCTGCTTTTTCGATTTCATCTAATTTTATTTTGCATTTCGGTCGATCAATAAATACATCTCTTCCATGAATTCGTAGCATATTCAAACACTCCTTACTGTTTTTATATTTGAATTATACCAGTTTAACATTCTGAGATAAATATACTTTTGTAACCTTTTATAACCAAAACCCGACCGCTTATCCTTATTTATGGTAATTTCGGTTGTTGTTAATCATATATGCACGATAAATTTGCTCCAGCATCAAGATACGTGTCATCAAGTGTGTAAAGGTAAGATCCGAAAGTTTCCAACGTACATTCGCTCTTTTGGACAAATCAGGCGAAGGGCCAAGACTTCCCGCAATCACGAACACCACATTTGACGTTTTCTGAAGCCAAAAATCAAGATCTTTGGCAAATTGCTCACTGGAAACCATCTTCCCATGCAAATCAAGCAGAACCACAAAATCCTGTTCTTTGATCAAGGAAAGTGCCCGCTTGCCTTCTTTTTCTTTGACAAGCTCCATTTCTGCTTCGCGATCCATATGCTCGTTGGCTTCATCCTTGACTTCGAGCACTTCCATTTTCGTAAAAGCACCAAGCCGCTTTACGTATTCTTTTTCCAGTGATTGCAGCGCTTTATCCTTATTCTTTCCAATCGCAATCAGCTTCAAAGTTGTGCCTCCGCAGGAAATTGCGAAGTCAGTTTTTGAACTTCCTTTTTCACTTCATGAGCGTGTTCGCTTGTTCCGTCGGTTAATACATCAATAATCCAATTTCCCACCTTTTCGAATTCTTCTTCCTTGAATCCTCTGGAAGTCATGGCTGCTGTTCCCAAACGGATTCCGCTTGTCACAAACGGCTTTTGCGTTTCAAACGGAATCGTATTTTTATTACATGTAATCCCTGCTTCATCCAGCAGTTTCTCCGCTTCTTTTCCCGTCATGTTCAAGGACGCCATCGTATCAACCAAGATCAAGTGATTATCGCTTCCGCCTGAAACCACACGCCAATTCGCCTCTTTGAACTTTGTCACAAGCACCTGCACGTTTTTGAGCACTTGCTCCATATATTCTTTGAATTCAGGCTGGCTCGCTTCCCATAAGCAAACTCCTTTTGCCGCGATCACATGTTCCAAAGGACCTCCCTGCATACCGGGAAATACTCTCGAATCGAGCTTCTTGCCAAATTCCTCCTTGCAAAACACCATCCCTCCACGGGGTCCGCGAAGCGTCTTATGCGTTGTCGTCGTAACAAAATCGGCATAAGGAATAGGCGAAGGATGAAGTTTTGCAGCCACAAGACCGGCAATATGCGCCATATCGACCATCAAATAGCATCCGGCCTTATCGGCAATTTCCCGCAAACGGGCAAAATCGATCACCCGAGGATAAGCACTTGCTCCGGCAACGATCAGTTTGGGATGATGTTCCAAAGCCAAGCGCTCCACTTCGTCGTAATCGATTGTTTCTTCTTCTTTTGTCACCCCGTATGGAATAAATTCATACGTACGTCCGGAAAAATTCAGCGGATGTCCATGCGTCAAATGTCCTCCGGCAGCCAGATCCATCCCAAGCACCTTGTCACCCGGCTCCAATATAGTATTGTAAACAGCCATATTCGCCTGCGAGCCCGAGTGCGGCTGCACATTTACATATTCGGCACCGAACAATTTCTTTGCACGCTCAATCGTCAGACGCTCCGCTTCATCAACATGAACGCATCCGCCATAGTAGCGTTTTCCCGGATATCCTTCCGCGTATTTATTCGTTAAAACAGACCCTTGCACTTCCCGTACTTCTTTGGAAACGAAGTTTTCCGAAGCGATCAGTTCTACATTCAGTTTTTGTCGATTCTCTTCTTTTTCGATAATTGAAAACATTTCAAAATCTTTCATTTTCTTTCTCTCCTTTTTCATTCGATTATAGCATGCATCGAAAAAAGAAAAAACCTGCCTTTTCGGGCAGGAAAAATCTTTTCGTTTGTGCTTTGGCATCACAAGAACTATTTTCTAAAGCAAAAACGACATATCTTTTTTCAAAATCTTTCCGATCCTCGGATCGAATCGATCTTCTGCAATGACTTGGATGACATCCAGCCCTGCATTTTCGGCCGCTTGTACCCCAATCGAAGAGTCCTCCAACACAAGAGCTTTCTCTTTCGGTGTATGGGTAAGCGCCAGCGCCTTCTCGTAAATGTCCGGCGCCGGTTTGACATGCTTTACATCATCGGCATTGACCATGACATCGAACAAATCATAGATTCCGGTCTTTTTCAAGATCGCAACAGCCCGCTTTTTCCGACAGCTGGAAGCCAGTGCAATCTTCTTTCCGTCTTTTTTCAGCTGTTCCAGCACATCCTTAACGTACGGAAGCAAATGAAGTTCGCCTCTTTCAAGCGCTTCGTAAATATAGTCTTCACGTACTTTGAACAGCTTTTCGTACAAGGATTTGTCATGAAACGTATCCACAATATACTGCTCGCATGACATGGCACTTTTTCCATTCCAGGAAGCAAGCACCGCATCATCCACCTGCAAACCATATGCAGCAAACGCTTTTTTCCATCCGATAAAATAAATATCTTCACTATTGACAAGCAGTCCGTCCATATCGAAAATAAACGTTTCGTACTTGTCTTTTTCATATCTTTCCACTAGTTTGATTCTCCTTTTTTAAAGGATATCACGAAGAGTAGTTTCTCACAATCTCCACAAGCTTTCTCGCTTCATTGGTCACTTGATCGAAATCATTCGTTTTCGCACCTTTAGTCAATGAGCCACCAAGACCGACAGCTACTGCCCCTTGATCGAGCCAATCTGTCAAATTCTCGGCACTCACACCACCGGTTGGCATGAATTGTGCTTGCGGAAGCGGACCATGGAACGCTTTGATCGCTTTCGGTCCATACAATTCACCTGGAAATAATTTGACGATATCCGCTCCGTATTTAAGCGCTTCTGTAATTTCTTTTACTGTGACTGCGCCCGGGAAACAAGGAATCTGATACAAATTGCACAACTTGGAAATTTCCGGGTCGAAATGTGGGCAAACCACAAAATCAGCTCCGGCCAATATCGCAAGACGCGCACTGACAATATCAAGTACAGTTCCGGCGCCTACGACCATATCTGTTTTCTCTTTGTTTTTATCTTTGATCTTGGCAATAACCTGATCGGCATGCGGAATCGTGAATGTGATCTCCATCAAATGAATGCCGCCTTCATAAACAGCATCCACGATGCGATCGACTTCTTCGAAGTCTTTTCCGCGAATAACCGCAACAAGTTTTTCCTCTTTCAATTTTTGGATCGTATCTATTTTATTCATGCTTCTGCTGCCACTCAAAATGTGTCTAAACATACTCAAACACATCGAGAATTGAAATC
>KE159681.1:332171-356180 GCA_000403415.2 Firmicutes bacterium M10-2
ATAACTCGGCAAAATCTTTAGGTTTATAGTTTGTGATATTCTTTGTGTTCATAAATACAACCCTTTCTTTATGAACATATTATGCCGTATTTATACACTTTTTCTATATTTCTTATAACTTAACATATCCTCCTTAAAAATCAATTTCATCGTTATAGCTGTCTGCCATATTCATTGAATGATGCCAAATGTTGACTCCTTCCTTTCCCTGATACGATACAAGATCGGCGACTTCCTGAAACGGAGTCCCGATAATTTGATGATTGATCGTTTCAAGGACCATTGGCATATTCAGACCACTTAATACATAAACTTCATCTTGACGTTCTTTTTCCATTTGATTCGTGACCAGCAAGGACTGGTTGTAAGGACTCGCATTTTGAAGATCTGTCATAACAATGACTCCGTCCCCTTGATCGACATGATCAACTGCTGCATTGATCTTACTTCCCAATGCTTCCACATCATCACCTAAATTCAAATTGACACATTCCATATTATCTGTAAATCCGAAGATCACTTGAGCAGCACTTCGAAACCCTTCGCTCAAATTTCCGTGAGCGGCAATCACAATACCTAACATAACATTCCTTTCCGAAACAGATCTGTAACCTGTTCAATATTTTTTTGATTGATCGTTTTTGCCCGAATTTGTTTTTGGGATAACACAAAATCATCATCTTGTTCGGATGCGGCAAAAACATAATGGATCCCGTTTTCTTGTTTGAAGCAAAGCGGAGCATTGGCACCCACACATTCAAACAAGATGAGTTTTTGGCCTTTTTTCAGATCAAGCTCTTTGACCCGGTTTAAGTTCGGTACAAAGACAAAGGCTGTATGCTGATCGGCCAATTCGATCAAATTGAGCATAGCTAATATGGAAGAAGTATTGCATATCAGGCTTGGCGCAAACCACGAACCGTTGCGCAGCGCCACGGCCCAGGCAAGCAGCAGCAGCAGTCCGATACCAAACCACCATGATGCTCCGTTCAGCAAGATATAAATCACGATTGCCGCACATACAAGCCAAGCACCAAGATCGAACAAGAAACGCATGATCGTTTTCTTATAGCGATCCTTTCGATCAAACAAGCGGACTTCGCCAATTTGCGGGCGCATATTCTCATAATATGTCACAATAATTTGATCAGCCTTGCCGATGTCGTTGACTATAATCTGATCGTCATGAATCGTGATCTTTTTATTCAACGCTTTCAAATCCGTGATCAAAGCGTTCATGAACTTTTTCTTTTGCTTCGCGCTGTTTCGCTTTTTAAAAATGTACTGATAGTGAAAGAGCCAGTCGGTCCACCACATCGATACGCGTCCTTCTTCCATAAATGCTCCTCTTTATAATTTTATAAATCGAATTTTTTCAAGACTTCTTTTAATTCTGTTCTTGGCAAAGACGGCGTGGCCTGGAAATAAATATCTTCCACTCCGTATTTCTCATTCATTTCCTTTAACAGCATCGCATCTTCTTTATTTAAATAAACCGCTTTTGTCACTTGAAGATCTTTTTCAGGATCTTTCTTTGCGATTCCGCCAATGTTGAGTTCTTTCATCACGACACCATGTTTTACAAGTTCGTACATAACTTTGATCGTCTTGGCAATTAAGATGCAGCTGTAGTCTTTAAAATTAAATTCATCCCAATAATATTTTGCTTTATCGGTCGTAATAACAATCGTTTTCTGTCCCGTACGTCCGCCGGCACTTTGATAAAGTCCTCGCATGAACTTATCTTTGGCTACGACATCATCGACTACGAAAATCGAATTGACTCCTGCTTTTTGCGACAAGGTCGTCATGACCTGTCCGTGAATCAAACGCTCATCCACACGTGCTAAATTAACTTCTCCCATATTGTCCTCCTTATTATAAAATTCCGATTGCTGCCAACACGATCAAGATCACAGTCAGGCCAAGCAATCCTTTCGTCACTTTCAAACCACTCTTTGCATAGAATAAATACACACCCATCACGACCGCAAGAGGCAAGATACCCGGCAAGATCGAATCAAGCAGCTCCTGCAATACAAACTCACGTCCCGACAATGTAAACGCCAGCGAAGAAGTAACTTTTACGTAGTTTCCGGCTAGGATACCCATCATGAACATACCAAGAACCGAAAGCATTTCGATTGCGCTCTGGATTGCCGAACTTTGCAGCAGCCCGGTCGCATTTCTTCCCATATTGAACGATTGGTGCGCTAAAAACAAACCTAAAAGCAACTGATAAGCCGCAAAGCAGATGAACGGGAAGATGGCACCCATCGGAGAACCTTGCTGAGCCCAAGGAATAGCCATTGCAATAAAGATATACTGTACGGTTCCCGAGTCAATCGCATCACCGATTCCGGCCAAGGCCCCCATCAATCCGGCCTTCGTGTTATACATCAAATCATCAGACATCAAGATTTCTTCATGATTGTACTGTTCGATTGCTCGCTGCGCTTCCATACTAGCCATCAATCCGGTAATGACACCACCACCCCAAGACAGCTGTGTATTAAAGAACAGCAATTGGCGTTGGTAAGCTTTTTTCAATTCTTCCGGATCTTTATATAGCTTTTTTAAGATCGGCATCATAGCGTATAAAAGAGATGGCGCTACGTATTTTTCAAACGAGTGAGGGATCTCATTGGCAAAATGCCAACGCACATACGTTCTCGTAATATCCTTTTTTGTTAAAGTTTCAGGTTGGATATCGATCGGATTCTTATTCGTCATTGTCTTTCTCCTTTAAAAACCATCATCATAATCATCATCGTCATCGTCCACCGATGCAGCTGCCATTTCCGGGCTAGCTTGTTTTTGAACGACCGGCTGTTTCTTTAATTGCGAATAAATCACGGCTACAATTACACCAATTACCGCATAAGTAACCATCGTGACATTAAGAGATGCGAATACCACTGACATAAAGTAGGCTAGGAAAAAGAATACAAGCAGATCTTTTCGGCCAATAACGTAAATGGTTGTCGCAATACCGATCGCGGCCAGACCATTTCCCACAACTTCCAAAATGTGAATAAATACAGTTCCTTCCAGAGCGGAAATTGCCGAAGCAATCAGCGGAACACCCAAATAAAGGGAAATAAAGATCAATGGAACATATAACGCGAAAGATACAAGCGTAGGGTAAGTGATGATCGATCGACGAATCGCTTTTTCATCCATTTTTTCTACCGCACGATCAGTTGCCTGACCGACAAACGTATTCAGGAAGAAACGGAACTGATAGAGATAACCGCCCAGAAGTCCGACCGGAACCGCGATTGCGACCGCTTCAGTCGCATCCAAGTTTCCTAACAAAGCAACAGGAACTGCAATGGCTGCGGCAACGCACGGCTCGCTTGGCATCGATCCACCCGGAGAAAATACACCCATATAAATCAACTGAAGGGCGGCAGTAACGATCATAGCATCCTTGACTTGATTCATGACGATCCCGCAAATAAGACCGGTCATCAAAGGACTAAAACGTAGAGTAAGTGTGGCACCTCCAAGCAGCCAGCGCGACATAACCGCTGCAACCCAGAGAGCAATAATCAAACTTTGAGTAATACTTAGTGTTTCCATATTTTTACCTATTATTATATTTGTAGTCTGTGATTATTATTTATTGGTATTGGACCATATAATCTTCTAATTTCATGAGTTTATCTTTTAAAATCGGCTGATTGATCTCAATTGGGATCAAATGTACTTTTTCCTTACCATCCATGAAGGCGACGATCTCATCAATGGTCGCTTCATCCTTTGGATAGAGATCCATTTGATGCATCGAAAGCGGAAGGTTTAATTGTTTATACATTGGCATGAGCGCATCGATTTCTTCCCATTTGTCTTCGAGCGCCAATTGATATAAGATTCCGTAAGCGACTTTTTCTCCGTGCAAATAACGATGACTTTCCGGGATATATTTCGACATTCCATCATGCAAGGCATGAGCGGCGGCATTTCTGGCATATTTATCTCCCAATCCTCCGACAAGTCCTGCGACTGCGATAATAATTTCAGATAAGCGAATGAATTCATCCGACATTTGCTGATTTTTCATATCTTCGATTGCTTTGGTTCCGTCTTTCAGGATCGCATCCCGACACACTTCCGTAGCAGCCTTGGCCATCTTCAAAAACGGTTCGTCCTGAAGCTCTTCTTGTTCGAGTATCGCAACCGATTCGTACCATTTTGCAAGTGTGTCAGCCAATCCGGCAATGAAATATTCCACCGGAGATTGGATCACAAGATACGGATCCGTAATCAAAAAGCATGCTTGTCTTTTATAATGTTCCGACTTACCTTCAGATTCACCATTTTCTTTATACATGACAGAAAGCGGTGTCCATGGCGCACAATTGCTTGCAAGCGTAGGAATCACACCATATTTAATGTTGGAAAAATGTCCGGTAACCCCGACAAGGTCGCAAAGCTTTCCGCCGCCAACCCCAATCACAAAGTCAATATTGTTATCTTTGATGATCTGATCGATATTTGCAGCTTCCTGATAACTGCACTCTCCGCTATATTTATGATAAATAAACTCATAATTCGGATCGTTCAAAAATGTCAGGAACGGTTTGGCAACTTCCCAAGATTTCGTTCCGTGAACGATTAATACTTTTTTTGCTTGATTTTCTTCCAATAATGCGGGAACTTCTCTTTCAATCGCGCCTTGATCATACATATAGTATTCAGGCCCGCATTTGATTTTCATATTATTTAACATATTGCTCCTCCTCTAGTCATTTTTTTACATTCTTTTTATAAAATGTGCTATCATGAGGACATAGGAAAACGAATAGGTTGGACTGCACGATCAGGGCATTGATCGCGAATTGCTTTTTCTACGTCATCGACACATTTCAGACCCATGTTCTCAAGGCACTCCATCGTATAGGCAGATGTATGGGGCGTAATGAGGGCATGTTCATTCTGAATCAGGCAATTTTCTTTGTGTCCGGGTTCATTTTCAAGGACATCGGCCGCATAGCCGGCAATCCTTCCTGTTTCTAATCCTTCTGATATGGCTTGTTCATCGATCAGGGCGCCTCGAGCACTGTTTGAGATGTACACGCCTTTTTTCATTTGTTTGATTTGCTCATAGGAAATCATGTGTATGTTGTGCTCATTTAAACTGGCACATAGGCAGATCACATCACATGATTCGAGCAATTCATCAAGTTCTACTTTTTTTACACCAAACGTATCCATGTACAATTGATCTTTATTCGGATCATACGCACATACGTCGCATAAAAATCCTTGTCGCAAGATTTGAGCAACCAAGCTTCCTGTATTGCCAATCCCAATCACACCTGCTTTTTTATGCGTCAGAGAATGCCCTACAAACTGTGCCCGATCTTTCCAGCGATCTTCTTCGGCAGCCTGTGAAGACGGGCAAGTCATACGCATCAAAGCAAGCAAATTCGTTACATTGTTTTCGGCAACCGCATCGCGTTCAACCAAGGCCGAAACGATCGATACCCACGTGTTGTGTTCTTTTGCGGCTTCAAGATCAATATTGTTGTAGCCAATACCATGTCTTGAAATCAGGATCAGCTCATCTTTATTGTCGAAAAATTCTTTGGTGAAAAACGGTGTCACGCTTGAAATCACGATATCGTATCCTTTCAGCAGATCAGCCAACTCTTTTCCGGGAATGTTCTGATCGACCTTGAATCTTTTTACCGGTCCGATCTGTTCAAGTCGAGCAAGATGTTCCGGAAAGATTTTTCCGAAACTGCTTGAGTTAACGATTGCGATTTGATGTTTCGATTTCATTTTACTTTTCCTCTTTGACGATCTTATGTCCGCCAAATCCTTTCCGCATCGAAGCAACGACCTTTCCGGTAAACGTATCGTTTTCCAAGCTTCGATTCCGCATCATTTGAGACATGGCAATGACCGGTACCGGAACTTGCAGACGAAGCGCTTCTTCAATTGTCCATTGACCTTCTCCGCTTGAGAACATGACTCCTTTGATGTTTTCAAGTTTCGGATCTTGTTCGAAAGCTTCTTCCATCAATTCAACAAGCCAGCTTCGGATCACTGACCCATGATTCCAAAGTTTTGCGACTTTCGCATTGTCATAGTCGTATTGGCTGTGCTCAAGCACATCGAATCCTTCGGCTATGGCTTGCATCATTCCGTATTCAATGCCGTTGTGGACCATTTTCAAATAATGCCCGCTTCCCGGCTTGCCGGTATACAAATATCCGTCCGGGGCTGCTGTTTTTCGGAAAATTTCTTCTGTGGCTTCAAACGCTTCCTGATCGCCGCCAATCATATAATTCGCCCCGTTTAGAGCACCGTTCATTCCGCCCGATGTTCCGCAATCCAAAAACAAGATATCTTTTTCTTTCAAGATGTCATAATGTCTTAATGAATCTTGATAAAAGGAATTTCCGCCATCAATGACAATATCTTTCGGCTTCAGTTTCTCGGAAAGATCTACAATCATATCGTCTGTTACTTTTCCGGATGGCAACATAGTCCAAACGATATTTCTTTGATTGGAATCAAACATCTGTTCGATTTGGTCAACCGTTTCGATTCCTTGTTCTTTCGCGAGATTCCGAGATGTTTCGCTGATATCGTATCCGATTACATCGATTCCGTTGCGTTTCATATTTCGGGCGATATTGGCTCCCATCTTCCCTAATCCGATCATGCAAACTCTCATAATAATCTCCTTTTTTCCTCAAGTGGTACCGCTTACAGTGTCTATTTTAAAATTTTTTTTAAAATGTCAACTCATATGCATAAAAATTTTTTTTAATTATTTTTAAGGACAAATCAATTTCTCCATGATAAAATGCGTTTATAAAAAATATTTTTATTTTTTCATAAAAAAGATAAAAAGATATAAAAATTAGTTTCATTGTGATTCTACTTTCGAGGAGGTATGGAAAAACCATGGAAAAAGAAGTATATAACCGTTTGGAAGCTTTATATCCGGAAATGTCCCCAACAGATAAAAAAATTTATAATTATTTAAAACACAATGAAGGATCAGATCTTTTTTATTTGAGCATTCAAGAACTGGCAAAAAAAATCGATGTTTCGCCTTCGGCAATTTCACGCTTTACAAAGCATGTCGGATTTTCCAATTATCAGGAAATGAGGCTCACTCTGGCTCAATCAACAGACGAAAAAAAAGAAGAATTATTCTTCCCGGAAATCAATGAACACGATTCAATCTTGAATATTGCCAAAGGAACCTTTCAAAACGGGATCGGCTCCCTAACATCCACGTTGTCAATGCTTAACGAAGACTCTTTGTCTAAAGCATTGACGATCTTATCAAAAGCAAAAAAATGCGGAGTATTCGGCCTTGGCTCGTCGCGCATCATCGGCGAATCTGCATGCCAGCGCTTTTTAAGAACTTCTTTAGATACACGTTTCTTTTCGGACTATCATATGCAGCTGATGCTTTCGGGAACACTGGGAAAAGAAGATTGTGCGTTGATTATTTCGCATACAGGAAAAAATAAAGATATCTTGCGGATCGCAGATATCCTTTATGAAAATAAAGTTCCTACAATTGTGATCACGAGTTGCGCTTCCGCTCCTTTAGTTCGTAAATGCGATGTATTTCTGTTTTGCGTAAGCGAAGAAACAAAATTTCGTCCGGAAGCGATTTCCAGCAGTATTTCCCACTTAATGCTTGTTGATACCTTGTTTACTCTTTATGCTACGAAAATTGATTCCAATCCGGAATATTTCACAAAGATCCGCAAGATCGTCAACTCTACAAGACTTTGATATAAATAAAGGTAAAAAAACATTAGCCAAACCCGGTTTAATCCGGGTTTTTTTCAGTTTAGTTTAAGATTATCCCGCTACAATGCGGCCATGGAAACGATATTCAAACGCTACGAGAAAAAATACATCTTGACTTCCTTTCAATATATTCAACTCAAAAACACCTTAAAAGGGCGGATCGTTCAAGATGAGTTCGGACAGTACATCGTCCGTAATCTCTATTATGATACGCACGACTATGCACTCATTCGTCATTCTTTGTCCCACCCCACATTCAAGGAAAAACTCCGATTGCGAAAATACGAAAATTATCCGTATCAATTTATCGAATTAAAAAAGAAATTCGAAGGTGTTGTCTACAAACGAAGAATGCTTGTTCAAGATCCCGATTTCCAAATCAAAGAAGAAATCAATCATTTTATCCAAACAACGGCTGCTGCTCCGAAAGTCGCACTCTCATACGATCGCGAAGCTTTCGTTTGCGCAAAGGATCGGGACCTGCGGATCACATTTGATCGCAATGTGCGTTTCCAAACCCAATTTCTCGACTTTCTTCCCCACGATAACGAACGATTTTTGTTCGATGAGCCGAGAATTATCATGGAGATCAAGACAAAAGATGCGATCCCTTATTGGCTGGCCGGCACCTTGAGCGACCTTGACATCTTCCCTTGTTCTTGTTCGAAATACGGTATGATCTATGAAAACTTTTTACAGAAGGAGGATGTATGTTCAACAGTTTACTGACAAGCCAATCTTTGACGATCGAACAATTTTGCATATGTTTGAGTGCTTCGGTCTTTTGCGGCATCACGATTGCGAAAACGTATACGATCAAAAATACGTATTCGAAAAGTTTCATTTGTTCCCTTGTCATGATTCCTGCCATTATCCAAACCATCATCATGATGGTAAACGGCAATCTCGGAACCGGAGTAGCGATCATGGGTGCTTTTTCGCTGATCCGTTTTCGCAGTACACCGGGCTCCAGCAAAGAAATGTCGATTATTTTTCTGGCGATGGCGACAGGCCTTGCGACCGGTATGGGACAAATCTGGTTTGCTTTTTTATTTACCGCTTTGATGTGCACTCTCTTTTTATTGCTGCATTTGACATCGTTTGGTTCGATGCCAAGCAATGTCAAAGCGTTAAAAATCACTTTGCCCGAAACAATCGAAGAAATAGAAATTCTTGATCCGATCTTGAATGAATACACGAGCTTTTTCCGACTTGAAAAAATAAAAACAAGCAGCTTAGGTTCTTTGTTCGAAGCCGAATATACAATTCGACTGAAAAAAGAAGTCAATCAAAAACAATTGATTGACAAACTTCGGGTATGCAACCGTAATTTGCCAATCACGCTGACCAAAGCGTTGGAAAGAGAAGAAGGGCTATGAGAAATATAGTGTGTATGTGTTTGTGCATGATGCTGATGATTGGCTGTGCAAATGAAGAAAAGCAAGCACAAATACAGGAAACACAGTCATCCCAAGCGCTTTCAAACGAGCAGACAATCTCGGGAACTGTAAACGATCCAATCACGATCGATACCAAAGATGCGATTACACTAACTTTGGACAATGCTTCTCTTGAATCCATCGACATTCAAAACGCAAAAGAAGTCACGATCATTTTAAAAGGAAATTCGACCATTCATGAAACAAGTATCGGAACTTTGACTAGCGAGGATGCAGACTTGGCCAATGCAGCCATTTACGCCACTTGTCCATTGACATTCAAAGGAGATGGCACTTTATCGATCGATGCCCAATCCAATCATGGAATTTATTCCAAGGATACAATTACGATTGAATCAGGTACCTATGATATTACGTGTGCCAATGACGGAATCAAAGGAAAAGACGGCATCACGATCAACGCAGGAACCCTTTCCATTACTTCCCAAGATCATGGCATCGCCTCAACAAAAAACAAAGAAGGAGTATACGGAGAAATCGAAATCGGCGGAGGCAGCATGAAACTGGATTGTCAAGGGGATGGCCTTCACAGCAGCGGCAATGTAACAATCAATGGCGGCGAGCTTCAAATCAATTCCCAGCAGGAAGGAATCGAAGGCCAAACTGTAACCTTAAACAACGGCAAAGCCACAATCACAGCCAAAGATGATGGGATCAACGCAAGCGATCCGAACACAACATCAAGTATGGATCCTATGGCAAACGCTTCCTCGAATTGTTCAATCCTGATCAACGGAGGACAATATACAATTACCGCTGATGGTGATGGTTTGGATTCCAACGGTTCTTTAGAAGTTCACGGCGGAACCACATTCGTATTCGGACCGGAAAGCGGTGGTGATTTCGCACTCGATTTTGACGGAAATGCAGTTTTCGATGGCGGAACCTTGGTTGCGACCGGTTATTCGGGAATGGTAGAAACTTTACAGAGCGATCTTCCTTATTTGGCTTTGCAGACAAGCAAAGACGGACCGATCGAATTAAAAGTCAACAACTCTGTTCTTCTTTCCTGCACGCCGACTCATTCATACGATACGGTAATAATTTACGATGAAAACTTGAAAGAAGGCGATGAAATCGAGATTCTGAACGAACAGCTGACTCTTTCCTCAGGTATGAACGGAAATGTATCGACGATGCAGCAGCCTTTTGGAAATCCGCCAAGAAATGATGATTGGTTTCCGAGAAGATAGATTGATCGTTTGACACAATTAAGACTGCCGACAAATAAAAGTCAGCAGTCTTTTTAGCGATATCAACAATCTGAAATTATTTATTTAAATATTCTTTATAAAATGACTCGATTGCATCGAAAGGGATCTTATCTTTACGGTCATAAAGATCGGTATGATTGGCTCCCGGAACAATGATGTAATTTTTATTGTGATACAAGTAATCCGCCTTATCGTTTTCCTGAAGCTTCTTGAATGTGGAATCGCTGAAATAGCGTGAATGTGCTTTTTCTCCGTGAATAAGCAATACAGCACTTTCAATCTCATCGGCATAAGTAAGTAGCGGCATATTCAAAAACGGTAAAGTCGACGTGACATTCCATCCTTCGTTCGAGTTAAGAGAACGTTCATGATATCCTCTTGGTGTCTTATAATATCCCCAATAATCTTTTACATATCGCAAAGCGTCATCCGGACAAACATCCGGAAGTCCTCTCGCCAATTTATATTCTCCGTTTTTATAATCTTTTGTCCGTTGCTCGCAAAGCTGTTTGCGAAGCGCATTGCGTGCCTCTTTGGAATCGGCTGCATCAAAATATCCATTGGCATTTACCCGTGACATATCGTACATAGTACTTGCGACCGTTGCTTTGATCCGCAAATCATTGGCCGCCGCATTAATCGCCATTCCTCCCCATCCGCAAATTCCAAGAATTCCGACTTTGTTCGGATCGACATCCGCTCTTGTGCTCAAATAATCCACAGCTGCACTGAAATCTTCCGTATTTATATCCGGCGAGGCAACATTGCGAGGAAATCCACCCGATTCACCGGTAAACGAAGGATCGAATGCGATCGTTAAAAATCCGCGTTCCGCAAGCTCTTGGGCATACAGCCCGGAAGCTTGTTCTTTGACTGCGCCAAACGGTCCGCTGACAGCAATTGCGGCAAGAGGTTCATCGCCAATTGCTTTCGGACGATACAAATCTGCAGCAAGCGTAACTCCGTATCGATTCACAAATTCCACTTTTTCATGATCGACTTTTTCGCTTTTTGGAAATGTTTTATCCCAATCCGAAGTCATATTTAATGTTTGCTTTTTAATTGTCATATTGTATACATCTCCTTAATCTATCTATACAATAATCTCTTTTTCTTTCTATATCCAATATCTATCAACTATAATCAACTATACCTTTTTTGCATAAAAAAAAGAGAATCATCCCCCACAGATGACTCCCTCTTTTTCAAACTATTTATTATTTTTCGGTATTCATCGCATCAAGTTTTGTTTTGATTTCAGCCATCTTTTTCTTAGATAGCGGATACCAGAACAGCAAGATCAAGGCAATTACAACATATCCAACTGCAGGAACTCCGGTCGTTACAGCATAAATCGCTTTCGTAACCGCTTCTGTCTGTACGATTGTTTGTGCACCGGTACTTACTTGGTAACCGATAACCGAAAGAACCATACCCCCAAGGCCTCCGGCAAGAGCCTGACCGATCTTACGAGAGAATGAGTATACACCGTAAATCGTTCCGCCGTCTGTCGATCCGGTTTGAACTGTCTGATAATCAATAATGTCAGATACGAACGCCCAAAGCATCAAGTTGAAAACTCCCGAACCGATATTTGCGAAGAACAAGAATCCGCAGAATACCCAAGCGTTTTTGATTTGAGCAACAAACAAGAATGCATATACAGCTGCAGATAACAGCAATCCAACTGCAGATGCTTCTTTTTTACCGAACTTGTCGGCAATCTTTCCGGCAAACGGAGCAAGAAGCAATGTGCAGACAACCATCATTGCCGAAGCCACTGACATGGCCCCAACGTTTTTGAAGTAGTCCATGTAAAGATACATATTCATCGATTGGGCAAGCATTGTAGAAAGCAATGCGACAATGGCAGCAGCAATCATTGAAAGAAGAGCACGGTTTGTAATAAGCGCTTTAACCAATTCAATCGGCTTCAATTGTTTTTGAGCGGAATTATTCACAACAATACGTTCTACTGACCACTTATAGCAAATTGTGTAGCAGATCAATGCCAAGATCGCAAATACACAAGCAACCATGAATACGCGGTTTCCTTGGAGAACTTGATTTCCGTAAGCATCTGTTGTGTAAACAAACAGCGGAGTCAAAGACCCGACGAACATTCCGGCCAAAGAAGCACCAATCGAACGGAATGTAGAAAGGGCTGCTCGTTCACCCGGCTTGTCTGTAATTGCAGAAGCCATCGATCCGTAAGGAATATTGATTCCTGTATAGCAGAAACTTCCCCAAAGAATGTAAGTTACGAAAATATAAACAACACGTGCTGCGTAAGGCAAATTCGCAACCCAAGGAACAAACATCAATACACCTGCCGTAACAACAGGAAGCATCATACGTTTGATCCAAGGACGATAACGACCGGCTTCTGTCGGTTTTGCTTTATCGACAATACGTCCCATCCCGATATCTGTAAAAGCGTCAACACAACGGCTCAACAAGAATAAGGTACCGACAAGCGCACCAGGAATTCCCAATACGTTCGTATAAAATACCATCAAGAAACTACTTGCTAAGATAAAGAAGAAATCGTTTCCGAAATCCCCACACATATAGGCAATTTTGTCTTTAATGCCAAAAGGTCTATGTGCCGCTTCTTCGACAAGCACATCTTTTTTTGCTTTCGCATCTGAAACATTGATCATAAAATTTATCTCCTTTTCTATGTTTCCGGGCCCTGCGTTAAGGCTTTCATAAACAAGTGAATTTCACATCCTTTATGAAAGCGTTAACACTCTGAGCACATACTTAAGGATACCTTAAATAATTTGAGTTGAACATTGCGATTCTTGGTTTTTATATTGTTAATGTTGTATAGCGATGAGAACGTATCAGTATATATATTCTGTGATGTAATCGTTTTCAAAACAATTTTTTCATTCAAAAAAGAAATATATCGCAACTTTTGCAATAAATAATCATGAAAAACAATAAAAAAAAGCCGAATAATTTATTCGACTTGCAGACAATCAACGATTTCTTTAATCAAAGTTTGTTCATAGTTTTCTTTGTACAGCAGTACATCCGCAAACGGTTTGATAGATTGAGGAAGTGCTTCTTTTCCGATTCCCACAACAATTACTTCCCGTTTGCACGCATGCATCGTATTCGCAATCAGCTGGGCCTTATCCAAATCTTCGCACGCTCCGATCACGATCAAAACAGCGTAATGCGCACGTATTGCGTAATCACACAAGCTCAGAGCTCTTTTGTTCATCTCTGTCGCGAATACTTCATTCCAGTATCGTTTTTGGGACTCTGTACGTCCAAAACATTCCAAATATATGTTGGTTTCCATTTCATTTCACCTCAAATGTGCACTTGAATGATATAAATTTCTTGTTTTTGGTAGTATAGAAATATGAAAGAAAAACTCAGAACAGAATTCAGCTCCCGTCAAAGTATGGTGGAGCCTGATTTCGAACTATACTATTATACGGATAATAATTTGCATCGGGTCAATACGCATAAACACGATTATTATGAAATTTTATTTTTTCTTGAAGGAGATGTGACTTCTGTGATCGACGATTCCACCTATAAATTGGAACCAGGCGATTTGATCATCGTTCCACCCGGTATTTTTCACTACTCTCATATCAATACCGGAAAAGTGCCTTATCGTCGATTTACGCTATGGATCTCAAACTCTTTTTTCAAAAAAATGGTTTCCCTAGACCATAGTTTTGGTTATCTAGAGAAACCGGTTGTCCAAGAAAAGCGATACCATTTTCATCTTGATCATATTGCGTCTTCCAACATTCAGTCTAAGATTCTCCGGCTGCTGGAAAGCATGCACTATGACGAATTCGGAAAACATGTCCATGAAAGTTTATGCTGCTGCGATGTGTTGTTGACCATCAACCAGATGTTGTATGAACAAGACCATCCCTATGAATTAAAAGAAGGACAAAGTTTGGCGGAAAGCTTGTTCAACTACATCAAGATTCATATCGATGAAGATATTTCGCTCGAATCTCTCGCAAAGACATTTTACATTTCAAAATATTATATTTCCCATTTGTTCAAACAGCATGTCGGAATGTCTGTGCATCAATACATCATAAAAAAGCGTCTTCAATTAGTTTGCGGCGCCATTTTATCCGATACCGATATTACGAAAGCCTGCGAACAAGCCGGATTTAAAAATTATTCCAATTTTTACCGGGCTTTTGTTAAAGAATATGGTATGTCCCCTAAAGAATTTAAAGAAAAACACAGAATAGAGCCAGCTCGATAGAGCTGGCCTTTTCTGTTGTCTATTTCTCTTATTTCAAATTGTTTATCGTTGTACACGACCCGAGCCATCCCCTTGGGCAAGCTTTTCTACTTCTTCCACACTTACCAAGTTGTAGTCTCCTTCAATCGTATGCTTCAATGCACTGGCTGCTACCGCAAATTCGATGGCTTCCTGACTGTTCTTGCCGCTTAAAAGCGCATGGATCAATCCGCCTCCGAACGAATCGCCTCCGCCTACTCGGTCCACGATATTCAAATCGTATTTCTTCGAGAAGCAGTAGTTTTCTCCGTCATACAGCATCGCACTCCATAAATTGCGGTTGGCACTGATGCTTTCTCTTAATGTGATCGCAACCTTCTTGAATCCGAATCGTTCCATCAATTGCTTGGCCACATCTTTGTATCCTTCATGGTTGATCTGTCCTCCATGAATGTCTGTGTTTGCCGCTTCGATCCCGAACACATCTTTTGCATCTTCTTCATTGGCAATGCACACATCGATGTATTTCGCAAGCTCGCTCATGACTTCGTTTGCTTTTTCTTTGCTCCAAAGCTTGTTGCGGTAGTTCAGGTCGCAGGATACCATGATCCCTTTTTCCTTGCATTTCTTCATCGCTTCCAATGTGATCGCTGCCACTTCATCGTTCAATGCAGGCGTGATCCCTGTCGTATGGAACCATTGCGCTCCGTCAAGAATCGTATCCCAATCGAACTCTTCCGGTTTTGCCAGTGCGATCGCGCTGTCCTTGCGGTCATAGATCACCTTGCTTGGGCGCTGTGAAGCTCCCTTTTCCAAATAGTAGATTCCTACTCGGTCTCCTCCGCGCACGATATCCTCAGTGTTCACGCCGTATTTTCTAAGTGAGTTGACCGCCGCTTGACCAATCTCATGTTTTGGCAGCTTCGATACGAAATGCGCATCATGTCCGTAGTTGGCCAGAGAAACCGCGACGTTGGCTTCTCCTCCTCCGTATGTTGCTCCGAACTGATCGGCCTGCACAAAACGCAGATATCCCTGCGGTGCAAGACGAAGCATCAATTCTCCAAATGTAATGACCTTTTTCATTCTCCTCTTACCTCTTTTAATTTTTTCACGGCATTGCGTGTCAATTCTTCGATTTTATCGAATTCTTTGTTGACGATCAGATCTTTCTTGACCATCCAGCTTCCGCCGATGCAAAGGATCACATCCTCTTTCAAGTATGAATCCATATTCTTTTCCGAAATGCCGCCTGTAGGCATGAACTTCATCATCGTATAAGGGGCAGCGATCGCTTTGATCATCGCGATTCCGCCAGCCGGTTCTGCCGGGAAGAATTTCACGACATCAAGACCTAGACGATACGCTTTCTGCACATCGCTTGGCGTACAAGTTCCCGGAGTGACCGGGATATCTTTTTTGATGCAGTATTTCACCACGTCTTCATCGAATCCCGGAGAAACGATGAATTGAGCACCGGCTTTGATGGCCTCATCGACTTGTTTTGTGGTCAAAACTGTTCCTGCGCCGACAAGCATGTCGGGGCGGGCGGCACGCATCGCTTCGATGCAGGCTGCGGCTTCGCGGGTACGGAAAGTTACTTCCGCTGCGGGAAGTCCGCCTTGGCAAAGCGCATGCGCAAGAGGGGCGGCATCTTCCTTGCGGTCCAATACCACAACCGGAATGATACCGATTTCATTGAATTGTTCTAGTACTTTATTCATGGGCTACGCTACCTTTTCCAAAGTATCGTGCAATGTTTTACGTATTGCCCCTTCTTCTTTATTCATCGCATTGAATAATTCGACAACTTGATCGGCCATACCGATTTCCACCAAATTGACACCAAATACTTTTTCATTAGTCAGGATCGGACGCAGCTGATCTACAGTGACTGTATCACCCAATTTGATATCCGACACGATTGGATACAACTCGGCAAGCAACGGATCCGCACTTGCTTCAAATGGCTGACCATTGTCATTGATTTGCATCAAATAGCGCAGCCACCCTGCAAATACGAGCGGAATCGCAACAAGATCATTCGTATCCAAGTTTTCGTCTTTCATGTAAGATTTGATCGTTTCACCGAAACGTACGCTCAGCTTCTGAGATGTATCGGTTGCGATACGCTGTGGCGCATCCGGCATGAACGGGTTCGGGAAACGCACATTGATTACTGTGTCGATAAATTCTTTCGGATCGAGGATTCCCGGATTGACAACAACCGGAAGGCCTTCTTTGTATCCTACGGTTTTGATCAAACGAACGATATCTTCGTCTTGCATTTCTTCGCTGATCAATGTATGTCCCAGTAAGCATCCGTAAATTGACATTGCTGTATGAAGAGGATTCAGACAAGTTGTTACTTTCATCGTTTCCACTTTGTTTACGGTTTCGCGATCAGTAAAAATCAATCCGCCTTTTTCCAATGCAGGACGTCCGTTTGGAAATTTATCTTCGATGACTAAATATTCCGTTTCTTCTGCATTGACAAACGGAGCGACAAATGATCCACGAGCTGTTTTTACCGGATCCATTCCTTCGATACCATCGGCTTTGAAGATTTCCCCGACTTTGTCATCCGGTCTTGGCGTGATCTTATCGATCATCGTCCATGGGAAGCTTACTTTGTTTTCGTCATCTATATATTCTACAAATGCTTGCGGAACAAATCCGTTGTCTGCCCATGCTTTCGCATAAGCCATGATAGCGTTTTTCAGTTTTTCCCCGTTATGCGAGCAGTTATCCATACTAACCATAGCGAGCGGAAGTTGTCCGTTATTGAAACGTTCCACCAAAAGTGCGGTTACTTTTCCTAAGTAAGATTGCGGCATATTCGGTCCGTGTTCAAAATCATATTGTACCGGTTCGAGCAGTTCTCCGGCCGCATTTGTGAGAGCGTACCCTTTTTCCGTAATGGTGAAAGAAGCCATCTGAAGGCTTGGCGCGCGGAAGATTTCTTTCATACGTGCGTATTCTTCTACAGATTCCGGTTTCAAGAGTACGGATTCCGCAATTGATCCGATAACTGTTTTTTCAACGTTTCCATCCGATTTCAGCGTTGCCAACAATGCAAGCGTATCGTGTTCGCGGAAATTCGCCAGAAGCATTTCATCAAATCCTTCGACTGCGATGATCCCACGGTCGAGCTCTTCTTTATTCAGCAAAGTTTCTACGACATTCGCCTGATAGGCTTTGAACAAGTTTCCGACTCCGAAATGAATCCATGTCGGTTCTTTTTTTGTTTTTGCAATCATCTTTTCCCGGTCGTAGCTTGGCAAATTGTATCCGGCTTCGATCCAAGCCTGACGATTTTTCAATCCTTCATTTGTTAATTTCATGATCTTGCTCCTATTATTTCTTTTCGTTTTTATCAATTGCTTCCCACAATCCTAAGATGTAAGTTGCCCCTAAAGCTCGGTCGTACAACCCATATCCCGGCATTCCGACTTCACCCCAGATCATCCGTCCGTGATCCGGACGAATCGGTCCATCAAATCCGATTTCGTGCAATGCTTTTACGATTTCATACATATCGAATGTTCCGCATTGACTTGGATGTGGTGCTTCTTCGAAATCAAGTGGCGAAAAGCTGTTGAATTTCAAGTTTCTTACGTGTGCGAAGTGAATACGTCCCGGCAATGAGCGAATCATTTCCGGAAGATCGTTTTTGATATTCGTTCCGTAAGATCCGGCACAGAATGTTACCCCATTATGTTTGTTGTCTACCGCTTTCATGACACGTTGGATTTTTTCCTTGCTTGTAATGATGCGTGGAAGACCAAAGACAGGCCATGCCGGATCATCCGGATGGATTGCCATGTTGATATCGTATTCATCACATACCGGCATAATGCGTTCAAGGAAATAAACCAAGTTTTCAAAAAGTTTTTCTTCATCGACATCTTTGTACATTTCGAAAAGTTCCTTGATCTTTTCCATACGTTCCGGTTCCCAGCCCGGCATGACTGTTCCGTTCATATCACCGGCAATCGAATCAAACATTTTTGTCGGATCCATGTTATCGACTGTTGTCTGATTATAAGCAAGTGCTGTCGATCCATCCGGCAATACACGCGCCAGTTCAGTACGAGTCCAATCGAATACCGGCATGAAGTTATAGCATACTAAATGAATTCCTTCTTCTCCAAGATTTCTAAGCGTTTCAATGTATGCATCGATGTATTTATCACGATCCGGTGCTCCGGTCTTGATTGAATCATGAACGTTTACCGATTCGATTCCCGAAAGGTTCAACCCGTGATCTTCTACGTAGTTTTTCAAATTACGGATTTCTTCACGTGTCCAAAGTTCTCCCGGCATTTTATCGTAGAGAGTCGTAATCACTCCAGTCACTCCGGGGATCTGACGAATTTGTTCAAGCGAAATTGTGTCGTGTCCCGGTCCATACCATCTTAATGTCATTTCCATATATATTTACCTCCTATAATTGGTTGCGCTTTCATTCACACTGTTAGTATAGTGCGGCGCATTGTTTTCTTAAATTGTATAATTTGTGGATTACATTGCTTTTTTTGCGCAATGTTCTATTTATTGTAAACCTTTCCACTTGCCTTTATTCTACAGGAAATATTGTGTTTAATTCTTTCACGAATGTGTGAAAATATGGAAACACATTGCAATAATTTGCAATGTGTATTTTTACATGATACAGAAAAAAGCCTTCTGTATCTTATACAGAAGACTTAAGCCGCAAATTCTTGTGGAAGCAGCCTTTCGAAATCATGCAGCCATTCGAAAAACCGAATAGAATGATCTTGTCGATGCAGCAAATCGCAGATCGAATACAAGAAGGGAATGTTTTCTTTTTCCATGCGCAGCTGTTCGAGTTCGCATTGAACTTCCCCTTCATAGGTCAAAGGGTCAAGAAACATCCTATTGATCATGGTGACGAGCAGCGATTCATTCGCAAGCGCATCATTTTCGTTTCTTTGCAGCATCTTTTCATACCAATCAATCGCCAAGTCGTAATGTTCTATTTTTCCTAAAAGGCGCCCTCGCTCATTTTCCATATCCGCTAAAGCACCCATATAAAACGAAGGCTCTTTTTCAATGACTTGTTCAAAGATCGGCGTAGCCACATCAAAGAAATGAAGTTTCTCTTCTTTTTTCGAGTCATTGAGCAAGGAACCTAAATAATAAGCAGAACGAGCCAAATGCTCGCATTTGTCTTTCCCGAGTCGAATGAGCTGTTTTTGAAGATCGTATGCTTGTCGAAAATACCGGAGAGCTTCTTCTTCCTTTTCTTCGTTCATACGCACCAATGCGCGAATATAGGCGTAACGAGCTTTAAAATAAGGAAGCGACCTTTCATTTAGTTTTCCGATTTTTTCTCGTGCCTTCTCCAAATAACGATCAGCCGGCTCAAAATTTTGAGCATTTGAAAAACAATTGGCGATCGACAGCAAAAACTCCATTTCGTAACCGGCAAGATCTGTGATTTGATCATCGATCTTTCTTTGCTCATACATATCGGCCAACGCACTTTCATATATTTCAATGGCTTTTTCCTCTTGTTCAAGCTGCTCGTAAGTGTCGGCCATGTTGTGTTTGATAAGCATACGTCTTAGACTTTTCCAGTTATCGGGAATCCATTCATCCGTCAACCGCAAAGCTTGTTGATAATACCCAAAAGCAAGGTCAACCTTTTCCTGAAATGAACAAAGATCGGCTTTGAGCAATACAAGATCCATCTTGGCGAAACCGTGAAGTTCTTTTTCATCCAATTGTTCAAGCAAAAACATCGCTTTTCGAACTTCGCCCACTTCGCCATATAAACTTGCCAAAGTGAGGTTCCGGTTTGGATTTGGCTTTAAGCTTTCCAAAAGCTCTTTCGCT
Source organism: Firmicutes bacterium M10-2 (assembly GCA_000403415.2). GTDB lineage: Bacteria > Bacillota_I > Bacilli_A > Erysipelotrichales > Erysipelotrichaceae > Dubosiella. The sequence goes on from KE159681.1 coordinate 352,736, forward strand.
TCTTCAATCTTGCCAAGTCCGAACAGGCATTTCGCTCTTTCCAAAAGGAAAGCCGGCTCTTCATGTTCCATGCTGATCATAAGAGCTTCTTCCAAGTGGTATACACCTCGCAAAGCACGAATACAAAGAAGATCCCGCTCTTTTGTATGAGGTTTGTGTTTTAATAATTCCAACGCCTTTTCAAAGTGCAAGGCATTTAACTGTTCTTTGATTTCATCCATGCAATTTATTATAAACGTTATCGGATAAAATTGGTTGTTATTCGTTCTTCATTCATTGCCGGAAAACCGAATTTTCGCTTTTCCAAGTCAATTGATTTGATTAAAAAAGCCATGTTCAGCCCAAGACCGCGCATCACTTGCAATCCTTCTTCGTCCTGAAGCGCTTCTTGAGGAAGCATGCCGTACACGTTGTTCCAGTACTGTCCCGAAACGATCGGCATATTCGAGATGGTGAAAAACTTGTTCAGTACTTCAAACGCTGCGGTCGTTCCGCTACGGCGAGCACAACATACAGCGGCTCCGACCTTCATTGATTTATCGAATGGCGTGCTGTAAAACAGACGTGTCATCAAGGCCGTCAAGGTAGCATTTGGCTGGGCATAATACACAGGTGTGCCGACCACAAGACCATCGGCTTCTTCAAATTTTCGGGCCAATTCGTTCACGATATCGTCAAATACACAACGTCCGTTATTCTTGCAGAAGTTGCACGCAATACATCCTCGGATATCCTTATTTCCGACATGAATGTATTCAACTTCAATTCCGTTTTGTTCCAGTGTTTCTTTCATTTGAATCAACGCAACATTTGTGTTTCCGTTTGGTCTTGGGGAACCGTTCAACATCAATACTTTCATAATTCTTTCTCCTTTTACATATTTATCTTACAATATTTTTTAAGAGTTCTGAATATTTCTTAAAGCTGTTCGCCATTTGTTGCGATGACATTTCTGTACCAGTCAAACGACTGTTTTTTCCGACGTTCAAGCGTCCCGTTTCCTTCATCGTCCATATCGACATAAATCATGCCGTAACGTTTTCGCATTTCTCCTGTGGACGCAGATACGATATCGATGCATCCCCACGGATAATATCCTTGTACCGGGACACCATCGATTTCGATTGCTTCTTTAAGAGCTTGAATGTGCTGGCGTAAATAATCGATGCGATACGGGTCGCGGATTGTCCCGTCTTCTTCTATTTGATCAATTGCACCAAGTCCGTTTTCTACCACAAAAACAGGAACTTGGTATCGATCGTACAATTCGTTGCAGGCAATCCGAAGACCATCCGGATCAATTTGCCATCCCCAGTCCGAACGCTTTAAGTATGGGTTATCAAGCGGTTCGACTTGTTTGCCGTCCACAATCCGTGTATCCATTCCGGCTTTGTTTACTTGCGAAAAATAGTAACTGAACCCTATAAAATCTACGGTTCCTTCTTTTAAAAGACGCATATCGCCTTCTTCCGTTTCTATTTCGATCTGTTCGCGTTTCCACAGTTTTTTTATATAAGACGGATAACTTCCCCGAACTTGTACATCAGCGAAGAATTGGCGTTCATGCATGGATTCGTAATTTTTCAAAACACTTTTCGGATCGCAGTCATAAGCATAACTTGACCAATATGCAAGCATCATTCCGATTTGATTTGTCGGATCGATCGCATGGCCGATTTGTACAGCTTTGGAACTCGCAAGAAAAATATGATGCAATGCTTGATAGCGTGATTGCAAAGTATCGTTTTTGTTCCCTGTTGTCGCAAAATCATTCATACAGTTGATTTCGTTGAATGTTTTCCAATAGCGGACCAATCCTTTAAAACGACTAAAACATGTATAAGCGAAACGCACAAAATAATCAATCATTCGACGATCGGCCCAGCCGTTCATCCGATTCGAAAGAGAAAGAGGAACATCAAAATGATTCAGTGTCACCATCGGCTCGATCCCATATTTTCCAAGCTCTCGGAATACATTCAAATAAAACCGGATCCCTTCTTCATTTGCTTCGGTTTCATCTCCGTTTGGAAACAGTCGGCTCCACGAAATCGACATACGAAACGATTTGAGTCCCAACTCGGCAAACAAAGCGATATCTTCCTTCCAATGATGATAAAAATCTGTTGCTACATGGCTCGGATAATATAAGTGATCATCCACAAGTGCTTCTTCGATTCCGATCAACGAGTCGTATTTGGACTGTTGCCGCACATTTCCGTTGCCATCACGCACTGTAATGCGTCGCGGTACATTGACACTGCCTGCACTAATCGTATCAAGACACGAAAGTCCTCGTCCTCCTTCTTGATATCCTCCTTCATATTGATTGGCGGCTGTTGCGCCACCCCATAAAAAATTATGTGGAAATCCCATTTCTGCTTCCTCCTTTGATTGAACTTATTGTAAAATTTTTCAAAATCCATATCCAATTCATTTTTTAAATCATTTTCGATACAATAAAAGTATGGAGGAACCTTATGGATATTCGTACCTTAACCTATTTTCTTGTTGTTGCCCGCGAGAAAAACATTACTCGGGCCGCTAAAAAACTTCATATGACCCAGCCTCCCCTTTCCCGGCAAATGCGAGAACTGGAGCAGGAAATTGGAAAGCCTTTATTTATACGACACAGTCGGTCAATCGAACTGACTGAGGAAGGCCGATTGCTTCGGCAACGCGCTGTGCAAATTGTCGACCTTATGGAAAAAACCGAAAGAGAGCTGCAGGGCGTAAACGAAATTCAGGGAATTGTCCGCATCGGATGCGCTGAAAGCCAAGGAATGGATGCGATTGCTCAGATCCTTGCTTCGCTGCGTCTTTCTTTTCCTAACATTCACTACAAGCTCTACAGCAAAGATGCCGATCGTGTCTTGGATCAGCTTGATGCCGGAGCCATCGATTTTGGGTTCGTGATCGGGGAAGTTGATATTCAAAATTATGAATATCGTCTTTTAAGATCCTCTGCCCAGTGGGGTGTATACGTCCGCTATGGGCATGACCTTGCCGCAAAGGACTTTATCCTGCCCAAAGACCTTTCTGCTTTTCCGCTCATTCTTTCCCGGCAAACGACAAATAACAGCGCTTTTTTCTCTTGGATCGGCAAAGATATGAAAGATCTTGATATTGTGATGACGTACGATCTGATTTACAATGCGTCATGGTTTGCAATTCACGGATTCGGGGTCCTTGTCGGGTTGGAAGGAATCCTTTCTCGCAATGACTTGAAATTCATTCCTTTTTCCCCGATTTCAAAAGCACCTTTGTGGCTTGTATGGAACAAAGGACAGCTTTTTTCAAAAGCTTCACAAACGGTTTTAAACCAAATAAAAAGGTCATGTATACCATGACCTCAGAGTGTTGACAAACTACCTATTTTGAAAAAATTAAATTTCAATAAAATAAAAGTGGGTAAAAAGGTCTAAAAAAAGAGTAATATTAGGTA
>KE159681.1:358210-371366 GCA_000403415.2 Firmicutes bacterium M10-2
CCTAATATTACTCTTTTTTTAGACCTTTTTACCCACTTTTATTTTATTGAAATTTAATTTTTTCAAAATAGGTAGTTTGTCAACACTCTGAAAGGTCATGTATACCATGACCTTTATGATTTCTTACTTCCAAAAAAGAAGTTTCTTCTCTTCTTTGCGTACTTCTTTTTTCGCAAAGCGAACGATCAAACGAACAATTCCCGAACATGCAAGTCCGATTCCCGCACCAATCAATGCCCCTTTCGCAATCTTTTTGCAACGGGCTTTGCGTTCTTCGTCTTCATCGATCGGGTAATCTTTTTCCGTGATTTCGAAAGGAACGGCTTGTTCGTTGACCATCTTCTTAGCAAAAATATTAATCGCCGTTTGAGGATCTAAACCGAGGTCTTTACACACTGCGTCAAAATTTTCTTTTAGATCTTCATTCATTTCAATATCCATTGTTGCTTTTTCCATGACTATTATCCTCCGTACGTTTTCCTTATTGTATCACAAAAGCGGTGGAGCGCATTCCCCTTGCACAGTAAAAAGGATCTGGAAAAATTCCCGATCCTTTTTTGTATTAATGCAAACTCAATCCGAAACCGTATTCGTAGTAGTTACCATCCTCGTCTTTGTATGCATACCCTTTGCCGTTTTCGTCTTTTAATTCCTTTGGCAAGTATGTGTCTTTTTCATAGCCCGGCAAGTCATTTGGCGTGATACAAATTCCTTGTGCGTCCACCGCAATGACTTCATCGTTTTTAGGCAATGTCAAAGGAAGTTTTCCAACCGGTGCGAAACGATTGAAAATCACATCGAAGAATGCTTTTGTGTACGTATTGAATCCGGCCATCAGCACATCGCAATGCGGTTCAAGATTGCCGACCATCCAAGGCATTGTGATATTGATCGTTGCGATCACTTTTCCGCCATGAGCATGTACAGCATTTGCGATTGTCTGAATTTCCCCGATTCCGGCAACTGTCGTTTCTGAATGTGTCGTTTCCAAAGGAAGTCCTTCTTCCGAGAAGTCAGCTACAGTCTTTTCTTCGCAAAGATCGATTTCAAGCAAACCTTTTGTCGCAGTGAAGTAATTGCCTGATTCCGGAGATACCATCACGATTGCGATATCCGCCTCATTGTAGTCGTTTGTAACTTGGACACTTTCCTGCGCAAGTTCTTCACGCAATGTTTCGGTCCATTTTTGACCGGCTTCTTTCGTCTGATCGAATCCTTGTATGAAGATTTTCTTATTTTGAAGATCTTCTTTTCCAAGAACACCTTTGTTCTTTAAAAGAACAATCGATTGTTGGTGAACAGAGTATGCAGACTGCCAATCCTTTCCTTTCGTGATCACTTCTTCGGAATTTTGCGGATCACGATACGGATCATCAAACATTCCCAATGCGAATTTTTCTGTCAATGTACGAACTGCCGCACAACTGATCGCCTCTTCATCCAATGTAATTTGTTCTAAAGTGTATCCGTTTGGAATTGGATGTGTGTCATAGTATCCGTTTGTACGGCGAGCTACTGCTTCTTTTGCGTATTCGACACCGTACGATTCGGAAATCATATCGACACCTGTGTTGATGGCTAAAGCAATACGTTCCGCTCGATCGAGTTCTTCAACACCCCAGCCCATATTATCAATGATTCCGGAGTCGGAGTTGATGTATCCTTTGTATCCGAACTGATTGCGAAGCAAATCCCGGATCATATACGAGTTGAACGCAAAGCCTTTCGGAATCCAAGTAATTTCTTTTCCGTCTTTTCCGTGCTGGATCGCGCTTTTTTCCTTGCTCGGTTTTGCGTAGTAAGGCATGATCGATGCTGCACCATATTCGATTGCCGGAATAAATCCTTTTGTATGGTAGTTCATCAATGAATCTTCGGTCGCATACACATTCCATTGACCTTCTTTATAATGCGGATCGAACCCGTTTTCTCGTGCTCCGCCACCTGGCCAATGCTTTACTGTCAAAGCGACCCCATCACTGGTTACTCCTTCTTTCGATCCTTGAATAGCCGGAACCAATTGTTCGAAGATATCGGCAATCAATTGAGGATGTTCGCCAAAGGTTCCGTAAATACGTTGCCAGCGTGGATCGGTCACAACATCCGCCATATACATATACCCTTTTTTCAATCCGGCTGCATTCCATTCTTTACGAATCGCTTCTCCGAATTGTTTTGCAATTGTTTTATCTTTTGTTCCGACGATTGCTGCCCCGATTCCTAACGTTCCCGGCCATGTCGGGAACGTTCCGATTGAATCGTTCATTCCGAATACAACTTTTCCGTTTTCGTTGCGCGAGTTTGTTGTCACTAAAACAGGAATGAAATGATCGTTGTTTTCTGCTGTTTTTTGCAGCTGGTTGAGCCAGTCGGTCAATTTTGCCGGTTCAACATTGGAGCGCAGGATGAAATTACGCATCATATCCTGATTGATGGATTCTGTTGTTCCCGGAATCCGATATCCGGCAAAAATACTTACGTTTTCAAGAACGTTTTCATCGAGAAGTCCTGTTTCATCGGATTTGTTTTCCCGCTTTTCCTGTTCTTGTCCTGTTTCTCTTGCCATCAACATCGCAACCTCATCCATTTTGTCACTGAACGGATTGCGGCTAGTCACGAACAATTGTCCGATCTTTTCTTCGATGCCTAATTCATCGACAAGTGCCTGTGCCCGCACAGCCGGCTCGTTTCTCCAATCCGAAAACACTTTCAATTCGCCGGATCGGTCAAGATCTTTGAAATATAAACCGTCTTTTTCGATGATTGGCTGATCAATCGTAGAGATCGTTTGACCTCCTTCGTTTTTATATACTTTATATTGCTTACTTGCTTTCATAAGTACCCTTACCTTTCGTTTGATATACAAAACGCATACCATTTATTTCGAATCTATTATAACAGTAAATCTTATGTAAGCGTATTCACAAAAAGCTATGTTGGCTTGTTTTGCAATATAGTTCGCAAAAAACGTAAAGTAAAAAGGAGCAATTTTTTTTAATTTTGCTCCCTTGAAGAAATAATTTTATAATAGGCTTTCGCGGTAAACCAATAAATCACTACATAAAGCATACTGAACAAGACAAAACAAGCCAATGTGACCAAAACAAAAAACATCGTATTTGTCAAATTCAATAAGAGCAGCAATTTGGAAATGATCGGGAAAGCAAAACATATATGAATTCCCGCGACGATTAACGGTAGGAAAAAGACTGTAATCACTTGCGTGTTGATTGTTTTCTTGATCATTTTTTCATCCAGCCCGACATTTTGCATAATTTCATAGCGTTTTTGGTCTTCGTAGCCTTCGCTCATCTGTTTGTAATACATGATCAGGATCATAGCCATGATGAATAAAAGGCTCAGGAAAATTCCTATGAATAAGAAACCGGCATAAAAGCTCTTATATTCTTTAAATGTTTCCTGTCTTGAATAAAAATTAGCTCTTTCAAATGTCACGTTTTTTAATGAGGCTCCCAGAGCTGCATCCAATTCCGAGGTCACACTTCGATCTTTGTCCGCTTGATCGATTCCGCTTAAATAAGTATACGTCACAGAAAATTCAGGATAGATTTCATGAATCATCGGATCGACTTTCTCTTTTATCCTAAGAATATCTTCCTTATTGGGCAAGATCACATCCATATAGCCATTGATAAATTGGGCCGTATCGTTACTGAAATCAAATGAATCGAGCGGACGCACCTGATAATCCTGACCAAGCAAAGACAACTGATCTCCTTCCAAATTGACTCGTTCGGAATAGACAAGAATTTCATTTGGAGCCAAGGTCACATTTGTTCCTTCCATCGTATTGTAATCATCCAAGGTCATAAACCGAAAATATACAGCATTTTGATCGAATGAAACGTGATCGTATCGATCTTGTTGGTCGGCACCTAAGCTGACTTTCAAATAAGAACATTGACGAACGCTTTGTGGGGAAAAGCCTTCTTCATTCCAAAAATTTTGTACATCCTGTGCGATTTGATCTTGCTCATTAAAATCAGGGTATGTCACCTTGACCACATAATCATTGGATACATATGTGCCAACGACTTCGTTTAGTCCTGTCCAAAGCGATAATGTTGTCGAAATCATGACAAGGACCATTGTAGACAAGATGCAGATATTTCCCAAGGATACCCCGTTTTGTTTCATACGGAATTTCATATTGGAAACACTCAAAAAATGATTGGTTTTATAGTAGTATGCTTTGTTTTTTTCAAGCATTTTCAAAAACGAAATGCTTCCGCTCACAAACAGCAAATAGGTTCCGACAATTACAAGAATGACGGCAAGAAAGAAAAAGATCATCGCTGTGATCGGATTGGTGATCGAAATAGAAATCGCATAACCGGATGCCAAACAAACAATTCCCAACAAAGTAATGATCCACTTTGCTTTCGGTTCCTTTTCGGCAACCTCGCCGGATCTTAGCAGCTCGATCGGATTGGCCAGACTGACTTGAACGATGCCGTAAATAAACATTACGATATATACAAGTCCTATGTAACTAAAAGTTTGCGTAAGAGCTTTGACGGAAATCGAAAAGCCCAAAGGCACTTGTGTATCGAGCATTTTCAAAACAAGCAAAAACAGCAGCTTGTCCAAAAGGATTCCCAAACCAAGACCGAATGCAATGGAAACCAAAAAACTGAAGAACAGTTCGTAAAAGATAACCCGTGCCAAATGCTTCTTTTCCATTCCCAGAACCGAATACAGCCCGAATTCCTTTTTCCTTCTTTTCAGCAAGAACGAGTTTGTATAAAACAAGAAAATCAAGACGAACAATTCAACAACTACGACTCCCAATCCAAGCATCATAGTCATATAGCCTCCTCCGGGAATATTCATGATTCCTTGATTTCCGGAAAGAGAAATGATCATATACAGCATCATCGTCGTAAATGTGCTGGTCAAGATAAACGGAATATACGTTTTTTTGTTTTTGAGCAGATTTTGCCCTGCCATCCTTAAATAGTACGCTTTAGACATGAGCACCATCCTCTCGCGCTAAAAGGGACAGTGTTTCGGAAATGGTTTCGAACATTTCATCATAGCCGCGCTCTCCACGGTAAATTTGATGAAACACCGATCCGTCTTTGATGAACAGGACTCGTTTCGCATGGCTGGCAGCTTTAACAGAGTGGGTGACCATCAAGATGGTTTGTCCCTGCTCGTTGATCTTTTCAAACAGGCGGAGGACTTCATCGGTACTTTTCGAGTCAAGCGCTCCGGTTGGCTCATCCGCAAGCACAAGTTCGGGATCGGTAATAAGTGCTCGCGCAATAGCAACACGCTGTTTTTGTCCTCCCGAACATTCGTAAGGAAATTTTTTCATAAGATCGCTGATACCCAATTCATTGACGACCGGTCTTAATTTGTGTTTCATAGTGCGGTACTTTTCGTTGTTGAGAACTAACGGCAAGAAGATATTGTCCTGATTGTTAAACGTATCGAGCAAATTGAAATCCTGAAACACAAATCCTAAATGTTGCCGACGAAAAGCCGAAAGCTTTGCATCCTTGATTTTGGAAAGCTCCTGACCGTTTAGCAAGATGGATCCGCTTGTCGGGCGATCCAAAGCAGCCAAAATATTGAGCAGGGTCGTTTTTCCGGATCCGGACTCACCCATGATGGCTACATATTCTCCCTTCTCTACACTGAAATTCACATTGGTCAGCGCTTTGACTTGCATCAGACCAAGTTTCGATGTATATGTTTTCTTTAAATTCTTTACTTCAAGTAATGACATCTCTTTTCCTCCCTTATGGTGATTTTATTATAAAAAAACCAATCGCTCCGAACCATCGATTGGTCTTACAAAGATATCTCATTTCTTACATTTTATTAATATAGGAGGTTGTATCCGCTCTTTGTCTTGATTTTTATTCAAGGTTTTGGCGATTGTTTTCGAGATGAAGGATAACTTTTGTTCCTTGATTCGGCTTGGACTCAATCGAAAGCGGATGATTGAGCTTTTTCAAAATCGAATATACTAAATATAAACCAAGCCCGCTTGATTGCCCTTGATCCATGCGTCCGTTGTTTCCCGTAAAACCTTTTTCCATGATTCGTTTCAGATCGCTTTTTTCGATCCCGCAGCCATGATCTTGAATGATCAGATCTTGTCCCCGATTATAAATTTCTATTGTCGATTCGGCTGCAGAATATTTGATCGCGTTCGATAAAATTTGCTCAATCACAAATTCAAGCCATTTTTCATCGCTCAAAACCCGAAGATTTGTTTCTTGAAATTCCAGTTTGATTTTTTTATAAATAAACTGCAAAGAAAACGTATGGATGGATTTGCGAATGATTCGATCCAGTTCGAATTCTTTGATTACAAAATCGCTCGAATCGCTTTTCATGCGCAAATAGGCCAGCATCATCGACAAATATCGTTCGATCGCAAACACTTGCTGTTTCCATTGACTGATGGATAAATCCTGATTGGCAAGCATGAGTTCCATCGCCGACAAAGGCAGTTTGACTTGATGGATCCACATTGTGAAATAATCCATCAGATCTTCTTTCTTTCTATCGTTTTCTGCAATCAATTCATTTAATTCTTCATTGATCTTTATAAACACTGCTTTAAGATCTTCATCTTCTGTTGTTTTCGAGAGATCCATTTGCAGCAAGGCACACTGTTCGATCTTCTTCCATACATGATGACTCTTATAATAAACCGAGAAATCCTTTCCTAAATACACGATAAAAAGGATGAAGCACAAAACGCAGCCATAAAAATACGCTTCGATTTCCAAAGAATACAACCAAAAGATCATTCCAAATAAAAGCATGCATCCGAAAAACAGAAAAAATGCCTTTCGGTTTTGCATGCAGTACTTCAAAAAAATTTTCATACGATATAGCCGATTCCTTTGCGGGTCTGGATCAAATCTTTCACTCCGATCCGTTCCAGCTTTTTCCTTACGCGATTCACATTGACGCTCAATGCGTTTTCATCCACATAGTAATCCGTTTTCCATAAGTATTCCATCAGTTCTTCTCTTGGTACGATTGTTTCTTTTTTCTCCATCAGCAAGCGCAAGATCTTCCCTTCGTTCTTGGTCAGTTCCACGCTTTTTCCTTGATAGGTGACAATATTGTCGTTGATATTAAACTGGACCTCTTTATGGGTAAGCAGATCGGTTTTCCCGGAAAAATCATATGTTCTTCGCAACATCGCCTGAATCTTGGCAACAAGAACTTGCAGATCAAAAGGTTTCGCGATAAAATCATCTGCTCCGCGCGTAATTGCCATGACGATATTCATATTGTCATTTGCACTCGAAACAAAAATGATCGGTACTTTCGAATACATGCGAATTTTTTCGGTCCAATAATAGCCGTTTTTATACGGCAAGGAAATATCCATTAAAATAAGATCCGGCGCGTATTCCATCCATGTTTCGACCACCTGATCGAAATGCGTAACCCGTTTTGCATCGTATCCCCACGTTTCCAAAAAGGATACAGTTTGTCTTGAAATGATCTCATCGTCTTCCACAACTAAGATTTTATACATACACTTTCCCCCCCCCTTTTTAATTTTAATATTCAAATGTGTAAATCGGCAGCTCCTGCACATCCTTTGGATCCATTGTTGCCCGATCGAACGGCGCCTCGAATTTTCCGATCGTCGTGTCGATGTTGCTAAAGTCGATCGTCGTATTGCCTACTTCGGAATACGTCACTTGCTTTTTCAGATCGAGATCGTTGGCATACCTCTTTTCATTAATAAACGATTCGATTTCTTTCGCTTCGTTAAGAACAAATTCATACGTATCCGATTCGATCAATTGTTTCGATCCGGCCGCCTTTGAATAATCGCCTTCCATTTCTTTTTTCAACGTAAAACTCAAAATTGTCTTCTTGTCTTTTTCGCTGCGCTTTGAATCAAAATACTTTGTATTCAGCAAAGAAAGATCTTCTTTGATCGGCGATCTGGCCGCATCGTATTGTTTGAGAACTTCTGTTCGAACATAATACGTCACGATTTCTTCTTCGTTTTCTTCTTCGACGATAAAAATATCCTGATCTTTTTCGGTCGTCTTTTCGACCCTTGTCAAATCTTCGTTATTGGAATTATATTGTTCGATCATGTAGATCGTGTTTTCTTTGAGCGCATCCATTTCGCGAATCGTTGTCTTTTCCTGCTCGTTTTCCGTAATGCGTGTATCCATGGTCCACGAGCGCCAGCGGTCGTTTCTTTCGATCGCATCCGCCAATGTCTGAAAATCTTTTCCTTCTTCTTTGCCACAGCCGCACAAAGTGCACACAAGCGCAAATACAAGAAGGATCGTTGCTGACTTTTTCATGATAATTTTTCTCTCCTGCCTCAATCAATCTTTTTTTATATTAGCACGTTTGCGCCATGAAAAAAACGAAACCAACCTAGGTGGTCGATTTCGCTTTATAAGTCGTAAACTATACGGATTGCATACGACAAGAAAGAGATTTTCATTTCGGCTAAAAAAGCGTCAATTGGTTTTCTTCATCCAGTCCTTCGGTTGCTCCCATTTTGTCAAGCTTATCCAAAAGTGTTTTTGAAATCTGAGTGCGCTTCAATACATCTTCTTTTGACAGAAAATCACGTTCTTCTCTGGCCTTCACGATCGATTTTCCTACGTTATCTCCTAAGCCGTCCAACGAGGTAAACGGAGGAATAATCCGTTTCGGGTTGGTCGGATCGACACGAAATTCGGTTGCTGCCGATCTTGTGATCGAAAGATTGGTGAAACGGTATCCGCGAAGCACCATTTCCAAAGCAAGCTCAAGTGTATCGTAAATCGCTTTGTCTTTCGGTGTATTGGCCTCTTTATTTAATTTGATCTCGCTCATTTTTTTGCGGATTGCTTCTTCGCCTTGAATCATCGTTTCGATATCATATGCATCGCAGCGAATCGAAAAGTACTGGCAGTAGTAATAAGCGGGCATATGCACTTTGAACCACGCGATGCGCACTGCCATCATGACATACGCGACTGCATGCGCTTTCGGGAACATATACTTGATCTTCTTGCATGAATCGATATACCATTCGGGAACTTTGTTTTCTTTCATCATTTCTTCCCATTCCGGTTTGAGTCCTTTTCCTTTACGGACACTTTCCATAATCGTAAAGCTTGCTTTCGGAGGCAGTCCATATCCCATAAGATCGATCATGATATCATCACGACATCCGATGACTTCATTGAGTTGGCATGTTCCGTCTTCGATCAGATCTTTTGCGTTCGACAGCCAGACGTTGGTTCCGTGCGAAAGTCCCGAAATCGTGACAAGTTCCGCAAAGGTTTTCGGCTTCGTCATTTCCAGAATTCCCCGAACAAACGGTGTCCCGAATTCAGGAATTCCGGCAGCCCCGGTCACTTCCGAATATCTTGTCGAATCAATATCCAATCCTTCCAAGGAAGAAAAGATAGACATTGTTTTCGGATCGTTCATCGGAATCGTTGTGACATCGATTCCTGTCATACGTTCAAGCATTTTCATGGCGGTTGGATCAACGTGGCCTAAAATATCAAATTTCAAAATGTTGTCGTGAATTTGGTGGAAGTCGAAATGAGTCGTTTTCCATTCGGCATACGGGTTATTGGCAGGATACTGTACTGGTGTGAAATCGTGCACATCCATATCCAAAGGCACAACGACAATTCCTCCCGGATGTTGTCCTGTGGTTCTTTTGACGCCTTCGCACCCTTTAGCAAGATCCGTTCGTTTCGCTTCGGAAAAAGGAATTTCGATATTCATTTCTTCTTCGTAACCTTTGACATATCCGTACGCTGTTTTTTCTTGGACCGTACCTACGGTTCCGGCACGGAAAACATGATCTTCTCCAAAGACTTCTTTTGTGTATGCATGCGCATTGGCCTGATACTCTCCGGAAAAGTTCAAGTCGATATCCGGCACCTTATCTCCTTCAAATCCCAAGAAGGTTTCAAATGGGATATCCTGTCCGTCTCCTCGCATTGTATGGTGACAGATCGGGCATTCTTTATCGGGAAGATCAAACCCGGATTTTATATTCTCGTCCTCGATAAATTCATAATGCTGGCAATTGTGACAAATATAATGCGGCAACAGCGGATTCACTTCTGTAATTCCTGACATAGTTGCGACAAAACTGGATCCGACCGACCCTCGGGAACCAACCAGATAGCCGTCCTCATTGCTTTTCTTTACAAGCAAGTGGGAAATGTAGTAAACCACATAATATCCGGCTCCGATAATGCTGTCCAGCTCGCGGACAAGCCGTTTTTCCACGATTTCCGGCAAGTTTTTTCCATACCATTGATGGGCTGTGTCAAAACAAATATCACGTAGTTTCTGATCCGAACCTTCGATATCCGGCGGATACAGTTTGTCCTTGATTGGATAGATCACTTCGATTTGATCCTTAAGCTTGTTCGGATTGTCAATCACGATTTCTTTCGCTTTTTTTTCATCGAGCCAATCAAATGCCTGAAGCATTTCTCTTGTTGTGAGCAAATACTGGCTTGGGGCCGGATACATTTTTCGCTCCTGAGGATTGTATTTGTACAAAGGATGTCTTGCGTTTCCGATCGCTTTGGCGTTGATATAAATGTCGCGAATCCGCTTCTCGTAAGGATGCACATAATGGGCGTCGCTCGTCGCTAGGATCGGCTTGCCCAGCTCATCTGCCGCCTCAATCATATAACCTAGAATTTTTTTGAGATCGGCCACATTCATGATGCTTCCTCGATCAATCAGATTTCGATAGCATTCCAAAGGCTGCAGTTCGATGTAGTCGTAAAACTCCATTGTTTTTTTGAGCAATTCGTGATCTCTTGTATGTGCCATTTCAAAGACTTCGCCGTTTTGGCATGCCGAGCCGATTAGCAAGTTGCCGTTTTTTCTTTTTTCAAGGAGTTCGGCGCGTGGAATGCGTGGCTCAGCCACAACATTTTCGGTCGATTTTCCGTTATACGCCAAATATGTTGTATGCGAAAGAGTGATCAGTTCAAAGAGTTCTTTTAGCCCTTCTTTGTTTTTGGCAAAAACTGTCACATGGCTTGGGCGCACCTTTTTAAAGCTGTCCTCTTTTTGATTGTCCTGCAACGTATCAAGTGTGGCATCACGGGAATAGGCGTTAAGCATATGACAAAGCACTTGAGAAAGCACTTCGGCATCATAGTCTGCTCTATGCGCGCCTTCTCCGTCGTACTTGACTCCATAATGGCGGCATACATTGCCCAAACGATATCGTTTTAGATCGAGCATCGCATGCGATAAAGGCAGTGTATCGATCACAGGATTCGTGAATTCTTCTTTTCCGAGCTTTCTTGCTGCCGCATTCATAAATCCAACGTCAAATGTTGCATTGTGCGCAACTAGGATCGCATCCCCGATCCATTGTTTCAGTTCATCGAACACGTCTTCGATCGGTTGGGCGGAGTCCACATCGTTTTGGTGAATATGAGTCAAATTCATGATATTTGCCGGAATCGACCGTTTCGGATTAATAAACATTTGTTTGCGATCGATCACTTCGCGATCTCTCATTTTCACGGCACCGAATTCGATGATCTCGTCTAGTCGGTTAGAAAGTCCTGTCGTTTCAAGGTCGAATACGACATAGGTTGCTTCTTCGAGCGAGCGATGATCGTTGTTGTAGATAATATGATAATACGGATCGACCATACTCATTTCGCAGCCATACAACATTTTAAATTGCCGATTCGGATCTTTTTTATTCAGAGCACTTACTTTATGCTGTGCCATCGGAAAGGCCTGTACCACTTGGTGATCGCAAATTGCGATTGCGTCCATTCCCCAGTCATAGGCAGCCTGAATATATTCCTCGATTGCGCATACACCATCCATTTCGGAAAAATTGGAATGCACGTGCCATTCGGTTCGTTTGATTTTTTCGTGATCATGGCGTTTCGGAGCCGGAATCTCTTCGACTTTGGAGATCATGAACGAGTTCGATCTGGAATAGGAGTCGTATACGACTTGTCCTGTCAAACGAACAAACATTCCTTTCGATACAGCTTTCAGTTCCTCGATCGGATGGCGTTTTCCTTCAAATCGTTTGGCTACCATCGCATCTTCGTAATCGGAAATATAAAGCATTTGCAATGTTTTTCCGGTCTTGGTGATTCGATCGTCGATTTCGAAAATATGCCCTTCCACGCATACGTTATCCATTCCTACTTCAAGGTCGGCAATCTTCACAAGGGATGCAGCTTCTTTTTTGTAGCGGGCATACGATTCTTTCTTTTGTACCGGTTCGGGTCTGGGCGGTTCGAGGTCAGGAATAAATATGGCTTCAACCGGCTGATTGTCCTCATCCAGTTCGACTTTCAGCTGCTGGTCGATACCCACTTTTTTCAGAAGTTCCGCCAGTTTTTTTATAGAGCGGTTCATTGCGGCGACTTTCGCTTCATCGCTTGTCGAGAATAAATAAGACTGCTCTCCTTTGCTTGGATTGATATAGCGAAAACATTGCAGGCGCGGTTCTTTCTGAATAAAAAAGTTCACGTAGCGCCCAAGCTCGTCAACACTGACTTCACACTCAATGGCTTGTATCGTAATGTCCACGCTTGCATGAAAGGTAAGGCGCAACGTATCGATCAACTTTGAAAATGTTTCATAAGGCAATGGAGCCTTTAATGTAAAAAATAATTTCAGTTCTCTGCGGCGAGAGTGAAATTCCGGCGGCTGATAATAAGAGGCGTCCTCAAAAAAAGAGGCGAGTTCCTCGGGAAGAAACTCGATCAGTCCGGTAATATCGTTTTGGGGCATCACATCCTGCTACTCAAAATGTGTCTAAACATACTCAAACACATCGAGAATTGAAATCCTCACGGATATTTCTTACTGCTTCTTCGTGTATGCTTTTGTGTTCCGTAAGCGGCAACACTACTCACAAGTTCTTGTACACTCCACAGTCGTAATTTCCCGAATCAGCCTTCGGTACATACCTACATTTGCTTGTTCGTTACGCAATGCTGTAGGTTGTTGCATCTCTTAAATTAAGACTTGCATTGAGATCTCTGTTTTCAACATAACCACATTGGCAGCGGAACACTCGATCTGAAAGTTTTAAATCTTTCTTGATACTTCCGCAGCAGTGGCACATTTTCGATGATGGATACCACCTGTCAGCGATCCTCAATTCAAT
>KE159681.1:372866-394462 GCA_000403415.2 Firmicutes bacterium M10-2
ACAACATCTCTAACATCATTTTCTGTTTGTATTCCTTTGAATTGTAGATACTGGTCGTAAGTATAATATCTTCTATCAGTAGGAGTTCGATGAGCTTTCAATATTTCTTCTCTGTCCCATCTCTGCAATGTCTTGACTGATACACCCAATAACTCGGCAAAATCTTTAGGTTTATAGTTTGTGATATTCTTTGTATTCATAAATACAACCCTTTCTTTATGAACACATTATGCCGTATTTATACACTTTTTTTATATTTCTTATAACTTAACATATCCTCCTTTTCTATTTTGCCATTTTTTCAAAGGCGTTTTTTGCTGCCATTTGTTCGGCTTTTTTCTTTGTGCTGCTTACTCCAATACCAAGTTGGATATCATCAAGATAAACACCCATAGTAAATGTGGGTGCGTTGCTTGGCCCGACTTCTTCAAGCAGGCGATACTGCAAAGTTTTTCTCGAATCGGCTTGAATGACTTCCTGCAAATGAGTCTTGTAGTCGGTGACTTCATCGCTTTTTTCCTGACGGAATACTGGTTTCATAACTTGCTGGAGAATTCGGTCTACGGCTGCATAGCCCTGATCAAGATAAACGGCTCCGATGCACGCTTCGAAATGATCGGCTAAAATGCTTGCCCGCGTACGTCCTCCCGACTTTTCTTCTCCGACACCAAGCATTAAATATTGATACCAGCCGAGCTGCTTATTCAAATGGGCCAAAGTACTTTCGCAAACAGTCTGAGCACGTAAAGTGGTCATTTTTCCTTCATGCATTTTCGGTTCCATTTCGAAAAGTTGCTGAGCACTCCATATTTGCAAGACAGCATCTCCCATGAATTCCAAGCGCTCATTGTCATCAATCCCGTTGTGATGTTCATTAGCATAAGAAGAATGAGTGCATGCTTCCATATAATATTTCGGATCATTAATTGGATATCCGTTTTCTTCCATCCAGTCGATCAATGTTTTCATTGTGATTCCTCCTTTAACGATCTTAAGACACAGTCAGGTACGAACATGGAAATATCTTGGTGATACTTGATGAGTTCACGTACATTGGAACTTGAATATAAATAATAGTCCGGCTTTGTAAAAAGACAAATTGTTTCTATTCCGGAATCCAAATACTGATTCATAAATGCCATATTTTGTTCATACGAACAATCCTGCTCGTTGCGTATTCCCCGAATCAGGACATCGGCCTTTACTTTTCTGCATGCTTCGACGACCAGCCCGGTTTGTTTTCGAGGATACACATTATCCAAATGGGCACATGCTTCCTCGAGCCATCTTAATCGCTGATCAAGAGAATACATGGCGTGTTTTTCGGAATTGACAGAAACAAATACGTACAATGTATCGCATAATCGGGCGGCTCGCTCGATGATATCCACATGCCCTAAAGTCAGCGGATCGAAACTTCCGCAAAATGCTCCGATCATAATTTCATTCCTTTCATTTCTTTTTCGCGAATCTTTGAAATCATTTGTTGGCACAATCCCAAAGTGAACGCGATAGCTATTAACGAAGATCCTCCGCTTGAAATAAACAAAAGCGGGATTCCGGTCATCGGGATCAGGGCTCCCACACCTCCGACATTGAGGGCGAAGTGCAAAAACAAATACGTGCCGGTTCCGATCAAAATCACTTTTTTTATAGTGTCCTGTGTTCTTAATGCGTAATAAAACAGACGGTATTCGATTACTGCGTAAAAGAAGATGATCAGCGAAAATCCGATAATTCCTGTTTCTTCGATAGTCACAGCCAAAATGTAGTCATTGTCTGCCTGGGTCAAATACCCGTATTTTCTCGATGAATTGCCAAATCCTTTTCCGATAATATTGCTGTCGGCAATACCGTACAGGGAATTGGCGGGCTGATAGCCACTCCCGTAAATATCTGTATAAGGATTCTTAGCGTTTTCGATACGAGTGGCGATGTGGGCCAGTGGCGTTTGAGCCAAAATATCGGTTCCCATATTTGTCACTCCGAAAAGGAGGATGACGGCACTGACTGCGACAACGAGAGCTAAAGTCAGTCGACGCTGCATATGGCGCAACGTAGGATAACTCGGAATCATCAGGCATATATATACGATTCCGCTCATGATTGCGGCGGTTCCGTAATCTTTTTGAGCGGCAAGCAGGATCATGGTAATAAGCCATGCGAGAATCGGCCAGTGAAAAAAGCTCCAGAACGATTTTCTTTGTTCACGATTTCGTTTTGCACTGTAAATAGAACATGCGCAAATCACAATCAGCAACGGTTTTCCGAACTCGGATGGCTGAATGGTAATCGGTCCCAAGCGTATCCATGCATGGCTTCCTCCGGCTGCGGCGAATCCGAATGGTGCGATCATGGCGACCATGAACAAACTGAAAACGAGTGTCTGCAAGCGGTAAAACCAGCGCAAATTAAAGCCTTTATCTGCAATCAGGAATACGACATAGGCGGCGACCAAAAAAACGAGCTGCTTGATCAGCGCGACCAACACAGTCATCATTGAATCGATCGTTTGTCCGACAGCTGTGGATGCAATCATGGCGGTTCCGAAAGCCATCAAGGCAACCATTGCTAAATTTAAAGGGAGATCCGAATACGGTGCCGGTGTAATAAGATTAATGGCATTTCGGATATTGGTGTTTCTTTTCAGTCTACGTAAGTATCTTTTTTCTTTTTTTGATATTTTTTTTCTTTGTTCAGACATGCTCCCATTCTATCACACAAACGATTTGTAAACGACTAAAAATTAGATTAGAATAAAAGACGAGGAACAGAAAAATGAAAATAACATTAGATACTATTATCAGCGATCAGGATCCGATCATTCGCACAAAAAGCGAAAAAGTATCTTTGCCTTTGAGTGCAGAGGACCGAGAACTCTTGGAAGCGATGCTGGCTTATGTTCGTGATTCTCAAGACGAAGAGATTGCGGAAAAGGAAAATTTACGTCCTGCTGTAGGAATTGCGGCCATTCAGGTCGGAGTGCCGAAACAGATGATTGCGATCGTTTGTCCGGATCCGGATAACGAAGAGGAAAATATCGAATTTGCTTTGGTCAATCCGAAAATCATTTCGGAATCGGTCCAAAACTCGTATTTGGATTCGGGCGAAGGGTGTCTTTCTGTATTGGAAGAGCACGAAGGCCACTCTTTCCGCCATGCGCGTATTAAAGTGCGTGCTTATGATCTGATTCGAAACGAAACGATTACGATCAGCGCGAAAGGTTTCCTGGCCATTTGTCTGCAGCACGAGATTGATCATTTGTCCGGGATCTTATTTTACGATCGCATTGATCAAAACGATCCATGGAAAACGGATCCTGAAGCAGAAGTGTACTAGCTTCTGCTTTTTTATCACATTTTCGAAAGTGCGAAACCGCCTTTTTGTTTGATTGATGTATCGTTTAAATATATAATAGACCTGATAAGACAAACACTTAAAGGGAGATTGTCTATCCTTCCTCAGAGGATTTCCTCAGATAGTCAAAAATAGTTTCTAATATTATTGGATAGAAAGAGGTCAAAAATGCCAAATAAATCAAATCAGCATCAAGGTGGGCATTTGACAAACAAAAAGCAGGTTGTCAGCAAGAACCAAGTCCAAAAAGGCGATACGTTGATTTACGCTTTGGGTGGTCTTGGCGAAGTCGGCAAGAATATGTATTGTTATGAATACGAAAATGAAATCTGCATCGTAGATTGCGGTGTCTTATTTCCGGGCGATGAGCTTCTCGGCGTAGATTACGTTATTCCGGATTATCATCATTTGATTCGAATGAACAAAAAAAGAAAATTTCTCGTAATCACGCATGGTCATGAGGACCACATTGGCGGGATTCCATTTTTGCTCAAACAAGTACAGATCGACGCAATTTATGCGCCTCGTTTTGCCAAAGCCCTGATCTTGAAAAAATTAAGCGAACATAAAGGTCTTGAAAAGGTTCCGATCATCGAGATCGATGAGAGTTCTTCAATCAAGACAAGATATTTTACGGTAGGATTTTTCAATACGATCCATTCCATTCCGGATTCTTTGGGTGTACTGATTACGACACCAAACGGATCAATCGTCCATACGGGTGATTTCAAATTCGATCTGACTCCGGTTGGCACAAATGCAGATTACCAAAAGATGGCTTATATCGGAGTGACTCATCCTGATCTTTTGATGGCTGATTCCACCAACGCGGGTGTTGAAGAATTTTCGATTTCCGAAAAAGATGTTGCGAACGAGATTTTGGAAATCATGCGCAACGCAAAACACAGGTTGATCATTGCGACATTTGCTTCTAATGTGTATCGGGTCAACCAGATCATCGAGGCTGCTTTAAAATGCGGCCGAAAGATCGCCGTGTTCGGGCGAAGTATGGAAAATGTTGTGGATATCGCACGAAAGATGGGTGTCATCAAGATAAAGAATTCTCAGATTTTGTCACCGGAAGAACTTTCCCACACGCCCGATAAAGAAGTTTGCATTATTTGTACAGGTTCTCAAGGCGAGCCTTTGGCGGCCTTGTCACGGATTGCGTCGGGTACACATCGCTATATTCATTTAAAGCCTAGCGATACGGTTGTGTTCTCGTCAAGTCCGATTCCGGGCAATGCGTCAAGCATTAATAAGATCATCGACAAGCTGTTCCGTTCGGGTGCGACCGTGCTTTCAAAATCGGTATTGAATAACTTGCATACGACAGGACATGCTTCGAAAGAAGAGCAGAAATTAATGCTTCAATTAATCAAGCCACGCTACTTTATGCCAATTCACGGCGAATATAAGATGCTTATGCAGCATAGGCAGACCGCAATCGATACGGGTATGCCGGCTCAAAATATTTTTGTTTGTGCCAACGGGGATATTCTGATTTTGCGAAATCACGAGATCATCCAAAGCGACTGGCGCTATCAAGGGGATGATATTTATGTGGACGGAAACGATATTTCGGGATTATCGACTGCGGTGCTGAAAGATCGTCGGATATTGGCAGACAACGGCTTAGTTGCCGTGATCATCGCGATCGATTCCAAGGAAAACAAGATCTTATCACGTCCTGTGATCGTTTCGCGTGGTTTTGTGTTCATCAAAGACAGCCAAGCACTGATCAAAGAAGCGGAATTTATCGTCGGTGCTTCCTTGCAGGAAAAGATGAAGGAAAAGACAACGTTCTCTGAAATCAAAAACTGTATTCGTTCGACATTGGAACCTTTCCTTTATAAGAAAACCCATCGAAATCCGATTGTGATTCCGGTAATCCTGAATTCAAAACAGACGATGGAAGAAATCACGAAAAAACGTGCTCTTCATGAACGTTCGAAACGAATAAACCATCCAAGAAAAGACAACAGTCATCAGACGGGAAAAAATCAAAGCTGATCGAAAGACCAGCTTTTTATGTTTTAAATTTCGATTGCTTGCCACATTGCTTTCATGAGGTTAAAATAAAGAATATGACAAAGTTTCAGAAACATTTATTGATTATCGTGGGAATCTTGACAGTTTGTATGATGACAATCGCTTATTCGCTGTATCATGCGATTTATGTAGAGCCCGGTGAAATTTCGATTCGCTATCAAATGATCCGCAATAATAAAATCCCCCATGATATGTATGATGTATCAATTGCATATTTTACCGATCTCGAATACGGAGATTTTCAAAACAAGGAACGAACGAACGCTTTGTTCAAAAAACTCAATGATCTTCATCCGGATATTTTGATTTTCGGAGGCGACTTGTTTGATGCGGAATACAACCCGAGCGATACGGATCGGCAAGAGATGATCGATCGTTTCTCGGCACTTCCGGCTTCTTTGGGAAAATTCGCGGTAATCGGCGAACAGGATGTTGTAAATGAAGAGCGCCAAGCACTCGTTTATGATATTTACGCAAATTCCCAGATCGAAGTAATCGATAATTCGAATCGCTTCTTGGGAAATCTTTCCAAAAACGGAATCAAGCTGATCGGATTACGTCCGGATGCAAATTACGACAGTGCCCTTTCGGGTGTAGATAATTCAACTTATAATTTGCTCGTTTCCCATTATGCGGATCTTCTTTGCGACGATGCTTTGAAAAACGCTTCGATTTCTTACGCATTGGCAGGAAATTCTCATGGAACCCAAATTTTATATCCCATTTTGGGAGGATATCGTAAATACGAAGGCAACTTAAAACTGAACCGTGATCAAATGGTCAATTTACCATTTTCTTACTACATTTCAAGCGGCACAGGATGTATTCATGTCAATGCAAGACTGAATGCCACGCCGGAAATTGTTTATATGATCTTTTCAAGATAAGAAAAAAAGACAGAATCAGTTCGATCGATCGAATCCATGATTTCTATCTTTTTTTATTCAGCAAGCAACTTTTCTGTTTTTTCTTACTACCGAAACGATAATTTCTATGAGGATCCAACTTGCACAAACCAAGATTCCGGTCAATAAGCTGTAATGCAAATTTCCTGATAAAATATCGACAACGTTGGCATAAGCGATCGGATTCAAAAGATTGATCCATGTATTAGGCAGGCTACAAGCCAATCCGATTAGTCCGCCGACAATTCCGATTCGAACAAGCAATGCGATATAGATGTTGGAAATCGCTTTACTTACAATATGATTCAAAAGAACGATCCAAATCACAAGAAGTGCCAAGATCAAAGTAATCCATAAATTTACACTTCCTGTGCTGACGAATCCAAGCAGTTCTGGATGATTCAATGTATCCATGCTGATGGCTGACACACCGAAAGCCGTAGGCTGCATCATTGTGCCGCTTGATTCCATTCCCGAAGCAAAAGAATGAAATGCGTGAGTGTTTACAAGCATTGGATAACTCCATGTTTTAAAACTTTGTGTAATTCCCAATAGGATTTCTTCAAGAGCGATCGGAAGAAAAACGAGTCCGAGCGCAACGATCATATGAGCTACCAAACGTTCGATCTTCAACTTTTTTCGAATTCCCGGAATCAGAGCCAAGGTTCGTTCGCTTCCTTCGTTTTCCCGCTTATGATGACAAATGCCGGATTGTTAGAAAAACAGGACCATTTTCTTTATCTTCCTCTTTGCAAATCAATTCAGCGAATTGAAACTATTTATAATTCCCTATTTCCAAGATTTAAAATGAAAAGGAGCTGCATTGCTCCCATTTCATCTAGAAAATAGGATTATTTTTTATCTCTTCTAAGAAAAAGATAAATCAAGATACAAATCAATACCGTTGTGATTGCAATATAAAATCCTTTTTCCCATAAAGCAGGAATAAAAGCATGAATGATCCATGAAAAAAATCATTCCCATCAATACTCCTGATACTAATAACTTCATTTTTTTATTCATAGCTATTCTATCCTCTCAATTCTTTCTCTGTTACATCAATCAATGATTTCTCCATTTTGAATGTCGTATACATAATAGAAATGTATTGAACATTAACTACCGCAGTTAGCCTTAAAAATTTCTTTTTCATGATATTTTATTTTTTTCTTTATTATAAATATAATACAATTTATATATAAGAAAGGGAATGAATTCGTTTCGAAATTCAAAAGTTTAAAATGAGATTTTTTAAAGAAAACAAACAAGAAAAATACGATAAGGAGCGCTTTTACGGCGCCTATATTCATGATTTAAGAAGATATTACGAGATTCCACAAAAGGATTTAGCAAAAGTACTCCATGTAAGCAAGTCCACCTGGTCTAAAATGGAGTCCGGACAACAAAATATGGACTATGGAATGTTCCATCAATGCATTGACTACTTTAAAAAGATTGATCCCGATTATGATTTCAATGAAAAAGTTTCGAAATTATCCGAAGCAGGACAATGGATTGATTTCTGTTTACAAGGATTCATCAATCTTTCCTACTTTGACAAACTTGATGAAATCAAAACTTATTTGGATCAGGAGGAAAACAAACACTCTTTTGCCTATTTCCAGTATTGTCTGATTGAACAGTTTTATGATTTGTTTAGCAACAAAGGATCAATGAAAGCAATAGAAAAACTGATTGATTCAGGATATTTTTTAGATCCATATCATTTAGCCATTTTATATGATCTTAAGGGAATTATCGAAGATTTTACGATTGTATCGAGCATTCAAGTTCAGATTGAGCATTTGAAAACAGCACTTTCTTACGCCAAACAATCTGAGAATATCGCCTTGATCGGTTTGATCGAGTATCATTTGAATTATCATTATTCGGACGTGAATGATTTGATTCGAGCAATGGATATGGTGGAACAAGCAAAAGATCATTTTCAGCGTTCCGGATGTTATAGACGATTGATCAGTGTCCAGGTGAACGAAGCCAACATTTACATGAAAATGAGAATCTACTCGAAAGCCGAATCGATTTATAAATCTTTATCTATACAAAGAGAACAAATAAAAAATTATTTTCTTGAATCAACTCTTTACGAAAATCTAGCATGGTGCAATTTTTTACAGGAAAATGACGAGAAGGCGTTGGACTATGCTCTCCAAGCCAAAGAAGAAGGAAGTACGTTTCCAGATGTAGATATTGTTCTTGTTTTTTCAAATTATCGCCTAAAGCGTTTTGAAAAAGCCCGCGAGTTTGCCAAATCGTTCCTTAAAAAAGATTCGACATCCGAACGAGCCAAGTTCATCAAGCTGTTTATGCACTTAGTTTTACAAGGGCTTGATTCAAAAACGGATCCTTGTGATCTGGCTGATCAAATCCAATCTCAGCTTTCTTCTTTTCAAATGGTGGAGCTGGAAATTCCATTCTACACCTTGCTTGTCGATTTTTATCAATCCGAAAAGAAGTATGAGCAGGCATTAAAATATCAAGGGCTTTTGGTCAATTACTTGAAGTTTGATTTCAACAATCACTGAAAGAAAAGCACGTGCTTCTCTTATAGTATTCAAAAAATGCAAGTATTATCCGTAGCACAATCGCAAATATTCCAAATGAAAACCAGTCCATTTTTTCAATAGAAATATTTGATAAGAGCTGTTCCGAAAAACAAGATAGTAAAATATATAATTGCCTGTGAATTGACAAAATGTGTAATCGTTTGTTTGATTAATAATGTACCATAAACAATCCATAATATAATCGGTAAGATATTATTTTATCACTCATATTTTCCTCCATAAGAGATATTTTGCATAAAACTTTAAAAAGACAATGATCGAAAAAGTCATTTGACTATTTCATCGATTTTGTTCCATCCATTCACGCAGCTGAGCAATCGTGATCGGTGTGAGTTTTCCATTCTCCACAAGCAAGATCGTATCGTATGATCGTGCAATACCAAAATCAATTTTATGGGATACAGAAATGACGGTTTTATTCGGGTCCTCAAGAAATATGGACTCTATTTTTTTCCGTGTCGTTTCATCGATTGCCGAAAACGCTTCGTCAAATACAAGCCAGTCCTTTCCGGCAGCAATCGCACGTGCCAACAAGATTCGTTGAATTTGTCCGCCGCTAAGCGTCATTGCATCGCTGTCAAATATTTCATTTTCTCTTTCTTTCAGATCAGACAAGTTGACTTGATCAAGAATCGGAGCAACCTTTTTATGTTGTTTGAGCAAAATGTTTTCTTTTAAGCTCATTGGAAATAACGCAATATTTTGCGACACATAAGAAATATCGGAAAAATAAGAATTATATTTCACTTGATCAAGACGAATGTTGTTCACTTTTATTGATTGATTGGAAATTTGCTTCAAAAGAAGTTTGAGGAGTGTGGATTTTCCTTCTCCGCTTGCTCCTACGATCAACGTTTTTGATCCTTTTTCAAAAGTATAATTGATGTCCTGAAATACGACTTTTCCGTTTGGATACCCAAAATCAAGATGATCAAAAGAAATACAATCGATCTTAGATACACTTTTTGTTTCTTTTTGATTTTGTTGTTTTATCGCTTTTTGTTCTTCTCTTAATTCTTCAAGAAGAAAACGGCTGGCATCAATGCAGTTTTTTAACGTGGCAAATTGAAAGATGGGATTTACAACCATATTTGTCACTTGGGATAAAGCTAAAACAGTCGGAACATTCAGCTGACCTTGATGGATGAGGATCGCACCAATGATAATCGTTCCGATAAACATATATTGTCCCAATCCTCCGTTAACCGCATCGCTGACCATGAACAATCCATTGGCTTTATTGTAAGAATTTTCCAAATTTTTATTTTCGCGATCTAATACAGTCGTAAAATGCGATTCATAGTTTTCGTTTCTTATAAATAAAAAATTTTTATAAAAATTCTTGACAGTCTGGATCCAACGTTCTTTATGATCACTCAAGACTTTTTGACTTTTTTTCAAAGGTTTGGCAAATACACGATTACTTCCGATACATGCTCCCGCACATCCATACAAAAACATTAATATGATCCAACTGTTTGCTCCGACATAAAAACTTCCGATCAAAAAAGAAAGAACCAAATTAATCATCAAGATTTTTGAATGAATATATTTTTCTACAATTTCATTTGTTTTATTCGTAATCTGATTGATAAAGGCGCTGGAATCTTTTTTCAAAAATTGTTCGGGACTCTCTCTGAGTGCAAAACTGTACATTTCTTTTTGAAGATCATATCTTACCTTATTTTCATACTTTTGAATCGAATAGTCTTTCAAGGACGAAATTATTGTATACATCAGTAAAAATACGATGACAACACCTACTAATTCCAGGACTTTTTTCATCTCGATTTGCGCATTGAACAGTGCGCCCATGAAATACGCTTTTCCAAGTTCGGCTACCGCAAACAGCAAGATCAGAAATACGACTTGCAAAAACAAAAGACGGTTTTTATTCGCATATTTAAACATATCTTCTTTCTTCTCCTGCGTTTTTTCGGATGATTTAGTCTCTTTCATTCTTTTATCCTCCTTTCTTAACTGTTTAATTAATCACACCTTTATCTTAATCCGCGCACTTAAAGAAAGCGAACATTCTATTTTTCAATAAAATCCTCCTGTATCCCACAATTCAGGGAATACAGCACATTGGAATAATATAAGATTCGCTCGACATCTTCGAGCAAACAATTAAGCTCGATGAGCCGATTCAAAATCCATACTTTCCAATCGATTTCTTTTCTTAGTTCCGATTCACAATACGCAATATAAAATTTTTCTTCTGCTTGCCGATAATTTTTTTTGCTCCAAGCTTCGATTCCTGGAATCAGAAACCGAATATGTTTTTCCAATAATTCTTGTTTGCAGTTTTCAATCACTTTATTCATTTCATCAAGTTGACCGGTTTTAAAATACGAATAGACAATGTACAAATAAAGAACAGAATCTATATGTTTATAATTTTTTCGAATAGCTTCTTTCGAATATAAAATCGCATTTAAATAATCTTCCGAAATAAAAAACACATAAGCTAGATTGTTAAGAAGATTATCGATCAAATAATCGTCTTTTAATCGCTTCGCTTCTTTGTATAAATTCAACAATATGGTTTTGGCGATCTTCAGCTCTCCTCTTTCCGCCCTAACTAACGCTTCGATTTGCGAAATTTGAAACATTCTATATACAGAACCACATTGAAAAAGCAGTTGTTTGCAAATATCCAATTTATTTAAACATTCATGATCGCACTTTAAATATTGATAAACCATCGCCGCATGCATATGTACAAGAAGATCGGTATCGTTGTGCCGAGCCGCCTTTTGAAAATAAGTTATAGACTGAGCAAACTGATGATCGTTCAAATACGCAGATCCTATTAAGTCGTATATTATCGCTTTTTGTTCCTCGGAAAAACAATGCAAATACGGAAGCATTTCTTCAAAAGAGCGAAGAACAAAACTTAGTTCTTTTGAATCCATCACACTTTTATAAATTTGAAGCAATACATACTGAGGAAAGAAATAAGAAGCTTTCAATGCTTTTACATTTAAAAAGGAATGAATCTTTTCAAGCAATCTTTGATCGTTACGAAAAGTTTGTTCTTGTCGTATTATTAAAACTTGGCGATTGTACTCTTCAATTTGAAATTGATTCTCAAGAAATGAATCATATCCAAATAACCGAGCAATGTGATCACGTTCATTTTTCTCAGGCAAATATTCTCCGTTTTCTATTCTACGAATCGTAGAATATGACAAAAAGAGCGCATTCCCCATATTTTCTAAGCTCCACCCCTTCTTCTTTCTGTGATAGTTCAAAAAAAAGCCGAAAATACGTGCAAGATTCAATTCCGTTTTTTTATTCTCGTTATTTTTCATAAATGTATTATAAATTATAAGTTATTGTTTTTATAGTCCTTCATCCCATTCTATTCCTGTCACAAAAAAAGGATGTCAAAACATCCTTTCAGGCTGTTGACAAAGTCGATTTTTCAAATCGGCTTTGTCACAGCTTTTTATTTTTCTCCCACAAATGAATAAAAAAAGAGCAATTTGAGGTATTTAAGTACCTAATATTACTCTTTTTTTAGACCTTTTTACCCACTTTTATTTTATTGAAATTTAATTTTTTCAAAATAGGTAGTTTGTCAACACTCTGAAAGGATGTCAAAACATCCTTTCGCTTTAAAAACTCATTGGTTCCATGCCGCTTTATACTCTGTATAATTCTTGTTTTTAGTGCTCAATACAGAAACTGCCTGCTTTGCTCCCTGCCCGACATCTGAAAGAATTTCTTCATCGGTCAGGCTGGCCGGATAAATATAAGCGATATCCCCGTCAAAATACACCATTTCTTTTTCGATATCTGCCGGTGTTTCCAGATTGAAACAATTTTCCGTTTCTCTTGGAATTAGATTCATATCATATCGGAATCCGTACCCTTGACGCGTAACATCATAAGTTCCGTAAGAAGCGGTCACACCATTCGTGTCTACCATCAGAAAAGTTACGATACCATATCCTTTCGCATTGTAATGTACTTCGCTGAAATAATCTTGGGTTTGGATTTCCTCTGGTATTTCTTCTGAAAATTCGATTCCTTCACAAAGTGCCGCTACATTAACAAAATTCGTTTCTTCATACGAAATGTCAAACTCTTTTTCTATCTTTTCAATCAAACTCTCAAAGTGTTTTAATGCTTCTTTCATCAGCGGAAGTTCTACAAAATCTACTTCGTTTCCATGAAAATTCAAATATCCTTCTTGGGTTTCCGAACGATCAAACGTTCCGTTAAGATATTCGTAAACAGAATATATTGTTTTAAATTGTCTTGCGCTATAATCTGTCGACTGGATCACAAACTCTTTTTCGGTCTTTAGTTCTTCCTCTTCAAATTCTTTTACTTCATAAGTAAATTTGATTGTTTTTTTCTGCAAATCATGATTCATCGATAAGATTGATGCTGTTTGTCGGTTTTCTTCCTCTTCCTCGTATTGAATAAAAAAATCGGGATACTCTGCTTCTTCTGCATATTTTCGATCTTGCAAACCGATTTTCCATGGCATTTTTTCATAATGCAGACCATCTGTGCGTTTAGCAAGAACATCATACGTTTCTTTCCAAAAATCATAATTATCGTTCTTTGTCTCTTTTTCTTTAGGAATAAAAATGATCAAGCTTACAACGACCAAGATTGCGATTACAACCAATACAATATATTTCTTCGATTTTTTCATACATTCCCTCTTTTTTACTGTAAGATCTGATCCAAATCGATCGTACTTCCATGACGAACAGATCGTTCAAATAAATCTTCTACTTGTTCTTTTGTGGTGGACTGGATAGAAAGATCCTGAACGGAAATCGTCCCTTCCCTTTCTTCTTCGGATTCGCTGATTCGTACAAGTTCATCAAACGATATTTTTATGATCCGTTTATCCTGTACCGTAAATGTAAAATCGGCATGATCCGGTTTGATCCGTCCCGAATAATGAAGATTCATTCTTTCCATTGTGTCCATGCTGTTTAGTTGTTCTTCTGTATAAGAATCTTCTTCTTTTCCTACGCGATACTGTGCGAAACCATCCGTATCTTCAAGAGCTGCATTAATCTGATTGCCTTCTTTTTTCCACGAAAAATACGGACTTGGTTGTATTTTATTTGGTGAACCAAACAGGAATGCATCTTCACATGGATCAATAATCGCTTCAAGAAAAAAATCTGTTCTTGTGATCTCTTTTTCCTCGATCAGTTTCACGTATCCTTTCGCGTCAAGACGAATACACTTTTCCTTTCCGTTATCAAAAGATGAGAGGATAACTTGTTGTGTTTCACCTTTTTCTTCCGATCGTTCGATTCGGTAGATCTTGTCTTTTTCAATCCATACTGAGGAAACCTGACAATCGAATTCCGAAAAGCTGTTTTTTGTCCAATCGACTTGTGCGGTATAGCCCCCTTTTTTCTCCCATGCTTCCAGAAATGGAACAACATTGGCTTGTGACGGAAAGAAGGAATAAACTGCAAGCACAAAGCTGAGAACGATCAATCCGATGGAGGCAAGTTTTCCAATTATTTGCGATTTTCTATCCTTTTCTTTAATATCTTTACTTTTCAGAAATTGTGCCAAGCGAATTCGTTCAGAAGGCTCTACTATAATGTATACTTTGTCCTTTTCCTCTTTTCCTGTCACTTTGATCAGATTTCCGTTTTCGGAAAATGCAAGCATATCCGACAAGAAATATTCTTCATTCCGCTCGCATATATTCCTATTCCAGACCGAATAGAAGATTTTTTCATCATTGATCTCTACTTTTACCAGAAGCTCTTTACTGTGATATCGCTTAGTCAATGTAGAATACGTTTTTTTAACCAATTTATTTGTCTGCACACCGATCCATATCAACATAGCAACTCCACAGGCAAAACAGAAATATCCAAAAGGCTGTGATTCTATTTTTCCAAGATACCATGCTACTAAGAACATAAATGTCGGAATAAGAGCCGATTGGATCATCGCCTTGGGACTAATTCCTGAGATAATCATTTTCCTTACCGATTTTTCATCAATTTTATATTTATACTTAAAACCATCCATATTGTAATATTCCCTTTCGCTTTTATCCTTAGTAACTTGAAAAAAACCGCAAACCTCTCTGATCTATCGAAAATCTGCGGTATTTTTTCATTATGTAGCGCTAATGAACATTCAATCCTTCTATCTTCTATTCAGCCATATCGTTTAACGGATCATTTGCTTCCAGACCTTCAGTATTTAAGATTTCTTCCACTTTGTCTTTATACGCTTGGGATGCCGTATCCGGAACCGAAACAGTAGCCGTTTTTGTATTGCCATCATATGTGCTTTCAATTTTAGCAATCTTTCCGTCTTTCAGTTGTATGGTTGCCGTCAATCCGTTCTTATCATCCGATTTCAGGATAATCGTATCCTCTCCCTTTTTTTCGAGATGATACCCGTCTTCTAAATACAACCCTTGTTTGTTTTCTCCGATTCCCGGAGTAAGAAGTTCCATGAAAATTACCCGGCTCGATGGAAAACCGTATTGCTGCGCATCATAATCAATATGCTCAATTTCTCCTAAGTCATTGTATGTATTTCCCGAAACAAATACTTTTTGGTCTTTGTTCCACTTCATCATTTCATAATGATGATAATCCACACCCTTGCTTTGAGATTGAGGCTCGCTTTCCTGATCCCATACGCCATAGTGAAATCCGTCATCAGTCCACGTCTGCACGACATTCTTATTCGCCTGGGAATCTGTATTCTCAATCGTAAGAACGTAACTATCCTGATCCGCAATCTTTATGATCATTTCTCCTACATCTGCTGCGGCAACGGAAGTCGATTCAGTTGACGTACAGCCGGCTATACATAACAACAACGCAATGGATACAAGTTTTTTCACAGAAGATTTCATTATTTTTCCTCCTTATAATTTCGAAGAACAAGAGATGGGATAAATTCGTTTTTGACTGACCGTTTCCGCAGACAAGTCTGTGAGCTTATCCTTATAGATGGTAGAAAATGTGAATAATTATGCATCTTTTAAAATAAAAGCCTAAACCTGCCAACATCAAAATTTTCAATATACGCATTGCCAACAAGACGGCTTTACAGTTCGGCTATATTCCTTGACGCTTTGATAAAATATCGACTTTTTCTAAATTATAAATACTCTTCCAATGATATTTTTAGCTATCGAATTCTTAAAATAACATTGTATTTATCCCACTTTCACTTTGTTACTTTAATGATATATTATATAAATAAAAAAAGCAATAATCTCTTTAGCAAACAAAATGTGAAATACACCCAAATATCTATTGATTTTCATTCTGATTTAATTAAATATTCATATATAAAATTTAACATTCGAGCTAATTATGTGATTGTTTTTGCTATTGTGGTAGTTAATAAATGATGTAAATAGAAAGATGAAAGGATGAACAATAGAAGTGCTTGCGAAAGTTTCTGATTTTTCAATTGAACTGCAATTATCATTGATGAACTCCACTTTTCCTTTTTCTTTGTATTATCGTGGTATAATTATTTTGTCAACGACAGGGGCGCCGTATGGCTGAGATGTGCGGATGCACGGTCCCTTAGACCTGATCTAGATAATGCTAGCGTAGGGAGTCTGTATTTCAAAATTCCTACGCCTCAATGGAGGTGTTTTTTTATGAAAAAAAATTTATCAGTCAGAGATTTGGTTTTAATGGCTTTTTATGTAGCCTTGTTCATGGTACTCGATACATTCGTGAATACGCTGCCTTTGTTCCAAATGCCAAACGGAGGAAGTCTTGGCGTTTCCACCATTCCGCTGCTCATGGCAAGCTATCAGCTGGGATGGCAAAAAGGACTCGTTGTTTCAATCGTAAGTGTATTCGCTCAATTTGTGACCGGACCAATGTACACACCCGATCTAGTCGGCTTTTTGCTGGACTACTTCATCGCTTTCAGCGTGTACGGGCTTGCTTGCCTGTTCCCGAATTTCGGATATTTTTATTCGGGCATATTCATTACCAATACGATTCGTTTCATCAGCTCGGTACTTAGCGGATGCCTTGTGTGGTCTACTCCCCTTTGGGCTTCAATCACATACAATGCGACCTATATGCTTCCGACATTGATCTTAGGATTGATCCTCATTCCTTTGCTCATGAAATCGCTCGCTCCGGTCATGAAAAAAAATACTCAGTCTGCTTGATCCTGAAACCTGCAAATGCGGGTTTCTTTTTTATTTCAATTGATCGACAGTTGAACTTCAACTCAACAGTTGAAGTTAGGATAAAATGTAGTTGAAATAAACCGATAACAAATTGATTTTATTGAACTTCAGTTGATGATCGAGTTGAACTTCAACTCAACTTCAGTTGAATTAGAAAGAGGAATCATTCAGTCGATGTCCCGAAAAGGAAACTGTCTGGACGATGCAGTGATGGAAAACTTTTTTGGAAAGATGAAGAACGAGATATTTTATGGAAATGAATATAGATTTCAATCATTAGAAGAATTGAAAGAAGCAATGATTGAATAGATCGAGTATTACAATACGGAGAGGATAACACAAAAATTAAAAGGATTAACTCCTGTCGAATACAGGAATCAATCCTTTCGTTGAAATAAATTTTTATAGTGTCCAATTAATTGGGGTTCACTTCATTCCCTTTCCTTCTTTTCTTAAATGCCTGCTAAAATTAATGTAATGGCCAACATACTCAAAACAATTGTCGCACCTGCGTATTGATTCATAATCTTCTCCTTTCTTGTATTCACTTTCCTATAACATTATTTTAACATATTTTTGAAATATTTTTACAAAAAAATAAAAAAAGGCCAAATTGGCCTTCGAAATTGGAAACCGGACTTCCTTTCAGTCTTGATTATAGCTGGAATCGGAAATTTTTTGCTCCATTTTCTAGAGCTTTACGCAAAAATCCCCAAATCGACCGATCATTTATCTCCTATAATTCCAACTATAAAAAATATGTTAAATACACCAAGAACTCCCATGTCCAAATTAAAATCCACTCATAAAATTAAAATGAAAAGACTGAATTTCGAGATAAAAATTATAAGACCGACCAATAATTTCGCGTAGGCTTAGCTCTAGGTTTAAATTAACACCGCTTAAATTTCTTATCAACTTTAATGCTTTATATGTTTTGATTTTTATAATACATTTAAACCAAATATCGTTCTTGAAGCGTATTGATCATCTTCTGATCCAAGCCAAGTCCTTCACGCAAATAATTGTCCATCGACCCGAAATTATCTTCGATCGACCGGTATGCTATATCCAAATATTCTTTTTTTGCATCGTAAAGCGCATCAAGATCCTTGATCCATTCCGGATGATTTTTCAAGCGTAGTTTTAAATTGTCTTTTTCCGCTTCCAAATATTCATTGGTTCGTAAATAATCTTTATAAATTGCGTCTTTTGAAATTCCCAGAGCACTTAGCAAAAGCATGGCCCCGATTCCCGTACGATCTTTTCCTTGGGTACAATGCCAAAGAACACTGCCCTCTTCCTGATCAAGAATCAGTTGAAAAAACTGTCGATAAGCCTTCAACCCTTGTTCGGAAACGACAAGATCTTCATACAAATATTTCATCGTTTTGTCGGCTTTCTTTAAAAGATCCACCATATGTTTCGCATCCACTTCTTTTGAAAGTAAATCCAATGTCGAAGCGTTTCGAGCCGGGACATGCACATGAACAGCCTGTAAAATAACAGGATCCGGAGCACTCAATCGTTCCATATCCGTTCGAAGATCCAAAATCAGACGAACATTGAATTCATTTTCCAATCGCTTTTTGTCCGCTTTATTCACTTTATGCAGCGCAGCGCTACGCAACAAACGGCGAGGACGAATAAAGCGCCCATCCTTTGCCTGCATTCCTCCAAGATCTCTTGTATTCGGCAGCGAGGAAAAACCGATCCGTTCTCCCGCATAAGCTCCGAGAATTATTTGAGGGTTTGCTTTATGTAAAGCATCAAAAATCTTAGTCTGATTTTCTTCCTTGATTTCAAACGTATATACCCGATCGTTGTTCGTAACCAAATACAGTGCGTTTTCGCGCGTAAAAGCCCAATCGATATCCTTCACTTCTATTTTTTGTTCTTTTCCGTCCTTATCAAATGTGATACTCGTTAAAGTATGCTCTTTTTCGCTCATATAAGACCGGTCTCCTTTCAAGCGTTTCTTTTATTATAAAAGGATGCTTGGACTTTTTTATACGAGATGCTCAAAAGAAATTCAGCTTTTTCTCTGCAATGTACGGATCAGCTTAATCAGAAATTGTTGTCGTTTATAGATTGTTTTTCTCATGATGATCCTCCTTTAAGTTTGTTATAACTAACTTATATATTTCTGTCAAGCTCCAATCAAAAAATGAGCACAGGCGAAATTCAACCGTGCTTTTATTCCAAGTTTATATTTTGTTCGCTGTGCGTCTTTTCCCATGCAAGAAGCCATGCTTTTTTCTCGATTCCCCCGGCATAGCCTGTTAAACTTTCATTGCTTCCGATTACGCGATGGCAAGGAACAATAAGCGAAATAGGATTGTGTCCTAC
The DNA here is from genome assembly GCA_000403415.2 of Firmicutes bacterium M10-2. GTDB lineage: Bacteria > Bacillota_I > Bacilli_A > Erysipelotrichales > Erysipelotrichaceae > Dubosiella. The sequence goes on from KE159681.1 coordinate 392,306, forward strand.
GGCATTGCCAATCGCCTGAGCCGACATTTGTTCGATCCCTTTTTGTCGGGCAATCTTTTTTGCGATCTGCCTATACGTTCTAGTTTCTCCGTACGGAATCGTTAAAAGAATATCCCACACTCTCTTTCGAAATGGCGTCGTTTCAAAACATAACGGAACCAGAAAGTTAGGTACCTGACCTTCAAAATACAAGTCAAGCCATCTTTTTGTTTGCTCGAAAATAGGTAAATCTTTTTCAATCGGTTCTTTTGCCAGAGTGCTTCCGAAATATTTTTGACCTTCAAACCATAAGCCAGTCAGCTCTTTTCCGTTGCTTGCCAGCATGATCTTTCCAATCGGTCCATCATAATAAGCAATATAGGAATTTTTATTGTTCATCCTCTTATCCGAATCGCACAGGTGTTTGTTTTCTTTCATGTTTTCCGATCCTCTTTTCCATCCAGATCATATCGTACCATTGATCGAATTTGTATCCGCACTCATGAAACGTTCCAACCGTTTCATAACCCATATGTTCATGAAACTGCGCACTGTTATTTGTCAAATATTCATCTTCTTTTTTCGGAACCGCAATACAAGCATATAAATTCAACATTCCCCTTTTAAAAAGATCTTCTTCCAAAGCTTCATACAATTTTCGTCCAAGTCCTTGTTTTTGACTCTTATGATCCAAGTAAATGCTCAGTTCGCAAGACCAGTCATAAGCAGCCCGTTCTTTAAACGGATTCGCATAAGCATATCCTTGAATGATCCCGTTTTTTTCGACTACCAAATACGGATATTTTCGGATCGTACGTTGTATGCGCGATTCAAATTGTTTTAAAGAAGGCACTTCATACTCAAAAGTAATTGCTGTATTTTCGACATAGTAAGAATAAATTTCCAGCAGACGTTTCGCATCCGCTGTTGTCGCTGTCCGAATCGTGAACTCTTTCATTCGTTTTTCTCTCTTTTCTTCATAAGCACGCTTTATAAACTCTCAACACATTTTTATAGAAGATTTTTTCGACGTCTTCTTTGGTGTAGCCATGTTCAAATAACGCATCTTTTAACCCTTGCATATAAGAGGCATCTTTGATTTCCACACTCGAATGAATCCCATCAAAATCGCTTCCGATCCCGATCACATCGATACCGCCTACTTCGCAAATATGATCGATATGAGCAATCATATCCGAAATCATGCTCCGATTATCATGACGATCATTTAAGAAATCCGCACAAAAATTCAATCCCATCACTCCGCCTTTTCGAGCAAGCGCCCTGATCATATCATCGCTGAGATTGCGTGCCTGATTGCATATGGCCCTGGCATTCGAATGCGAAGCGACAAAAGGCTTTTTGCAGCATCTAACAACATCCCAAAAGCCCGCATCCGAAAGATGGGAAACATCCACAATGATTCCTAAACGTTCCATTTCGGCAATGTATTGTTTCCCGAAAGCAGTCAATCCATCCACTGTATTCGGCTTTTGCAAGACATCCACCGCTTTATAGTCTGCAAAATCATTCATCGATACATTCGGAAAACCGATTGAATTCGGATAATTCCACGTCAGAGCGATCATGCGAACACCCATCCGATAATAATTACGCAGCATCGCCAGATCCCCGAACACGACATCCCCTTCTTCCAATGTCAAAAGTGCGCTTATCTTCCCGTCTTTTTCGTTTTTTTCAATATCGTCAAACCGAAAAACCGGAGCGATACGATTCCTGTTTTGCTCCAGCATCCGACAATACAAATCATACAATTTCATCGTTTGCTTTTCAGGAACCCGTTCTCTTTTCCGATCTGTAAAAAGCGCGAAGTTTTGGACCAGACACTTTCCTTCTTTTAACTTTTCCAGATCCACGCTCAAATTGCTTTTCGAAAAAAAAACCGCACTCCTTTTTCTTCTTGTTCCAACCACCCTAAAATGGTATCGCAATGCATGTCAATATATTCCATATAATCCTGCTACTCAAAATGTGTCTAAACACACTCAAACACATCGAGAATTGAAATCCTCACGGATATTTCTTACTGCTTCTTCGTGTATGCTTTTGTGTTCCGTAAGCGCCAACACTACTCACAAGTTCTTGTACACTCCACAGTCGTAAATTCCCGAATCAGCCTTCGGTACATACCTACATTTGCTTGTTCGTTACGCAATG
>KE159681.1:396412-411561 GCA_000403415.2 Firmicutes bacterium M10-2
TATTCCTTTGAATTGTAGATACTGGTCGTAAGTATAATATCTTCTATCAGTAGGAGTTCGATGAGCTTTCAATATTTCTTCTCTGTCCCATCTCTGCAATGTCTTGACTGATACACCCAATAACTCGGCAAAATCTTTAGGTTTATAGTTTGTGATATTCTTTGTGTTCATAAATACAACCCTTTCTTTATGAACACATTATGCCGTATTTATATACTTTTTTTCTATATTTCTTATAACTTAACATATCCTCCGAAATTTCTTTTCCATTTTAACATAAAAAAACCGCAGAATAGATCCGCGGTCATTTAAGAAGCTATTCAACCATCGGGTTGGTCAACGCTTCGTGAATTTCATCCTTTTCAAGTTTTGTTTCTTGGTGATGCGTGAAGTCCGGATCATCCGGTTTGTGCTTATAAACAATCTTGAGCAAGATCGGTGTAATTACAGTCGTGAACACCACGCAAAGCAAGATCGGAGTAACGAATACTTCGTTCAAGATTCCCAAGCTCATTCCTTTATCGGCGATGATCAAGGCAACTTCTCCGCGGGAAATCATTCCGCAGCCAATCCGGATCGCCTGCGTCGGGGAATAGCGGCATAAAAGAGCACCGACTCCGCAGCCGACAATTTTTGTAAGCACGGCAGCCACACATAAAAGAACAACGAGTTCCAACAGCATCCAAGATGCCTGAATCGGCTGAAGTTTCAATCCAATGCTCGCAAAGAAGATCGGTGTGATCAGCATATAAGAAAGTGTACCAATTCGCTTTGTGACATATTCGCATTGTGTCGTTCCCGAAATAATCAAGCCTCCGACAAAACTTCCCGTGATGTCTGCGACACCGAAAAATTCTTCTGCGCAATATGCCATGATCAGTGCGAACGCCAAAGAAACGATCGAATATCTTTGCAGGCCATGATTCGAATCGTGGCTAAACCACCATTTGAACACTTTGTGCATTCCCAAACCAATCACAATCGAGAATACGAAGAATCCGAGAATCTTCAACAAGACGATCCCAATCACCACACTACTGTCTGCCAAAGCAGTGACCAGCGTCAAGCAGATGATTCCTAACACATCGTCAATGACGGCTGCGGCAAGAATAACATTTCCGCTTTCCGTAGACATACAATGCATTTCCTTCAAAGTTTCTACCGTGATTCCTACGCTTGTTGCGGTAAAGATAACACCGATAAACAAGTTTTCAATCCATGCCGAAGGTCCGACATTGTAAATCATACCGATAAAATAACCGACAATCAACGGTACCAAGACACCCAACAATGCGATGATAAATGCCTTCAATCCTGCTTTCTTCAAATCTGTGATGCTTGTTTCAAGACCGGCTGAAAACATAAGGACAATAACCCCGATTTCCGATAAAGCGGAAATCAAATTGCTGGGCTGTACCATATTCAGCATTGCAGGCCCTAAAACAATTCCTGCAATCAATGCCCCGACAACACTTGGCATCCGCAATTTTTTCGAGAAGATCCCAAATGCTTTCGTAAACAGCAGGATGATGGCAATATCAAGCAAATAATGATAACTTTCCATATAAATCCTCCATTTTGGAATAGATTCCGTTATCATTATGACACAATCGGCTTTTTTTTCACACAATGTGCCTGTAAAATTAGTGGAAAAACCGTCAAAAATCAAACATACTCTTTATATAAAGTAAATATTAAGCTTAAAGTCCTATGAAATCAAATTTGAACAGTCAACCCGTTTTCATGGATAAAGATGTTTTCGATCCGGCATCCTTTTTCGGATACATTCACACGACCCTTTTCTTTTACAAACGAAACCGATCCGATTTCTTTGCCTTTCTGATCATAAATGACCGTGTGATTGTTTGTCTGCGGTTCGTAAATATGCACCTCAAACACACTTTTTTGATCATACATCGCACTTTCCGTATCTTTTTTCATTACAAGAATCGAGTTTTGGCGAACCAGTAAAGGCAAATGAAAATAATCGTAACGCTTTGTATACCACCCCGGTCCATAAGTTTCATTCGTCAGCAAATCAGTCCATACACCTTCGGGAACATAAAACGTAGCCAAACCTTCTTCGTTAAAGATGGGTGCTACCAGCAAATCCGGCCCCAGCATATATTGTGTATCGATTTCAAATACATTCGGATCCGATTCGAATTCAAGCACCATAGCACGAAGTACAGGAAGTCCTTGCTTGCTTGCGATGACCGAAGCATTTTGCAAGTAAGGCATTAACGACAGTTTCAACTTCGTAAACGCTCGTGTGACTTCAACTGCTTCTTCCCCATACAGCCAAGGAACCTTGTATTCCCAACTTCCGTGATAACGACTGTGACTTGACAACAAGCCGAACTGCGTCCATCGCTTGTAAAGATCGCTTGTTGCTCCGTTTTCGAATCCACTGATATCATGGCTCCAATAACCGAAACCTGAAAGTCCAAAGGACAAGCCGGCACGAAGACTTTCCGCCATCGATAAATAATCGCTGCTGCAGTCCCCTCCCCAATGGACCGGAAACTGTTGACTTCCCACACTGGCACTGCGGGCAAACAGCACAGCATTGTCTTGTCCTTTCTCTTTCACAAGAAAATCATACACAATTTTATTGTAGAGATAAGCATAATAATTGTGCATCTTATACGGATCACACCCGTCAAAATACACTGCATCCGTAGGAATACGTTCTCCAAAATCGGTCTTGAAACAATCCACGCCAAGATCAAGCAATTTCTTTAAATGATCCGTATACCATTTCACAGCATTCGGATTGGTAAAATCCACGATCGCAAGGCCTGCCTGCCATTTATCCCATTGCCAAACATCCCCGTTGATACGTTTTATAAAGTAGCCTTTTTCCATCCCTTCATCGAATAAAGGGGATTTTTGCCCAATGTACGGATTGATCCATACGCAAACTTTCAAGCCCCGTTCATGAAGTTTCTTTAACAATCCTTTCGGATCCGGAAATGTCCGTTCGTCAAAGGTAAAGTTGCACCATTCGTATTCTTTCATCCATAAGCAGTCAAAATGAAACACTTCCAGCGGAATACCTTTTTCTTTCATGCCATCCACAAACGAAAGCACCGTCTGCTCATCGTAATTGGTTAAAAAAGAAGTCGAAAGCCAAAGACCGGAAGACCATAAAGGCGGCAAAGAAGGTCGTCCCGTCATTTTTGTATATGCGTTCAGCACCCCTTTCATATCGTCTGCGAAAAAGAGCACATATTCCAGACTTTGCCCGGGAACCGAAAACTGGATCCTTGAAACTTTTTCGCTTCCGATTTCAAATTCGACTTTTCCCGGATCGTTGACAAACAATCCGTAATTTTTATTGGATATATAAAACGGAATGTTTTTATACGCCTGTTCCGTGCCTGTTCCCCCATCTTCATTCCATATTTCGATACTTTGTCCGTTTTTGACAAAGTTGCCAAAACGTTCTCCCAAACCATAAATTTTTTCCCGAATCCCAAGCGTCAGCTGCTCTGCGCTGTGTGCTTCTTTCTGATCATCAATCACAATGGCTTTGGATTGATCTAAGCTTGAAGTAATCAATTCATCTTTGTAATAAAAGTACATGCTCATCGGCGAACCGAACACACATTTGATTTTTGCGTTGCTGTTTTGGATGATCAACACTTCGTCGGTTTGTTTTACCTTTAAATCAAGAAGCTCTTCATTGACTGAAAAATGCGGTCCGAGATTCTTTGTTCCTTTATAATGGTACTGTCTGATCTTGAAGGAATCTTCGGCCGGTGCACTGATTTCGATCGTAATCATTCCTCCGTCTAACGTTTGTCCTTTATCTTTGACTTCTTTCAACGGACAATACAACGTTACCTTCTTTTTTTCGATCTTTACATCATAGATCATGTTGGCATATTCGACTTGAAATCCGTCGCGGATCATCCATCCGCCGTTTAAATATTTCATTTATTTCTTCTCCTTGACAATTTTCGTTTCATAAGGTCCCAAAACCAATTTGTTATTGATCTTTTTTGTTTCGTCGCTATGATTCATATAAAAGACATAACGATATTCGGTATTTTCCCTTGTCACGATTTCGACATTTTCGATCACTCTTTGGCTAATTTGTGCTTTTTCCAAAAGATAGTCCGTCAACACGCTCATTCCTTGATCATCCAGCAAAGTTCCGACATAAACGCTTTGTCCCAAACCGAAAGAATGCTCGCAAACCGCAGGTGTGCCTGCGTAAAATTCACTTTCGTACACCCCGATTGGCTGCGCATCCCGATTCAAGATCAAAGCAGCAAGAATTTCTCCTTTGACTTTTTTGCCCAATAAATCGACTTTTGCGAAGTGATCGGGAAATAAAGCATCGATTTCGTCAACTTTGATTCCGCAAAGATCACGCCATAATCCCGGATAACCACCCAAATAAATATTGTCGTTTTTATCGGCCATGCCACTCATGACATTTGTAACAAAAATTCCTCCATCGCGAACAAATTGTTCAAGCTTGGCAGTAAGCTCTTGGTCACAAATATACGTCAACGGTAAAATGAGAATTTTGTATTTTGAAAAATCCTGGTCTTTTCCGACAAGATCGATTGCAACATTGCGATGATTCAACGGTTCATAGTACCGATAAACTTCTTTGACATAATCCAGGCGATTGCTTGGTCCCACGTTCATATCAATTCCCCACCATGAGTCCCAGTCAAATAAGATCCCCACTTCGGCTTTGATTTTCGTTCCTTTGATTTCCTGTAAATCGAGAAGTTCTTCTCCTAGCTTTGCGGTTTCGCGATAAATTCTTCCTTCTGCGCTTCCTTCATGACTGATCACAGCTCCATGAAATTTTTCACATCCGTTTTTCGATTGACGAAGCTGAAAATAAAGGATCGAGTCCGCTCCGTGAGCCATTGCCTGCATTGACTGAAGTGCCATGACACCCGGCCGTTTCAAACTATTGTTCGGCTGCCAATTTTGCTGATTAGGCGTTTGTTCCATAAGCAGGAACGGCTTTCCTTCCTTAAGCCCTCGCATCAGATCATGCATCATGGAAGTATATGCATATGGCGTATCGAGTTTTGGATAGCTGTCCCATGAGATCACATCCATTTCTTTGCCCCATTCAAAATAATCCAAATCTTTGAATGCCCCCATTAAATTTGTAGTAATCGGAGTATGACTGTCGTATTTTCGAATCATATCCCGCTCCATTTTATAGTTATCAAGCAAAGACTGAGATTGAAACCGGCGATAATCCAAACTCAATCCGCCAAATACCGCTTTTTCGCAACTCATGCCATCTGCTAAAGCGTTGGGAACGACAATTTCATCAAAGTCGTAAAAAGTATGTCCCCAGAAATTCGTGTTCCAAGCTCTGTTGAGCACATCAATGCTTCCATACTTCTTTTTCAGCCATTGGCGAAATGCTTTTTCGCAATTTTCGCAATAGCAGTTTCCTCCGTATTCATTCGATACGTGCCATGCCACAAGATTGGGATGATTGGCATATCTCTTGGCAATTTGTTTAACAAGCGCACTTGCCCTTTCCCTGAATTTTTCGGAATTGGGACAATGATTGTGGCGCCCGCCAAATTTTTTTTTCTTCCCCGTATAGTCTACTCGAGTCACTTCAGGATATTGTCGACAAAGCCAAGCCGGCAAGGCCGCAGTCGAAGTGGCCATAATGAAATTCATTTGATTTTTTGTCAGAGTATCCACGATTTCATCGAGCAGCGTAAAGTTATATTCCCCTTCTTTAGGTTCGAGCAGTGCCCACGAAAAGACATTGATCGTCGCGGTGTTAATGTAAGCTTGACGGAAAAGACGCATGTCTTTATTCCATACGTCTTTTTCCCACTGTTCGGGATTATAATCGCCACCGAACCAAATTGAAGATTTCTTATTCATAAATTTCTTCCTTCCCGCCAAAGATTGCCCCATTGACTTCTTCGTTTTCAATCGTATCTTCCAAAGCATCTTCTTGTTCTTCTTTTACAGCTTGGCGGTCACATACTTTGAAGAACGGAAAGTAGATCAATACCGCAAGAACTACTTGGATTCCGGACCATAGCGCGGCTCTCCAGTCACCACCTGTTAATAAAAAACCATTGATGATTGGCGGGCAAGTCCAAGGAACACTCGCTACGACATGACCGATCAATCCGGCACTCATCAAAAAGTAAGAAAGACCTTGCAAAATAAGCGGAGCAATAATAAACGGAATCGCGATGATCGGATTTAATACAACCGGGAAGCCGAACATGATCGGTTCCGAAATTTGGAAAATACTTGGCGGAAACGCAATCTTTCCTAAAGTTTTATATCGTTTTGATTTCGCAAAGAACATCATACAAATGCTTAGGCCCATGATGGCTCCTGTCCCTCCGATGTTCATCCCGAAATTTCCGAAGCCGTCACAGACAATGTTAGGAATGTCTTTACCGGCAGCGAACGCTTCCATATTCGCTGTTAATGCGGCTGTCCACACCGGTGTCGCTACCCATCCGATTGCATTGTTTCCGTGAATACCGAACATCCATAAAAGACAAGTCAGAAAACTCATGATCAATACGCCCCAGATTGAATTCAGTCCCACAACAAGCGGAGCAAACATAGAGTTGATAATCGCATTCATATCAATATTTAATCCGACACGGACAAACCAGATTACCAAGATCGCAACAGAAGCAGGAATTAACGCTGCAAATGAATTGAAAACAGCCGGTGGCACGCTGCTTGGCAATTTAATTGTGATTTTATGTTTATAGAAAAAACGCATGATTTCTGCCGCGACAATCGAGATAATAATTGCTGTGAAGATTCCTCCCGATCCCCATTGTCCCGGATCGATTTCATATTTTCCGTTCAACATCGCGATGATATAGCAAATCACAACAATCGCAGTACCCGATAACGGATCGATTTCGTTGAGCTTGGACACTTGATATCCTAGACCTATGGCCATCACCAGTCCTGTAATTCCAATTGTGACACCGGACATGACATTTAATTGGGCTGAAAACGGTGCGATGATATCCGACCATCCGGGAATCGGCAAGTTGGTAAGGATCAGGAAAATCGATCCGATAAAGGTAATCGGTACAGCTACGATCATTCCATCACGCAATGCTTTCAAATATTTCATTTCGCTTAATTTCATGGTGGCAGGTATAAATTTCTCATTAAACCAATCTTGAATGTGTTCCATTGTTGCTTCTCCTTTAATTCTTGTCTTTTTTATAAGCGCTTTTGTTTATTGACACATTTATTATATGAAACCGATTACAATCGTTCATTAGACATTTTTAACCCAAAATATAAAAATTTGAATCTGAAAAACTTATTGGTAAAATATGAAATACAGAAGGTGGTTTTATGAGATATAGCTGTTCTTTAAAAGATCGATCTCTTCCCTTATATATCGATAGTATCGGGTTGGATTGGGAACAGGAAGATGTCGATCGCAATCAAGGGTATCACTATGCACACTGGCTCCACACCCAAGAAGGAGAAGGAATCGTTGAAATCGATGAAAAAAAATTTTTATTGAAAAAGGGCCAAGGAATTTTGATTTTGCCTTATGTTCCTCATCGCTACTATAATACGGGCGAAGAGAGTTGGAAAACGGCCTATTTTACGTTCGGGGGCGCATTGTTAAAAGATATTTTGATCTTATTGAAAGTAAAAGATTATTTATACATGGATGATCCCAATTATTCAATGGATCCTTTTATGAATGCATTATTTGCAAGTATGGATTTTCAAAAAGAATACGAATCAGAAATTGCCAGCGGACATATTTATAACTTTTTGATGCGGTTGAAGATCTATATGAATACTCACCAAAAGGAAGAAGCGATATACGGAAAAATCGTCAGGCCATTAGCCATGTATTTGGAAGAAAATTATATGAAAGAAATCACGAATCAGGATATCGTGGATCAAGTCCATTACTCTATTCAATATACGACAAAGTTATTCAAAAATATTTACAATGTGTCACCCTATCAATATTTACTGGATGTACGTATACGTAAAGCCAAAGAACTGCTCGTTCATGAACCGGACCTTTCCATCTCCGAAATCGGGGAAAAAATCGGTTTTAATGATACAAGCTATTTTATTTCCCAATTTAAAAGGAGTGAAAAAATCACTCCGAAAGCTTTTCGTAAATTGTATTTCCGATCATAGGTTTTCGCCGTTTTCGTCAATGACAGTTTTGTACCATTCAAAACTGTCTTTTTTAATCCGTGCAAGTGTTCGTTCGCTTTCATCATCTCGATCAACATATACAAAGCCATATCGTTTTTTATATCCGTTCAGCCAGGAAAGCAGATCGGTAAAGCTCCATGCGCAATATCCAATGACTTCTACGCCATCTGTAATGGCTTTTTTCATTTCGAGTAAATGGCTCTTTAAATATTCGATTCGATATTGATCGTGCACTTTTCCTTGTTCAACTATATCCTGTGCGCCTAGTCCGTTTTCAGTTACTATAATGGGCAATTCATATCGGTCGTACAGTTTGCGCAGAGCAATACGAAATCCGACCGGATCGATTTCCCAACCCCATTGGGTCGTTTCTAAATAGGGATTTTTCGCTGTTTCAAATAATTTTGCTTCCAAATCTTCAGCGTTTTTCGCACTCATTTGATAAGGATCCGTTTGATCAAATCGTTTGGATTCGCTTTTTGTTTTTTGCTCGAAACGATTTACTTGCACAGTTCCGCCATGATAATAATTCATACCCAGAAAATCCGGATGCGCATTTTTCAATACAGTATGATCTTCTTCTAAAATTGTCGGTGCAAGTCCTGCCTTTTCCAATTGATAAAGCAGCACTTTCGGATAATGACCTCTCGCGTAAACATCCATCCACCAGTCGTTATTGAAGGCATCCGCATTCATGGCTGCAAGTACATTGTTCGGGTCACTATTCAGCGGATAGCTTGGCCCATAGCCGAAACTTGGACCGATCTTATAAGACGGATCGATTTGATGAGCGAGTGTAATCGTTCTCGCATTCGCAAGATTGACAATATGATTGGCTTCGATCATTTCCTTAAAATTGCTTTTCCCGGGTGGATGGGCGGCAAGACGATAGCCTAACTGCATAAACACATTTTGTTCATTGAATGTGATCCAATACTTTACCTTGTGACAATACCTTGTCATGATGACTCTTGCATATTCCACAAAAGCATCGGCTGTTTTTCGGCTAAGCCACCCACCGTATTTTTCTTCAAGCGCTAAAGGAAGATCCCAGTGGTACAAAGTAACCATTGGCTCGATTCCGTTTTTCAAAAGTTCATCGATAAGCTGATCGTAAAATTTCAAACCAAGTTCATTGATTTCTCCTTCTCCTTGCGGAAAAACGCGCGACCATGAAATAGAAAAACGGTATGTTTTGAGTCCCATTTCTTTCATCAGAGCGATATCTTCTTTGAATCGATGATAATGATCGATCGCGATATCTCCATTGGTTCCTTTAAATGTTTTTCCTTCGATTTTAGAAAATACATCCCATACCGATGGTCCTTTACCGTCTTTATTCGCCGCCCCCTCGATTTGATAGGCTGCGCTTGCCGCGCCCCATAAAAATCCAGGTGGAAATCGGTCAAGTATTGCATGATACATAAAATTCACCTCATTCGTTCCCTTATAGAATAAAGCATTGGAAGCGCTTTTTCCTGCAATGAATGAATCTAAAATAAAAGAATGTGAATCTTTCTTACACACAAAAAAGGCCGGACTTTCCGGCCTAATTGTTTTTCTTACTTGTAAAGGTTGTAGAATGCTTTCAATCCAGGGTAACGTGCAATTGAAGTCGCTCCACGTTTGTCAAGTTCGTCTTCGATACGCATCAAACGGTTGTATTTCGCGATACGGTCTGTACGAGAAAGTGAACCTGTTTTGATTTGTCCTGCGTTCAAACCAACAGCAATGTCGGCAATCGTAGAATCTTCTGTTTCTCCTGAACGGTGAGATACGATGCAAGTATAGTTGTGTTCTTTTGCCAACTGCATTGCATCGAAAGTTTCTGTCAAAGTACCGATTTGGTTTACTTTGATCAAGATCGCATTTGCGATACCTTTTTCGATACCTTCAGCAAGGATAGAAGGGTTTGTAACGAACAAGTCATCTCCGACAAGTTGTACTTTGTCGCCAAGACGATCTGTCATTTTCTTCCATCCGTCCCAGTCACGTTCGCCAAGACCGTCTTCGATTGAAATGATTGGGTATTTTTCGATCCATGCAGCATACATATCGATCATTTCATCAGAAGTTTTGTTTCCTTGTCCTGATTTAGACAATTCATACATTCCTGTTTCATGGTTATGGAATTCAGAAGCGGCAACGTCCATGGCAATCATCATATCTTTTCCAGGTTCGTATCCGGCAGCTTTCATTGCTTCAACAAGCAGTTCAAGAGGTTCTTCGTTACCATCTTTGCAGCTAGGAGCGAATCCACCTTCATCACCGACGTTTGTATTGTATCCTTTGTCTTTCAATACTTTTTTCAATGCATGGAATGTTTCCGCAGCCATACGTACGGCTTCTTTTTCGTTTTTCGCACCGACAGGCATGATCATGAATTCTTGGAAGTCAACTGTAGAATCGGCATGGCTTCCACCGTTGATTACGTTGCACATAGGAACTGGCAATGTATTTCCGTTGAATCCGCCGAAGTAGTTGAACAATGGCATTCCGTAGAAATCTGCAGCAGCGATTGCGCAAGCCATTGAAACACCAAGTGTAGCGTTTGCTCCAAGGTTTTTCTTGAATGGAGTTCCGTCCAATTCAAGCATTGTTTTATCGATCAGGTTTTGATCGCGAACATCTAATCCGATCACAGCCGGAGCGATGATCGTATTTACATTATTAACGGCTTTTGTCGTACCTTTTCCAAGATAACGGGATTTATCTCCGTCACGAAGCTCCAATGCTTCTCTTTCTCCTGTACTTGCACCGCTTGGTACCATTGCGCGTCCGTATGCGCCTGATTCAGTTGTTACTTCAACTTCTACTGTTGGGTTTCCACGAGAATCGAGTACTTCACGTGCATATACATCAGTAATAATAGGCATAGTTAATATATCCTCCTCTAAGCTTCAAGCTAATAAAATAGTAACACTCTACCCTTTTATTTTCAATAAATTTCGCAGTTGAAAGCGCTTTGGGCAATGAGTTTATTTTGTGCTTTTCATTTCCTTTTCAACCTTGGTCAAAATTTGTTCGATGTCGCTTTTGTTCTCATCAATAAAGATGCATAAAAATCCGTTGATTCTGTCGTTGCGCAAACGATAAATCCATTTTGTATGATCTGAAATTCTGGCATCGAACAAGCGCATTCGGCATCCGGCATCCCCTACACACAATATTTCCTTACCGTCGTTTGCCTGCAAAATATATTTATGTTCGTGACAAAGCCGACAGTTAATCCTTTTTCCGTCCTTTTTCAATGTATTGATCGGGCAATGATTCATCAACATTAACCGTCTTTTTTGGTATACACATACGATTACAGGCGCATTTTGATTATAACGTTTTCGAAATTCGGTCATGATTTGATGAATCTGCTCAAGATCTGCCTCATCCGAGATTCCGATCTTTTCATAACCAAGTTCCAAAAGAGCGGCAATCGCATAGGAATTCGTCACATTCATATTCAAGATAATCGGCCCTTTTCCCAAATGCGTGACCACATCGGCTTCATCCGTATCAATTCGTCCCTTTTTATGAATGCCCGGAATATTTTCTGCCATCCAGTACACATCATTTTTTCCTTTTTGTTCGATTGTTTCGATTTGTGCCAAAAGAATCGGTTCCTCGTTGACCGTCGGATGAAAGCAATATGCTTTTTCCTTTACGACATGAAATTCCAGACGTTTTTGTCTGAGCTCTTCCAGAGCGTCTTTTCTTAAATTATTCATTGCTTTGAGCGGAAAATAAATAGCCGGTGCCAAATCATAATCAATGTGTTCGAAATATGCCCATGAATCATTGGTCTTGTTAAACTGTTTGCCAAGGACTTCCGGGGTCGTTGCCTGATTTTTCGCTTGATCAGCTTCAATATTCGTTTTGATACATATCGTATTTTTTCCGTCATCCAATTTCAGGATCAAAGGTTCTCCTACTCCTTTGCATATGGCTTTTGCGTATACAGGGACTTGCCGCCTCTTATATTTGATCTTTTCGAGGACCTCTTTGCGATATTGCGAATCAATCGTTTTTTTCACGATACTTCCGACTTGTACATTTTCAGGTCCGTCAATCGTGATTTCAGTGTTTGCGTCTGCTTTTGAGGTCAGCCGATTTTTTTTATCGTATAAGAAATTGGCATGACATCCTTGGGATAATCTTTTCCCTTCAAAGCGGATCCCATCTCCTTGATTCAGTTCGTGATCCAGCTTTATGGTAATTTTCTTTCCTTTGACCCGGACCACCTTACCGATTTTTAATCCATGATGATTGCTTGCCTTTGTTTCCATCAAGTCGTTGCCTTTTTGACGGTATGCATGGCCCTTTGTAAACGTACGATTAAATGTCACCAGCAAATGTTCGTCATCCTCTTTGGTTATTTCCTGTCCGTTCAATGCTTTTTTCACACTTTCAACTGCCGTATAAACGTATTCGGCAGACTTCATCCGCCCTTCGATTTTCAAGGAAGCGATCCCTATCTTTTCAAGATCTTTCACTTCGCCAATCAAAGAAAGATCTTTCGGGGAAATCAGAAAAGAAGGCACTTTGTTTACGTACTCATCATCTTCTTTTAAAGTATAGGACATACGGCATGGCTGCGCGCACGCTCCCCGATTCCCGCTGCGCTTATACATGACGCTTGAAAATTGGCATTGACCCGAATACGAGATGCACAAAGCCCCATGCACGAACACTTCGATTTCCATTCCTGTTGCAACACATGCTTTAATTTGCTCTAATGTGCATTCGCGTGCTAAAACGACCCGTTTGACACCGAGCTTTCTGAGCTGTTCGATCTGATACGGAGTTGTGACCGAAAGCTGAGTCGAAGCGTGCACTTCAAGAGCGGGAAGTCGTTTATGAAGCAAGTGGATCAATCCAAGATCTTGAACAATGATCGCATCTACATTGATATGATACAAAGCTTTCGCTTGTTCATAGGCTTCCATGATCTCATCTTCGTATAAAATCGTGTTCATGGTAACATACACTTTCATTCCGTATGTATGAGCCTGTTCAATGATCTCCTTGGTTTCTTCAAGGCTAAATCGATTCGCAAAGGCACGGGCTCCGAATTGCGGCAAGCCGAAATAAATCGCATCGGCTCCGGCAGCAAAGGCCGCTTCTAAAGATTCTCTACTTCCTACAGGGGCGAGGATTTCTGGATACATAAATTAATAAACTCCTTTAAGCAAAAAAGCACGACTAGCGTGCTTCGTTTTTTTTGTAATATGCTTTTATCGCATCAAACGTTTCTTCCGAAATAACGTGCTCGATACGACAAGCATCTTCTTGGGCGATCTCTTTCGGTACGCCAATTTCTTCCAGCATGCTCGAAAAGAATACATGTCTTTGATACGTTCCTTCGGCAACCGTTTTTCCAAGTTCGCTCAAACGAATACACTTGCTGTGATCAAGCTCGATCAAATTTTGTTCGACCATCAATTTCACCGCATGAGAAACACTGGGCTTAGAAAAACCTAAATAGCTTGCGACGTCGACGCTGCGGACAACCGGAAGCTGTTTAGAAAGCACTAAGATGGCTTCAAGATAATCTTCTAAAGATTCGCCGTAATGTTGCATCACAAATTTCTCCTATTCTACTTGGTTTTCATTTTAGTCGCAACTAACTTCCTTGTCAATTCCTGTTCGTTATATGAATTTGCTATGTTCAAACGTATCAATAAGATCATGAGCATCCATCACAAATCGGCGATCTTTTGTCTGAAAGCAAAAGAGGACCTGATCGCTTGGTGCACAGCAGTTCATATCCTGAACAATTTCGAAATATCCTGTCTTTCCGTATTTCTCGATATCCGATCCTGTATATACATAAAGCTTGTTTTGATTTTTCTCGCAAATGCTCATTGCTTTTTGTTCGAGTAAGATGTTCTCTGTCATCTTGATCACCTCATTTTCCTTTTCCATTGTACAAAATATGAAAGAAAAATGATTGTCGTTTGCATTTTTCAATTGTGACGGATCAAAAATTTGATCGATTTGAAGAAAAATACGGGAAATTTTCTGCTTTTATAACGCAATGATTCGATCACATGCTTGAGCCACAACCCGATCATGAGTAACGATCAATATCGTCTTTCCTTGGTTGTTTATCGTGCGAAGCAATGTCAGCACATGATCACGGTTTTTCGGATCGAGAGATCCTGTCGGCTCGTCAGCCAGCAGAATATTTCCTTTTTTTAAAAGTGCTCTTGCGATGGCGACACGTTGCTGTTCTCCTCCGGATAATTCGCAAACTTTTTGGTTGATCATCTGCTGCAATCCAACACTCATTAACGCTTTTTGAATTCGTTCTCTTTTTTTCTGATTTGATCCTTGAGCGGCAAGCATCAAATTTTTTTCAACGGTCTCAGTATCGATCAGCGCAAAATTCTGAAACAAGTATGATAATTCATCGCGAATCATTTTCTGTGCGGCTTTTGTGTTGGGCTTAGGCACATCCTTTTGATTGATCCGTATTTTTCCGGAATCGACGGTTTCGATCAGCCCGATCATATTCAGCAATGTCGATTTTCCGCATCCGCTTGGACCGGTGATTGCTACCATTTCCCCGGCTTCTATTTGAAAGGATAAATTCTCAAACAGCGCTTTTTTCCCATAACTCTTTTTTAGATTTTTTATTTCTATAATTGCCATCTTATTCTTCTGCTACTCAAAATGTGTCTAAACATACTCAAACACATCGAGAATTGAAATCCTCGCGGATATTTCTTACTGCTTCTTCGTGTATGCTTTTGTATTCCGTAAGCGGCAACACTACTCACAAGTTCTTGTACACTCCACAGTCGTAAATTCCCGAATCAGCCTTCGGTACATACCTACATTTGCTTGTTCGTTACGCAATGCTGTAGGTTGTTGCATCTCTTAAATTAAGACTTGCATTGAGATCTCTGTTTTCAACATAACCACATTGGCAGCGGAACACTCGATCTGAAAGTTTT
>KE159681.1:411636-453652 GCA_000403415.2 Firmicutes bacterium M10-2
CTTTGATGAAGCTTTTGTACCTTGAGCTTTTGTTTTTGGATATTTTTTTGAGTAGACTCTCCTTTCTTTGTATTTTCTAACTTGCGCGAAAGACTTCTTTGCTCTCTACGCAGTCGTTTTTCGAGTTTTTTTATTTTTGCTGATTTATTGATGTTTTTATAAGCCTTGCCATCGGAAACAATCGCAAGATCCTTCAATCCCAGATCAATTCCGATGCCTCCATTTTCGTTGTTTTTAACCGAAGGAGAGTCATCTATTTCTACCACCACCGAGGCATAATATCTTCCTGCCTTCATGGAAACGGTGCCGCTTTTGATCACCATTCCTGTTTTTGTGGTAGGAAGATACCCTTTTTCTTTCAGTCTTACCCATCCTAAAGTCGGGATCTTGATCCTGTGACGTTCGCAATAGATGACGGCCTTGGCATCCGTCTTAACAAAGTACATCTTTACATCGGATGTCCCTTTTTTCTTGAATTTAGGAAAACTGGTTTGATGTTTGAAAAAGCTTCGGAACGCTTTATCGGCATTCATGATACTCTGTTTGACGGATTTGGAACTAACATCCTTGATCCATGAAAATTCAGGATGCTCTTTCAAATAAACATTATTGAGCCATTTTTGAAAATCCATGCCGGAGACAAATTTCTTTTCTGCTTCATAGACTTCTTTGTTATGCGAAAGGTAAAAGTTATAAACGAATCGGCATGTTCCGATCGTTTGATGGATCTTTTGTTTCTGTTCCAAAGTCGGATCAATTTCCGTTTTGAAGCTCTTTAGCAATCTCCTCATCCTCCCTGATTTGTTTCTTATACTTTCGTAAACCATATAATCTGCAACTGAATACGTGTAGAATAGAAACAATGTCCTGCACCAGTTCTTCATTTGGCGAAAGAGTTTCGTTCTTTACCACGATGATCTCCGTATTGAATTTTTCGCAAAAGCTTTCAAACCAATCATAGCCAAAACGAACAAATCTGTCTTCATTCGAAATCACTATTGTTTTTATTTTGTTTTCCATGACTTCTTCGAGCAGTCTGTTCCATTTCTTGCGGTTGTAATTCAATCCGCTTCCAAACTCTTCAATACATTGATTTACAATAACACCTTTAGCATTACAGAATTGTTTTAAAAATTCTACTTGATTATGTAAATCATCTTTTTGATTTCTTGTAGAAACCCTTGCGTAAATGACAACATCTCTAACATCATTTTCTGTTTGTATTCCTTTGAATTGTAGATACTGGTCGTAAGTATAATATCTTCTATCAGTAGGAGTTCGATGAGCCTTCAATATTTCTTCTCTGTCCCATCTCTGCAATGTCTTGACTGATACACCCAATAACTCGGCAAAATCTTTAGGTTTATAGTTTGTGATATTCTTTGTGTTCATAAATACAACCCTTTCTTTATGAACACATTATGCCGTATTTATACACTTTTTTCTATATTTCTTATAACTTAACATATCCTCCTTTCAGCATCAAGCTTAGTGTTTTATTTTCCTGTTTTCGCATCATAATGCTCATAACGATCCAGTCCAAGAGCAGAAGAATTGAATAAATCAGAAATCCGAATAGACTTTGCCGCATAAGGATCAGCGCGCATACTCCTAACAATCCGTTCACTGCTTCATTCATCCATTCGTTTGAATACCGGAGCCAAAACGAATATCCGAGAATCTTTTTCACGAATATTTCCTTTTTTCGGATCGATAAAACAATCAACGTCAAATAATAGGATGCGAAAAGATCGACAAGAAAAAGGAATCCGACCGCACTTGCCATAAGCAATGACGATCTTTTCATTCCGTCAATCGTAGTTTTAAATACGGCATCGTATATACTGGCAAATTTTACATTGTTTTCGCTCAATCCGGCTTGATCAAGCGCTGTTCTTATCGCTTTTATGTTTTTTTCGGTTTCATTGATTCGAATCGGGTTGGATAAAGACTGACTATCCAATCCGATCCAAGCTTCGGGCACCGAATTGTTCAAACAGACAAAGACAGGATCTTCCACAAACGGATAACCGTGATTGATCAACAGCATATTTTGTGTAAAGACCGGTGAGTTCTTGGCGTGATATGTATATATTTCAGTCTTTATCTCTCTATTTTGAACTTCCCATGGATATTTAATCGCATCAATGATTAAATCACGAACTGTATCGTTCATTGTGTCAGGAATCAAAATTGCTATTCCTTCGTTTTGAAAATAGGTTCCAACCGGCTGATCAAACCATGAGGAATACAAATTGAGTTCATTTTCGTTGACATTCATTACAACAATTGGTTCAAAGTCTGACGGAACAGATTTGTGAACACCGCGAAAATAGGATTGATCATACAATACCGGATTCATATAACGGGCATTTGCTGTTTTTTCGACTTCTTCGAAGAATTCTTTCATTTTCTTTGCAACCACATCATTTCCGTTCAGTTTTTTCTGAAACTCATCTTTGACAAAATCATATTCTTCTATCGTCATTTCTGTCGCGCTTTTTTCAAACGCAGAAGCTGCTTGCACCTGATACGATAAGGTTTGAAAAAGAGTGATCAAAGAAGGAATAAGAGCAATAAACAAAATAAATGTTGCCAATTTCAAAATTACACTGATCCAATAAATCAGCATTCCATGATGATTTCCGTTCAAAATCGAGTGAAGCGTATATTGATGAATGATCCGCATAGATATGGTCGAAAGGAAAATACATCCTGTCAGCAATCCAACCTGCAGCAAACATGCTCGTACAATATAGGGTATCGTGATTCCCGAAACGAAAATAAACTGAGCGAAAACATTGAAAACGACAACGATTGATCCTGCAATAAAAACCAGACTCAAAAGATAAAACCATATTTTTATTTCCGAAAAACCAAGCAGTTTGTATATTCCGATCCTTTTGATCTGACTGACGGGATAAAACAAACACATGAGCACAAACAGCAAACCCAGTACGACCATACCGACAATCATGATTTTCACCGGTCCTTCATCGTATTGTTTAAACGAATTTATATTCCGAAGTTGTTCGACTGTCGTATCCAATGCAGCTGCGAGCTGAGTCAACACTTCGTTTTCATTTTCTGCCGGACAACAGAGAAAATACAGTCCTTCTCCGTTTTCCGGATAGGTATGCCAATATTGAAACAAGGATTGAAATCGTCTTGGATCATCCTCAAACAGATCGGCCATAACACCTGTTTGATGCGGATCCTCTGTTTGATATGTTGCGATATATTGTTCGTTGTTTTGCGGAATCGTTCCGTTTTTCAGCGGAATTCTCGAAAAAACATTTAAATCTGAAACCGATCGAACGGTTACTGTTTTTCCGGACTCTTCCATAATATCTTCCCGTACAAAATAGCAGTCGAATTTCGATTGAAGTTCTTCCATTTCCTCTTGTAGTTTTCGGGAAGAACAAGACGGAATCTGAATACGAGTCCAGTGTTCTTTTAGTCCTGTTGTTTCCGCTTTAAGCAAATCGGCATATTTTTCCTGCATTCCAAATATACAACCGATCAACATTGACATGAATATCATCAATCCTATAATTGTCTTTCTCACTTCTCTCCCCCCTTATATGCTGAAGAAGCCACTTATTCAAGCGACTTCTCGGAAATCATTTCTTAATTGTCGACTTAATTTGTCGATTCTCCTTTCTTTTGCTGTTTTAAAAATAACGTTATCTTTAATTTAAATATAAAACATATTTCGAATTCGTAAATATTCCATGACATAAGAGAACCGTATCTTGTATAAAGCGCCGTCTATTCAAAAATATAGTTTTATTTATTTGTTTAATTTCTGTTTTTTTTATATCATTTAATAGAAGAAAAGGAGTTTTTATGTTTAATATCGGTATTATCGAGGATTGTGAATACGATCAAATGAATACAAAAAAGTTAATCGACGATTTTTTTAAAAACAAAAAAATACAGATTAAGATCCATTCTTTTGCATCCCTTCCAAAAGATCTTTCCGTTTTTAATAATTTTGATTTGTTGTTTATAGATGTAAAAGTGAAAGATAAAAACGGAATCGATTTCTGTAAAAACATAATTCATTATTATCCCGATATCACGATCATCATTACGTCCGCTCATCCCCAATATCTTATCGATGGATATCGGATCCATGCTTCCAGGTATTTTTTAAAGCCGATCGATCCGGATGTTTTTACATTCGAAATGGAGGAAGTGATTTCCGGATCCGATTTTATACGTCATTTCGGCATTACAGATTCAAGAATCGCTCCTTATAAAATTCTTTTTTCCGAAATTCTTTATATTGAATATCTTGATCGTAAAACGCATATTGTACTGACGGATGGCAAAAAAATAGAAACGACAATTTCCCTTAAAGAATGGCTGTCTATTGTTGATGGATATGGTTTTGCGCAACCTTATAAGTGTTTTCTGGTTAATCTTCAATATGTGCATTGCATTTTGCCAAAAGATATTCTTGTAAAAGATGTGAAAATTCCGCTTTCAAAACATTTCAAAAAAGAATTCACCATTGCGTTTGACCGATCAAGGAGAAGTGCATGATCACCCGTTTCGATTGGATGCAAATTCCTTTTTGTGATTTCGCCGATATTTTACAGATGTGCTTGCCGGTTTTCGTCTTGCTTTTGAAAGACTGTTTTCTTTTTATTGTCCGTACTTTGAAAGAAAATGAATTTCTGTCCTTTCGATTTGCCGCTTATATCGTAGGTCCTTTATTGTTTGCTTTCGGATTCATTTTCTATATGTCCAAAACAACATCAAATGGCGGGCTTGATGTCCTCCTTATTACCTTTTTATTGTTTTTGAGCAGCTGGAGCTTCTTTTCAGTCGCAAAAGAATTGAACAAAATCAAAGAAAAACATATGGAGGCCCGCTTTGCGTGGATGAAACATTCTCTTGATGTGCATACGAATTTTCTGCATGACGAGCTGCATCGCTATCAGGAACTTCGAAATCTGCTCGATCATGAAAAAATCGAACAGGCAAAAAACAAGCTTGACGAATCCTCGGATCAATTGACAAAGCTGTTTCACGATCTGGCCTGCAATTCCCTTCCTTTGCGTCTGGTATTGCTGGAGCGTAAAACGGAATTAGAAAATAATGGGCTGAAAATTTCGACAACTATTATTGATCCCGATCTTCCTAATCTTTCTCTTCCGACCCAGTTTGATTTTTATTCCTCTATTCTGGATTTTATTATCGAACATAGTTGTCAGGGAGTTTTATCTATTCGTCAGGAAAAAAGGGAAACCCATGTATTGCTGACCATTTTATTTTCCGTGAAAGAAAACGAACATACCCAACCTTCTCAAATCGTATATATTGCCGGCTTTCCTGCCATGTTCAGTCAAAACAGCCACAAAGGAAGATTAGTTTTTCATATTTTGTGAATTGCATATTTCTACTGTACATAGCTGTTCGTATCTGAAAAACAAAAAACCGGATCTTGATCATTTTCGTATAAGATCGTCCGGTTTCGCATTATAATAAAACCATAAGAAAAGAGGCAAAAATTATGCGATTAAAAAACAAAGTTATTGTTGTGACTGCATCCACTCGGGGGATTGGTTGGGCAATCACACAAGCGTGCGCCAAAGAGGGTGCAATCGTGTATATGGCGGTACGTCGAGTAGAAGACGCAAAAAAACAAGTGGAAGCACTAAATAAAGAAGGACAAACGATCAAGGTCGTTTACTGTGATGCATTCAAGCACGAAACATATCGTTCCATGATGGAAACGATCATGAAAGAGGAAGGACATCTGGATGTGCTGATCAATAATTTCGGTACAAGCCAGCCAAAAACAGATAAAGATATCGAAAATACGGATTACTCCGATTTTATTTCGACAATCGATGCCAACTTGGCAAGTGTCTTTATTACCAGCCAAGAAGCTATTAAGTTCATGAAGAAAAACCGTGGCGGAAGCATTATCAATATTTCTTCGATTGGGGGCACTGTACCGGATATTTCGCAAATTGCATACGGTACAAGCAAAGCATCAATCAATTATCTGACTAAGTTAATTGCTGTTCAGGAAGCAAGAAACAATATTCGCTGCAATGCGATCTTGCCGGGAATGATCGCAACAGATGCGGTTGCAGGCAATTTATCCGATGAATTCAAGGCGTTTTTCATAAAGCATATTCCTTTGAATCGTATGGGTCATCCCCAAGAAATCGCGGCTCTGGCCGTATATTTGGCGAGCGATGAAAGTGCTTATACAACCGGACAAATCGTAGAAGTTTCAGGTGGTTTCGGTATTCCGACTCCGGTTTACGGAGATCTGGCCGATACGGATCAAAAACGATAAATTTATTTTCTCTGTCTAAGCGGCAGAGATTTTTTAATTTTGTCTGATCGGACAAATATCGGGGTTTTGCGCGATCTTCTCTTTTACCGCATCGAGTTCGGGTATCGAAGAAGCTGCTCCCGGCATCGTTACCGCAATGGCTGAAGCGGCCGAAGCATACCGCAATGCCTCTTCGACCGTATACTCCTGATCAAGCATGGCACAAAAAAATCCTGTATACGTATCGCCGGCCCCTGTCGTATCTTTCACATCGACTTTGAATGCGGGCATGAACAAAATCCGCTCCTTGTCTGCATACATCGAACCTGCCGAAGACAAAGTAAGCACGATCGAAGATTCGGGATATTTTTTCAGCCACTCTTTGCATAGAAATTCCGGAACGCCTGTCTTTTTGAGCAGCTCTTCCACTTCCACTTCATTCACCACAAGGCAAGATACAAATGAAAGATCGGCCGGAATATCCTTTGTGACCGGTGCCGGATTGAATACCACGAAACAGTCTTTCTTTTTCAGAAGCTGTGTGAGCTCTTCCAGATTCGAAATTTCATTCTGGATCAGTACAATATCTTTAGGTCCTACATGTTCCAATACTCTTTCGAAATCCTCTTTTTCAAACGTATGATTTGCTCCCGGATCTAGAAGGATACAGTTTTCTGCCATTTGATCTCTTTGAATGATGGCTCGTCCGCTCAATGAATTCTTTTCAACTTGAACAAACGATGTATTCACGCCTGCTGTATGCAATGTATCTAGCAGAAGCTGCCCGTCTGGGCCTGTTTTGCCGGCCATCCACGTTTTTGCTTTGCCTTTCGCACACGCACATGCCTGATTGAGTCCCTTGCCTCCCGGAAGCACTTCTGTATGTATGGGCATCAGTGTTTCTTTGGGACGAACAAAATGTTCCACATCAAAAAACATATCAATATTCATCGAACCAATCACGTATACTGCCATATTCAGACCTTCTTTCCTATTTATGATTATTATACTGTATTCGCAACATACTTTGTGAAATACAAATAAAAGCTCCCGAAAGAGCTTTGGATATCTTTATTTAAGGAGGATGGGAATTTGCGAATCTTCATACACGGACACAACTTGATCGGTGAGCCACTGCTTTGTGAACAAATCCGAATACTGTCGCTGTGAATGCATTTGAGCAAGCTCTTCAGTGTAATTCTTCAAAGGATACAAATGAAAATTGGTGTATTCTCCTTCAAAGTGATTAACAATCGGAATGATTTCCGGATCGAGCACTTCTACATTGTTCTCTTTGGTCTTTTTCAGCGTAAATTGCGCAATTGCTCCGACCTCATACATATTCTGAAAAGTTTCATCAGCCCGATCGACTGTGTATGCCGAAGAAATAAGATTTCCGAGCGAATAAAAACATAAAGTTTTATTTCCGTTGGTGCCTGTAAGCCAAGTTGCCGGCTGAATAGTATGAGGATGATTTCCGACAATCACATCCGCACCGGCATCGGCAATTTGTTGGGAAAGTACAGTTTGCGCTTCATCAAGCTCATATGTAAATTCAACACCCCAGTGCATACACACAATAACACAATCGCTTTCCTGCTTTGCTTTGGCAATATCTTCCATCAATACCGGGATTCTGGTGCTGTATGTGTCGAAAAACTGGTTGACGCGCCAGTCTGTATCAGCCGCCTGATTGGTGGCGTACGTCCAAGATACGATCCCGATACGGATACCGTTCACATCTGTAAACGACACTTTGTTTCGATCTTCTTCCTGCAAAAACGCACCTGTATGACCGATCCCGTTTTCATCGAGATGCATGATCGTTTTTTCCAATCCTTCTACGCCTCGGTCCATCGCATGATTGTTTGCCAAAGTAACGTATTCAATCGAGTTTTCACGAATATTGCCGGCTGTTTCCGATGGGGCATTAAAACAATAGTCGGACCCTGCCAGACCGAGCTCATCGCCTGCAATGGGGACTTCAAGATTTGCGAGTGTCCAGTCGTCTTGAGCAAACCAAGAAGAGAGATCACTCATATAATTGCCCCAGCTTCCTTTTTGAAATGCGTTCACGAATCCCTCTTCCAGAAGCATATCTCCGGTAACGGTGATCCGTGCTGTTTCATCTTTTGTATTTTTTGAAGGTTCCTCTTTTTGTGATGATGTCATGTGGCGAATTCCGGCATGAATTCCCCAACTTGCACAAGCAATGATCGCGAGTACCACACAACATACCAATACAACCCTTCCTTTATGAATTTTTCTTTTCATATTTTTACTTTACTGAATCTTTTATTCCTTTTCAATATCGCAAAAGCGATATTTCCCTTTTCCGTGCCCAAATACAGGTTCGATAATTCCTTTTTCCAACATCTCTTTCAAAAGTGCGGAACTTCTTGTGGGTTTCAAGCCGAGAATTTTTTGAACATCCGATCTTCCGAAAATATCTGATTTGATTTCTTGAGATAAGTTCCGAACTTGAGAAGCCGTCTTGGAAGAGAATAGGGTTTCAATGTTCGCTTTTTCGGGTGCTGTTCGTTCAACAAAAAATTATTATTCGTTTTCCCATTCTTCTTTTGTCAGACAAGACACATGTTCTGTGCGAAGAAGTCCGGGAATAACACAAGGGACATTTTCCGTAGTATGATGATATGTAAATCCGCATTTTTCCTGAACTCTTTTCGATTTTTCGTTCCCGTCAAAGTAACCACACCATATTTTTTCAAGATGCTGATCTTCAAAACCGTGACGGATCATTTCACGAACAGCTTCGGGAATCAGCCCTTGTCCCCAATACGGAACCCCAATCCAATACCCGATTTCTCCTTCGGTATCGGAATTGCTTTGATGCGATGCTTTGCCGATCATTAAACCTACGCTTCCGATTGGTTCGTTTGTTTCTTTCAAAACAACCGCATATGTATTTGGCGCCGATAATACACGATCGATAATTTCTTTGCTGTGATCTACACTTGTATGAACAGGAAATCCGGCTATCGGACCGATATCCGGATGACTTGCATATTTATAGAGTGCTTGTGCATCGCTTTTTTGCCATGGGCGCAGGATCAGTCGTTGTGTTTCCAATTGCATAATTTCATTCTCCTTTACTTTGTCACTATATGATACCATTTTCTGATTATTTTCCTTCAAAAAAGTTAAATCACAATAAATCAAACTTTCCAAACACATGCAAAGTTGATGTACCAAGCATGGTGTACATACACACCTTTTGAGCTTGTTAAGACCTTTTGCATATTTTACTTCATTGTTCTCCTGTAATGAAAAAATCGATCTGTATTCGAAAACAAAAAGCCTGAAATCATGTTAGATTTCAAGCTTGGAACATTTACTCTGTTTTTTCCAATAAAACAATCACATCCCTGTGAAACGGATGCATCGGCAAAATATTCGTATCTTTTGTAAACACTGTGCTCGATACGTAACGCGACTCCAAATCAAGAATTGTTTCTTTATATCCCTTTAAAGAAAAATTTAATTTTAACGGCACATTATACGGAATGTACATCACGTAAAAGCGCTCGTTTTTCGAAATCCGAACTTGTTCGTTTTCATTTGCGAAAAGATTCGTTACCGGTACAAGATTATACAATTTATACTGCTCGATCCAATACTTCATATAAGAATAATCCCAAGCTCCTTGAAAATTGATTGCATCCTGCCAAGGCTTCGGCGAAGCAAAACCTTCACCAATCAAAGAACCGAACGTCGTATTTGCCAAATGCCAAGAATAGATGCCCGCAGCACCGTAAGTAATCCCGGCACCCGCCCCCGATAAAAGGCTTTCCCAAGCAGCTCTTACAATATCTTCCTGATGCCAGCGTCCGCTTTTTCCGCCCGAAAATCCCATCTCTTCATAACATGGTTCGCTATTGATCAATGGTTTATTCGGATACTTCTCACGCATTTCAAGTGCTAATTTATAAGGCATGGCCAAATCATTATGATTGTGACCGCTTTGATACATGAGAAAGTCCAACCCTTCAGCCAGCTTCTTCGGGATGATTGTATACCGCCCTTTGATATGCGTCGTGAAAAGGCAATCCGGTGCCTTTTCCTTTAATCTTTCAAATGCCTCGATATAATACGATTCGCAAAGAGGCGTATTGAAATCCGTATCTCCGCTGATTACATAAATCGGATCGAACTCTGTAAACGTTTCATGAACTTTCTCGATATAAGAAGCAATCTCTTCTTTTGGCATGACCCCTTTTTCGTAAAACCTGCTCGCCCAAGTATCCGGCACAAAATTGCACCACAATACGACAAGCGCTAACTCGAAACCATATTCTTTCGCGGTTTCGCACATCTTTTTCGCATGCTCGAAATATTCGTTTTTGATCTTCGAATAATCCCAGCATCCGTTAATCTGCTCGAACGGCTCATGACATAAAGTTGTCGGCGAAGCATCCCATTGCGGCAAGATATTTATCTGCAGCACATTGAATCCTTGGGCTTTTCGCTTTTCCAAATAATAGATCCAGTCCAACTCATTGATATTCGTAAAAGCCGACCAGCATGTATCTGCCAAATAAAAGAACAGTTTTCCATCCTTTTCCATATTGTTTTTCGAAGCTGAAATGCTCAACATATCTTTTCTCCTCTTAAGATCGCATCCATCTTTTCATCATTCGTGTCATAGTAATCACTTCTCAAATCAGGAATGAATTTAAGTGCCTCGTGAAGTACCGGAAGCACATTTGCATGAACACCGACACAATGATGAATATAAGGACCTTCTACGATCTTTGCTTCCAATTTTTTTAGATTCTCGACCTCAATCCACACATATGTTCCTTGATTTTTCGGACCTTCGATTCCTTTTGCATGTCCCATCAGGAGTTTATACTCGCCATTATCCCCGTCAAAACGGACAATACTCATATCCCCTCCGACAATCTCTCCGTGCAATGCACCAGGATGCGAATAATCGAACGCAAACGGCGCTCCGAAACTCGGCATTTCCTTCATCAAAGAAGCCGGCCAAGGGCCGCAATGCTGCAGAAGTTCCCCATTCTCATTGGTCGGATGCGGTACAGTCCAATCCGCGAAAAACGGCACATGCTCCCCGCAAGATGCTGCCTGCACCATTAACGAAGTGATCGCTCCGTGAATATCCGTTTCACATACGACCGGATATCCTTCTTCATTCAGAAGCGAATTCGCGACACACGGAAATAAGCCAATATGCCCTTGAAGCGCATTCCAGCATTGTATTGCAGCCGCCTTGCATCCAAACCGATCCATCAGGCGTTTCATTGCGCATTTCAAAGCGGCTGTCTGTCGTACCGCCTCATCACTTACATTGATCTTCATCGTTTTTTTGATCGTATCTATCGTTTCTTCGATCTCGTCTAGATCGACCTGTTCCATTTCTTCTTTAAGTTCCGGCAGTGCAATCGGATGGATTCGAATATTGAATTTTTCGATCAGTTCTCCTTCGTTGGCCATAACTGTCCAAAAGCCTGCCGGTCTGGTTCCGATTTGAAGAATCGTCATCCCATCCAATTCTTTCACCACTTGCGCAGCCCGCAAAAAATTATCCAGACGCCATGCAAAGTACGGATCTGTCAGCCTGCACATATTCATATAGGAAAAAGGAACTTTAAAACGTCTGAGAATTTTCCCTGTCGCAAACAATCCACATTGTGAATCGCGAAGCCTTGCACCGTTTTCCAGTGGTGCTTCGTCCCGCGGACCCCACAAAAGCACCGGCTTGCTGACGGCTTTGGCAACTTTTGCCACCAAATCTTCGGTTCCGAAATTGCAGTGCGGAAAAAACAAAGCATCGACCTTTTCCTGTTTTAAAAAATCGACAATCGCCTCGACATCTTTTTCATTAAACAGCAAACCTTCTTCGTTAATGTGCGTGATATCGACAAAATCAATTTCAAGCTCTTTCAGTTTTTCAAGAATAAGATTATTGTATTTTAAGGCATCTTCCCGGCTGAAAATATCTCGCCGAGTCCCTACAACACCCAACTTTAAATTATATTCCCGTTTCATTATCCTTTTCCTCTTTCTTTATATTTGCCAACATGAGTGCGCAATCAATCGCGCGATGATAACGCTCCAGCCGTTTTCTTCGGACCTCTTCGGACATATTCGGAAAATAAGTTCTCGTCGTTTTTTCGAAATCTGTCTTTTTCGATCCCGCAAGCCATGCCCCCATCGCCGAAAGATCCGGATGATTACACACTTCGATCGGTCGATTCGATAAATCGGCAAGCAGCTGCATGATCTGTTTGTTTTTGGAAAGCCCGCCATCAACATGAACCGAATGATCATTCACTTCAAAACAAGAGAGGGCATCACACAATTGGCACACGATCCCTTCCACGATTCCTTTCAAAAAATCACGAGGCGTGCTTTGTCTTTCGATCCCGATAATCATACCTTGTGCGACCGGGTTCCAATACGGCATCGACAATCCGGTCAATGCCGGCACAAATAAAACCGATGTCGGTTTTTCGAATAAATTCTCATCCAACTCGTTGTAATCGGAAAACAATTTCATATCCTCTTTGGCCCAGTTCAAACTTTCTCCGTTACAGTTGACAATCCCTTCTACGCCGTAAGTCTGATCCGCTTTCATTTTATACCCGAGCACATTGACCAATCCGTTGATGCGCGGTTTCAATTCCGAAACGTTCATCATAATCGAACTGCCTGTGCCAAGTGTCATCTTGATATCGCCTTCATGAACACATTGCTGAGCATAGAAAGCTGCCTGACTGTCACCCATAACCCCTCGAATCACGACCGGCTCATTCAGGATTCCGCTTAAATCCGTATATCCGAAAATTTCATCCGAGCATTTGATTTCAGGAAGCATTGTCTGATCAATTCCGAAAAGCCCACACAACTCATCATCCCATGCTCCGTTTTCAAGATTATAAAGCAAAGTTCTTGAAGCGTTGGTATGATCGGTCGCATGAACTTGCCTGTTCGTAAGGTTATAAATAAGCCATGAATCGATTGTTCCGAATTTTGTTTTGTTTCGATCCACCTGTGTATGATCCAAAATCCACTTCATCTTGGTCGCCGAGAAATACGGATCAATCTTCAATCCGGTTCTTTCAAGCACAAGAGGCTCATATCCTTGTTTAATGAGCTGTCTGCACAGTTCATGTGTGCGCGAACATTGCCATACGATCGCATTATAAACAGGCTTTCCTGTATCTTCATCCCAACCGACGACTGTTTCGCGCTGATTGGTAATACATACACACGTTACATTTATCTCATTTTGATGCACCTTCATCAATTCATAAATGCATTCCATCACTTGTTTTTGAATTTGCTCAGGATCATGTTCTACCCATCCCGTTCGAGGATAAATTTTATCGTGAATATGTGAACGTTCATCAACAATTTTTCCGAATTCATCAATCAAATATACTTTAGAAGCTGTCGTACTCTGATCAATCACAATCGAAACAGATCTCATAACATTTCCTCAATCACAGGCACGATCTTATCGGGAACCAAACCGTAATATTCGAAAAGTTCGGCACTTTCTCCGGTAATGAGCGACTCATCCGGCAGCCCAAGTACCTTTACAGGGCATACGGCATGTTCACACACTACTTTAGTGACCATCGTCCCCAGGCCATTGGTCACATTGTGTTCTTCCAGCGTGACAATCTTTCCGGTTTCTTTGGCAGCTTGAATGATCGACTCTTCATCAAGCGGCTTGATCGTATGCAAATCAAGCACTCGCACATCAATTCCTTTTTCTTTGAGAAGATCGGATGTATCACAGGCAGTTTTGACCATTTCCCCGGTTGCGATAATTGTTGCATCGTTCCCTTTTCGAAGCGTAATTGCCTTGCCGATTTTCAAATCAAAATCTTCGTTTTCATGCACTTGTTCGATCGGATTGCGGCCAACCCGGATGTAAGTCGGAATTGTATCCTCCATGATCTGTTCCATCATCTTTTTTGTTTCGATAAAATCTGCCGGAACAAGAATACGAATATTCGGAATCGCACTTAACACCGCAAGATCCTGCAAAGAATGATGCGACATACCAAGCGCTCCGTAGCTAACGCCCGCACTGATTCCGATCAGTTTTACATTGACATTGGAATAAGCGACATCCACCTTGATTTGTTCGATAGCCCGCATTGTCAAAAAGCTTGCCGGCGAAGCGACAAAGGGCTTTTTGCCTACACTTGCCATTCCGGCAGCGATTCCAACCAAGTTTTGTTCGGCAATACCGACTTCGACTGTCCGTTCTGGATACGTTTTTGCGAAGGGGGTCAGCGAAGCGGAACCTCGTGAATCGGAAACAACAATCACAAGATCGGAATCCGTTTTTGCTCTTTCAAGCAATGCATCGCAAATTGCGGCTCGGTTGGCTTTTTTCATTCTTGTTCCTCCAATTCTTTTATCGCTTGTTCATATTGCTCCTCATTGAGTACGCCATGATGCCATGAAGCGATATTTTCCATGAACGACACACCTTTTCCTTTGATCGTATGGGCTAAGATCAAGGTCGGTTTTCCTTTTGTGTGCCTTGCGATCGTAAAAGCTGCCATCAGATCCTCATAGTTATGACCATCGATTTCGATCACATTGAAACCAAAGGCTTCATACTTTAGACGAATATCTTGCAAAGCCATAACTTCTTCGGTATTGCCTGAAATCTGTAAACCGTTGCGATCCAAAATCAGAACAAGATTATCAAGCTTGTAGAACGCAGCTGCCATTGCCGCTTCCCAGACACTGCCTTCGGCTTGTTCTCCATCGCCCATCAGACAATATACACGCCAAGGGCTTTGATCCATCTTGCCGGCAATCGCCATCCCTACTGCCACACATACACCATGACCCAAAGCTCCGGTATTCATTTCGATTCCGTCAATTTTATTGTTGGGATGACCAATCAGTCGGGAACCGAAAGCAGAAAAGGTAGCAAGCTCCTCTTTTTCGATATAACCTTGTTGTGCCAACACCGCAAACAACGATTCGGCAACGTGCCCTTTGCTCAATACGAACCGATCTCGTTGAGGCCAGTTGGGTTCTTTCGGACGATGCTTCATTTCCGCATTGTATAGGGTGTTTAAAATATCAATCGAAGACAACGAACCGCCGACATGACCGGCTTTCGACTTGAAGCACATTGTCACAATCTCTTTTCTCAATGCGTTTGCGCTTCTTTTCAGTTCCCTTGTTTCCATATTTTCTCCTTTGTTTATTTCATAAAATCAGGATTGAATGGCATCATGCCATACATTCCTTCCTCTTTATCGATATATTGGCTCAGCCATTCCTCGCAAAGTTCAAACCAGTGATATACATGGGCATTTTTATGAGAATCTTTGCGGGCTGTGGTCCGATCGGCTAGTGCAAGCCCGTGTTCCCCCTTTTCGAAAATGTGCAGTTCAAACGGGATATTGTGCTTTCTCAAATTCCAGGCCAGCTCGATAGAATTGGCGACATCGACAAGCTGATCTTCATAGGTATGCCATATAAACATGGGCGGAGTATGCTTGCTCACCTTATTGAGGCAGTTGTACGCTTCCACCTCTTCGTCGCTTGGATCGTCGCTTCCGAAAAAACGCATATTCCCGCTCTGTTTCGCATGCAGCGCAAGAGGTCCGGCCTCTCCTTTGGGCATTTTTTCGGCTTTCCCGGCCGCATAACAAGGAATCGCAAGATTGACCTTCAGCCATTCCGAATCACAGTCCAGCTTCTTGGCAATCCAAGGTTCATGCCACATCGTGGCACATTCAATCGCAAGATGTCCTCCGGCAGAAAATCCGCAGACAATAATTTGATCCGTATCGATCAAATATTCTTTGCTGTGTTCCCGTACCCATTTAATTGCTTTCATCGCTTCTTCGAACGCATTTCTCGGTACATTTGCGACTTGATCGTGGGTGGTATACCACAATATTCCTGCATGACAACCGATTGCGTTGAACCGTAATGCGATCGGTTCAGCTTCTCGGTCGGACGTAAAAGCGTAAGCACCTCCGGGAAGCACAAGCACAAACGGTCGTTTTTTTCCGACATTGTACTCATTGGAGTTATTCAGGATATACGTATCGAGATGTGCAGTTTCATTAAGAAAAATTTCCTGACAAATCATGTTATGCCTCTTGTGCCTTTCTTTCGTATTCTTCGATAATTTCCTCCATTGTTTCGCCTTGTTCTTCTTTATACATCTGAGCATCCGAAATTTTGAAGAACGGCAGCCAGATCAAACATCCTACAACAATATCTATG
This sequence comes from Firmicutes bacterium M10-2, assembly GCA_000403415.2. Classification (GTDB taxonomy): domain Bacteria; phylum Bacillota_I; class Bacilli_A; order Erysipelotrichales; family Erysipelotrichaceae; genus Dubosiella. The sequence goes on from KE159681.1 coordinate 428,198, forward strand.
ATTTGCATCAAGGCTGCAGTCCAGCCACCCGCCATAAATCCGTTAATAACCACAGGAACTCCAAACGGAACTTGGACTCCGGTCAGTGGCGGAATCAAGCCTAATGATGTTACAAAATAAGGAATCAGCAATTGCACGATCGGCGTGATAATAAACGGAATCGCCATGATCGGATTCAAGATTAACGGATACCCGAATACAATCGGTTCGTTGATCACGAAGATTCCCGGAATTCCCGCTAACTTGGCTAATTCTTTGTTTTGTTTCGATTTTGCGAACAAGAACATGATAATAAGCAGAGAAAGGGTTCCTCCCGCACCTCCGATGCCGGCATACAAGGAATAAAATGTATTTCCCAAAATATGCGGCAGTTCGCTTGCCGGTGTCCCGGCTGCATACAATTCCATATTTTCCAAAGCCATTGGCATATAAACGGCATTGATCACGGTTCCGACAACGAGCGATCCATGAATTCCGAAAAACCACAGGAGCATTTGCACAAGAACAATCGCAACAAGAGACCAGATGCTTCCTCCCACATTCATTAACGGTGTGGCAACAAGCGTGTAAACCATTTCGGCAAACGATCCCCACGGAGTATATGAGAAGATGACTGCGATTGCGATAAAGATCAAACCGACGAAAATAGCCGGGATCAATGTTGAAAAGGTCGTGGCAATCATGCCCGGAACGCTTGGTGGCATTTTGATCTTGATTTTGTCGCATTTCATAAGTGCACCGTAAATACGTGTTGCCAACAAAGAAGCAATCAATGCGGTAAACAATCCTTGGGCACCCATATAGCTCATGGTTAGCGCTCCATCAGTCAATGGAGTGGCAATAAAAAACGCAAAGACAGAAATGAGTCCGGCCGGAATTTCATCAACTTGCAAGTGATGAGCAAGACGATATCCGATCAGAAATGAGGCGTAAATCGAAAGACAGCTCGTTGTGACTGTAGAAGCAGCAAGCAAATAAGGAGTAATACCGATATTTCCGATCAATTCGGACCATGCCGGTATCGGCAAAACGGCAAGCAGCAAAGCGATCGATCCGATCATCGTGATCGGCAATGTTCCCATCAATCCTTTCGAGATTGAATCGAGATAAATGTTGGTCTGAAATTTACCGGCGAATTCCAGGATCTTGTCAATGGTTTTATTGTTTTCCATAATCTCCTCCTTCGGTTTTGGAACCGTTTTCATACTTTCATTCTAGCAAAAAAAAAGCTGAAAACAAGAATTTCAGCTAAATTTTATATTTATTTCAACTAAATATTTTTATATTTTATTTAGTTGATTCTCGTTCGATCACGCGCGTATTGACTAGAATTTTCATGGATTCTTCCGGTCTTTCGAATTTTGCGATCAAACGTCTGACTGCAATATTTCCGAGATCTTCTTTATTGACCTGAACAGTCGTCAAGGTCGGATCGTTGTAGCGTGCCATTTCGATATCATCAAATCCGACAATCGGAATCGATAAACCTTCCTTTTTTATGGCGCGAAGCGCACCAAGAGCGATATAATCGTTCATCGCCGCAAAAGCATCCGGATAAGGAATGTTCAATTCCTGCTGCTGAAGAAGGTAAGCGTGAAAATCATCCACGCTTTCTTCAATGCTTGGTTCGACAAAGATCTCATTATCCCCGTTAAACAAAAGATTATTATCGGAAAGCGCCTGCAAAAAACCAAGCTTTCGTTCTTTGAAGTTATTGATCATGCGCAGGGAATTGATCAGTCCAATGTTCTTATATCCTTTTTCTATGAGCAGTTTTGTCGCTTCATACATCCCATCCTTATTATTGATTGCGACAAAATCGCAATTTTCCATGATATACGCATTGTCCACAATCACAAACGGAATTTTGAAATGGCGGAATTTTTCCACATCCTTGAAATGCATTTCGGTTCCGATAATCAGCAAGCCATCGCTTTCGCTGATATCATCAAGAGCCACAATGGCTTTTTCATCCTGACTTGATACTTTTCGTATGCGAAGCTGATAATCGTTTTGATGACAGCTTTCTTCCATGCCTTCAATCAACGCGGAGAAAAACGGCTGCTCCGATCGAACGATCGTTTCCCCTGCATCATACAGAACCAAAGTAATGACCCCGGTCCGTTTTCCTTTTTTAAAGTATCCGAGCTGTTCGGCAACTTGAATAATTTGCTCACGTTTCTTTTCGCTGATTGCTCCTTTTCGATTGTTGAGTGCGTTGCTGACCGAACCGGGAGAAACACCGGCGACTTTGGCAATTTGGGCAATTGTCACTTTCATAAATAAAACCTCCACTAAAATTTTTGTTTCTCTATTTAGTGAATATATTGTAATCGCTTCCTTTTAGAAAAATCAATAAAAAAAATAAAAAGCGCAAATTGTTTTGTTGACTTTTTCGAAAAATTTTTGATAAAATCAGTTCGTCAATCAGCAAAACCGCGTAGAATTTTGATGCTTCTGCGCGGTTTTTTTGTCTGTATTTTAGAAGGAACGAGAAAATGGATTTTTACATGAAATTACCGAGAAATAAAAAAGAATTTGCTTTGTTCATGGGGATCATTTCGATCATCTCCGTGAATATCATCGCGCCGCTGATCACCTGTTTTGAAGTCGGCTTCCATCTTTATGTATGGAAAGATGTCTTAACAATGCTTCCTTTGATTTGGCTGAGCGTGATCGCAATCGTTTTGATCACATACTTGCCCGCCGAAAAAATGACGGGTTGGATCGTTGACGAAAAAGACAGTTTCCGCTCTCATATCATCGTCAATATTTTGTGCACAGTGTTGATGATGTCCATCTTGCTGACCGTAATCGGAACATGGATCGGTACACGCTCCATCACATGGGAACCAATCCATATGTTCTTTTACAAATGGCCGAGAAACTTTGCGATTTCTCTCTTTGTGGAAATGTGTATCGCTCAGCCTGTCGCACGATTTGCGCTTTTACAGCTGCATATGAAACTGGATGCGAAAAAAGACGATTTGAAAGCCGGAAATTTCGTACCGCAGGACAATTAAATTGTCCTTTGTACCTTTTTCCGGTTTTTTTTAATAAATTTTGCACCTTTTTCCATACGAACAATCCTGCCAGTGTGTTCGAGTTGATCAATAACCGGTATTTGGCAATATCTTATGTTCACCAATCTTGATAATCTTTGTTTTGATCCACAAAGAAAAAGGACGTTCTAATCGTCCTTTTTATCTTCTCGCTTTTCTTAAAAATACTTTTTAATGTATTCATGGATAAGTGTGTCGAACTGCTGCATTTGATCGGGATCATTGAGCAAATAATGATCACTGTTGGGAGCGTACAAGATTGTATGCGGGACATTGTTGGCAGTCAACACATTTTCCAACAATTGCCCGTGTTTTGTTCCGATGATCGTATCCGATAACGGATAAACAGCCAAGGTCGGTACGCTTTGTTCGTTAATATAGGTGATTGGAGAACGTTGTTGTTCTTCATTGACAAAATAATCAAGGAGCAGCGAGTTCTCGGCTTCCTGCCAATCCGAACGAATCATGGAAACCGGCGCTGAACGGACAAACACGAAACGGATTGGGATCGGGCTGTCCATAGAATACGCATACAGCAAGCTCAATTGGCTGCCGGCCGAAAACCCGCCCAAAGCAGCTTCATCAACCGAAAGATCAAAAGAGCGAAGTTGTTCGTTGATGTTTTCCATTACCTGCGTGATATCGTTCAGCTCATCGTCCTGACTGAATCCTTCCGATAAAAAGACGTAATTCATCGTGGCGCAAATATATCCTTCGCTCATATATTGCTGACATTCAGCCGTAAAATAGCTCTTATCTCCCATATACCATCCTCCGCCATGTATAAACAGCAGCAGCGGATATGACTTTCCTTTTTCCAATCCTTGAGGAATGTACAAATCATACGTTTCATTGGGATTTTCCCCATAAGATAAGTTTTCCAAGACCTCTTGACGAGATAGGGCGATCGGTTCTTTTCCTCCGCCAAGATCAATTGGCGTCGCAAAATAAAAGACAAGCATTAAACATACAGATATAAGGATATACAATCTCGTATAATTTCTTTTTCTTCTTTTCTTCATTCATCGATTCCTTCCAACAAAAAACTCATTGGCCGAAAACCATCATTGCAGCTGATCATAGCCGAATTCTCGTTTTTCATCCAACCGGAGTAAATATCCTTTCCTCCATACGCCAAGACCATCACAAACGGATAGAGGGTTTGCCATGCACTTTCGCAAAATCCATCAGGCTTTTCGAGATTTTCGCAAATATACATTTGTCCAACTTCCATCGTACAAGGTTCAGAGATAGGATTTTCGTATCGGTCGATCAGATCTTGATGAATGACTTGTTTCACAGATGTTATTTTGACTTTCTTCATGCCCTTCATCATAACATAAAAAGCCGATGTTCTCGGCTTTTCTTTTGATTTTTCACTCGCAGACAATCACGTTTTCCACACGTTCTTCTATCGGACAGGTATCCATAAAAATATTCTGAAATTCATCGATCCTTGCCCATGTGCACAAGGCTTGCTGACCAATCTTGGTACTGTCGACAAGCAGTCTGGCCTGCTTGCATCTTTTCAATACTTCTTTTTTCACTTCGCCAATCTGAAAATCGAAAACGCTCACTTCTCCAAGCTCGAAATTGATCGAATTGGTGGTCAAAAACGCAATGTCGAAATTGAACTGTTTAAGCATTTGAATCGCCAGAGGTCCGTATACCATATCTCTTTTCAGTCCGAATTCCCCGCCAATCAAATAAATCGTTCCGGGAAATGTGCTTGGCAATTTTTCAAGAAACAACGTATTAGGAGTAATGATCGTCACGTTCATATTGGCAACTTTTTCAATCAAAAACAATACGGTCGTTCCGCCATCAATATAAATGCAATCCCCTTCATGAATGATCCGCGATGCCTGTCGGCAAATGATCCGTTTCTTATCGGCATTGATATTTTCCTTTTGTCTTGTCGCAACTTCCAAAGTGCTTGTCATTGTCGCAGCTCTCGTTTTTAATACGGCACCTCCGCGTTCCCGAATGACGATCCCTTGATTTTCAAGTTCGATCAGATCTCGCATCGCACTTGAACGCGACACATCGAATGTTTCCATGATTTCTTTCACGGACACAAACGTGTTTCTTTCGATCATTTCTTTAATCATCATCAATCGTTGCGCACTTACCATATGAATTACCTGCCTTTTTATTTATTTTAACACATTTTTTTTAATGCTTCGCTTTTTCCGCATCACGCCAGTTGTCTTGATAGCCACTCAAAAGATCGGTGAATCGTTTGGTCGTCAAATGCGGACGGGTAATGGCGCTTCCGACAACAACACTGTGTGCCCCAAGAAAAATACACTTCATCGCATCTTCCGGCGTATAAATATGGCCTTCCATCATCACGTAGGCATCGTCTTTGAAGTCCCTGCACATTTTCGCAAACATCCGCATATCCGGCTCTTCGATATGCGCCGTTTCTTTTGTATATCCGTAAAGAGTCGGTGCGACAATATCAGCCCCGTTTTCAATGGCACGCTTTGCTTCTTCGTAATTAGAAATATCCGCAAAAACGATCGCTTCGGGAATTTCTTTTTTGACCTCTTTAATGAGATCCCATGCTTGTGTTCCTTCATGAGTCGTTTGCGCCGTACAATCGAGCGCGATAATTTCAGCTCCCGCTTCCCATATTGCTCTGACCTCTTTCATGGTCGGAGTAATGAACACATCCGTATCGTCATGCCATACTTTCCAAAGACCGATCATCGGCAATTCGGGAACAGCTTTTTTGATCGCTTTGATTTGTTCGGGAGAGTTGGCACGAATTCCTGCCGCTCCTCCCCAGCGGGCAGCTTCAGCCATTTTAACGACCATATCCTCCGTATAAATCGGATCGTCACGCTGAACTTGGCAACTGACAATCAGCCCGCCTTTCATGCTTTCCAAGATTGCTTTTTTTCTTTCATCTGTAGTTTTCATAAGTGTTTCCTCTTCTTTCTCATCCACCGATTCTTACTTTGATTCCTTTTTGTTTTCCTAATTCGATATAGGGCAATAGTTTTTCTTTTTCCATCATCTTTTCATTTTCGTATGGGTAGCGTTTCCCCAGCTGGATCCATTTGGATTTTCCCAACGGATGAAATGGCAAAAGATCGACTTCGGCAATATGATTGTCTTTGGCAAAATCCAGAATCGCTTCAATCGTTTCTTTATCTTCGTTAAAGCGCGGAATCACAGGTGTGCGGATAATCACTTTTTCAGGATGTTCTTTAGCCAAATATTTAAAGTTTTCGAGTACGCGCTTGCCGTTTCCTCCGGTTACTTGATTGAGCTTGACAGGATCGATATGCTTGAGATCCATTAAAAACAGATCCACGTCATTGACGACTTCTTGAAGCTTTTGATTGGAGTAGCTTCCGCTCGTTTCCAAAGCGATATGAAGATCATGCTTCTTTAACTGTTTGAGAAGTTGTTTGAGCTCTTCGAACTGCATGAACACTTCTCCTCCGGAAAGGGTAATTCCGCCATGACTTTCTATATAAAAATCTTGATCTTTCAATGCGATCTTCACAAGTTCCTCGATTTCGTACGGCTGCCCGCAAAATGAGATTGCTTCGTTCAGACAATCTTCTTCGCACGCTTTACATTGCGTGCATTTTTTCTGATCGTATGTCCATCTTCCTTCTTTGAATGCGATCGCTTGTGCCGGACATACTTTTTCGCATCGACGACAGGATGTGCACTTTTTCAAGTCATGCATTAATACAGGTATTACAGACCACGTTTCGGGATTGGAACACCACGGACAATGCAATGGGCAGCCTTTGAAGAAGATGGTAGTCCGAATTCCCGGACCGTCATGGGTCGCAAACCGTTCGATGTTCGAAATACTAATCATATAAAGTCCTGCTGAGCAGTTCTTCCTGCACATCTTTTGTCAGATTAACGAACACAGCACTGTAACCAGCCACACGAACAATCAAATCCGGATAGTTTTCGGGATGTTTTTGAGCATCTTCCAATACACCATGATCGACAACAGTCACCATCAGTTGGCATCCTCCGTTCTTAAAATATGTCCGGAACAGCGCTTTGACTTTTTCTTTGTCTTCGTGCATCATTCGCGGAGTGAATTTAATATTTTGTACGCTTCCCCCGTGGTATTTGGCATTAAATCTCGACAAAGACCGAAGAACGGCGGTCGGCCCGTTTTTAGAGTTTCCTCCTTGCGGATTGTTGGCAGGATTCATATATACGCCTCGTTTTCTTCCATCCAAAGATGCATCCGTTTCATGACCCCAGTCCGTGTTGGTCTGATTGTTGGAAATCACGATTAAATAATAATCCATGTTGTTGTCGATCCCTTTGTTGCGGATCCCTTTTGCGACATATTCGAAAAGATCATTTGCAAGTTCGTCGCATTCTTCTTCATCATTACCGTATTTCGGCAAACTCATGATGTCTTTATGCAGTTTTTCATAGCCGGAAAAATTGTGAAGGGCAGCTTCATTCAGCTGATCGAGAGTGTATTTCTTTTCATCGAATACGAGTTTTTTAATTGTGTACAGCGCATCGCTTGCATTGATGTTTCCGTATGTTTCGTTCGTTCCGCCTAAAATTTCCACACCACCGTCCAAGAGAGCTTTTTTTCGTTTAAGACAGTCATCCATCAAAATGGAGTTGAACAGAAAAGACACTTCTTCGTTCATCACTTCATAGCTGTGTTTTTGGGCATATACACTTAATTCGAAATAGTAATCAAGAAGTTCTTTGTACTGGTCATAAAACTGCTCGAATGTTTTAAAACGATCAAGCGGTTTAACAAATACGGGTCCCGCTTTATATTTACGATCCATCGGATCGATTCCCTGATTGAGGGCTATCTGCAAGATCTTAACAAGATTAAGCAAAGTATTGGGTGTTCCTACGCTTTTTCCTTGGATGACAAATTCTCCGCAGCCAAACGGGATGTATTGTTTTGCGGTTTCGCGATCGATACGCATCGCATATTCAACAGCCGGAACATTGACATCGTCGTTGTAAAGGGTTGGATAAGTTGCTCCGGACGCGATGCATTCATAAGCCAGATCCATAATATCTTTTGGCGTCTTTTGATCAAATCGCAAAGTGAACTGAGGTTCGACATAACGGGTATCTTTGCAGACGCGCAGGCAAATCTTGGCAAAAAGGTCGCATGCTTCCACGTCTTTTCTTCCCTGTCCTCCGACAATGATGCGTCCGTTGACAGTCGTTCTTCGATTTTCGATCATTTTCCATAAAGAGCGCAAGATATCGTAGGCTTCCTGTTCGGTTAAAAGATTGTTGTCGATATCGTGTTTGAGATAAGGCCCAAGCACAATATCGAGTCGTCCGTAATTGATGGCACCGGCACAAAGGGCATAAAGCCACATCAATTGCAGAGCCTGACGGAATGTTTCGGGTTTATGGTCGAGAATATATTCGAGGTCTGCCTGCATTTGTTCAAGCTGTTCGATTCTTTGTTCATTGGCATTTTGTTTTGCCTGATCGACTTTTTCGATTTGATTTTTAATAACTTGTTTAAAGAGATGTAGGGCTTCAAGGCTTGCATGCATGAATTCATTGGTGTTATGGGCTTCGATTTCTTCGATAAGGCCGTTGATTCCTCGGCCGACAAGCTTTTTATAGTCAAGCATCATACCGGAAAGTCTTGCGGTCGCCATCAATGGATATTTGCAGTCGATGAAGCGTCCGGTCGTCGTATCGTTGAGCACATCTTGGCAATAAATCGCTTTTATATCGTGGTCCTGCCAGAAATCGTAAAGAAGATCGACCCGATATCGCTGATCTTCGGGTAGCTGTTCCTTGAATTCGCGAAGCTTATGGAATACACAATAGTGTCCAACACCCCCGATGCTTGTCACCGAACCGAATCCGATAGGCAGAAAATCTAACCGTCCCGCAATCAAGTCATCGTCTTCGATTGAGCGAAACAATACGGGAAAAATAGTTTTCAGGCATTCGATTTCGCGAATTGCTTTATTGTCGTTGATATGCTTTTTATAGGCATTGGTATAATTTTCCATGATTTCGAGTTGTTCTATCACAGGTTTTTCACATGGAATCTTTTTTGAGATTTCCACGTTTTGGGCCCCATCGATATTGATTCGTGCCATATTTCATTCCTCTTTTCTTTCCATTTTTAATATATCACTTTTAATCATAATATCAACTCTTTTTGATTCATATTTATTCATTTTTATTCATAAATCAATCTGTCATCTATTTATTTTTAAGAATTGTCTATTTTTTAATAAACAGATATTTGATAACATAGAGCCATCCACAGAGAGAGGTAAGAGTATGAAAACAAAATATACGACAAGCGAAATGGTGCTGACAGCACTTGGTATGGCTTTGGTGTTCGTGGCAACTTTGGTGATCAAAATTCCGAATCCGATTGACGGGTATTTCAATTTGGGAGATGGATTTATTATGTTGTTTGCAAGCATCCTGAATCCGTTTTACGCGTTTCTGGTTGGCGGTCTGGGGTCTGCATTGGCGGATGTCGCAGGCGGTTATGCGTACTATTTTATTTGGACACTGCTGATTAAAGGGATCGAAGCGTTTTTGATCAGCGAATTGTTCCAAAAATTCGGACCGAAATATCGCTTGGGATATTATGGCTTGGGTTCTGTGGTGATGGTGATCGGATACTTCTTTGCGAAGTGGTTCTTAAAAGGAAGCGCGATCATTGCGCTTGGCGGGATCCCGGAAAATATCGTGCAAAGCGTAGTGGGTATGGCGATTGCGATCGTTGCGTTGCCTTTGATCAACAAAGCGCTGGAAAGAACCCATTTGCGATAAAAAAAACGGTAAATGAATCCTTTACCGCTAAGAGAAGTCCCGGTGGACTTCTTTTTATGCTTTTGAAGCATCAACATAGAAAATAACTCGTGAAAATCGAAAAAATCCAAAACATATGCACTTATTACACATACATTTTGGATATTAGCCATAAAACTTGCTCTTAATGATTTGCGTTAATCGACATCAAAATACAAATTTTCGAGAATCGGAACTAAATTCAATGGATTTCTCTTCCGAATCAAAAGGCTCCGTGCCAAGCCTAAGTCAGCTCATAACAAAGTATTTTCGGTATCTCCCTAGCAAATTATGAATGCCGATCAATAACACTTCTTGCATGGCTCATATCCCCAAGATTGGGCTTGAGATAATGAAACCTGACTTGGATTTTTCATATTGGAACAGTTGGGATTTGAATGATATTTGCTTCCTGTTCTGGGAATCCAAACCTGGGATTCGATCGATTGTACTTGCTGTGCACGCAAGGCCGCTTCTTCCGCAGCAATCCTTGCTTCTTCGGCTAGGCGAGCTTCTTCTGCACGTTGTTCTTCTTCAAGACGGGCTTTTTCTGCCTCTTCCGCTTCTTTTTTCAAGTCGCGAATTTCACTGGTTTGTTTGTTGATTTCAAAATTCGGCTGTTCATTATATACATAAGCTTTAAACGATAGCTCATCGTCTTCGACAGAGCGGGCCTGAAGAATAATTCCGTTGCACAAGGCAGCGTTTTCTTCATAGATCGGATCGGCGCGTACCAGAACATGATTGTTCGTTTTTTCCAAATAGTCTTTAATCAAAGATTCCCAATGCGACATTCCGCGTTGGAAAGATGGAGTTGCGGTAATGGTGATTTGTTTTTCCAAACTTATATCGGACAATTTGCTTGGGAGCAGTTTGCTTTTAACGAAAAATACGCCTCCGTCAATATTTTCGGATGTTGTATCGGTAAATCCTGTCGGAACGATTGATTCATTCACATGAGAACTTTCTTCGAAACTTTTTTGATCCAATGTCACAATGGCAGAGCCTACATGATCTCCTTCTCCTTTAATCGTTAAAAATTGTACCGGCAAAGTCTGATCTAATGAAGATTCCTCTAATTCTACATATTCTTTTTCCTGATCAAAATCGGGAATTTCTATATCTTCTTTTTGTTCAAGGCTTTCAAGCCGACTTCACGCCATTCTTTTGCGGGTGTGCTTTCTACGATTTTTTCTTCATAAATCGGTTGTTCTGGAGTTTCCGGATCTGAAAGCATTCCTAAGGCACCTGCACCAAGGATGAATGCCAGACCCAATTTTACTGATTTCTTCATTCTCTCTTCCTCTTTTCTCTTCAAAAGAATAATATCTCACATGATCAGTGAAGAACAACAAAAAAAGAGTGATTGTATGCACAATAAATTTCTTTAAGCAAAAAAGATAAAATACCCTCAATCCCATTCGATATCTTCTTCCGCAATATTATAGATTATTGTTCTATGTTCGAAATTGATTTCATTCACGATCCATCCATGTGCAATACAGCGATTGATAAAATCCGTATATCGGTTTTTGCCGTGAATTTCTTTCAGCGTGATCACGATTCCGAAATCAATATCCTCTCCGTATTTTTCATCCTGTCTTTCTCGTTCATTGATCTTAATGCCCCAGAAGCCGTTCTCTGTCATCGCTTTCACATCTTTTGATTTTTCATTTACTTTTTCTTCAAGATGTTTCACATTGTCCCATTTCCGAAATGTTTTTCGGGCAGTTTCTTCATAGCATACATGAATTCCGTCTTCTCCTTGGTGATTGGCATTAATGGCTCTAATCCGAAAATTTCCTTTTTCATCCTCATACACTCTTCCGAAATAAATATCAAGTTCTGTACAGGAATAATCAACACCATTGTAGCGATCGCATTTTGGAAAATATGTCATTGTTACTTTTGCTTTAAACGGATGCTTTCCGTCAATCGCATTCACCGGAAGACGATGAGTATATATTTCCGTATTTTTCATTTTTCCGCTCATTACGAATCGAATTTCATTCTCTTTTGATTGAAGAACATCATATACAGAAACAGGAACAATTCCATAACCGACTTCAAATTGTTGTTGGGTGCCCCAGTCTGCTGCGCTATCGATCAGCAAAGCTTTTGTCACTTCGCGGCAAATCCCCATTTTCTCGATCAAATAGGAAGCTTTTCGTGCAATCCAAGGAGCTGCGTAACTCGTACCCATAGCTTGTGTGATTTCTCCGGAAGCACTCACAACATTTATAGGTTCTTCTGCCGTTCCTCCATAATAGGAAAGATCAGGTTTTATAAAAAAAGACAGCACTGGACCTTTGCGGGCGTATGGGGGCACCTCCTTTTTTAAGGATACTGAATTGACAACGATCGAATTCAGAGAATCTGCAGGGCTACCAATTCGATAAGGCTTATCGGTAATCCTTCTCGGTTTATTGGTTCCTGCAACAATAAACAAAACATCATATTTGAATTGCAGTTCGTCTAGTAAAGCACCCTGAACAGACATATAATTTCGGGATACTTCCAATTCTGATCCTAACGAAATATTCCAAACCTTTATATCCAGATTATTTTCCACAATGTCACGAATTTGTTTTAGAGCAGTCGAATTGTTTAATTTTCCACTTGCCCCGATTCCAAAGTGGCGAACGCGAAAACGACCACAATGATCATCTAAATGAGGATTCAGAGATGGTCCGTCTACAATGATGGAACTCACTCGGGTTCCATGTTCGTAATCTGTATCATCAAGTTCAATCTCGTCGGAAGTCACTCGTTTATAATCGACCCATCGATCAAAATAAGTTGTTCCCTTTTTAAAATGCATATCGATAACTCCGATCACCGGCTCATCATCCGGATCCGGTATTTCTTTCAACTCATAGATAGGTTTGGAGAGTTGGAACTGGATCGGACTCACTTCATTCAGATCTTTTAAACCCATAGAAACAAGATACGGAACTTCTTTTAAGATCACATCCATGTCGCGTTTTGAAAACACATAAGTTTGCTCATCAATCTTTTCTATATTCAACAGATCAATATTGAGCTTCTCAAATAAACAATCCAGATCGATCGAAGTTTTATAGAACGTAAGCATATGATTTCCGTTTTCATTCAACACTTCTTTTTCTATAGAAAAAGATTCAATTTCTTTTAAATCAACAAGACCTTGAACAAACTCTGAATAGCTGTAAATATTCTGTTTAAAAAAAGGTTTTAACTCTTTGATATTTTTTTCCGTAGCCGTTCCATTAAATTGAGTATCGGTTATATATTCCAGAAATTGTAAAAGTTGAATTGTATCCGTTAATTGTTCGATTGAAATATAATAAGTAATGATATGCGCCCTGCCAATATTGTTTTCATCAAACCTTTTATATTTTGCTCCGCAAATAAATTTAGAACTTCGTTTCGATTTTGTACCCAGAATACGATTTACACGACTTGATTTCGGAATCTCTCGTTTATAATGGATGCTTACTAAAGCTCCATCCAGATATTTTTCATATTCCCAAAATCGTCTGATCTTTTCAAGCTGGATCCTGAATTGCCGAATCGTCTCTATTTCTAATTTAAGTCCTTTTAATTGTGGTACAGGATTGTTATTTTTCGGCTTGCTCGAATTCAGCTCTCCTCGTAATTCAAAAATATTATTCATCATTCTCTCCTTAATTCACGATCAATCGCACTTCTTGACTTCTGAAGCAATACTTCCGATTCCCGAATAGTAAAACCTTGTTCTTTTAGAATTTGAGCATCCGGAATCGAATGTTCAGTAACCAAACCATATAGGCGAACAAGGTAATCCGATTCATCCTGAGGGTCGCTAAAGGCAATCGCAGTCCGAATGATATTTTTTAATTCCGCAGGTGTTTCAGGAAGATGTAAATTCAATATTTTTTTGAATAAGCGCAAATTCTTTGTTGTAATTTGTGCTTGTGCCAAATAACGATTTAATAATTTTTCAGCAAGCTCGATTCGGTCCTGCTTGGAATATCGGTCAAACGATACGACTTTATCAAATCTCCTTAATAATGCTTTGTCCAACTGTTTCAACAAATTGGTTGTTCCGATAATCGTGGCACGATAATCAAGTAGGTCAAATTGTTTTAAAATCGTAGATGTAACCCGACTCATTTCCCGAACATCTTGCTGATCAAGTCGATTCGAAACCAAAGAATCGATTTCATCAATTAAAATAATAGAAGGTTCAAATTTAACTAATTGATTGATCTCTTTAAAAAGCTTGGATATATTTTTTGACGTTTGTCCTAATTTGCTGTCGATCAAAGCTTCAACATTCACATTATATACAGCACGATTCAATATCCTGCCTAACTGTTTACCTGCTTCCGTTTTTCCTGTTCCGGGTTTTCCTACAAATAAGAATTTGTTAACACCCATATTTCGATTTGCCGCATTCGCAATACCCATAATTTCGTTCATAATCGGTTCCGGCAGCAGCAACGGCTCTCCATTCCCCTCAACTTGATCTAAAAATTCATACGTATGATTGGTCTCCATCGGAATCCAAGTTTGCGAGCTTGAGAGAAACATCATAATATATTGAGCTAATTCCTGATCCCCTGATTGACTAAATTCCTTTGCGACCGAATAAGCTTCAGATTTAAAAGCTTTTTCATTTTTTTCAAAATGATATTTTATTAAATTCAACACCGATTTCTTTTTCATTACCTTACTCTCTCCTCTTAATCATATAATATATCCAATCGGGACAAAAATTCAATTTTTGAGACAAAATTTATCTATTTAAATTTTTTTCCTCTGCCTAGAATATGTACAAAGTCTAGAAGGAACAAAACAACAGCTTATGACAAAGAATTCAAAGAACAAGTTATCCAATACATGATCAATCATTCTCAAACTTCTTATCCAAAAGCAGCCCTTGAAAACATAAAAAAGCCAAAACTTTTTTCAATGAACGTCGATATTTTTTTGAAATTCACAAATCAAATCGATAGTTACACTTGCATATTTGAAAAAGATGCACAATTGGTGCATAATACGATCAATCAGAGTGCATGATCTAGAAAGCGAGGAAAGAATATGTCTTTTCCGAACAACTACTGCATCCTCGATTTTGAAGGATCCGGAAACAACTCCGAAAATGACGGGATCATCGAAGTCGGGATCATCCGATACAAAAACCAAAAAGAAACAGCTCGCTTTTCCTCCTTGGTAAAGCAAAACGTTTCTCTTTCATGGCGCATAAAAAAGATGACCGGAATTACCGATCAATTGTTGAAAAACAAGCCGACCATCGATCAGATCGCTCCCTCCATGCTCGAATTTATCGGCAGCGATCCCGTCCTTGGATTTGGAATCAATTACGATCAATGGCTCATGAAACACGAACTGAAAAAGCTCGGTCTGCCCCCTTTTCAAAATCAATGGATCGACCTTCAGCCAATGATCAAAATGCTCACCAACGACGAAAACGTAAGAAGCTTAGCCCATTATGTCGAACTATACAACTTTCCGATCGAAACGAACCATCGAGCCATTTTCGATTGCGAATCGACCCAAGCATTGTTTCTGACCATACGAAAACTTGCTAAAGAACAATACGGAAACGAAGATGAATTTCTTAAACAGTACCAAGCAAAAAAACCACTCACCTTTCAGGAACGATTGGAAAAATCACGATTCTGCCATAAGAAAATTTTCCTCTTTGAAGCACGAAGGATCCAAAAAAAGATGGAGAATGCGCAAAAGGAAGGACTGATCCGGCTGACCGGATCTTTTGAATGCGATGTTTTGATCTTCGGAAGCCAGATTACAAAAAAAGAAAGAAACAAGATCATCCATACACTTGATCAAAGTGATCCTTTTCCCGAAATCTTTACAGAAAAAGAGTTTCTCGCAGCTTTAAAGAAAGAAAATTGTTCCATCCGGAAAGAGTTGTCATAAAGACGTAAAAAGAGCCTGCTATTTGAAGTAGCCGGCTCAAATTTATCAATCACAAAAAAAGGAATTCAGCGAACTCCTTCTTTTCCTATTTTTATTTTGTCCAAAACGAACCATACCCCGTAAGTGATCAAAGCCGAAACAATAATTCCTCCAAGAATATCTGTCGGATAATGCACACCCAAATACAACCTTGTAAATGCGATCAGGCACGCGTACACAAAAAGCGGACAGATCCATTTTTTCTGTTTACACCACACACTCATCCAAGCCAAAGAAAACGCGCTTAACGTATGACTGGACGGAAAGGAATACCCACTTGGTCTTTCTCCTGCATAAGCCAACCCTTTCACCACATCAAAAGGTCTTGAGCGATGAAAAAGAGGCTTGATCAAAAACGTATTGAGCAACAGACAAACGCCAAAGCCAATCAAAACATAGATTGCGAACTTCCTCGTCTTTTTAAAAAAAAGCAGGCAAACAAATAAAGCAATCGCATAAGGAATCGTCCCGGTCAAAAAAAGAATGATCGGATTCAAAAAGCCGTTACGAACATTGGCTTGGATCCACAACAAAATTCCCCCATCCAAACTCATAAATATTTATTCCTCCAAGCATAATAATCCACATCTTTTTCTTCATCGATCCCGTCTTCCTGTTCAACAACCACAAAGTGAAGCTCCCGAAACAGCGTTTTGAATTCCTGCATCGATAAAGATAAATGCCATTGCGGGTGGCTAATCAAAATTCGATCGTCTTTTTGTCTGATCAAGATTGGCTGTTCCACACTACGCAATGTATATTGATCTTGAAGTTTATTTTGCACCGCATTCATTGATAAGATTTCCATGCTTTTAAGTTTAGCATATTTTTACGCGCAAAATTCCAAACAAACTCTTAAGATTTTGAAAAAATCATTTCAAATAGGAGCGTTTTTGAGGTTTTTTTCACAGACAACCCCTATAATAAACTTGTGAACAAAAAAAGTTTACATTCACTCATCTAAGAACGAAATGTTGCAGCATCTCGTTCTTTTTTCTTATTGATGATCGACAAAATATTTACACATATCTTTAGGGATTACGAAATCATAGGTTCTAGGATCTAGCAGCAGCCCCTTACATTCCGGTTCTTCTGAAGCAATCTTTGCCAACCGCATGAGCGGAAGGGTAATTACATGAGTGCGGATTCCTAATTTTTCACCATAAACAAGCCGAGTAAAAAAAGGAATAAAGCATGCCCCTTCCTCTGTTGTCATTGTCTTGATCGTATAACCGACAGGCTCGTTTTTTTCATTATAGCGGTATTCGACCGGCACAATTCCTTCTCCATTCGCTTTGAAAATCTTAAAAAGATGATCGAGCACATTGTAAGGTGTTCCGTTCATTTTATCCGCTTTCCATTCCCATATAAGTTGTTCAAGCTGCGGATAAGCAATTTCATGAATATGTTCGTTTTGCATAAAGTTCCTCATTTCCTTGTTTCATTGTACAAAAAAAGGAGCAAAAGTTCACTCCTTCTTTTCATTATTCTCTTTTTCTTAGCAATCGTAATCTTCAAGCAATTGGAAGTTGGCTTGGCTGTTCTGGCATACAGGACATTTCAAAGGTGCTTCTTTCGCTTCGCAAATGTAACCACACTTCAAGCACATCCAACGAACTTTTTCCATTCTCTTGAACACAGTTCCGGCTTCTACTTGTTGAAGCATCTTCTCGTATCTGTTTCTATGATGATGTTCGATTTCTCCGACATTGCGGAATGCAGCAGCCAATTGAAGATTTCCTTCTTCTTCGGCATCTTTCGCAAAGTTTTGATACATCGTTTCCCATTCGTAGTTTTCTCCGGCATAAGCGTCTTTCAAGTTTTCTTCTGTATGAGGAACTTCACCACCATGCAATGCTTTGAACCACATTCTTGCGTGTTCGTTTTCATTTGCAGCCGTTTCATTGAAAATATCGTACAATACACGGTATCCGTCTTTCAATGCTTGGTTGGCATACCATTGATATTTTGTATATGCCATAACTTCTCCGGCCAAAGCGGTCTTCAAATTCGCAATTGTTTTTTCACCTTTAATATCCATTTGGAACATAATATTGTACCTCCGTTCTTGTTTCATTTTATGCTTTTGAATAGAGGAATACAAAAGTTTCGACCACGAAAAAACGACACGATCTTTCGATCATGCCGCCCGTTCATTGCATATCAGTCACTTGCCGCCCACGAAGGCATTTCCGTTCCCCGGCGAACAAGGATGGCTTTTTGGAATTGTGTCTGGTTCAAAAACTGTAAGATCAAATCAATTTCTTCTTCTGTACATCCAACCAGCAATTTGACCTCGCAATCTTTTTTCAATATATCTGCTGAAATGGCGATTGCCTCTACATTGTTGGCTTTTTTCGATCCCTTGAACAAATCGATCGGACTTTGATCAGATCCGACCGTATCGGCGAGAAAACCATAATCTACCGGATAAACGAGATTCGAATATTTAAAATGACTCGATCCTTTCGGACGATCGATCGTGCATGTACACGACAGAAGAAATGTATCTAGTTTTTGCCAGAAATATACATTATTCTCCAACGCTTTCATTAAAAGACCTCCCAACGATATGTCCGTTTCATTATTATACATCTTAACTGAAAATTTTTCATTCTTTTTTTGAAATTGTTTTTCAGCTATGAAAACACAGCAAGATCTTTTTATCGCGCTTTCAAAAATAATCGGCAAATACGATCGGATTTCTCACAACAGCCTGTTTAAACTTTTCCCATACTTCTTTTTCCACATCCAGATCGCAATGATCCACATTTCCGAAAAAGACTTTCGCAAACATCGGAGCATCCATTAAGATTACAGGCATATTCGTTTCAAATACCTTTTTGATCTTCGTACTGTCTTTTTTATGCTCGATCTCGTAAATGCCGACATTCCAAGGACAATACGGATCTTCGCGTATCTCGATTGCGACTTTCAGCTTTCTCATAAACGGATACTGTTTTAAAAACGCTTCCATATCCACTACCCTTGCCATCATTCCCGGACGAAGGACAATTTGCGACCGAACACTCTTATCCTCGAGAATCTCGCACATTTCATTCAATCGAGGCGTGCTCGTATAAGTCACCTTCTCGATTTCGTCCCACTTTTTGATTTCCGCAAGAAAAGCACAAAGAACATCCTTATTTCCGACGAATTCAAAAATCGAAATTTCCGTATCTTTTTTTAAATAGGCCATATAACCGATTGGCTCATCCTTTTGAAAACAAATCATGAAATCATAAGGTTTTCTCAGGAAAAATTTATATTTTTCCCACCAAGGCTCGCGAACCATCATCCCTTGATTGCACATCGCATTGTTTTCGTACAGTTTATGAAGGATGTCTTTTGCGTGCTGCCAATCCATCGAGTCAATCCGGTAGGAATGATCCTTGATTGGCAAGTCGCTTGGATCAATCGTAAAATCAAGCATATCGAAAACTTTTTCGTATCCGAATCGGCGATAAAAGCGATAAGAAAACGGTGCAAGAAAAGATAACACACATCCTTTTCGATAAAGAAACTCGAAAATCGAACTCATCAGATCATCAATACGGTGTTGATGCTGATAGTGTTGCGAAGTTGCCACAAATCCGATTCCCGCCATCGAATATTTCGTATTGTAAAAGTTGATCGTATACGGTGTGGAAATGATCTGGCTAGCCAATACATCGCCTTCAAAAGATCCAAATGAATCGGAATGATCTGCCAGCAAATCAAACCGCTCTTTCATTGCAGATGGGGTATTCCAAGGAAACCCTTCGCAAATCAGTTCAAGCTGCGCCTTGCGATCGTTTTCTTTGAGCTGCCTTACATACTTCATACTATACAATACCTACTTTCAAAAATTCTTCGTTGCCATCAAGCAATTGGTCGATCACAAGCCCGATTCCGTTTTCATCATTTGTTTTGGTGACGACATTGGCCACTTCTTTTGCCGCATCCATTCCGTTCCCCATCGCTACGCCGATTCCGGCTTGTTCAAGCATCGCAAGGTCGTTTTCGGCATCACCAAACGCCATCACATTATCCATTGTATATCCGAGCTTTTCCGCTATCTTGGAAAGAGCAGATGCTTTCGAAACCCCTTTCGGCATGATTTCAAGCCATCCGGGACCAACCAGCAATACATCGTAGTCTTTCAGATCATGCTTTAAATTTTCCAAATTCTTTTCGAAAAACGCCGGAGTATGCACCAGGCACACCTTATTGATATCTTGGGTCAGAATTGTTTCTTTATAAGGCAGATCGATAAAATTCCGATATTTTGCGCCCGACTTCAATCCATAATCGACAGCTTCGCCCAACACGACATTTTTGACTGTTTTTTTCAAACGGCCAAGCCGCGAAATATAGCTGTAAAAATCGTATCCGCAGCAAAAGATGCCTTCTACATTATATTTGCGGCACACCTGCTGAATCTTTACTCCGTCTTCCGGAAGCAGCACATCATCCAAATCGTATTCTTTATTGGCAAAATCGTAAATGATCTGACCATTGACAAGAGCAAGAAAGTTTTCTCCGTTTTCGAGTCCCAAAGGTTCATAAACAAATTTACAGCCATTCTTGTCCCGGCCGGATGCAATCACGATATGCATTCCCGCCTCCATTGCTTTTCGGATCGATTCTTTCGTTCTCGGATCGACCGTCTTATCTGAACGGAGCAATGTGCCATCCAAATCAAACGCAAGTATTTTGATCATTGTGTATCCCTTCTTTTCAATAATATTCAAATACGCGCTGCAAAGCCTGATCGTCATAACCGTTGGCTAAGGCAACCATCAGCAGGATTCTCGCTTTATGCGGAGAAAGACGATAGGCCGGAATCGTTTTATTCAAAGGATCAAACACTTCAGAATCAAATACAGCGCCTTCCAAAATGCGCGATGAGCGCACGATTTTCGCTTTTCCCATATATGCGTTGATCACATCCTGTGTCGTTTTCGGATAATTTCCCGAACCGCTTCCTGCCAATACGACTCCGTCGTAACAATCAAGCATCCACGATAAAAGCTCGGGATCGCAACACGCATGCACATAATAAATACCAACTTTCGGCAAAATTTGATAGTCTTTTTTCGCAAATTCGCTCTGATACGTATGTAAACGATAAGGCATATTTTGCAAATACACTTTCTCATCCCGCATATACCCCAAAGTACCGAATTCTCCCATCTTGAATGCATCCGTCTTGATACTATTGGTTTTCGTGATATCCCGACCCGAATAAATCGTGTCGGAAAAGACCGCAAGAATTCCTGCGTCTTTGGCTTGTTCATCACATGCCAAAGCGACCGCTTCATACAAATTCATCGGTCCATCCGCACTTGTTGCGGTTGCCGGACGCATTGCACCCGTCATCACAACCGGCTTGTCGATATCCAATGTCAAATTCAGGAAATACGCGGTTTCTTCAAACGAATCGGTGCCGTGCGTGATCACAATTCCATCAACACTTTCATCATTTCCTAACGCGTAGCATAAATTGCGCAGATCCAGCCAGTCTTTTTCAGACATATCGTTGGAATCTTTTTGACATAAAGAAATTAAATGCAAGTTGGCCAGCTCGTTGATCCGAGGAATGCTTTCTATGATCGAGTTCACATCAATTTCGCCGGCCTTATAGTTCGAAGCACTTCCTTGCCCTGCGATCGTTCCTCCGGTCGCTATGATCGCAATCGTTTTCATCATTAAGATTCCAAATACTCCCAAACCCCGATCGTATCGGCTTTATCCCAATCGATTGTCGAATCCACATTCCATAAGCTCATCTCTTCCTGTTCGGAATTGTATCCGATCGCTGCTTCGGTAATTTCACCTTCATCAATTTTGTAAATGGTCGGCGTGTATAAAAAGTAAGGGAAAGTTTCCAAAAATTTCTTTCCGTCGGCATGATCGGAAATCAAGGTCGTATCCTCTTCCTTTTCGCGTTTGAACTCAAAATCGGTCACATCCAGCCGATAGACTGTCACTCCATGATTTTCCTTCGTATCTTCAATATACTCGTTGAGTTGTTCGCAAAACGGACAATTATCACGTTCTACAAGAAGGTTGAACGTATCGCCGTCTTTTATTTTTTGTTCGACCTCATCCATCGTCACATCAATCTGCTTATACGTATGGTCTGCTGCACAACCAACCATTCCCAAACACAGCGCAAATCCAATCACACCCGCAAACAGTAAATTTTTCAGTTTCTTCATTGTCTTATCTCCTTAATTCCTGTTATCAGTTTTCCAATCGAAAAGGCCAAAGATTCGAGTTTTTCGCTTCCGCATGATAAAGCCGTTTTAAAATCCATGGCTCGATCGGCCGTTGAAAAGATCCCAATCACCCCTTCATTATAAAGTGGTTCATACCCAACCCCAAGAGCTCCGCTCAAACAAATGACAGGAACTTTATGACGGGAAGCAATTTGAGCAATACCATACGGCACCTTTCCGTAAAGAGTCTGCGCATCCGTTTGTCCTTCTCCCGTAAAAATGAGATCGGCCTTTTTTACGGCTTCTTCGAATTTTGCGTATTCCATACACACTTCAATACCCGGTTTCATACGTGCCTTGAACACTCCGAGCAAAACGCCTCCGATTCCTCCGGCAGCGCCGGATCCATCTAAAGCATCCATATTGACATGAAAAGTCTGATCGATTTTTTGATTGTATTGCGTCATCGCAAGATCGATCCGTTTCATCTGCGAAGGAAAAATTCCTTTTTGTTTCCCGAACGTGTAAGTGGCCCCCTGTTTTCCAAGGAGGTGGTTTTTTACATCACATGCCACAACAAGTTCTACATAAGGATCAAATGAAAAACCACGCTTGTCGATAAAGGCGATCCGCTCGAGATTGTATGCATTCGGACTTAACCGTTGACGCTCGCAATCGTAAAACTTCGCCCCGAACGCCTTTAAGATCCCCATTCCTCCGTCATTGCTTCCCGAGCCTCCGAGTCCGATAATCATTTTTCGGCATTTTCTTCTCAGGGCATCTTTCATCATGAGCCCCACTCCGTAAGAGGAAGCAGCCAACGGGTTACGATCTTCTCTTTCATACAAATTAAGACCCACACAACTTGCCACATCAAGAATCGCTAATTTTCTTTTTTCATTCCATGCATAATGGGCAGTGATCTTTCTTCCGAGAAGATCATACGTTTGCACTTTGACCATTTCGCCATGAATATATCCACACAACACTCTCGCAAAACCTTCTCCTCCGTCAGCCATGGGATATGTCATGATGTTCCAGTGCGGATTTGCTTCCTTTAAACCTTCTTTGATACTGCGACAGGCCTCGTTACTGGCCATACAACCTTTGAATGAGTCGCAGGCAACTAAAATATTCATAGATTTATTTTACCATGCAAAAATAAATATGGAAATCTCTCCGTGACGATCGTTTTTGTTCAAAAATGTAAAAAATCATGAAACTTCGGCTTTTCAAGAAAATGAGCAGTTGGAATCGTCCAATCAATGATTTATAATGGGAAAAATAGGAAAGGAATCAACATCAAATACGATGAAAAGGAAACGATAAATGGTTAAAAAACATATTGTTGTGGCAGTGACCGGAGGCATTGCCGCCTATAAAGCATGTGACCTTGTCAGCCGATTGTCAAAGAAAGACTACGAAATCAAAGTGATTATGAGTGAACATGCGATGAAATTCGTTGCTCCGATCACATTTGAAGCTCTTTCGCACAATAAATGCGAAACTTCCTTGTTTGACGAAACCAACGAAGATCCAATTGCGCACATTACGCTGGCAAAGTGGGCCGACGCTTTCGTGATCGTTCCGGCGACTGCCAACATCATCGCAAAAGCCGCTCACGGTTTGGCCGATGATCTTGTTTCAACAACAGCTCTGGCCTGCTATTCGAAAAAGCTGCTCTGTCCGGCCATGAACGTACATATGTACGAAAACGAAACAACCCAACTCAATCTTGAAACATTAAAAGAGCTTGGCTGGCAAATTGTCGAACCGCAAGAGGGCTTGCTCGCTTGTCAGGACGTAGGCAAAGGAAAGCTGGCTGCAGTCGATACGATTGAAAAAGCGATTGACAATCTCTTTGCGAAACCGCTTCTTCAAGGAAAGAAAGTGATGGTCAGCGCAGGGCCGACCTGTGAATCGCTCGATCCGGTACGATTTATTTCTAATCATTCGTCCGGAAAGCAAGGATATGCGATTGCTCAAGCTGCTAAACAAATGGGTGCAGAAGTCACTTTGATCCACGGGCCGGTCAATTTACCCGATCTTCATGGTGTAAAGATGATCGAAGCGCAAAGCGCACAAGATATGTTCGATCGATTCAAAGAGAGCTATGCCGATCAGGATTATATTATCATGGCAGCTGCCGTTTCCGACTATCGGCCAAAAGAAATCCATGCTCAGAAGATGAAGAAAAAAGAAGATGAAATGACCATCGAACTCGTAAAAAATCCGGATATTCTGGCGTGGCTTGGCCAACATAAAAAAGAAGGACAGATTTTGTGCGGATTTGCGATGGAAACCGAAAATCTGGAACACAACGCCAAAGAAAAACTGAAAAAAAAGAATTGCGATCTTTTAGTGGCCAACAATTTGTTTACCAAAGGAGCCGGTTTTCAAACGTCAACCAATGTCGTCACGATCTTCTTTCCGGACAAAAAGATCGATCTTGAGCCAATGAGCAAGGAAGAAGTTGGCCGATATATATTAACAACAATGAAAGAACTTGAGGAAAAACATGTTAGTTGCGATTGATGTAGGAAATACAAACATTACTATTGGAGTCTTTAAGAAGGATGAATTGATCACAAGTTATCGGTTAACGACAAAGATCCGCCGAACTTCAGACGAATACGGATCAAGTCTGGTTAACTTTTTAACAGCAGCCGGAATCGATACAAAAGATGTTCATAATGTGATTGTTTCAAGCGTTGTACCTAAGATCATGCACAGCTTTCGCAATGGGATCATCAAATTTTTCGATATCGATCCGATCATTG
This sequence comes from Firmicutes bacterium M10-2, assembly GCA_000403415.2. Taxonomy (GTDB): domain Bacteria; phylum Bacillota_I; class Bacilli_A; order Erysipelotrichales; family Erysipelotrichaceae; genus Dubosiella. Next base: position 453,023 of record KE159681.1, read on the forward strand.
TCGGGCCGGGAATCAAAACAGGAATTAGCGTCCAGCTCGAAAATCCAAGAAGTGTAGGAGCCGACCGCATTGCCGATTGTGCCGGAGCCTACCATGAATACGGAGGTCCGGTCCTAGTTGTCGATTTCGGAACCGCAACCACCTATGACTACGTAACAAAAGAAGGCCATTTCAAGGCGGGTGCCATTGGTGTGGGAATCGAGTCCGGAGCCAATGCCTTATGGGGTCAGACCGCACAGCTTCCGGAAGTGGAAATCAAACGTCCGGAAACAATTTTGGCAAAAAACACTCAATCCGAGATGCAGGCAGGAATCTTCTATCAATTTCTGGGCGGATTCGAAACAACCGTCAAGCAATTCAAAAAAGAATTAAAAGAAGATTTCAAGGTCATTGCGACCGGCGGATTAGGCCGTGTGATCTGCGATCATACCGATCTAATCGATATTTACGATCCGAATTTGATCTTCAAAGGATTAAAAATCATTTACGAAAAAAACAAAGAACCTAAAGAGTAAACGAAGGGGCTGTAACGAATAGGTGATTTTTAGAAATCACTAGAGCGTTGCAGCTCTTTTTTTCTTTGCTTCTTTCGAAAATGACAGGATCTATGACAAAAAGAAAAGCGCGCCC
>KE159681.1:454012-491578 GCA_000403415.2 Firmicutes bacterium M10-2
CCTTTTCCTGCTCTTTCCGATATGTGTTGTATTTCATAAAAAGCTCGATATGGTGTTCCTTACAATACGAATAATTGTCATAGCTTCCATATCCGGCATCGGCCGGTGTTTTCGTTGGATAGTCGCCATAGGCCATATTGTAGCCTTCCATGAACGGGATATAGATGTTCAGGTCATTGGCGTGGCTGGACACATAGATATGGCGGATATAGCGGTCGCTGCTTCCCATCTGGACATTATACCCGAGCTTGAATACATTGGTGTGATTGTAGTAATCGTATTTCATGTGCATGAACGTGGCGCTCGGATCCGTTTTGGAAAAACTGTTTCTTCCATCGGCCAGCCGATAGTAGATCGAGTATTTCAGGATCTTATCCGCGTCTTCTTCAAAACCTTCCTTAAAACGCTGGAGAGGATGTTTTCTTTGTCCTTTGCCATGTTTTGACTCGATTTTCCTCTGATTCATAAGTCCCTTGATCGTGTCGACAATCTCGACAAGATATTCGAAAGAAAATTCCTTCAATGCCGAAAGTTTGACGGGAACCTCTTCTTTTTCGCAGTATGTATTGAAAGCATGGATGCGTTCCATGATCTTCACCCAGCGCTTTTGACGGTACTTCTTCGTGGATCGCATCCATACGAAAGTCATCTTGTTGGCGTTGGCCTCAAATTTGGTGCCGTCGATATAGAGGATATCGGTATGGATGTCGTCATGCGCTTCAAAATAGCGATTGAACTCGACAAAAAGATCTTCCAGAGGCATCCGAAGATTGTTGACGATGAAGCGTTGAAAAGCCATGAAAGAAGGGGTGAGGCCATCCATGATGAATTGAAAACGAATACCGAATTTACACAGATCCTCAAGATCGCGCAGAGAAGCGTAGCCTTTGAGAGTGTAAGCGAGAAGGATACATTGGAGCAATTTCAAGCCATCGTATCCGCAGTCATGACGGGAAGAGAAGTCGATATATTTGAACACGTTGACTCCCTCTACGACTTCCTTCACGGTTCTGGAGATATCATCCGAAGGGATGGAATCATCATAAACAAATGACAAAGGGAATTGAAAAGATGGCTGAAGTGCGTTACTATGGACTAGGTATTTTGTCACAACTAAATAATACCAAAAAAGGCCGGGTTGATGATCATTTTGATATCAACTCGGTCCTTTTTTTATTTCGGGAGCCAGATATTTTTTTACTTACCCGTTACAGCCCCTTTTACTCTGCATCAGGCACCGGACTATTCGAATACTCCGATGTGATCTTCTCGATCTTTTCTTTTAAGAATGCATTGATCGGCGCTTCTTTTTGCGTAAGATTTGCGATCTGCAAGATCGTACCCGAAAACAATCCGACTTCTGTTTTCCGCTTTGCAAGCACATCCTGCGCCATACTCGGCATCGAATCAGGATCCAATGCTTCAATCGCATTCACCCATTCATCGATTTGGCGATCTGTAATGATCACATCGCAAGTTTTCAATACATCCCTTGTTTCCTTCATCGTATCGATAAACAATTCCCTTAACTTCGGATCCTTTACAACTTGTCCGTACGTAGCTTGATATACAGCACACACTTGGTTAATTCCGCAATTGAGCATCAACTTCGAATATTGATCATGAACAATATCCTCTGAACGAAGATAAGGAAATTCGATCTCATCGAAAAAAGAAACAAGCCGGTCAAAACTTTCCTTTTGATCTTCTCTTTCAATCCCGATAACCAATTCTCCGGTTTTCGAATAGTTCAGGGCATCGTTTTGATACCTTGCATCCATTTTTTGCGCAATGGCCCGAATAACCGGCTGTCTGAAATTTTTCATCAGCAGCTCGTCGCTTTCGATTCCGTTCAACCCCGAAATAAGAATCGTATCTTCCTTTAAAAACGGTTTGATTTGTTCCATCGCTTCCCGAAATGCTCCTGCTTTTGTCGTAATCAAGATCAAATCCGCGAAAAAGCTATCTCCTTTCGAAATGTATTGATACTCTTTTTTCTCTCCATTGATAAAATAAGGGACCTTCGTATATCTTTTTTTTCGCTTTCCGTCGCATAAAAACGCGAAATTTTCCCCAATCTTTTCCGCAATCAAAGAACCGAACAATCCTCCGACTGCACCGCGGCCTACGACGAGCACTTTTTCAATGTCCGCCATGTTCGTTTCCTTTCGGACCATTGACATTGATAATTTCTTCCAAGACGAATTCTCCGTTTTCCACGCTATATTTCAATATGCAGCAGTTATAAAATCGCTCTGTTTTCTTCGCTTTTGCGATTTTTTCCCATTCGCGATAAAAATTGGCACAGCTTGCTCCGTGCGAAACCGCCAATACGCATTCATGCCCATCTTGTTCCATGATCTTTGTCAGCGTTTCGTTCATGCGCCGGCGAACTTCCGCTCTCGTTTCTCCTCCACCGTATACTTTGAAAAAAGTGTCGTATTCACTGAGCGGTGGATTTAAAAACTCGCTTTCCCCATCATAGGTTCCGAAATTCATTTCTTTTAATCCTTTTAGGCGAACATACGGAAGATCAGTAATGATTTCCAATGTATCGCTTGCTCTTTCGGATGTTGAACAGTACGCGTCAGTAAATAGGACGTGGTGATCCTCGAACCACTTTTTCGCATTCATAGCCTGTTTACGTCCAAGCTCAGTCAACGGAGAATCCGTCCAGCCTTGGATCTTCTTCTTTTGATTGAACAGCGTTTCTCCATGACGCATCAAATACAACGTTTTTTTCATAATAAAAACTCCTCCCTTTCCGTTTGGATGAAATCAATCAGCTCCATATCGTATCCGTCTACTTCATACACTAGGATGCATCCGTTGCGAAAATCATGAACCTCCTCGATTCCTTCTTTTCTTGCCAAAGAATAAAACAATCCCGAAACCGGAATTCCATGACTTACGAAAAGAACCTGATCGTTTCCTTGCCGGTTCATGATCTGCACAATCGTCCGATACGCCCGCACGATCGCTTCCTCTGCCGTTTCCCCGCCGACACTTTTAAAAAAAGTGTTTCGATCCACATCCGGGATATCGTGATGTTTCCAACCATCGTATTTTCCGAAACTCATTTCCCTCAATCCGGGTGTCGTAAAACAAGGTACATTTTCGCCTTGTACAATAATCAGCATTGTATCGATCGCCCGCTGCAGATCCGAAGAATATGCGTGATCGAAACGAATTCCCCGTTCTGAAAAATATTCATGCACCTGCCACGCTTGCTGTCGTCCTTTTTGCGTGAGAGGCGAATCTTTCCATCCCTGACATCTTTTTTCGACATTAAATTTTGTTTGTCCGTGTCTTACAATATATGCTCTCTTTTTCATAGTTTTATTATATCCGATTTTTATTGATCCCAAAGAAAATCACGAAGATAAAAGCTAAAAAGCTTCCTTAAAGCAAACTTTAAGGAATATAATGATTTTATAAAACAGCAGAAAGGAAAACAGTATGGAAAAATCAAAAGTGTACTTCACAAAAGATACAGGATCGAAAAGTCTTGTACGTCTATATGAAGCACTCAAAAAAGAATTGAACGGAAACGTTGCCGTCAAGCTTCATTCCGGAGAAAGAGGAAATCAAAATTTTCTGCGTCCCGAATTCGTAAAACCGATCATTGACAAAGTTAACGGAACTGTTGTTGAATGCAACACGGCCTACGGACATGATATGGGTGGTGCCCGCTTCAATACCACTACGCATATGGAAGTAATGAAAGAACATGGCTGGACAGAAAACTTTGACGTAGACATCCTCGATTCGGAAGGACCGGATCTTGTTCTTGAAATTCCAAACGGAAAAATCATCAAAGAAAACTTTGTCGGAAAGGATATTGCCAAATACAATTCCCTTCTTGTCCTTTCCCACTTCAAAGGTCATCCGATGGGCGGTTACGGAGGAGCGCTTAAGCAGCTTTCGATCGGTGTCGCTTCTTCGGACGGAAAATGTTGGATCCACTCTACCGGAAAGTCAAAAGATATGAAAGAATGCTGGCAAATTCCGATCGAACACGATGAATTTTTGGAAGCTATGGCCGATGCGGCCGGAAGCGTTCACAATTATTTCAAAGACAATGTCGTATACATCAACGCATTGGTAAACTTATCTGTGGATTGCGATTGCTGCCACGTAGCCGAAGATCCATGCATGAAAGATATCGGAATCATGATTTCCACCGATCCGGTTGCGATTGATCAGGCTTGTCTTGATATGGTGTATAACTCCACCGATCCGGGACGTGATCACCTTGTGGAACGCATCGAATCAAGACATGGACGATTGACGGTAGATGCTGCCGAAAAACTCGGATACGGAAGCAAGGAATATGAATTAATCGATATCGATTAACAGGAATCTCATTGAAAGCGCATGCAAAAAATGCGATTTTTTATCTTTATATAAAGAAAGCGATTACTTTTTTAATATGTATTTTTTTGTTTTTTTCGCTTTTATTTTTAAGTGAAACGCGCTATAGTATCCATGTTCAAAGGAGGAAGCACTTATGAAAAACAACAAGATCAACTCGATGAATCGCGAAGAAATGATCAAGCGATATATGAACAGCCGAACAAGCGACTTTGATTGGAGCATGCCTAGCCGCATTACCCCAGCTCATTCAAAAACAAAACTCGGCAAAGTTCAAAAAGCCGTATTAAACGAATCCGGAGTGCTCGCCTAGCACTCTTTTTTTTATGATTTTGGCTTTGTTGTGTTTCTTTCCTATGGTATGATATTTAAAGAATTCTATTTTAGGAGGGAACATTTTGTGAAAGCAACAAAAAAAATCCGTAAACGAAATACAATCCTTGTCAGTATTCTTGCCGCTCTGGTTGTGATCGGTATTGCCGTAGGATTATTTCTATTTTGGCCTCAGCCGAAATTCGAAGCCAAATCAACCGTCGAACTTGCTTATGGAGATCCTGTTATCTTAGAACCGGCCCTTTTTGTCGAGTCGGATAACGACAACATTACACTTGAGAGCAGCTTGATCAGCGATAAAGAATCGTATACCTACAACAAAACGACACATCAAGTCGTTTCAAAAGGAGAAAGCACCTTAGCTCCCGGAGAATACACGATTACCTTGCGTCGCAACAACCAAGAAGTCACTTCTAAGTTGATCATTAAATCTAATGATCGGATTCAGTTCATTTCCATGCCGAAACTCATCGTTGTAGAACAAGATGCCATCGACTTTGATCTTTCCAATTACTTTTTGGCCATTGCGACAAAACCGATTCATCTGGAATGTCCTGACATCGATATTTCCAAACCGTCCGAGCAAACCATAACAATCAAAGCAATATGCGAAGACAAAACCGCACTTGAAGCAAGTGTGAATGTGAAAGTAATCACTGCAGCCGATGTCGCCAACGGAGAAACTCTTTCATCCATGGTCAATGGCGAAGTTCCGCTCAGCCAAACAACATGGGATGCTCTCGATTCCGGAACATTAACCTCGATTTCGATTGCCGATCAGCCAAAACAAATCCAATCCGTCTTGCTGCAGGCAAGCAAAGGAACGTTGGCCAACGAAATCTCTTTTAAAGAACCGAAAGATAAAAAATTCCTGAATCCGAAAACATTTACGCCAAAAGCAAAAGAAGAAACAAAAAGCACCACACCTGAATCGCAAGAAGAAACGGAAACTCCTGATCCACAGGACACGACTCCGATTGTGCAAACTCCAATCTATAATTACACCCAGCCGAGTCTGCCGGTTACCAATCCGGGACAAACTGAACCTGAACAACCAAGCAATCCTGGTCCGACAGAACCGGAACAACCAAGCGAGCCTGGAACGACAGAGCCGGAGCAGCCAAGCAACCCGGGTCCGACAGAACCGGAACAACCAAGTCAGCCGGAGCAGCCAAGCGATCCGGGACAAACGATCGTTCCGATCGATCCGACGCCTCAAGAATAAGAAAAAGAAGCGAAATCATTCATTCGATTTCGCTTCTTTATTTTTCTTCAATCGTTCTTTCTCGCTTTTCTTATACGCTTCAAAAGCATCTTTTTTACAAAAAGAAACAAAAGGGCATTCTTCGCATTTCGGATTTCTTGCCGTACAAAAATAACGGCCGAAAAAGATCATATCATGATGTCCCTGATTCCAGCGCTTACGATCGATTTTGCGCTTAAGCTTCTCTTCGACTTTTTCCACACTGTCATTGAATTTGGCAAGGCCAAGCCTTTTGCTCACACGCTCCACATGGGTATCGACCGCAAAACTCGGAATATCAAACGCAACGCTGCGGACGACATTTGCTGTTTTGCGTCCAACGCCCGCCAACGACTGCAGCTCCTTATAACTTGAAGGAACCACTCCCCGAAAACGCTCTTCAAGATCTTTCGCCATGGAAATAATATTTTTTGCTTTTGCGTGGTACAAACCAATCGTACGAATATAGCTTTCGACATCCTCTATATCGGCATTTGCCAAATCTTCGGCACTCGGGTATCTTTTAAACAGCGCCGGAGTGACCCGATTGACCGAAGCATCGGTCGTTTGGGCCGAAAGAATGACCGCCACAACAAGCTGAAAATCATTTTCGTGATATAATTCGCATTTTGCATCCGGGAAAATTTTCTCGATTTCATCCAAAATTTCATTACCGCTCATCAACGAACCCCGCTTTCAATATCTTCTGTTGTCAGGCCCTTGTTGTTCCAGGAAATGAGCACATTCTCAATATAAGTCAAGTTCCGCTTATTGTAAACCGACGCTTCATTTAATGCGCAAATCACTTGTCTTTCCGAGAATTTTTCCGCAAGATCGAGAATTTTCTGCATTTCCTGAGGACTTAAATCCCGACCAAATTCATCTTCGAATTCCGAAATCAGGCTTTTCGAAAGACTTTGACCAACCTTTTGGCTGTTCTTGACCAATCCATCCAAGCGAAAAACGACCTTTCCGTTGGCAAAATCAATGGTTAAATATCCTTTTTTCGAAAGAATCTGAAAAATCGTATCCACTTCTTCTTCACTCATCTTTGTCTTTAGCGCAAACTCTTCTGTCGAAATCGCAAGATCGTGCGTATTGTAATGCGCAATCAGCAGCACCACCAAAGCTTCTTTGGCATCCAGCGTCAAATTTTCCAAATTCGTAAAGATCCAGGCGCATTGATCCACCCAAGGTGCCGACCAATCAAAATTTTGTGCCATTTTTTATCCCCTACCTTTCATATACTCGTGAAAACGTATCATAATCGAGCAGCAGCATTTTTTTCGAATCGATGATCTCGTAACAAGGACTGTTGTATCCGAATGTTAATTGAACCGTTTCCGGCTCCATGCCATATTGTTCCTGGGCGATTTTTCGAGCCTTTTCATAATCCAAGGTCGCGATATCTCTTGTCGTGATTTCATCGAATTTCTGGTCGAACCAATACAATGTATCTTCCGTATACCCTTGATATGTCACATAATCGAATATATTTTTTTCAAGACCTTGTATGCCGGGCACCTTTTCTTCGATCTTCTCGTATGCATTCGCAAGCTGTTCGTCATGAATCCTTGCCGGACCGCTAATGAACAATGCCCATAAGATTGCGAGCAGCAAAACCAGAACGACCGCTAAAGCAACCGTTGTCGGCAAGCCATAATATCTTCCTTTTATCTTCTTTGATTTTTCATTTGCCATGGACTCATTATAGCACAAAAAAGAAGAGGCAAACCTCTCCTAATTTATTGCGCACCAAGCATTGATCACATTCGCCGCCTGTTCGCTTGCCATTTTTGTAAATTTCGAAAATTCCATCGGATTGTCGTCATGACACGCAATATCCGATAACGTACGCAGCACTAGAAAAGGAACTTGAAAGGCGTCAGCCACTTGTGCGATCGCGCCACCTTCCATTTCAGAGCATGTGCTCTGAGCGAACCGTTTCATCAAACGATTAAAATCTTCTTTTCTTGCCATAAATAAATCTTGGGTTGCTACCGCTCCGACATGATACGGAATATTCAGATTTTCGGCAATGCGAACTGCTTTTTCCACCAATTCTTCCCGGACCGGAAAACGCAAGCCGATTCCTTCTTGTCCGTCAATGGGCGACGTATCGAAATCCGCTTGAATGACTTCATCGGAAATGACGAGATCGCAAACATTTTGTTCTTGTTTCAAGCCTCCGGCCACTCCGACATTGATGATCATATTCAATTCAGGCAGTTGACATAAGATGGTGGTCGCCATTGCTGCATTGACCTTTCCTACCCCGCTTAAACAAGCGGCTACTTGCTCGTTATGAATCGTGCCAAAATGAATTTGTGTCGTACCGATAAGACGCTTCGATTGGTTTTCCGTATATTTTAAAACTTCCTGAAGCTCCGATTCCATCGCACAAATAATACCTAACATACTACCTCACTTCTTCCTTGCCGCAAAAAAATATTTTTCCCCGGTTCCGATTCCTTCTTGTTCGAAATCTGTCGTAATCGATAGGATTTCGAATCGCTTTTCCAGTTCATCGATCAAAAACTGCGGATCATACACTTTCTGCATATGATGTTCCTGAAGGATCGTTCCATCCGGCATATAAAACGCGAAATCCTGATACACCAAATCATCTTCCGACATGATCGACCACTGATATTGCACCCCGTCTTCGAATTGCCCGGTTTCGTTGTATTCCCCTTCGAATTCTTCAATACGATCCAAAGAATGCGTATCGAAACAAAACAGTCCTTCGGGATTTAGATGATCGGCAACTTGTTCGAAAAAGCGGCTTACTTCCTCTTTCTCGAGCAAGTAGTTGAAACTATCGCAAACGCAAACAATCAAGTCGTATGTTTTCAAATTCGAAAGCTCTCTCATATCCTGCACAAAAAAGGCAATTTGATGCTTTTTATCTTTTTTTCGGGCTTCTTCGATCATTTCTTCGCTTAAATCAAGCGCATCGATCCTGTATCCGTCTTGAGCGAGCCGATGCGTAATCTCGCCCGAACCGCAAGCAAGTTCCAATATGTTTCTTTTTGGCTCGAATGATTCGATCCAGTGTGTATACATCTCGGTCGCTTCATCATCTTTGACCAGGATATCGTAATATTTCGCTAAAGTATCATAAATCATAAGTTTTGAACGGCACATCTTCATACAAACGATCCAAGCCGTATACCGATCGTTCTTCATTCACAAACAAATGAACGACAAGATCCTTAAGATCGATCAAAAGCCACTTCGACTCTTTCGTTCCTTCTTCGCGAATTTCACCTTCATATCCGGCTTCTTTCAATCGATCGCGGATATTGGCGGCAATCGCGTTGTTCTGACGCAAGTTTGACGAAGAAGCAACAACCATCGTGTCAAGATAAGGTGTTAATGTACGTACATCATACACGACAATATTCTCGCCTTTCCGTTCCGAAATCGCCTTTAAGACAACATCTAAAACATCAATCATTTTTTCTCCTTTTCTTTCAAGTATTTATCGTTTTGGTCCTTGACCGCCACGAATCCTTTGTAAATATCTTTTTTGCATTGTTCGATCAGCTCATAGCTATCATACCCGCGCAGCGGATCAAGCTTGTCGGCACAATACACAATCATGGCATAAGGATCTTTGCTTTGTCCGAGAACATGCCAATGGATCGCATTGCCGATTTGCCAATCTTTCATGCGAAACACACTCTTGACGACTTGTCCGCCCACAAACCCATGCCATATTGCCGGATGGGCATCTAAATATTGCGGCGCGATCTTTTTGATCCACGCCCTCATTTGTTTGTGATCCAGTTCCTTGCAGACATCATGGAACAATCCGATCAAATACGCTTTATTTCCGTCATACCCATTGCATACCGCAAACGCCTCGCAAAGATCAGCGACTGAACACGAATGCAAATACCGGTGCTCATGCACCCGGCACTTTATGAAATCCTTGATATATAAACGATTTGTGTAAATGTATTGAAGTACTTTCGCATCCACATAATCCAATCTCATTCCGTTGCGGACCAAGGAAGAAGAAACCGGTACATCCTTCATATGGATACAAGGCAAATCGCACGGATTCGATCCAAACGTATGATCTCGTTCGATTCCGACAAATTCAGCCAATTTTAATAACGCATCATGATCTTTCCATTGATCAAACTGTTCGACTTGATCGCTTCCGATCAAATAAACAAACTCATGATCAGGATAGCGGTGTTTCAGCTCCTTAAGCGTATCGATCGTATAGGATTTCTCGGCCCGTTCAATCTCGATCGGTTCCAAACGAAACTTCGGCTTACCTTCGATTGCCAGAGAAATCATCGCTTTCCTATGCTCCTTGCTTGTCAATGCCCGCTCTTTCAACGGGGTCGCAAATGTCGGAATAAACCATACTTCATCGACACGAAGCAGTTCGATTGCCGTATTTGCCATTTGCATATGCCCGTTATGGATCGGATCGAACGATCCTCCTAAAAGAGCTACTCTTTTCATTTTTTCAATCCCAACTTATTTTCCTTGCTTCGACGATACAAAACAAATGTACGGCCTACGATATGCACGACTTCCGAATGCGTATTCGCAGCGCATTCAATTGCCGCTTCTCTTGCGTCGATTGGCGCGGTTTTCAACAAGCTGACCTTTATAAGTTCATGCGCTTCGAGCGCAAGATCGATCGATTCGTACAAATTCACGGAAAGACCCGCCTTTCCGATCTGGATTAACGCACTTTGTTCCTGCGCCAATCCACGTAAATATTTTTTATCTTGATTATTCAACATTAAATCATTGCCTTTCTAAATGTCACAAAAATTCCTTTGTGAACTTTTACATAAATGTCTTTTACTTCACCGGACACGCAAAACCATCCGATTCCCTGAATCACGATATCAAGCTTTCCTTCAAAATGAGGTGCGTGATACGTATGCATCGTTTCCAAAGAAGTATCGAGATTAGGCACCAACATTTCGCCTAGATGATTTTTCCATAAATCATCCGCTTTTTCCAGTTTTCCGCGATGAATGCTTAAGTTGCGCGAAAAATAGGAAACGATTGTCGCATTTTTATTCGTATATACATCCAAACGGGCAAGTCCGCCAACAGCGAACGATTGATTTTCGTAAATTTGCGTTACCAGCGGACGGATCGGTTTGACCGGAATCAAAGCTTTCAGATCCTTAGGCAGCACATGAGTCAAGATCGAGTGATGATTTTCAATCCCCGGTGTATCGTAAATAAAATGATCTTTGTTTTGGATCGTCACGATATCCAAGGTCGTTCCCGGATTGCGCGAAGTTGTCAGATCCGAAGACTCGAGAAGCTTATTGATCAAGGTCGATTTCCCGGAATTGGCCACACCCATAAAGATCACGTTTTGATCTTTCGCAAACCGCTCGATTGCTTCTTTTAATTGATCAATAGAATATTTCGCCTGTTCACCGTCTTTGAGCAGGCCGCCCAGAATGATGCATGCTTCGACATGGATGTGCTCTTCATGAAGGCGCTCATCAACAAATTCGTAAATTTTCCGATCCGACAATGTATCCGGAAGAACATCCCGCTTTGTAAGGACCATAACGATCTTTTTTCCGGGAAGTTTTTGATTAAGGCGCGAGATCAAGCTTGCTTCAAACGAGAATAAGTCCACGACCCAAAACACGACCCCTTCCAATTCATCGATCTTTTTAAACGTTTCATTGGACTCGATTCCTTGCTGCATGTTAATCGTTACATCGCCATAGTGACGGATACGATAACACCGCTGACAATAAGAAGAATCTAAGGTCGGGACATATCCGATCGCATTCGGATCTTCGTTTTGCAGCAGCACCCCGCACCCCTTGCAGTATTTAGTCATCAAAATCTCCTTTCGTCAATATATTTTTCTTTTTAAATCGGCGGTAGATAAACCCCTCGAAAAAGCGGTTGATCTGCGTATCGAATTTATCTTTTTCGATGATCGGTGCCGTCAAGATCGTATAGATCCCGGCCAAATGACCGCCAAGCATATCGGTCAGCAGCTGATCGCCAAGCAAAGCGGTCTGATTTCTGGAAACCCGAAAGTGCTTCATTGCTTTTGTGATGTTTCTAGGCCAAGGTTTAAACGACAAATAATATACTTTTTCCACACCGAGATCATGGGCAAAACGTTTTGCTCTTGCCGGCCTTGCGTTTGAGCACAAGGCAATCTCGATCCCGTTCGCTCTCGCTTTTTTTATGAATCGTTTCACCTTTTCGTTGGAATCGGGATCGTTGAACGCAACCAATGTATTGTCGATATCGCACAGCAACAATTTGATTCCTCTGCGTTTCAAACGATCCATATTTATATTTTCAAAATTTCGTACATAATAATCCGGTTTAAATAAACTCATCCGTCATTCCTCGCTTTTCCTGAAGCGATCCATCAACGCCTGGGCGCTTTTGATCCCGTCAATCGCACTTGTCACGATCCCGCCTGCATATCCGCTGCCTTCACCGCAAGGATACAAGCCAATCACATTGCTCATTCTGGACTCTTTATCGCGGCTCATCCGCACTGTCGGGTTGCTTCTTGATTCGATTGCGCTCAATACCGCACCGCTTGAAACAAAGCCGGGCACTTTTTTCTCGAACTCAATCAACGCTTCATGCAACGAATCGTTGATTTGTTTCGGAAAAAGCAAATTCAGATCGCGAAATTCATATCCTAACGAATAGCTCGGAACAACGCCTTCCAAATGATCGCTTGTCTTATTGTTCAAATAATCTTCGGCAAGCTGAACCGGCACTTTAAAATCACAAGTCATATCATATGCTTTTTTCTCCAGTTCAACCACGAATCGTTCTCCGTCAAACAGCCCATCTCCGTAATCGCTTGCATTGCATTGAACAAGCAATGCACTATTCGCATTGATTCCTGCACGATCCGCATACGACATTCCGTTGACAACAAGCTGTCCGGGCTGTGCCGCACTTGGAATGACATACCCTCCGGGACACATACAAAATGTATATACACCTTTTCCGTTGGATGTCAAAGCAGTCAAAGTGTAACGAGCCGGAATGAGTCGCGGGTCCTCTTTGAAATCCTTAAGCATCGCTTCGTTAATGAAGCTTTGAGTATGCTCGATCCGCACACCGATCGGAAACGGCTTGGCTTCCAGTTTCATCCCTTTTTCGAACAGCATATGGACTGTATCCATAGCGCTGTGTCCAACCGCAAGGATGCATGCTTGACAATTTACTTTTTCTTTATTGAGCTGTAAGCCGTGCAGAAGATCCTTTTCAACGATTATTTCTTTTAATTGAGTATCGAACAAAAACGTTGCGCCCATCTTTTTCATATCTTCACGCATATTTTCGATGATGGACACAAACGCATCGCTTCCGATATGCGGATAGGCATCAATCAATATATTTGGATCCGCTCCGTAATGCACGAGCTCTTCCAGCACTTTTCTTAACAGAGGATCCTTCGTTCGGCTTGTGAGTTTCCCGTCGGAAAATGCGCCGGCTCCTCCTTCTCCGAACTGTACATTGTCATCAGGATCCAGCACGCCTTCTTTCCAGAACCGATCGACATCCTGCTGTCTTTTCTTCAGTGTCGATCCACGCTCTACCACAACCGGGCGATATCCTTCTTGGGAAAGAACGAGTGCCGCGAACATTCCGGCCGGCCCGAATCCGACAACAACCGGACGATCCTGCAGCTTGATCTTTCCTTTCGGAACAAACCGATACTGTTCATTTGGCTTTTTGATCACATCTTTGTGTTTCAAATATTTCTTTTCATGATGAACTTTCGCATCTACCGTAAATGAAAAGCTTACATGATGTTTTCTGGCATCTACGCTTTTTCGGTAAATATGAAAATCAATCAAATCTTCTTTCGGCATTTTTAATTTTTTTAAGAGCGAGCTCTTGATGTCCTCCATGGAATCGCCCGCTGTCTTTATTTGATGTACTCGAATCATATATTCATTGTATCACTTGATGTTTTCAAGGAGCAACCGCAAGCTCTTTTAAGAAATTCAGCCAAAAGGATATAAAGCCATAAAAAAAGCCGACTCTTCGATTTTGGCTTTTTTTACTTCCTGAATTTTAAAAAAGAGATGGATAATATTTTTTCAAGTGATGCGCAAGGCCGTCATGATCGTGATCAAGTTCTGTAATCTCATCGGCACACGATTTCGTATCTTCGGTACCGTTTGCCAAACAAATGCCGATTCCGGCTTCAAGAAGTATTTCATTGTCGTTTGTCGTATCTCCGCACGCCATGATCTCTTCCTTTTTTATATGAAGCTGATCACACAAAACCGGAAGAGCGATCGCCTTGGATACACTTGGCATCGAAACTTCCATCAAGTCGCTTTGTGTCTTGAACCAGGAAAGTCCCGGTGTTTGGTGATTCGCCAAAAATTGCTCCATTTTTTGAATTTCTTCGCTGTTCTTCGTGCGAAACATGACCTTTACGCACGGCTTTTCACACATCGTATCCACATCGACCAGAACCGGTTCTTTTCCGGATTTCAACGACGAAGTACGGATCACATCGTTGATTTCAAGCGCATGAATGTAAGAACCACGATATAAAAAAGGAATGCAATCGAAATTTTCGATCATCAGCATGACAGAACGTTTGAGATCCGAACAGGACAATTCATGGCTTAAAGAATATTGACCGGTCCGATTGTTTTGAATCTCGCATCCGTTCAAGCCAACCAACACATCGAATTCGAAAGGAAGATTCCAGTTACGTAGATGAAAAGCAACATCATCGCATGGTCTGCCTGAAGCAATGCCTAAAAGCGTTCCCCGATCATGCAGCTGAGAAAGAATTTGTTTTGTGTACGGTGTCATTTCCCAATTTGAATTGACAAGAGTCCCGTCAATATCAAAGAGAATAAGTTTCGGTATCTTTTTCATGATTTCATCATACTACGAAAAACAAAAATTTCGGCATAAAAATTAAAAAAAATGATAAGATAGAAAACGTTGCGAGAAAGGAGAACAAAAACCAAATGGAACGTGAAAAACTGAGTTCACGACTCGGATTTATTTTATTATCTGCCGGATGCGCGATTGGGATCGGCAACGTATGGAAGTTTCCGTATGTTGCCGGGCAAAACGGCGGAGCGATCTTTATTTTGATCTATTTATTTTTCCTGATCATTTTAGGACTTCCTGTTATGACCATGGAATTTTCCATGGGGCGGGCCGCAAAAAAATCCTGTGCGAAAATTTATGACAAACTGGAACCGAAAGGAACCAAATGGCATATTCACAGCAAATTCGCAATTGCCGGAAATTATTTGCTGATGATGTTTTATACGACAGTAGCCGGATGGATGCTGAAATACTTTGTCGACATGGCAAGCGGCGCTCTGGACTTTTCGAGCACCGAACAAGTTGCTTTGCATTTCGAAACAATGAACAAAGACCCTCTATCCTTAGTTCTTTACATGGGTATCGTAGTGATCCTCGGTTTCGGGATCTGCGCTCTCGGGCTTCAAAACGGATTGGAACGCATCACAAAATGGATGATGCTCGCACTTTTGGCAATTATGATCCTATTGGCCATTAACTCCATCTTCCTTCCGGGAGCCGGCGAAGGGTTATCTTTTTATTTACTGCCAAGCATGGAAAAATTTCATGAAGCCGGCGCCTTGAATGTGATTGTCGCAGCGATGAACCAAGCCTTCTTTACTTTATCGCTGGGAATCGGGGCCATGGCCATCTTCGGATCTTATATCGACCGAGATCATTCTTTACTGACCGAATCGATCAATGTCGCTGTCCTGGACACATTTGTCGCCATCACAGCCGGCCTGATCATTATCCCGGCCTGTTTTGCCTACAATGTGGAAGTCGGGGCCGGACCAAGCCTGATCTTCATTACTTTGCCGAATTTGTTTCACAGCATGCCAATGGGACGTTTATGGGGCACATTGTTTTTTGTATTCATGTCTTTTGCGGCTTTGTCCACAGTCCTTGCTGTATTCGAAAACATCATTTCCAGCACCATGGATCTTTTCGGATGGTCGAGAAAAAAAGCGTGCCGAATCAACTTAGTGCTCGTATTCTGCTTATCCTTGCCTTGCGCTTTAGGATTCAATATTCTTGAAAATATCGCGCCGCTCGGGGTGGGAACAACGATTATGGATTTGGAAGATTTCCTCGTATCGAACATCATCTTGCCGCTTGGTTCTTTGGTGTTCGTCCTGTTCTGTACATGGAAACAAGGCTGGGGCTGGAATGCTTTTGTAAAGGAAGCCAATACGGGAGCCGGCCTACAAATCAAGCCATGGATGAAAAACTACTGCAAATATGTGTTGCCTTGCATTATTGCGATCGTATTTACTTTAGGAATTCTTCCGTATTTGTTTTGATGTCGAAAGACATCTTTTTTTCTGCTTTCTCCACGTTTTTTGTCGCTATGATATTTACGTTCGTCTGAGCCGCATTCTCAAGCAGCACCTCTCCAATATGGACAGGAGCTTCAACAACGACAGATTTCAACGCCCTCATCACTTCGAAAATCTTTTCTTTGTCGATCGGCTCGCTGCTCTTGCAGGAAACCATCGCCTGCTTTCCGTTCAAGACCGGCAAAGTCGTCGTGATCATTCTCACAGGATGGCTCACTTCGCTTTTTCCGTATATTTCTCCTCGAGGACATGAATTTCCGCTCACTTGGATCACAGAACCGTCAATGATCACATGAAGTGCACAGCCCAAAGGACAGTTGATGCATGTCAGCCGTCTTTCCATCTTACATTTCCTCGCTTTCTATACGAATTGTTTTTGCGTATTCTACATCTTTCTTTTTCAGGATCACTTGTTCCATTTCCCCAGGCGTCAAAATCTTTTTTTGCCGATGAAAGATACATCGATCATCCGCCCACACATAAATGGCACCGTCTTTTAATACCTTTCCTACCCGAAAGCGGATTACTTGAAGATCATCCATGCGTTTCGGATCGATCTTGGCAGGGACACAATAACGTACAACCCCTTTTGTTTCGATCTCAATCTCCGTTTCCTTTTTCGGTAATGTATTCAAAACGTATTGGGCCGCTTTGATTCCGGCATGCTCGGCTTCCCGGGATACAAAATCCACAAGATCGTGCACGTGCAAAACATTTCCGCAAGCAAATATCCCTTCTACATTCGTTTCAAGCGATTCATCCACGATTGGACCATGGGTGATATCATGGATTTGTATACACGCTTTTTCGGACAATTCGTTTTCGGGAATCAGTCCGCAGCTCAACAGCAGCGTATCGCATTCGATGGTTTCTTCGGTTCCGGATATCGGATGGCGATCCTTATCCACTTTTGCGATTGTAACCTTTTTTACCCTCTCTTTTCCCTCAATGTTCGTAATCGTATGGCTGAGCTTTAAAGGAATATCGAAATCGTCCAAACATTGGACAATGTTTCGCTTCAGTCCTCCGGAATAAGGCATGATTTCGACGACCGCATGCACGTTGGCTCCCTCCAGACGCATTCTTCTTGCCATGATCAAACCGATATCTCCTGATCCAAGAATGACCACATTTTTTCCCGGCATCAATCCGTCGATGTTGACAAGTTTTTGAGCCGTTCCCGCACAGTAAATCCCTGCCGGACGATATCCCGGAATATTCAAAGCTCCTCTTGGGCGTTCGCGGCATCCCATTGCTAAAATAACGGCTTGTGCCTGTATGCGCTGTACTCCGTTTTGATTGATAAAAGTGATATTTTTCTTATCATCCAAATCAATGACCATTGTATTAAGCAGATAATCGATTTTTTCGTGTTCGATTTGTTCAATATACCGGGCCGCATATTCGGGACCGGTCAGTTCTTCATGAAATGTATGCAGTCCGAAGCCATTGTGAATACATTGATTCAATATCCCGCCAAGCTGTTCATCTCTTTCGAGAATCAATAAATCCTGAACACCGTTTTTTCTTGCGGCAAGCGCGGCAGCAAGTCCTGCAGGACCTCCGCCAATCACTACGAGTTGTTTTTTCTTTGCCTGTTCCATACTCATATTCCTTCTTTGTTTTCGGCAACAATGTATTCGCTGCCCGGATTCGCTTTTCGAATTTGATCGGCAGAAACCCGATTTGCTTTTTGCAAAATATCCATAACTTTCGGAAGGCAGAAACCACCTTGACACTTTCCCATGCCGGGCCTTACTCTGCGCTTGATGCCATCCACGCTTGTTGCCGGAATGGAGCGTGAGCACGCTTCTTTGATTTCTCCTTCTGTAATTGTTTCGCAGCGGCAGACGATCACTCCGTAAGCCGGATCTTTTTCAATCAATGCGTTCCATTGTTCGGGACTTAATTTTCTGCATGAAGAAAATCCCTGACGAAACGGCAAATAGTCAGGATCGGGCTTCAAAGAAAGATCTTCGACAATCATTTGAGCAACCATTTCTCCGATTGCCGGCGCACTTGTAAGTCCGGGCGATTCGATCCCGGCCACATCAATCCAGCCTTTGCCGCAACGCTCGATGATAAAATCGTTCCGATCGGATACAGCCCTCAATCCGGAAAAAGAAGTAATCACATGATCATAAGGTATATCGGATAGGGTCCGGAAAGCTTTGCGGCGAATTTGTTCCAGACCATCCTGACTTGTGGTCGTATCTTCCTTATTTTCGATGTCTTCGGCTGTCGGCCCAATCAGGATATTTTCATGGACGGTCGGAGTCACCAGCACACCTTTGCCAAGTTTTGTCGGCAGCTGAAACAGCACCGTCGATGTAAGATCTTTTGCTTCATGGTCTAAAAGAAAATATTGTCCTTTTCGCGGCGTAATCGTAAACGAGTCCTTAAAAACGAGTTGATGAACTTGATCGGCATACACTCCGGCCGCGTTGACGATATATTTTGTTTCGTATGCCCCGTTCACGAGCCATCCGTCTTCCGTTTTTCTGATCGAAGCAACCGGTTCGTCAAAGTGAAAGCACACACCGTTATCGGCAGCATTTTCAGCGAGCGCGATATTCAATCCGAAAGGGCAGACGATGCCGGCACTTGGCGCATACAAGGCGCACACGACATCACAATTTACATTCGGTTCGTGCGCTAAAATTTGTTCTTTTTCCCAAATTTCCAATCCGACCACCCCGTTGGCTTGTCCTTGATCAAACAAAGCCCGGATCGTTTTTCTTCCTTCTTCCTCAAAACAGAGAACGAGCGATCCGATTTGTGCATAGTCAAACGAGAGCTCTTCGGATAATTTTTTCATCATCGCATTTCCTTTAACATTCAGCTTGGCTTTCAGAGTGTTCGGCTTTGCATCATATCCGGCATGAACAATTCCGGAATTTGCTTTTGATGTTTGCGAGCAAACATCGCTTTCTTTTTCCATGACGAGCACGTCGGCTTTTGTTTTCGCAAGTTCACGTGCGATTGCGCTGCCGCTTACCCCTGCGCCAATGATCAATACATCCACTTTCATAAATACCTCTTCTTTTTTTGTAACCGCTTTCTTAAGAAAATCATTGTACCATATTTTATAAGACGAAACAAAAAAAAGAGACGAACAAATGTTCATCTCGATTCAAAATGATTGGCGACATCTTTGAGATACTCAATGATCGGCAAATGCTGCGGACAGACACTTTCGCATTGCCCGCATGCGATACAATCGCTCGCTTTGCCGAACTTTTGCGACAGACGATCGTAATATTCGCCTTGAGGAGTCCAACCTTTTTCAGCTGCTTCCTGAAGGTCAGCATTGTACAACGAAAAATATTTTGGAATATTGATATGCATCGGGCATCCGTCCGTGCAATACGAACATCCTGTGCATGGTACCGCAATGCTTTCGTTGATCGCATCCGCTGCCTGAAAAACAAGCTGTTCTTCCTTTTCGCAAAGAGGAACAAACTCTTCCATATACGAAATGTTATCTTCCAATTGCGTTTGATTGCTCATACCGGAAAGCACCATCGCAACCCCTTCCTGGCTGGCTGCAAAGCGAATGGCCCAGCTTGGAATCGAAGCATTGGGTGCATATTGCTTCATTGCCTGTTCGGCTTTTTCCGGAAGTTTCGCCAAGGTTCCGCCTTTGACAGGTTCCATGACGATCACAGGTTTTCCATGTTTTTTCGCTACTTCCAAGCATTCTTTGGATTGAATGGCCGGACTGTTCCAATCCAAATAATTGAGCTGAAGCTGTACGAATTCCATTTCAGGGTGGGCACTCAACACTTCATCCAGCACATCGGCTGTATCATGAAAGGAAAATCCAATGTGTTTGACAAGGCCTTTTTCCTTTTTATCGGCAATCCAAGCGAAACAATCAAGGTCGGTATATTTTTCGAAATGATCTTTCCCCATATCATGGAGCAAGTAATAATCGAAATAATCGACTCCGGTCTTACGTAGCTGCTCGTTGAAAATCCGATCCCGATCTTCTTTTGTGTTAAGAAATCCTGCATGAAGTTTTGTTGTCAAAGTATACGAGTCGCGTGGATGACGTTCGACAAGCGCTTTACGGGCTGCATTTTCGGATTCGAACCCGCAATACATCCATGCGGTATCAAAATAAGTAAACCCTTTTTCCAAAAACGTATCGACCATCTGACACGTTTTTTCCAAATCGATGCTTGCCGCATCATCCGGATCGGTCAATGGCAGGCGCATCAAACCGAAACCTAATTTTTTCGATGATGTGAATAATGGTTCCATAATTTTTTCCTCTTTTCTTTTTTATATTGTATCGCGAAGTCATTTCATATACGAATACTTATCACCTATATTCTACTATTCGATTTTCATATACGAAAAATTTCCGGCTATGCAAGCCAAAAATAAAAGAAGCTGAATTTATCAACTTCTTCATCAAATTAAATTGTTGAAAATCGGATATGTTTCCTTGGCACGAACAATAATCGAAGCAAACAGCTGCGATAAAGCCAATGTCGCAAAATACACAACAAGATTGGCGTTAGGCATGACAAGGAGCAACACCTTCACGAATAAAATATGCGAAGTATAGATCAGCAGCGAATCGTAGCGCATGATCGTATATTGTTTTCGATATGGAATCCGGACAGCCAATAAAGCATTGACCAAAAAGTATGTGGCCGGCACAAGCATCAAGAACATCGAACTGAGATCATACATGATCCCCAGCCGAATATACAACGTTACTTCCAGACAAAGAAGGATAAACGAGATCAAGAATGCGCTCAAGCTCGCTTTCACCTTCAGTCTTCTTGTTCTTGCCAGAAGCAGTCCGAGTGCCAAATAAATCGGTCCGAAAAACAATCCGTTCCTTGCGGTGACGATCGTTTTCGTAAAAAATCCGTATAAGATCGAAACATAAGGCGTATTTTCCCATATCGGAGCATATACATTGATCACGTATCCGATCAAATAAAGAATCAAGGAAATCTTTAACGTAAAGCTCAATCCTTTTCTCCTATAGCATTCGTATACGATAAACATTCCCACGATCAAAGAAGGCAAAAACCATAAATGATAATAGCTTCCTGTCATAAAGAAGTCGCGGATGTACGAAAAAATATCCATGAACGAAAATCCGGCAGATGCATAGTTCCAAATAGTATACGGAAGATAAATGACCGACCAGATCAAATACAGCTTTCCGATCCGCACTATGTAATGACGAAAATGATGTTCGTTCTCGCTCTCGTCCTTGCTCCATTTGCGAAAGAAAAAATATCCGGAAACCGTAAAATAAAAAGGTACGGCCAAACGACATACAGTTTGGATAAAGTACGTATTAAACGTTTCCGAAATGCCGACAAACGGATACACATGAATGCATACGACCAAAAGAGCTGAAATATACCGAGCAATATCAATTGCCGCAAATTGTTTTTTTCCCCTCATTTTATCCCCTTATTTACCTTTTTCTTTTTTCAAGACGTGGCATACGTGCAGTAATTCGAGTCAATGTTTCGTTATTGATCGTCTTTGCCAGCCGAGAAACACGATCAATCGTCAAACGATGCCCGTTTTCTTCACCTACAAAACAAACCACATCGCCTTCTTTGACATTTTCGACATCGGAAACGTCAATCATACACTGATCCATACAAATATTTCCGACCAGTTCGCAAAGCTGACCGTTAACCAGCACCTGCACACCACAATTTGACAGTAGCCGCGGCAAGCCATCCGCATATCCGATCGAAACGGTCGCGATCTTGGTATCTTTTTGCGCAATAAAATGACGTCCGTAGCTTACGCTTTCGCCCGGCTTAAGCCATTTCACCAAGCTGACATTGGCATAAATCGATAAAATCGGAATAAAGTCCGGCTCGCTTTCGATTTCGATCGCATCATCGCTGGTCACACCCATATACAAAAGTCCGGGACGACAGTACTCATAGCCGAGATCTTTGTAGTTCAAGATCCCGTAACTGTTTTGTATATGGCGAACCCCCGGATCGATTCCTTCGTTTTTCAAACGATTGATCGCTTCATCAAACAATTCAATTTGTTTTTGGGTAAATTGTCTGGATTCTTCGCCAAGATCATCGCTGACCGGAAAATGGCTGAATATTCCCTCCACGCAAAGATTCGGCAACGTATACGCTTCCTTTAATTCCTCAAAGCATTGATGATCCGGCTGATAAACGATGCCTGTCCGGTTCATTCCGGTATCCAGTTTTGCATGAACACGCACTTTTGTATTGTGTTCTTTGGCAAATGCATCCAGCTTTTTTGCGTAATCCAAAGAAACAAGCGACTGGATCAAATGATAGGCCACAAGCTGATCGAAATTTTTCGGAGGAGTATACCCCAAAATCAGAATTTCGTCATGGATTCCTCCACTTCGAAGTTCGATGGCTTCATCCAAGCTCGACACACCGAAAAAACGCACACCGGCTGCCTGCAAAGCTTTGGCGCATTGCACAGCACCAAGCCCATATGCATTGGCTTTGACGATTCCCATGATTTTTGTATCGCCGACAAGTTTTTCGACTTCTTTTACATTGTGCGCAATTGCGTTGTAATCAATCTCGCACCATGCCCGTGTATATGGAGTTAACATGCACTTACCTGACGCTCCATGGCCAGAGCGATCAAACGATCAATCAAATCACTGAATGAAAGACCGGCTGCCTGCATCATCGATGGATAGCGCGAAGTCGCCGTAAATCCGGGAATCGTATTCAATTCGTTCAAAATGATTTCCCCATCCTTTGTCACAAACATATCGACACGTGCCAAGCCCGTACAACCCATCGTTTGGTACGCTGCTTTGGCAAGCATTTGCGCCGATTCGAACAATCTTGGTTCCAAACGGGCAGGGCAGTGAATTTCAGCACCCTTCATGGCATATTTCCCCTCGAAATCGAAGAAGGCACTTTCAATTTCGATCTCGTCTACGCTGCCTGTTTCAATATGATCGTTTCCGATGACGGCACATCCGATTTCAAAACCGTCGATTGCTTTTTCGACAAGGATCTTTCCTCTTCCGTCATAGAAGAACGCGTCCTTGCACGCTTCTTCAAACTGTTCCTTGTTTTCTACAAAATGCACGCCATAGCTGCTTCCTGCATTGCAAGGTTTTACGATCCACGGCAGCGGGATCTTTTCTTCGATTTCTTCGAATGTCGGCTGCGACTCTCTTTTTTTCAGACAAACATAATCCGCACAAGGGATTCCGGATTCATCGCATAAAATGTGCATGATTTCCTTATCCATACACATGGCCGACGAAAGAATATCGCATCCCACATAATGGATGTTAAGCAGTTCGCACATTCCCTGCAAAGCGCCATCCTCACCGTTTTTTCCATGCAATATCGGGAAAATGACATCAAGCGGAATAAAAATCTCATTATCCACATCATAGACGCC
The DNA here is from genome assembly GCA_000403415.2 of Firmicutes bacterium M10-2. Classification (GTDB taxonomy): domain Bacteria; phylum Bacillota_I; class Bacilli_A; order Erysipelotrichales; family Erysipelotrichaceae; genus Dubosiella. The sequence goes on from KE159681.1 coordinate 477,776, forward strand.
TCTATGCACCCATGCGCAAGGTCTTACAAACTGTTCTTGTTTCCATTCATCGTGTTCGATCGCTTCGATCGGTCCTTCGTAAAGAAAAAAGTGACCTGTCTGATCGATTGCGATGCATGTTATATCGTAATTTTCTTTGTGTATTTGATGCAAAAAGCTTCCGGCCGAATGCAAAGATACAGAATATTCACTGCTTTGACCGCCAAAGACGACCCCTATTTTTAATTTAGACATTTTTTGATCCTCCATTTAGCTGTGCGACGATAGTATCCATCCCCATCGCACGACTTCCTTTAATACATATCACAACATCTTCATCCAATAACGGCTGAAGACGATCTTCTATTTCTTCTTTTGTTGCAAACCAATTTCCGCCAAACGCATCTGCGGTGTGTTTTGATAACGGTCCATACGCAAATAAAAGGTCAACCCCTTTTTCTTTCGCATACTTTCCGATTTCTGCATGCAGCTGCTGTTCCTGCTCTCCTAAATCGAGCATATCTGCCAATACAGCAATATGTTTTTCTCCCGGCAGCTCCATCAGCGTATCAATCGCCGCTTTGGCACTTTCCGGATTCGATTTATAAGAATCATCCAAAATTTTTGCTTTTTTCACGTTCAGAAGCTGAGTGCGCATTTTTGTCATTTGCAGACATGACAAACCTTTCAGCACAGCTTGATCGCTCAAGCCTTCGCTTTTTGCAGCCATGATACATGGCAAAGCATTCATTGCCTGATGATCGCCTAAAGCGTGCAGCACAATCTCGTCTTTCATGATCGATGTCATGAAACGGATGCTGTCGGATTCATAAGCAATATCCGATAGGATCCGGGCTTGTGCTTCTTTTCCGAACGATTCGATCTTCTTATGCGGATCCGGCTTCCTTTCGGAAAGCACTTCATCAATTTCCGGACAATCCTTATTGTAGATAAAAAGCCCATTGGGTTTTAATCCATCGTATATTTCGCATTTTGCGTCTGCGATTTGTTTTTTGCTGCCGAGATTTTCCATATGTGCCGATCCGATCGTGGTGATCACTGCGATATCCGGCGAAGCAATCGCGCAAAGTTCGGCAATTTCTCCTTTGTTTTCCATTCCCATTTCCAAGATCGCATATTCGACATCTTCATCGAGATCGAGAATTGTCAAAGGCATCCCGATTTCATTGTTGCGGTTGCCTATTGTTTTCTGCGTCTTTTTCTCTTGAGAAAAAATACTGTACATCATATCTTTACAGCTTGTCTTTCCGTTCGATCCTGTGATTGCGATCACTTTCACGTCCAAAGACATTAAATAAGCGTGTGCCAACCGGGCAAGTGCTTTTTGCGTATCATCGACCAAGATGATCGGCAAACATGTCGGATACGGCGTATGATCTTTTTGCCAAAAGGAAAGAACAGCTCCGTCTTTTGCTGCCTGTTCAACAAATGAATGCCCATCGACACGTTGGCCGATCAAAGGAATGTATAAATTTCCTTTCCGGATCTTGCGAGAATCGATCTCGACTCCTTGAACCATTGTGTGTTTATCGTAGTTTCCGACGATCTCTTGTTCCATAAACTGACCGATCTGTGAAATTGTCTTATTGATCATATATAATTTGAGCCTCCATTTGGAATTAATTATAGCACAGTGCAAGGAGTCACACCGAAAAAATTCAATTCAATAAACATTACAAAAAATGAATGAAAATGATTACCGAAAAAGTCATAAAAATTAGAAAAAAGAGTCCTTTTTTGGTTTTTTTCCCCACAAATCACCTAAATTATCGTTATTCACATATTTTCCCATAATAATCACATAAATCATTCCTTGGGTTATGCTATACTGTTAACCAAGCAAGGAATAGAAGGCCTTGCCGGTATGATTGTCATTTATGATATTCATACTATTTTCTATCCCCTTAATTTTGAAAAGCCAGGCCTCCCCTTAGCCTGGTTTTTCATTTTATAAGGCATAAGTATGAAGGAGAGAAAGAAAAGATGTGTATTTTTTGTGAAATCGCAAACGGAAACATTCCCGCAAACATCGTTTACGAAGACGATCAAGTTCTTGCTTTTTTGGATGTCGCGCCAACAAGCTACGGACACACGCTTGTTGTACCCAAACAACACACAGAATCTTTTTTAGATTGCAATCCGGCTTTGCTGCATCACGTAATGGATGTGGCTCAGCAGTTATCGAACAAGCTCATGAATAATCTGAATTGCGACGGGATCAATGTATTGACCAATGTCAAGGAAGCTGCCGGTCAGACCATCCCTCATTTTCATGTCCATTTGATTCCTCGATATGAAGATTCGGCAAAAGAAAATGTAAAATTTCAATTCGGAGAAATCGACAAAATTGATGTCGAACAACTTGTTTCTAATATCATACGATAAGAAAAACGACAGGAGAAACGCTTATTGCGCTTCCTCTGTCGTTTTTGTTTCTGTTCCTTCTTTTTGCAGATGAATCGACTCGATCTTGTATGAAGAATCGAAAATACGGGAAATATATTGATTGTATTGCCTGTTTTCGATTTCCTCTTCGCTTAAATATCCGCGTTCTCCGTAAATATTCTGCGTATCGATTTTCTGAGAATCGTTAATATACGGGATGATCACCAAGTAGTAAAGATCTTTGACAGAGTCCTGCTGCCGATACGTCATTCGGTACAATCCCACCATACGATCGCTTGTGGATTCTTCCTTGGACTTCAAAAAATCCAGTTCTTCCAGCTCGATGCTTTCAAGCTTTGCCGCCTGATCCGAATCGTCGAAAATTTCCGTTTCCAACTGCAGTTCCTGGTGTGTCTGCAAATACTCCTTCATTGCCTCTTCTATTTTATCGATCCATTGTTCATCCATTTGCGATACCGAATCATAGCGGTTCGGCAATCCTTCGACAACAATTTCCTTTTGCACGTTTTCCGGCTCAAAATGATATTGCTGAGCCAGCGATTCATCATAACGGGCCTTCACCACTATAGTATCTCCGTTTGAAAGCCCTTGATCCGGTTCGATCGTATAGTGAATCGAATTGTAAAACGCCTGGATACGCTGATTGATATCTTCCATTGTATTGATTGCGACAACGCTTGCGTCTTTGTTTTCTCCTTCGTAGATCAACCGCATATTGCTCATCAAATCAATCTTGACCGTCCTCAAAAAGCCGAAATAAGCCACCGAAATCAGGACAGCACACAGGATTGTGAGCGAAAGAAAATACACAAGCTTGTTTTTTATTGCTTCTTTATTCATAGTTTTTTCCATTAGTCAAAATAGCGTGCCTTATCCATAGCACTTCGTACATAGTCTAACATAGGTTGATCCGTTTGTGCCTGCAAGATCTCTTTTGCATCATGAACACACACTTCCATAATTGCCGGATCCTTTTCGAAATCCCCAAGAATAAAGGTTGGCAATCCGCTTTGCCTTGTACCCAAAAGATCTCCGGGACCACGTTTGGAAAGATCGTACGCCGAAATCGCAAATCCGTCCGTCATCGTTTCCAGTTTTTTCAACCGCTCGATGGCTTCCGGATCTTTGGAATCGGAAAGCATCCAGCATTCGCCTTGTACCTTTCCTCTGGCCGCCCTTCCGCGAAGCTGATGCAGCGTAGAAAGACCGAAGCGATGCGCATCGTAAATGACCATCATCGTTGCGTCAGGCACATCGATTCCAACCTCGATCACAGTTGTCGAAACAAGAAAGTCATACTCTTTTTCGGAGAACTTTTTCATGACTTCCTCTTTTTCTTCAACACTCATCTTTCCGTGAAGCAGACCGATCTTATATTTCGAACCAAGAGTTTTGACCATTCCCTCGTAAATGGTCGTTACTGCCCGCAAATTCGTTTCCGCATTTTCATCGATCATCGGACAGACCACATAACACTGCCTTCCTTGGTCGATGCCCAAAAGAACGTCCTTTAAAAAGTTTTTCATGGATGATCCGGGCGCATAATGCGTCTTGACCGGTTTTCGCCCCGGTGGCATCGTCTTGATCGCACTTAAACGAATATCTCCGTATAAAAAGTGAGCATACGTACGTGGTATGGGTGTTGCCGACATCATCAAAAAATCCACATTCTTTCCTTTTTCAAGTAAAGAACGACGCTGGTTGACCCCAAATCGCTGCTGCTCATCCGCAACAACCAAACCAAGATCATCAAAATTGACTTTCTCCTGAAAAAGCGCATGCGTACCGACAACGATCCGTATATCTCCCTGCTCAAGTCCGGCAAGCACTTCCCTTTTTTCCTTCGTCGGCAACGAAGAAACAAGCAATCGAGCCGGAAGTCCGAGCTCTTTCATATTTTCATAATGTTGTCTTGCCAAAATTTCGGTCGGTGCCAGGAATGCGCTTTGATAACCGGCCAGTTCGCTGGCAAACAAGCTCAGCATCGCAACAATCGTTTTTCCGCAGCCGACATCGCCTTGGATCATGCGATACATCACGGTTTCCGAACGCATATCCCGAAGCACATCATCCAACGCTTTTTTTTGATCTTCGGTTAAAGGAAACTTGAATTCGGCAATTTTTTCCTCGATTCGGTTTTGATCGAAAACTTTCGGTTCTTTCGAGATTGTCTGCACCTGCTGGGCCTGAACACAGCATTGAAAACATAAAAACTCTTCGTATTTCAACGTTCGTATTGCTGCATGGAGCTGATTCATATTTTGAGGTTGATGGATCCAACGATAGGAAGTGTTCTTATCGAGCAGCCGATATTTTTCCCGGTATCTTTTCGGAATGAGATCGGGAATGGAATCCAGATGATCGAGAGCCGTTTTCATGATTGCCTGCATATCGCTTGGTTTCATCGTCTTGGGAAGGCTGTAAACCGGTTTTAATCCCGTCTGCATACTAAGCGGTTTTAGGTTGTAGTTGTTGGCAACAAGCTTGTTGTTTCCCTGATAAACACCAAACAAGGTCACCGTATCGCCGAATTTAAATTGGGACAGCCAAGGACGATTGAACATCGTGACTTCGATTTCTTCATTCCAGGCAATGATCGTAAAACGAGTCATGGAGCGATTCTTTCCCAAACGAATCAAAGCCGGTTTTGACGCAATCAATCCTTCAACCGCCATATGTTCCCCTTTTTCCCATTGAGAAAAAGGGATGGCTTCAATCATTTCATAGCGAAACGGATACGCTTTGATCAATTGTTCCAACGTCGTAATCTTCATTTTCTGAAGAAGGCCATATCGTCTAGCGGTGAGTTTTAGGTTTTCGAGTTCTGACATTGATACACTCCTTTTGGATGTATGCGACAAGATTCAGATCCAAATATGCGTACAGGAATCCAATCAAAAACAAAAAAAAGATAATCACGAACATACTTGAAAGCGAAACCCCGAAACTGGTGCTCAAAAAAAGGACATACATCCAGCTGAACATGGGATTGCCCACATACAGGACATTTTGCAAAATTTGCGGAACATAAAATCCTTGAGCCAAGCTGAAAGGCCCTCCCGAAAACGTATCGATGGCCATAACGACCAACAGCAAAGCGCAGTACACATTCAAAATCGAGCGATAATGAGCGGCAAACACAGTTTTGATATAACCGAAAATTTCTTTCCCGCTCTTTTTTCCCAAAAACAACGAATAATAATACACCAATTGAAACGGGATCAATCCAATCAGCACGACAACACTAATCAACTGAACAAAAACAGAAGCGACCATATTCGAAGATGCGAGAGCTGCCAAAGACGCAATCACAGCCGAAATGAGCAAGATCCAACCCCCCTGCAAGATGAGCACCCGTAAAATGACATCAAAAGACATTTTCTCTTTATCCGGAGTCCAAACCATAGTGCATATTTTATAAAAGCCAAGCGAAGACGCTAAAGAGAGCACAACTTGTACTGCATAAAAGAGGCGCGGATCCGTAATACCGAATCCGGCAAACAAATAAACAAGGTTGTATAAAAACGATAAAAGCAACGTTGCGATCAACGCTTTAAAAATGATCCGTATGTGAAAATTAGATAAAATCTGTTTTATTCTTTTCATGAAGTTTCCTTTCTGTAATTCAATAAGAGGCCATATGCATCTTTTTGATGTCCGATCCGACAATCGAATTCGATTGGTTTTCGGCAATATGTACGGGCAATGCGCTCAAGATGTTGTTTTCCATCGGATTCGTCCAGCAATTCGGTAAAATTTCCCAAGATCAAACGATCGATTTTGGAAAATACCCCCATCATCGAAAGCTGTGCAAAATAACTTTCGATCCGATATCGATTGCCTGAATAGCTTTCCAAAAACAATGTCTTGCCCTCGCAATCGGGAAAAAACGGCGTTTGTGCCAGTTTGAGAAAACAGCGAATATTGCCTCCCAATACATTTTCCCGATCCACCACGCAAGGATGAAGCGGATCGGTGCAATTTGCTATTTGGAGCAAAAGCACAGGACGTATCAAAGCCAGCCGATTGAGCACGCATGTCAGATCGCTGTATCCGGCAAATAAAGTCCGGGAACGCCGAAAAGCTTTTGCATCAATATATGGGATGGTCGTATTGGCAAGATCTCCTCCCGACACATCAAATATGAAGTCAAGATCTTCCTTGATCCATTGATTGAAAAGATCGGCTTTTTCTTTCGGCGAAGCATTCGCATCGTGCAGAATCGGGCTCACCTTGACGTCATTGTTTCCTTCCTTTAATTTTTCGACCAGCGAAGAAACCGAACGGGTTACAGGATTGGATAAATTTAAAATTCCGATTTTTTTATTGACCATATATGAACTCCGTTTTATATTTTTATTATACAGGAAAGGTGCGAATATTATGAATCAAAAAGAACGAATCATTGCATTATCGAATGCGTTTGGTCCAAGCGGATTGGAAGATGAGGTCGTAGAAATCGTAAAAAAAGATTTGCCTTCATCTTATGAAGCGAAAGAAGATACCTTGCGCAATTTATATTTATTTCCCCATCAGAAAAAAAAGGAAGGATACACGATCTTGCTTGATGCACATAGCGACGAAGTCGGTTTTATCGTTCAATCGATACTTTCCAATGGGACAATTCGTTTTTTGCCTTTGGGCGGATGGGATCCGGTCAATGTGGCAGGAAGCGCAGTCGAAATCTTAGGCGAACAAGGAAAAGTTTCGGGGATCGTTGCGGCAAAACCCGTTCATTTCATGAGCGAAGAAGAGAAGAAAAAGCCGATCGACCTCGACTCGATGCGCATTGATGTCGGAACAAGCTCAAAGGAAGAAACCCTCTCTTTAGGTATTGATGTCGGCTGTTTTATCGTTCCGGCAACAAAATGCCTCTATAACGAACAACTGGAAATTTTTCAGGGAAAGGCATTTGATTGCCGTATTGGGTGTGCGGCTTTACTGCAAACTTTGCACGAAATCGATCAAGAATCTTTTCTCGGCAATGCGATCGGAGTACTCAGCGCGCAAGAGGAAGTCGGCGATCGAGGAAGCGAATGTGTGGCAAGGACAATCCGAGCCGATGTCGCCATTTGTTTCGAAGGGTGTCCGGCAGACGATTCGTTTGAGTCGCCGGATTGTATTCAGACCGCGATGAAAAAAGGGGTTATGCTGCGCGCATACGATCGAAGCATGATCACCCATCCCGGGTTCCAAAAGTTTGCTTTGAACTGTGCAAAAGAAAACAACATCCCTTATCAAGTGGCTGTTCGTAAAGGCGGAGGAACAAACGGCGGAGTGTATCATCTGCATAATATACCGACAATCGTTCTTGGTATCCCGACTCGTTTTGCCCACAACGGAACTTGTTTTTGCGCATATCAGGATTATCGAAATGCAGTGGATCTCGCCAAGGCAATCATTCAGAGTCTGTCTCCCGAGATCCTATCATCCTTCTAGTGCATCGTTTTAAAGTTATGCTATAATTTTGAGGAAAAAAATATAGGATTGCTCATGGGAGCAGTCAGTGCAGATCAAGGAGATGTACAGTATGAAAAAGAAAAAAGTCATTATCACAATGAAAGACGGTCATTCGATGACCGGTGAATTGTACCCTGAAATTGCTCCGGAAACGGTCGCAAACTTCGAAAAACTCGCCAATGAAGGATTTTATGACGGATTGACATTCCATCGAATCATTCCGGGATTTATGATCCAAGGAGGCGATCCGAAAGGAAACGGGACCGGAGGTCCGGGATATACGATCAAGGGCGAATTCAGTGCCAACGGATTCAAAAACGATCTAAAACATACACGCGGAATCTTATCAATGGCACGTGCAATGGATCCGAACTCTGCGGGAAGCCAATTTTTTATCATGCACGCGGATGCACCACATTTGGATGGTCAATATGCCGGCTTTGGTCTTATCACCGAAGGATTGGATGAATTGGACCGAATCGCAAAAACGCCGACAAGCTGGAACGATGCACCAAAGACTCCGCAAGTCATTGAATCCATTCGTGTCGAAAATTAGAAAAAAAGCAACCTCTTGGAAGCGTTGGAATACACCTTGATTTTTATTGAATTTCAACATGAAAAAGATTGAATGCCGTCTGATCTATTCCAGGCGGCATTCATTGTTTTATTTCTTCATGACCGGGATCCAAATCTCGCTGCGGTAATCAGGACTACTCATATTTCCTTCCGTATATGCTTCTATATCCATTTCATAGGTCGGTTGATAATCCGAAGCAGGAAAAAATTCGGAAACAATTTTGTGCCACATTTCTTGTATCGCATCGGGCATTGCACCTTTGCATTCAAATACCGCCCAAGTTCTTGCAGGAATGGTGTTCTTTCTGAACCCTTCCGGTACGATCGTATTCTCACTGCATTTTGCCGCAATAGAATAATCAAACGTCCTCGCGTTTTCCGGCAGGTTCCCGTAACACACGCCGAAAATGTACGTTTTGTCTGTTGTGGCATCCAATAGTTTTTTTATCGTACCGTCATTATGCGATCTCGTCCAAAAGTCAGGAATACTTTTTTTATTTTCAGAGTTGTCAACGGTATGCCTTTCCGCCTTTTCAATAATATCAAAGGCTTTCTTTTCAATGATTTTATAATTCATCATACTTCCTCCATTTAATGTAATTTGCACAGAAAGTCGGGAGAAATATTTAAGTTTAGAGCCATCTTTCTTGGCTTGGGATGGTGTAACTCCGTGAAACTTGATAAAGGCTCTTGTGAAGCTTTCAGGACTCTCATACCCGTATTTCAAAGCTATATCAATTACTTTCTCATCGGTTGCGCTCAGCTCATTGCCGGCAAGTGTGAGCCGTCTGTTGCGAATATATTCTCCTAAGGTCATTCCGCACAGGATACCAAAAATTCTTTGAAAGTAAAAGCTTGAGCAAGCCGCTTCTTCGGCAACTTTATCATAGTCGATTTTTTCAGTCAGATGTTCTTCCACATAATTGATTGCATGTTGTATTCCGGTTACCCAATCCATAATATCTCTTCTTTCTGTAATTCCATTAAATAGTAAAAAGCAATTAAATTCTTGACTATTCGTGTTCCGTCCTGCAAGAATCGTTTGTTTCTAAAAAAGGCAGTATTCACAGCCTCTTTTCTTTTCTTTTGTATAACCAAAACAGTAGGAACGGGATCAAAATACTTTCGATCACCATCACCAGCAAATATTTCCATGACAGATCGGTCAGAAAAAAGACGGGTTTTAAAAAGATCACGCATATCGCAAACAATACGCACATTGCCAACCATAGCACTTTGCGTATTGGCGTAAACGGAATGCACGTCTTATACAAAACACATAAAGCGCAAATGCCCGCAAGAATCGTGCAGATGGTCGAAAACTGCTCATCGTTCATGGGCAGCCATTGACGAACAAACGAAGTCGCAACGACACACAAAGTGACGCATAAAGCACCGGGAAACGCCTTGGAAAGGACAATGCTTAAAAAATTTCCGACCACTCGTTTTTCGTCCGGTTCCAAAGTCAGCACAAAGCTCGGAAACCCGATCGCCAGCGAAGAAATCAAGGTCAGCTGGATTGGCTGGAACGGATACTCACTCAAGAAAAAGAGCGTCAAAAAACTAAGGGCAAACGAAAACATTGTTTTCACCAAAAACAAAGAAGCGGTTCTTTGAATGTTGTTGATGACACAACGCCCTTGTTTCAATATATCGGGCATGGCTTCAAATTGATTTTTCAGCAGCACTAAGCTTGCGATATTTCGGGCAGCTTGAGCTCCGCTACCCATCGCAATGGAACAATCGGCCGCCTTTAAGGCCATCACATCATTGACCCCATCTCCTGTCATTGCGACCGTATGCCCGTTTTTCTTTAAGGCAAGGACCATCTCTTTCTTTTGATTGGGATCTACCCGACCGAAAATATCGTATTCTTCCACGATCTTTTCGAGATTTTCCTGACCGTGTTTGCTCATGTCGATAAACTTTCCGTCAATTCCCGCTTCCTTTGCGATTGCCGCAACCGTGATCGGATCATCTCCGGAAATAATCTTCACGCAAACATCTTGTTTTTGAAAATAGGACAAGATTCGCTTGGCATCCTTTCTCAAAACATCTTGGATCATGATCAAAGCGAGAAGTTCCTTTTTTCCGTTTTCTTCTTTTGCCAAGGCAAGAACCCGTTTTCCTTCTTCGGCTTTTTCATCGATCTTTTTTACAATAAACGGATCTTGCTTTTCGAAAATAAATGAATAGGCACCGCAAATATATGTCGTCTTTTCAAAAGTTGCTTTCGAGCACTTCGTCGCACTTTGAAAAGGAATTGTGGATATCGGTTTTCGGTTTGCTTTCATCGGCACATATTGCCGTATTGCCTGCGCCGTTGCGTTATCATCGCTTAAATATGTATACATATTCGATAAGATCTGTTCTACCGGATCTTTTGTGAACGATTCGATCCCGACAACTTTCATTTTTCCTTTCGTTAAAGTTCCAGTCTTGTCACAGCAAAGCGTATCGACCCTTGCTAAAGTTTCGATGCAATACAGTTCCTGAACAAGCACTTTTTTCTGTGCAAGCTTCATGGAAGAAACGGCAAGCGCGATACTTGTCAAGATGACCAGTCCTTCGGGAATCATTCCGATCAGAGCGGCGACCGTACCCAATATGGCTTCGTTGATCGAATCATGATTAAGAAAATATTGTTTCGAAAACAGCAGACAACCTAAAGGAATGATCGAAATCGTGCAGAATTTAATAATTTTCTGAAGCGCATCACGCAACTGACTTGGATAGCGTCGATCACGCTTGGCTTCTTTCAATATCGTTGCGATATACGTTTGGTTTCCTACTTTCGTGACTTCCATGTGCGCTGTGCCTGCAATCACAAAACTTCCCGAAAGCACACTGCTTCCCGCCTTCTTTTCGATCGCATCGCTTTCTCCGGTCAGCATCGCTTCCGAACATTCCACACTTCCCGAAACGATTTCTCCATCGCATGCGATTTGATCGCCTGCCCTTAAAACTACGATATCCCCTAAGGCGATTTCCATGATCGGGATCGAGCGTATTTTGCCTTCCCGAAGAACTTGCGCTTGCTCCTGATGAATGAGAGTGAGCTGATCCAGTGTGCGTTTCGCCCGTATTTCCTGAACGATTCCGATAATCATATTGGATATGACCACACCTAAAAAAAGCATATTCCGATACGTTCCGGTCATAAATACGAATGCAGCCAATACAAAATTGACTAAATTAAAAAATGTGAATGTATTTTGCAGGAAAATCGAACGATACGATCTTGTCGTTTGGTCTTTAATGATGTTCTTTTCTCTTTGTTTTGCTTCTTCGTTGCTTAAGCCATATTTCGGATCTGTTTTCATGTCCATATTATATCATTCCCTTTCTTCTTAAACCTCACATTTGACAAATCAAGTGTTTATGATATTGTATATATTGTATATACACACTATAAACAGGAGATCTCTTATGAATATTATCATCAGCAATCGATCGGAGCAGCCGATCTACGAACAAATCGAATCCCAATTCCGTGACATGATTCTTCGACAGCAGCTCAAGCCAAACGATCCGATCCCAAGCATGCGTGCCCTCGCAAAAGATCTGCACGTATCTTTGATCACAGTCAAAAAAGCTTATGAAAATTTAAGCCGCGACGGACTGATCGTAACCGTTGTAGGCAAAGGATCTTTCGTAGCCAGCCTCAATCAGGAACTCATTAAAGAAGAAAATCAGAAAAAAATCGAGTCTTTATTGGATCGTGCCTGCACTTTGGCTTTGGAAGCGGGAATCGAAAAAAACGTATTAAAAGATTTGATCGATCTGATGTATGAAGGAGAGCCCCGAATATGAATGCATTATCCATAAAACATTGTACAAAACGCTATAAAACGTTTACATTAAGCAATCTGACCTTCGATCTTCCTCAAGGAATGATCATCGGACTGATTGGCGAAAACGGAGCCGGAAAAAGCACATTGATCAAATGTATTTTAGGTATCATTGAATTCGATGAAGGCACAATTACGCCTTCGCCGCTTGATTTCGAAAAGGTCAGCTTCATTCCCGATCACTGCCCATACCCGGATATCCTTACGATCGAGCAACTTGAAAAAGATCTCAAAGAGATTTATTCTTCGTGGGATCACGATTCCTTTGCGAAAATGTGCCGGCAATTCCAATTGCCGACATCACAAAAGATTCGGGAATTTTCCAAAGGAATGAAGGTAAAGCTTTGTTTTTGTGCGGCATTGAGTCATCATGCAAACTTTTTGATCTTAGATGAAGCGACTTCCGGTCTTGATCCGGTCGTACGCGACGAGATTCTTGATCTTTTGCTTCAGTTTATCCAGGAAGAAGATCATACGGTGCTTTTCAGTACGCACATAACCGGCGGCCTTGAAAAAGTAGCCGATCATATTTTGTATTTGCACAAAGGAAAGCAAATGTTCTTACAATCGAAAGACGATTTGCTGAACGACTACGTTATGATGCATGTTTCCCAAGACGATTTCGCCACCATCGATCCGAAAAAGATCATTCGCTATATGCGTCTGCCTTAAAGTGTCAACGTGTTCATCAAAAAAGAAGATGCAGCATTCACCTACGATCCTTTGCGTCTTGAAGATGTCATGCTTATGTATACGAAAGGAGAACAATTATGAAAGGGTTGCTCAAAAAAGATTTCCAGATTCTGTACGCAAACCGGCTGATTATCGCCCTTATCTTAGTATGCGGGATCACCATTTCGATCTACATCAAGATTCCTTCCATCCTTATTTGTTTTATCGGGCTGTTTTTAAGCTATCAAGGACTGGCAACCATTTTAAACGATCAAAATTCGGGATGGTTTCCTTGGGAGTTTACATTACCTATAAAAAAAGAACGGATCATTTACGAAAAATTTATTTTATGTTTCTTCATTGCTGTTGTCGGTCTGCTTGTCGCACTGATCGTCAGTTTTGCGGTATCAAAGATCATTGATGTCCCGCTTAGCGCAAAAGAAATCAAAATCAATCTTTCGATCTTTATGATTTTTATCGGGTTTGGAATCAGCTGCGGAACTCTTCTTTGTTTTTACAAAAAAGAGTTCGGACCGATCGCAATTTTTGCTGCGGTGCTGCTCCCTGTAGGCATTCTTCTCATCCTCATGAAATGTGTTACGAATGTCGAACCCGTATTCTTAAGCACGGGAATTGTCGGTATGTTTCTTTATTTTGCGATCATGCTGCTCAGTCCGCACCTTATCATGCGCTGGCTTTCGAAATAGGGACTAAAAAAAAGGATCTCAAGAAAGAGATCCTTTCAGAGTGTTGACAAACTACCTATTTTGAAAAAATTAAATTTCAATAAAATAAAAGTGGGTAAAAAGGTCTAAAAAAAGAGTAATATTAGGTACTT
>KE159681.1:491738-523599 GCA_000403415.2 Firmicutes bacterium M10-2
AATACCTCAAATTGCTCTTTTTTTATTCATTTGTGGGAGAAAAATAAAAAGCTGTGACAAAGCCGATTTGAAAAATCGACTTTGTCAACAGCCTGAAAGGATCTCAAGAAAGAGATCCTTTGATATATCCGGCAATATCCGCATATGAAAAATCATAAGTCAAAGGCTTCCCGTAGATTTTTTCATAGGCTTCTTTTCTTTGGCGGTCATCTTTTTTCGCCATTTCTATGCTGTTTTGACGATCTGATTTCTCGGGATCGGGATAGAGCGGATCCAAAATGTGGATCGTGTATTGAACATTTTTGAAATGATCGTCATCCATACCCTCAATATCCGTGATTTCCGTAAAGCACGAAATGACCGGCACGCCAAGTTTGGAAGCATAGTAATACGCACCTCTTTTCCCCGGACGCGGTTTGCGGTAGTTGAACCACATTTCCTGTTCCGGATAAATGAGCAAATAGTCTTTCTGCCTGATGACTTGTTCGAGAAGATCTATAAATTCGTGACGCATATAGTCATAATTGTCGCTGATCGGAATATTATCTCCGTTGTTCATCAAAAAACCGAAAAAGCCTTCCATTCCCATATTTGTTTCCTGAATGATCGTGTATACCCGCTTGCCGTCCTTTTCCTGAATCATTTTCTTGACGACTGTATTGTCAAGCTGATTGAAGTGATTGCTCGTAATAATCGCCCCATCATTAATATTTGCGATTTTTTCCAGGCCGACGATTTTCGTCTTATAATTGACGAGTTTTGTGTAATATTTGATGATATAGCGTGCAAGTTTGGCGTCAAGTTCTTGGGCTCTTGTCCCTTGGCGATCAAGAAATCTTCGAATAAGTTCCTGCTTTTGAGAATCATCCAAACAAGGATCATCCAATTCCGCTTTTGCGTTTAGATCTTTTGTTTCCACCAAGGCTTTTATGTGTTCGATTACGGCCGGCCGGTCATTGCCAAGGATCATAAGCGTTCCTCTTGTCCGCTTTCGAATATTTTTCGCATCGTGACTTCCTGATCGGGAATCTCGTTTCCTCTTGTCACAAGAAGAGCCAGCGACTCCTGATCTTTTTTCTTTTGCGCATCGGAATAATTTTTCTTGTATTGAACGATCTCGTCATAAAATCCGGATCGTTTCGCCACATCCCAAAAGTATTTTTCGTATTTGACATTGTCATAGCACCAAGGTTTATCAAACAAATTATAATGAATGATTTGCGGATTTTCGAATTCATCCAAATCGCACGGCATGGAATCCCATGTCGGATCCAAATACACGACTTTATCCTTGCAAAGCGCATTCAAATAATCTTGATCCGGAGCAATCGTATCGAAGTGATATTTGATCATAAGATCCAAGAACCGCTTAGCCAATTCTCTTTCCCGGATTTTCTTAAAATTCATCAGTAAAATTCCCGAATTGAAATAGTGATCTTTATCGACACCGATCGCATCCTTTACATAATGGTTGAGTTCGGGGATGTTTGCGATCGAATAATCGTTGACTACACCTAAATAATTGTCTTTCAGATCGATCGTATACATTTTCGAAATATCTCCCGGAACGCAAATATCGCTATCTAAATAGATGGCCTTGTCGTACTGCGGGAACATATCCGCCAAAAACAAGCGAATAAAAATCGTCAGCGTAAAGTAATCGGCACGCAAATAGTTATTGCCGGCAAAATCATGTAGCTGATCAAGCGTCTGAGGCATTTCTTCAAATGAAATCGAAAAATCGTCATCCGCAATCTCGGATAATTTAATGATCGTATTTGCGGACATATCGTGATAAACAACATGCACTTCATAGCGGTACTCTTTGCTTGCGTTTTCTTTTAGGGAAATCAAAGCGACCGAAAGCCATGGGGCATAGCCTTCGTCAATTGTAAAGAAAATAGGGATCATGGGTTTTGTATTCATTTCAGAAGTTCCTTTCTTCAGATCCGGTTCATGATGAACCGATCGTATTCTGTGTATAAATTGTCGTATTCGTGCAAATGAAGCACATCATGCATTCCTTGCCGATTCCAAGGCTTTATACTTACCGTATGCACGATTGGGAAAGCCCGAAAACTTGTCGTAAAATGCTGAAATACCGTATCACACTGAAGTTTTCTTTGTTCGTTGTACTTTCTCGGAAACAGTTTTTTATACGTTACAAGCTTGTTGATTGCACTTTGGTCAGGCATGAACATTTGGTGGGTACTGCAATATTCCCGACATCTTTCGAACAATCGCGTTTTTCGGATCATTTCCAAATTCAGAAGCAGGACCCCGGAATTCATATAATCAAAACGGAACGGCTTTTCATGAAAGAACCATTTTCCGTAATGATCAAGCACACCGGCCAACTCGTAATGTTCCATATCCTGATTATAAAATTCAAGAGGCGAACGCCGGCATAGCACATCTGTGTCCAGATACAAAATCTTGTCGGGAAGATCGAGCTTGTCGGCATAAAGGCGCAGCATACAGTATGGTGTAAATCGGGTCGACATATTCATATGCGGCATCTCATTCAAGAACAGTTCGGAAATATCGATTGCTTCTACTGTGCTTTTCGGATTTTTTTCTTGCACAATCGTTTGAATAACCGAAATTGTTTGTTTGTCGATTGGCTGATAACTTTGATCGTTTAAGGTCAAAGACATTGTCAGCACGTAAATATGGAGAGGCTCCTTGACATGATTTTTCAAGGAGATCACACTGAGCACAAGTCCTTGCGCGATATGGATATCGCCACAATATAAAATGTTCATAGATTCTCCTTTCTTTGAATATACTGAACAAATTGAAAGGTGTTGTGTCGAGCATCTTTTTTCATTTGCTCATATACTTCATTGGCCAGTTTTTTTCTTTTCTTCACTCTTTGAAGTGTCGGATCCGCCATAAAAGGTCCATGGACATAAACCATTCGTCTGGGATGATGGTTTCTGTCTTTCTGATAGGTGACGGTTGCACAATACACAGGGGCTTGTGTATCGATTGGGAATTGAAACGCTGCGTTTTCGAAAGGCCGAATATCCGTATAATACGGCCATACATGCGCTTCCGGAAAAATGACCACACATTGTTTTTCTTGGATTCGGGTCGCGATCGCCTGACGGAACCTCTTCATTTGTTCGGCACCGGTCGGCAAAGGCAGAGCACCAAGGATCGGGAGGATCTTGCCTAAGATCGGAATCGATAAATTGCTTGGGGAAGCGACAATATACGTTTCTTTATCGACAACGATTTGGCTTGGCAAAAACGGATCTCCCACCGTCTGCGTATGATTAATATAAAGAAAATACCCTCGTTTTTCTTTTTGAAGGATTTCCTTGTTCACTATGGTAGTATGAAGTCCGTATTTTATAAAGACATACGCCCATCCGTAAAACAATTTATATAAGAGCTTGTGATTAAAATCATAAAATTTGGAAGAACGAATCCATCGATAGTTCTCGGGCACTGTTGCCTGTTGGTCTGAAGCCACGACAACATCATCCTGCATCGTTTCATAATAGATCGTCTTTTTCATTTCATCACTTCTTTCAAAACCGTTATGATCGTATTCCTCTGGCACACATACATTCCTTTCTCAAACAAGGATGTCGTATCGATCGAACGATACGACATATTCTCATCTTGAAAGAGCTGTTTGATAAAGGCTTCCTTAAAGGTCCAGCAAATAGTAAACGCTTTCTCTTTATTATGACTTTCTCGCAAAAATTTTTGTTCGTTTTCACAAAGCGTATGACGGATAAGCGGATCGTCAATCTTACGGATCGTTTCCATATCGATCGAGTCGTTTTCATGTGAAAGCATGACCGCCACACCTGTTTTGGTGTGCGTCATCGATACATACAAATCATTGATCATCCATTTTCCGTTTGGAAAGGTCGTAATCTTGTCAATTTCGATTTCCTGTTCTTTCAGCATTTCCTGCAATAAGCCATACGCGGCCAAAGATTGTTTTTTTGCGAAAGGATGTCGGTATTTTGCCACGCGCTCCTGAAAGCAAGGCGCAAGATCCCGAACATCGACTTCCGAAGACTGATCCAACCACCGAATGCGAAAATCACGCATTCTCGGTTAAGTAAACAACGATATCCCGAACGGTTTTCATTTGTTTGATTTCCCGATCTTGAATTTCAATATTGTATTCATCTTCAAACTCGGATACCATGTCGAGGACATCCAGCGATGTAAAGCCAAGATCGGCGACAAGATTGCTGTCAAGCGAAATTTGATCCGGTTCGACATCCGTATAGTTCGATAATATCTCGATAATTTTTTTCTGATCTTTCATTGTTCTTCTCCTATTGCTTTTGAACGAATAATTTTCTTAGTTGGTGTTTTTTCAAACGGAGTGCTTCTTAGCCGATAATGAACGATTCGTTTCGCCATCGGATTGTCCTCATTATACTTTTGAATGATCCGATCGATTTCTTTCCCGGTTTTTTCCTCTTGATTTTGCGGATAGATTGCGGCCCAAAGCTGATTGTTTCGAGCATAGACAACAATTTCTTCGATCTCTTCGTGTTTGGAAAGATTCATTTCGATTTGTTCCGGAGAAACATTTTCTCCGTTGCTCAAAATGATCAGATTTTTCTTTCTTCCATTCAAAAACAAGAAATTATCTTCATCCAGATACCCGATATCTTGGGTATTAAACCAGCCATCCTGAAGAACTTTTTCGGTTTCTTCTTCATTTCCGTAATACCCTTTCATGACGATATCGCTTTTGATGCACACTTCATCGTTTTCATTGATCCGAACTTGTACGCCTTCGAGCACTTGCCCTACACTTCCTTTTTTTATAAAGTGGTTCCGATTGACAGCGACGACCGGCGAACACTCGGTAATTCCGTATCCATTCAGGATCGTGATGCCCCAGGCATGAAAATCTTCAATATAGCTGTTGTCCAAAAAAGCACCCCCGCAAATAATATATTGAAGATTTCCCCCAAACACATCTTGTATGCCTTTAAACATTTTTTTGCGAACATCAATCCCTACTTTGAGCAGCTGTTCGCTGTGCTGCATCATTTTCTGAACCTTTTCTTCCGGATGTTCTTTCCTGATTTCGGTCCATATTCGTTTGTGAAATGTTTCCACAAAAAGCGGAACGAGAAAGATGGTCTGCGGTTTCTGCTCCTGCAAGGTTTTTTGTACTCTGCGCAGCGATGTGTTGATATAGGTCTTCTTACCGTAATTGAAAACTTTGAATATCGCTGTAATGAGTCCGAAACAATGATGGAAGGGTAATACGGAAACTGTATCTCCGGTCAGGACAAAATTTTTACATGCCTTATTGATATCTGTCGCAAGATTTTTATGGGTTAACATGACTGCTTTGGGATGTCCTGTCGTTCCACTCGTAAAAAAGTAAGCGCAGACCGTTTCGGGATCGATTTCGATGGCATCGTATGTATCGGGATCGTTTTTTCCTTCTCGAATCATTTCATCCAGTGTACTGACCGAAAATGCCTCGATCCCTTGCGGCCATTCTTTTTCTTCTTCGTAAAATACTTTGTCGGTATCGGAAAGAGCGAGCATATAATGCATATCTTCAAGGCTGGCTTCCTTGTCAATTGGTGCCGCAATATTTTCGGAAAGAACAATTCCGAAAAAGAGCACAAGATATGCGTAACTGTTCGAAGCAATGATCGCAATCGTTTCATGGTGTATATTGTGATGTTTGAACCAGTTAATGCTCGCTTTGATGTCCTGCTGAAATTCAGTTCTTGTTTTTGTGTTGATATCTTTATGAGATTTCCATTGAAATGCGGGCGCTTGCGGATGGATCTTCACTTGCCTGTCGATCAAATCTTTCAGGTCCGTAATTTCATACATCTGATAAAGCGGATAAGGTTGATTGTCTTTCATAGTGTCACTTTCTTGATATTTCTTGCAAATATTGCTCCCTTCTCTGATTCTAGTTAACCGTATTGAAACACTTTTCTCCAATAGAATGACCGAAAATGGGATAAAATCACACAAATCAATAAAAAAAACGCTCTGCATTTGCAGAACGTTCTCGTCTTATTCCATATTTGCATGTCGTCCGAACATCGTATTGCCGTCAAGATTGTTTTTTTCCATCAGCATTAAGATGACGGAATCCAAAAACAAACCTTCGCTTTGCTCGAAAAGACTGCCCATCGGCTGAATCGAATGAATTTCTCCTTCTTTGGCTGATTTTGGAGATGGTGCGGAAATTTCGACCACCACATCTGCCATTCGGGCAATTTCAGATTGAGGATTGATCGTGATCAAGGCGATTTTGGCTCCAACGTTTTTTGCCACATTCGCATGATTGACAAGCGATTTTGTCGATCCCGATCCCGAACAAATGACCAACACACCATCTTTGGTAATATTGGGAGTGCAAGTTTCACCGACCATATAGCTTTTCTTGCCCATATGCATCAAGCGCATCGCAAATCCGCGAATTTCGAATCCGCTGCGTCCGGCCCCTGCACAAAAAATTTCATCGCTTTCATCAATCAGGTCCGTAAATTGCTGAGCCTTTTCATCGGAAACCGACGAAAGGGTCTGCGAAAGTTCGGCAAGGATGATTTGTTCGATATTTCGGTAATTCATACGCTCATCCTTTCTTTAAGCTGCTTAGCAGCATCTGCTTTGTCGGCTGCATTGCAGATGGCTCCGCCAACCACAATGATTCCTGGAGCCTCTTTGGCAATCTCTGCAATGGTGAAAAGGTTGACCCCGCCTGCCACAGCACTTTGCGCATTTTTTATTACTGCATTCACAGTTTTCAGATCGATCAGAGGATCTTTCTTTCCCGTGCCTTGAATATCGAAAGCAGTATGGACACAAATGTAATCCACACCCATCCGGTCGATTTCTTCAGCTCGTTTGGCGAGGTCAGTCACTGCAATCATATCGGCCATCACTTTTTTTCCGTATTTTCTTGCGCTTTTTACAACACCTTCAATTGTTTCGTCATAGGCTACACCTAAAACCGTTACGATATCGGCTCCGTGACTGAAACATTTATCGGCTTCGAATTCTCCGGCATCCATGATCTTTGCGTCAGCTAAAACTTCTATGTGGGGAAACAGTTCTTTAATGGTTTGCACCGGCTTCATCCCTTCCTCGATGATAAAGGGCGTGCCTACTTCGGCAATCTCAATCGTACGATCGGTTTGATGCAAAAGTTCGATACATTGTTCGAGCGTGAGAGTATCAAGTGCTGCTTGCAGTTTCATATTTCGTTTAAACTCCTTTTCTGAACAATTTCATTATAATTAATTTATCTTTATTTTTTTCTCCTAATTTAAAAACCAAGGCTTTTTTCTTGATTATCAAATTTTTAACCTTGGTTTTCTGAAAAAAAAAGACAAATTTAATTGTCTTTTCCAGGCTGTTGACAAAGTCGATTTTTCAAATCGGCTTTGTCACAGCTTTTTATTTTTCTCCCACAAATGAATAAAAAAAGAGCAATTTGAGGTATTTAAGTACCTAATATTACTCTTTTTTTAGACCTTTTTACCCACTTTTATTTTATTGAAATTTAATTTTTTCAAAATAGGTAGTTTGTCAACACTCTGAAAAAGACAAATTTAATTGTCTTTTCCTTCCTGCAGTTGTTTTTGGATTTGTTCGATTGCGAAAAACGGATCATTGACAATGATCACAAGGTCCATGACATCTTTGCTCATAAATTTATTTTCGATTGTCGAGTTCAGCAAAGAAATTAAAGAATCGTAATACCCTTTCGTATTCAGGATGACGAGCGGTTTTTTTGTCTGTTCCAGCTGCTTAAGTGTCAGGATCTCGAAAAACTCTTCATAAGTTCCGATTCCTCCCGGTGCCATGATGAATGCATCCGCAAGATCATCCATCTTTTGTTTTCGCTCCCGCATCGTATTCGTAAAAATGAATTGAGTACATTCCTTGGCTAAGATTCCCGGCTTGTCAAAAAAGCGAGGGGCAACCCCAATCGTTACTCCTTTATTGTCTTTTTCTCCGCGATAGACCGCACCCATAATTCCGGTATCCCCTCCGCCGAAAACGAGATCGATCTTTTTCTCAGCCATATCCTTTCCTAAAGCATAGGCCGCATCAAAATAAGCTTGATCGATTTCATTGCTGCTGGCCCCATAAACACATATTTTCATCCTTTTTATCTCCTTCTTGTTTTTTATAAGTGTAACACGATTCAGATCCTGTTTCTTTATACAAGCAAATTTTTTGACGTAGCATTCAAATAAAGATAGGATGTGCATAAGAAAGGATGGTCATCCCATGTATATTACAATCAATGGTCTTGCCTTTTTCATTCTTCTTGTCGTTGTGTTCCTTGTAGGACTTGGAATCGGGTTTTTCTTAGGGAAAAGGCATTAACAAAAAAAAATAAGCAGGGCAAATTGTCCTGCTTTCTCTATCTTGAATTGGAAAATCCGATCGAAACAGAAATCGGTTTTTCATAAGATTGAATCAACTGTAAATGATCTTTCCTGTCGAATTCATATAAGTATACAGATCACTGCGATAATAGCTGATCGTGTATTCGATAATATGATCCTGGTCGTCATAAGAAATTCTTTTTCGAGCCAAAACAGGCAATGATTTCGGAATATTTAGGGAAGTACGAACTTCATCGGAAGGGATTTCAGCGCTGAATTCCTCTTCGACCCGTTTTGGTTTTGCGGTTCCTATAACCTCGAATTTTTCATACATCGACCGTGTCGACTCTTCTTCATGGATCGGCAAATCGGTGTCAAGGGGAAAATAAGACACCATATAAACAAGTTTCACCTCATCTGCTGTGCGAACTCTTCTAAAACAATACATTTCCTCGTGGGGATCGAGGTCAAAGATTTTGGCCGCTTTTTCCGCAACTTCTTCCCGATCGATCGTAAAGCTGCTTGTTCCCGGCACACGCCCGTGAAGTTCCATTTCATGGGAAAAACTACGGATTTCCGATAATTTCTCTTTGATGGCTGGTTTCCAAATAACAAAAGTTCCTCGTCCTCGTCCTCGATTGACCATCCCCTCTTTTTCAAGATCTAATATCGCCTGTCTTGCGGTAATGCGCGAAACGCCGAATTTTTTTTGAATCTCCATTTCGCTTTCGATCTTTTCGCCGTAACGGATTTCACCGCTTAAAATCTTTTCCCGATAAATATCTTTGATTTGAATATAAAGTGCTTTACCGCCTTTTTTTGATTTCAATTTCTCCATATACCCTCACCTTGATTTCGACGCTATCCTATTCTGTTTTTCTTCGTCGAATCTTTCTTTCTTCATCCAACTCGATCCATTCATCGAGCGTTAAAGGTTCGTAATCAGAGTCTTGGCAAAAGCAATTAATGATCTGGCACGGTACGTTTTCCAGTTCATTGCCGATTGAAATATGTTTTCGGGTCGCCATAAAATCAATAAACGCATCGAGATCATCCCGATCTTGCGTATTGTGTATGTGGCCATGCAGCATATATGTCTTGGGCTTACCCAATTCATCTTTACGATACTGCCCATTATAAAATGCGATCGGATAATGACTAAGCACGACTTTTCTGCGATTGTCGTTAAGTTCTGCGTAGTCCTTGACCCATCCGAACATTGAAACATCAAAATTTTTTTCATCAAGAAAGCGATCATGATTGCCGCGAATCAAAAAAATCTTCCCGTTCAATCTTTGAATGACTTCTGTGGTTTCTTTTGCGTTACCCCAAGAAAAATCACCGAGGACAACGACTTCGTCCCTTTTTTTCACTTTCTTGTTCCATTGGTTAATCATGTACTCATTCATTTCTTCCACATCGTCAAACCCCCGGACGTCCATCTTATCATTTAAAGCTTTGTGAAAAAAATGCAAATCTGAAATATAATACCTCAAATTCCGGTCCCCCTTTTTATTCTCTTCGAAAAAGAAAAACGGGCAAAATACCGCATTTCTTTTTCATTGAATTGTACAAGAATAACCTTCTTTTTCCAATTGTGACTGCGTTTTACCCAAACTAACATATTTCGTATCTACTTCTCCTTCGTGAAGCAGATTGGCATCGATCAATGATTGAATGTCCGCCCTTTTGTAGTCGATCGTAACCGTTACTTTTACCTTATTGTCTTCTAACGATCCAACCGCATCGACGCCTTGCAATGCATCATATGATCTGGTCAATGATGAATTGATCGCATTCATCATATCCTCATGACTCATCTGTTCGTCAATTTCCAACTCTTCAAACGACATATAAATCGTTTGTTCTTGACTTTCGACATGATCACCTTGCGCTTGCAAAAACACCGAGTCAGATTCTTTTTTGCAATCCAAAGTGTGTTGACCGGTGTCTTCTTCTTCGATCACTGGTTCTTTTGTTTCTTGTGACGAATTCACATCATTCACTCGTGTACAGCCACAAAGACCAACGAGGAAAAATACAACTAATCCTTTTCTCATCTCAACACCCCTTGTAAAGTTATAATATCATGAAAAATATGTCTTTTTCAATGCTTCCTTGCTCCATTTCGCAAATAGTTTCAGTCCGTTTTCAAATTGTTTCGGATCACGGCCCAACCCTAAACGGACATGATATTCCCTTCCGAAACAAGTTCCCGGTACAAAGAAGATCCCTTTCTCTTTCAAAACTTGGGTACAAAGTGCGGCAGAAGGAATATCCATATTGTATTTTAAAAATACTACGGGAGAAAATTCATTAAGAACTACCGAAAACTCTTTATTTTCCTGAAGCCAGGATTTCAAAGTCATCTGATTTGCTTTCAAGATTGCTCGGTTTCTTTCAAGGATCTTTTCTTTATTTTTAAGAGCGATCCAACCTAAGTGATCCAGCAAAGGCCCTGTCGAAATCATTGTATAATCACGACGAATCACCAATTGATCGATAATAAAGGGTGCCGCTTTTACCCAGCCTAAACGAAGTCCGGGAAGCGAAAAAATTTTCGAAAGGGACGATGTGGAAATCCCGAATTCATAGAGATCGGAAACAGAAATCGTCTTTTCGATGTCAAGTCCCCGATACACTTCATCGCATAAAATATAAATCGCATTTTTTGCGCACAATTCGATCAGCTGTTGCCATTCCTGCTTTGTCAGCATTGTGCCGGTCGGATTGGAAGGACTAGCCAAAACAATCATTTTGGTATTCTTTCGAATGGATTCTTTCACTTCATCCATCGAAAATTTCCAATCTTGTTCTTCATGAAACGAAAGACACGTAACTTCACAGCCAAGCGAAAGAGGATAATCGTAAAATTGCTGATATCCGGGCACAAACGCAATCACGTGATCGCCTGCCTGCAGCAAAGCATCCATGACATGCTGATTGGCATTCAGTGCACCAGGAAAACAGACAATATTTTCTTCATTGCCTGTTTGATATAATTTTAAAATTTCCTGTTTTAATGCTTTTTTTCCGGTAATCTCTCCGTAGTCGAGAATAAGATCTTGCGGAAATCCTTCTTCCATAGATAAGAGTTCTTGCAAAGACAACGCCTGAAAGGAAGTATCTGTCATATTATAGATGGCTTCCGTTTCGTATTCGGTCATCCATTGTTCGCACAAAAAGTCATTGATTTTCATTCATAAAATACCTTGCTCAGGAAATCTTTCGCACGTTCGCTTTTCGGATTGGTAAAGAACGTTTCCGCATCGCTTTCTTCGATCACCTTTCCCGATTCAAGAAATACGACTCGACTTCCGACCTTTCTGGCAAAACCCATTTCATGAGTCACAACAATCATTGTCATTCCTTGATTGGCCAACTCTTTCATAACTTCCAATACTTCTTTGATCATTTCCGGATCCAGTGCGCTGGTCGGTTCATCGAACAACATGATTTCCGGCTCCATGCAAAGAGCTCTTGCGATGGCGACACGCTGTTTCTGACCGCCCGACAAAGCATTCGGATATGAATCTTTTTTATCCAATAACCCGACTTTAGCAAGATAATCCAAAGCAATCTTCTTCGCTTCTTCTTCGTTTCGCTTTAAAACGCTGACCTGAGCAAGCACACAATTGTCCAGCACGGTCTTGTTCGGGAATAAGTTAAAATGTTGGAACACAAAACCCATGCGGGAACGCAATTCACGATATTTTTTCGGATCGGACGGATCCATCAATTCGTTGTCCAAATACCGTTTTCCCTGATCCGGCAATTCCAGCCCGTGAATACAGCGCAAAAAAGTGGATTTTCCCGATCCGGAAGGACCGATCAAACACACGACTTCTCCTTTTTTCACTTCGAGGGACACGTCATTGAGAGCATGCAGTTTTCCGAAGTTTTTTGATAAATGTTCTGCTTTAATCACTGACAGATAACCTCTTTTCTATTTTCTTTCCGATCCATGACACGAATAAAGTCATGATCAAATACATCACGGCGGCAATCATCAAAGGATATAAGTAATTGTAGTATCTTGCGCCCAAAGCTTGAGTACGATACATCAATTCGGCCGTTCCGATGACCGAAGCTAAAGACGAATCCTTGATCAATGTAATAAATTCCGAAACGAGCGGAGGAACAATTCGTTTGAATGCTTGCGGAAGAATGACTTCTTTCATCATGGTCCAATACGAAATGCCTAGTGTTTCGCACGCTTCCCACTGACCTTTGTCAACGCCTAAAATTCCCGAACGAATCAACTCAGTCTGATACGCTCCCGAATTCAAGGATAAAGCGACAAGAGCCACAATATAAATATTCATTCGCACACGTGTTCCCGTGATCATCGAAATAATGACCGGGATCCCTAAATAGAAGAAATAGATTTGCAGCAACATCGGTGTACCGCGGAAAATTTCAACATAAATATTGGCGATCCAGTTGAATACTTTGATTTTCGATAATTTTCCGGCAGCTCCGATTACCCCTAATACCGCTCCAATTACTAAAGCACCAAAGGCCAGCGCAATACTTACGCCGGCACCTTGGAGCAAAAATTGAAGGTTTTCTAGGGTGAATATCTTATTCACTTGCTTCTCCTGAAGCAGCGAACCATTTATCAACCATTTCTTTATATTCGCCACTGTCTTTGAATGCTTTGATTGCTTCGTTGATATCATCCATCAAATCTTGATGATCTTCTGTCGAATAAATGATATTTTCTTCGTCAAGCATTTTTTCATCCAACACTTTGTAGTCGCCGTTTGTCGCATAGTTATCCGCAACTGCCTGATCGATGACGACCGCATCCAGTCCTTGCGCCTTCAATGATTCCATGAGCACTTTTACATCTTGCATTGCCTGCACTTTCGCACCGTCGATTCCGTTGGCCACATCTTCTCCGGTTGCACCTTGTTGTGCACCGACAAGTTTTCCGTTCAGATCCGCAGAGGATTGAATATCCGAATCTTTGTTGACAACAATGACCTGAGCCGAATCATAGTAAGAATCGGAGAAGATTCCTTCACGTTCTTCATCATATGTGAATCCGGAAATCCCCAGATCGATTTGTCCTGCCTGAAGGGCTGTGATGATCGTATCAAAAGAAAGTTCCTTAAATTCATATTCATAGTTTCGACCGTTTTCGTTCAAGTAATCAAACAGCCATTTTGTCATATCGATATCGAATCCTTCCAGTTCTCCTTTCGAATCCAATCCTTCATACGGCATGTAATCCGGTGAAATTCCAATCAACACTTCTGTAGGCTGATCTGTGTTTTCTGTATTCGTACTTGACGAACATCCTGCAAGTGTTGCGATTGACAACATAGCCGCAGCTCCCAATTTAAATAGTTTGTTCATATTCTTTCTCCTTTTCTGTTCAGCACCTAAAAAAAAACGCCCTTTCATAAAACGAAAGGACGCTATGAGCACGCGGTACCACCTTACTTCCGTCCACCCGATATGGACGACAACTCATTCTTAACGCGAATTCACGGTGTCACCTCACCATTTGTTCGATAACACAACTCCAAGACACGTTCCGGATCTTCCGTTTTCACGACTCGCACCAACCGTCGCTTCTCTGAAAAACTTTCAATCTGTACTTCTTCTTTTCAATGTTTTTATGTGTGTATTATAAACATAGTTGCCCGAAAATGTAAACCAGAAATTGTATTTTCAATTTTTCAATGCTTGTAAAGGGGCAGGAATACGTCCGCCACGATCGATGAACACTTGATTGTCTGTCGTATTGACCGGCATGACCGGTCCTCGCCCGAGCAATCCGCCAAAATCCAGCTCTTCTCCTACGCTTTTTCCGATTGCGGGAATAACACGTACCGCTGTTGTTTTCGAATTGACCATTCCGATTGCAGCTTCATCGGCAATGATTCCGGAAATGATCGAGCTTGGCGTATTTCCCGGAACGACAATCATATCAAGTCCTACAGAGCAGACAGCCGTCATGGCCTCTAATTTTTCAAGCGTGAGCACTCCTTTTTGAGCGGCTGCGATCATTCCTGCATCTTCCGATACCGGAATAAATGCGCCGGACAATCCCCCCACATTGGAGGTGGCCATCACTCCGCCTTTTTTCACGGCATCATTGAGCATCGCAAGACAAGCCGTCGTGCCGTAAGCTCCGCAAGTTTCAAGTCCCATTTCTTCTAAAATATAAGCAACGCTGTCGCCAATTGCCGGAGTCGGTGCCAAGGAAAGATCGACAATTCCGAACGGAATGCCGAGTTTTTCGCTTGCGACCGTTCCTACAAGCTGTCCCATTCGCGTAATTTTGAACGCTGTGCGTTTTACAAGATCGGCCAGTTCATCCATCGTTGCACGTTTGGATGCTTTTGCTAAAGTGGCACGCACAACTCCCGGTCCCGAAACACCGACATTGATTACTGCATCCGGCTCCCCAACGCCGTGAAATGCGCCGGCCATGAACGGATTGTCTTCCGGAGCATTGCAGAACACAACAAGTTTGGCCGCCCCGATACAATGATTTTCGGCTGTCATTTGCGCGGACAACGTGATCATTTCTCCCATTTCTTTGACGGCATCCATGTTGATGCCCGCTTTTGTGGACCCGACATTGACGCTTGCACATACGTGCTGAGTCCTTGCCAATGCTTCCGGGATCGATGCAATCAGTTTCCGATCCCCTTTGGTGTATCCCTTTTGAACAAGCGCAGAATATCCTCCGATAAAATCGACTCCGAGTTTTTGCGCACAGCGTTCCAAAGTCAAAGCAAATTCCACCGGATTGCCTTCGCAAGCGCCGGCAAGCATGGCGATCGGCGTCACGGAAATCCGCTTATTGACGATCGGAATCCCGTAAGTTTTTGAAATTTCTTCGGCAACCGGTACAAGATTTTCGGCAACCCGGCAAATTTTTTCTTCAACTTTTTGACAGGCAACCTGAATGTCGGGATCGATGCAATCCAGCAAAGAAATTCCGATTGTAATCGTTCGTATATCCAAATACTCTTCGTCGATCATTTTGATCGTTTCTAAGATTTCGTTAGTCTGCATCCTGTCCTCCTTAGATCGTATGCATCGCATGGAAAATATCTTGATTCATAACACGCACGATCAATGAATTTTCAGTTCCCAAAACTTCCATATTCGCGGCAAATTTTTCGAAGTCGCTGACCTGGGAACAATCGGTGATCATCGTCATAGTAAAGATTCCGTCGATAATGGTTTGTGATACATCCAAGACATTCACATTGTGCGTGGCGCACGCATTGGCAATCATGGCAAGAATACCGACCCGATCGCTTCCTACTACTGTAATTACGGCTTTCATTTCAATTCCTCCTACATTTCTATAAAACACTGTTCGTATTTCAACAGCTCAAACGGCTCATATGCACTTTGCATTCCGCTGATATTGATATCATATTCGCCCGGCATGAAAGCCGTAGCTTCCTGCGCGCGAAGTCGATCCTTGATCTTCTGCGAATCTTCTTCAGTAAACTTTTTGGATCGTTTCCAGCAGATATCGTTGTTTTGGTCGACCAAAAACACTTCAACTTCGATTTGATCCTGCGCAAACAACTGCTCTTTCCAATCACAATCCTGAATATTGAAATAAAAATCGCTTGAATCAATATCTCCTCCTTCAAGCACGAAAATGGCTAATCCGTTCGTATAGCAGAAGCCGATTCGCAAATGATCCAAGAGAGCGATTTCTTCAGATGTCCATACTTTGTCTTTGAGCACAAGCATGAATCGGTCCTCGACAAAATCCATGACGGCTCCTTCCTCAATCTCATAAGGGAATTTTTCTTTTTCTTTCATGAAATTAGTGTATTATAATTATCAAATTTGAGCAACATAAACCAAATTTTGAAGCCCGTACCCGCGCTTTCTTGCTCAAGAATGATAAAAACACGGTTCGAAATGAGCCGTGCATTTTGTTTTTATCTTATATCTCTACTTGGCAGAGTGCGCATTTGATGATGGCTTCTTTTTGGGATTCAAAAGAGTATGAATACTGTGTTGATACCCTTCATCCAGTTTTTGAGAAATAAAACCTCTCAAATGACGCTTTGTCTGTTCCATTCTCTCGAAGCTTTGTTTTGCTTTATCGAGATATTCGGTACGAATCTTTTCGTTTTCCGCTTTGATTGCGTTTTGAATATACTTGTGAAGATCTTCCAAAGCATGAACATGGGCGTGCATTTCCATTGTCGTAATGATTACATCGCTCCAGAATACGACCGAATAAACGGCTTCGATACCGAGCAGCCACGCAAACGGGATCTTAAGCACAAGATCGTGGATCCAAGGCTGAGCAAAAAAAGTCACGGCAATTCCGGCAATTCCGTACAAAGTGCTGTTAAGCAGACATACACGTCCGTGAATATTGAACGGTTTTTCGGAATAATCCCACCATAAACGGTGATATTTTTTTTGAAGGTACCAGCTGGTAATGTATTCCAGAACACTTGTGATCACAAAGGTGTTGATAAACACCCAGATCGGATTCATGGATAACGGATCGATTACATAAATAATCAGCAAACAGCCAACTCCGAATATCGGAACATACGGACCATGATAAAATCCTGTATTCAAAAACTTGTGCTGTTTAAATCCGACATAAAACCCTTGTACGACCCAACCTCCGAATGCATAAAGCATAAAATAAAAGTAGGCATACATTAATTGAAGTACGATTTCATGATTCATTGTTTTCTCTCTCCTTGTCCATATTTTATTATGGATCAAGGATCGGGTCTTATTGAAATGCTCAACCGCAACCCAAACATGTATACAATTCGCCAAAGAATCTCAAAAAGCTCGATCACACGAAACAAGGAACAATCAATTCTTGTTCCTTGCGTCCATACAGTTATTTTAGATCATCGTAAGTAATGAGTTCTACATCGTGTTCTTTAAGCCATTGTCGGACTTCGGGGCTTGTTGCCATATCGACTTCCAAAGTTCTTGGCTCCAATAAAGAAGATGTCTTTAATATATAGGCATCCAAATATCCCGGGTGACATACCATAACCGGAATCGTATGGTCCTCATAGTCGGCTTCGACAATTTGTTTCAGAAACGCAATCGGATCATATTCCTTGTCCATGGAATCCATACACATTAAAACTTCCTCATTTCGAAAAGGAACCTTTCCGGTAAAGCTCATTCCCAAATAGTCAAGACCATGTCTTTGGGCAACAATTTCCAATCCTTTGAAAAAGTTATCGCTTGCGACTGCGTGTCCTTCAAAATAAGCGGGCTCTTTTCCTGTGATTTCTTTGAATTTTCCGTATTGGGCTTCAATTTCCAAAATGACTTCATCCAAGTTCACAAAATCTTCTGTTGCGCTACGGTACGTTTTCGAATTTTTGAATTCCCCGTTCTCATCGACAAGAGATGGAATATCTTTCGGATCGCTCAACGGTTTTCCGACACAAATATTCGTATGTTGTCCAAGACATACATCGAGATCCTTGATCAAATCATATCCGTTTTTCGATTCGGGCATATTGGTCATAAAACCGATCGAACGAATGATGCCGTTTCGGACACTTTCTTCGATTCCGAGATTTACACCTTTCGAATATCCGAGATCATCGGCACGTACAATAATTTTTTTCATAATAAGCCCACCTTTCTTTTTTCTTGATTTATTTTTCGATAAAAGTGAAGAAATCCATCGCTTCGATCAAATCGAAGATCATTTGTTCTTTTTCGTCGACATGACCGAGCAAATTGCGCTGCCCGTCGTTTTCCATCGGCTTCAGCACAATTTGGATTTCTCCTGCATAATGTTTGCAATTGTCATTGACAATGAGTACATCTCCTCTTTCAAACATCTTTTTATCACATGCTCTTGGCTCGATTGCTTCTTTCGGAAACGCCATTCGGCTTACACGAGAACGAATCATGTAATTCAGGCAATCGCCAAGATCTGTATGATAGCCAAAATACAACCTCTTCTTTTCTTCTTCGCGGATTCCCTCTTCCAAATGGATCGAAAACGGAATTCGAGTAAGTTCTTTTTCAGGAACCGGTTTACCGTGCACCGCATACATGGATCGCACCGTTTCTTTCATCGAACTGTCCAGCGCATCCAAAGATACGATCGCATGATCCATGA
Source organism: Firmicutes bacterium M10-2 (assembly GCA_000403415.2). Classification (GTDB taxonomy): domain Bacteria; phylum Bacillota_I; class Bacilli_A; order Erysipelotrichales; family Erysipelotrichaceae; genus Dubosiella. Next base: position 510,222 of record KE159681.1, read on the forward strand.
CGTTTTTAACCATTTCAAATTCGGCTTTGTCGGCAAACGCATTGCCGAACAAGGCCAGATCGATCGTTTTCATCGCAAGCATATGTTTAAGCTGGACATCCACCGGAATATTTCTATGCTCTTCGATTGTCGGTAGTCCGTCCGAAACGGGCCATGGTCCATGCGTCCCTTCAACTTGCGAATTCAAAAACATTGCCACAGGAACTTTCAGTTTGTGAAAGTACGCATTCATCGGTTCGATCTGTGCAAGACTCGGTGCCGTATAACGCTGTGGATAAAAGTTGTGACAGGTCGAAATGTTTTTTACATTGGCTCCATGCTCAATCGCGTTTTCCACCACATTGATCATTGAAGTGTTGTATTCGATTCCGATTCCCTCCGGATTGTTAATAAGAATCGCATCTCTTTCATCACCATACGGACCGTCCATTCGCAAAATATCGATCCCCATTTCTTTAAATACCGAAAGATCATCATAACTTGCTCCGATTTTCTCGAAAAACCAAGTATTTACATCCCCGTCAACTACATAATTCAGATGATGGGCAATCTTTGTGAGATTTTTGAAATAATCTACAATTTCCTCTTTGGTTCCGTCGACCGAAAAGATCGAAGTGAATAAATGATCGAATCCGTATTCGGCTCCCATTTTCAAATAAGTTTCGATTTGTTCGGTGCTTTCCTGTTCCGGATATACGCTTAATCCTAATTTCATATTATATCTCCTTTATTTCTTTTCATTATAGAAAAGAAAGGATAACTTCGCGAAGAAATCTTTTCCTAGCTCATTTCCTAGATTTCCAAAACCGGTTCAAGCTCTTCTTCCGTTTCTGTTTCTTCCTCTTCTTCAAAACCGCCAAGGATGTATGTTGCGATTGCGGAAACGATCAAAGCCAGAAGCCCCCCGATAATTCCATGAATTAGATTGGAGGTACCGCCTGCCACATATCCGAGGAAAATCATGAAGTTGGTTGCTCCTAGAAAAGAAGAATAGACACCGAATAATCCGCTGTATAGAGCACCTACAAATCCTCCGATTGCCATCGCAATAAATGGCTTTTTATACCGAAATCCGATACCGAACAATACGGGTTCGGTCACTCCGCCGACAATGCCCGAAACAAAATAACCGATTGATTCTGCTTTTTCTTCTTTATTTTTTTGTTTAAAGAAAGCTCCCAATGCCATACCGATTGCCGCAAACGTCGCACACGTCGCTGCCGGAGAAAGGAAAGCCTCTTTTCCGGTTTCCATCATTGTCGTCATCGCAAACATGATCAGAACCGGATGCATTCCTGACATAACAAGGAATTCCCAGAGCGCACCGATCAACGCAATTGCGAAAAAGCCGCCAATATTTCCAAATCCGATCAATCCGCTGCAGATAATGTTCCCCACATAAGAACCGAGTGGTCCACACACACAAAGAAGAACAGGAACCATAATTACCAAAGTGAACGTAGGAACAAAGACTGTAGACAATACATCCGGAACAATCTTTTTCCATCCTTTTTCGACAGAGCTCATGATCCATACCGCAATCAGCACCGGAAGAACCGACTGTCCGTAAGATTGAATTGGAGCGTTGAACAATCCGTATACAGAAAGCATGTCTTTTGTTCCTGCCAGCGCTACGAAATCGGGCACAAGCAAGATCGTTCCCATCATGATTCCCAGAATTACATTCGTGCCAAGTTTTTTTGCGGCTGCATACCCCAGAAATACCGGAAGGAAATAGAAGAAGGCATCATATACAAAGTCAAGCAAGATATACAGATCGTTTTCAACCCCGATCACGTTGAACATATCCGGTCCCAAAACAACCAGAAGCGTTTTAAACATGGCTGCGGCAATCATTCCCGGAATCAGCTGAGTCATTGATCCCGACATATAATTCATGATGTTCGATCCTATTGTTTTCAGTGTGAGCTTTTCTTTTGGGGCATCCAAGTTTTCTTTGATTGCCCCCTCTTGTTTAAAACCTCCCATTTCACAAACGGCTTTATAAACTTTCGGTACATTTTGCCCGATAATGATTTGGTACTGCCCTCCGGAATGAGCGATTCCCAATACGCCTTTTACCGCTTTGACTTTGTTGTCATCGACAATGCTTTCGTCTTTCAAATTCAGGCGCAAGCGTGTCATACAGTGCGTGACAAACGAAATATTTTCGGTTCCGCCCACAAGTTCCATCACATTTTTTGCGATTTGCTGATTTTTTTCCATCTTTCTTTTCCTCCTAAAAAATAAAATCCGAAAACTCGTAAAAAGTTTTCGGGTAATGCCCTGTTTCCCAGGTTACAATCCTCGTTCCATAAATCGGTTGATATGGATCATCAAATATAAGATTTCATCATTCGAACATTCTAAATCATATTCTCTTTTAATAAAACGGCCAATCTTCATTGCGCACTGATAAGCGTCGGGATATGTTGTTTTCATGAGATCAAACAGTTTCTTGTTGTCTTCTTCAATCGGTATATTTTCTTCTTTGCGTTTCACAAAATAAAAAATATGACTTTTGAACCGATAATAGTTCAAATCCTTTTTTGAAATTTTGATATGGAAATCGTTTTCGACTGTTTGAATCGCAAATCGAAGAATGCGATCCCTTCTTTGCGTGCTTGTTTGCTGTCCGGTCGATTTTGTTCCCGTTCGAGCATTCACAAGATGCATCGCAATGCAGGTCACTTCTCCTTTTGGCATCTTGACGTGAAAATTGTGATTGATGTTTTTCACGATCCACAACGCCCATTTATTTTCTTCCGGACAAGTCAGTTCGATCTCGTCAGAATAAGGAAACGGAATTGTCATTCCTTTGCGGACACGTTCAAGCGCAAACGAAATATGATCGGCTAAGATAAATACAAGACTGGAATTCCATTCTCCTTCCAGTTTTGTCATGATCACATTGACCATTTTCGTACACAACAGCAAGACTTTCTCATCCACACTGTTGATCAGATCGAAATAACGAGGATCCACATCGTAATACGTGCGATCAATCTTGGATAAATCATTGAGTATATAAGGCATCTTTTCGAATCCGATTCCTTTTCCGAATACGATGACTTCCTTTTCGTTTCGATCAAGACCTATCGCTACGTTATTGTTGATCTTTTTGATGATCTTCATACCCTTTCCTTTCTAAGCGCGGATCAGAACATCACCCGCCTTGACTTGCTTTGGAGTCACTTTGATTTTTCTTTTGAACCCTTCCGTAAAAACGACCATGGTTGTTGCATCCATTCCGTTTTCTTCCAAGACACGTTGATCAAAGTTCACGATTGGCTGTCCTATACTTACATGGTCGCCCTCTTTGATCAGCACATCAAATCCTTTTCCTTGCAAGTTTACCGTATCAAGTCCGATATGCACGAGCACATCCACTCCGTTTTCGGTGCGGATCCCAATCGCATGTCCGGTCGGGAACACTGTCACAGCTTGTCCGGATACCGGCGCGACAATATTTTCCGAACTCGGAACAACCGCAAATCCTTCTCCCATCATCTTTTGAGAAAACACTTGATCGGCCACATTGCTCAGATCGATCAGTTCTCCCTGAACCGGTGCTGCTACATCAAGAATATCATGATTCGATTTTGGTTTTTCGATCTTTTCTTTTTTCTTAAAACTGAACATCAACATCCTCCTTTCCTGCACAAAAAAACTCTTCGTTCGCTCACAACAACATTATTTCATGTCAGGTGATGCTTCCGAAGAGTGACAAACCTTATTTACGGCTATATCTTAGCTTACGGTGTAAGCGCTGTCAATACTTTTTATAATTTTTTTCAGGTATAAGATACTCCCGTAACATTGTTTCGAATTGCTCGGGTTCTATTGCCCGAAACACAAAAAAAAGTAATAATAAAACCAAAGAAAGGCAGGAAAAAAAATGAGTTTTAGAGAGGATTTTTTATGGGGCGGTGCCAGTGCCGCCAATCAATACGAAGGTGGATACGTTTCCGGCGGAAAAGGTCTTGCGGTCGCTGACGCATTAACGGGAGGCGACGGAATTCACGGAATACCACGTAAATTCATCGCGAAAATGCCTGATGGAACAAGAAGAGAATTCACAGGTATGGAAGAAGTTCCTCTGGGAGCCGAAATCATCATTGATGAAAATACATACTACCCAAGCCATGTCGCAACCGATTTCTATCATCACTGGAAAGAAGATCTCGCACTCAGTGCGGAAATGGGATTCAAATGCTTCCGTATGTCGATCAACTGGACCCGTATCTTTCCTAACGGCGATGACGAACAGCCAAACGAAGAAGGATTAAAATTTTATGAAGATGTATTCAAAGAATGCAAACGGTTAGGAATGGAACCGCTTGTGACAATTTATCATTTTGATTGTCCGCTTCATTTAGCCAACCAATACGACGGCTGGGTATCCAAGCATACTTTGGAAGCATTTAAACGTTACGCAAAATTATTGTTCGAACGCTTCAAAGGACTTGTGCACTACTGGCTTACCATCAACGAAATCAACATTAATACCAACTTTATGATGAACGGTGTGCACGATCACGTATCCAATCATCAAAATGCAGAACAAGCACGTTATAATTTATTCATAGGAAGTGCGTATGCCGTCAAGATCGGGCATGAAATCGATCCGGAAAATAAGATCGGATTAATGATCGCACACGGCGTATCGTATCCGTATTCATGCGATCCAAAAGACGTATTTGCCGAACTCGATGATAGCCGCAGAGGAAAATGGTTGTACGGCGATGTCCAAGTCCGCGGAAAATATCCTCAATGGAAAATCAACGAGCTGAACAAGGAAGGCATCACGATCGATAAAGATCCGGGCGATGACGAGCTTCTTAAAGAAGGTGTTGTCGATTTCTATTCATTCTCTTATTACAGTTCGCAAGCGATTGCCGCCAAAACGGACGACAAAGAAAGCAGTGCAGGCAATCAATCGCAAGGCGTAAAAAACCCACACCTGCAAGCTTCCGAATGGGGCTGGACGATTGACCCTCTCGGCTTACGGATCACACTTAACGAAATTTATGACCGATACCAGATCCCGATGATGGTCGTGGAAAACGGATTAGGAGCCCTCGATACAGTTGAAAAAGACGGAAGCATTCATGATCCATATCGAATCAATTATATGCGTGATCACATTCGTATGATGAAAGATGCCGTGGAAATCGATGGTGTCGATCTGATGGGCTATACACCTTGGGGATCGATCGACCTCGTATCTGCCGGAACCGGAGAAATGCGAAAACGCTATGGATTCGTTTATGTCAACATGGATGATGACGGCAATGGCGATTTATCAAGAAGCCGAAAAGATTCCTTCTATTATATGAAAAAAGTCTATGAATCCAACGGCGAAGAAATAGACTAATTAAAAACCGCATCCATTGCGGTTTTTCGTTTTATAAAAAAGAAAAAGCCGTAAACAAACGTTTACGACTGATATTTCATAATGGTGGAGCGTAGGAGGATCGAACTCCTGACCCCCTGCGTGCAAAACAGGTGCTCTCCCAGCTGAGCTAACACCCCACATCAATAATTCAGCAAATGGTGGGCCTGAATGGACTTGAACCAACGACCTCACCCTTATCAGGGGTGCGCTCTAACCACCTGAGCTACAGGCCCATTCGCTGAATGCTTTACTATAATAACTTGCTCACTTTATCTTGTCAACAAAAAAAATAAATTTTCTTTATTTTTTCGTGACATTCCATTGATGATATTGCTAAAAGTTGCTATAATAGCACTGGAAAAAGCACAAAAGCATTACAATTGAAAGGAAGATACAAATGTCGAGTCCTGCCCAAATTCGTGCAAGCAATAAGTACAATAAAAAACATACCGTACTTAAAGGGATCAGATTCAACAAAAACACAGAAAAAGAAACGCTTGAGTGGCTTTCCGATAAGTCATTCGGTCCTTATGTGAAGTCATTAATCAATGCTGATATGCGTGCACACAAAAACTAATCTTCGCAAGAAGAAGAGTAAAAGAAGAGAGCTCATGAAAACAATGAGCTCTCTTCTTCTTTATTCGTATTTTCTTAAATGAATCGAAACCCGATTGTTTCCTTCATAAAAAACAGAAAGTTCATTTCCCTCTTCATTTCGGGCCGTAAACCCTTTGTTGTCGCGATTGTAGTCTTGATCATAACCACGCTCCATACATTCATCCACATACGTATGAAATTCATCCAAATTCATCTGGACTGTCGCGTTCAATCCGGTCGGATCTTCGTAATCCATCACGCCCACCTCGCCAAATGGCGTAGGCAAAGTTTGTGCCAATGCACTGTTTGACCAATAAAGCTTTCCGAGTTCGGTCGGCTTATACAAGGAAACCGACATTTGATCATCATAATAATCTACATTCAGTTCGTACCCGTCTTCATTAAACGCATGAAAATACCACTGTTCCGATTCCGCTTCCCGATCATACCCCATTTGTTTTGCTGCCAATACATAAGCCTCAAAATCCTGTTGCGAATAATTTACCAAATCGGCCGAAAACATTGAACTGTCATCAATAAAAACTTCTCCCATACCATCGATTTGCGGCAATCTCTCCTTTAACACGACTTCATCCCATGCAATCTTCTTCGGTCGGATTTCACGGATGACGATTGTTCCAAGCGCAAGCACAAGGCAAACGACCAATCCCGTAAAAATAATCCATACCGGAAATTTGTTTTTGTTTTTGGCGTTGCAGTGTGAGCATATCGTTTCTTTTTCAAGCATCGGCGCTCCGCAATGCGTACAAAATTTAATCTTTTCTCTTCTTGTCATTTAACTTCCTCTACTTAATTTCATTGTACACAAAAACCTTCGATTGAAAAGTCACAAATCCCGAATCTCCAATGTTTCCGTATCAAGCTGTTCATGGCATAATATAAGACATGATCGGGCAATATGCTTATGATAAAATAAAAGGAGCTAAAAACGATGAAAAAAAACTTTTTAATATTCGCTCTTCTTGTTTTTGCGGCAGGATGCGCGCAATCAAACCAAGAAGCCTCGAATAAAAACACATTCGGGCAAGAAATATTTGATACTTTTCAAGAAGCCGGTTACGATCCGACCGATGTAAAAATCACCAAGCTCTGCGATGACAATACCCAGACAGAATTTACAGCGACAATCGCAAAAGATGTCGTAATCATTGACGCAGTCGATGCCAAAAACGTAGGTCAAACCAAAAAGATCTTTGATGCCAATGAAGAAAACGACGAATCGCACAATATGTCCGTTACCGCTCAAGCACAAACCGGACCGAAAAAAGTAGAAGTAATCCGCAACGATCAGAACAATACAAGTTATATCGAAGCAATCAACCTCGATAATTCTTCAACAGTTCACATCCAAACTTCTTCCGATAAACAACTCGATCCCGTTCTTCGATTATTAGAAGAACTGGGCTTTCCGAAAGCGAAATAGAAAGGCATTTTATGAATACATTCATGAATATTTTATGGTTTATTTTCTGCGGATTTTGGCAAATGCTCTCTTGGGGCCTTGCCGGATGCTTATGGTGTATTACTGTGATTGGTATTCCGATCGGCGTGCAATGTTTCAAATTTGCCGGTTTTGCGGCTATGCCGTTCGGAAAACAAATTGTTTACGGCGGCAAAACAGGATCCTTTCTTTTGAATTTGATCTGGATCCTCTTTTCCGGCATTCCTCTTGCGCTTTCCGCATTAGCCAACGGCCTCATGTTATGTCTGACCCTCATCGGCATTCCATTTGGATTGCAGTGCTTTAAGTTTGCCAAGCTGGCTTTCATGCCTTTCGGAACCACAATTTATTAAAAAGAGGACCTGATCATTCATCGATCAGATCCTTTTTTGTTTTTTTTCTGCAAAGCAGCTTTCCGGCTCTTAACAACAGCAATTGTCGCTCCTTGATCAAGTGCAGTGCATCCATCATTTTCGCGCCGGTAATCAGCCATTCGATCTCCTTGTGTTTTTTGTCCTGATATTTATAGTAGTTGGCAATTTCCATATACATCTCGGCACAGCGCAGCCCATTTGCATAAGCACGCTGAAGATAAGCGTGCGCCTGCTTAAACTGATGCTGCTTTCTGGCCTCGACCGCTTTGCTTAAATAAAATTTATAAATCAGTCCGTCTTCATAGTCGCTAAGATCAAACAAACGATTCACGCTTTTCTCAAAGAAGAGAGGCTGCAGGAGTTCAATCGATCTTCCCTTACATGGTTTTCCGTCAAACACAATCGTTTTTTGCAAATCAAGATGCGGCTTGATTTTCTTAAATGTCTGACGCTGAATGCCGTATTTCCACTCCGTTCTTAAACTTGGATCCCGAGCAAATTCACGATCCGTTTCTTCTTTTTCTTTTTTTGCCCGTTCAACGATCCGCGAACGAAAATAATCCAGCTGTCTTACATCATGAATAGGCAGCCGAAACAATCCTTTTTCACATTCGTTTTGATTCGCAAACGTCCATTTCCAAGGACATTTGTTCAAAGCATCCAAATTTGCGAGCAAATATACATGCTCATCTTTAATGACATAATGAAAAAATTCATTTTCATAATATAAAGAAACAATTCCCTGACTGCTTTTCTTGATTCCGAAATTTTTTTCGGATATCCCCTGCTCGATCAGCATCGAAAACACGATCGAAGCCACTTCCATTTCTTTTGAAGTCAGCTTCGCAACAGCCTGTTTCGTATATTTCTTGAGCGAATCCTCATCCGTTCGCAAAACAGACAAAATCATTCCGCAGGCAATCGCATCATCCAACGCCCTATGATGATGTTCCAATTCGATTTGCAGTTCCTCACACACCTTATTTAACGCATGGCCCGACACATACGGGAGCAGCTTTTGCGAAAGATGCACTGTATCCAAATAACGAATCTGCCCGGAATATCCCAACCGCTCCAAACCGGCCTTTAAAAAGCCTGTATCAAATCCTGCATTGTGGGCCACAATCAATTCTCGGCCGCAAAGAGCGCCATCCAAAAATTTGACAAATTCTTTCCACACTTTTTCTTCCGACGGAGCGTGTAAGATCATATCCAATGAAATCCCTGTCAATTCTGTGATGAATTGCGGAAGATAATCGACCGAATGTACCAAACTTGAAAATTTTTTTGTCGGCTTTCCGTTTTCAAACAGACAAGCTCCGATTTCAATGACTCGACCGTTTTTGCTGTCGCGCCCATCCGTTTCAAAATCAATCGCAATATAACGATCTGTCATCTTATCAAGCATCAAAGGGTACTCTTTGACACAACGCCTTGTTACATGTTCTTTGTTCATGTTTCTATTCTAGCACTTTTTGTACGCTTGTCGTATCAAGCACCACCCATCATCCGTTCTTTCTTTTAAAGATATAGACTGACCTTTTTGCTAAAGCATCAAGCTATTAAACAATTTGAATAACTATTTCATTTTAACGCGATATATATAGACATGAAACGACAATTCAGATACATTATAAAAAACGAAAGAAAAGGGAACTAATTATGAAAGAAAAATGGATACGAAAATTGATCCGCTGGCTCGAAAAAAAACTACCGCCAACCGATCAGAAACCAATTGAAGAAAGCAAGATCGAAGAACAAGCGCAAAGTACAGAACCTCCTCTTTCCTATTCGGTTCGGGACATTTTATACTGCAATATGCCCGTAGAAGAAGAGGATCTGCAATCCATTCCAAAAGGGCATGAAACACGTCCGTATCTTGTCATGAAGTGCGGAAATCACGGATTTTGGGGATATCCGATGACAACCACTCACGAACGTTATGAATATGATGAAAAAATGATTTATACACAAATCGAAAAAACGAACGGGATCCAAAAAAGCTCCTACTTTTTATTCGTTCCGGCCGTATACGTTCCCAACGACCATATCGTTTCATTTTACAGCCGGATTGATCGCAGTTGGGAAAAACCGATTGACAAACGCATTGCATGTCAAAAACGTCAGCATATGTATTGTCAATACATTTCCTTTCATTCTTCTTTTTCTTTGACGTGCGGCGATATCGTGCAGCTTAAAAATGGAAGTCTTGCCTTTTTTCACCGTCAGCTTGCAAACGAAAAAAATATTGTCTACCCTTTTTGCAAACATCCAAGAAGCAAAGCATCCATTCAAGTAATATTCCATCGTCAAATTTATTGGATTGACGGCTTGCATACTTTGAATGTGTCCGATACCGAAATGGCTCTGTATTCGATTTTTCCCAAGTCAACGATCGATAAAGTTCTTCTTATGATCGATCCTCCGGAACAAAAAAAGAAAACCCGAGTTTACAAAGGTCCCGGTTCCTCTTCTCCTAAACTCAAAAAGATGATCGATCCCAAAGAAATTTCTTACGTTTATGATCCGGGAACCGTATTGGAACATCCTTTTAACCACAAACAATTCATTTATTTCTTTACCCATCAATCAACCCACTATTTATTTCCGGATGATTGGAATATCAAAGGAAAATATCGGCTGATCCAAGAAAGCGATCATTTGTATCAACCGATCGCCATTGCCGGCGAAGAAGAAATGGAACGTGCTTTTCGCCATTTTCAATACAACAATCACTCCTATTCATGGGCAATGAAGCACGTATGTGCCGAATATCAGATTTTGATCAAAAAAGAAAAAGAACAGGAAAAAACGGATATCGAACCGATTTACGAAGATTCGGAAACTATGGTCGATCTTGAACTTCCAAAACTGAAAATCAGAACCAAGATCGGCCATGTTCAATACGGCGAAGGCATTGTGACCAAACTTGACGGTCATAAAGCAACCATCGAATTCACAAATGGAGAAAAAGTACTGAATTGGCATTATTTGACAAAAAGCGGAAAGCTCTATCTTCTCGAAAAAAACATACAATAAAAGAAGCAAGCCTCCAAATTCGAATGACCGAATCAGGAGGCTCGCTTTTTCTATTTTTCCACAATATATTCAAACGCGATATCTCCGCGTTCATATTCATAGTTTTCCAGCTGCACTTCTTGAAATCCCATCTTTTCGTAAATGTGCAAAGCAGGCTTCAATACACGGTTGGAAATGATGAACAACCGTTTGGCCCCATGATCAATTGCCCATTGCATCGCTTCTCGAAACACTGCGCTTCCCGCGCCGGAATGCGATCTGTTCTTATTCGATGCAAGCTTGCAAATTTCCCAAGTCGATCCTTCAAGCGGTTTGGCCATACAGGTTGCCAGTGCAGTATCGTCTTTGACCGCAAAAAAAATCATTCCTCCTCGTTTCAGATCCTCGTCGATTTTTTCAAAAGTATTCATATCTTGAGGCTCCAAATTTTGAAAATAATCAATGATCCAGCTTGTATTCATCGCAATGAAATCTTGTCGGTAACGCTCTTCGAATTGAATAATCTTCATAATTTTTCCTCCTTTTCAAAAACTTCCATGATCGTATTCATGGCATTGCACAATTTTTCACACTGCTCTACGCTAAAAGAGTCAATCTTCGAGCAGAGTTGCCGATTTGTCCGCTCAATCAAATCTTTCGTTTCCTGTTCTCCACGCGAAGTCAAAAAAATATGCATCGTACGTTTATCTTCTTGATTTTTCCGTTTTTCGATCAGGCCGCTTTTTCCAAATTGAAATAAAATACGACTCAAATAGCTTTTATCCACATTCAGAATATTGACAATTTCAGTTTGCGAGCATCCATTATGGGTGAAAAGCTCAAATAAGATTCGTGCCTGCATACTTGAATACGCCGTGTCCGAATATCTCGTATTCGGTATATCCATTTATCCGGCTATTGTTTCTTCTGCTTTTCTTCGATTTCGGCAAGCAGATCAATGCGCCTTTGATGTCGCCCACCTTCGAATTTTCCTTCAAGCCATGCATCTACGATCATTTTTGCCAATTCGATCCCGACAACTCGGGCACCAAATGCCAACATATTCGTATTGTTGTGTTCCCGAGATAATTTGGCTGAATACGGTTCACTGCAAGTCACACAACGAATCCCATTTACTTTATTGGCTGCCAAAGAAATGCCGACACCTGTGCCGCAAAGAACAATTCCCTTCTCCACTTGCCCTGACACGACAGCATTGGCTACTGCTTCTCCGGCAATCGGATAGTCGAAGCGTTCTGTACTGTCTGTTCCGAAGTCGATAACTTCATATCCATATTTTTCTTCAATGTATTGCGAAATAATCTTTTTATATTCCACAGCAACGTGGTCATTACCAATTCCTATTTTCATTTTTCCGTTCCTTCTTTCCTATTCCATTATTTCAATTCAACAACAAATAAGTTGCCCTTTGGCTGATTTTCAGAAATCCTTCACTTTCTCGTAGACAAAGGATGTGATCTTTTCCACCGTATCTTCAGGAGCATCCTCGGTAAAAACAACAAGAATAAAAGTTTCGTCTACAATTCCTCCATCCATATAATAGTTATCGGCCCACCCTGATTTATGAGCACATACAACATCGGACGGAAGACCGGCAGGCAGTCCCGAATCTTCTTCGCATTTTTCCATCAATCGGATCATTTCGTCGCTGTACGGAAGTTCATGATCTTCGATGAGTTCCAAAAGTTTTCCTACATCGCTTGGTGTCGTCTTGTTTTCTTTTCCATCCCCAAAATGTTTCGCTCCGGGCAGCAAACCATGATGGATCACTGTTTGATCTAATCCAAGCGAATGGCAGTATTGCGTGACAAGTTTTGCCCCTTTCGGTCCCGAACCCTTTCCGATCAAGATCAAAAGTTGATTAAAGCTCGTATTATCGCTAATCTCGATCATCGGATTCAAATACGGAAGACATTGCTTCATAGTCAAAAGACCTTCATCGATCCACTCGTATGTGGCTGCCATCACAAAGAGTTTGATCACCGAACACGGATACATTGGATAATCGTTTACTGTAAATGACTGCTTCGTTGGCAAATATTCGAAATACACTTCGATTTCTCCGGAAGTTTGGTTGATTTTTGCCCCTACTTGCTGACGCAAACGATCGATTTTCTCTTGGTATCGATCTTTTTCCAACCCATACAATAAAGGAATGTTTTTTTCGATGTCATAGACTAAAAGCTCGCTTTGGGTATTTTCCAACGGGATTCCGTTTTGATCATAATAATAGGTTCCGCTCTCGGTCATGATCTGACCGGCTACTTGAGGAACCATCCATTGCCCGGGAGGAACCACCAAGAAAAAAACGATCAGAATGCCCAAAACCATCCCTACAATGAGTGTTTTTTCTTTCCAAGTTTTCATAATAATTTTAACCACGGAAATCCTATGCTTTAGAATATGGCAGGAGTGGTCTTTTCCTTTCTTTAATATTTTTGTTATGTTGTTTGTAATCTTGTTTCTGTCAGGTATTTTTTGGATTTTTCCAATAACTTGAGTTTTTTG
>KE159681.1:523674-573058 GCA_000403415.2 Firmicutes bacterium M10-2
GTTAATGTACGTATGTCAAAATATCCTGTCTTTCTTCTTCCGAATATGAAATATTCGTTATTTTGATATTGTACTTTATCAAATAGCCGATATCTGTGTACAACGTATTCAGCCTGATTACGTTTCCGTATACCATGTTTGGTTGGTTTGGTTTTGTGTATTTGTCTGTTATGACAGCGTACTTTCTTTTGATAGTAATAATATGGCAATGGTTTTGCTTTCGGATTTTTCGAAATACATCTTGCATCTACATAATGCTCTTTCGCAAGATTGTTCCCAATACGGGTGTTCTTGGTGATGTATCCGTACGTCATGTGAACATCCGGGTATATGTTTTTCAGCATATCATAGCATGACCATCGCATGATTCCCATGAAGGCGGCATCTTTGAATGACATACCGCGTTTGATTGTTTTTGGTAATATTACTTTTCCGTTATGATATCCGGTATGACAGGTTTCACATAGTGTAATCAGATTGTTTGGTGCATTGCCGCCAGTCTGTCTGGATTCTATATGATGGACATTTAAAATGTTATCTTTCGAACGTCCTTTACAGCATTGGCAGGTGTGGTTATCACGGAATAATACGTATTCGCGTACATTCCAAAAATCAAGCTGTTCACCTTTTTGGTATTGTACACCATGAATATCCGGGTGTTTGATTTTTTGGATGTCAAAACTTGCCGTTTCAATGAGAATGGTTTTTGTCGGCAGTAGTTTATGGACGTTTGCAATAACCGTTAAATGACATTGTATTCTCTGCCGGATGCTTGGTGCTAACCATCCCGGTTTCCTGCTATGTGTCCGGTTTTGAAAGCGTGGCTTGCGATATCGTGTTTTACGGCTTCTACGTGAACGTCTTAATTCGCGTCTGGCAGCAAGCAGTTTTACAATGTCATTACGGAGTTCTATTTCTGCAGCATAAAGTTCCTTTTGCTTGGTTGTTGCAGAGAGTCCGATCTGTTTACTGCCGGCGTCTACGCCCAGTGTAATGTCTTGTGTATAATGTGTACTGTTATATAGTAACTGAATTGTGAACGGACAGCGCTTTATAACTTTTGCTTTGCCTGATTTGAGTAAATGTCTTACTTTACCATGCCGTTCGGTTGGCATAAGCGGCTGTCCTGATTGATCCAATACGTATACCATTCGAATGGCACTCCTTTCTTGATAATCGAATTATAACGCAGTCTACATTATGGAATAACATAGACTGTAAGCAGCCTTCGCCAATGTTATGTAAGGTTTTAAGACGAAGTCTTTGACTGACGCACGGATCCTACCCCTCAGATCGGTTTAACGACAGTCCTTAGAGCAGTGAGCTAGGCTGTATACTCACCGGTAACTATTTACGGTTGATAAGTATCATTTCGCTATTCTTACATAACGTAGCCCGTTAAGGCTTAGGCTAGTCAATTATGGACTTTTGCAAGCCCATTACTCTTTAGAGTATGGGTGATTGACACTCTGCCTCAATCTTCTTTACTATATTTTACTCAAAAAACGAAGCATTCCGCAAAAAAGATCCGGTTAAATTTCCGGATCTTTCGTCACCTCGCGAATTTTTCGAATCACTTTTTGTATTTCAATCGAATCGTTCAGGCTCATTCTTTCGCTTTCCGTCTTTCCTGCATTCAAGCAACGTTCCACCTCTTCGATCTGGGAGTAAAAATCATCGTGATCATAAGGAACGCACACTTCTTCGATCTTGCCGTCTTTCCTTGCGATCACAATCTTTTCCGGACGATAAAACGGCTCGCACACAATCGTTCCTCGATCTCCGTAAATGATCATTTCAGGTGATTTTCTTTCATCCATTGCCATTTCCAAAAATCCTGTTTGCCCGCCTTTAAAACGAATCGTAATCCGATCATGCACATCAACCCCTTGCATAAAGGTTGCTTTGTTTTCTACTTTCTCAATCGGCGCATGAATATAATCCAAAAGACTGGCAATATTGTAGCTGCCGACATCATTCAATATTCCGCCTTGGTCTTTTTCGAACAAATACCTTGGATCCATTCCTTCTTCCATCCTATAGCAAAACCGGTTTTCCACTCTCTCGATTTTTCCGATCGCTCCTTGTTCCAGCAATTCTTTCAAATGCTTTACCATCGGAAGAAATCTTGTTTTCATGGCTTCCATGAAGAACACATGATTTTTTCTTGCGATCAAAGCGAGATCTTCCATCTCTTCCACACTTAATACGGCCGGTTTTTCGCAAAGTACGGCCTTTCCTTTTTGAAGGGCTTGTTTCGCCCACCGATAATGATCCTTATGCCACATTGCCAAATACACCACATTGACATTTTCATCTTCCAGCAATGCATCGTAATTGTCATAAGTCACGATGTTCGGACACAACGTTTTGAACTCTTCCCTTTTTTCTTTGCTGTGACTTGCCACGGCCACCAGACGCCCTTCTTTGCTGAAGGAAAGTCCTTTGACGAATCGATGAGCGATATTTCCGGCTCCTAAAATTCCCCAACCAATCATAGAGGCTCTCCTTTCCCGCTCTTTTTTACCTTGTCGAATCTCTTTCAATCAATGAAACTTCGATGATTTCTTCTTGCTCATACGTTTCATGATTGATCTGCCCCATCAATTGACGGCAGGCACTCATGGCAATCTGTTTCGGATTGCGATCCATAGCCGTAATCGATGGTGTGGCCATAGCCGTATAAGGCGAGTTGTCGAATGTAATAAGCTTTACATCTTCGGGAACATAGTAGCCGACTTTCTCTAATGCGGTCATGGCTCCGAATGCGGCCCGATCGCTCGAAGCAATGATCCCATCGATCTTTTCTCCGTCATACAGCAGTCTTTCGATGATTTCTTCGGTTTCCGTTTCTGTATTGCGGATGCCCGCCCTTTTGAGAACATATTCTTCTTTCCACTCAATACCGTGTTCTGCCAACGCCTCTTCGTATCCGACAACACGTGGGCTGATTTGTCCTTGTGCTAAAAATCCGGGACATAAAACAATTTTCTTACAACCTTTTTCGATCAAATAATTGACTGCATCCTTGCAGGCTGCCTTATCGTCATTTGCACTCCACGCAAGGGAGAACGCACTTTTCGGCTTGCGATCCACAAGCACGAACGGATACGCTTTTTCGATCAGGTTTTCTTCGATTTCATCCAATCCCGAAATGCATACAATGCCTTGGCATACAGTTTGAAGTTCGCGAATATATTCTTTTTCGTTTTCCGCTTTATTTTGGCAAGAAGCAACAAGAGTCAAATAACCCGCCTTTTTCATTTGCTTTTCCACTTCATAAGCGATCTTGGCAAAAAAGATATTGTCTAAAGTCGGTACGATCATTCCAATCGCTTTCATCCTTATTCTCCTTTCAAATGATCGATCAGCTCTTTATATGTCTTTCCTTTTTTGAACAAAGCGCTTGATCCCAAGATGAACCCGTCTGCGCCAAGCGCGGAAAGATCTTCGATCACATCCGGAGAACAATGGCCGTCGATCATGACTTTAAAGCCGTACTGATCTTTCAATTCAATGAGCTGCT
Organism: Firmicutes bacterium M10-2; assembly: GCA_000403415.2. Lineage (GTDB taxonomy): Bacteria > Bacillota_I > Bacilli_A > Erysipelotrichales > Erysipelotrichaceae > Dubosiella. The sequence goes on from KE159681.1 coordinate 527,201, forward strand.
GTACCTTCTTACGGGTAAAGTCAATGAATTTTTGTCCCGCAAATCCCGGATTGACAGTCATGACCAGCACATAGTCGCAAAGATTCAAAATTTCCGAAATGCTGGCAATGCTCGTATCCGGATTGATTGCGATTCCCGCATAAGCGCCCCGCTCTTTAATATGGGCGAGTGTTTTGACAACATAACGTTCCGATTCCGGATGGATATAAATGATATCGGCACCCGCATCAATGAACCAGTCCACTTTAGAGGCCGGATTTTCGATCATCAAATGGCAATCCACCAATTTATCGGTATAACGTCGTATAGTCTGCACATCCATAACGCCCATCGTAAAATTCGGGACAAACGTACCATCCATAATATCGCAATGAAAAATATCCACTCCCGCATCATCCAGTGCGCGAACTTCTGTTGCCAAATGGCCGTAATTGGCACACATCATTGACGGGCACAGCAAACGTTTCATTGTCTTTCTCCGTATTTCTTTGTATCTTCTTCGATGTTTCCTTTAAACTGTAAAGAATCCGGTGTATACTGCATGATTTCGAACTTGTTTCCGTCCGGATCATGGATCCACATTTGCCATGTTTGCGATTGTCCGATATTCGGCTCGATGTCAATTTCGACTCCCGCATTGACGAGTTCTTCTCTGGCTGCATGAATATCATCCACCATCAAAGCGAAATGGGAATACCCCAAATGCGTGTTCGGCTCAATGTATTCTTTTTGCCCTTCCGCTTTCGGGAACAATTCCAGAAACTGTCCCGGCGCAATCTCGATAAAAATATATGCGATACCATTCGGATCGGTTTGGGCACGTTGGGCCCACGCACCCCGTTTTTCGTTGCCTTTGTACGCCTCATAGCGCATAATGATTTTTGCTTTCAGGCCTAGTTTGTTTTCGTAAAAATCCCGCATCGTATCCATTTGATCGGTATAAAAAGAAAGATGCATTATTTCGTTAAATTTCATTTTTCTACCTCTTTTTTCTGAATTTATCTTATAAAGAAGGCTTGCGCCTTCTTTTTAATACACAATATCGTTTTCCAACGCTTCTCCATTTGAAGCAATCACTTTTTTGTACCAGTAATACGATTTTTTCGGAATTCTTGCCAGGGTTCCTGTGCCGTCATCCTTGCGATCAATATAGACAAAGCCATAGCGTTTGCGCATCTCTTTATGGCTACTCAAAAAATCGATTGGTGCCCAAGCCAAATACCCGATCACATCCACACCATCGATTTTGATCGCATCCAGCATATTTTGAATATGGCCCTGATAATAAGCAATTCGTTCGTCATCGTATACTTTTCGGTTTTCTGTCAGCTGATCGTCGATCCCGATTCCGTTTTCTACGATAAAAAGCGGTTTATGATATCTTTCATACATCGTTTCGAGTGCAATCCGCAATCCGAGCGGATCGATCTGCCAGCCCCAAGCATTCGCTTTAACATACGGATTGAACAATTTCTTTTTTTCGTTTTTCAGCAGAAGATCTTGGAAAACACCCAAATCTTCGCTTTCTTCGGGAGCCTGAACGACCATTGATTGATAATAGCTGAACGCAAGATAATCCAATTGCTCGGATGCTTTTTTGATCGTTTTCATATCGTCGTTTTCGAGATCGAGCATCACATCGCGATTTGCCAAAAACGAAAGGTAATAAGACGGATACTCTCCGTTGACCATCACATCAAACGTTAAATTATTCATCATATTGTCCGTAAAACGGGCTGCCTGCACATCTTGCGGTCTGCACGAATACGGATAAACAGTAGTATATGCATCCATTCCTGCAACCATAGCGTCCGGATTGGCTTTTTTAATGGCAAGCACCGCTTTTGCATGGGCCAATTGGGTATGGTGCGTCAGCAAAGCATGAAACTTCTCATCGCTCATATTCTCCGGCTTTTCGGCACCTGCCACCAGCCGCGGACTGTAAAAAGCCGTATTCATTTCATTGTATGTAATCCAGTATTTCACTTTGTTTTTGAAACGTTGGGCGACAACCGATACATGATCGGCATAAAAATCAATGACTCTTCGATCCAAGAACCCATTGTATGTTGTTCTCAGATGATCGGGCATATCAAAATGAACCAGAGAAACAACCGGTTCGATTCCCGCTTCCAATAAAGCATCGATCATCTCTTCATAGTAAGCCAATCCTGCTTCATTGGTCCGGCCATCATCTCCCATTGGATGGATCCTTGACCATACGATCGAAAACCGATAGGCTGTAAATCCCATTTCTTTCATATGCGCAATGTCTTCTTTATAGCGATGATAGTGATCGGCAGCAACCGATGTGTCCGATTGAATATTTTGTCCCATCTCGAATTGAATTTCCAGCGTATCGTATACGTTTAATCCTTTTCCGTCTTCTAAATAACCGCCTTCGGCTTGTACATTGCTTAGAGCCGCACCCCATAATAATTCTTTCTTCATTTTCTCTTTCCTCATTTCGTTGTCATCATGATGGTCAATTCTCCATCCAATGCGATTTCGTTTTTTGCGGGGATCAAAAAATTATCTCCGATCTTGATTTCTTTTCCGTCGGCTTTCCCATTGCCTCGAATCACGGTCGCCAGCTGATAATTGTCCCATTTCACGGAACATGGGCCATACACTTCCAATTTCGTAACTGTAAACGAATCGTTGGAAATATACACGGTCTGACAAGCGTTTTCTTCTTTTTCGACAATAGGATCAATACGATTTTCCATCAAATGTCGGTCATAAGAAATGCAATCGATGGCCTGTTTAAGATGCAGTTCTCTTTCGTTTCCTTGTGCGTCTTTTCGATGATAGTCGTAAAAGCGATAGGTGATATCCGTTGCTTGCTGAATCTCATAAGCGACCACGCCTTTGCGCATCGCATGAAGTAAACCGGCAGGAAGATACACAAAATCGTCTTTATGCACAAAAAGATGACGAATCAGCTCGTCCCAGCGATCCTGCTCGACATATCGGCAAAGATCGGCCTGATCTTTTGCGTTGTGTCCGTATACGATATTTGCGTTTTCTTCGGCTTCGATAAAATACCACGCTTCGTTCTTTCCTTCCGGATAGCCCAGTTTTTGAGCGTATCGCTTATCCGGATGCACTTGGATGCTCAGATCATCTTGTGGACCCACAAGAGAAATGATGACAGGAAAGTTTTCCTGCGGATGACCGAACAGTTCCTGATGATCGTTCCAAAGCTCAAGCAAAGTCTTTCCTTCATAAGGTGCGCTTTGGCAAATATTGCTTGCGCCTTCCTGAGCGCTGAATGCCCACGCTTGTCCTATGCCTGAAGGAAAATCCTCGTATCCAAAATAATCTTTGACCAACGTATTGCCCCAAATCGCTTTTCTTGGGATTGGTTTGAAAAACAAAATACTCATTGTAGCCACTCCTCTATTCTCCTTGTATTCATCTTATAAAACCGATTCTTTTCTTTCAACACAATAACTTGGCGTTATTAATGACGTAAAATAAAAAGAAGAAGAAATTCCTTCTTCTTCAAATCATAAAAAGAGAAAACAAACTGACAGCCGTTACGAACATAGCTACACTGCCAATCACTTTGACACTGCTTGCTTTGATGCGAAATCCGTATTTGCTGAAAAGAAGATTATTGACCTGCTTTGCTTTGGTGATGTGATAATCGCCCAAAAGAGCCAGCACTACAATGATGATTCGCATCGCCAAACTTGTTCCGATCCCTTCGCCGATTAGGTTCCATGGGAAAACGGCCAGCACCAGCGCAATAAAGGTGGGGATCATTGCTGCGGCAATATACGGATTTTTCTCATTTGGATGTTTTGCTTGGCGCTTTGCTTCAAGCTCTTGTCTTGTTTCGCTTTTTTGTTCGATCTTGACAACTTGAATGCCGCAATTCGGACAGTGCTTCATGTTTTCCTTGATCAGTTCACCGCATTTTCTGCAATACATAGTCTTTCTTCCTTTCTTATAAGATGACTTGGGTCAAATTGACGAGCCCGATAAATACGCTCATGCAAATTGCCACATAAGCGTATTTTTGATTTCCTGTCGGCTGATACCCTCGTTTTTTATCTTGCTGATCGGTCCGTATGGAGGCGATACCGCAAAAGATCGCAAGAATATAAAGGATCGAACTGACATAATAAGGGATTTTCGGATTGATCCCGATCGCATTGAACACAGTGCCTAAAATAAAATCAAAACCGATCATTCCGACAAAAAAGAGGAAAAGCCCGATCTTGGACCATATATTTTGTCTGGAATTCTTTTTCAGCCTTTGCTCTTTTGATGCTTTTTCCAATCCCTTTCGGTCAATTTCTTTTCCGCAGTGATAGCAGAATTTCGAATCTTCCGGAATTTCTTTATGACAATACGGGCACACTTTCATAATCTTTTCCTCCTCTTTGCAAGAAAGAAGGCTGGGAAGGCCTTCTTTCTGTATTCATATTTTTTGAATCTATAGGTTTATTTCTTTTTTTTGCGAATTAAGCGCCTTGAGCATTCAATTCGGTTTCTGTTTGTTCTCCGGACACGTCCTCGTTCATCTTAGCCAATTCGGATTTTTCAAACGCTTTCCAGAATGGATAGAAGATGACCATTCCGATTGCGAAATTGATAAAGACGATCACAGCGCCTCCGACAGATCCTCCACTTGCAAGGAATCCTAAAATCGGAGATGGCGTTGCCCAAGGAAGGTTCATGTACATTTTTCCGATAAAGCCGATACTTGTTAACCAGTAAGTAAATGCTCCGGTAATCGTATGGGTCAAAATGAATGGGATCAGCAAGAATCCGTTCATAACGACCGGAAGTCCGAACATGATCGGTTCGACAATACAGAAGATGGCCGGAGGGAAGCAAAGTGCCGCAAGAGGTTTCATGTATGGCAGTTTTTTACTTGACATGATCATGTAAACCAAGATTGGCCAGCAGCTTGATACCCATTGCGATAGACGGCAAATGTTCGGAGTCCATGTGTACGGAAGATCCGCTACAGCTGTACCGGCCATGAAGGCTGCGTTGTTATCCAGGATCCACTGATTGGTGAACACGTTTGTTACTGCGCCCGTGATGTTGTCTCCGTGAAGTCCGCACATCCAAAGAAGAGCGGATAAAAATTGCTGAATCGAGTAAACGACGATGTTATCGGCAGCGCCCAATACCGGAAGCAGCATCGATCCGACAAGTTCCGGAATGTTGATTCCGGCAAGGGTTCGGATTCCCCAGCAAATCAACGTGATAAAGAAGTAAGGGATGATTGCGGAGAAGCTGGCTCCGATCGCCGGAGGAACCGAATCCGGTAATTTGATCACGATATTTTTCTTGTAGCAAAAGTTGATTACGTTAATGGAGATTGCTCCTGCAATCATAGCGGTGATCAATCCGGCACCACCCCAGTAAGCAATCGAGAATCCGGATTGTCCGGTCAGTTCAACAGTTCCGTCTGTCAATACATTTGCCAAAGGAGCAGCTGAATTGTAGTTCAATAAGATAAATGCGAACAATGCACCGACAGAACCGGTTGTTTTGCTGAATCCTTTTGCTTCGGCATATTCGGCTCCGAAAGCAACCACGATATAAATTGCCATGATATTCATGGATAAGGTATTCACAAGAGCCAGATCATCAGCCCATGGTTTCATAAACGGAATGAGTGCTGTTGCAGTCAATCCTCCATCGGAACAAAGCAAATACAATACCAAGAACAAGGACCCGACCATAGTAACCGGTAAAGCAGCAACCATACCATCGACGAGTGCATGTACAAACGGAATTTGGCCAAAGGCGGCCATCGGACCTGCAATGACATCGATTTTATCCATGATGCGATCCATAAATGATTTCTTTTCTGACATTTTTTCTCCCTCCACATTTCTTGAAAACCTATAGATTTACATTCCTTATGTACAACCTCATTCTAACAGTAAGCGTTTTCAATTTCGATTTAATCAAATGTCATTAATAAAGACACTTTTTTGACAAAATTCCGTTATTTTTGCGCTTATTTTCCGCTTTCTGCACTTTTTTGAAAGGTTTGAATAATATGGCGGCGACTTGGATCGTTGAGCAAAGCATCAGACTGCCTTCTTGTCATGGTTTCGAGCAATGTACAAACGCATCGAAAGATTGTTGCGTTTTTGTGACGATAACTGACTGCGAATACGATTGAAGTGTTTCCCTCATTTGTAAAAACAATCGGAATAATCACATCACATGGAAAAACATCGAGATGAAAGCGAAAAGCGGACAACCCGTTTTCCAGATCGATCCATGTTTCATCAAAAAATTGATATAAGCGTTCTTGGGCTTCCCGATCGATCAAGTAGCCGTAATCTTCAAACATCTGCGCAAGGATTGTCGGACTTTCTTTTAAATTACGCCCTTGCTGTTGTAAATAAAGCTTCTTGTTGAAGCGATACGTGATGGATTGTTTATAAGAAATCAGTTCAAAAAAGTTGGCGATTTTCGCATGATCGGTTGTTGTTAAAATCGGCGTGACACATATGGTTGGCTTTTTGAGATCGACATCGGCCGGAAGATCGATCATCGAAATGATCACATCATAATTTTGTTCGGGTACTTCCTGCAGCAAATACAATGGATGATGCACGACTGATTTGACATAATACGCATGTTTATGCCGGATATAGTAGCTGATCAGTTCCATATTTGCCTGATCGGCAGCACCGACCACGAGGACCCGCTGCTGCTTTAACATTTGCATATTTTGATAAATGCGGTAAAACGTTTGCAGACGCAGTCGATCGCCTTCCCCGACACCATGTCCGAGCTTTTCGCGCAATACATCGTCTACGACTTGAGCGAACGTATCTTCCAAAAAGAAATTGTTTTTCTTCTTATAATAAAGGCCTGTTCTTTGTTTCGTGAAAAACACGATATGATATAGGATCGATTCCATAAGGATCGATAGTTTTTTTTGAAATTCCAAATTGGAAGAAAAATCGATGCAGTATGTTTCTTCTAAGTTTTTCGTAATCGTTTCCATCAGCTCTTCTTTATAATCAAAAGCAGTTCCGTCTTCGGGAAGAAGGGTGCTTTTCGAAACAAGTTCCATAAGCACTTGACGTCTTTCATACGAATTTTCTTCGATCGGAAACTGCGTGCGCAAGTATTCGTAAACGGCATTGCCCGCTTCTTCATACCTTTCGGGAATCGTTACGGTTTGTTCCTGGTTTTCCTGCAAATACCATCCTTTCACCATTCGGCTTAAAGAAATGGATAAATACAGCAAAAAATCAAAGCACGATTCATCGCTCATAATTAAATGATGATTGCGGATGATCTCGATTACTTTTCGTTCGGGCGTTTTCAAAAAAACGGGCTGATTCAGCAAATAGTAGATCATTTCGCTTTCCTGCCCGGCTCCGAACAGAGTGTCGAGCATGATTTTACGCATACTGTATTCGCTGCCTTCGATTTTCAGTCCGTAATTCGGTTTCGATAGAATGCAAAGTCGATATCTTCGAATTTGCTCTTTTACGTTTTTCAAGCTATTCAGAAAAGTCGATCGGCTGATCATCATTTCATCGGCAATTTGATTTGCTTTTAAATACCCGCCTTCTTCGACTAACCGCACAATAATATCACCGTGACGGTTGCTGAGTTTTCTTTCTTTTCTGTTTTCATCGATCTTTTGTTTTTCGATTTCTTCTTCGAGCTGTTCCAATGTATTGGGATAAATGGGGCGCAACGCATACCCTTTGCTGCGCTCGGAATGCAATTCATAGCCTTCTTTCGCTAAAATGGTCTTTAATTGACCGATCTGCTCGCGAATTTGTCGTCCGGAAAGATGACAATTCGTTCCCAGTTTTTTCGCAGACATATACCCGGAAGCTTGCAGCAGCTCGGAAATAATTAGGATATCATTTCGGTTTAAATTCATAATAATTCTCTCTCTTCTTACTCTTTATCATACCCCGATAAAAAAGAAATATCAGTATTTCCTTTTATATTTTTTTCGGATGTTACAAATCTGTAAAAACTAATACCTGTTTTTTACATGGAAAAATATCTACGTTTAATTAAAATAAAAGTGTAGATGAAACATAGAAAAAAATCCTTTCCGCTTGTTGCAGCAAGCAAAAAGGATCGTTCGATTTTTATCTCTTTTCGGTCATAATTTCTCTCCGATCATCGAACATTCTGTGTCTGCTTCTCGATGGTTTAGTTGTATTCTAAACCTTTTTTTTATCGGAATGTCCATGTGATCAAAAGGATCAACAGATTGGGTATTTCCAAAATGCCAAGCACGTAAAGATGAATCTTCCAAGTCAAAGAAAGATAGCCGACAAATTCGCGAAGCAATGCATTGAGTGTAAAATACCATTTTGTTTTTGATCCGTACCCGATGCATGGAATGTTTGCTCTTCTTGCCAGTTCAAGGGCCCGAAATACGTGATACCGTGTCGTAACGATCGCGATTTTCGCATTTCGATCATTGATCAGATCGTAAGAGAACGCAAGATTTTGCTCGGTATTTTTCGATTCCGTTTCTTTTTTCATCCGTTTCGGATCAACGCCTTGCTTTAGGCAATAGTCGTACATGGCTACGCTTTCCGGTACCGATTCTCCGCATCCTTGTCCTCCCGAAAGAATAAGGATCGCCTTCGGATTTTCCTTCAGAAGCCGAATTCCTTCTTCAATGCGCGAGGCCAGAAGCGGTGTAACACGATCTTGAATGATGCCCGAACCAAGCACGATGATATAATCGAGATCTTTCCTCTTTCGAATATGGATCAAGTTGAGGACGGCCGAAAAGCAAAAGATGGTCAAGACACTTAACAAATATACGACGGCCAAACTGACAACCGCATAAAACGCAACCGAAACTTTGTCGTTTGTATGGCTTAGATACAGCGGAAAGCCGACTATATACATGAGAAGGCCGATTGCGAATGCAAGCGATAAAAAATTCGTCCATCGCAATCCTTCTTTCACAATGACTTTGATTCCTTGAACAAAGAAGGTCAGGATCATCAAAAACGGAAAGATGAGCAATCCGAACAGAACGACTACAAAACATAGAGCTAAAAGCATAAACAACCATCGTTGTCCAACAATCCAGCTCGAATAGCGAAAAGCGATCATTCCCAGAAACAAGGCCGAGAAAACGAGCATCCAGACAAAAGTGAATCCGCTCCACAATGTTCTTGGCCTTTTCCACATGACAAGCATGAATAGGAGTATAGAACCGCTCCAAAACATGCCGGATCCCAGTAATAAATTCATAAATAAAATCCTTTCGTTTTTTCTTATCACCTTTCCTATTATACTGAAAAAGCGATAAAACAAAAATCAACCGGAATTTATCTTTTCACATAAATTAAATGTGTCATGCCGTTATACGATTGTGTTTTGAGCAGCTTCAACTTGATTTCATGATCAACTTTTTCAAAAAGCCGGATACCTGATCCCAAAATGGTCGGAACCACAGTAATATAATAATAATCAATGATATCTTCTTTAACGATTTGCTGGATCAGGTTCGCACCTCCGCAAATCCAAATTCCTTTTCCGTTTTCTTCTCTCAACCTTTTTAACAAAGCAACGGGACTTTCATTGACAAAACGGATTTCCTCGGAAGATGCCTTTTGGTTATGTGTTACAACATAGGTTGTAAAATCCGGATAGGGCCACGTTTCCGGTGAAAGTTCCGTGACGATTTGATGATACGTATTCCATCCCATGATCACGGTATCAATGCCCTTGGCAAATTCAGAATACGGGTCAATGCGATTGTCATCCTTTCCGTGTCCGGTCAGCCAATTCACACTGCCTTTGCGATCGGCGATATACCCGTCAAGACTCATCGCTATAAACAGACTGATTTTTTTCATACTTCTCCTTTCAATTCATAAACTTGAAATTTTTTTCAAAAGTTCGGCACGCTTAAAAGTATACCATGCCTCTAACAGCTTACGGTTCTAGGGCGTGTTCATACAAACACAGCTTTCGCAAATCGCAAACGCTGTGTTGTCAATTATTCTTTTGGGTGATTGATTCGGTTTATGCTCTTCTCTTTGTTTTCGGGTTTGCCATGAGTTACGAACTCATAAAATCTTTTAATATTTCCTTGGCCATTTTATCGCTTTTCCCGGAAAAACCATGTTTGCCGTTTTTTATGATTTCAAATCTGACATTCCTGTTCGGGGCACTACTTTTATATACATCAAACGCCCTTTCTGAATAGCTGATGTTTACAATTTTATCTTTTGCTCCATGAACGATCAAAACATCCTTTTTATATTCTTTGATTTCCTCAAACGGATCCATTTTTATAACATCTTCAACATAACATTTTCCAAGTTTCATAGGACCGCATCGGATGATTTCCGGTAAATTGTCCGGATCAAATTTAGCAAACATCATCTTTCCTTCCCTGGCATCGTCCGGAATACAAAATGCCGGATAAAAGAGGATGAGTTTATTTACATGATATTTTTCCTTGGCTGCGAACAAAGCGGAAACACAGCCTCCTTGGCTGCATCCCATAACAACAATATTCTTTTGATCAGCGTATTTTCTGCTAATGGCATAATCAACCACACTTTCTAAATCTTTCACTTCCGTTAATACCGACATTTCAGTGGTTGACCCATCGCTTTTCCCTTTTATGACACTGCCTCCGCAAAAATCGAAAGTATAGGTTAAATATCCCATCTTCGCTAATTCGACCGCATATTGTTTTACCGTATCCTGAAATGCCATAAAGCCATGACAGACAATTGCTATTGGCAAATTTATCCCTGTCGGTCTATATTCTGTTCCTCGAATTGTGAGGTTCTCTCGTTTACATTCAAATGGTGTTTTTGATATGTTATATCCTTTTTCTGTTTTCATACAAAACATATTCGCATCCTACTTTCGTTTTTGTATACTAGAGTATATATTTCAGTGTATATTCCCTTTGTTTTCTCGTCAATAAAAGCTGTCTATAACAATTATCCGCTACCGTTAAAAGAGGTGTACCTTTTCAGAGCGTGTTCATACAAAAACAGCTTTCGCAAATCGCAAAAGCTGTGTTGTAAATTATTCCTTTGTATCCATGCGAATAAACGAATTGTTTTGTTCCGGAAATGGATATACCCCGGCCCACCATATTGCGTGTCTAAATTGATACAAATATTTCTTGGGTGCTATCGTTTTATTAGTTGGAATTGCCGCACTTTCGTTATTTTTTGCACCCAGAAGAATATCAGAGTTTTTAATCTATTACCATGGTCAGCCCGGCACTATATATCTGTTTCCACAAAATGCACAGCAGAATTATTCCAATATTCTTTATAAACCCTGCAATCATTCCCATCAAGGTTTAATTGGTACATTCTGAATATCACCAAAATGTCTTTAGGCTGCCATTGTTCTTCATAGGAATATTGATATTTCATCCCCAGCCGTTTCATCACTTCCCCGCTCTGCGGATTGTTGACATCATGGGTAGCTGTAATATATGGAACATTATCTTTTTTTAATTGTTCAATAACAGCCTTACCTGCTTCTGTAACAATTCCCTTATGCCAGAATTCTTTGCAGATTCCGTAGCCAAAATCATAACTGTCATCTGCCCCAACATTGAGATACCCAATAGGATAATTATCTTTTTTTAAACAAATTGCATAATGATATGCACATTTCTGATTATACCTGCTTACAAGATGTTCTTCATAAAAAGCCTTGGTTTCCTCTATTGTTTTTAAAGGAAACCAGGGTAAAAACTTATTCACTTCCGTATCACTATAAATTTTGTATAAGGCTTCTAAATCGCTTTCTTCAAATTTTCTTAAAATAAGCCTTTCTGTTATAAGTTCTGGTGTATCCATATTGTCCCTCCTATAGATTCAACTGTATTTTCCCTTTTCTATAATAAAATTTGTGAGATAAATTCCCAGCCGTTCCACTTGCGGCTCCCTAAATAATCTTATAACCTCTTTTTCAAAAAAGTACCTTGCTTTCATAGAGGCGTGTGTAATAATTCTTCCTGAAGCCTTCTACTCCAGTTTATCGCAGATAGCGACAGCAACACCTTTTCCCTGGTAGTCTGCATGGACATACAAGCAATCAAGATCCCCCGTTTTATCGATAATCTGATGTCCCGGCCCTTTCTACTTTAAATCCGGGCGATAAATATAAGCTTTGTAAAAGCTCTGTTTTCTATATTTTTCCGATTATTTTTATTGAGAATGACCATATCTCATTTTTTATAATTTTACAAAAAACTATTTTATTTCTTTTTTATAAAATCTATAATAAATATAAACAAAGAAAGGGTGAAAATATGGAATATAACCTATCAGAGAAAATACTGTTCGACAGCATGATTTTTGATCCATTGAATAAAACTTTCGAAATCTTAGATGGTTCGATTGGTGTGTACCGTTATGAAGATATCAAACGGTTCGCCATCTTAAACGAAAATGCCAAGTACCGAGGAAAGCAGGCGCCGTTTATTGCGTTGCTTCCGGGTTCCGGACTTCCTGCCGGCATTTTTTCCCACCCCTATATGTATGTCGGAATCAAAGTTGTCCTCAAAGACGAAACAATTCTGGGAATCTATGTTTCGAAAGAAAAGACAATGCTCAACACCGATCAATACATCAACGATCGGAAAATCGCTAATGAAATCGGCCAAATATTTCAATCTATACTAAACGACCGGACAACTTTGTGAGAACTCTCCCCACCTACGGAAGTGGTGGGGTTCTGTTTTATCCAGCAGGTTGTCGGTTCTCCCGATTTGAAAAGATAGGAAAAAGTGCAATGATCTTATCATCGCACTTTTCAGGCTGTTGACAAAGTCGATTTTTCAAATCGGCTTTGTCACAGCTTTTTATTTTTCTCCCACAAATGAATAAAAAAAGAGCAATTTGAGGTATTTAAGTACCTAATATTACTCTTTTTTTAGACCTTTTTACCCACTTTTATTTTATTGAAATTTAATTTTTTCAAAATAGGTAGTTTGTCAACACTCTGAAAAGTGCAATGATCTTATCATCGCACTTTTAAAGATGAATTTAATTTCTTTTATTTTACGAAAATCGCACATCCGATTGCTTGCGGACCTGTATGTGTGCCAATACTAAGAGAGAGCGGTGAATATCTTACGGTCGTTTCGGGAAACTCGTTTTGAAGCATGGCAACCCATGTATCGATTTCTTCCGGTGACAATCCGGTTCCTGCAGCACCTACACCAAGATCTTTCCATTCGTAATCGGAAAAACGATCTTTAAAATCTTTTTTCAGCGCATCGATCATGATTGTCTTGCATTTTTTCATACTTCGCGCTTTGGAAAACGTATCAAGTTTTTCTCCTTGAATGGTCAGGATCGGTTTGATTCCGAGAACAGAACCGATCAAAGCGACGGCCGGAGTGATGCGTCCTCCCCTTTTCAAATATTCAAGTGTATTAACGGAAATATAAATGGATGATTTCAATCCATCCTCTTCCAACATCTTTTTAATAAGAGCAGGATCCATTCCTTCATCGGCTAGTTTTCTTGCTTTTAAAACCGATTCCTGCAAAGGAATGGAAATTCTATGATTGTCAACCACAACGACTTTTCCATCGTATTCTTCGGCAAGCATCATGGCTGTTTGGCATGAATTGCTCAATCCCGATGTCATAGGAATATAAACAACGGCATCGTGTCCTTGGGCAAGCAGATCGTCCCATACTTTCATTACATCACCGGGTGCAGGTTGAGAAGTGGTAATCTTCTTACCTTCTGTCAGCCATTCGTAAAATTGCGATTCGTCAATATCTACACCTTCATACCGTGTTTGATCATCGATAATCACCGGCATAGGAATGAGTTCTACGTTGTGTTCTTCGGCTTCCTTTTTTGTAAATCCGCTATTTGTATCTGTTACTACTGCACATCGCATATGGTGTCCTCTTTTCTTTTTTTCTGCTCAATAACGTTACAAATTGTAACAATGATGACCTTGATTTTCAACAATACCGTGCCATACTGTAACAGAAAGGAATCATTTTGTAACATCATGGAAAATCGCAACAAACGAAATTTGTTTGCCAGAGAATGCATCGTCATGGCTTTATTGAAACTGATCAAAGAAAAGCCGTTTTCTTCCATCACAATTTCGGAACTGACAGCCAAAGCTGGCGTATCGCGCATCACGTTTTATCGCAATTACACGTCCAAAGAAGAAGTGCTCACTTCTTATATTCATGATATTTTGTACGACTATATTCAAACGCATTCCAACGGAAAGGACCATTCCGGAATCTTTTACGATCGGGCCCATGTAGCACACGCTTTGCGGTATTTTGATCAATACCGCGATTTTATCGATGGATTGATCGAATGCGGTTTCGGAATCCTCTTCTTGAACGAGCTGACGTCGATTGCCTTGCAAATCTGGAATCCAGACAAGCAGCCATCCCTGAACAATCAACTCATTGCTTATGTGGGTATGTTGTACAATTTGTATATCGCATGGAAAGACAACGGTCGAAAAGAGTCGCTCGATTATTTAATCGATGATGCGTATCACATTTGCGTAAGAGCGTTTCACTTCGAGTGACCGATAGAATCTGCCGTAGAACCTTCAAACAAAAAAAGAGCCATTATAAAGACTCTTTTCAAACCATCTCGGGTTCATAAACGGTATCAGGTTCTGCAGGAAACCAGTGCACAAACCGATAATATCCAAAAAGAAACAGCGTACTGATTGTCCAGGTGATCGGATACACCCAGCATAAGATCGCAAATTCATGATAGTGCGGCAACACAAGCATCAAAATGAGTACACGCACAATTCCCCAGCTTCCTAAATACGCCATCATTGGAATCACAGGACGACCGGCTCCCCGAAGTGTGGCTGCCAAACAATGGGTCAAGCCAAGGATAGGATAAAACCACAACGTAATATCGGCTCTCTGCAGTGCTAGCGCAATCGTTTCGGGATTCGATGTGAACAAAGTCATCAGGAACGGACAGCCTAAGCGCAGTACAACCGCAATAGCCATTGAAATAACGACCATGGTCACTAAAGCGAACCGGCAACCCTGATGGGTCCGTTTTTCATTGCCTGCCCCCACATTTTGTCCGGTAAAGGTTGCAAGTGCGGCACAAAACGCGTTGATTGGCAAAAAGCCAAATCCTTCGATTGACGCAAACGCACCGGTTGCAGCCATCGTGATTGCACCAAATGAATTCACAAAACCTTGTACGATCGCATTGGCAAGCGAAACAGCACTCGATTCGATTGCTCCGGGAATTCCCATTCGGAAAATTTCGACCAGTGCATCTTTATGAAGCCGACATTGTCGGAATTTGATTTTCTGCACACCGGACGTATACCGCAAAAACACAAGCATTCCGATTCCGCTGATCCATTGTGCAATTACGGTTGCGATTGCGGCTCCGGCAATACCGCACGGAATCACAACAATCAACAGCAAATCAAGACCGATATTGATCAGTGTGGATGCAAACAGAAAATAAAGCGGGGTTCTCGAATCCCCGACCGCTTCTTCGATTCCAAGACCTGCCATATTGTAAAGAAGCTGTCCGCCCGCCAAACTGATATAAATGGTCAAATATGTTCTTGAAAGCGAAACCACTTCAAGCGGCGTATTCATCAGTTCGATCAAAACGGGGCTTAAAAAGATCCCGACACCTGCCATCACAATAGCGAAAAGCGCACATAAAGCAATGGCCGTATGTTCGACTCGGCGCATCCATTCGTAGTTTTTCGCTCCGAACGCCTGCGAAATCACAACCGCAACACCCATACCGATCCCAAATAAAAACGATGTGATAAAATAGGCAAGATTTTGACAGTTGGTAATCGCGGCCAGTGCATTTTCTCCTAGATAGCGAGAAACGATCACGGTATCGACAAGAATATACGTTTGCGACAAAAGGGCCGAAAGCAGCACCGGAAATGCGAATCGGAGCAGCTGAGATGCGATCGGTCCGCGCGTCATATCCATTTCTTTCTCCATATCTATCCCTCTCCCTCTCTTTCCTCATATGCTATAACAATACGCCTTTTCCATACGAGTTGTCCAGGAAGGAAAAAATCATAAAATTTACCTTTATATAAAGATGTTTTACATTTTTCTAGGGGAAAATGAGCACTTCCATTACACTTTTCTAGGGGAAAGAGTTTCGCTGCAATCGTTAAATTCTTCTTTTTTGAATCTTTCATAAAATATTTTGTATAAGTTTTTTACATACGGAAGCATTTGCATTACAGCGAAGTCAATTAAATAAAGTTTTTAACAAGAGAGGATCAGCCGGTCCTCTTTTTGTTCATTATCAGAAAAGAGATCTGTTTTTACAGATCTCCATGATTAAAATATTATTTCAGTTTCTCTTCAAAGAATGCATTCATCTTATCGGATGCCTGCTTCACATATTCGGGCTTCCAGTATGTTTCGATATGATGTGCATGAGGAATAAGGAACAATTCTTTATCTTTTGTTCCGGTTGCAGCACTGTACACACCTTCTGTCATATACAATGTATGGCCGCTTTTCCTGCAATCATTAATAATGGAATGCTGATTAGGTCCGCATTGTTTCTGGCATCAAAACTCATCAAATCAAGTAGGCTGCTTTCTGTAAAACTAAATGTCGATCCTTTATGCGCATAGTCTTTTCCGTAATAGTAATAACCTTCACGATACAGATCGTATGTCATTTTGTCCGCTTCTGCAGCCGGCAGATCGCACATGTTCGGAGTCAGGATGACTTCCCCCCCTACGCTTCTTTCGTTCTTGCTTCGCTTGCCTGCTGCAGACGTTCTTGAATCGTATCGATCTGGCTGTCCAGGAATCCATTGCGGCGAACAATTCCCGAATTGAACAAAGACAACGTACAGGCGGCCTTGAAACGCTTATCGGTCTGAATCGCTTTTGCGGTATATCATTCCGTTTTTTCGGATCCCTTTTCATTTCCTCTTCTGAATAAATCGGATAGAAGATCGTTTTCCCCAGATCGGCCTCTTTTTTCAATGCTTCGAGCACTTCGATCGTTGTTCGGGTTTGGATGTGCGAATGATACGGCAACAATCGGTCCATTTGATCGAGTGTCAGCGAATCTCGGGAATACTCGGGCATAGGAAATAATAAATTTCCGAAACCGGCAAATTCCTTCATATTTTTGATATCGCGTATTGTTGTTTTGGGATTGATCATAAGAAAGCTCCTTTCAAAAAAGGGAAGCTCTGCACTTCCCTATCGAATAAAATGTGTATGGATCGGTTCTTCCGATACAGGAAGTCCTTCCCTTTCTTTCTGCAGACCGATTGCTTTCATAAGAAACGCCATATTTCTTCCTAGGATGCGCATCGTCTGCACACCTTCCTCGTCTTTCATGACATCTTCTTTTGTATAGCCGTGCACTTCGTTCCAGTACCGACTTGAAGCGATTGGCATTTGCGAGATTGTAAAATAACTGTTGATTTCATTGAAGGTCTGGACGGATCCGGCTCGTCTGGAGCTGACGACTGCTGCTCCGACCTTCATGCGCTTATCGCCCGTGGAATAGAACAGCCGAGTCAGAAACGATGCGAGTGTTCCGTTCATGCCGGCAAAATAAACCGGCGATCCAATGACGACTCCATCCGCTTCCATGAGTTTTGGTGCGACCTCATTGACAATGTCATTGAAAATGCAATGGCCGAGGGTAGCGCATTTCCGGCACCCGATGCATCCGCGAATGTCTTTGGTTCCAAGCTGGATCATTTCTGTTTCGATTCCGGCTTTTTCAAGTTCCTCGGCAACTAGGTTCAAAGCCGTAAAGGTGCACCCGTTCTGATGCGGACTGCCGTTAATCAGCAACGTTTTCATCGTTTGAGCCCACAGATCATTTCCACTGTTGCCGGGTCATAGTGAGAGAAGAACGAACTTTTTTTTTCATCGAGCGCTTCGATTTTTTTCATATCTGCTTCGGATAATTCAAAATCGAAAATATCGATATTTTGCTCCATACGTTCTTTTTTCACCGATTTTGCTAAAGGGACGATATTTCTTTGAACGAGCCAGCGTAAGATGACTTGTGCGATGCTTTTATGATATTGATCTCCGATTTCCTGCAGCACCGGATTGGTGAACATATTGTTTCGTCCTTCGGCAAATGGTGCCCATGCTTCGACTTGTACGCCGTATTTTTCGTTCCATTTTTGCGCTTCGATTTGCTGATTGAACACATTGACTTCGATTTGATTGATGGCCGGCACGATTTGTGCATCCAGACATAAATCCACCAGACGGTCCGGATAGAAATTCGACACACCGATGGCCCGGATCTTTCCTTCTTTGTAAAGGTCTTCGAGAGCACGATATGCGCCATAGTAATCTTTGAACGGCTGGTGCAGAAGCACGAGATCGAAATACTCAAGATTCATTTTCTTTAGTGAATCCAGTACGGACTGTTTCGCCTTTTCATATCTGTAGTTTGAGATCCAGACTTTTGTTGTGATAAACAATTCTTCTCTTGGTACGCTTGTTTGCGCGATTGCTTTTCCAACCGCTTCTTCATTGCCGTAAGACTGGGCTGTATCGATCAAACGATAGCCTGCGTCAATCGCATCCAATACAGATTGTGTGCACTGTGCTTCATCTTTGACTTGGAATACTCCAAATCCGGCTTTTGGCATTTTTACGCCATTGTTCAATGTTACTGTTTCCATAAATGTTCTCCTTACCTTTCTTTTTATTTCAGCTTTACTCCATCCGCAAAAGCTTTTCCTACAACCGCTCCGAGTTCGCGATACACATTGTGAATCGGATCAAATGAGATGAATCCCATTTTTTCCACATCGATACTGTTTTCTGTAATATACATTTCATCAACACTGATCTTTTCGATTTGACCGATAATATTTCCTTCTTCTGTTTGTTTGATCAATGTACATTCCAAACACATTGGCAGTTCCTGAATGATCGGTGCGTTGACCACATCGCTTTTTGCATTGTGAATCCGGCTTTTTCCAGTTTGTTTGGTACTGTATTTCCTGATTCGAGCCCGACATAGTCACAAGCTTCAAGATATTTTTTTGTTGCGAAGCTGATCGTAAATGCTTTCCGGGCAAGAATATTTTTCGTGGTCTTGTGGCCTGCACTCAAGCATAATTCGACTTGATCGGAATCATATAATCCTCCCCAAGCTGCATTCATCGCATTCGCATTTCCGTTTTCATCGTATGTTGCGATAATGAGGACCGGCAACGGAAAGAACCATGGTTTTGCGTCAAAACTTTTTTTCATCTTCTTCTCCTCTTTTCGTTAATAGTTAATTCGTGTGTACGACATGGATGCCAGACGAAGTTTTCCTTCTTCTTCGATGTATGCTTCCGTTACGACAAATGGATTGGTCACGCTTTGTCCGTTGACAATAGCGGTCAATTTCATTTTTGAATAAACAAATGTGACCGGTCCGACTGTATTGACTTCCTGTTTTTCGATATTGATCGTGTCGTATACAATTCCACGTTTCATAATAATGGCGATTTCTTCGTCCCGGTCGGCCGTAATGCCCATATGCACAAACCATGCGTTTGGCATAATATACGTTTCGAGCGCCTCTTTATTTTCTTCATGCATTGCGTTCCAAATCGTTTTTGATGTTTGAATAGCGTCTTTCATGTTTTTAACCTCCTATTCATGAATGTGGTCCGTATTGAGAATGCGTACGGTTAGCGGATCGGAATGATCGATATTTTCTTTTTGATGGTCTGACTTGCCTGAACGTGGTATCGCAATAATTCCTTGCTCAAGCAGCCAGCGAAGCACAACCTGCGCCACCGTTTTGTGATGCCTGTCGGCAATATATTTCAGGACGGGGTTGGCAAAAATATTGCGTTGTCCTTCGTTGAGTGGTCCCCATGCTTCGATACGACATGTTTTCGGAAGGGTGGCATAAAGACGCTTCTGCTGAAAAAAGGGATGCAGTTCGACCTGATCGATCATTGGGGGAATTTCTGCGTTCAATGTCAGATCAATGAGTCGCTCAGTACAGAAATTGCAGACGCCGATTGCTTTGATACGGCCGGCACGATACAACTCTCCCATTGCTTTCCAGCTGCCGTAGTAATCGCCGTACGGCTGATGGATCAAATAAATGTCGATGTAGCCGGTCTGCAGATTTTCCAGTGATCGTTCAAATGCCTTTTTTGTTTGTTCATAGCCGGTATCTTGTACCCAGACTTTTGTGCTGATTACGATCTCTTCTCTGGGAATTCCCGAATCTCGGATGGCTCGGCCAATCTCTTGTTCGTTGAAATAAGAGGCTGCGGTATCGATCATGCGGTAGCCGTTTTCAAGAGCACAGCGCACATTGTCATAAACTTCGCCAGCCTTGAGCTGAAATGTTCCGTATCCGAGTTGCGGAATGTTAAATCCATTGTCCAGTTCGATCCATTCCATATTGTTCTCCTTATGTCACTATCATACAAATGCATCTGGTTTTTGTACAATGCCGGTTAATAATCATGGTATAATAGAAACGCATAGTGAAAGGAAGACTCTTATGGAATTCAACCAACTCGAACAACTGGTCGCTATTGCCGAGTACCGGACGGTTTCTCAGGCGGCCCAAAAGCTTCACATTTCACAACCGGCTTTGACTCGATCGATTCAGCGTCTTGAAGAGGATTTGCATGTTTTTTTGTTTGACCGAACAAAAAACCGGATCACCTTAAACGAAAACGGACAGATGATGGTACAGATGGCTTCCGAGCTGTTGGCTCGCAAAGAGGAAATGATTGCATCTCTGCGTCGTTTTGATGAAAAAAACAAAATCGTGCGTGTTTTTTCGTGCGCGCCGGCACCATGCTGGGGTGCTGTTTCCCTGCTGAACAAAAAGTTCCCGAACCTTCGTATTGAAAGCGGACTGAACACAGACGAGGATTCGGCTTTGGAACATCTGATAGATGGCTCGATTGATTTGCTCATTACGAATAAAAAACAGTCCGGATCCGAACTGATTTGCCGCCCGTTTGTCAAAGAACGCCTGTTTTTATCTCTTCCTCCTGCACATCCGCTTGCTTTGCTTGATTCGGTTTCTTTTGCGGATCTGAACGGTCAAAGTGTACTGCTGCTGACAAAAATCGGGATCTGGAGCGAATTGTGCAAACAAATGCTTCCCGATTCCCATTTGCTGTATCAAGAGGATGTCACGATTTTCAATGAACTCACGAAGATGTCGGCCCTCCCCAACTTTCGAACAAATATCACTTTAGAAAGAGAGCCGGAAGAATCCAATCGAAAATCCATTCCTTTTATCGATGAGGAAGCGGAAATAACCTTTTATATTGTGACCAAAAAAGAGGAATGGAAACGCTTTGCCTTTCTGGTCGAAGAGATCAAAAATCTCGACTGGTCTACCACCCAATAACAACGAATAAAAAGATCTCCTGCCGCTGCAGAAGATCTTTTATTTTAAGGTTTCCCTTTTTTCTCTGTTCGTTTTATTACATCACAAATGCGTGTTTTACAAGAAAATCCCATGCCTTTTCTACTTGTTCGGTCATATTTTTTTCATGAAAGATAACCGTTTCTTTCGGAAATTCCTGTTTGATATTTGTTATGCCGTTGGCCATGAGCTTATTGGCAAGGTAATTCATTTCTCCGGAAAATAACGGATTGGGCTGTACCATTGCGGAATTATATGTATCCAAAATGGCTGCTACCGAGATGCCATGATAAGTCAAATTTTCATATTTCGTAAAATCTCCGGTTTTTTCCGGTCCTGTCGCTTTTTGTTCTTTTGCGATTTGAAGGAGCATGTTTTTCTCCTTTTCGTCGAGCGTGGAAAAGTCTTTCATTGTTTTTATGTTGTCTTCCATTTGGTCAAGGGTAGACATGCCGGAAAGCACGGCGATCTCGTCATCCAGACTGCCTGCAAACCGCAGCGCCCATCCGGCTGGTGAGAATTTCGGATTTTCGGAACAAAGTGCCTGTTTTGCTGTTTCGGGAATTTGTGCAAGAAAACCACCTTTGACCGGTTCCATCACGATGACTTTTTTTCCGTGTTTTCGGATTACTTCATAACATTTTTTCGAAGCGATAAAATAGCTTTCCCAGTCAAAATAATTGATGATGATTTGCACAAATTCAACTTCCGGATGTTCTGCTAATATTTGGTCGAGAATTTCCGGCGAATCATGGAATGAAAAGCCGATATGTCTGATTTTTCCTTCCTCTTTCCATTTTTGCATATGTTCAAACAAATGGCATTTTTTGACAATACCTCCTTGACTGTCGGATCCGTTATAAAATTTCGTATTCAACAAGTGAAGCAAATAGTAATCGACATAATTGGTTCCGAGATTTTCGAGTTGCTGCGAAAAGATTTCCTCTACCTGATCTTCTGTCTGAATTGCGAATGTCGGGAATTTTGTTGCGATCGTAAATCGTTCTCTGGGATACCGTTCTACAACGCTTTTCCTCAATGCTGCTTCGCTTTTTCCGTTGTGGTAAACATAGCTTGTATCAAAATATGTGAAGCCATTTTCTATAAATTTGTCTACCATCGCATTCAACTGTTCAAAATCGATGTTTTCCTGCTTCTTGTCGATAACGGGAAGTCTCATAAAGCCAAATCCTAATTTTCCTTGTGCCATTTGTATTTTCTCCTTCTTTTCTTGTTGTTTATCGGGTTTCGAACTGTGGTTTCCACGAGGCAAAGTTTGCAAGTTGCGCGTCTGTCCGATGATAATAACGTTCTCCTTTATCGAGCTTGGCAATTTCTGCCATTTCTTCTTCGGTCAATTTAAAATCCAAAATATCGAGGTTGTCTTTGATGTGTTCGACATTTTTACTGCCCGGAATCACGACAAAACCCATTTGCGTATGCCACCGCAAAATGATTTGAGTGGGGGTTTTTCCGTATTTTTTCGCAAGTTCGATAAATACGGGTTCTTCCAGAAGTGCTTTATCTCCATGTCCGAGTGGATACCAGCTCATCAGCCGGATTTCATATTGATCAAGTATTTTTCGAAGCTGCGACTGGGTAAAATACGGATGGGCCTCTACTTGTATAAACTGTGGTACGATTTCCCACTTTGTTTGAAGTTCTTCAAGATACTTGCCTTCGAAATTGGAAATTCCGATTGCTTTTACTTTGCCTTCTTTGTATGCTTTTTCAAGCTGTCGGTAACCGGCAAGCCAATTTCCGGCAGGTTGATGAATATAAAGAAGATCGATATAATTCGTGCCCAGACGTTCTAATGTTTCATCAACGGCATTTTCGTTTTCGTATTCGCTAGGCCAAAGTTTTGTGGAAAGAAAAATATCTTCACGTCTGATTCCGCTTTCTTTCATGCCTCGTCCGCAAGCTCGCTCATTGACATACGCATTGGCTGTGTCTACAAGGGAATATCCCATTTTGAGTGCTTCTCTCACACTGTTTTGTGCTTCTGCGGGCGAAAGCATGAATGTTCCGATCCCGATTACGGGGCATTCCAGTTTGTTGTTTAAAATTACTTTTTCCATTGTGTCATACTCCTTAAATTAAATGGTTGATTTTTAACCACTTTTCGATTTGCGGTTTCGCATTTGCCACATCACTTCCGATGATGGATAATCCTTTTGCGACTTTCGCACCATGGCAGACTGTTTTGATCTCTTTTTCGCTGTTTCCCATGCCGCTGCCTTCGTTTGTACAAAGCGGAAGAATTGTTTTTCCGAAGAAGTCGAACTTCTCAAGAAATGTAAACATGGCCATTGGCATGGTTCCCCAATAATTCGGATAGGCAAGAATTACAATATCGTACTGTTCGATCTTGTCGAGAATGTGGACAAGTTCCGGCCTTACTTGGTTTTGCAAGTCATTTTTCGCCTCTTCGATACAGGTCATATACTCTTTTGCATAGGTTTTTTTCATTTCAACCTGAAATACGTCTGCATTCAATTGTTCTTTTATTTTTTCTACTGCGATTTCAGTATTTCCGACTTCGACAGAACGAAGGGTGCCTCCGAAATAGTTTTCGCCGGCCCTTGAAAAATAAGCAATGAGTACTTTGTTCATATATGATTCCTCCTTGACTTCTTTAAAAACTCATGATAATTTTTATGCAACCCGAGTTTCTTATATCTGTTGATTGAATTATATATCTTGTCAGAAACAAAACAATGGTCGATTTTTTTTTAAAAGTTACTTATGCTACTTTTTTTGAAAAATGGTTGCATAACAGAAATCGGAGGAAAAAAAATATGCTCTTAAACGGATCGGAAGATTTGCGTGTCCAAAAAACAATTGACGCTATTCAAAAAACTTTTGAGGAAATGATTTGCGAAATGGATTATGATCAAATTACTGTAAAAGAACTTTGCGAACGAGCTCGCATCAACAAGAAAACTTTTTACCGCTATTACAATGTCCTTGATGACCTGCTTGCCGAGCTTCAGGAAATTTTGACTCGAGAATACTTGAAACGAATTGCCGATTACCGAATACCGGAAGAGCTTGATAAAATAAATCGGGAATTTTTCCTTTATTCCGCAGAAAAAGGGCTTGCTTATGAAAAGATTACCTGTAGCGGAAGCTATAATTACATTCGAAACAAAATGATGAAAAGTGTGATGAGTTCAACGTGGGGAAAAAACAATTGGCTTCAATCATTGGATCCGGCCAAGCAAAATATCTTATTGGGATTTATACAAAGCGCAAGTGTGGAAATGTACCGCAGATGGGTGGAAGATGGCAAAAAAATATCTTTGGAAGAAATCATCGAAATTTCAAACCAGCTTTTATGTTCCGGTGTGAATGGATTTGTAAGACACAATATCCCTATGTGAGTGTAAAGGAAGAAAAAACTCTCCGAAAGCAAAAGCTTAAGGAGAGTTAGAGATTTTATGATTTATTTTGGATAATTTGCAAGTATGTGGGATACTGTTCAAAAGTAAGTATCCTTTTTTTGTTCCTTTAATATTTTTTATAAAGCCTAAAACAATTCCCTCACCAATACGATAGTGTCAAGAATTTTGTGTGAAAGTATATCCTTAGGCAATTAAATTAATCCTTGAACCAGTCTCTCGAGTTGTTTATCCAAAACTTCTGTGCACATGATTCATGTTTTTCTCGTTATAACGATTAAATTGGACTACAAGGTATTTTTCTTCGGCCTATTCTGTTGGAAACTATTCTTTCTTTTTGAAATTCCTTTTTAATTGTTTGTGTTTCCATTTATTGATGAATTCTTTTAAAGAAGATAGAACTTTTTCTTTTGATTTGGATCGATACACCTCTTTAAACTCATTGGCCACTTCTTTCCTGTCGCTGACTCTTAGATTCTGGACACACATCCAGTATCGCATCCTCCATACCCGTCAATCCGTCTATGCAAAAGTAAGAAATTCGTTCGATACCTCTTGTTTTAGATCCTTCAATAACTCTTTCCATATCTCAGCGGATTCGGTTGGAACAACCATATAGCCAAGTATTTCATTGAGAGATTTCTCTAATTCCGAACGAAACAGTTTGGTTATAGCTTGTTCAAAAGCCGGAAGATTCTTGTCATTAGAAAATAGGTTTTTCATTGAAGATGTAGTAAAATAGTTCATGGGTATATTCCTTTCGTAAATTGTTTTTTGTCGAACTGATTTTACTAAGGAGATGCCTTTTTTTCTGCATTTATAGAAAAACGAATTTACAAAAAATATTTTATGCTATCTAAGATTCACTCTCGTAAAATTCAATTTATTCTTGGTCAAGAAACAGATTTCATATTTTTTCCTTCTCTTGATCTCTTTAATTCTTTTTCTGTGATATCCTATACATAAATGTACTTATAACTTAGATAAAATTCTTCAATAATGAAATCACATAAAATAAGAATAGAAACAAATATATTCCTCAAAAAATATAAATCAATTGTTTTTTAATATCGCATTAAATAAGCCATCTACTTTTTTGCTGATATTTTTAAATAGCTTCATTGTTATTTTATTTACTAAATTTGTTATCCATAAAGATATTGGAATTAAAAACAAAAAAAGAAAAACAATAAGTATTGGATGTAATATAACATAAACATTTGAAGAGAAATACCAAGAATCAACATAAAAAATTTTTCTCCATAAAGGTCTAAATAATACGTTTTCATGCAATAAGTAAATTCCAAACGAGGCCTTTCCTCCCCAATAGATAAGTTTTTTTTGTTTTACCTCCATTTTTAAAAAGCAATAGAAAATCATCGCTGCTGTTATTATCGTAATTAAGGTCCGTCCGCGAATCTTAATATAGATATCAATAAATCGTTCTGGAGGAAGATAAATTTTAGCTATCATTTCCAAACCTATAATTACTATAATCCCTATAAAAAAATAATTTCTATTGCGTTCAAACCAATTATTTTTATTAGATTTTAAATATGCAATAAATAGGAATATATATATAAAATCCATTAAATATCCACCTACATTTTGCTGATAATAATTATAAATCGGTACCAAGGGTGTAAACAAAAGCCAAAGAAATTTTGCAGTTTCTGGAGTTAATGAATTAGTTACTTTTTGTAATAAAGGAATCATCAAATAAAAAACTAAAAAAGCTGAAACGAACCAATATTGTTGTTTAATTGGAGTAAAAAATTCTGTACAAAAAATCTCTCTAGAAATTACTTTTGAATCATATAATATAAAAAAAACTAAAAATAAAACTGAAACTATCCAAGATTGAAGAGTAATTTCAATAAATCGAATAAATTTTATCCCTTTTCTATCTACCATAAACCATAAAGTAATCATCACAAATAAAACAACGCCTAACTGTCCCCAATTTCCAAACAAACTAGCAATGAAAAACCGCCAAGAAATTGGTAATTGTAAAATTGCATAAGATGAATCTCCCGTTCCTCTCTCAATCAGATGCTAAGACATAATAAGAAGAATCGCAATTATTCTCAATAGTTCAATATTTGCGTTTCGATTTTTTTTTATTCTTACCATCATTCCTCCAAAATTATTATTTGTCGATTTTGCAAAAATCGTTCCATAATATCTGCAATCGCAATACTATATTTTTCTAGAATATATTCATTTGTTTTCGTTTCTTTTATCATCTGAACAAAAGAAACTAATTCATATCTAATTCCTTCTCCATCCAATTGATAAAAAAAACGTTTTTTATCTTCAATTTTTTCATATCGAATTTCAAAATAATCTAATTTCCACCAAGGAGCCGGTACATATATATACCCCTTAGTTCCTGTTATGACTAAGTCCCCTTCTGATTTCACACCTTTTCCCACTTTAACCGTTGCTGTTCCATTAGGAAAAACAAAATTAATTTTTGTAAATGCATCAAACTTTTTTTCTTCATCCAAAAACATCGAAGTAATTTGAATATTTTTTGGTTTTACTCCATAAATTTGAAAAATCGGCAATAAAGCGGTAGGCCCCCACCCACAGATACTATTCCAAGGGACTTTAGTATAATCATTTTGAGATTGGTCAAGCTCTTTTCGACTCGTACACGTTGCATCTACAGAAACCACCTGGCCAATCTTTCCACTTTTTATTAAGAGAAGAAGACGATTATATGCAATAGAATAAGCAGTTTTAATAGCTTCCATTAAAATAAGGCCATTTTTTTTTGCAATCGTGTATAAATTTTCAACTTCCGTTCCATTCAATGCGATTGGAGATTCGCATATTACATGCTTCATGTTGTTCAAGGCCATTTCTATTTGATCGGCATGATATTGTGGTGCGGATTCGATTAACACTGCATCACAATATTTTAGAAGTTCCTCATATGAAGAATAATTTACAATCCCTCCCATATTTTCTTGTTCCTTAAATTCGTTTAAATATGCCCCAGAAATTTGTATTCCATTTACGAATTCAATTTCATTAGCATATTTTTCAAGCATCGTACGATCACCTACAAATCCAAGTTTAAGAAAAGATTGTTTTTCCCTTATTTGAGTGCTCGATATACCTTCTGTTCTTTCTAAATAAACTACTTTGCAGAATTCCTTTAAATAATCAAATTTTCCTTCCCAATCTGATCCCACCGTAAAAATATCTATATCATACCTCTGGATATCATCAATTTTTTGTCCCTCATATTCTTCTACTATTATTTCATCCGCTAATCCTGTAGCTTTTACGGCTTCAATTCTTTCCATCAAAGATTGTTGAACGTTGATTTTCCCTCGCGCCTTATCAAAATCATCGGCAGTAACTCCTACAATTAAATAATCTCCAAGTTCTTTTGCTCTTTTAAGTAAATTAATATGACCAAAATGAAGTAAGTCATAAGTACCATATGTAATGACTTTTTTCATCTCTCCTCCTCCTCAATTAATTATCTAGCTCAAATAAAGCTGTTAAAAATCGCTTCATGTATTGTTTCTCTGCAGTTGTTACTCGTAAACAAGTTCCAAATTTCCCAATTCCATTATATGACTTAATTAAAATACCTTTTTCATTTTTCATTCGTTGAACTAAAATATCTGCATTGGTTTTAGGTTTGATGAAGATAAAATTTCCAGTTTCGCCCTCATATTCATATCCATACTTCTCTAACTCCTTTTGCAGATATTCTCGACCATCTTTATGTTTTTTAATTAAATCTTCGATCATACCTGGTGTTTCAATGATAGACTGTGCAAACAACTGTGCAAACGCATTAACGTTATGCGGAGTACAAAGTTTTTGAATCATTTTTACTCCTGCTGGCCATCCAACAACATATCCCAATCTTGCTCCAGCTAAAGAAAACATTTTTGAAAACGTTCGTGTTAAAAAGACATGTTCATTTTCTAATGCATATTGCAAAAAAGTTTCTGAGTAAAAATAGTGGTAAGCTTCATCAACTAAAATAGTGATTTCATTTTCTTTCGCCTTTTTTAAAATTTGTTTGAATTCTTCTTCTGTATATACATTTCCCATTGGATTATTCGGATTAACTAAGATTAGAAGTTGTACTTCTTTCGTCATTTTTTCTAAAATTCTTTCTACTGGCATCTTTAAATCGTCAGTATAAGTTACTGGAATAAATTCTCGACCATACATTTTCGAATAAACTTCAAACATTGCATAAGTAGGTGTTACTCCTAAAATCTTTCCGTTTATAGAAGTAAATGCTTCTATAATATAACGGATACCTTCAGAAGATCCATTTACTAAACAAATATGTTCAATATCTGTTCCTAAATATTTAGCTAATATCTCTGTAAACTCCAAGGTTTCAGGATATTCTGATATAACCCGAGCATCGATTTTTGACAAAACCTTCTCAATAAATTCTTGAGACAATCCTCCTGGATTTTCATTCAAATCTAATCTCAAATATTCTTTCCTACTATTTTGATCAAAAATACGATTTAGATATTCTACATTTGGATTTAAATAATACATTTTACTCACCTCTATAAAATTTTTCAATTTGCTCAATGAATTGAAAGCCATTTCTCCCTGGAACACCAGTATCATCTATCTCTTTCCCATAAGTATTTTTTTCAAGATTGAAATAATTGTGTCCTGTTAATTTTTCGTAAAAAAGCAATAAGTTATCAATAACTGGTGTATCGATGTTAGCCATTAAAGCAAAATCTTTTATGATGCAAATTCCATAAGGAAAATCTTCAATAAACATTCGAGAATTAAAATCTGGAATATATCCCTTCTTAGTTTGAATCAAAGGAACTTTTACTGATTTAAATGCTTCTATACTTTTTAGTTTTTTAGTCATTGCCTCTGGGGTAGAAGATTCATAATAAATAGGTAGTGGCACTACGTCTTTAAGATTAAAATTTCCTAAATTGCCACAAATCTGTTGTAGCTCATAATCGTAATCAAATAAGAGTTTAGATGTATCATCATTCCATTCTTCGTAAAACATAAGTTGCTTAGGATAACTCATCCCAGGTTTATAATCTTTAAAGACATTATAAAGCCCACTTAGATGAAGCAACGGATTTGATGGGGCTAAAGTAATAGCTAAATATTCATGAACTGGTTCTACTGGAATATTTAAAAGACTTTCTACTATCTCACTTACATATTTTGTATCTTTCTGAGGAATAGCAGCTATATAAAGTTTTTTCTTTTTTGATAAAATATTTGCTATGATTTCATGCTCTTTTTTTTCTGAACGCGCTACGTAAGGCACTCTTTGAAATCCTGCAATAATTACTCCTTTATCTATTAAATTTTTGCAAAAATATTCGGCACCGCCATATCCTGGAACAAAGCATAATATCGCTTTATTTGTAATATACTTTTCATTTTCTTGAATAAATTTTTTTCTTAAAAAAGCCGGATAAGTACAAAAAATGATATCAGCTTTTTTGAAAGAGTTAGCAGGATTATCAGATATGGTTACATCTTTAATAATTTTTGTTTCATCGTTCTCCACATCATTTAAAAATAATTCTCTGTTTTCAAATAAATTTTTGCAAGTATATACTGTTACTTTATTCTTTTTATTTAAGGAAATATACGAAGCCATTGTTAAGCCAACATTTCCTGCTCCTACAATTGTAATATTCATAAACAGCCTCCTTAATTATAATTTTAAATATTCAGAAATTCTTTGTGATGAATTACCATCTCGATATTTGTGAAAAAGAGGTAATATATCATTTCTCTCTGTTCTATAAATATCTTTCTCTTCTACTATATCTTCTATCGCATGATACAATTCTTTTTCTTCAAAAATACGATATCCCACCATGTAATCTAAAGCATTCTCAGGATAGATTCCTCGAGATTCTTTATATTTTTTATAGTCATCAAGTATATATATAATTGGTTTATCCAATAATAGATAATCCACTGTAATCGAAGAATAATCACTAATTAAACAATTAAATAATGGAATCATTTCATATAATTGAATTTTCTTCTCCCTGAGTTCATCATCTCTGATTATCCGAATATGTGAATAAGACGTTTGAAAAATAGGTAATTCTGCTTGTAAATGATGAAGTTTAAGATAGCACATTGATTTTTTTTCTTTCATATACTCATTAAATTGATTTAGCTTAGCTTTCGTTACAAACAAAGGTAATCCCGTTTCATTTTCAATATAATCTTCGCTAAGAAATTTATTAATAGATTTTCTAAATGTAGGCATCCAAAGGAAATTGCATTTTTCACTATCTATATTTAGAATTTTTAATATTTCCTTTTTCCTACTTTCTGTTTCATTAAAAAAATAATCTAGACGTGGATATCCTAAAATCTCAGTTTTATTTAAGTCTACCTGAAACCAATTCGCATTACCTTTCGCAGGAATTTCACCAGTAGCAATCATTTTATCGAAGGAAGGAGGATTAATAGAAAAATCACTTCCTTTGGAACTTTTGAATCCAAATCCATGACTAAGGTATAAAAGTATTTGATGATTCCTTTTTTTAAAGCCTCCTTCTCTGTATAAGTCACAATGATCATAAATATAAAATTTCGACACAGCTAAAAGATATATATAATAAAAATTTAAATATTTATATCTTTTTTTTATTTTTTTTATTTTATAGGAACAGGGACACTCATTATTTAAATCATCTAGAAACCAAAAAAATCTATATTTCTCTTTTTTCTGATTTATCAAATATTCAAAAAAAGCATATGAATTATCAGAAAAATCACCTTCACTTTCAAATATTACATAGTCATTTCTTAATGGCAAGAGAGAAAAAAAATTAAAAATCATTTTTTTTAACTCATATAATATTTTTTTTATTATTTGTTTCATTGCAATCTCACCTTCTTTATTTTCCACACTTTATTTATCCAATATTTCAGCTCTTTTTTATACAAAAGAATAAGAAGTATTATCAAAATCATTTGAGAACTATATAATATAAATGAATCAAGAATAAATAATAAAACTATAGCTTGAATTACTAATATAAAGTAGCTTAAAATATCCCTTTTTAATTTTATTCTTAGCCTAATATATTTCTTAACATGTTTCATTCGAACCGCCCATACTACAAAATAAGATACCGCAGTTGCAATAGCGGCTCCCATTGCTCCTATAAACGGAACTAATGCAATATTCATCGCAATATTGATTGCAGCCCCAATAATCGTTGAAACCGCAAATATTTTTGAATTCCTTACCGCTGAAAATATTCCGCCTATATACCCTGACAAAGCACCAAAAACGATTGAAATGAGTAAAAAGGGAACATATTCCCATGCAATATAAAATTCTTTTGCATATAAAAACTTAGCCAAAATTTTATCAATGAATATTAGTCCAGATGCTATCATGACCATCCCAAAGTTATAAATATTATATGAATTAGTAAAAAAGCCATTTTTATCCTCTCTATCAAAATCTTGTACTGCCGATAATGTCCATGCTTGATTAAATATTGATTGAAAAATATTAAGGATAGATGGTATTTTTGAAGCTACAGAATATATTCCATTTTGAGCTAATCCGCAAAAGAAAATTACCACATATCGATCAGAAGCATTATTTACCCACCAAGCAATACTATTCGCAATTAGAGGTTTACTATATCTCAACATTTTATCATTTTCTTCTTCATAGTTATCTCTAAACTTAATATTTTGAATTATATCAGCCCGTATAACTAAATAAAAACACTGAACCAATGGCCCAATTATATTAGCTAAAAAATAACCATATAACCCCCATCGAAAAGCAAGAAGAAATAAAATATTTAAAATTATAGTAATTAGTGATGAAAAGATACTAGAAACCGATAAATCCGCAATTCTATCAATTCCTCGAATATAACACGTCAAAACTCCTGATAAAGACTGGACAAAAAACATCAAAAATAAAAAAATTCCATATTCGTTGATTACTGGACTTATATTAAAGAAAGAATTCAAAAAAAGTCCCAATATAATTAATAAATTTGCAATCAATAAATACTTTACACTAACGGTTACAATCGCTTTGCGATTAAAATTTTTATCGAGCGCAAAGCGCATTACTCCTTCTTGAATATTTAACGTTAATATTGGGAGCAATACTCCAATGGTGGTATTAAATAAATCATATGTACCATATTGAGTAGTGGTAAGCAAATTGGTATAAAGTGGAACCAAAAAAAAACTTAAAAATTTTGTTGTGAAATTACTTAATGTTAGTAATCCTATATTTTTAAATAAATATTTATACCTATTCACTGAGATCCTCCTGTTTTTATTCTAGTTGATAATAGAAGAGCATTTACTATATTATTTTTCAATAAATTTTTATATTTACTCATTTTTATCCCGTTTCATAATGTCTTTATACAAAATATTTATTTCTTCTACAAAACACTTCCAATCTTTTATTGATTTTTTTGCTGTATTGATATTCAATTCATCAATATTATCAATGCTTCTTTTTAATGTTGATAATAAATCCGCCTTATTATTCGCCTCATAAATATATCCGCAATTATCGATAATATCTTTTGCGCCTACATGACTACTTACAATTACGGGAGTATTGTAACTTAAACTTTCCAATACCGTAAATCCGAAAGTCTCATACCATTGACTAGGAGCGATAAGAATATCTCCGTTTTTAAATATTTCTTCTAAATCTTCACTAGTATAACTCTCACAAATTTTCTTTAAATATGGTCTTTTTAATTCGGTATGAGTAAATATTTGAAGTTCAAAATCACCTGGAATTTCTCTATATAATTCGTCAAGCACATCCATAAGAAAATTAAACCCTTTGTATGTTTTAGCAGGTCCCAAATAAAGAAATCTGAATTTATTATCTTTTACTTTTTTTCCTTGCTTTCGATTTAATATATCCTTATGAGATAAAGATATCACTCGATTATCCGGTAAAGTAAAATAATTAGAATATACTTTTTTTGTTAATTGAGAATTAAAATGAATACAATCTATTTTTCGAAACATTTCGATATAATAATTACGAAGATATTCATAATTTTTCAATTTAATTTCTTTTTTTTCATATACAATCTCCTTCTTATCATTTCGGCTACGATTAACTTTCCTCAATTTAGTTACTAAAGAAGAATTCTTAATTTTCCGATATAAAGAAGATTGTAAAAATTTAATTTCTTTTAAAGATAAAGCGTTCTGATTGCAATAATTACAATCCCTACAACAGTGATCGTTACGACATACTTCCCCATTTTTAAAAAGAATAGTCCTAGAGCAAATACCAAAAAAGTCATGAGAAGTATAAACTATTTTGATATTCAATTCTTTTGCCACTTCGATAAACTCTCTATGTAGCCCCATTAAAGTATGGATATGAATAATATCTGGTTTTTCTTCTAAAAGAAAATTTCTATATATGTCTTTATCTACATTCTTTGTATAGGCATATATATCTTTAATACCATCCATTAATGGCACAGGTAACGGATTTATAATTTCAACGTTTTTCACTCTATTGATAAAATCGCTTTTTTTCAACTCTGGATTTTTATCATAATTTCTTATTGCCGATGGCCACAATGCAATAACCTCATTATCTTGATGGGCTTGAGTAATCATTAAATCATAAGCTAAACGAGTCATCCCTCCAGAGCGATAAGGAGGAAATCCTAAAAAATAATGAATGATTTTCATTTTAACCTCCTTGATATCGTTGCTTTTCTTCCTCATATTTTTTTAAAACTTTTTTTATTTCAATTTTTTGTTTAATCTTAAAAAAGAAATATTCAGCAAAATTACTTATTCCACTTTTCTGATAGTCATCATAAATTTTTCCTAATTTATTTTTTTTTTCCTTTTCTTTCCATGATGCTGCATAATGATGTATAGAGTAAGTATTAGAGGTAATATTCATTTCTCCATTAAAATTCATTGGGGCAAAATATTCCGGAGGAAAAATACAACATTCTGATAAATATTGAATCTCATCAATATCCATTCTAAATCCAAATTGAAAGGCCGCTATGGTATTATAATAAGGGCATCCTATAAAGTTATAAATATTCGATTTGATGCAATAATGTCTTCCCTTATATTGATTAAGCATTTCTTTCAAAATTTTCGTACCTTTCTCAGCTCCAAAACCTAAACCCGTCGCAATAAATTTGCCCTCTTCCATTCCAAAAAAAGATTTATATTTCAATAGCGGATCCAATGATTTAAGTAATTCCACATCTGTATCAAGATAAATCCCTCCATATTGATTAACTACATCAAGGCGTACATAATCTGTTACAAAAGCCCACTTTCTAGCTTGATACGCTTCTTTTACATAGGAAATTTTATTTATATCATAATTATCCTCATTCCATTCAATAATTTCATAATCTGGACAATACTTTTTCCAACTTTCTATACAGCGAACAGCCAATTCCGGTAGTGGATTTCTTCCAAACCAGCAATAATGTATTTTTTTAGGTATCATATATTCACCTTCTTTTTTTATAAATATAATCTTTCTTGCGTTTTGAATTGAGATACAAATATACAAAATTAAAAAATATATTAATTGTCTTTATCTCTGTGATTCCATATAATGCTATAATTACTGCGATAGTGAGAGTTTTTAGATTTTTTTCTTTCCAAGCGATATCTATTATTTTCATATATCCTATAGCAAAAAGAATAGTTGGTATAATTCCCATTACTACTATCGAAAAAATGTATCCATTATCAACTGTGGTTGTTATATTCCATGTATCCCTAATAGGATTATGGATTCCAGTATAATTTAATTGAACGTTTTGTCCCCATAAAGTTAAGCTGTTTTTTGATAATAAAAACCAATTTAAAAATATCCGATTCGTTAAAATCTTATCAACAAACTGAGAAAATTCACTAATCAAAAATGTTTTTCCCAAAATATAATTAAATAAAAAAAGGAAAGGAACTAAAAATTTTGTAATTAACAAAATACATTTATTTTTCTTTTTTGTCGCTAATTCATAAATATACATAAAAATAGGATACAGTAAAATAACTACTGAAGCAGTTTTTGATCTAGTAATTAAAAATGTTATTCCAGAATAAACTATTGTATGCACTAACTCTTTTCTTGGTTTTTCTATTTTATTGTTCCATATTTTTTTCATTAAATATAAATAAGCAAAAATCAAACCCGTTTGATTTTTTTGTACAAAGCCTAAAGTAAGTCCAGTTTTTAATTGAAAAACAAATGATTCCCAATCAATCGTAAAAATATAACATCCTATTCCTATTACAAATGATATTAACAAGCTATAATATAGGACTTTAATCAATCGTGTATATTTTTCACCTTTTGAAGCAACAATTAAAAGCCATGCAAAGACGAATGCAGACATTCCACTTTTATACATCCCATAAGTAAGTAAAGATGTAACAACTATAATTATAGCTAATTGCTTCTCCGTATATTTTTTATTAAAAATAACATATATTAATAAAAAATAAAAAAACAATTCTACAAAATTCTGTATTTCTAAAAATATTATATTGTCCATAAATAATTCAACATTAGAAACAAAATACAGAATAGATAGCCAAAATAAGCAAAAATCAAAAATATAAACTTTTTTACTAATCGAAAGATTATTTAATTCTCTATTTTTCATAAAAGTATTCATTTTTTTCTC
The DNA here is from genome assembly GCA_000403415.2 of Firmicutes bacterium M10-2. GTDB lineage: Bacteria > Bacillota_I > Bacilli_A > Erysipelotrichales > Erysipelotrichaceae > Dubosiella. The sequence goes on from KE159681.1 coordinate 563,707, forward strand.
ACTTCTACATACTTTCTAGGGAGTAACTCGAAAAATATAATTTTAAGTTTTTCTTTTAAATTCAGCGCATATTTAAATGCAAAACCAAAATCAACCCCTTCTATTTCCCACTGGGTGATGTTAAATTGTCTACATTCATATAAATACATTTTTGTTAACATTCCGTATAAATATTTTTGAAGTTCTTTATCTTGTACATCATCAAAATAACACTTCCATTCTCTTAAGTTCTGAATTGCATCATATACTTTTTTCTCATTTCTACTAGATGTCATAATTGAATTCTCTCTAATAACATAATGGTAAAATGCTTTATCTATACATGCGATTCTTTTTGCCGACAAAAAAACTTTAGGAAGTATTTGTACATCTTCAAAGTATCTATTTTGTTTAAAGAATAGATTATTAACTAAAAGATATTCTCTTCGATACATATTAAGCCAAGCCGGAGCATACCACTCACCAGCTTTTATCGCTTTCTTAATAAATGTAGAAGGATCATATATAGTTCCACATGGAGTAGCATAATGGCCTAGGATAGTAGATTCGTTAGGTTTTTCTATAATTGCATTTCCTACAATAATATCTACTTCCTCTTCCAGTGCCGCCTTTATAAAATTTTCACATGCATCTAATTCAATATAGTCATCGGAATCTATATAAAGAACATAATCACCCATTGCTTTTTTCAGTCCAACATTTCGAGCATCCGATAGACCTCCATTTTGTTTATGAATTACCGCAATTCTATCGTCTCGTGTCACCCAATCATCGCATATCTTTGAACTCTCATCAGTTGATCCATCATCTACTAATATTATTTCGATATTTCGATATGATTGATTAATTAAACTTTTTACACATCTATTTAATTCTTTTTGAACATTATATACAGGGACAATAATACTTATTTTTTGATTCATATTTTCCTTCCTAAGGAGATCCTTTACGTCACCCCTCTCAAAATTTTGATATCACTTATCTTTATTGTATTCAAAAATCATCGCTTTTGGTCCATTTTTTATCTTTCAGAATAATCTAATTACTAAGATAAAGTAATCATTCAAACCTATAAATCTAAATATCATTTCTATTTTTAATATTTTATTTAAACATCTTTCCATCTTGTTAGATATTTCATTGAGATTAGTTCCCCCTGTATAAACATTTCTATTCTCCTTTCGTTTTTCTACCGAATTCTTCTTTTCCATCTACTCTATCTAATTTCTCCCATTGCGTAATTAAACGAAAAAACCACCCTTTATCTTTTATCCAACAAAATGCAATACCTTCCATTCATTAAAACTAATCCATCATAAAAGATTTCATCATATCTCCAAGGATTATGATAAACTAGGATTAGTCCCCCTCAACTTCATATCCATAAAAATTGCCATTTTTCAAGTCCAGAGAACAAGTTCACATCTAGTATTGTTCTTAAAAGCGTTCTATAATACTTTGAAATTTTCATATTCTTGCCACGTTTACTTCCGTAAACACATCTTCATACTGTCTACAAATCTTATCCCATGTATATTCTTCTGCTACACGCTTCTTAGCTCTCTGCCCCATCTCTACGATTTCATCCAGGCTCATCTGATCAGCCTTATCAATGAGTTTTGCCAGGCTATCCGGTTTTCGGCTCCAATATAATGCACAGTCTTCTGCTACTTCTTTGTTAAAGCCAACATCAACCAACATATTTAGATCTGTACTGCCAAGAGCCTCAATCAGTGATGGGTTAGTACCTCCAACGGTATGACCATGGAAATATGCATAAGCATTTTCTCGAATCTTCTTCAGTAATTCCTGATTATAGACTGTACCAACAAATTTGATTCTTTTATCACTCTTGAAATGAAGTTTTTCTTCTAACTCATTCAAGAATTTATCGTTCACATTTGTGATAATAGCAAAATCTTTCTTGCTTTTACTTTTCATAAATTCCCGAATCATGACTTCAAAAGAATTCTCTGGTACAAATCGACCAACGACAAGGTAATAGTTCTTTTTCTTTAATCCTTTTTCTTTATACCAGTTAACTAGTTTCTCATCCTCATCAGCTAACTTACTGAGTGTTAGGTCCGCACCATACGCAATAAACGTAGTCTTTGGATTTCTCCCTTTAATGCCCTTACCGTCATAGCACTTATGGATATACTTCTCGATGTTCACAGAATCACAGACAGCAAGATCGCAATACTTGACCATCATCTGCTCAGAAATCTTCCAATATTTACGAATCGGAGCAGACCACTTAGCCCGCATCCATTCGTGTCCATCTGGATTTAGGTACACAGTGCCTCCCAACTTATGGATTTCTTTATAAAAATGACCCGCAAAAGGTCCAATTCGACAAGCCATAATATAGATGATTGGACGCTTAATCTGATGTTCCTTTATATACTTGCAGCAAGTATTTAATGCCGCCACATCATAATAAATCGCCTGTGCAGGTCCAATCTGAGGAATATCTATTTTAAAACAATGTGCATTATGGAATTCGAACTCATGATCATTGATGCGAGTCACACCCTCCACTTTTGTTTCGTCCATACAGCCGTCCCCGTTAGCTTTACACGCCACATGATATTTTATATTTTTCTTATCCTGGTGGTACTCTGTAAGCTTATAAACAAAAGTTTCATATCCACCATATGCGCCTAAGCTCTTAGCTCCTATCAGAAATACGTGTTGCACTTCATTTTTACGTCGCATTCTTCCTACCCCCTATATCCAAAAATTTAAAAATATCTTTTAGTCCCACACCTACTTCTGATCCTTTTCGCTCAGATTAAATGCAATACTATCTTGTAGCCCTCTACACTTGTGCTACCCTAGTACCTAGGTATGCACCTCTCAGTTCGATCACCCCATACTACTTGCCATAAATTTTTAGAAGCACTTTTTAGTCCTTGATCAAGCCATATAATTATTTGCTTACCGAAATCACTTTCGTTTATGGTATGTTAGTATCTGTACATCTCAATTTCATTCATATCAACGCTCAATCGAGCTTGCTCGTATGTATCAGTCAGGATGCCAATCTAATCATTAACCATGCGACCAGTATCATACTTCCTCATAGTCTTGATGAATCTCTTATCGTTCAAGCCATAAATCTAAACAATATGAACAATAAAATATTTTTCTAGTATCTAGCTTAGTGCCCGTTCAGCTTCTCCTAAATTTCTATCAAGTATGATAAATATAGGAGGTGTAAAATACACAAAGCTTTTTAAATAATATCATACTTGAAATAATCCACAACATAAAAATCTAAAATCATAAGAATTTCTTTCGTTTGTTATGCGTATCACTTGAAAAAATAATAGAATACTGATATGTTTTTAAGTTCTATAATAAAGATAGCATATAAGTATATACTGATTATTGGGGTTTTTCCTGGAACAAAGTCAGTATCAACATTTATGTATTCAACTCAGATGTAACTTTTAAAGGTTTAGAGTATGAATTCCTGCGATAGCTATTCCACCCTTTTTCTTTCTAAAACAAAAAGGTCCCTAAAGAGGATTTCTCCTAGGAATTGTCGGAAAAACTAATTTTTGAGTGACATCTTGAAATAACAACCACACAAGAGTAGAAATGCTCCTGTGCGGTCGTTTTCTTATTCCCAAGTACCGAAATGGTAGTTGAGGCTATTGTTTTTTTTCATTTATATCTAGTTTGATTTCATTATTCAGCGATTTTAGATATATGTATTCTCCCTTATGGGTGGTCAGCGTTCTATGACTAATTATTTTCCATTGAATAACATTTTTATCTTCATCCTCAAGTTCACAAGTAAACATCTTGTAATTTAGTATTTCCAAACATATATTGGCACTAAAGTGGTTATGGCTAATACATAAAAAGCCTAGCATTACAAAAAAGATGAGAAATAACACTACCTGATCCCATTTTGTAAAATCAAAAGCAAACAAAGGAAGTATGTATGATAATAAATATTCAGATGATATTGTTTTATCATCTGCAACATCCTTTACCATAAGCTTTGTGCTTCCTTCCTTTGAATTATGAGCAAATGCAGATTGCAATACTATGAAGGAAATAATACTTGCTAAGGAAATAACGCAAATACTTATTCTCTCTGTCCATAGATTTTCAGGACTCTCAAAGCGGCTTTTAATATCAATGAAAAGAATTGAAATCCACAACGGTAAAAATGAGGTGAAGTAAAGGCAACTTGACACAAGTTTAGACATTTATCAGCCTCCTTATTCCCATTTTTTTGAGCTTGATACTTCCATAGGATTGTCATCAAATGGGTCAACCATACCCCTGTCACATAATAGCTTAATAAGCTTATCAGCTGCTCCCGGCTGGCTCATATCAAATTTATCCCCATCCAGAGGAATATTAAATTTCTTGCTCATTTTCTTTCTACTATCTACATTCTTCAGCTTTTGCAAACGTGATTCGTTAAATGAAATAAATTTTCTCGGATTGTGTCTACAACTTGCAACACCGCTAAACGCTTCAGCATCATTAATTATGTTTGAATTTGTGATATTAGTGATTTGTTTTTTGCAAACAGCCTTATAAGCTCTCTCCATATTAAATAAATTCTCTCCGGCAAGTGTGAGCATATAAACAATTTCATCAACAATTACAACATCAATGGCTGGTCTCAGGGAGATGACCTTATCAGAAATTTCTGTAAATGTTCCATTAGAACGCAAAAACTTGTGTTTTAATGATGTAACAGGATTTTGCATGGAAATCAGTTTTACTGATAATTCTTCTCCATCGATAGGAATCACGCCTTTAAGAATATATGCTCGTGCAGAAAATTCAAGAGGGTCAACCTCAGAATCAGGATTTCCAATTGCTTTAATTAATGCTGAACATTCTGTTGAAATCAACTCATTGTCGGTAGTCAATTTATAAATCGTTTTATCCACAGTAGATCCGTCATAATCAGTTACGCTCTCAAACATTTTTTCTAATCCTTTTTCTTGAGAGCAATATCTGTCAGAAATCTCAGACAAAAAATTCGTAAGAGTACCTTCTGGAGATAATGTAATTTCTCGCCCACAATATGTAGTTCCATTTCTCTTTGAATTCTTAATTTGCAAAAGTTGTAACGAGCAAGCTTCGCAGGTTGCTACTTTTTCAAATATACTTTTTATTTTGTCTATTGACATTTAAACACCTCACTTAATCGTTTTTTACTATAAAGAGCAGCATCCTCTGCAACTATCATAGGTCTTTGTATAGGAGCAGAATAAGTAAAAAGAACAACTTTACTTTCTGGAGTTGTTTCAGAATATCCTTCAAAGTTTTCCACCTGCTTCATAACCTTTGTAACCCCTTCAGGACTGTACTGTGGCGAATAACCGTTCTTAATCAAACAAATCTTGATATCTAGTTTTAACTGGTTACGCACATTCTGATTATTAAGCCAGTCAGCAAATGAAGACTTGGTATCTATGGTTTTCTTAACCTTTTTAGCAAGCGACTTACACTTATCATTTACCACAACACCATCAATTTCTTTGTCTGTGCCGTATTCAAAATTATACTGGTCATGGAGAGCAATCAAAATATCATAGAATGCATTTTCTTCAAAGATTAATCCTATTTTACGGAAGCTCTCACGATTTTCGTTCATCTGGCGAAGTATTGCTAAAGCTTGTTCAGTTACAGCCTTAATGATATCTTCTGAGATCGATTCTTTTGTTGCTCCGGCTTCTTCAGCTGTAAGGTGCCTTACGTCTTTCATGGTATTCAGCAATAGTCTTCTCAAGCATCTCTTGGAAGTCTTTGCTGTTAACTGATTGACCTTGCCATATTCCTTTATCTGCTTACAGAGCATTTTGATAAGTAACTCCAACTTTGTGACTGGCATTTTTACATCCGATAACTTTTCAAAGCATTTAGGAAAGAACATATCTTCTTCCTCGCCACTTTCAAGAATGATTTCTACCTGATTGTATTTCAATACTTCTTCAACCCTCTTTGACACTGCACGATTCATAGTATCGGTATCAACATCACTTGTTCCACTCATTTTACGAACGAAACTTGCTATAGCCATAAAGCACTGTGCAAGTACAGACTCTTCTTCGCCAAGATTTCCGGAAGGTTGGCAAATATCAAAAGCACTTCTCATTCTCTTAACGGTCTTTAAGAAATATGTCTTAAACGAGACCTGATTAGTCTTTCCATTTGCTTCTGTCTGCAATGCCTGTGTTGATGCAAAGACATATTCAGCTGCTTTAGAAAGCAATTTATATCTTTCAACAGGATTCCATTCTGGATTAAGGAATGGTGCTAAGTCATAATCTATGAACAGTGTTTTAAGGATTTCAAGTTCTTCTTTGAATACAGAGATAGCTTGTTCAACGTTATCCGATTTAAGCGCAACTAATGTATCACCACCGTAAACCTTCATGGCTTTACGCATATTGTCACGAACCCCAATGTAGTCGATAATCATATCATAATCCTTACCCGGATATTTTTTGTTTGTAAATAAATTTCGTGACGAACGCTTTGTGCCAGAATTTCATTTTCAAACTCTTTATCGGATATTTCGCTGTCATTGTCTTTCGGCTGAATAAATACATAGTAATCGTGTTCATCGGCATCCAGATGAACATAGGCCCGGTCCGTAAAATTATAAGCCGCCTTAATTAAAGCCGTTTTTGAATAAAGTTCCCTATTAAATTTTATCTGCTTCATTAATCTCATCCCTCACTGTGTTGAAGATCTAACTAATCTACATCAAAACCCTTTCATATTATATAAGACTCGTTATTATTAATTGTACCGATTACAGTAAAACGATGTCAATTCCTCTCTGCGCTTTTCATAATATAAATGCTGATTGAATAAAAAGAAGTGTGTCCCTATAAATCCAACTTTATCGAAGGAGGTCGAAAATCCAAAATTTCCATTGTAAAAAACAAAAAAGGCCCCTAAAGACCTTTTTCATCAATGATTGACATACGGTGGTGTTTCTCCATGGAAAATCGAATCGATATCTGCTTTCGCATTGGAAATCGTCATTTCGTTTGGATACATGACATACGCATTGTCTTGCAGTTCATACGCGAAATCCGTTCCTCCCGTTCCATTCACCGAATAATTATAAACTGTCCATGATGCATCGCTTGAAAGCTGCGAACTTACAAGTGCGGCAATTTCCTTTGTCGACATATTGGTTTGGAACGATTTTGAAATCGATTTCATGATTCCTGAATAATTGGACAAGATGGCCGGTGAGGTAATTTTCTCGATAATCGCGGTCAGCACACGCATCTGGTTGCGCCCGCGCTCACGATCCCCTTCCGTAAAGGAATAGCGTTCCCGAACAAAGCCCAGTGCTTTCTCTCCGTTTAAATGCACTTTACCAGGTGCAAAATGATAATTTCCATGCAATGATGTAAAATCATCCACATTGTCTACATCTACGCCGCCAAGCTCATCGATAATCGTCACAAGACTCGAGAAATTGACACGCACGTTGTAGTTGATTTCAATCCCAAACAACTTTTCAAGCGTCATTTCCGTTGTTTCGATCCCATGCAGACCCGTATGAGTCAGCTTATCCATTTGGCCTTGAGCACATCCTGCCGAAGCATCACACGCCGTTTCCACATAAAAGTCGCGCGGAATGGAAATCACAAGAATTTGATGCGTCTGCGGATTAACCGAAGCAATCAGATTCACATCGCTGCGCGAAACATCCTCAATCGATCCGTACGTATCGATCCCGCTAATGAGCACGTTAAACGGTTCCTGTGCCGTATCGACACCAGCCGCTGAATCCGTTTTCTCAATTGTATACTCCACATCAAACACAGGAACAATTTCCTCGCGAATGTCCTTTTGTCCTTCCATTTCCTCAATCGTACCTAAATACGACTGATCCAGCACGATTCCGTCAATCGCCTGTCCTTTCAAATCGTTTACCATTTGAATTGACGATTCGTATTGTTTGCCGACAATCTCGATCCCTTTCTTCTTCAATTCCTCAAGCACCCGTTTTGTCCCTTCGGCTTTCGCATCCACATAGCCAATCGTACGACCGTCCAACTGCTCCGGCGTTGAAATGACATGATTATTGAGCACATACACGCTGGAAACCTTTCGCGTTTCGTCTACAGACGTCAATGAACGCAAAGCCCCGTTTGTCACCTGCAAATAATACGTACCAAATCCTGTTCCTATAGCCAAAACAAGCACAAGAACCACACCCAAAATACGTGAAACAACACTTTGTTTGCGCAGCATCAACACAATCGCAATCAGCCCAAGCAGCACAACAATCACCACAATCATGACCATGATCCGGTTCGGAATCATGCCCAGCGTAATCAGTTCATAAGAAAACCAGATGATGAGCCCACTGACAAGGACACCCAAAACACCGGCGATCCATTTCCAAATATCTTTCATCGAAAACCTCCGTTTTACTGTAGTCCTATAATACCCGTCCTATGCGGTTTTGACAACCCGCCTTTCAAAACCATACAATCTTAGATAAATATTCTTCCTCTTAAAAAAGGCCCGGAACTTGTCCGGACCTTTCGAAACAACATTTCAAAACCGCTTATTTTTCATCATCGTTTTTTCTTTTTCCGAAGAATGCTGTAATCAGCGCAATCAACGAACCAAGCCCAAGGCCAAGCCAAGCCGACCTCGACGTTGAAGCCGCCGTATGAATCGGTTTCGCGTTGGAAGCAAGCGAGTCATTCGGAACAACCGGCCGCTGCGCCACCTCTCCTTCAAACTCTACGACACCCGCATAGTTGCCATGGAAAATATAACGCAAAATCGTCTTACGACCAATCCGCTCTACTTGTTTATCATAGTCGCGACCCGCCACCAGCCAATGACCACGCACAAACACTTCTCCGTTTTTAAACGTTCCGTTTTGTTTCGTCACCCGCAAAGGTTCGATCACAAACCGAATCGGATCACTTTCAAGCGGCAAGACATTGTCGTCACCTAAAACAACCGCCCGCATATAATATGTTCCCGCATCAACCGGTACCTGCGATACAAACGGCCCGTTTTTCGAAGCCGCATATGTAAATTGTACCGTACCATATTTTGCCTCCCCGATCGGGTTCAGGCTTTGTCCGTACACAATATCCTCGACAGTAGGTTCAATCGTCCATTCATTCTCTGCCTTGCCGATCTCAAACGATACCGAGTCTGCTAACCCTGTATAGTCGGCTGTCGAAGGCACATACGCAACAAGCGTATACTTGCCCGCCTCCGTCGGCACTTGATCCAAAACCTTTCCCTTTTCATCCAAGTACGTATACTCGATCTCTCCGTATTTTGCCTGTGCATTCGGTTGGGACGGCGTTTGTCC
>KE159681.1:573448-574437 GCA_000403415.2 Firmicutes bacterium M10-2
ATGACAATCTCATGCGTATCGTTTTGCGAATGAACGATCTCCTGCGGATTTTTCCAAGACCATCCTGTCGGCAGCGGAATTTCCGAAAGCGTCTGTCCCACCTTACCGAAAGCTGTCGGTGTTGCGATATCCTTTAGAACTTGCGGATGAATCGTAAAACTCTGCACCTCGCCTAAGCCCGTATACGCATCACTCGCATCCACATACGCATACAGCACATACGTGCCCGCATCTGTCGGTCGGCCCGAAAGCCGTTGTCCATCCACCGTGTAGTATTCAAATTGCACCGCACCGAACTTCGCCTCTCCTGTAGGATTCGATCCCTCTTCTCCGTACGTCCAGTCGGCAATAGCCGGAAAATCAACCCACTCGTTTTGCCGAGCAAACACAGTCAGCGCAATCGGACGAACAATCGTCTTTGTGGCAGGATCATACCCTTCGATATTCGAATAATCCACATTCGGATCGGAAGCAGGATACATCGCAAGCGCATGAACCGTATCCGCCCCCACAATCTCATCCGGAGCCATCCACGACCAGCCCGTCGGCAACGAAATGTCCGCAAGCCGATCACCGACATACGCTTGTGCTGTCGGCGTTTCGATCAAAGTCGCCAATCGGCGCTTGATCGTAAAAGAAACAACCGACTCCAAACCATTCACATTGGCACTCGGCTCGACCAATGCCTTCATATAGTAGGTTCCCGCATCAACCGGTACCTGTGATACAAACGGCCCGTTTTTCGAAGCCGCATATGTAAATTGTACTGTACCGTATTTTGCTTCTCCGATCGGGTTCAGGCTTTCTTGGTACACAATATCCTCGACAGAAGGCTCAATCGTCCATTCATTCTCCGCCTTGCCGATCTCAAACGATACCGAGTCTGCTAACCCTGTATAATCGGCTGTTGAAGGCACATACGCAACAAGCGTATACTTGCCCGCATCAGTCGGTACTTGATCCAAAACCTTTCCCTTTTCATCCAAGTA
>KE159681.1:575477-575976 GCA_000403415.2 Firmicutes bacterium M10-2
ATCGCTTTTTTGGCAATGGTCACGCTTCCCGATGCAGTCAGATCGTTGTAGTTGTCCAGCCCTTCGACAACGGCTCTCCATTGATATGTTCCCGCCTGAGTCGGCGCTTCATTTGACCAATTCGAAGAACCTTGTTCGGCATATTCGAATTTGACCGTACCGTGTTTTGCCTCTCCGATCGGATTCAGGCTTTGTCCATACACAATATCCTTGACAGAAGGTTCAATCGTCCATTCGTTCTCTGCCTTGCGGATCTCGAACGATACGGCTTGTCCTTTTAATCCTTCATAGTCCGGTGTACCGAGCACGTACGCATAAACATAGTATTCTCCGGCGTTTTCCGGAACCTCTTTGATCCAGTTGCCGTTTTTGTCAAAATAAGCGTATTGGATCCGATCGGAACCGTATTTTGCCTGTGCGCTCGGTTGGGACGGCGTTTGTCCGTACGTCCAGTCTTTGATCGACAATGGTTTTGTCCATTCGTTTGCGTTCGCACTCA
>KE159681.1:576052-634020 GCA_000403415.2 Firmicutes bacterium M10-2
CCTTCGACATTCGAATAATCGTAGTTCGGATCGTCCGCTTTCATGACAATCTCATGCGTATCGTTTTGTGAATGGACAATGGCCGAGTCGTCAACCCAGCTCCATCCTTCCGGAAGCGGCACATTTTTCAAGATCGAGCCCGACATTGCGAAAACAGTCGGCGTTTCGATTGGATCGGCCGGTTTTGGCGTGATTTCAAATGGAATCGGTTCGCTTTCCAGCGCATTGTAGTTTGGCTGCTCTTCCACCGATGCTTTCATATAGTATGTGCCGGCATCCACCGGTGCCTGCGATACAAACGGACCGTTTTTCGAAGTTGCATATGTAAATTGTACGGTTCCGACTTCCGCCTGCCCTTGCACGATCGGAGGCTGTCCGTTATATACCGTATTTTCGATTGCCGGTTCGACTTCCCAGTTGTTATCGGCCTTTTCGATCGTAAACGCTTGGCTTGCATGCAATCCTGCGTAATCGGCCGTTCCGACCACATACGCATAAACGACATAATTGCCGGCATCAATCGGTTTGGAAGCCAGAGGATTTCCGGACGCATCGGTATACAAGTAGCGAACCATTCCATGTTTCGCAATTGCGGTGGGAATCGACGGCGTTTGTCCGTACGTCCAATTTTTCAATTCAAGCGGATGAACCCACTCATTTTCAAGACGACTCATTTGAATCGTAATCGTCCGGGTAATCGTATCTGTATTCGGATCGTATCCTTCAATATCGGAATAATCGTAATTTTTCGAATCCACCTTCTTGGTGATCGTTTGCTCAAGGGTCGAAGATGTTACGATTCCGTCCGGATCGGCCCACATCCAGCCGTTTTCCAAAACAAGATCGCTCAGCTTTGTTTGTGAAGTGGCATACACAACCGGCGAAGGCACTTCATCGACAATTTGACGCAAAATCGTAAAAGGTTGTGTCGCTTCAAGTTCATTGTAGTTGTCCGAAGCCGGAACATACGCCTTGACGATATAATCGCCGGCATCCACAGGCGGTGTTGACGTAAACGGACCGTTTGGATCGGTAGCATACGTATATTCGACAGTTCCCGATACCGGAAGCGCATTCGGCTTTGGCGGTTTTCCGTTGTACACATAGTCGTTTTGCATCAAAGAAAGTTTCCATGAATTATCGGCCTTCTTGATCGTAAAGGTTGCCAGTGCCTGCAGTCCCGCATAGTCTTTCGTGCCCGGAATGATTGCCTGCACCACATAGGTTCCTGCATTGGTCGGCTTCTCGATCGGCTCGCTCAATGAAGAATCTTTGAAATAATGATATTCGATTGTGTCGCTGCCGTATTTTGCCTTGGCCGTTGGCGATGACGCTTTTTGCCCATACGTCCAGTCGGCAATTGTCAGCGGACTTTCCCATTCGTTGGCAGCCGCATTCAACGAAATTGCGATCGTGCGTTGTACCGTATTGGTTTGCGGATCAAATCCGGACACACCCGAATAATCGGTATTTGCTGAATCAACGACATAATATGCCTTGTGATGGCGGTTGGCATCGTAAACGTACTCTTCGGGATTTTCCCATGCCCAACCTGTCGGCAACGGAATGTCTTTGAGCTGCATAGTCGACACTGCATATACAGTTGGCGTATCCAGTGAGTCGACCACTTGTTTTTGAATGGAAAAAGGCACGATTTTTTCCAGTGCTTCGAAATTTTTCGAGGCCGGAACGTACGCTTTCATGAAATAGCTGCCGGCTTGTGTCGGCATATCGGCCGTAAACGGACCGTTTTCATCGGAAGCATACGAAAACTCAACGGTTCCTTCGGCTGCTTCTCCGCTTGGAACACTTGGCTTCTGTCCGTACGTCCAATCTTTGATGGCCGGTTCGGTTTTCCACGAATTTGCGGCCTTTCTGATTTCAAAATCCACTTGTTTGCTTAATCCTGTATAGTTAGCCGTACCCGGAATTTGCCCGACAAGCGTATAAAGACCCGCTTCTGTCGGCTTCTCGATCGGTGTGGTCAAATCATTGCGCGCATAATACGTAAACTGCAGCGCATAAGATCCTAAGGTTGCCAATGCTTTTGGTGTCGAAGCTTCTTGTCCGTATGTCCAATCCTCAATTGTCGGTTCTTGTACCCATCGATTTGGCAAAATGCTTCGATGAATCGTAATTTGGCGGACAATGACATGCTCATCTTCCGCAAAACCTTCTACACCGGAATAGTCATAATTTTGAGTATCGACAGCCAAGATCGCAATAAACTTCTCATTTTGCGCATGAAGATATTGTGAAGGATCGTACCACGACCATCCGGTCGGCAAGGCAATTTGCGCCAACGATTGGCCTGTTTTTCCGTACACTTCCGGGGTCGCGACTTCAGATACGACTTGACGATCAATGCGATACGGAACGATTGTGTCAAGCGCTGCTGTATTTTTCGATCCTGCCACTTGTGCGCGCATAAAATACTGTCCGGCATTCACAAACGGTTCGCTTTGCCAAGGACCGTTCTGACTTGTGCTGTACGTAATGGTCACATCCCCGTATTTTGGCTGCGCCACCGGAACCGGCGCTTTCCCATCATATGTATGTTGCGGGACGCTAGGCTCCTGAACCCAGTAATTGGTTTGTTTTGTGATCGTAAATTGCTGACTTGTCTGAGCGGCAAGCATTGAATCGGTTTCTGCCATCTTTACCTTTACGACATACAATCCGGCATCGACCGGGGCACTATCCAACTTCACAAGATCGTCTTTTTCTTGTTGGTACCACTCAATCGTAAGCGCACCATCCGATCCATCCGTGTTTAAATCGTCTTTTGTTAAGGAAACCGGGTTTCCGTCATATGTTTTGTTTAATTTTTTTTCAATCGTCAGTGTTGGCTGTTTCTGTACGGTATTGATTTGCACAGTCACATCGATTTTATGCCCTTGCCCGCAATCATACGTGTAAGAAACCGGCGTTTCATTGCTGTATCCGCTCAAAATCGTTCCGTCCAGCTTTGCCCCTTTCAAATTCGATATGCGATCCACCTTGATGTTCGGGAATCGTTTCGTCACATCAAATTTTTTGGAATCGGTGTCCACATACAATGTATTTTGGGCCGGCAGTTCGGCATAACCTGTCTGACCGGATGACGGCAAATTGACATAAAAGTAATTCGATTGGTCGGATCCGTACATTGCTGCTCCAAGCGAAGTCAGCTTTGGATTGTGCGAAAAATCAAGCTCGTGAACTTGCGTATCAAACACAAACACATCTTTCAATTCGGGATTGTTTGAAGTATCGAGTGTTGTTAACTTGGTCATCTGCACCCACAACATTTCAAGTTTTGGATTATGGGAAACATCGAGTTCGGTAATCGGCATTATATACGCCTGCAACTCGACAAGTTCGCTCAAATGGGATACATCCAATTGACTAATGTATGAATTAGCGCATCGAAGCACGCGCAAGTTCGAATTGGCAGAAACATCAAGCGCTGTCAACGGAGTGGATGTACAATCCAGCGTTTCAAGCGCTGGAACTCCACTCAAATCCAAACTCGTCAAATTCGTTCCCATGCAATCTAAAGTTTTCAAATCCGGAAGATTTCCTAAAATAAGCGATGTCAATGAAATATTTAGGTGAATCGTTAAAGAGCGAAGTTTCGTATTCTCGCTCACATCAACGGATTCAAGTGCCCTGCTATAGCATGTCAGTGTTTGAAGATTCGGGAAAAAGCGGATACCTTCCAAAGACACAAGCGTTTGATCATCGACAATTTGCATATCGGTTACGGCATCTCGTTCTTGATTGCTTAAAATGCCATCGTCATTTGAATCAAAATGGTTGCTTACATACAATCGAAAGGCCGGATCGGGAAAATTGGCTGCATCGATCGCAATACCGGCCGCATACGCTTTATCAGCCGCACTTTTCGAAGCTGCCTCATCATTTGCCGAATCGTTCGTTTCCTCTTCTTCCGGCACAACAATATCAGTCGTATCCTCTGCGGCGTTTTCGTCATCGGATGGCTCCGTTTGGGAAGCATCATCTGGATTTTCAGTCGTTTCCGGAATGTTTTTTTCTGTTGGATTTTCCGTTGTTTCCGAAGTATCGGCTGGAACGTCCGGTGTTTCCGCTGTCGGTTGGGTATCGGATTCCGTAGCGTAAACGGGGCTGCTCAAAGTCAGCACGAGCGTCGTCGCACAGAGAAATGTTGTTGCTTTTGGGATCGTTCTTGTTTTCATGAATTCTACTTCCTTCTTTTTTATATTCAGTATCATGATAGCATTGTCCTGTTTTTGATTCCTTTTTCATGCCCCGACATAAAAAAGGGATGACAAAGCATCCCAACTAGGCGAAATCTTGTGAATCATCAAGCCCGTGAAAGAGGAATTGCGCAAATTCTTCGGGAATTTGTTCTCCCATTTCTATATAGGCTTGTTTCAAACGAGGGGTATCGAAAATAACAACCGGTTGTCCTTCAAATTCCACCTCGTTTAATTTCATTAATGTGGCAAGGACCCGCACTTCATGGATAAAGTCGTATCGTTTGAAAAACTCATAATATTCTTGCAGTGCAGGATTTCCGACCGGAAACGGATCGGAATGTTTCGTTCGTTCAACGAATTGTTCTTTTGTGATTTTTTGCATAGTCTTTTCCCTTTCTCAAGCATGAATAAAACAAAGCCGTTAAAGTTTCGATAATCAGGATACTTAAAGCGAGTACTCCCGCAATTGTCAAAGTTCTCAAAAAGAGCGCAAGGGCTTCATAAGGATCGCTTGTGATAATTTCGATCATCATATCGTACATTGTTCCTCCCGGAACCAAAGGAATTAAAGCACAGACAATAAACGAAGTAACGGGCGTTTTCATTTTTCGCGCCAATATTTCGGCCATTAAAGTAAAAACGAGGGCAGCAAAAAAATTCGCTTCGATATCGGTTAAGCGAAGAGCGAGACATAATTCGTAAACAAACCCTCCGATTCCTCCGTTCAATCCGGCAAAAAAAAGTTTTTTCTTATCTTGAATATTAAAGAGGACGCCAAAGCCCAAACTGGCAAGAAATGAGCCGATAAACGCAATAAAAAGAGTATCCATGGCCTTACCTCCAAATATACAAGATCACACCGGCTCCGATCGTAATGGCCGTAGCGCAAAGAAACGCTTCTGCTCCGCGGGCAAGACCGGAAATATAATCGGTGGCGACTGTATCGCGAATCGCATTGGTGATCGCAAGACCGGGAACCAAAAGCATGATGCTTGAAATGACCATAATATTAATATTGGCTTCTGCGACATAATGGTGGATAACGACCGAAAGCCATGCGGCTGCCATTGCGCAAAGCAAATTGGTCAAAAAGTCCCCAATATGAGATTTGCCTAACGCCCAGCCCATGCAGCGGATCACGATTCCGATAAAGAAGGTTGCGATCATTTCCTGAATATTTCCATGAAAGAACATCGCAAACCCAAAGGCGCCGATTGCTCCGAACAAAGTCGTGATTCCCATAGAGTAGCGTTTTGTTTTGCGGATGCGGTTCAGCTCACTTTCAATCTCGGGAACGGTCAGATGTTGTCGGCAGCACGTTCGCGAAAGCTGATTGATCTTATCGATCACATCCACATTTGTGCTTCGTTCATGAACTCGTCCGATATGTGTCACTGTTTTTCCGTCCACAGTAATCGAAAGCATCAAGCCGGTCAAAGTTCCGTAACTTTGCACACTTTCGACTTCCGAAAAACTCAAACATATTTTATTCATTGTTTCTTCAACGCGATAAACTTCGGCACCGCTTTCCATAAGCATGGTCCCGAGTTTCATCACGACATTTAAAAGCTGTTCTGTATTCATGGACTTATCATACTCTATTTTTTTTGTTTTGGGGTATAATAAAAACCGATAAGAGAACAGAAAGAGGATTTACGATCATGCTAAGTACATTTCGCCGTGACCTTCATCAAATTCCGGAACTTGGATTAAATACCGAAAAAACGATGCGTTACATCAAAAAACAGCTTGCCGGGCTTCATTGCAAAATTTATTCGCCTATTCCCAATAGCGTAGTGGCCTATTTTGACCGAAACAAAGAAGAAACGATTGCGTTCCGAAGCGACATGGACGCCTTGCCGATGGCAGAACAAAATACCTTTTCTTTCCGAAGCGAAAACGGAAATATGCACGCTTGCGGTCACGACGGACATATGAGCATGCTGCTCGGACTGGCGTATCGGCTCGATCGGCGACAAGAGCTTGCTTACAATGTGCTGCTGATTTTTCAGCCCGGAGAAGAAGATCCGGGTGGTGCCGAGCTTTTGATCAAAGCCGGCTTGTTTGAACCCTACCGAATCAAAGCGTTGTTCGGATTTCATATTTATCCGAATTTGCCGGCCGGAAAAATCATAACCCGTCCCGGAGTTATGATGGCCGGCGCTTGCAACTTACAAATCGAAATCAAAGGGGTTTCGAGTCATGCGGCAATGCCTGAAAAAGGAAAAGATGCCTTATTGGCCGGTGCGGATCTGGTCAGTCATACGAAGAAAAAAGAGGCGATGTTGTTTGATAAGGACACGTTTCATTTGCTTCATTTCGGAACGTTTGAAAGCGGAAATGCCTTCAATATCGTTTCCGATCATGCCAAGATTCAGGGCACGATCCGTTATTTCGAACCTTTTGTTTTCGATCAAATCATGCAGGAAATCAAAGAAGAAATAGAATCGGTCAAGGAAGTGTACCAAGTATCGATCGACTGGCATATCGATCAGCATTATCCGCCGCTTGTAAACGATCCCGATTTGATTGATCGGATTCGAAGCGAAAACAAAGAAATCGGTTTATTGGAAAAGCCGGTGCTGATTGCGGAAGATTTTGCTTTTTACGCAAAAACAGTTCCTGCTGCCTTTTTCTTTATCGGCAGCGGCAAGAGCTTTCCTCTTCACAGCAATCTTTTTGATTTTAACGAACAGCTTTTACCGGAGGGTGTATCTTTTTATGAAAAAGTGTTGGACATGTTTTCCGGGAAACCATAAAATAAATGGGTTAGGATGAAAGGTGACTTTATGTTTGAATATTCATTAGGGACAATGAAGTCCCAACTTGTGTTGAAAAACGCGAAAATTTTAAACGTTTTTTCCAATGAGTGGATCGAACAAGATATTGCGATACAATACGGCACCATTGTCGGAATCGGCCAATATGAAGGAGAAAAGGAAATCGATCTTTCCGGAAAATATGTCGTTCCGGGATTCATCGATGCACATATGCATATTGAATCGTCGCTTGTAGGGCCTGAAGAGCTTTCGAAAGCTTTGCTGGCTCAAGGAACGACGACGATCATTTCCGATCCTCATGAACTTGTCAATATAAAAGGGACTGAGGCTCTTGATTACGTATTGGCGGCCGGACGCAATACCACTCTTGATATTTATACGATGCTTCCTTCCAGTGTTCCTTGTTTTGACGAGGACACAAACGGAGCCGGAGAATTCAGTGCCGAACAAATGATTCCGTATATTGAGGATCCGAATGTTCTCGGTCTTGGCGAAGTTATGCGCGTCAAAGATGTGATTTACGAAAAAGACAAAATGATTTCAAAACTCGAGCTTTGCAAAGATCTCGTGATTGACGGGCATGCACCAAGCCTTGAAGGAAAAGAATTGGAAGCTTATCGTTTTGCGGATGTACTGACCGATCACGAAAGTTCATCCTTTGAAGAGGCCTTGGCGAAATTGCGTTGTGGGTTTTATGTGCTGATTCGCGAAGGCAGCCAAGCAAAAAATTTGGAGTCAATCGTAAAAGGATTCCTCGAACACAATATTCCATTTGATCGTACGGCTTTTTGTACCGATGATCGGCATTTAGATGATATTTTAAAAGAGGGGCATATTTCTTACGCGATCAGAAAAGCGATCGATCTTGGTTTGGATGTATGTACTGCCTATAAAATGGCAACTCTCTTTCCGGCTCAAATTTACGGATTAAAACGCAAGGGTGCGATTGCGGCCGGGTATCAAGCGGACTTCGTCGTGCTCAATGACCCGAAAACCGTATCGATCGATCAAGTGTATAAAAACGGTCACATTGCGACTTTAAAGCATGTAAAAGCATTCGAGCCAAATGAAGATTTAATGCATACGGTTATGATTCCGGAAGTTCTGAAAGAGGATATTCAAATCAAGCGCCGTGATAAAAATACGATTATTCAATTGGAAGAAGGCAGTCTGTTAACCAAAAAACTTGAAGAAGAAGTTCCGGGATATGTTTATTTTGAACCGGCTTCTCCGTACAATAAAGTGGTTGTGGTCGAACGTCATGGCAAAAACGGAAATATTGCGACCGGGATCCTGAAAGGATTCAACTTGGAAGGAGGAGCGATCGGTTCTACGATTGCTCACGATTCGCACAATATGATTCTTGTCGGCGACAACGATGACGATATCTTATTGGCTGCTAAAACGCTTGAGCACTTCCAAGGTGGGTATGTTTTAATCAAAGACCACGAAGTAAAATGCATCATTCCTTGCCCGATTGCAGGATTGATGAGTACACAAAACGCTTCTGTCGTAACAAAACTTCTAACCGATCTAAAAGAAGAAGCGCAGAAAATGGGTGTTCCGAAAGCCATTGATCCTTTCCAGGCTCTTTCTTTCCTTGCCCTTCCTGTGATTCCCGAGATCCGGATCTTGGATGGCGGAGTGTACGACGTAGTCAATGAAAAATTTATCGAACAATAGAAAAGAGAGCTGAAAATGCTCTCTTTCTTTTTTATCTTAAAAAGACGTAAATCGAATAAAGGACATAAAGAAGAATCAATGCCAATCCTTCTTTTTTCGAAATAACGGAATTTCTGGAAATACCGAACAAGAGGATCGATACAATCAGTACGAGAAAGCAATCAACGACAGATTCCATATTGACTGCATACGGCATGATTGTGCTTGAAATTCCCAAAATGAATAAAATATTGAAGATATTCGATCCGACGGCGTTTCCCAGTCCCAATCCGCTTTCTCCTTTTTTGCATGCGACAAGAGAAGTGACAAGTTCGGGTAGCGAAGTTCCGATGGCCACAATAGTGACGCCGATCAAAGTTTGGGACCAGCCTAAATCGGTTGCGATCGTAGTTGCATTGTTGACAACGAGCTGACCTCCGCATACGATGGCAATCAGTCCGAGAACAATATAAACGAAGATCTTCCAAGGAGCAAGTATTGCCTCCTTTTGAGATTCTTTTTCGATCGGGGTAGATTTGCAGATGAAAACAAGATAAGCGATAAGTCCAATCAACAATATCGATCCGCTGATCCGGTTTAACTGACGACAACCAATCGCGAATAGAAACAGCAGAGCGGAAATGATCATATTGAAAGGGATATCGCGATTTTTCAATTCAGAACCGACTTGGATCGGAAAGATCAAAGCACAGCATCCAATGACCATCAGCGTATTGAACAAATTCGATCCCACCACATTGGATATGGCAATTTCGCCATTGTGATGAAGAGCGGAAATGACAGAAACGCTTGCTTCGGGAAGCGAGGTTCCGATGGCTGCGATGGTCAAACCGACCAGAACGGCGGGAATCCCCAGCTTTTTGGCGAGCGAACTTGCTCCGTCGACAAAAAAATCAGCGCCTTTGATCAGGCATACAAATCCAAGCAATAATCCTAAATACTCCATAATTCTCCTTCCCGGCAGGCCAACAAAAAAAGACTCCTGCCATTCAAATGGCAAAAGTCTCATTATTTCAGCAAAGACCGGTCCGTTACGGACGTGATGACGATCGATTGCACGCTTTATGCGCCAATTACTCCCTTTTGTTGGTTTTATTAAACTCCAAGTCTTAATGATTCGTCAAGGGAAATGTTTATTTTATCGGGCATGGATTGTTTCTACATAGGATTGCGCGATCGCCATACATAAATTATCTTTCATATTCGGATCATTGATCAAAGAAAGATCGTACTCGTTCGATAAAAAGCCGAGTTCAAGAAGCATTGAAGCCGAATTTGTCAGATCAACCATATGCAAAGGGGCGTTTGCGGTGCTCATCAGGCCAAGATCGTATGAATAACCAAGATCAGCAAATTTCCGGCTCATGAGCGAATACACTTGCTGGGTTGCCGTATCTTCTTGGCGAACGAACGCTTCGTATCCGAAAGCCGAAGGATCCTCGGCCGAATTAAAATGCAGACACAAGAAGTAATCGGGGCTGATTTGGTTGACCATATTGGAACGTCCCATCAGATCATCCCATTCAAAGTTTTCGGTTGTGTTTTCATTGACCCATTGAAGCGTATCGTCTGTTCGAGTATAGATGACCGAAATTGTCGGATCGAGCGCTTGAATATCCGCACCGATCTTTAAAGCGTACTCAAGCGTGAGGTCTTTTTCGTATTGTCCGTTGTACGCAATTGCTCCGCTGTCGATGCTTCCGTGTCCGGGATCGATCATGACTGTTGCGGTCATCACGTTTGCTTGTTCATTGGCATGAATTGGTGTCATAAGCAAGAACAAACTACACACCATCAAAAAAGCGATGTTACGGGTCCATTTTCGTGTTTTTGTTTTCTTTGTCATGGACACACTATATCATTAACAATTATCAGGATGCTACTCAAATACACAAAGGGGCTATTTTTCAAGAATGATGGGCTATATACAAAATTCCTGCCGATCGAAAAGAATGATTTATCACGCAAAGATTGAATCCCCGAGTTTCACTTCATTCGGCTTTTTAAATTCGATTGTCCGGTTATTCGGATTTGTGATAATCAGCATTGTGGACATATCGTATTTTTTGGCAAGCTGCTTCAGATTCACTTTTACTACAGGCTCCCCTGCCTTTACGCTCTGTCCTTGTTTTTTTAAAACTTTGAATCCTTCTCCGTTGGCATCGACTGTATTAATCCCGATATGAACGAGAATTTCCATCCCGTTGTTCATCATCACTCCGAATGCATGGCCTGTCGGAAAGAGAACGCCCAGCTTCCCGTTTGCCGGAGAACAAAGGGTGATTTCATCTCCTTCATATCGAAAGGCTGTCGATTTTCCCATCATTTCCGATGAAAAGACAGGATCGCTCACTTCTTTAATGTCGATCATTTTTCCGTTCGCCGGTGCGATGACACTTGAATCCGAAACCGTAATTGGTGTGTTTATCGTTTTTTTAAATCGATCTAGAAATCCCATAATATCCTCCTTATATCTTATATTTTCTTATTCCTCTTCTTTTAGAAATTTTGTATGATCGATATCGGTTCCGTTTGATTCGATCACTTGCTTATAATAGTAGAAACTATCTTTTTTCCTTCTCTGGTACGTTCCGTTTCCGTAATCATCTACATCCACATAAATGAATCCGTAGCGTTTTGTCATTTCGCGTGTCGATTCGCTGACTATATCAATCGCGCCCCACCATGTATATCCGAACAATTCAACACCATCTTCATTGATTGCATCGGACATTGCACATACATGTTCTTTTAGATACTCCATACGATACGGATCGTAGATGGTTCCGTCTTCTCTGACAACATCTCGTGCTCCTAAACCGTTTTCGGCAACAAACAACGGTTTTCTATATCGATCATACATTTCGATCAAAGATACGCGTAGTCCTGCCGCATCAGTCTGCCATCCCCATTCGCTACTTGGCAAATAAGGATTTTTTACTCCGTTGACTGTATTTCCTGGAGCAAGATCAAGCCCATCCTTGTTTCCTGCTTCGCAAGAAGTCATATAGTAACTGAAAGAAACAAAATCAACCGTTCCTTCTTTTAAGATCTTATCGTCGTTTTCTTCTTTTTGAACATGCAGACCTTTCTTTTCGATCTCTTTCAACAAGAATTTTGGATATTCTCCGAATACTTGAATATCGGCATAACGATAAATACTTCGTGTTCTTTTTTGCGCAGCCAGCACATCTTCAGGTTTACACGTATACGGATAAAACTCCAGCTTTGTCAGCATACAGCCGATCTTATTTTCCGGATCGATTTCATGGCCGATCTTTACTGCTTTTGCGGAAGCAATCATTTGATGATGCATAGCTTGATAAATCACTTCATCAAAATTTTTCCCTTCAAAACGATCTTGAATCAATCCTCCGGAAGTGACCGGATGACGAAGCATTGCATCCACTTCATTAAAAGTCAGCCAATATTTCACCTCTCCTTGAAATTCTTCAAAACATGTTCGTGCATATTTTTCAAAAAGATCGACAACTTCTCTTCCATACCATCCATTGTACTTTTCCACAATATCAAGTGGCGGATCGTAATGAGAAAGAGTCACGAGCGGTTCGATTCCGTACTTTTTACATTCTCTGAAAACCCGATGATAATAATCGATTCCTTTTTGATTTGGCTTTTCATCCCAAGGATGAGTATAAATTCGGGCCCAGCTGATGGACATACGATAGGTTTTAAATCCCATTTCCGCCATCAAGCAAATATCTTCTTCATAGTGATGATATTGCTGAATTCCTCTTCTTTTCGGATAGTTCGCACTTTCATCGGCATTCAGCGCTTCTTCAAGATCTTTCGAAGTGAATTCAAATTGTTTTGTGAAATCTTCATATCCAGTTGTTCGGAAAGGAAGGCAATCTTCAATCGTCATTCCTTTTCCGTCTTCATTCCATGCTCCTTCTGCCTGATTGGCCGCTGTGGCCCCTCCCCATAAAAAATCTTTCGGAAATTTTAATGGTGCTAAATTTTTATACATAATTCATTTCTCCTCTTTCTTTCATTTATTTTACTAATGCCGGCTGATCCAGCTCCGTTTTCAATTCATTGGCAATCGAGTCCTTGGATCCTACTTCTTTGACGCCCAACAACATGACTGTAACGAATGCACCAATGGCTGCAGCAGCCATCCCTAAACATACGGCCCAAAATCCTTCTCCCATAAATACAGGCAAGGAAAGAATGCAGGAATTAACATAAGCGGATGCATGTCCTCCAAACATTCCGACAATTGCTCCTCCCAAAGCACCACCGGCTACACAGCCGATCATAACTGTTTTAAACTTTAAGAAGCAGCCGTAAATGCCGGGTTCCGTGATTCCTATAAATGCGGATATTGCAGTAGATGCACCGATTTGTTTTGTTTCCTGGTTTTTCGAACGGATCCATACAGCTAAACATGCTCCAAACAGAGCAAGTGTTCCCATTGTATTCATCGGCAACAGATAGTCATATCCAAAAGTTGCCAAATTCTCGATACAAATCGTACTTAATGACAGATGCATTCCGCTCATCACAACAAACAATCGTGTTCCGCCGACGATTGCTCCCGCAACAGCCGGAGAAAGATCATACAAGAATTTTACGATAACGACGAGAAGCTGAGAAATATAGCTTGCCAACGGTCCGAGTCCGCAAAGAGCAAGGGGAGTCATGATCAGCATGGTAAACATTGGTGTAAAGACAACACGCAATACTTTCGGAATGACTTGATCGACTAAGCGATATACATATTTCATTGCAAAAACAGTTAATAAAATAGGGATCGTACTTCCGAAATATCGCGGGAACGGAATTGGCAGTCCGAACAAGCTCATCGCTTCGGCTCCGGCCGTATTGCCGGCTGTCATGGTCGGATAAAGCAGCACACCGGCCAATGCAATCGCCATAGGGATATTTGTTTTGAAATATTTTGCGGCTGACCATGCAACTAAGAATGGCAAGAAATAAAACATACAATCTCCTGCCATAGTCATAACTTGGATCAATACAGATGCTGCATCCACTCCGCAATACGAAGTAAGGATGGTAACGATTCCTTTGATCATTCCTCCTCCGGCTAAGGCAGGTACGACAGGAAGCATGATTGCGGCCATTGCGGCAAAAATATCCGAGATCTTAAATTTTTTCTTTTCATCATCTAAATTTTCATCTAAGCTTTTTTGTTCTGAGATCCCGGCAATCTGACATACTTCTTTGTACAAGTGATCAACATCCTGTCCGATGATGATTTGCAGTTGATCGCCCGCCCATTGGGTTCCGACTACTCCGTTCACTTTTTGAATATCTTCTGTTTTTGCCAGTCCTTTATCCTTAAAATGAAATCTCAGTCTGGTCATACAGTGATATGTTTTTGCGATATTTTCTTTTCCGCCAATATAATTAAGTATTTGTTCTGCCATTTCATGATAATTCTTTGCCATAATTCTCTCTCCTTTTCTTTTTAAATAAATTAAAAACCTCGCTTTTCAAAAACGATCCTGTTCTATTTTTGAAAAGTGAGGTTAAGCTCGTTTATTCACGATAACAATCCTCTCGATCACACAATCGATTAATATGTAATATCAGATACATTTTTTCTTCATCAGTTAATGAGATATCCATGGTCGCTTTGATCATATCGCTGATTTTTTCAGCGCATTCATTCGTTTTAGGATATTCTTTTACAAGGGCTGAGTACATTTTCCCGTTTCCGGAATGAATCAGATCTTGTTTCTTTCCTCTTTTAAACAAATAGTGCATATGAGAAACGAACCTTGAGCAGTTGAATCCTTCCTGATCAATTTGAAACGAAAAGATATCTTCAATAATTTTCATTGCTTTGCGGATCACTTGATCGTTAAGCATCCGTTCCTTGCTTCTTTGTTTTTCTTCCGAATTAAGCAAATGCATAGCAATATATGCAGCTTCGGAACGAGGAAGTGCAATCCGCAATTTTTTCCGAATTAATTTCAATGCGAACTTTCCGACTTCATATTCTTTTTCGTAAAGATATTCGATGTCGTTTGCTATAGGCAACTTAATGTTCATTCGCTTACGGCATCGCTCAATACTGAATTGAATATGATCGGCCAATGTAAATATCGTATTGGAACTAAATGGTTGTTCTAAATATTTTTCTGCCGTATCAACGATCGTTGAAGAAATTTCCAAAATATCTTCCGAAATGGTATTGATCATTTCTATATAAGTTTGATCGACATCATAGTAAGTTCGTTGTATTTGCGAAAGATCCAATTCATATGGAGGTTTCGCAAAACCGATCCCTTTCCCGAAAGCAACAACTTCCCGCCCCATTGAATCTTGGCAGATTGATACATTATTGTTTATATTCTTAACGACTTTCATTCATTCCACCAATTTCCCGATTTTCTTTTTCCATAAAAACAAGGTATTCGGCGCCGATAAAAAAACTCCACGAAACCAACCGAAAAACACAAATTTTATTTTGTATTTAAGGGTAAGCCTCCGTGGAGTAACAAGCCTTGTCTTTATGGACTTAATATACCTCTGGGTTTTCAAAATGTCAACGCTTACAGCAAAAAAATTTTAAAAATTCCATTCATGCACTTCTTCGAATTCGGGAACGTATTCTTCCTGAG
This sequence comes from Firmicutes bacterium M10-2, assembly GCA_000403415.2. Taxonomy (GTDB): domain Bacteria; phylum Bacillota_I; class Bacilli_A; order Erysipelotrichales; family Erysipelotrichaceae; genus Dubosiella. The sequence goes on from KE159681.1 coordinate 591,353, forward strand.
GAAGTTCCTGTTCTTTTTCGAATCGGATCATGCCGTTTTTGCTTTGTGTCGGTTTATAGCCAAGTTTTTTCCAAAAGCGAGCGGATTCTTCATCGTTTTCTTTTTCTTCCAAAGCAATATGGGCAAATCCGGCTTTTGCCAATCCTTCTTCAAGAGCATGAACAATCTGACTTCCTATTCCTTTGTTTTGATTTCTCGCATCAACCATGAATTTACGAATATATGCATGAAGCGGTTGCGGATAATCAAGGATCAAATCCAGGATTGCGATCAGTTTTCCCTGCTCGTAATATCCGAGATAATACTTTTGATCGATCATGCTTTCTTGGGGCAATCGCACCATTTCTGTTTTCACAAAACGAAGTGAAGGTTTTTGCGTAAAGCATTGAGGATTGGACTGCATCAATCGCAAAACTTGTCCGGCATCTCTGTTTTCCAGTTTTTTCACTTCGTATGCTGCGGCAAGCTCCGGCAAAGAAATTTGATGTCGATACGCGAGATCGTGATCTTGGCACCATTCTTCCAAGATTTCGGCACCTCGTTCGTTGCGAAATTGATAATAATCTTCCAGCAAGCCGTTTTGTTCCAACTTTGCACGATATGACTGAAACGGATTGGGTTGATTCAAAGCGGTCAGTAAAGACTTCTGTAAACGCTCCGGAACATAATCAATGTATTCGTCCATGATGTCCATTTCGTTCAGATCTCTTGCCTTGGGCAATCGCTGCAGGCGATGTTCTTCTTCGAGCAAAAGTGCCTCATCCATTGAAAGATCCGGATTTTGGTATTTCGGATGATTTGAAACTTTCCAAAGATCGTATGTGTGCGGATCAATAAACAATTCGCTGTCTCTTCCGGTGCGAAAGCTTTGTTCGGCGACATCTTCCAAATATAATAATGGTTCATTTGACATGGTTTTGCCTTCTTTCTTTTTTAAAAAATTTTTCGATCAGGCGATTTAAGATTGTTGTTCAGCTCGTCCGAATTCAGTTTATTCTTCGATTTTCTTTCCGAACAAACTCAAAAACCGGATTTTCTTACAGTTTTCGAATCACAATCCCACCTGACTAAAATTATAAAATGAATTCGGGGAATCATCAATAAAGCTTGTTATTCTGCTTATACTTTTGCGGTCGCGTCATATGCTCTTTCGAAACGGCATACCATTTTCAATGTATTCTCTTCTATTTCGAATGTTAAGCTTCCGTTCATTTTTTCCATATACCCTTTTGCGATCATCAATCCCAAACCATGAGAATCGTTTTCGAAGTGCACGGTCGAATAGCGCTCTTTCAATAAAATTTTTTCTACTTTCGGATCATTGATTTCGTTTTCGATGACTAGGATGTTCGAAGCCGGCATTTCGATACGAACTGACCCTTCAGTATATTTCAAAGCGTTGGAAAGAAGATTTTCAAGCACACGCTGTATTCCTTGCTGATTGGCCGAAACGGTTCCTTCCAGTAAGCAAAGATCCGGATCGATGCCTTTTTCGATCCATAAAGAAGCCATTCCTAAAATTGTTTCTTCGACTATGTTTTTAAGCGAAATTTGCGTCAACTCAAGCACCTTTTCCTGATCTTTCAGCCATGCCTGCTCGAATAATTCTTCGCTCAGACTTTTTAAAACTTGAAGCCGGTTTTCGATACGGCGCACATCTTTTTCCTTTTGATCGTAGGAATCTTCCTGCCAAAAAAGCTGCGTATATCCCAACGCAGCCGTTAATGGCGTTCTGAAATCATGAGCAAGATCAGCCATTTCCCGTTCCATTTGTTTTGTGCGCCCGTTGAGCTCGATTTCCTTTTCTTTCAAGGAGCGAAGCGCAGCATTAAGAACTTCGGTCAGTTCTACGATCGAACGATTCGAGGAAACGAGCGGAAGCAGACGGTTGGTATTTGTGTCGGCACATTGTTCCCACTCGTTCTTCAATCGTTTCAAAGCTCTTTCCAGACAAAACAACCGGATCACGACCAATACCAGCAAGATGATGAAAACGACCATTTCTTTTTCTCCTTATCGTATGGATTTCTTTTGAAATCCGATCATTCCGATTACAGCACAAACGATGCTCCAGATCATTTCATAAACGATCAGGATCCATTGAGGACACCACATTCCCATTGCCAGCTGCATCATGGCGCCACTTGGAAGCAGCGACATCAAATGCTCATAGCAAATTCGAAGTGTTCCCGTAACATATCGTTCATTGGCAATTTTTCGATTTTCGAATTCCCCGTTCGTTGCGCTTTCCATGATCATCGTTTCGGGTGGTTCGCTCAGTCTTCCTTGCACCGCAAACGCAATCAAAAAGAACACAATCAAAGAAATCATACAAATTATGACGCTTTTTGTCTTATTGGAGCACCATGCGCAAATCATGACGTACCAGGCACTCAAAGCTATGTTGGCAACAAGCACGATCATGACTACATTTCCCAAAGAAGCGGGGCTTGCCAGGATAAAAGTTCCGATCCCGATCTGAACTAGGAGCGATACAGCAAGCAAAACAAGCATCATGCCTTGGGCGATGATCATATTCGAAGCATAAATGGCCTGTCGCGATTTTCCGATTATCAATTTATTTCGAATGGTTCCGTCTTCGATATCACTTCCCATGATGGAAGGAACAAGGATACTTTGAGCGCATCCGATCAATGCGATCAGTGCCCATAATCCTTCATCCAAGGTGGTGTGTCGATCATATCGTATCCATAAAAGAACCATATTTAAAAGGAACACCAAAAGAAGCGTGGTTCGAAACGTTCCCGATTTCTTGATACGGTACATATCTGTCAAAAGAAGTGCTCTCATTGGATACCTCCTGTCATCAACCGCAAATAAAAGCTTTCAAGATCTTCCCCTTTATTTGAAATCTTTTTGATCATAATCTTATGCTTTGCCAGATCAAGAGAAAGTTCTCCGCTTGTCTGGTCGGTCCAGATCCTCCAGCAATGCTCATCCACCATGGAATAGCGAAGTTTTCGCTGATCCAAATAACGAATGAGCGATTCGTAGTGTTCCACTTCGATTTCTATAAATTGTTCGGTCTGCTCATCAAGCTGTTCGGCACTCATTTCTTTTGCGATTATACCATCTTTCAAAAAGCCGTAATGGGTGGCCAGTTTTCCGAGTTCTGCTAAGATGTGACTGGAAATCACGAACGTGATCCGATATTGAGAATTGAGTTTCAGAATCAGTTCGCGCAGTTCGATGATCCCTTGCGGATCAAGGCCGTTGGTCGGTTCGTCCAAAATGATCAGATCGGGCCTGCCGACCAGCACCATGGCGATACCTAGCCTTTGTTTCATGCCTAAAGAGAAGTTTTTCGCTTTTTTGTTTCCTGTTTCGGGCAACCCGACAAGCTTGAGAAGTTTGGGAATGTCAACCTGCTCTTCTTCCATAAGAATGGCTTGGGTTTTTAAGTTTTCCGCAGCACTCATGTTCGAATAAATGGCCGGCGTTTCCACAATCGCTCCCATTCGTCTGCGTTCTGTGTTCAAGTTTTTCGAATTGCCGAACAGAGCAATATGTCCTGAATCGGCCATCTGAAGTCCGGAAACGATCCGGATCAAAGTTGTTTTTCCTGCACCGTTCTTTCCGATCAGCCCGTAAATGCTTTGTGCGGGTACATGCATAGTGCAGTCTTTGAGCACCGGCTGATCATAAGATTTGGTTATGTGTTCGCATATTAATACATCATTCATCGTATCACCTTCCTGCACTTCAATTTATCATTAAAAAGTTACAGTTTTCGGAAAGAAAAGGTTAAGATTCGGTTACGATAAACGATAGCCGATCCCCCATAAAGATTCGATCTTTTCTTCTCCTGTCAGCTCTTTCAGTTTGGAACGAAGTCTGGAAACGTGCACTTTCAAAGTTTGAGGACTCATACCAATGCCTTGCGTTTCCAGCTGATCAAGAAGCGATGTCCTGCTGATGGTTTTGTCTTTTGCATCCATAAAAATTTCCATGATCATTTTTTCTGTCGGGGTAAGATGGACGGTTCGGTTTTCATAGCGTGCTTCGTTTTCCCACAACACCATTTTTTCATATGTCCGGTATGTTTCGTTGGTCGGACTGTTGCGCAAATGGACTCGGATCCTTGCGACAAGTTCGTTGAGATCAAAAGGTTTTGTGATATAGTCGGTCGCCCCTTCATTGAGCATCTGCACTTTATGATCGATTTCCTGTTTAGCACTCATCACGATGACCGGGACCTTTTTCAAGGAAGAAAGAATTTGTTCTCCGCTCATTCCTGGAAGCATGAGATCAAGCAGGACAAGATCTGAAGGTTCTGTTTTTTGAACGAGCAAAGCTTCGGTTCCGGAATACGCTCTTTGTACGAGGAAGTTCTCTTTTTTCAAGGCAGCTTCGATCAGATTTCCGATGTATTCGTCATCTTCGACAATCAATATTTTTTTCATGATGGTATTGTATCAGACATTTTTCATATGCGATGCGACATTTTGCACTTATATATTCAAAAAGAGACCAAAGATTTTTATCTTCGGCCTTTTCATTGAAAAAACTATTCAAGAATCCTTTTTTGATTTCGGATTACATCCGCATACCAGTAAAAGGAATCTTTAGCGATCCTTTTAAAAGTACCTTTTCCTTCATCGTCTACATCTACGTAAATGAATCCATATCGTTTTGACATGGTTCCTGTGGAGAGTGCAACCAAATCGATAACGCTCCATGGAAAATATCCCATGAGATCTACTCCATCTTCAACGGCTTCCAACATTGCCTGAATGTGCTCTTGCAAATAATGAATACGATATGGATCATGGATTTTTCCGTTTTCGATTGTATCTCTTGCACCTAACCCATTCTCTGCGATCATTAACGGAACTTGGTATCGATCATAAAAGAGATTCAACACATAGCGCAATCCTTGCGCATCGATTTGCCATCCCCATTCGCTTTCCTGCAAATATGGATTTTTTACACCAAAGCCTGCAATTAAATTTCCGGCAGCTTTACCTGCTCCGAGTGCTTCTGCTTCTTCTGTTACATTGACACAAACGGATTGATAATAACTAAATGAGCAAAAATCCACAGTACCTTCCTTTAAAATTTGTTCATCCCCTTCTTCTTTTTGAATTTCAATATTTTGTTTTTGTAGATATTTTTCGATATAAGAAGGATATTTCCCTCGAATCATCACATCGGGACAAAAGAAATTTTTCATTTGTTCATGTTGAAAGGCTGCGATTATGTTGCGTGGATCGCAAGTAAGCGGATATCCGATCATCGTAGCAATCATACATCCTATTTGATTGGCTGGATCTATTTGTTTTGCCAGCTTCACTGCCAATGCACTGGCAATAAATTGATGGTGTAATCCTTGGAAGCGCAAGCTTTCCGTATTTTCCGGTGAATCGATTTTAAGATTTGTTCCTAAGGCTGTCCTAATTCCAAAAGGAACCAGTGCACAGTTGATTTCATTAAAAGTAATCCAATGTGTGACAATACCTTTATATCGATTAAAGATCGTTTCACAAAATTTCAAATAACAGTCAATCATTTTTCGATTGCACCATCCTCCTTCAAATGCAAGTTCCATTGGAGGTTCATAATGCGAAATAGTAACGATTGGTTCGATTCCCTTTTCTTTGAGGCAATGAAATACTTGATCATAAAATCGCAGTCCTTCTTCATTTGGGGTTTCTTCCAAACCTGTCGGATAAATTCTTGTCCATGCAATTGAAAGACGTAAACTATTGATTCCTAACTTCTCGAATAATTCAATATCTTCTTTGAAATGATGATAAAAATCAATTGCTTTATGAGAGGAATAAAACTCGTCTTCGTACGGTGTATCTGATTCTGCCCGAATTCCATGAGACAAATCAGTATGTAAGGTATCCATGACACTGATCCCTTTCCCGCCTTCATTCCAGCCACCTTCGATTTGATTGGCTGCACAAGCGGCTCCCCACAAAAAATTCTTTTTTACTTTATGCATAGACCCCTACCTTCTTTCCTGCGTTTGCCTGAACATTGTATTCAATTTTTGTTTTTTTGCCATTTGTATAGACAACGGCTGTTGTGAGATCATATCCTTCTTTTTCTAACTTCTGTTTGTCAAATACAACGAGTTCCTGATTTTTATTCACATGATCACCTTGTTGAACTTGAGAATGAAAACCTTCTCCATTCGTCTTCACTGTATCGATTCCTATATGGATCAATACTTCTGTTCCATCATCGCTTGTAATTCCAATGGCATGTTTTGTAGGAAATAAAGTTGTAATAACGCCATTTACAGGACTTACTACTTTTCCGTTTGCCGGAATAATCGCATAACCATCGCCGATAAGCTTTTTTGAAAAAGTTTCATCATTCATTTGTTCTAAAGGAATGATTTTTCCATTAATTGGAGCTACTACCTCTTTATCGATTTCCTGATTCCAATCTTTAAAACCTAAAATCCATGTAAATACAAACGGAATTACAAGCGAGGAAAGAATAGCAATCACTCCAAGAACAATATTTGTGTTTGTGCTAAAGAAAATCGAGGCTGTCAAAATACTCGGAGTAACAAAAGTCGGAATAGAAAGTTTTGCACATCCCATCAGACACCCAGATACGAATGCTCCAAGCAACATGGATATGAATGGTTTTTTTAATGGCAAATTTACGCCGTACATTGCCGGTTCTGTGATTCCCAAAGTTGCCGAAAGGGCAGCTGATCCGGCATTGGACTTCAATTCTTTATTTTTTGACTTTATCGCAACAGCTGCAGCGGCTCCGGCTTGAGAAAAGTTGGCTGCAAGTCCGCCTACTAAAAAGATTGCATCAAAGCCTTGAGTCGCAAACATTTGTACTAAAAGCGGAATTGTTGCATTATGCGTTCCTGTCAATACCATAAGCGGGAACAATGCGGCGTTGAGTCCGACTGCAAGCCAGCCCCAATCATTCATGATTGCGCAGAATTTAGCAAATAAATCACCTAGAACCAGTGAAGCAGGTCCGATTACAAAAAGTAAAATCGGTGCTGTAATCAATAAAGCGATCATAGGTCGAAGAAATACTTTTACAATAGTCGGACTAAGACGATCTGCAAACTTATCGGCATATTTTAACAGCCAAACTCCAAAAATCATTGGAATCGCTTGTGAACTGTAATCAAGGATTTGTACTCCGATACCAAAAAAAGTTGGCGCTGTTTCAAGCTGTGCGAGCGCTTGAATATTTGGATAAAACAATATTGCTGCCAGAACCAAAGCAAGATACATGTCTGTTTCCATTTTTCGTGCGGCATTTACGGCTACAAAGAAAGGCAAAAACACAAATACAGCATCTCCAATTCCATTCAGGATCACAAATGTTGTAGAGTCCGCACTAATTAATCCCATTGTACTTAATAATACGACCAATACTTTGATCATTCCTGATCCGGCAATCACAGAAATAGAAGGTATGAAACATGCAATCAATGTATCCAACGCCTGTGAAAAAAGATTTTTAACAGAGAACGGCTTTTTTTGCTCCGGTTCTGTCGCTTCATCTCTTTTAGGAAGGATTTTATGTACTTCTTTATATACATCTTCTACTTTGGGTCCCAATACAAATTGGTATTGTCCGCTTGCTTGGACGACACCCAGTACTCCGGAAATTTTTTCGGCTTTTGCTAAATCGAATTTCCCATCATCATTTAATACAAAGCGTAAACGAGTAACACAATGAGTACATGATTTGATATTATCTTTTCCCCCAATAACTTCAATAATTTGTTTTGCGATATTATTTTGATTCATCTGATCTTCCTCCGCTTTCTACAGCTACATTATCTATTTTTTTTCTATCTTTATCGCCACCATTTTCTATAAAATAAAATCTTTATTTTTTACCGAAATTCAAAACAAAGAAAAGAAGGTTTATTTAAAATCAAAAAATAAACCTTCTTTTTTACTCGTAATACGTAATAAGGTGAATATGACGGATTTCATTCCAATTCATTAAAAAATCTAAAAAAAGAATTCCTTCTTTTGTTTCCAAGATCTGACTTTCTATTCCCGGCTGAGCTATACCTTGCAAATACTGCAATTCACTTTTTCCAAGAAATGAATCCGGAACCTTCATTTTTGTCCATGCTACATATGGATTTCCTACTTCTTCATTGATAATTCGTGTCTTCATGATATAACGCCCATGAAAATTTCCTTTTAAAGAAATTTTTACATGAAGCTTTTCCTGATCGATAAAATAATCTGCTATAACTTTATTGTGATCAACAACAGATTTCATAAAGTTTTCCCAAGAAAGTTCTTTTACATTATGACAAATAATCTGTAGATATTTTTCATTATCATAAGTGATCAAAAGATGGTTATCATAGTATAGTAAATATCGATCTGTATGCTTCCAGAAAGAATACAACCAACAAATCGGTTTTGGAATCTGTCTTCGACAGACCATTCCTTCTTGCCCGGAGAAAAGAGAATCGTTATCTGAAGCCAAAGAATCCAGTAAGATAGGAGTCGGTAGTGACGGAACTTTTTGATAAGAATTAAGCAATAATTGGCATGTTCTTGCTGCTCGGAAAGCAACGTCGTTTAAGATTGTTTGAGAAAATATAGTATCTTGCCATTTCGTAACATACACTTCGAAATATCCATATTCTTGCGCAACAGCTTGACTGATTTGATATTGAGATGCCAAATAATCAGGACTTGTATTGCGACACACTGTCCATTCCTCTTGAATTTTTTCTATCGAATATGGAGCACAAGAAAGTGTAATCGCATCAATTGCCGGATGATTTTTCAATAAAGTGCGAAGATTCTTTCCCTGTTTATCCAAATGCAGTCTTGGTCCGTAAATTGAAATCGTAAAATTCAGTTTTTTGATTGTTTCTTTTAAATGTCTGATCCAGTTACAATATCGAACCTCTTCACCTTGATCAAATGCACTGTCATATTCTATTTCCAAAATCCAACATTGCAGATAATCCTTTCCATATCGATTTGCAAAATGATTTAAGAAGCGTTCAATAAACGGAAAAAAAGAATTATCTCCATATTTACGAAAAGGAAAGGTAAGAATTGGCAAAATTTTTTGTTCCACCAAGATATCAAAAACAATTTGTTCTTGAGAAAAAGTAGAGGTGTGATGAATATCCCCATCAAATTCCAATTGTACTTTTTTAATATTTAATTTCTGCAAAGCTTGCTGAACCGATAAAATTTGATGTTCTTTTGAAAATGCAGAAATAGAGCCTAAAGGCATAAGTGCGTTTACGAACGTATGACGAAAAACCTCTTTGGTAGTCCCCATTTCGATTTCCGCATTCCATTCATTCTCCTTTTGAATTTCATCCAAATCAAAATCATTCAAAATACCGCTTAAATCCACTTGCTTGCTTTGAGCTAGTATTTGCGAACGATATTCTCCCGGTGTGCAGTTGTAATAACGACGGAATTCCCGCTGAAAAGAATTAAGATTTGGAAAACCTGCGTTCAAAGCAATCTTCAATAAATTCCCTTCTTCCTCCGCTAAATCTTTCGCAGCATTTTCGGTTCGGATGCGATTTAGATACTTTATAAATGAAATATCAAAATTTTGTGCGAACCATCTTGAAAAATAGGCAGAGGAGAATCCAAACTCTTGCGCAGCTTTTTCTAAAGTACAATCCGAATTCCTGGAATTTTTAAACATATAAACTCGTACTTTATGCTTTAGATCCATCGACTCTATTTTGGGGATTGCATAGTGTTGCCGTAAGAAATTTAAAAGTTCAATATCATTTTGTGTCTGCCGATATAAATCAATATGTGAATCAAAATGAAAACGGAGTGTTCTTTTAAGAAGCATTTTGAACTTCTTCATCATAGCGTTCTCATCGATCAATGAGCAGCAATTATAATCATAGAGATCCAATGATTGAAAGTAAGGCCACGTAGGGGTTAAAATCACAAAAAGATCAGTAGGATCAGCCTCTATCTCATCTTCAGTATTACATACAATAATGGTATCTTCAGGACATTCTAATACTTCCTGATTTTTTATAAATCGAGTATTCCCTTTTAAAACCATGCATATTTTCATACCTTCCGAAACAAAATGAATCGGTTTTTGATGATAGACTGCCACTTCCAACATTTTCATATTCTTACCTCCCAACTCTTTATTGACTTTTTCTTAATACTACTTGATTTTTTATTGAAACAAAATAGTTTTCCTTTCTTTGCTTTTCCTCATTCCATTTTTTCGTGCATTGCACGGATTTTAGGAATGAGATAGGGAAATCGAAGATTCATCTTCCCTAAAGTACACATCAACCATTACAATAAAAGAAAAAGAAGGAGGAAATCGTTTATGAAATACCGTGCTATTCCCCGACTTGGCCGTGATGTAAGTGTCATTTCTCTTGGTTGTGAAGGGTTTATCGAACTGGATCAAAAACAATTTGTTGCGATGTTCGATCATGCGCTTGACAAAGGAATCAATTTTATCGATATGTACACTCCGAATCCCGATTTCCGGGCGCATTTGAAATATGCGATACAAGGGCGAAGGGAACAAATTGTCCTTCAAGGCCATATTGGTTCCATTTGGGAAAATGGTGATTATTTGCGTACAAGGGATCTTACCAAAACGAAAAAAGGGTTCGAAGATCTACTTGAAGAATTGGGAACGGATTATTTGGATATCGGAATGATCCACTATGTCGATGAGATGAGCGATCTGGAAACCGTGTTTGAATCCGAACTGTTCGACTATATTAAGGAATTAAAGCAAAGCGGACGGATCAAAGCAATCGGAATGAGTTCTCACAATCCGGCTGTTGCTTTGAAAGCTGTCCAAAACAACTGGATCGATGTGCTCATGTTTTCAATCAATATGGCATATGATATGGCGCCTGCAACCGAAAACGTTGACGAATTATTTGAGAAAAAGACGTATAAAAGCGAATTGTCGGTCGAACCGTTGCGAAAAGAATTGTACGCTTTATGCGAACAGAAAGGTATTGCGATCGATGTCATGAAAGCGTTTGGCGGAGGAGATCTTCTTCGTTCCGACTATTCCCCGCTTGGTGTCGAGTTTACGGAAGCCATGTGTCTGCATTACGCTTTATCGAGGCCGGGCGTTGTCGCCGTGATGGCAGGATTTCATTCAAAAGAACAAATTGATACGTTATGTCGTGCGCTTGATGCGTCCGAAAAAGAAAAAGATTTTGCTTCAGTGCTTGCCAAAGTCGATAATGTATCGCTTTCAGGCCATTGTGTGTACTGTTCTCATTGTCAACCTTGCACGGTTGGGATCCAGATTGCGCAAGTCAACAAGTTTGCTGCACTTGCCAAAGTACAAAACGAAATTCCGGAAACGGTTCGCGAGCATTACAAGGCGCTTGAGCATCATGCAAGCGAATGCATTGAATGCGGTGCCTGCATGAGTCGATGTCCGTTTGGTGTAAATATCATTGAAAAGATGAAGGAAGCCACAGAGATTTTCGGTTATTAAAAAGTCCGTTCAAAGCGGACTTTTTCTTATTTATTCAATATTCCTTCTACACAACAATGCAAAATAAACAATAGGTTCAATTCCATGCCCACTATCTCGATTTCGAAATCCGGTAACCAAATTTTATCATTTTCATATTATCCTCTTTCATCAATTTGTTGAGCAGCTCTCCATATAAAGAAGAAAAGCAAAATATCCACTACCGCAAAAATCATCATCGCAGAGGCCATGATAAAATACCATTTCCGACACTTACACTGAATGAAGGTTCAATCTGAAACGGTAAGAGCGGAAATAATAAATTCGAGTACCGATTCCCGTAAATATAAATTCCTGCAAGTATTAAACTTGATCCATAAATCACTGCATAATTGGCTATCAACATCGCAACCATCATACCTAACAAGCAATAAAAAGTTATTTTCACTATTTCTAAAAGAACAGTAAAAATCAGCGGTTTGATCATTATGACATATGAATATTCCATAGGAATCAATCCATCGTTTACATATGGGTATTCTGAAAGTCCCTGAACAGTTAACGGCATTGCAGTCGATTTTGTTTCAAACAGCTTTATGCTGTTCTCGTTCATCAGGATCCATGCATTCCATCCGGAAAATCCATCTCTTAATCCTAACCCTATAAACGGAATCAAGTATGAAAGAATAACCAAGATCAAAAATGAAATTGTTACTTGTGCAGCAGCTTCTGCCCACCACCTTCTTGCATTTAATTTCATCATTTCCAAAATGCCGCATTGCCTATAATTCAAAATAATCTGAACCGCAAAAAAAATCGCAAGCACAGGAATAAGAAGTGCGATTAAACTATCTGTTTGAAGTTGACGCACTAAGAACAACCAAGGTCCTCTTGTGATCGTTGCACTATCTAAATTATTCCACTCATACATTTGTCTTTCTGTCGTCTTTTTTAAGGTAGAGTATTTTTCATCTACGTGATCTGTAATAAGGCGTCCGACAAAAGATATTTTTTCAGGATCGAAATCAATTCTCGGCATTTCGTATTCTTGAATAAAATCATGAAAAGTATTATTCGCTAAAGCCTTTTCGTCAGGAGCATATTGATCCATTTCATATATGGAATTCAATAGCAATATTTTCCTGTATTGTTTTAACAGATCCGTATCACCAAACACATCTTTTCCGTGTTTTATAAACAATTCTCTTCCGGATCGTGCATTTTTCTGTTTCCAATCCAAATAATTTCGAAATTCATCAGCATCTTGCAAAGGAACTCCTTTTTTCTCTAACAAAGAAATCATAGATTTTTCCGATTGAGCCTCTTTCATTATATTCTCAAATTGAAGAATGACTTGTTCTGCTTCGGAATTTCCCTTGAATTGAGTCATAACTCCCAATGATTGTATGATTAACATAAGGATAAAGACGATGCCCGATACACGTGTTTTCAAGATATTTTTAATTGAAAGCCTCATATCATTCTCCCCTCAGATCACTCTTTTGTACATTTATTCCCGTAAGTCCGCTCAAAAACAAAGAACATACAATCAAGAGCCAAAAACATGAATTTCCTTTATACAATATTTCCTGACAAAAAACATATGAAAATATATCAGTGAAAGAAAACGAGAAGATCATTATTCCCATAAGGCAGAGGATCCCGATCATAAGCACCATGATTCCGTCTTTTATCCACCAGGAAACCGATTGAATAAAAACCGAAAAGAACAATATATATACGGTCTGTATTCCTATTCCTTCCCATACGAACTTGTTTATTTGTATCACGCCATTTTCTGTCATGATCAACTGTCCGTTTCCGGATCCATGCAAAAGGGTACCAACCAGAAAAATAATGAGGAGCCATATCCAGTATTCGAATACATTCACCCCTATCACGATTCCGGTACGTATCATAAAAAGACGAATTCGTGATATGGGTGCTGTAAACAATTCCTTATACATGCCGTGTTCAAATTCCTTTCCCCATAAATCCGAATTGCTAAAGAGTATAAAAAGTAAAAAAACAACAATCATATAATTTGACGGAACGAATAGATGACGAATCAGTCCATATCCATCCGGCTGTTCCGGAATCAAATAGTTGTAATTCTTCTTTTTGATCGAATGTTTCGCTAAAACGATGCGATCCTTGAGATCGCGTTGGTTTGTGTTTAACAAAGAAGTATACGATGCAATTGGATACTGTTTTTTCAATGCTTCTTCCAACAATTCGTCAAAGCAAAGAGAATCCTTGGCAATGATTTCCAGATCCTCATTATTCACCCAATCACAATATACTTGATAATTCAGATCATAGGCTTGTTTCCAAAAAGACAACAATGCTTCCTGATCCTGTGTGATTTCCCCGCTTTCTTTTTCGAACAACAGAAAATTAATATTCGACTGAATGAGTTCCGTTTGCGCTTGATAATCTTCCATTCTGCTCTGTCGGATGTTTTTGTACGCCATCTCTTTTTGTACTATCAAAGCAAATGTCATTAAGATAAAAATTAAAATACATACTTTGTTCTTTCTTTGAAAAAGAAAAAATATTTCGGCTCTAATGCGGTTCATCCTTCTTCTCCATAGATCCGCCGATATACTTGTTCCAAGTCATTTCCGTTATCTTCTATTTTGTAAATATGAATATTTGCCTGAATTACTTTTTCGATCAGTTGAGCAAATTCTTCTTTTGATCCAACCCATAGATATACATTATTTTTTTCTATTCTTATGATCTGATCAGAAGGCAAAATTCTTTTGATTTGTGTTGGTTCCGATACATTCAATATGATCTTTTTTCTTTGTTCTCTTAATTGGTCCATCGTTTGCTCATCAATGATTTGGCCTTCTTTGATAAAAATCACCCGATCGACCAATTGTTCCACTTCATTTAACTGATGACTGGAAAGCAAAATACTCGTACCCTGATCACGGATCTGAGCTATTTTCTTTCTTAATTCGAAAACTGCTTGCGGATCCAATCCGTTCATCGGTTCATCCAGGATCAGAACTTTCGGATTTGCCAGCATTGCCAAAGAAAGAACCAATCTTTGTTTCATTCCCATAGAATAGGTTTTCGCTGCATGATTCAGTTTTTCGCTTAATCCGCTGAACTCTGCCATCTCTTCTATTCTTTTTTTATCTACATTTCTCCATTGTGCCACCAATTTCAAATGTTCCCATCCTGTAAGATTTGGATAGAGAGAAGGATATTCTATACTTACTCCCAAACCACTTAACGCTTTGTTTTTTTCATCTTTAAGGGAATAGCCATTTATAATAATTTCCCCTTCTGTCGGATGATATAGTCCGCAAAGACATTTCATAGTCGTTGATTTTCCTGCTCCATTCGGTCCAATGAATCCCACGACTTCATGATCTTGAATATGAAAAGATATGTCTTTCAGAATCGACTTATGATGAATTTGCTTGCTCAGTTTGTTAACAATCAATACATCCATATTTTCTCCTTTTTATCATTACGATTAAGCAATTACAATTTGCCTCCTCCGGATTTCCTTAAATAACATTTATCATTTTGTTTTTAAAAGAACAATATATCGGACGCATTCGGTTTAATCCATGACTCATGTGGTATACTAAAATTAATTAAAATGATTATTATTGATCATAGAAAGAGTTTTATGAATTTATTGATTGTTGAAGATAACCTTTATTTCCAGAAAAAAGTTAAGAATGTATTAATGCAATCATATCCAGGAAGTTCCATTACCTTGGTTGATCGTTTAGGAGATATCGAAAAGAATCATTCATCGTTTGATATTTGTTTTATGGATATAGAATTACCGGATGGAGATGGAATAGAGTTTTTAAAAAAATATCCGAATCGATTTCCTGCTGTTGTATATTTCACTTCTCATGAAGATCGGGTATATGAAGCGTTCGGAAAAAACATATATGGATTTATTCCGAAATCAAATGAGTACTTTGAACAAAAGATGCTTGATATTTTAAAGAAAATTCCTGGTTCCCGTTTCATCCATGTCACGGATGAAAACGGCCGACATTGGAAGATCGATCTTGATAAAATCATTTTTGTGCAAACTGATCAGCGAAAGCTTATTTTACAGCTGGTGAACCAGTCTTTGATCTTAAAAAGACAACCGATCCGGGAATTTGCGCAAGTGCTTGATCAGCAATTTATCTGGATCAATCAATCAACTTTGATCAACATGAAATATATCAATGCATGGAAAAAAGAAGAAGTTATTATGATTAACGGCCATATTCTTTATGCCAGTCGCCGCTTTGCAAAAGAGGCGTGCCATAAGTATCTGGAGAGTACGTATGTTCACTCTTGATCATTTTATTGCCGTATTTTATACATGTATATTATTTGCGGTATTTTTCGCTATCCTTTACGGAAAACCAACCCAAAAGACGAGTATCCTGATTTTTGGATTTATTGCAGAAGTTATAAGTACCTACTTTTTAGGGTCGATCGTTCCTCGCTGGTTTCATTGGAATTGGATCTTTGCTTCATGCATCATAACCGGATTGCTCGCTCTATTTATTTGGCAGGCCTACCGTTCGGATCCGCATATTAGTTTCTGGAGCGTTTTGCTCATTGCGATACTGATCGATTGTTCAGCAAGAGCTTTGCCATTTTGATGGATTACATCATGGATATTCAGCCCTATATTTCACCAAAAGGGGAGTTCTTTTCGGCACTCACCTACCGCTTGCTGACTTTGATCCTTATAATCGGTCTTGCCTTGTTCTGGAAAAGAAATAAAATTTTCCCATCCGCAAAAACGAGCAAAATGAATATATGCATGTTGATCATGCCGGTCTTGATGCAGTATTTTGTTTATGATTATTATCGAACTTTTCCTTTGCATAATACAGCTTTTCCGCGTTTGCTGGTTTTATGTCAGCTGACATTAGCTTCTATGATTGCGATCATTTGTCTGGCTATGGCCTATCAGGAACAAACGATTCGTAATCAGATTACCGGCGAATTGTTGTCTGCATCCCAACAGCAGATGAACTCCTTAATGAAAAAAGAAGAAGAAATAAAAGGTTTGCGCCATGATCTGAAAAACCATTTTCTCGTGCTTCAGCGTTTATATCACGAACAGAAATATGAAGAAGCCAAACAATATATTGATATGATCCAAGCTTCGGTTTTAACGGCTTCAGCGCAGATTTATTGTTCCGATCCGTTTCTTAATGCTCTTTTAAATGAAAAGATCAATCAAAACCCGACCATCAAATTTGAGATTGCGATTGATCCTGTCTGCATTCGTTTTTTTGATAGCATCGATCTTTGTATTTTGATGGGAAACCTGCTCGACAATGCTATTCGCGAAATAAGTACCTATCCTGATCTTGATCGCTCGATTCACATTTCTTTTATTCAAACAAATGTCGGTTTCTGGCTGCGGGTCGAAAATCCTCTTTATTTTAAAAAGTCGCTGAAAAGCGACAAACAGGATTCTTCCCCTCATGGTCTTGGCCTCTCGATCATCAGAAATATCGCTGATAAATATCATGGAGATCTTTCAATCAAGCAAAATGAGCGGTTTCTTGTTTCAATCATATTTCAGGAACACGAAAAGTGAACCCCAAAATTTGGAAGGAGGTTCACTTTTTCTATGTCTAAAATAAACAAGCTGCCGATTTCTTTCTGTACTTATACTAAGTTTTGCTTATATTTTTTGTTTCCTTCTGATCCCGATAAAGTACCCCAGCCAAAGTATGAACAGTATGATCCAAAACCACCTGGAAAACTGAAACTGTTCTGCATAAACGAGCCATGCTCCTGTACAGATTTTTGAAAACAGAACAGCTCCCAATACTTCAACGACTACGATTCCGATCCCTCCATTGAGCCATTTTATTCGTCCTTCTTTTAACCCAAAATATCCAAATAGAGCAAAGCTGATCAGAACCAGAAAAAGCGATACTGTCTTTCCGATTTCCATGATTTGTTGAGCGTTTTGAATCTGCTCAAATTGTTCAGGAGAAATTTCTCCCTGCATAGCAAACAGAGTTTTAAATGCCGAATTGACACATAGCAGACAAATTATATACAACAATACAGGGACAATCGCGATCCATTTCTTTTTCATAATTTTGCTCCTATACTAAGAAAGGCAGAATCAATGATTCTATCCTTTCTTAACCAACTAACTTACTGTATATTGATGGCTAATGCTTCCAAAACTCATAGATCCCATTTCAGAAACATAACTAATTACATTATAGTGGCAATAGAATGTTACACTCATTTTATTACCACTATCGAAGATGACGAATTGTTCCATATGCTGACATATTTGTATATTGTGGATAAAATGCAGATCCCATCCAGTAAACAGTACATCTGCTGTGCATGATGCAGATGAAATTATTCCTGTTCCTACATTTCGAGTATATGTGCCATACATATAAGGATTGACATCTTTATAATAGCGGCCATATTCATCATCATGAACGATATCATAATACTGCCGATTGGCGTGTACCGTTTCAATTGCATATGGTATGATTCCAGAAGTTTCATCAAAATACAGATACAGATCATTTGATATTATTAAATCAATAATTGCTTCCGAATTATTGTTTTTAAAGTCATCTTTAAATTTATCAATATATTGATCTGTTCTATCTCGTTCCTCTTTATCAAAGTTTTCAAAAGAATACCAACAATACTATTAACACAATCACAAATATTCCATACATTAACCAATCTAGCTTTTTTGACTGAAAATATTTGATCAGGACTGTTCCAAAATATAAAACCGTAAAATATAGAATTGATTGCTGGTTAATACAATGACCGACTACTTGTTTTATCAACAGTACACCGTAAACGATCCATAATACGATTGATAAGATATTATTTTTAATTTTTTTCATATTCTCTCTCCGTTTTTCATTTCTTTACTATGCCCTTGACTCTCAATAGAATTATTAGATTTCAATAATCTTCAATCCTATGAAAATCGGGCATTATATGTATAAGATGAGAATATCACCGATATAAGCAGTCCATTTCGATTGTTCTTTTTTCATCATTTCTCCGTATCAAGGTAACAAATTATTATTTATTCCCTTTTTAAAAACAATTACGTTTCTTCTATTCATCTCCAAAATGTGTTCCATGAGGATCTCCTGCTTCATTCATCCAACATAAATCCATTTTATGATGAATTTCACAAGGTTTAAGAATGATTCCTCCTGCCAATAAAATTGCTAAAAATAATTTCGCGAATTTTTCGTAATTTTGTTTCCTTTTTGCTAATACAATCTTACCATCAACCTCTGTCTTTTTTCAATGCTGTATATTTTCGAAAATATTTCCTATTGACTTTTTGAAATTATTGTAATCTATTGAAATTTCATTTATTGTAAAGATATGGAAAGTTTATTTTATAGAAATTATTTGAAATATTTACGAAATGAATTTTATATTGCGCAATCGGAAATTGCCGATTTTCTTTACTGTTCGATCAGTACGTATTCAAAAATGGAACAAGGAAAAAAAGAAATCAGCTTTAAGGACTTTGAAACAGTGATCCATTTCTATGAAAAGAAAAATAAGAGATACTCTTTTTGTTTTGATAAAAACAAGAAAAAAGAAGCCAAAGATTTGATTCGTAAATGCATCATTGCCTTTGTCTATCGCAGTCAAAAAGAAATATTAGATGAATTGGAATCCTATTTGTCCGATCCGTCCAATCTTCATTCTTACGCATTCTTTGAAACCAAACTGATCGAAATGATCTATGACTATTTCGCGGATCTTCCATTTCAGGAACGACTGCCCTTTATGCTGGAACATATGAACTTATACGATCATACCGATCAATCTTTAATTTATGACTTACACGGACTCAGCAAATTAAGAGCCTATGATCAGTCGGCCATTGAATGTTTTCAATCCGCAAAAGCGCTGAGTGTATTGGTCAATATTCCCGGGTGGCTGGGACTAATTGATTATCATCTTATCATCACTTATTTGCAATCCATGAATCCTGTAAAAGCATTTCCTTTATTTGAAGAATGCAGTCGGGAATTCCAAACTGCAGGAGCTCATCGTAGAATTTTGAATTTACGATTCAATCAAGCACAATGCTTTTTAAAACTAGGCTTATTTGAAGAAGCTGATCAGATTCACATAAATCTTCTTCAAACGTATGATCAGGTCGATACCGATCGATTCGTAGCGATTATTTCCGTGAATTATTCATGGAGCCAGTTCCTTCAAAAAAACTATGCAAATGCGATCAAGCTGTGTCAAAAAGCGCTTGCGCTTCATTCACAGTTTCCCGATCTTTATATTACTTTGTCTTATAGCTTTTATCAGCTGGACGAACCCGAAAAAGCTCTTTCTGTCATTGCCGACTTTCGAACACAGGAGCGAACAGATCCTCGATCGAAAATGGTCATGAAATTTCTAGATGTGCTTGAAAGCTATTTGCTTGAATACGGACCTGCTTTTGAACATCTTGCCAATCAGCTTTTACCACTTCTTACGGAGTGGAAAGATCTTGAAATCGATCTTCTCATCTACCAAATGTTGATCGACTATCACAAAGCGAAACAAAACGAACATGCGCTTTGTGATATTCAGGACAAAATGATCCAATTCTTATTGAAAGAATAAAGGATGGATTGTTTGTTGATCCTCTTCTTGATTTATATAAGTATATATCTATACACTTACGGAAACGATCTTCCCCTTTTCCATGTGGATGATCTCATCGTATTGTTTTTGATTTTCCAAAATGGGTTTATGGCACACATGGATCAGCGTGATATTCGGATTTTCCTTTTTCATTTTATCCACTCGAAAATTTATAGCTATGGTTTTATTGTTCCATTCCCGTTATAATGAAAAAAAGAAAGGAAATTTGATATGTTTAACATCATACTGATTGAGGATGATCCAAACGATCTGGAAAATTTAAAAACGATCCTTTCCGATTTTTTAAACGCTCGAGGGCTGGCGTATACTTGCCAAGTATATAACAACTTTTATATGGATCCTTCTATTTTCGAAAAAACAGATCTTGTTTTTCTTAATGTAAAAGATGACAACACCAATGAAATCGAATTTGGACGTGCACTGAATCGGCAATTCCCAAAAATTACGATCGTGATTACATCGAATCATTCTCAAAATCTCATTGACGGTTATACGATACGGGCTGCCCGCTATTTTTTAAAACCGATTGATCCCGATCTTTTTGAATTTGAAATGGATGACGTGTTCGGAGATTTCGCACTCTCTCAACGTCAAGGGATCATGGATCAAAGACTTGCTCCCTGCAAAGTTTTATTTTCGGAAATCATGTATATTGAATATCAGGATCATAAGACGATTGTCGTGTTGAAAGACGGCTTATTTTTGAAAACGGTCATTCCGTTTAAAGAATGGATCTCACTTCTTGAAGAGCAATCTTTTGCTCGTCCATATCCATGTTTTATCGTCAACTTGCGTTTTGTTGAGTCGATCGGTCCTAAAGATATCATTTTGAGAAACAAAAGAAAAATCCCGCTTTCTAAAGATTTCAAGCAGGATTTCATTGCATCTTACAAGCAAATAAAACAAAAATAATACAATCAATTATTTTATAAGCCTTTCTTTAAGGCTTTTTTTTTCGTTCTATTTACTAAGTAACGAACATATTTGTTAACGTATCCTAGACATTTATTCGATAAATACTGCAAATGATAGATTTATATCAAATTATTCCTCCTATCTATTTCTTAAAATATTCTTCCATTTCATCCAGTGACATATGGCATATCTATTGAAGACATTGAAAGATAAGGGTGATGAGAAACTCTAATAAAAGAGAATTATTTGATTAAAGCGGGTGAACGAATGGATAATCAAAAACTGGCCGTCTATGTAAAGTCGGCTCCATTTTGAAAAATATTTTTTATCGTATCCCTCCTTACTGGATGCAATTTTCCAAATGACACAAGCCACATTTTTTTGTCATATTCAATTTAGGGGGGGTAAAAAAATATATTCTGCCCTCAATATTTCTCAATATTTTTTCGTCTCCATTTATATGAAATTTAGGCATATCTTTCCTATCATTTAGCATACCATTAAAGTCTTTTCTATTCTGATTCACCATAAACAAGCACTTCATGCATGAAAGCTTCATGCGAAAAATATATACAATAAAATAGTTTAAAAATTATACTTTTATTTCTTTGATAGCGATTATTTCACAGTTCTTACATAATATTGCGTGCTACTTAACTCTCGATTACAGGCTCAGCTCCTGACAATTTAAATCAAAAATCGATTCGCATCAATTGTTTAATCTCTTTTATTTTGCTCCTTTTTCCATATCAGACCGTAAAGTTGAATACATACAATATGAACGAATTTCTTCATTTTTGTAAATACTGTTCCGTATTGTACTCCCTCTTCACAAAATATTTATCTAACTTTAGAGGCTGATAGAATTAAATAAAAAAGACTGCCGACTTATTTATCAACAGTCTGAAAATCCTTTATTCACTACCTATCTACTATTCGAACTCCAGACAGACAGTACGGAGTATAAAGCAAAAGGCATGAATGACATTAACGTGGTCATTCAATCTTATAACTATGGTGGTGGCTATACAGACTATGTAGCGAAAAATGGAAAAAAGCACAGCTTCAACCTTGCGGAGAATTTCAAAAAGAATAAATCTGGCGGTACAAAAGTGACCTATACGAACCCGATAGCGGTCAATAAAAATCGTGGCTGGCGGTATAACTACGGAAATATGTTCTATGTGAGCTGGTCAACCAATATCTGACCGTGAAGCAGTTCAGCAACGAAACGGTACAGGCTGTTATGAATGAAGCGTTGAAGTATCAAGGCTGGAAGTATGTCTACGGCGGCAGTAACCCGAACACCTCTTTTGACTGTTCTGGTCTTACCCAGTGGTGCTACGGAAAAGCCGGAATCAGCCTGCCACGAACCGCACAGGCTAGCGATTTGATCTTTTTCCATTCCACCTACAACACCAGCGACTATGTTACCCATGTAGGAATCTATGTAGGAAATAATCAGATGTATCATGCCGGAAATCCAATCGGCTATACCGATTTGACCTCTGCCTACTGGCAACAGCACATCATTTGTGCCGGAAGAATCAAACAATAGAAAGGACTTGAAATATGTTTAAGAAGAAAGAAAAAACAGAGAAAGCACCTAAGAATAAGAAAGTGCGTACCATGAAAGTCGGGACACATAAGAAATCTGTCCTGCTGTTGTGGGCGGTGCTTTTAGTAAGCACCAGCTTTGGTGTGTATAAGAATTTTATCGCTATTAACACCCACACGGTACATGAAAAAGAAATCATTCAGCTAAGATTGAACGATACCAACGCTATTGAGAATTTTGTCAAGAACTTTGCGAAAGCCTACTACTCATGGGATACCAGCAAGGAAGCCATTGAAGCAAGGACAACAGAAATCAGTAAATGCCTTACCAAAGAATTGCAGGACTTGAACGCCGATACCATAAGAACGGATATACCAACCAGTGCTACCGTTACAAATGTGCTGGTCTGGAATGTGGAACAGTTTGGAACGGACGATTTTACCGTTGCCTACGAAGTAGATCAGCAGGTAAAAGAGGGCGAACAGACACAGGTAGTCACAGAAAACTACATCGTAACTGTCCATGTAGATAAGGACGGTGCAATGGTCATTACCCTGAACCCTACCCTTGCTCCGGCAATACAGAAATCAAAGTATGAACCGAAAGCACAGGAAGCCGATGTCAGTGGAACTTGCCTACTATGTCAAAGACGGTGTGCTTGCTCCTGTATCCGGCGACTATGTATTTTCAGAACTGGTAAATCCTGTCTTTACCAAAGACGGCGCAACCTCAAGGCTAGTGTGTCTGTGAAATATCTGGATAACAAGTCGAAAATGACACGAATCTCACAGTATGAGTTTGTGCTTCATAAGGACGATAACTGGAAGATTGTAGAATAAATGATACCACAAAAGACCGTAGCCTGTAAGATAACATTCTAATGTAAAATACAAGCTACGGTTTTATTATTGATTTTTTATGGGCAAGGAAATAGTCGTGGAAAATCCGTTATTTAATGCACTTGAAATAGATACAGTTCCATTATGAATAGAAACAATTTCTTTCACAAGAAGAAGCCCTAAACCATGCCGTAAATCTAACCTTTCATCTGTACTTTGCAGATAATGAGGTGTTGACTGTATTTTTTGTAATTTTTCTTCTGATATTCCTTTTCCGTTATCACTGATTACCAATATTAAATTGTTTCCATTTACAGCTAAACTAACTGAGATTGTACAACCATTTTCATTATGATTGATACTGTTAGAAATAATATTTTGTATTGCTCGATATAACAATCTTTCATCTCCTATAATAGAGATTTGTTCTGTATTACAATCTAAATTTAATTCAAAATCAAATTTATTATTTAGATTGTTATTTAGATACTCAACGACAATTTCTCGTATCATTTTACATAAATGAACAGGCGTTTGTTTAACTGGCTGAACATTATAATTTAATTGACTCACAAGGTTCAAATCCTGAACCAAATTTTTAATTTTAACACTTTGGATTTTGATAATATTTGCTTGTTTTCTGGTGTTTTCCCCAACATCTAATGAAGAAGTTATTCTATCTGCATACCCCACAATCATGGAAAGAGGTGTTCGTATATCATGTGAAACGCCACTTATCCAGTTTGCTCTCGCTTTATTTTGTTTGTCTAATTGCAATGATGTTTCGTTAATATGTTTTCCAACATCTTCCAATTCCCCATTTATATTAAGGACAACCGTTTCGCCATGAGATAGCTTATCTAATCCATTGAGAATAGGAGCAACTTTCAGCATTACATTTCGTTTTGATAAATAATATACAATAAATAGAATAGTTACATTTGATGCCAACATAATAAAAAGAATAATGGGAGTTTTCTGCATTACTGATAAAGGAAGATAGTTAGTCACAATTTTTGAATAACTGTTCCTTGGATAACCTAATACCAATAAATCATTTTCTTGCTTCCATGTGAATACGGGATAATTTTTGATATACCCCTTAGAAAAGGTGGCAACGTCTTGTAATGAATATTTAAGCGGTACTTCTTCAGGTAGATTGTATTGCCAGATTACATTACCGCTATTATCTATTACAATTCCCCAGATGTTGTTTGTAATTAAATCTTTTTGACACCTATTATTTAATATATATTTTCCATCTTGGATAGTAAGATTATTAGATACTTTTTCTAATGTTTGGACAGGATTATTTTCGTTTATACCGTTGACAGTACCATTAAAAGTTAGGAAGAAAAGCAGTAAATCAAAACCCACTATAAGGATTATTACTGACAAGTATATAAATAAATGTTTACTAATAAATTTCCCAAAATTCCGCATTATTATAATCTGCTCTCCACATTTATTTTATATCCCAATCCTTTAACAGTTATTAGTGATTTTGGTTTTGAGGGGGTAATTTCAATTTTTTCTCTTATGCGTCGAATATGAGCAAGCAGCGAATTTCCATATCCAAATGGGTTGTCGCCCCATACAGCTTCACAAAGAGCGTCTATTGTTACAATATAGTTAGCATTTCGTACAAGTGCTTCTAAAATATCATGTTCTTTTGCAGTAAGAGGTAAAATCTTATCTTCCCATATAACCTGTGCATTAGCTAAATCAATTTTACAATCACGTAATTCTATAAGTGGACTATCTTCCTTATAACATCTGCGTAATACAGCATTTAGGCGAAATATAAGTTCTTTTGGCATAAAGGGTTTTGTTATATAATCATCAGCTCCCAACCCAAATCCAGAATATTTATCCTGTATATCATCTTTTGCGGTCAAAAATATCACTGGAATATTAGTGAAACTTCTTAGTGTTTCCATAAGTTCAAAACCGTTTCCATCTGGAAGCATGACATCTAATATAGCTATATCTGGTTTTTCCTGTTGACAGATTTCCAAAGCTGTTTTTACACAATCAGCGGTAATAATATTTAAAAAATTTTCATCTTCTAATATGGTTATAAGCATACTTCTTAAACATTCTTCATCATCAACTATCAATATTTTTTTTGATTTTAAGTATGTATCATTCATTTATTTGTCGCGCCCTTTTTGCAGTTTATTTATCTCATTATAACATTTAAAAAAAAGTTAAACAGTCATTTTCTCATTTGTAAGGTAAATGTAAGGTAGAGAGAATGTGGCTGTAATGTAGGTGTTTTATATTGTGAGTATGAAGAGAGGAGCAAAAATTATGAAAAACATGATTGAAACTAAAAATTTAACAAAAACATACAAAGAGTTTACCGCCGTAGACCATGTGTCTTTACACATTAAGAAAGGTAGTATTTACGGATTTCTGGGTCCAAATGGTGCTGGAAAATCTACAACTATGAAAATACTTTTGGGATTAACTGCACCTACCGATGGAGAGTTCCAAATAGATAACTTGACTTTTCCGAATGATCGCGTTCAAATTTTGAAAAAAATCGGTTCTTTTATTGAATCCCCGTCATTTTATCCAAACTTAACAGGTAAAGAAAATCTTGATATTATTCGTAGAATTTTAGGTCTTCCTGCGTCAAGTGTTGATGAAGCGTTAGAATTAGTAGGATTATCTGAATTTGGTAATCGCTTGGCGAAAAAATATTCTTTAGGAATGAAACAACGTTTAGGGCTTGCTTCCGCTTTGCTTGGAGAACCACCCATTTTAATTTTAGATGAACCAACAAATGGATTAGACCCAGCAGGTATTCACGAAATTCGCAATCTCGTTAAATCACTGCCGAAAAGATATGATTGTACGGTTCTAATCTCATCACATATGCTGTCAGAAATTGAACTGTTAGCTGATGATATTGGTATTTTGAATCATGGAAGATTACTATTTGAGGGAAGTCTTGAAGATTTGAAATTTACGGCACATGAAGCAGGATTTGAAAATGATAATTTAGAAGAAATGTTTTTATCCATGATTGATGAGGATAACACAAACAGAAAGCAGAGGTTAAAATTATGAGAAATTTGACCATAGAATTGAAAAAATGTAAACGCACCGGAATATTGGAAGTTTTACCGATTATTGGACTTCTTGGTGCCTTATACTCTTTTGCAAATTTTATAGTTCGCAAAGATGTTTTGTTAAACTTACCGCTTCCACCTATGGATGTTTTGCTGACACAGCTTTACGGAATGATTATGGTTCTTAATATGTTTGGCATTATCGTAGCGACAACTTTAATATATAATATCGAATTTCAAGGAAGTGCAATTAAAAAGATGTATATGCTTCCTTTTAAGACATCATCTATTTTCAAAAATAAATTTTATATATTGTTTGTTTTGCTCGCTGTTTGTATCGTCTTGCAGAACGGAGCTTTGTGTATTATTGGAAATATATTTTTGCCCAGTGGAACTTTTGAATTATTAACACTTGTTAAATATACAGGATATTGCTTTGTTTCAACTTTACCAGTATTAGCATTTATGCTCTTGGTATCATCACGATGTGAAAATATATGGTTTACATTAGGTATTGGCGTGGCAGGATTTTTTAGCGGTATGGCAATGTCGCTTTCAGATATAGCTATATTTCTTATTAACCCATTTGTACTAATGATGAAACCAGCGGTAGCTTCTACTGCTAGTATTGATATGAAAGTTTTAATTTTAGGCTTTGTTGAAACAATCATATTCTTCATGGTTGGCTGGTATTTAGGCAAAATAAAGCATTATGAATAAAGGAGACAATCGTATGTCAATTATTGAATTGTTAAAAATAGAATTTATGAAAGTGAAACGGTCTATGATTTTACCTTTGCTTTTAATTCCACCTATTTTAGTTGTGGTTTCTGGTGTTTTCAGTATCAGTATGTATATGACACCAGAATATACAAATGCTTGGTTGGCAATGTTTATTCAAAGTGCATTGCTTTTTGGTTATTATTTACTTCCGTTTTCAATGGTAGTTGTATGCGTTATGATTGCTAACAGAGAAACAAAGAATAATGGTATATTAAAAATGCTTGCTTTACCCATCAGTAAGGGAAAACTTGCCTTAACAAAATTCTTTGTGTTATTGAGTTTTTTAGCAATCCAGTTACTTATCTTTTTTATCTCATTCGTCATTGCAGGCATTATCGCTACTAAAATAATGAATGTAACAGAATCTATTCCTGTCCTTTATTTATTAACGTGGACATTAAAATTATTTATGACTATGATTCCAGCTATTTCTTGTATGTGGGCAATTACCATACTGTTTGAAAAACCACTATTATCTATGGGATTAAACTTACTTTTGATAATTCCGGGGGTTTTGGTTGCTAATACACCTTTATGGATAGTATATCCTTATTGTTATAGTGGTTATGTTGTGTCAAACGCATTACATACAGTAACAACGACAGGTACAGGAAATACACTATCATTATTTTCGTTTGTACCGTGTGCTGTAATTATATCAGCCTTTGCGATATGTGTTTCTATTAAATACTTTGGAAGAAAAGAAATGAGGTAATATAAAATGAAAAAAAGTAAATTAAGCGTTGTTGCATTGGTCATTTCGCTATTACCATTTATCACATTATTGATTTCCCTTTTTTCAGGAAAAATTACAGGTGGGCTTCAAATGGGATTAACAGCATTAAATGTAATTTCAATATTATTGGGTTTAGGTCTTTCAATTTCAGTAGTAAAAAACCCAAAACGTAGAGATGTATTTTCAATTATTTCTTTATGTATTTGTGGCTTTTTGGGGCTACTTATGGTTGGTATTTTAATTTTGGGCTTAATATTCACTTTTATGTAAGAGGTGCTTATGGGAAATATATTGATTGTAGAAGATTAAGCTGCTTATAGAGAATTATTATGTAAAGTTCTCAAAGGTAAAGGATATAAAGTAAAAGGTGTCGGCTCAGTAAAATCTGCTCTAAATGAAATAGAAAAGAATATTTATGATTTCATTTGTACTGATTATAATATCCCAGACGATACAGGTACAGCATTACTTCAACATGAATTCACAAAAAATATACCCATCTGCATAATGACAACTTCTGTTGATAGACACATATTTAATATGGCAAAGTCCTTAGGTGCTGTTGAGTGTTTTGATAAAGCAACATTTGATTTTGTGGATGATTTATGTAATTGCATAGAGAATAAAAAGTAACATATTAAAATTTATTGCCTGCGGAGCAGATCAACAAATAAGTGTTAAAAAATCTGTATAGAAAAACAGAGAAAATAAGAAGCAAATCACTTCTTATTCTCTCTGGCTTCTCTGATTGCCAGTCCTAAAAGACGAAAATCAAAGCTGTGCGTATCTTTCTTTTTTCTCATTTTTAATCACCTAGCATGAGTTTATACTTCGTGTTATGTGATTAGAATGTGTTAAAAACTCATATTATATGCACTACAAATTCGATAAAAACATTGCCTCGTTCGGTAAATTGAGTATTCCGCCCAAACTGAGCCACCCTTTCCGGGACAGAGAGCCATTTTTTCCCAATGACCATTCCGCCCTAAGAGCCACTTTTCCCCCAATCGCAATCTTTATATTTTTTAGACATATGCACCTTCTCTGCCTCCTCTGTATGATTTTTTTGCAGACTCCGTCTGCGAAAGAATCTGTATGTAAGGAGGTATTTTTTATGCAGAATTCTAAATCTATTCTTCTCGAGTTTTCTAGTGGTAACAGTCAGAGAGGCATTTCTAAAAAACTTGGCGTTTCAAGAAACTCCGTCAGCACCACTCTGAAAGCTTTCCATTCTTCAGGTTGCTCTCTCGAGCATCTTCTTTCGCTATCTAATGATGAGATTCAGGAGCTTCTTTTTCCTGATGAAATCGGCAGAGACTATCTGCAACCAGATTATGAATCCATCAATCAAGAACTGTGTAAACCAGGTATGACGCTTGGGTTCCTTTTTGAACGGTATGTTTCATCCTGTCGTGCTGCAGGACAGAAGCACTGTCAAAAAAGTGCATTCTATGAAAACTACAGTCGTTACATAAGCACCAATAACGTCACAAAGCATCTTATTCATAAGCCAGGACGGGAGATGATGGTTGATTGGGATGGCAAGACCCTTAAGGTGGATGATCTGGCTACAGGCCGCACTGTCAAAGCCTATCTGTTCATTGCGACTCTTCCATACAGTATGATGTCCTTCGTTAAAGCTTACCCTGATATGAAACAGAACAGCTTTCTTGATGGTCACATCAAAGCGTACGAGTACTTTGGCGGCGTCACTCCTGTACTGGTTCCAGACAATTTGAAAACTAGTGTTATCGAAAACAAGAAATATAACGAGCCGATTTTGAATCATAGCTACGAGGAAATGGCTGATTATTATGGAGCATCGATCGTTCCTGCCAGAGTAAGAAAGCCACAGGATAAAGCTGCTGTTGAAGGATCTGTTCGCCAGATAACACAATGGATCTTCCCATGGCTGGATGGTATGCGCTTCTTCAGCTTTGAAGAGCTCAACAAAGCCATTTTCAGGCTCATAGACCAGTTTAATGAGCTCCAGTTCCAGAAACGCATAGGATCAAGAAGGTCTGTTTTTGAGGAAGAAGAAAAGAAATGGCTCAAGCCTCTCCCTTCTATCCCTTTTGAGCTGGCGACATGGAAAACCTCAATAGTTCAAAATAATTATCATATCTCGACGGATCATCAAAACTATTCATGTCCATATAAATACGTACGAAAAAGAGTGGATGTAAAGATAACGAATGAAAAAGTCGAGTGTTACTATCAAGGGAGGGATACTTATCAGTTCTCACAAACGGCTAAAAGGTAGAAAAAATCAGTACTCTACCATGCCGAAACATATGCCAAAAAGCCATCAGTATTCCGAATGGAATGGAAAAAGGATGGATCAAAAGAATCAAAGATTCGACGCAGGCGGATGCGATCGTAGACAGGATAGTAAACACAAGCCATCTGGTAAAGCTTGAAGGTCCTTCTATGAGAGAATTGTATAATACCTTGAACACCATTCGAGAAGAATAATCGCCTTCGGCGTATGCTCCGCATAAGACAATAATTATTATATAAATTAAATAATGGCGTCAGCTTTTAGGCATTGGCTGACGCCTGTTTTTTGTGGAACACACTATAATTACGAGTGGTTCTTTATTCCAGAATAGGTGGCTCTATTTTTTCGGAATATTCACCCACATAAACGTGAACGCTCTTAAAAGTCTATTATATTCCAATGTATAAATTATTATCTATTGACTTTAAAACCCAATTTCTTTCATCTCATTACTTGTTGCATAATCCAGGATGTAGTCTATATAATTCAATGCTCTACCATCCTCCTTTAAGAGGATTACACTTTTATCATGGATCAGCTAGCATATTTTTGAACAAGTGAAATAATAAAACGAGTATCTTTTGCGTGCCTTAAGGTATTAAAAAAGCTAGAATGTGCTTTATATATAGCACTTCTAGCTTTTATTTTTTATTCGAACTCAATCGTTCCCGGAGGCTTGCTCGTAATGTCATACAGAACACGATTTACGTGATCGACTTCGTTTACGATCCGGTTTGCTACTTTATCCAGCACTTCATACGGAATTCTTGCCCAGTCAGCTGTCATTCCGTCAATACTTGTTACGGCACGAATCGCAACCGCATAATCATACGTGCGCTCATCTCCCATGACACCGACACTGCGCATATTTGTTAATGCAGTGAAGTATTGCCAAATATCCCGTTCAAGACCGGCTTTCGCTACTTCTTCTCTTAAGATCGCATCACTATCCTGAACAATTTTGATCTTTTCTTCTGTCACATCTCCGAGAATACGGATTCCCAGTCCCGGTCCCGGAAACGGTTGTCGCCAGACCATTTCATCAGGTAGTCCAAGCTCCGTACCCAATTCGCGAACTTCATCCTTGAACAATGTGTTCAACGGTTCGATGAGCTGAAATTGCATATCTTTCGGCAAGCCGCCTACATTGTGATGGGACTTGATCGTTTGAGCGGTTTTTGTTCCCGACTCAATCACATCCGTATACAATGTTCCTTGGGCCAGCCACTTGATATCTTCGCCTGCCGTAAGCTTTTTAACCTCTTCGTCAAATGTATAAACAAATTCGTTTCCGATGATCTTGCGCTTCTTTTCAGGATCAGTAACCCCAGCCAGTTTTCCGAGAAAACGATCTTTCGCATCGATCTTCACAAGATGGATATTCATGTTTTTGCCAAACGTTTCCATGACCGATTCCGCTTCGCCTTTGCGCAGCAAACCATGATCAATAAACATACAAATCAATTGATCACCGATTGCTTCATGAAGCAAGGCTGCCACAACACTTGAATCGACCCCTCCGGAAAGTCCAAGCAGCACTTTATCCGAACCGACTTTTTCTTTGATCTTTTCTTTCTCCACTTCAATGAAGTTTTTCATCGACCAATCGTTTTTCGCGTTGCAGATCTTAAATACGAAATTTTTCAAAATATCATTTCCGTATTCGGTATGACGAACTTCCGGATGGAACTGAAGACAATACATCTTCTTTTCGACATTGGCTGCTGCCGCATATGGACAATTCTCGCTTTTAGCCACACCGACAAACCCTTCGGCAAGCTCTGTCACTTTGATTCCGTGACTCATCCAAACCGTTTCTTTTTCCGGCAGGCCGGCAAAAAGATCGGTCGGATCGAACACATCGATCTCCGTACGTCCGTATTCCGAAGACCCGGCAGGTTCCACCTTTCCTCCCATCATAAACTGAATCATTTGCATTCCATAGCAAATCCCTAAGATCGGAATCCCGCTCTCCAAGATTGCCGGATCGCATTTTGGTGCATCCTCTTCATACACACTATTCGGACCACCTGAAAAAACGATTCCTTTGACATCGCCAAGCGCTTTGATTTGCTCTAATGTCATTTCATTGGAATGGAGTTCCGAATAAACGCCGAATTCACGAATTCGACGCGCAATCAATTGATTGTATTGACTTCCAAAATCAAGGACAACAATTTTATCTGACATGATTTATCTCCTTATACCTATCGGTATCATACCATAATTCATTCATTTTCTGAATATTCGATCACTTCCGAAAATTTATCGCATTGATCATTCCTGCTCCCCTTTGTCTTTCTTTAAATTTAAAAAGCTCCAAAGTTTTTTTGATGAGCTCAGTTTCAAATTTTCTTCAAAATTGCGTTTAAAAAACAAACTGTACAACACATCGAAAATAAATTGAAGGGAAACCATACTTGAAAATTGGCCGATCTTTTCGGAGGTCGGTGCCTCTTTTGAAGCAATGATCAAATGATAGTCGCAATATTTTTTATACGTATTGTCCCAAAGCGAAGAAATCAGCAGAACAGGATGTCCATGCTCTTTCAAATATTCCAGAATCGGCCTGACTTCCCGTATACGCCCCGCATATGTGATGACAATCGATAATGTATCTCTTCTTGTCTGAAGCACAGCCAGCTCCTGATCATATACTTCTGTAAGGACATGCACCCGTTTGCCAAGCCTGGCCATATCGAATTTAAAATCCAACGCTAAATTTCGATATCTACTTGAAGTATATAAATTTATATCCTGTGCTTGTTCAAATCGATTGATAATCAGGCGTACTGTATTGAGATCAATCAGCGAAGCCGTTTCATCAATTGTTTCTTTTTTCAACGAAGCCAGCGTTTGAATGACTTCATAATCCGTATTGTCCGCACAAAACGGCTCATCGTAATTCGCCACATCCTGATCAAGTCGAGGCAATTCCTGCATGATTTGAAATCTCAGATCCGCATATCCTCCGACTTCTAATTTCTCGCATACCCGGTATACCGTCGATAAGGATGTATTTGCTTTTTTCGCCAATTCCCGACTTGTCATTTCGATCACAAAAGTCGGATCGGATAAGATCAATTGGACTAATTGCTTTTCGGCTTGGGTCCAACCTTGCATATACTCTAATTTTGAAAATATCGACATACTCTTTCTCAACTCTCTGTTTCTTCGTCCTTATTTTCTGACAAAATAATTTCAATATTCATCGCCGTTCTATGCATTTTCCGCATTTCCGGATACAATAAAATCATCTTACAGTTACGTGTCAGCAGAAATCCTGCTGACTTTTTATTCGATTTCCCAACTTGAGTCTGCGGTTAAAGAAGCATCTGCAAGACGCCCTGTACTGTAGGCGATATCTCCTGCAATCGCAATCATACTTGCGTTATCCGTACAACAATACATCGGAGGCACCGTAAATTCCGTATTGGGATAGCGTTTTCTCAAATCTTCAACTTTTTCTCTCAATCTCGAATTCGCGGAAACACCTCCGCCGACCACAAAATGGCGGATTTCCGGATGATCATCCAGCACTCTAGTTACCCGTGAGAAAATTTCGTTCAAAGCTGTTTCCTGAAAACTTGCCGCAAGATCAGCCATATCGAACGTTTGATTCGTACGCTCCATTCGTTTGACAAACTGCAGCACCCCCGATTTCAGTCCCGAAAAGGAAAAATCATATCGGCCTTCTGTTTTCGGTTGAGGAAGCGAGTAGATTGCTTTGCCCTCTCTTGCCAGCTTGTCGATTTTCGGACCTCCGGGATAACCAAGTCCGAGAACACGAGCCACTTTATCATAAGCCTCTCCGATTGCGTCATCTTGTGTTTCCCCCAAAATCTCAAAACTATGTTCGTCTTTCATATATACAAGTTCCGAATTTCCGCCGCTGACAATGAGTGCGAGCACCGGATATTTCATATCGACTACAAGCTCGTTTGCATAAATATGTCCTGCCAAATGATGGACCGGTACAAGCGGTTTATGATAAGCAAACGCCAAAGTTTTTGCTGCCTGCACGCCAACATGCAGACAACCAATCAATCCGGGCCCTTTCGTGACCGCAACCACATCCACATCCTCCATGGTCATCTTTGCTTCTTTAAGTGCTTTTTCGATACAAATCGAAATGTTTTCCACATGAATTCGGCTGGCTACTTCCGGAACGACCCCTCCGAATTCTTTATGTACATCAATTTGGGTCGCAACAACAGAAGAAAGCACTTCTTTTTTATCTTTTACGATTGCGACTGCGGTTTCATCACAGCTGCTTTCAATCCCTAAAACAATCATCAGTCAAGTCCTCCTACCGGTTTTGTCATGATGATGGCATCTTCGCCATCCGGATAATATTTTTTCGATATATTCATTTGAATGTATCCGTTTTTTTCGTAAAGTTTCCGCGCTGCCATATTGGATGCCCGAACTTCCAACGTGATCACTTCACATCCTGCATCCATCGCCCTACGGTCCATGGCCTTCATTAACTGATCGGCAAAATGCTTTCTTCTCTTTTTCGGATCAATTCCGATTTTCGCAATCTGTCCTGTTTCAAACGTTTCCCAAAAAAAAGTATAGCCGACAATTTCTTCTTCCTCGATCAGGACCCAGCCATGGGAAAACGGGTTTCCTTCCAATTCATAACGCAAGTTATCAAAGGTCCAAGGCTGAGCGAAACACTGTTTTTCCAGCATCAATACTTGATCGAGGTCTTCAAGCACCATTTCCCGAATCATGCTTTATACGCATCGCTTTCCTTTAAATACTTAGGTGCAAGCGTATGCTTGTTTTCAATGACGCGATATTGATCTTTTAATTTTATGAAATTGTCCAAAAAATCAGACTGCGCGCTTTCCTGTCCGATTAAATATCCATCTCCGTAAAGGGTTCCCGGATTTTCTTCGAGAAACCGAGGAATCTGATCCACTTCAAGAACACAAGGTTCTTTCAAGATCTTTCCATCTTCAAGATGCGCCACATAAGCACGTTTTGATCTGGCATCCAGGATCACGTTGGCTTTTCCTTTTGCGCCTGCATAAAGCTGCATCGTCGAAATGCAGCAAAGCTCTTGTCCCATCTGGGTCGATAAAACCTTCGCAATTGTCATTGCGATCCGGATACCGGTATAGCTTCCCGGACCATCGGTAATCACGATTCGATCGATATCTTTATAATCGATATTGTTTTGTTTTAATAATTTTTCCAATTCGACAAAGATCGTTTCGCTTTGTTTCTTAAATGCCTCAAAAGCAATTCCATCTATAAGCTTGTCATCCCGATACAATCCGATGACTAAATTTTTATATGCGCTATCCATGCATAATGTGATCATGTTCATACTCCTTTACAATTTGCTGCGAAATCGGTCCGGTTCCGATCATTTCGATCGAACGATCTTCATCGATTCCTTCCAAGATTTTGATTTCTATGTGATCGGCAGGAATTTGATTTTCGATAAAATGAGACCATTCAATCACACAGATCCCATCGTCAAAACATTCTTCGAATCCCAGATCCTGATCGATTCCTTCAAGGCGATAGGCATCAATGTGATAAAAAGGTTTCCCATCCCCTTGTTTGTATGCTTTCATAATGTTAAAAGTCGGGGAATTGATCACTTTTTTTACCCCAAGTTCTTTTCCGAACGTTTGGGTCCAAGTCGTCTTTCCGGCCCCAAGATCTCCGCTCAAGCATAAGACGAGGTCTTGGCCTTGTACAAGTTTGGCCATCAATTTGGCAAATTGCTTTGTTTCGTTTAATGAATGAATTTCAAACTTCATTTTTTCCTCCTGATTTGTGAATAATGGTCTTTGATCGCCTTGATCTGTTCCATTCGCTTTTTCACCTTTATTTCCGAGCCCTGATCGGAAGGTTCATAATAATGCTTGTCCTTTAACGGATCGGGCAGGCATTGCATATCCGTCATATGGTATGCATAGTCATGTGAATATTCATAATTTTTTCCGTACCCAAGCTCATCCATCAATTGGGTCGGCGCATTGCGTATTTGCATAGGAACCGGCAGATCAAATGTTTTTCGTGCATCTTCTTTCGCCGTATTGTAGGCAACTTCCAGTGCGTTCGATTTGGGAGCTAAACAAAGATAAACCACCGCATGAGTCAAATGCACATTGCATTCGGGCATTCCTAAATAATGGCACGCATTGTAAGCGGCAATACATATTTCCAATGCTCTTGAGTCGGCCATCCCGATATCTTCGCTTGCCATACGAACAAGCCTTCTGGCTACGTAAAGCGGATCTTCTCCGCCTTCGAGCATACGGGCCAGCCAATATATGGCCGCATCGACATCCGAGTTGCGTACACTTTTGTGCAATGCCGAAATGATATTATAATGTTCTTCCCCTTTTTTATCGTAAATGAGGGAACGCCTTTGCAGACATTGCTTGATGATATCTTTCGAAACATGAACACCGTAAATATCATTTGGGGAATTCGTTACGACCATTTCCAACGTATTCAGGCAAAATCGGGCATCTCCGTTTGAAAAAGCGGCAATCGCTTGAATATCTTCTTCGGAAATATCGATCGGCATCGTTCCTAAACCTTTGGAAGACTGCAACGTTGAATGAATCAGCTCAATTAAATCATTTTGATCTAAAGCATTGAGAACGAATGTTCGACATCTTGACAAAAGAGCCGAATTGATTTCAAAACTCGGATTTTCAGTCGTGGCTCCGATCAAAATAATACTTCCTTTTTCCACATAGGGAAGAAAAGCATCTTGCTGCGCTTTGTTGAATCTGTGAATCTCATCAACAAATACGATCGTTTTTTTATTGGAAAGCCGATTGTACTCAGCTTTTTTCATCACTTCCTTGATTTCTTTGATCCCACTTTGCACAGCTGAAAAATCGATAAAATTCGATTTGGTCTGCTTGGCAATAATACGGGCAAGCGTTGTTTTCCCTACACCCGGAGGTCCCCAGAAAATCATAGATGTGATCTGATCGTTTTCAATCATATTGCGCAACAAGTTTCCGGGCGCAACCAATTGTTTTTGACCAACATATTCATCAAGTGTTTCGGGTCGCATTCGATCCGCCAAAGGTCGAAATATGTTTGTATCGTTTTGTGTGATTTCTTGTTCGTCATCAAACAATGAAGTTTGTATCGTTTCCATAATATCTCTCCGAATTCCATTATATCAGAAATTCAGGAAACTTGATTCCCCGGTATTGTTTCCAGCAGCCTCCATACTCGCGCGATCGCATAAGGAAACGGGAATTTTTTTCGAAAAATCTCAAATTGAGAGGGTAGTTTTTCATGATATGACAACAGCAAGCTGTGAAAGAACACAATCATATTGCGCACGCTTTTTATTTCCATGGCTTTGTACTCCAACGGATACGGCAAGACATTCGGATCTTGATCAAAATGTTTCAGTCCATAAAGGACAAGTTTTATAAATTCATCAAAATGATATTGTTTGCTCATCGAAATGTTACAGATGATTCCAATCATTTCTACTATACGTCCAAGAATATATTTCGATGAATATCGATTTTCAAGCGGCCGAGGACTGTAACCAAAGAAAAATCCGTACATCGCTTCCATTGTCGAATCAAAATGCTCAAGCACATCAAGTGCTTGTGTATCGACAAGCATTTCCATGTATCTTTGTTCAAATTGTACGATCTTTTCCCAATCTTCTTTGTAAAAGGTATATAAATATCCGGGTGCTTCGTTTAAGTATTTAAGGGTTTCCAAATATCCTTCCTGCATTTGGGGAATAAGATCTTTTGCGGTAAAATCAAGAAAATAATGCAGCTTAAATAAAGGCCGAATCAATAATTGATCCCCATTCGAAAAGAGCGGATCTTTTTGGTAAAAACCGCTGATATCGATCACGATGCTTTTTTGCGCTTTGAACCGATCGGCAAGTTCAAAAGGAACTGCATTGGCGTAAGCTCCATCGGCGTACCAATCCTCACCGATTTTTACTAAATTAAAAGCCGGAAAATACGCGGCCGAGGCAAAAAGGATATCGAGTGCATTGCTTTCATTGAAATCGGATTTAAAAAAGACTTTCGGCTCTTTGCGAGATATATTATATGTTATACAGGCAAAGTCGATCTTCGAATGTTTAAACGTTTCAAGGTCGAACATTTTTTCATAGCTTTGACGAAACGCGTGAATATCCGGGCCTTTTTGACAAAGAGGATCTAAAAAAGCGTCAATTCCTTGATTGAACAAATCCGGATGATGATACAGTTGAGGAAACATAAATAAATTCTTCGAGAGTTCTGATTGAGTAAAACTCTTGATCCAGCATTCGAGAGCAGGAAGATCTTGCTGGACTAAGATGGCTCCGCACAAGGAACCGATGCTTGCTCCGATTACGGCATCAAACCGATAGCCGCATTCGAGAAGGGCTTTACATGCCCCTACTTCATAACTTCCTTTGGATCCTCCTCCGCCTAACACAAGAGTAATGGATTGTTGATTCATAAAATAAAAAAATCCTTTCCGAATCTTATCTTAATCGAAAAGGATAAGAATGAAAATTCTCATACTTACAAGATTGTTTCCATGCCGATCTTGTAAGGTTTCATACCCAAACTTTCGTAAAACTTTTGGGCATCCGGATTCAAGCTCCATACATTCAATGTAATATTATAAAAATTATTTTGTTTCGCATATTTGACAACATATTCGTATAATTGTTTTCCGATATGCTGATGACGAGCATTTTTATCGACACAAATATCATCAATGTAAAGTGTCTTGATATCGGTCAACAACTGATCATGAAGATGGCACTGGTATATGCAAAACGCATAGCCTTTTACTTTCCCGTTTTCACCGATATAAACAAAAACCGGTCGTTCTTCATCCTCGATAATTTCTTTTAATTCATCTGGCGTATATTTCGTGCCGCGTTTAAAAAGATCCGGTCTGCCTTGATAGTGCACTTCATTGACTTGGTGCAGCAGATTCATCAATACCGGAATATCTTTCATTTGAGCTCTTCGAATCATAATTCTCTCCTTTTTTATTTTCTTTATTACAATATATCAGAAATAATTGAGATTTATCTTCAAACATAAAAACCGAATAAATTTCTTATATACCCAATGATCATTACGAAAAGGAGTGCCTAACAGAGCACTCCTTTATCATTGTTCCATAAAAAAAAAGACCCGGCAACGTGCTATTTTCGCAGGCGCAAGGCCAACTATCGTCGCCGCTGGGGTGCTTAACTGCTGAGTTCGGAATGTATTCAGGTGTCTCCATCCCGCCTTCGTCACCGGATCTTCTTTTGCTCGATCCCTCAAAACCGACATCCACTCTTCTCTCTTACACTTCTTTCGTCTCTTTCGCAAGTCGCGGGCTCTGATCAAGTCCTCGGCCGATTAGTACCGGTCAACTCCGCATATCGCTATGCTTCCATCTCCGGCCTATCTACCTCATCGTCTTTGAGGGGCCTTACTTCTTTTCAGAATGGGAGATCTCATCTCGGGGTGGGCTTCGTGCTTAGATGCTTTCAGCGCTTATCCCTTCCCTGCTTGGCTACCCGGCTGTACCACTGGCGTGATAACCGATGCACCAGAGGCAGGTCCATCCCGGTCCTCTCGTACTGAGGACAGCTCCCCTCAGATCTCCTTCGCCCACAACAGATAGGGACCGAACTGTCTCACGACGTTCTGAACCCAGCTCGCGTACCGCTTTAATGGGCGGACAGCCCAACCCTTGGAACCGAATCCAGCTCCAGGATGCGATGAGCCGACATCGAGGTGCCAAACCTCGCCGTCGATGTGAACTCTTGGGCGAGATCAGCCTGTTATCCCCAGGGTAGCTTTTATCCGTTGAGCGACGGCCCTTCCATTCGGCACCGCCGGATCACTAATCCCGACTTTCGTCCCTGTTCGAGTTGTTGCTCTCACAGTCAAGCACGCTTCTGCATTTGCACTCTTCATCTGGTTTCCATCCAG
Source organism: Firmicutes bacterium M10-2 (assembly GCA_000403415.2). Lineage (GTDB taxonomy): Bacteria > Bacillota_I > Bacilli_A > Erysipelotrichales > Erysipelotrichaceae > Dubosiella. Next base: position 631,640 of record KE159681.1, read on the forward strand.
ACTGAGCGTACCTTTGGGCGCCTCCGTTACTCTTTGGGAGGCGACCGCCCCAGTCAAACTGCCCGCCTGGCACTCTCCCCGATCCGGGTCACGGACCTGGGTTAGGACCTCAAGCACACAAGGGTGGTATCCCAACATCGACTCCTGATACACTGGCGTATATCTCTCTTCGTCTCCCACCTATCCTGTACATGTCTGCCCAAAATCCAATGCCGAGCTGCAGTAAAGCTCCATGGGGTCTTTCCGTCTAGTTGCGGGTAACCTGCATTTTCACAGGTACTAAGATTTCACCGAGCCTGCTGCCGAGACAGCGCCCAAATCGTTACACCTTTCGTGCGGGTCAGAACTTACCTGACAAGGAATTTCGCTACCTTAGGACCGTTATAGTTACGGCCGCCGTTCACTGGGGCTTCGGTTCCGAGCTTCATCTTTCGATTCACTCGTCCCCTTAACCTTCCAGCACCGGGCAGGTGTCACCCCCTATACTTCGCCTTGCGGCTTCGCAGAGAGCTGTGTTTTAGTTAAACAGTCGCTTGGGCCTTTTCACTGCGGCTCACTTCCATGAGCGCCCCTTCTCCCGAAGTTACGGGGCCATTTTGCCGAGTTCCTTGGCAACAGTTCTCTCGCTCACCTCGGCATCCTCTGCCTGCCCACCTGTGTCGGTTTTGGTACGGGCCGCTCGATACCACTTTGCTAGAAGCTTTTCTTGGAAGCCGTCCTCGGCACTTCGCTACTTGCATTTCTGCTTTCGCTTCCCCTTCACGCCCTGTCTTCCGATACCGGATTTCCCTGGTATCCGACTGCTGCGCTTGGCCCTCAATCCATTCAGAGGGCTGCCTACTCCGTCTCCGTCACTCCTTCGCCTCGTATCGCGCGGGTGCAGGATTCTCCGCCTGCTTTCCATCCGCTACGCCTCTCGGCCTCGCGTTAGGTCCCGACTTACCCAGGGCGGACGAACCTTCCCCTGGAATCCTTGGGCTTTCGGTGTGTAGGATTCTCACCTACATCTCGCTACTCACACCGGCATTCTCGCTTCCATGCTGTCCATATCCTCTCGCGATCATACTTCTTCCTGCATGCAACGCTCCCCTACCATATACCCTTGCAGGTACATCCGCAGCTTCGGTATCAGGCTTAGCCCCGGTACATTTTCGGCGCAGGGCCACTCGACTAGTGAGCTGTTACGCACTCTTCAAAGGATGGCTGCTTCTGAGCCAACCTCCTAGCTGTCCGTGCGTCCCCACATCCTTTTCCACTTAGCCTGTATTTCGGGACCTTTGCTGGCGGTCTGGGCTGTTTCCCTCTCGACCATGGACCTTATCACCCACAGTCTGACTGCCGGCCTCTTCTTTCGAGGGCATTCGCAGTTTGATTGCATTCAGTACCCCGGGATGGGGCCATCATGCATTCAGTGCTCTACCTCCCTCGCTTATCGGCCGACGCTAGCCCTAAAGCTATTTCGGGGAGAACCAGCTATCTCCGGGTTCGATTGGAATTTCTCCCCTAGCCACAGGTCATCCGCTAACTTTTCAACGGTAGTCGGTTCGGTCCTCCACAGAATTTCACTCCTGCTTCAACCTGCCCATGGCTAGATCACCCGGTTTCGGGTCTGCATCATACTACTCTCTTCGCCCTCTTCAGACTCGCTTTCGCTTCGGCTCCGCTCTTTCCTGCTTAACCTCGCATTATGACGCAACTCGCCGGTTCATTCTACAAAAGGCACGCCATCACCCTTTGACGGGCTCTGACTTCTTGTAGGCATACGGTTTCAGGTTCTCTTTCACTCCGCTCCCGCGGTTCTTTTCACCTTTCCCTCACGGTACTTGTTCTCTATCGCTCACTCGTTTATATTTAGCCTTGGCGGATGGTCCCGCCTGCTTCCGACAAGATTTCTCGTGTCTCGCCGTACTCAGGGTCCTTCTCGCTTCTGCTTCTCGCATTTCGCCTACGGGGCTTTCACCCTCTTCGGCCGTGCTTCCGTTCACGCTCGGCTATGCTTCCGCTTCCGCTTTCTCGAAGGCCCTTCTACCCCGATCCTTCGATCGGTTTGGGCTCCTTCCCTTTCGCTCGCCGCTACTCGGGAAATCACTGTTGTTTTCTTTTCCTCCGGGTACTTAGATGTTTCAGTTCCCCGGGTTCCTCTCTCTATGACTATCTTCTTCATCATAGGATGACATCGCTCTCGCCATGCCGGGTTCCCCCATTCGGATACCGGCGCGTCTTCGCTTCCTTACAGCTCGGCGCCGCTTTTCGCAGTTCGGTGCGTCCTTCTTCAGTTTCGAGTGGCCAGGCATCCTCCGTACGCCCTTGCCTACTTGATCAGTTGGTTCTCTTGTTTCTTGTGCTTTCTTCAAGATCTTTCTAAACTGTTCACTGTTTTT
>KE159682.1:0-47618 GCA_000403415.2 Firmicutes bacterium M10-2
GCAAGTCGCGGGCTCTGATCAAGTCCTCGGCCGATTAGTACCGGTCAACTCCGCATATCGCTATGCTTCCATCTCCGGCCTATCTACCTCATCGTCTTTGAGGGGCCTTACTTCTTTTCAGAATGGGAGATCTCATCTCGGGGTGGGCTTCGTGCTTAGATGCTTTCAGCGCTTATCCCTTCCCTGCTTGGCTACCCGGCTGTACCACTGGCGTGATAACCGATGCACCAGAGGCAGGTCCATCCCGGTCCTCTCGTACTGAGGACAGCTCCCCTCAGATCTCCTTCGCCCACAACAGATAGGGACCGAACTGTCTCACGACGTTCTGAACCCAGCTCGCGTACCGCTTTAATGGGCGGACAGCCCAACCCTTGGAACCGAATCCAGCTCCAGGATGCGATGAGCCGACATCGAGGTGCCAAACCTCGCCGTCGATGTGAACTCTTGGGCGAGATCAGCCTGTTATCCCCAGGGTAGCTTTTATCCGTTGAGCGACGGCCCTTCCATTCGGCACCGCCGGATCACTAATCCCGACTTTCGTCCCTGTTCGAGTTGTTGCTCTCACAGTCAAGCACGCTTCTGCATTTGCACTCTTCATCTGGTTTCCATCCAGACTGAGCGTACCTTTGGGCGCCTCCGTTACTCTTTGGGAGGCGACCGCCCCAGTCAAACTGCCCGCCTGGCACTCTCCCCGATCCGGGTCACGGACCTGGGTTAGGACCTCAAGCACACAAGGGTGGTATCCCAACATCGACTCCTGATACACTGGCGTATATCTCTCTTCGTCTCCCACCTATCCTGTACATGTCTGCCCAAAATCCAATGCCGAGCTGCAGTAAAGCTCCATGGGGTCTTTCCGTCTAGTTGCGGGTAACCTGCATTTTCACAGGTACTAAGATTTCACCGAGCCTGCTGCCGAGACAGCGCCCAAATCGTTACACCTTTCGTGCGGGTCAGAACTTACCTGACAAGGAATTTCGCTACCTTAGGACCGTTATAGTTACGGCCGCCGTTCACTGGGGCTTCGGTTCCGAGCTTCATCTTTCGATTCACTCGTCCCCTTAACCTTCCAGCACCGGGCAGGTGTCACCCCCTATACTTCGCCTTGCGGCTTCGCAGAGAGCTGTGTTTTAGTTAAACAGTCGCTTGGGCCTTTTCACTGCGGCTCACTTCCATGAGCGCCCCTTCTCCCGAAGTTACGGGGCCATTTTGCCGAGTTCCTTGGCAACAGTTCTCTCGCTCACCTCGGCATCCTCTGCCTGCCCACCTGTGTCGGTTTTGGTACGGGCCGCTCGATACCACTTTGCTAGAAGCTTTTCTTGGAAGCCGTCCTCGGCACTTCGCTACTTGCATTTCTGCTTTCGCTTCCCCTTCACGCCCTGTCTTCCGATACCGGATTTCCCTGGTATCCGACTGCTGCGCTTGGCCCTCAATCCATTCAGAGGGCTGCCTACTCCGTCTCCGTCACTCCTTCGCCTCGTATCGCGCGGGTGCAGGATTCTCCGCCTGCTTTCCATCCGCTACGCCTCTCGGCCTCGCGTTAGGTCCCGACTTACCCAGGGCGGACGAACCTTCCCCTGGAATCCTTGGGCTTTCGGTGTGTAGGATTCTCACCTACATCTCGCTACTCACACCGGCATTCTCGCTTCCATGCTGTCCATATCCTCTCGCGATCATACTTCTTCCTGCATGCAACGCTCCCCTACCATATACCCTTGCAGGTACATCCGCAGCTTCGGTATCAGGCTTAGCCCCGGTACATTTTCGGCGCAGGGCCACTCGACTAGTGAGCTGTTACGCACTCTTCAAAGGATGGCTGCTTCTGAGCCAACCTCCTAGCTGTCCGTGCGTCCCCACATCCTTTTCCACTTAGCCTGTATTTCGGGACCTTTGCTGGCGGTCTGGGCTGTTTCCCTCTCGACCATGGACCTTATCACCCACAGTCTGACTGCCGGCCTCTTCTTTCGAGGGCATTCGCAGTTTGATTGCATTCAGTACCCCGGGATGGGGCCATCATGCATTCAGTGCTCTACCTCCCTCGCTTATCGGCCGACGCTAGCCCTAAAGCTATTTCGGGGAGAACCAGCTATCTCCGGGTTCGATTGGAATTTCTCCCCTAGCCACAGGTCATCCGCTAACTTTTCAACGGTAGTCGGTTCGGTCCTCCACAGAATTTCACTCCTGCTTCAACCTGCCCATGGCTAGATCACCCGGTTTCGGGTCTGCATCATACTACTCTCTTCGCCCTCTTCAGACTCGCTTTCGCTTCGGCTCCGCTCTTTCCTGCTTAACCTCGCATTATGACGCAACTCGCCGGTTCATTCTACAAAAGGCACGCCATCACCCTTTGACGGGCTCTGACTTCTTGTAGGCATACGGTTTCAGGTTCTCTTTCACTCCGCTCCCGCGGTTCTTTTCACCTTTCCCTCACGGTACTTGTTCTCTATCGCTCACTCGTTTATATTTAGCCTTGGCGGATGGTCCCGCCTGCTTCCGACAAGATTTCTCGTGTCTCGCCGTACTCAGGGTCCTTCTCGCTTCTGCTTCTCGCATTTCGCCTACGGGGCTTTCACCCTCTTCGGCCGTGCTTCCGTTCACGCTCGGCTATGCTTCCGCTTCCGCTTTCTCGAAGGCCCTTCTACCCCGATCCTTCGATCGGTTTGGGCTCCTTCCCTTTCGCTCGCCGCTACTCGGGAAATCACTGTTGTTTTCTTTTCCTCCGGGTACTTAGATGTTTCAGTTCCCCGGGTTCCTCTCTCTATGACTATCTTCTTCATCATAGGATGACATCGCTCTCGCCATGCCGGGTTCCCCCATTCGGATACCGGCGCGTCTTCGCTTCCTTACAGCTCGGCGCCGCTTTTCGCAGTTCGGTGCGTCCTTCTTCAGTTTCGAGTGGCCAGGCATCCTCCGTACGCCCTTGCCTACTTGATCAGTTGGTTCTCTTGTTTCTTGTGCTTTCTTCAAGATCTTTCTAAACTGTTCACTGTTTTTCTCTTTTTCTCAGTTTATCTTTTTTTCTCCACAACTTGCTTTCAAGACCTTTTCTCTTTATCTATTGTGTCTCTTCTTCAATTTGTGTCTGTCGGTTTTCAAAGATCGAGCTCCAGGGACCATCCCTGAAAACTTGATAGAAATTCTCTCACGTCTCTTTACACCTTTTCTCGTTTCTTCGCTTTCTCCTTAGAAAGGAGGTGATCCATCCCCACGTTCCCGTAGGGATACCTTGTTACGACTTAACCCCAGTCATCGGCCCTGCCTTCGACGGCTCGCTCCTTTTCAGGTTGCGCCACCGGCTTCGGGCATTGCCCACTCCCATGGTTTGACGGGCGGTGTGTACAAGGCCCGAGAACGTATTCACCGCGGCATGCTGATCCGCGATTACTAGCGATTCCAACTTCATGAAGTCGGGTTGCAGACTTCAATCCGAACTGGGACGGCTTTTTTGGGATTCGCTCCCCATCTCTGGTTCGCTGCCCTCTGTCGCCGCCATTGTAGTACGTGTGTAGCCCAGGCCATAAGGGGCATGATGATTTGACGTCATCCCCGCCTTCCTCCGGTTTCTCACCGGCAGTCTGATGTGAGTCCCTAACTCGATATTGGTAACACATCACGAGGGTTGCGCTCGTTGCCAGACTTAACTGAACATCTCACGACACGAGCTGACGACAACCATGCACCACCTGTATGGATGTTAACCTCCAAAATATCTCTATCTCTTCGCATCCTATGTCAAGGCCTGGTAAGGTTCTTCGCGTTGCTTCGAATTAAACCACATACTCCACCGCTTGTGCGGGCCCCCGTCAATTCCTTTGAGTTTCACACTTGCGTGCATACTCCCCAGGCGGAGGACTCATTGCGTTAACGCCAGCACTGGGTCTTCCCCAACACTTGGTCCTCATCGTTTACAGCGTGGACTACTAGGGTATCTAATCCTATTTGCTCCCCACGCTTTCGTGCCTCAGCGTCAGTTACAGTCCGGGCGGCCGCCTTCGCCACCGGTGTTCTTCCATATATCTACGCATTTTACCGCTACACATGGAGTTCCGCCACCCTCTCCTGTACTCCAGTCCATCAGTTTCCGGAGCCTATACCGGTTGAGCCGGTACCTTTCACTCCAGACTTAATCGACCGCCTACGCACCCTTTACGCCCAATCATTCCGGATAACGCTCGCCACCTACGTATTACCGCGGCTGCTGGCACGTAGTTAGCCGTGACTTCCTCGACGGGTAATATCTCCTCCGGGATCATTTCCTTTCCCGGTCTTTTTTCCCCGTCAACAGAACTTTACGATCCGAAGACCTTCCTCGTTCACGCGGCATTGCTCGTTCAGGCTTGCGCCCATTGACGAAAATTCCCTACTGCTGCCTCCCGTAGGAGTCTGGGCCGTGTCTCAGTCCCAGTGTGGCCGTCCGCCCTCTCAGGCCGGCTATGCATCGTCGCCTTGGTAAGCCGTTACCTTACCAACCAGCTAATGCACCGCAGGTCCATCCTTGCGCAAGGCTTACGCCTCCTTTAAGAAATCGAAGATGCCTTCCATTTCCTTATTCGGTATTAGCTTCCGTTTCCAGAAGTTGTCCCCCTCGCATGGGTAGGTTCCCTACGTGTTACTCACCCGTTCGCCACTCTCCGCCTATAAAAGCGGTTCGTTCGACTTGCATGTATTAGGCATGCCGCCAGCGTTCATCCTGAGCCAGGATCAAACTCTCCATTTGATTTGACTCTTTTTTCTTTTTCTTTTCTGTTTCTTCTTTTCAGGTGTCTCTCAAGAAATCGACGTGATTCTTTTTCTCTCGTTCTTGTACGATTCTTTTTTCTTATTTCTATCAAGTTTTCAAAGATCATCCCTTGGCTGTTTTTCAACAGCTTTTGAATAATACCTCTTTGCCTTCTATTCGTCAAGCAGAATTCTCTTTTTTTCTGCTTTTTTTTCGGCTTCGCTTCTTATTCGTTCTGTCTTTTCTTTTTTAAAGACAGGCATTGAGGAACTGCTCTCCCTCAGTGCTCGTTTATATTACCTCTTTCTTCTTTATCTGTCAACTGTTTTATGCGATATTTTTTAATTTTTTTAGAGGACAGATTCTTCTTCCGTTTCAATCTCAGTGATTTTTTCGATTCTTTTAACATGACGCTCTTCTTCTGAAAAAGGAGTATTTAAAAATGTATTCACAATGTCTTTTACAACTTCGATTCCTGTTGTACGTTGACCAACTGCTAACATATTCGCATCATTATGTTCTCTTGTTAACCGCGCCATTGTGGTATTAAAGCACAATCCGCATCGTATTCCTTTTACTTTATTGGCTGAAATGGAGATTCCGATTCCTGTTCCGCACATTACGATTCCTTTGTCGACTTCTCCTTGTTGAACTAATTTTGCGCAACGATATCCATAGTCCGGATAATCTACGCTTTTCGTGCCGTCACATCCGCAATCAATGACTTCATATCCTTCATTCACCAACATAGCGATTACCTCTTGTTTATATTCAACCGCACCATGGTCACATGCAATTCCAATTTTCATATCTTAACCTCCAGCTCTTTTATTATCGTTTTAATCATATCAAATCTGTTTTATCATTTCACTTTTGTTTTTTGAAAATTTTTTCTTTTTTTATGTAAATTTTTTCTTTTGTGCTATACTAATGAAGTATATTTCAGGAGGAGAATATGACCGACTTAAAAGCTTTATATGAAACAGTCAAGCAACGCAACGCCAACGATGCAGAATTTCTTCAAGCTGTTGAAGAAGTTTTTGAATCTTTAAGTGTTATTGCTGATGTTCATCCAGAAAAACTCTATGAAGATGTGTTATCTCGTTTAGTAGAACCTGAACGCCAAATTATTTTCCGTGTTCCTTGGGTTGATGACAACGGAAAAACACAAGTAAACCGAGGATTCCGCATTCAATTTAACAGCGCAATCGGACCTTATAAAGGAGGTTTGCGTTTTCACCCTTCGGTCAATGTAAGTATCATTAAGTTCCTTGGATTCGAGCAAATCTTTAAAAATGCCTTAACTACATTGCCTATGGGCGGTGGAAAAGGCGGATCCGATTTCGACCCTAAAGGAAAAAGCGATGCAGAAGTTATGCGTTTCTGCCAATCTTTCATGACTGAACTTTATCGTCACATCGGGCCAAACACAGATGTTCCGGCTGGGGATATCGGCGTTGGCGGTCGTGAAATTGGTTATCTTTTCGGACAATACAAAAGAATTCAAAACGAATTCTCAGGTGTATTGACCGGTAAAGGACTTACATATGGAGGATCGTTAGTACGTACTGAAGCAACAGGTTATGGACTTTGCTATTTTACAGAAGCGATGTTAAAAGACAAAGGAACCAGTTTCGAAAACAAAACAGTTGTTATTTCGGGCAGTGGAAATGTCGCAATTTATGCATGTCAAAAAGCTCAAGAACTTGGTGCGAAAGTTGTTACTTTATCTGATTCAAGCGGATTCATTTACGATCCGAACGGAATTGATCTTGCGACAGTAAAAGACATCAAAGAAGTTCGTCGCGGAAGAATCAAAGAATATTTGGAAATGCATCCAGATGCAACTTATACAGAAGGAGCTCGTCCTTGGTCAATACCTTGCGATATCGCTTTGCCTTGTGCCACTCAAAACGAGCTGAATCTCGAAGAAGCAAAAGAACTCGTTAAAAACGGTGTTATGGCGGTATGCGAAGGAGCGAATATGCCAACAACTCCGGATGCGATTCATTACTTGCTCGAAAACAAAATTCTTTATGCTCCAGGAAAGGCCAGCAATGCCGGTGGTGTAGCTTGTTCAGGACTTGAAATGAGTCAAAACGCGGAACATCTTTCTTGGACATTTGAGGATGTTGATCGCAAACTTAAAGATATCATGGTAAATATTTTTGAAACTTGCCGTGATACAGCCGCTGAATACGGACATCCTGATCAATATGTAGTAGGCGCTAATATTGCCAGCTACTTAAAAGTTGCCGAAGCAATGAAAGCTCAAGGGTGTGTATAAAAACTTAAAGACGCCGATCGGCGTCTTTTTTATTTCTTGTTCTCGTTTTCAACTTTTTTCAATAAAATTTCTGTCAATTCTTCTACATCATCCGCAAGATATTTTACATCATCAAGCTCTCCTTTTTGGGCATAGCCATATTTTACTCCTATAAAGGAAACCTTTGCTTTCCGAGCTCCATCACGGTCAAAGATGCGATCTCCGATCATAATAGTATTCTTGTCTTTTCCCAGTCTTTTCCATACTTCCTGAATAATCTCGTATTTATCAACCCGGCTTCCATCTAAACAACTGCCGACGATCACATCGAAGTATTTTTCAAGATCAAAATATCGTAAAATTTGCTTCACATAAATTTCCGGTTTAGAACTTCCTACCGCCAATCGCAAGCCTTTTTCTTTTAATATTTTCAACATTTCAAAAATTTTCGGGTATACTTTATTTTCATACATTCCGATCTTAGAAAAACGTTCCCGGTATTTGTTCACTGCTTGACGTGCTTTTTCCTCGTCAAAGCCATAAAAATTCCTAAACGAATCGATCAAAGGCGGTCCGATAAACGGAGTTAATTGATCAAGCTCTTCATCAATCCCAAAGCTTCGTAATGCATATTGAACAGATCCGGTAATTCCTTCTTTCGGGTCTGTCAATGTACCATCTAAATCAAAAATAAGCAGCATAATTTTTCTCCTCTTTAAGAGATCATAGCACAAATCGTTCAATGAATTCCGCTATCGCATCTTCATCATTGGTCTGTTCGAGGATGATATCACATTCATCTTTCATTTCTTCAACTGTATTATGTACACCTACACCAAGCCCGGCCGCCTTTATCATAGATAGATCATTTAAATTATCTCCAATCGCTGCAATTTCACTTGCATCGATTCCGAGCATTTCCCCTAATCGGAGAGCCGCATTCCCTTTGTTCACTCCTTTTTTATTGAATTCCAGATAACGATTAGATGAGAAAGAAACGTCAAGATCTTTTGTGATTGATTCCAGATCTTTTGCGATTTCATTTAAATGATTTCTATTTGTATCAACATAAAGAACTTTTACAATTTCTTCTCCTTCCAAGAATGAAAGATCTTGCGCATCAAATAAAGTAAATTCCATTCGTCCTTTTAAGTACTCTCTTTCACCATCAAAAATCCGATAGATCCATACTGTATCAAGGGTATATACATGAATACAAACATCGTAAGAAAGCCCTTTTTGGAATAATTGATTTGCGATATTGAAATCCAAACCTTCAAAATGAATCAGCCGATTTTCTTTGTTTTCAGTAATCGCTCCTCCATTGTAAGAAATCGTATATTCCCCGCTTTTATTTTTTAATCCGATTTCTTCTAATGTACCTTGAATGCTTGAGTATCCTCGTCCCGTTGCACAAACAAACTTTATACCTTTTTGTTTGGCTTTCTGAATCCATTCTCGATTTTTTACACTCACACTCCGATCAGTACTTAACAAAGTTTCATCAAGATCGCTTACAATCAATTTAATCATACATTTCCTCCTATAAAAAAAAGGGAGAACGGTATTCCCGGACCGTCCTCTATACTGCCTTTCAAAACTTTCTAATTATTGAGTCACTTAACTCTGAAATAATTAATCCCCAAGAAACAGTCACTTAACTCTCCCTAAAAGTTATGTTCCCTATTTCCATTTTCAATATACCAAGGTAAAGTTTTGATGTCAACGATTGGAAAAGCAAAAAAACACATTTTTTAAACATATTTTCCCTCGGTAAATTATTGGTTGGACCAAATTTTACCTGAGTTATTTATTGATTATCCATAATCAACAATGCCTGATCCGGACAATCAGTAATTACTCCATCTACTCCGATATCTTTACAGTGTTGGATATCTTGCGGCTGATTAATTGTCCACCCCCAAAATTGTTTTCCATGAGAATGCGCAAGATCGACATCTTGCTGATTTATTTTCGAATAGTCAACCGCAAAAGAATCAATCCAGCTGCACTTTACATAACTTGCGATATCTTGATTGGATGACAACAGCAATTGTTTAAACATTTCAGGATATCGAGAATCCAAAGCAATCAAGCTTTGAGTATCCCAAGTCTGAACCATGATATTCTTTTTCAATTTCGGATTCTTTTCAATTAACTGCTGTAAGTTATCTAAAGCAGGAGTTCCTTCTTTCAATTCGATCAAATATAACACTTTATTCCCAAAATGATTGAAAAATTCCTGAACCGTATGTAATCTTTCGCCATTTGCGACAGTTAACGCTGAAAGGGCTTCATCATTTGTATCATTAATGATATAATCTTTTCCGGTCAACCTTAAAGTCGTGGGATCATGAGATACATAAAGAGTTCCGTCTTTTGAGCGATACACATCCAATTCAATTTGCCGGCACCCTTGCTTGATCGCTTGCTCATAGGATTGAAATGTATGCTCAATTAAATTTGCCGAGGCACCTCTGTGTGCAATGACACGTAAAGTAGGATCCTCGAAATTTGTATCTTTTAGATCTTTTGCTTGTTCTACGGAGATCACTTTTGTACCGAAAATAAACGCTGCGCTCAGGATGGATACAAAAAGGATCAATATATTTTTAAGTTTCACCATGATTTTATTATAAACATTTTCTCTGAATTTTAAACTCTTGGGCGATATCCAAAACAAATATAAGAAATAAGCATATAATAAAATTATCAATCAAAACGGTTACCAATATAGAAAGGCGTATTATATGAAAACAATATTAATTACAGGTGCGCAGTCTGGTATAGGAAAAGAAAGCGCAAAACTTTTTGCATCGAAAGGATGGAATGTTATCGCGGGGATGAGAAACCCTCAATTAGATAAAACATTTATAGAAATGGAAAATGTCAAGGTCGTAAAGCTTGATGTATTGAATGCAGAAGAGATTCAGGCAGTCGCAAAAGAAATACTTGATAACGGCGGATTAGATGTTTTGTTCAATAACGCCGGTATCGGTGTAAAAGGATGCCTAGATGCAACTCCGATCGATTCCATCCAGGAAGTATTAAGAACAGATCTTATGGGACCGATTCAATTAATGAAAGCATTCATCCCTTATTTCAAAAGCAAAAGAAGCGGTATGCTCTTAACGACCACTTCTTTGTCAGGTGTAGTGTCTTTCCCGTATGATTCGGTTTATGCAGCAGCTAAACATGCTCTGACTGGACTTTGCGAATCTCTTTACTTTGAATTGAAACCATATGATATCAAAGTAAAGGTTATTGTTCCCGGCCCGGTGAATACGAACTTCAAGATGAAAACCTACAATTCAAATCAAAATTTAAAACCGGCAAAAAATTTATCAAAAATCCTCATCCCGGATTTTAATCAATTAACCGAAGCGAAAGAGGTAGCAAAAGCAGCTTATGAAGCAGCAACTTCCGATAACGATCAATTCGAATATATTGTAGGAGATGTAGCCAAAGACTTGATTTCTCAATACCGTTCTCAAGGAATCGAAGAATTCAAAGACACTCTTTCAAAAAAAATCTTTAAATAAAAAATCGGAGCACTGTTCATGTGCTCCTTTTTATTTTTGATTAAAAATATGATCCTCTAAATATCGTCCTAAACCATCTTCAGCCACAGTGTAATCTGTAACCGCATCAGCAACCTTCTTGGTTTCATCGGATCCGTTTGCCAAACAAACACCCCAACCGGATTTTTCTAATAATGGAATGTCGTTTTCCATATCGCCGAACCCGATCACTTGGTCCAATGAAAAATTATTTTCTTTAAGATATTTTTCCAGGCCTAACCCTTTATTGATTCTAGGATCTAAAAACTCAATTGTAAATACATCGTTAATCGCAAAAGTTTGAATAACTGTCCATGCATCACTTTTATTTTTTTCGATTTTTTTCAAAATACGCTCTTTTTCTTTTCCTAAGCAATGTACTTCGATCTTCCCGGTATCAAATCGCGCTAACCGTTCATTATCCCCCACTTCTACAATCGACTGATTACGCTTCATGGAGTCCTGAATAAATTCATCTAACCGTAAACAAGCAACTCGATCATATCCTTTTTCATATACAATCGCATTAATGTCAAATTCCGAAAGCATATCTAAAATTTCTCGAACGACTTTTTTATCTAATAAATAAAAATGCTGAATACTTTCATTTCCTTGTTGCCAAAGATCTCCTCCATTCATTCCGATCGCAAAATCAAAATCAAATGGGAGCCCCCATTGTTTGGGTTTACTCAATACTCTCGAATCAATGGGCCGTCCGGTCGCAACGCCGATTTTAATCCCGTCATTGTGCATTTTTTCCAAAGCTGCCTTAGTTTTTGGCATGAGCATTTCACCTTTTCCGGCTAAAGTTCCATCAATATCCGCTACAAATACCTTAATATCTTTTATCATCTTTTTCCCTTTCTTTTTTTTATTTCGATATGCTTATCATAAAAATTTTCTCTTTGGAAATCAACGCTCTTTAATCGAAAGAAACATTTTTTCAAAACTCGTTAATTTTATCGGAAAAACACTTAACAAAAAAAGACCACTTAAAGTGATCTTTTTTATCGAATCGTAAAAATTAACGTTTTGAGTATTGAGGTCTGCGACGAGCGGCTTTAAGACCGTATTTTTTACGTTCTTTCGCACGTGGGTCACGTGTTACATATCCTGCAGCCTTCAATACTGGACGATAGTCTTCGCTTGCTTCCATCAGAGCGCGCGTGATACCATGACGCATTGCTCCGGCTTGACCTGTGAATCCACCACCTTGCACGTTGATCAATACATCAAATTGATCCAACGTATTTGTAAGTTCTAATGGTGATTTTACAACTTGTTGAAGAATGCTCGATGGAACATATTGTTCCAACGTTTTACCGTTTACTTCGATTTTTCCCGTTCCCGGACGTAAAAAGACACGAGCAACAGATTTTTTACGACGTCCAACACCATGGTATTGAACGATATTTGACTTTTTCACTGCCATGTTCTATTCCTCCTATCCTTTCACCTTTAACTCAACTGGTTGTTGAGCTGCATGTGGATGTTCGCTACCTGCATATACGAACAAGTGTCCACGCATTTGATTACCGAGCTTTGTGTGTGGTAACATACCTTGGATTGCATGTTCTACCCATTCAACCGGATATTTGGATTTCATTTCTTTTGCAGTACGAGTACGCAATCCTCCAAAGTATCCTGAATGATTGTAGTATTTTTCTGTTTCCAATTTGTTTCCGGTCATTACAACCTTATCCGCATTGATTACGATTACGCAATCTCCACAATCAACATTTGGTGTATATGTTGGTTTGTGTTTACCTCTTAATACATGTGCACATGTTGTTGCCAGACGACCCAAAGTTTGCCCTTCTCCATCAACAACATACCATGTACGTTTCACTTCAGCTGGCTTTGCCATTGTTGTTTGACGCATAGTTTTTCCTCCTGTGATTTGAGCGTTTGCCGGGGCTCAAACGGCCAGAGTTTAGCCAAGTTAAATAATACCAAAAACCCCCTATTTGTCAACGCTAAATCTTTTTCTTTTATTCTTCGATCCATTCTCTTTCCTGCAAATACTCATAATTAATCGGATTGATTGTTTCTACAATATCGATTCCAATCGAACTTAAGTATTGAACAGCTTCATCATAAAGATTTTTATCGAGATCTTTCGGGTTATGCGCATCCATTCCGATAATAGCTTGGCATCCGCAATCTGCAGCCAGTTCCCAGAACTTATGATGTGGATATTGCTCGATTCCGTACTTTTTATTTGCTTGCAATCCTAATACATTATATTCCAAAGGAATACGTAACTTCGCACATTCAATGCATACTCCTTTAAATCCTTCTTTGATTGCATCACACCATTCAATATATTCATTTCTCATGATGAGTTCGGGATGTGCCAAATATGCATACATTCCCGTTTGCAGGCCTGCTATACATGTTGCAAAATAGTTTTCGATATATCGAGGAGGCATATGTCCGAAATAAATTCCATATTCATCGCTTAAATAAAAATGATTTCCTAAAATCAAATAATCGATTTGCTGTTCTACACAAAAATCAAGAAGCCAATCTTGATACATAGGATAATACTCCGCTTCCAGTCCCAGCAAAATCGTAATTTTATCTTTGTATTTTTCCTTTAAATAGAGAACGCTGCGCTTATATTCTTCAAATTCTTCAATATTCATGCGAATTTTCGAAACATATCGAGAATTATATTCCCAACATGCATGATCGGAAAATCCTAATACTTTATATCCGTTTTCGATCGCTTCCAATACGTATTCTTCATCCGACCCGACCGCATGATGACAACGAAAAGTGTGAGTATGATAATTTGTTCTAAAAAAAGAGTTGTTCTCCATAGTAGACCTCCATTAAATATAAGCCTTGAGGGGGCGCGTTGTATGGACATGCATGCTTATCTTTTGCTTCCAGCATATTCTTGATCGCTGCCGGTTCGATCTTATGCCGACCAACCGCAAGCAGCGCTCCAACCATCATCCGAATTTGATATCTTAAAAAGCCGGTTCCGATAAAGTCAAAATAAAGATCTTGTCCGTCTTCGAAAAAATCAATTTGATAGATTGTTTTTTCTCTAGGCTTTCGCGGATCGATCTTATTCGATGAAAAACTCGTAAAATCGTGTTTCCCGATAAAATAAGGAACTGCTTCTTTAATCTTTTCAGTATCTAATCTACCTTGTAGGATATTTTTGTATTTGAATTGAAAAGGGTCAAGCAAATTATAGGAACAAACATAACGATATCTTTTTCCGGTCGCGCTAAATCGCGCATGGAAATTTTCGTCAGCATTTTCGCATTCTATAACTCGAATATCCAAAGGCAAGATCCCGTTTAAGGCTTTTTGATATTGTAAAGGAGAAATTCCTTCTCGTCCTTTAAAATGAACAACTTGTCCTTTCGCATGAACTTTTGCATCCGTTCGACCGCTTGCAGTCACTTCGCAAGGCTCATGATTAATCTTTTTCAATGCCGATTCGAAGATTTCCTGAATCCCTAACGCATTAATTTGTTTTTGCCAGCCTGCATAATTCGATCCGTCGTAAGCGATAATCGCTTTTATTTTCGGCATAACTTTATGCAAGTCCTAATACTTGAATCGAGATGCAGCATACGAGGATCAAAACAGAAAGGATCAGTCCAATATAATCGATAGAATGCATGCTTAGCACTTTATATCGTGTTCTTGGTTTCTGTGGATCATACCCTCTTGCTTCCATAGCATTAGCAAGCTGATCAGCACGATCAAAAGCCGATACAAATAAAGGAACGATTAAGGAAAGTACTGCCATCACCTTTTCTTTTAAGCTTCCGTTTTCAAGATCGACTCCTCGAGAAGCCTGGGCATTCATGATCCTTTGAGTTTCTTCGATCAAAGTTGGAATAAAACGCAATGCGATACTGATCATCATTGCAATGATATGGGCCGGCAATCCAACTTTTTCAAAGGGATGAAGAAGTTTTTCAATTCCTAAAGTAAGATCCAATGGCTTTGTGGTCGCTGTAAGGATCGTTGTGATAATAATCATCAGCATTAAACGCACTACAATATAAAGAGTTTGATATACCGCATCGGAATAAACAGAAAACCATCCAATCTGCAGCCAAGGAACTCCGGTTTTTATAACAAGTATATTGATCACCAGCAATATAACCATCATGAATATCATAGGCTTCACAGATCGCAGGGCAAATCCCAGACTAAGCTTTGACAACTTTAATGCCAGAATAATAAAAGCGGCAATCAAAATATAACCCCATATGCCGGCAGGAACAAAAATCGCAATCATCAAGAACAACATAATCATGATCTTGGCTCTGGGATCCATACGATTGACAACAGAATCGAATGGAATATAACGTCCTAATGCGATATTATTCATAAGTCTTTACCTGCTCTTTCACAATTTTTACGAGAGTATCCATTTCCAAGACATCATCTGGGATACAAAATCCTTTTTCGTTCAACATTTTTTTTAATCGAATGATCGCAGGCGGATTGATTCCGATATTTTCCATCCATTCCGGATGTTGAAAAAATTCTTTGACAGAACTTTCTATTTTAACTTTTCCTTGATCAAAAACGATAACGTGATCGCAATAATCTTTTACATGTTCCATATCATGGGAAACCAGCAAAACAGTTTTTCCTTGCTTTTTATTCAAATCCATGAAAAGTGTCATCATTTCTTGAGCACCTTGAGGATCCAATCCTGCAGTCGGTTCATCAAGTACAAGAATATTTGGCTCTAAAACCAAGATTCCGGCAATTGCTACACGACGCTTTTGTCCTCCTGAAAGATCAAAAGGCGATCGTTGAAGATAGCGATCATCAAGGCCTACAATAGGAAGCACTTTTTTGGCCAAGGCAACAGCTTCCTCCTCGCTTGTCCCAAAATTTTTCGGTCCAAACGCAATATCTTTCTCTATGGTTTCTTCAAAAAGCTGATATTCAGGAAATTGAAAAACAAGTCCGACTTTCTTTCTCAGTTCTTTGATATCTTTGATTTTTGTTCCTGGCTGAATATGATAATTCTCGATATCTACACTACCGCTTGTCGGAACTAACAACGCATTGAGATGTTGTACAAATGTACTTTTTCCCGATCCTGTCTGCCCTATGATCGCTGTGACTTTTCCTTTTGGAATATTTAAGGTAATTCCATTTAATGCGAGCTTTTCAAATGGAGTTCCCGGATTGTAAATATGGGTTAATTCATTTGTTTTAATTGACATAAAGCTTCAACAACCCCTTCCAACGTGCATTCATTTTTATCGAATATTCCTTCTTTTTTTAGTTCCTTTGAAAATTTTAAAGCAAATGGAATATCCAATTTCATTTCATGAAGCGCTTCTTCTTTATCAAAAATTTCCATTGGTTTTCCGCTCATAGCGACTTTTCCGTCTTTTAAAACGATTACATGCTCGCTTTGAGCCACTTCTTCCATATCATGAGTTATGGAAATAATTGTAACATTTTTCTTTTCGTGCAATTTTTTGATTTGCTCATTAATGCTTTTCTTTCCTTGAGGATCAAGCATACTTGTCGATTCATCAAAAATAATGATTTCCGGCTCGATTGCCAATATTCCGGCAATCGCAACTCGTTGTTTTTGACCTCCGGAGAGCTTTGTTGGTTCGGAATCCAAATAATTGATCATATTTACTTTTGCGGCTGACTCTTCAATAATTGCCTGCATTTTTTCTTGAGGAACGCAATGATTTTCAAGCCCAAACGCAATGTCGTCTGCCACAGTCGATCCTATGAACTGATTATCAGGATTTTGAAATACGATTCCTACATGGTCTCTTATTGAATAAACCGTGGATTCATCTAATTTTTGACCGAGTATTTCGATTGTTCCGGATTTTGCTTCCAAGAGCCCGATCATTAACTTTGCGATCGTGCTTTTTCCTGATCCGTTGTGACCAATAATCGTGGTATAACTTCCTTTCGGAATCACAAATGAAATACCTTTGATCGTATCGTGTTGTTCGTCATAAGAAAACACAAGATCTTTTATATTTACAGCATCCATGAGTACCTCCTAACAAAGGATAGATCTTCATAGCAAAGGTAAAATCGTTCTTTGCTAGATTTGTCCTTTTTTTCTACAATATGGATTGATGTTTCCAATAAATATCCGACAAATCTATCTCCTGCCAATGATATAAAAATTCTATGAGGGAATTCATTTGTTGATATTTTACCAAACCCATTATAAAGAATAATTGACGAGAATCAATATTTCGAGAATTTTTATCGATAATACGCCCCATATCCACGTAATCAGCAAAAAAAAGTATAAAAAAATACAGACTAGCAATCTAATCTGTATTTTAATAATAAATTTACTTAGCGAAATTAAATCCTTGATATTGAACATCTGCAATTTTCATAGCATTGATGATTGCTGATGCTAAGAATGTTAAAGATTCAATGGTCGATTCTCCGTTATAAATCACATCCACTACATTTGTATGAGCATCAAAAGAGGACGATAAGCCATCTTTTGCCAGTTCTTCTTGAAAACGATCCGCTGTTTTTGAATCGGCAACACCGAAAGTCAAAGTAACCGGAAAGCTTTTTGGAGATTGTCCGACCCAAGATAAAATATCTGCTTTCAATGCCGGAATATCGCCATTTTCATCTTCAGTTGGTGCTGGCAGCAAGTAATTATCCAACGATTTATTTTTCTTGTCATTTACAACTTTGATAACTCCGGCGGTTCCTGCGGCAATACCTGCAATTGCAGCAATCCATTTTAACCATTTCATGATTTTTTCCTCCTTGTCACGGCTACCCCGTCACCGACATCATAAAATTCGGTTTCAAATTCATTGAGGTTTTTCAGAAATTCTCGGTATGCGCGAATTTTACGAACCAAATGTTTTGTATTTCGATTATGAGTCAATTCGGGGTTTTCTACCATTCCGTGAAAATTCATATTATCTGAAATGATTATACCATCTTGGCTCAAAAGGGGGGAATACTTTGCAAAGAAACGTTGATATTGTGCTTTCGCTGCATCAATAAAGATACAATCAAATTCTTGTAAAGGACACTCCACTTCATTGGCATCTCCTTCAATTAGTTGAATCTGCTCACTAACATTACTGTTCGCGATATTGATTTTTGCCTCTTTAATCATTTCCGGATCCCGCTCGATCGTAACCACTTCTATATTTTTTCCTAAAGAAGCGACTGTAATTGCTGTTTTTGCGATTGCAGTTCCGATTTCCAAAAAAGATTTTATTTCATTTTCTTTTACTAACTGGATCAAAAAAGCCAATCCATCTTCGAACATCACTGGAACATGATGCTCTTTTGCATAAATTCTTAATTGCTCTTCTTGTTTTTTGTCCATAACTTCCTCTAATAAAAAAGTGAAGTAGCTCCCTACTTCACAAATTCAACAATTGCCATTGGTGCAGCATCGCCACGACGAATACGCGTTTTTACAACACGAGTATATCCACCGTTTCGATCAGCATATTGCGGTCCCAGTTCATTGAATAATTTCTGCAATGCTGTTGTTCCGTTTTCATCAACTTCAATATTACGAACGTAAGCAGCTGCTTGACGACGTGCATGAAGATCTCCTCTTTTCGCAAGAGTGATCAAGCTGTCCACTACTGCGCTTACTTCTTTGGCTTTCATTTCTGTGGTTTCGATTTGACCATATTGGATCAGGGAAGTAGCCATGTTGCGAAGCAACGCTTTTCGATGATCTGCTTTACGGCCTAATTTACGATTACGCATGGTCGTTCCTCCTCTTATTTATTCATTACTTGATTTAAAGGACAATCCTAATGAATAAATCTTGTCCTTTACTTCTTTTAACGATTTTTTACCAAGATTACGCACATGCATCATTTCATCTTCCGTTTTTTGAATCAATTCTTCCACCGTTGTAATTCCTGCACGTTTTAAGCAGTTATACGAACGAACAGAAAGCTCTAAATCTTCGATCATCTTTGATTGAATACCAGTTGGAGCAATATCTTTTTCTTGTTCTTGCGCATCCACTTCCTCAATTGTGCCTTCTTCCAGATTTTTTAAGATTGCCAAATGATCTCTTAAGATTTTTGACGAAATCGAAAGAACTTCGGAAGGTTTTACGGTTCCGTCTGTTTCTATTTCCATAGTCAAACGATCATATTCTTTCCCTTCATCATTCACCTTTGGTTCACTAACATAAGCAACTCGTTTCACCGGCGAATACAAGGCGTCCGTGTAAATCGTTCCTAACGGCTGATTATCGTTTTGATACATGTGTTTGTTGGTTTCGGCACCAACATATCCTCTGCCTAAACGTGCGGAAAGTTCCATATTCAAAGAACCTCCTTGCGACAAAGTGCAGATTTCCAAATCCGGATTTAATACTTCTACGCCTTCCGGACAAATAATATCCCCTGCGTAAACGACACATGGTCCTTCTTTTTCGATCCTTAAGGTATGGATGTCATTGTCATGAATATCAATCTTTAAGATTAATTGTTTTATCTTCAAGATGAGCGATGCGACATCTTCGCTTACTCCCTTGATCCCCGTAAACTCATGATAAACTCCGTCAATTCTGATCGCAAATACAGCTCCGCCCGGAACAGCCGAGAGCATTACACGGCGCAGTCCATTTCCTAGCGTGATTCCGAATTGATTTTCCAGAGGAGTAAAAATAAATTTTCCATATGTTTGATTATCTTCTATCGTTTGGATTTCATACTTTGTCATTTAGGCACCTCCTTATAGTGTCCTATTATCCACGAGGTCTTTTTGGCGGACGGCATCCATTGTGAGGGATCGGCGTCACATCATTGATCATTGTGATTTCAAGTCCTGCTACCTGCAGTGCTCGAACAGCAGCTTCCCGTCCAGGTCCAGGTCCTTTTACTTCTACGCTTACGCTCTTCATTCCATGATCCATTGCCGCTTTTCCTGCCGCTTCTGCTGCCATTTGCGCCGCATATGGTGTGCTCTTTCGACTTCCTTTGAATCCTAAAGCACCTGCCGAGCTCCATGAGATCGCATTTCCTGCTTCATCCGTGATCGTTACAATCGTATTGTTGAAAGTCGAGTGAACGTGTGCACATCCTCTGGCCACATTCTTTTTGACACGACGTTTTCTTGTATTTTGTGTTTTTGCCATGTTCTACTCTCCTCTCCTACTTCTTCTTGTTGGCAACTGTTTTTGCCTTCCCTTTTCTTGTCCGCGCATTCGTTTTCGTTCTCTGTCCTCTTACCGGCAGTCCTTTACGGTGGCGGATTCCTCTATAGCATCCGATTTCCATCAATCGTTTGATGTTCAGCTGCACTTCTCTGCGCAGATCTCCTTCGACTTTGATCTTGTCTACTTCTTTTCGGATCGCATTCAATTCTTGTTCGCTTAAATCTTTGATCCTTTTGTCTTCGCTGATATTCACTGCTGCTAATACTTTGCTTGCCGTCGTACGGCCGATTCCGTAAATATACGTCAGCGAGATCACTGCTCGTTTATCGTTTGGAATGTCTACTCCTGCTATACGTGCCATTCGTTCCTCCTATTAGTTTCCTTGTCTCTGCTTGTGCTTTGGATTTTCGCAAATTACCATAACCCGTCCTTTGCGTCGGATTACCCTGCACTTGTCACAGATTGGTTTTACAGATGGTCTTACTTTCATCTTTTTTCCTCCTGTATTGCCACGTATTGCCTGCTAAAATGCGTATGTATGCATGCGGATTTTAACAGAAACGTGGGCTTCTGTTATACGCAAATAAATGCGCTTATACATTATAAGCGCAATTTATTTGTTTTTCAAGGCTTCCTCGATGGAAGGCCAAATTTCATCCATGCTGCGATCAGCATCAATGTGTTTTACAATTCCTTTTTCCTCATAATATGCAATAACTGGCTCGGTATTTTTTGCATATTCGTCAAGACGTACTTTTAGACTCGCTTCATTATCGTCTTTACGTTGTGACAATGCTTCTCCGCATACATCACAAATTCCGTCCACTTTTGGTGGAGTGGTATATATATTATATATTGCCCCACATTTTTTGCACGTACGGCGCCCGGTAATACGCTTCGTCAATACGTCAAACGGAACATCCATTGCGACAACTACATCAACAGCAAGATCTGTTCCTTTTGTCATTTCTTCAAAAGCCAAGGCTTGATCAAGTGTCCGTGGATATCCATCCAATAAATATCCGTTCTTTTTGTCGCTTAGATTTGCCAAATAATCGGCAACCATTTTGTTTGTGATTTCATCAGGAACTAAAAGTCCTTTTTCTGTATACGCTTTCGCTTGTTGTCCCAGAGGAGTGTCGTTTGCGATGTTCGCACGGAAGATATCTCCAGTCGAGATGTGGTTTAAGTTAAACTCATCTTTAATTCGGCTTGAGAACGTACCTTTGCCAGAACCAGGTGCACCCATAATAAAGATGTTCATGTGAATCTCCCTTTTAATCTTCGAAATACTTTTTATACGATTTTTGTGTAATTAATCCTTGAACTTGTCGTACCGTTTCGATTGCGACACCTACAACGATGATCATTCCCGTTCCACCTAATGCCATAGAACTTGGCAATTCAGGCCAAATCAAAGGCATGATATGAGGCATAACAGCAATCAACGCTAACGCGATAGCCCCAAGAACCGTGATACGGGATAATACTCGATTAATATAATCTTCAGTTTCCGTTCCGGGACGTACACTTGGAATATATGCCCCTGATTTACCTAAATTTTCAGCAATCTTTTCGGGATTGATCTGCATTTTCGTGTAAAAGAACGTAAACAATAAGATCAACACTACATAGACAGCAAGGGAATACCAAGTCTGAAGGCCCAGCCAATCTTGCATTGGACGGATCCATTCATTTTCTGGAAAAAAACTTGCAATTTGCAGTGGTGCCATCATCAATGATGACGCAAAAATTACCGGAATTACACTTGCCGAGTTGACTTTTAAAGGCAGGTAATTCATTTTGCTGTTTTGAGTCATTGTGACAGAACTCGATGTATACTGGATCGGTATTTTTCTTTCGGCGGTATTGATCAGTGTTACAAAAACGATAATTAACAAATAAATGAGAATATATGCCGCAAACAGCAATGCGCCATTCGCTATTTTTCCATCAATCAACGACGACCATGCGGAAGAGAATTGTTGAGGCATACGCCCAACGATCCCTGCCATGATGACCATCGAAATTCCGTTTCCTATCCCTTTTAATGAGATCTGATCCCCGATCCAGACTAAGAACATCGTTCCAGCCGTAAAGATCGTTGCGATAAATAGCAATTTAGCTACGGTCACTCCACCTACGATCAAACCGGTATATGTTTGAGAAAAACCATAAACCAGCGAGAACGATTGGATAAACGCAAAGACAACCGCAAGATAACGTGTATATTTATCGAGTTTCTTACGACCATTTGCTCCTGATTTTGATAGCTCTGTCAAGCTCGGAATAACATCCATACTCAACAATTGGATAATAATCGATGCTGTAATGTACGGGGTGACACCTAAAGCAAAAACTGAAAACTGCTCTAATCCGCCCCCACCCAATAAGTTCAACATCGCAAAGAGAGAATTCTCTCCCAATCCTGCGACCAAATCAGAGGTGTTTACGTCCGGAATTGTAATTGCACAACCAAGACGATAAACAAGAAAGGCAAAGAGAGTAAAGAATATCCGATTACGAATATCTTTATTCGTCCACATTGCCTTTAATTTAGAACCCATTAATTAGCAGACCTCTACTTTTCCGCCTGCATTTTCAATAGCTTCTTGAGCTGATTTCGAGAATTTTGCTGCTTTTACAGTTAATTTCTTTGTCAACTCACCATTTCCAAGAATCTTTACACCATTTAATTCTTTTTTAACAAGTCCGCTTTCAATCAACAATGCTGGTGTAACTTCTGTTCCATCTTCAAAACGGTTCAGATCTTTTACATTGACGATTGCGTACTCTTTACGATTGAAATTCGTAAATCCGCGTTTAGGAAGACGACGAGCAATCGGAGTTTGACCACCTTCGAATCCTAAACGAACGCCTCCACCGCTACGAGCATTTTGTCCTTTTTGCCCGCGAGTGGAAGTTTTACCCATTCCACTTCCCGGACCACGACCAACACGCTTTTTAGCAGTGCGTGGAGCCATTGATTTCATTTCATGTAATTTCATTTTCTTTACCTCCGATTAGTAACCACGGATTTCTTCCGGAGTTTTACCGCGAAGTTCAGCTACCTGTTCTACTGTTTTCAAGCTTTTAAGACCTTCAACAGTAGCGCGAACAACATTGATCTTAGTACGTGATCCGAGGCATTTTGTCAAGATATCGCTAATTCCCGCCAGCTCAAGAACTGCACGAGCAGCACCACCAGCGATAACACCGGTACCTTCACTTGCCGGACGCATGAAGACAGATCCTGCCCCATACGTACCCGTCACTTCGTGAGGAATCGTTGTTCCGATTACAGGAACGGTAAATACGTTTTTCTTAGCGTTGTCGACTGCTTTACGAATTGCATCAGGTACTTCTTTTGCTTTTCCTGTACCAATTCCTACACGGCCTTTACGGTCACCAACAACAACCAATGCCGCAAAGCGGAAGTTACGACCACCTTTAACAACTTTCGTAACACGATTAATTGCTACGACTTGTTCTTCAAATTCTTTTTGGTCTCTTCTAGGTTTTCTTTCATTTGCCATTGTGCGACCTCCTAAAATTCTAAGCCGGCATCACGAGCGGCTTGGGCAAGCGCTGCAACACGACCAGTGTAAATATATCCACCACGATCGAATACAACATGTTTAATTCCTTTGTCTAGAGCGCGTTTAGCGATTTCTTCTCCGACCTTTTTAGCAGCTTCGATATTTCCACCGTTTTCAAGTTTCATATCTACGCTTGATGCTGCTACCAGCGTATTTCCATTCACGTCATCAATGATTTGTACATGAATGTGAGCATTACTTCTGAATACATTTAAACGTGGGCATTCAGGAGTCCCGCTTACATTTTTTCTTACACGTACATGACGACGAAGTCTTTTTGAATTACGTGATTCTTTATTTACCATCTTAGATCTCCTCTCCCACTATTATTTCTTACCGGCTGTCTTACCTTCCTTACGACGGATAACTTCACCTTTATAGCGAATTCCTTTTCCTTTGTAAGGTTCAGGTTTACGTACGGCACGGATATTGGCAGAATATTCACCAACCAGTTGTTTATCAATACCAGCGACCTTAATTGATGTTGTACTTGGGCAAGTTACTTCCAACCCTTCTACAATATCCATTTCCACTGGATGAGAGTATCCAACATTCATAGTCAGTTTGTTTCCTTTAACCGAAGTACGGAACCCGATTCCGACTAACTCCAATTCTTTTGTGAATCCTTCAGAAACTCCCACTACCATGTTATTGAGCAGCGCACGAGTTGTTCCGTGAAGCTGCTTCGTATGTTTTTCGTTGTTTGGACGTTTAACAGTGACTTCGTTGTTTTCAACATTGATGATCATCAATGGAGAGAACTTACGAGTTAAAGTTCCTTTAGGACCTTTAACAGTCACCTCATTCTCTGCATTTACATCAACTGTAACATTTGCAGGAATGGTAATCAGTTTATTCCCGATACGTGACATTTAATATTTCCTCCTAATTACCAGATATAAGCGATCACTTCACCACCAACGTGGTTTTTCTTCGCTTCTTTATCTGTCAACATTCCACGTGAAGTAGAAATGATTGCTGTTCCAAGACCGTTCAATACACGTGGCAAATTATCTACTTGCGCGTATACACGAAGTCCTGGTTTTGAAATACGACGAAGTCCGCTGATTACGCGTTCACCGTTTTTTCCGTATTTTAAGTCGATTGTTAAAGTTTTCTTAACATCGCCTTCAATTTTGTAATCGTTAATATATCCTTCATTTTTTAAGATTTCAGCAATTGCTTTTTTCTCTTTGCTAGAAGGCATACTTACTGTTTCGTGCTTTTGTTGCAAAGCATTGCGAATGCGAGTAAGCATATCTGCGATTGGATCTGTCATATTCATGAGATGTATGCCTCCTTATTACCAGCTTGCCTTTTTTACACCCGGAATTTGGCCTTTGTAAGCCAATTCACGGAAGCAAATACGGCAAAGTTTATATTTTCTTAAAACAGAATGTGGACGTCCGCAACGTTCACAACGTGTATATTCACGAACTTTAAATTTTTGAGGGCGTTGTTGTTTGTTGATCATTGCTTTTTTAGCCATAATTTGCCTCCTCTTATTTCTTGAAAGGCATTCCCATTGCAGTAAGCAATGCTTTCGCCTCATCATTTGTCTTCGCAGTTGTTACGATAACTACATCCATACCACGAGTACGGTTTACTTTATCGAAATCAATTTCCGGGAAGATAATTTGTTCTTTTACACCAAGTGTATAGTTTCCTCGACCATCAAAGCTTGTATCGCTTACACCGTGGAAATCACGTACACGAGGAAGTGAAATATTGAACAACTTATCAAGGAAGTCGTACATTTTATCGGAACGAAGAGTTACTTTGCATCCGATTGGCATTCCTTCACGAAGTTTAAAGTTTGCGATTGATTTTTTTGCTTTTGTGATCACCGGAGCTTGTCCTGTAATTGCAGCAAGTTCTGCAACAGCTTCATCCAAAAGTTTAGAATTTTGGATCGCGTCACCAACACCAATATTAACAACAACTTTGTCAATCTTTGGCACTTCCATGATAGAAGAATAATTAAAATCCTTCATCAATTGAGGGACAACATCACTTTTGTATTTTTCTAATAAACGGTTCATGACTACCCTCCTACTTTACTTCAGTGCCCGATTTAACGAACACACGAACTTTTTCTTTTTTTCCGTCCTTATTTGTCCGGAATTCATAGCGAACACGGCTCGGTGCTTTCGCCTTTTCATCATATAACATTACATTCGATACATGAATCTTAGCTTCTTTTTCAATGATTCCGCCATCTGGATTTTGTTGAGTCGGTTTCTGGTGCTTTTTTACGATGTTCACACCTTCGACGATTACTTTATCTTCACGCGGAAACGCTTGTTTTACTTCACCGATCGTGCCTTTGTAAGCACCTGTAATAACTTGTACTTTATCACCTTTTTTAATTCTCACAAGACACTCCTCCTACAATACTTCCGGCGCAAGAGAAACGATTTTCATGAAATCATTATCACGCAATTCACGCGCAACAGGCCCGAAAATACGAGTTCCTCTTGGTGTTTTATCATCTTTGATCAATACAACTGCATTGTCATCGAATTTAATATATGTTCCGTTATTGCGGCGTACACCACGTCTAGTACGAACAATAACCCCTTTTACTACGTCACCTTTTTTTACAGTTCCACCAGGAGCAGCCTGTTTTACAGTACATACAACGATGTCACCGATATTAGCGAATTTTCTTACAGAGCCACCAAGACAACGGATAACCAAAACTTCTTTAGCTCCAGTGTTGTCGGCAACACGTAAACGACTTTCGTTTTGAATCATTGTGTTTACCTCCTAGTTTATCTTTCAGCTTTTTCTACAACTTCAAGCAAACGGAAACGTTTTGTCGCAGAAAGAGGACGAGTTTCCATAATTGTTACTACATCTCCTTCACGTGCAACGTTGTTTTCATCGTGTGCTTTGTATTTTTTTGTATATTTAACACGTTTTCCATAAATAGGATGTGTTTTTTTCGTTTCTACTGCTACAGTAATCGTCTTATCCATTTTATCGGATACAACTTTTCCTCTGTAAACTTTACGAGCATTTCTTTCCATTGATTAGCCCTCCTACTTCGCTGCAGCGTTTTCACGCTCAGTCATAATTGTTTTGATACGAGCAATCGTTTTCTTTACAGTTTTTAAACGTGCTGTATTTTCCAACTGTCCGGTCGCTTGCTGAAAACGGAGGTTAAATAATTCGTCTTTCAATGCATCGATTTCCTTTAAAAGTTCTTCGTTGGTTTTTTCACGGATTTCTTTTGCGTTCATTATTCAACTTCTCCTTTTCTAACAAAACGGGTCCTTACAGGAAGCTTATGAGAAGCTAAACGCAAAGCTTCACGAGCGACTTCCTCGCTGACTCCGCCTACTTCAAACATTACACGTCCCGGCTTTACAACTGCGACCCAACCTTCAGGTGCACCTTTACCAGAACCCATACGAACCTCAAGAGGTTTTTTCGTTCTTGCCATATGAGGGAAGATACGGATCCATACTTTACCACCACGTTTCATATAACGTGTCATGGCGATACGGGCTGCTTCAATCTGACGGTTGCTTACATAATTTCCAGATTCTGCAACCAATCCGAATTCACCAAAGTCTACCGAACGTCCAGCTTTGCTACGACCTTCATAGCTCAAACGATGAGGACGACGATACTTTGTACGTTTAGGCATTAACATCTTCGTTACCTCCTTTATTTACAGGAGCTGCTGCTTTGTTGTCAGCATTGTTGCCACGAGCATTTGCTCCTCTAGGAGCGCGGTTGTTATTACGTCCATCTCCACGGCGATTGTTGTTATTGCGGCGGCGATTGCGCATAGGACGTTGTTTTGGAGCTTCAGGTTCTTTAACCATTTCGCCAGGAAGAACTTCACCACGGCAAATCCATACTTTTACTCCAAGACGACCGTATGTCGTACTTGCTTCTTCCCAAGCGTAATCGATATCGCTACGCAAAGTGTGAAGAGGAACAACTCCTTCAGAGTAACCTTCAGTACGTGCCATATCTGCTCCACCAAGACGACCAGATACAGAAGTTTTAATTCCTTTTGCTCCAGCGCGCATTGTATTTTGAATGGCTTTTTTCTGAGTAGCACGGAAAGATTTACGTCCTTCCAATTCATTTGCAATCCAACGAGCTACCAAACGTGCATCTAAGTTCGGGTTTGCAATTTCCACTACATTGATCTGAACGTTCTTCACTTTTGTCATTTTGACGATTTGTTTTTTCAATCCTTCGATTGATTTACCATCTTGACCAATCACAACACCAGGATGTGCGGTACGAATGATGATCGTTAAACGATTGTTTGTACGTTCGATTTCAATTCGAGAAATTTGAGGATCTGCTTTGCGTTTGTCAGTTGCTGCAGCTGATAATTTCGCATAGTATTCTTCGATAAATTCACGAATACGAACATCTTCCATCAACAATGTTCCGAATTCTTTATCGTTCGAATACCATCTTGATTGCCAGTCGCGGATGATTCCGACACGCATTCCAATCGGACTTACTTTTTGACCCATATCGATCCTCCTACTCTTTCTCCGCCACAACAACTGTGATGTGGCTTGTACGTTTATGAATTGGACTTGCACTTCCTTTTGCACGAGGCATGTAACGCTTCATAGTTACGCCTTCATTAGCATAGCAAGCTTTAACATAAAGTTTTGTTTCATCTAAATCATTGTTATGAACCGCATTGGCAACTGCAGACTTAAGAACTTTTCCAACAAGTTCCCCACCCTTGTTAGGGAGAAATTTGCAAATTGCAGCGGCTTCTTCTACGTCTTTCCCACGGATCAAGTCTAAAACAAGTCTAGCCTTACGAGGTTGAATGCGTAGAGTTTTTGCTGTTGCTTTTACTTCCATCATCTGTTCCTCCTATTTTCTGCCTTTCTTGTCATCTTTAGCATGATCGGCATATTTACGAGTTGGAACAAACTCACCAAGTTTGTGTCCAACCATATCTTCTGTTACATATACAGGCAAATGTTCTTTTCCGTTGTATACCGCAAATGTATGCTCAACAAATTGAGGGAAGATCGTTGAACGACGGCTCCACGTCTTGATTACTTCTTTTTTTCCGGCAGCATTCAATGCCTCGACCTTTTTCATCAAGTGTTCGTCACAGAAAGGACCTTTTTTCAAACTACGACTCATGTCTTATCCTCCTTCTACTTACCGTTGCGGCGACGCACGATCAATTTCGTACTAGCTTTTTTCTTCTTACGTGTCTTAACACCAAGAGCTTTTTTACCCCAAGGTGTCATTGGCGATTTACGTCCGATCGGAGTACGACCTTCACCACCACCATGAGGGTGATCGTTAGGGTTCATTACCGAACCACGAACCGTAGGACGAACGCCTTTCCAACGATTACGTCCAGCTTTACCTAAATTGACCAAGTTATGATCTTCATTTCCTACTGTACCAACCGTTGCGCGGCAATTTCCAAGAACACGACGAACTTCTCCAGAAGTTAAACGCAATGTGACATATTTATCTTCAATACCGAGGATCTGAGCAGATGCACCAGCACTACGTGCCATTTGTCCGCCTTTACCAGGTTTTAATTCAATATTATGAACAACCGTACCTTCAGGCATGTTGCGCAATTCCATCGCATTACCAACTTGGATATCCACTTCAGGTCCCGAAACAATTCTCGTTCCAACTTTCAATCCTTTCGGAGCAATGATATAGCGCTTTTCACCATCTACATAGTGAAGAAGAGCAATGTTTGATGTACGGTTAGGATCGTACTCAATCGCAGCGACAGTAGCCGGAATTCCGTCTTTATTACGCTTGAAATCAATAATACGGTATGCGCGCTTGTGTCCGCCACCTTGATGACGAGTTGTGATACGTCCTAAGTTATTACGGCCACCCTTGCTCTTCAACGGAGCAAGAAGACTTTTTTCAGGAGTTGATTTTGTGATCTCCTCATTTGTCAACGTGGACATTCCACGGCGGCCAGGTGTAGTAGGTTTATACTTTTTAATTGGCATAAACTAAATTTTCCTCCTATTCGCAATATTTATTCAGGAAATAGCGACTTCTCCCTGATTATTCTTCGCCAAACAAATCGATTGTTTGACCTTCTTTAATTTTCACGATCGCTTTGCGTACGTGATTTGTTTTTCCAACATAACGTCCAACACGACGTTTTTTCGGTTTTACGTTGATCGTGTTTACAGATTCAACATCTACATGGAACAATGCTTCAACAGCTTGTCGAATTTCAATTTTATTTACGCCCTTTGCAACTTCGAAAGTTACTTTGTTATCTTCAGCCATCAATTTCATTGATTTTTCGGTGATGATCGGGCGGATGATCACATCTCTGTAGTCAGTCATTACGCCAAAGCCTCCTCAATTTCTTTTACGGCTGCGCTTGTCATGACAATTTTGTTTGCATTTACAAGATCATACACGTTAATGCCTTTTGTTGACATCATGCTTACGCCCGGGATGTTTCTTGCTGACAAGTACGCATTTAAGTTGTCATCGTTTTCAGCAACGATGAACAATGTCTTGTATGGAGCTTGGATCGCATCGACGATCGCAACAAAATCTTTTGTTTTCGGAGCAGCCAATTCCAATTTATCCATTACGTTCATTGCTTGTTCGATTACTTTTTCGCTCAATGCAGATTTCAATGCAAGACGACGAACTTTTTTGTTGATCTTATATGCATAATTACGTGGAGTAGCACCGAATACAGTTCCACCACCTCTATATTGAGGAGCACGAATCGATCCTTGACGCGCACGCCCTGTTCCTTTTTGACGGTATGGTTTACGTCCACCACCGCGAACTTCTGAGCGACCCTTAGTGCTTGCCGTTCCTTGACGACGGCTTGCTTGCTGCATAATGATCGCATCATAGAGTGCCTGTTGATTTGGTTCGATTCCGAACACTTCATCTTTGAGTTCGATCGTTCCAACAACAGCGCCAGATTGATTAATTACGTCTAATGTTGCCATTATTCACTGACCTCCTCATTTACAGTATAGTCGACCAAAGTGACAGGCGCTTTATTTCCTTTTGAAGTCTTCGCTGTACGAATCATTACCAATCCTTTTTTAGGACCAGGAACGCATCCTTTGATCAAGATATAATTATTTTCTTTATCTACCTTAATTACAGTCAAGTTTGGATTTGTTGTGCGATATCCGCCTTCTTGACCGGCCATCATCGTACCTTTCATGATACGACCTTGGCGGGAAGTAATACCGTTAGTAGCCAAAGAACCGATGTGGCGAATATTTTTCGAACCACCATGAGTCTTAGGACCTTGATGTGCATTATTACGCACGATCGTACCTTGGTATCCTTTTCCTTTGCTTGTTCCGATTACGTCAACTTGTTCACCGGCTTCAAACATATCGACACCAACTGTATCTCCTACATTTAAATCCAATTCACAGTCACGTACTTCACGAACGAAACGTTTCGGACCGGTTTCCGCTTTTTTGCAGTGTCCGATGTTTGCTTTTGTAGCACGACGTTCCTTAATGTCTTCAAAACCAAGCTGTACAGCATCGTATCCGTCTGTTTCAACTGTTTTCTTTTGAAGGACAACATTTGGAGTCGCTTCAATCACTGTTACTGGAATCAACTCACCGTCTACAGTAAAGACTTGAGTCATCCCTAATTTTCTTCCTAATAGTCCTTTCATCTTTGACACCTCCATTAAAGTTTAATCTCGATGTCAACACCACTAGGAAGTTCAAGTCTTTGTAAAGAGTCGATTGTTTCCTTGTTTGGTGCAACGATCTCAATCAAACGCTTATGCGTACGCATTTCGAACTGTTCACGGGAATCTTTGTACTTATGAACAGCACGAAGAATTGTTACTACTTGTTTTTCCGTAGGTAACGGTACTGGACCGATGACTTTTTTAGCCCCGTGTTTTGTCGCAGCATCGACGATTTTTTTCGCACTTTCATCCAGGATGCGGTGCTCATACGCTTTTAAGCGAATTCTCATTGTATTGTTTGCCATGTTTACTCCTTTCGTTTATTCTAGATAAACATACTCCATGCGAATTACCTGACCTCACCCATGACAACGCTTTTCAGTGGGTCAGCAACCTCGCACTTCTTCGCAATGCTCAAAAATAATAGCACATACGGCTTGTACATTCAATAGAAAACATCATAAAAATTAAAAGAAAACGACTTTTGCCGTTTCCTTTTATTCATCATATTGTTTGACTAAAACTTCCTGTGTGAGAAAATCAATGAAGATCTGAAAAGCTTTCCGGTTTTCATCCTCATCCCAAACCTCGACAAATTGAGGCGTGACCTCGACTAGGATTTCCGCATCTTCATGTGAGTATGCATTGTAAGACTGCCATAAAAACTTTTTATACAATTTTTCGAATATACGACCTTCTTCTTCAACCACAAGACCTTTAATGTCTGCAATTCCCTCGATCTGTACCCCATTCCAACACATTGCCACACGTGGATTCTGCATGAGTTGCTTTGTTTTTCGGAAATTTTTATCCGTCTTAAAATAAATCCGATCATTATAAATTAAACAGCTCACATTGCGGACCATAGGATAGTCTTCATGGCAGCTCGCAAGAGCCATGATTTTCCAATCTCCAAGTTTTTGGAACATAATTTCTTTTGCTTCGATAAAATTCATATTTTCCCTTTCCTTTTAAAACAGCCCATTGATCGTACACACAATAAGCGCAATCGACACAAACATAAATCCGCCTACGACAGCCATCGAGCGGCCAGTTGATACCGAAGAACTCTCCTTGACGAGTCCTGAATGCCGCAAAGCCGTTACGATCGGCTTATAAACAAATAACGTAATCCCTGAATTGATTCCACATTTCAATATGTTGAACGGAATGATTCCCGGCAACAGCAATCCTACAACGGCTTCTCTAGGCATATTGAAGTAAATCGGAGTGATGATATAATTCCACAATGTCATTGACACTGTACTGAATAACGTTCCTGCCAACAGCCCTACCATCGCACCGTTTTTTGTATGCATCTTTTTATAAATAAAAGCTGCA
This sequence comes from Firmicutes bacterium M10-2, assembly GCA_000403415.2. Lineage (GTDB taxonomy): Bacteria > Bacillota_I > Bacilli_A > Erysipelotrichales > Erysipelotrichaceae > Dubosiella. The sequence continues at coordinate 32,328 of KE159682.1, forward strand.
GTACACGCAAATGTGCACGATGCGATCACATTCATCAGTACATCAAGTATCGTGCCTCCTCTAAAAAAAATTTCCAGTACCGAAGTGATCACGCTAATCACAAAAGCACTCATCGGCCCGTAAATAAAGCCGCCAATCACAATGATGATATCTTTCGGATCAAACTTTAAGAAAGATACCGCCGGCACAAGCGGAAAGGAGATCAACAAGTTCAGCACCATCGCCATTGCGCACAACAATCCAATCGTCGTAATCTTCTTTGTTTTCGAATTTCCCATAATCGACACCTCCTAAAATAAGAAAACGCGCCTAAAATAAACTTCTAGGTGCGTTTTTCGAACATTAAAAAATGTCAATAAACTCTTCTTTCATCCAGACTTTAACTGTTGCTACTGGAATTTCACCAGTTCGGCCCGAAGGTTCGCGGAGTGTACCGCCAGTAGGGAATTACGCCCTGCCCTGAAGATTTATTTTATGCAACATTATTATATAAAATACCTCTATATTTGTAAACCTTATCGAGTACACGTTCTTAAAAAGTCATCAAGAATTCCCTTAAATTTTCTCTTTTCTACGAAATAAGAAACGATCAGCACCACCAAGGTAAAGTCGATATTCGGCGGAAGCATCATCTTTAATAAAAAACTAAGCATAAAAGATAAAATATCCATCCACAAAAAATTTTGACTTGTTGTACAATTTCTCAACATACGGTACTTTACACGCAAATTTACAAACAAGATGACAGCCCCAATAACCCCTACGATCGCATCCACAGAAAAATTAATGAAATAAGTTCCTGCCATTACAGCTCTTAAGAAAAACAACACCATCGTTCCGGTCATGATGATCATCAATCCCGTCATTGTGAACTTTTCTTCATACCCTTTTTCTACTTCATACACTGTTTTCTTGAACGCCGAGGATTTGCGCCATGTTTGAATATTGGCCGTTGTTAATTTCATTTCTTTTCCGCGTTCTTGGGCATGATCGAATTTTTTCAAATAAAATGTCGCATACACGTCTTTTTTCAATCCATTCCAATCTTTTTGATCCAATGCATTGACAATTCGGAATAAGTTTTCGCCTTCATCTTTTTTTAAAGCATCCTGCAGTTCAATACTCATCCACTGCATTGACGAAGATTGCTTTTTCTTCATTCAAAGCTCACCTGTTCGGATTCGTCGATACAGATATTCGTATTAAAATATTTTTCCAAAGCAGAAATCGCAAACGCTGTATCTTTCGATCCTGCCGTTTCATAACTTGAATGCATAGCCAATTGAGGCAACCCGATATCCACTGCATTCACAGATACTTGCGTATTTGAAAGATTTCCTAAAGTCGAACCGCCAATCTTGTCCGAACGATTCGCAAACGTTTGTACCGGAACATTCGCCACATTGCAAAGATGAGTAAAGATCGATCGCGAAAAAGCATCCGTTGTATACTTTTGATTGGCCGCTTCTTTGATAACCAGTCCTTGATTCATTCGTGCTCCATTGTTCACATCCGTTTCTTCCGGATGATTCGGATGGATCGCATGCGCATTGTCACAAGAAACCATGAACGAGCGTGCAATTGCCTGATAGTATTCATCTTCGCTTTTTCCTAAATTGATATTGATACGCGATAAAGTATCTTTTAAGAAAGTGGACATCGCTCCTTGCTTGGTATTCGAACCAACTTCTTCATTATCGAAGCAGCAGTACACATTGATCGCTTTATCGTTTTCCGCATTCAAGAAAGCTTTTAAAGAAACAAACGCACATTGAAGATCATCAAGTTTAGGAGATGAAACGAACTCGTTTTCATAACCCCAGACTACACCTTTTTGGCGATTGACCAAAAATAAATCTTTTCCTAAAATATTCGATACATCGGTTCCAATCTCTTTTGCGAGCATACGATCAAATTCATCTTTCTTTAATGCTCCTGCCGAAAAAAGAGGGCAAAGATCCACAGCACGATTATATTTATATCCATCATTCACTGTTCTGTTAAAATGAATCGCAACGTTCGGAATTAACAAAATATCTTTATCAATATAGACTAATTTATTAACAAGGGATTCATTTTCTTTAACAAGAACACGCCCTGCAACCGATAGCGGACGATCGAACCATGTATTATCGATCATTCCCCCGTACGCTTCCACATTTAATTTAATATACTCGCCTGCCGAAGTCAGTTCAGCCACTGATTTTATTTTATAAGTTGGAGAATCCGAATGAGCAGCAGTCATTTGAAAATGATAATCACTGAGGTCCCTACCGACCTTAAACGCGATCACGCTTGTATTGTTACGCGTAGTATAATACTTTCCGCCCTTCACAAGATCCCATTTTTTTCCTTCAGGTAAATATTGAAAATTATTTTTCTCTAAATACGTTTTAATTGTATGGATCGAATGAAACATGCTTGGGCTTGATTCGATAAACTCAATTAATTCATTGGAAATTTCTAAATAATTCATATGTATTCCTCCTTGTTGTAGTGTACCATTTCTTCGCTGAAAATGATATTCACAACAACATGATATAAAAAAGGAAACCGAAACTCGATTTCCTTTTCCACTTTCTATTATTGAACTTCTGTAGTTCCATCTCTTTCATCTTGGCGTTTTCTGATTTCAGGCATGATCAAGCCCAAGATCAAGAAAACGAAAGGTGATAAAGCATTGAAGATCGTACGAACCGGATCCCCGGCAGCATACATTCCTAAAATACAGCAAATTGCTGTAACCGCAAAACACCAAACCCCGAAAAATATTGCCACTTTGTTGTTTTTAACAAACATATATTCTCGCGGAAATTTACCAGTAAGCTTGCGGAGCATGATGTACGCGAAGAATACCCATAAATAACGTAGTGGCATACAGACAGAATTCAAACGAGTCAACCATGCGATGATATCTGAAGCATCTTTTCCGAGTAGTTGAATCAAAATAATCGATCCGGATAATACGACAATCAATTTGATTCCATTGACATAAGCACCTTTTGAATTTTGCTTGAGCAATTGTTTAGGAACAAACTGACGTGCATTGCCATCATCAAGAAGCATTCGCAACGGAGCATCGATACTCAATACCAATGTAGAGAATTGTCCGATCGCATTGCATGCACCATAGAAAATCACGAACAAGTTGCCAACATGGTAATATTCGCCAAGTCGCTGGAACGCTTCATAAGCGCCGTTCGCAATAAACGAAGCTTGAGCTTCTCCACTGATTTCTGCGCCAGAGAACATCATACCCAACGCAACGGTTCCCAAGATTGCACAAATCATAACCATGATTGCCAATGCAATCATACCTTTCGGAAAGTTTTTAGCCGGTTTATCGACTTTGTTGACATATGGTGAAATTTTCTCACATCCTCCGACCGCAAAGATCAAAATCGATAAAGATGTAAAATATTCCACATTAAACTTAGGAATCAAAGCATCCCAGCTCCAATCGAGCGGAACATAAGAAGCCTGCGGATTGATTACCGGTGCTGCGATCATCATCAAGATGAAAAGGATCGACATCACAAACATACTTGATCCGGCAGCTGTAGTGAGCGCTTTCAGCGGACTCAATCCTTTTGATGCAACCCAGCAGAAGATCAAGAATACCACTCCGGTAGCTAATTGAATTTGCCATGTCGGTAATGCATCATACCAATCATTGCTCAGAGTCATCCATGCTAAAGCTTTTAGACCTCCTGAACCTTTTGATGCAATATACGGGATATGAACTACCCAATACGTGTAACCAGCATAATAAGCAAGCTTAGGATTCGTTGTTTCCAAAATCCATGATGTAACGCCTCCGCCCGCATTTTTAAATGCCGATCCAAGCTCACCAACCATCAATGCATAAGGGACAAAATAAAGCACAAAGACCATGATCCATGAAAAGATAACTTGTGTGCCATGGAAGTAGCCAAATCCATTTGTGACATTTCCAAATCCCCAAACGGTTGAAAAAGCCATAAAGGCAAGCATATACCATTTGATTTTTGATGAATTGGATGTTGCTTGATTTGTTGAACTGTCTTTAGACATTAAATAAAGCTCCTTTCTTATAAGCCATAATAAAGCTAAACATAATTCTGAAAATGTGTCAAACTTTTGATGAAAAAACTTGTAAGTACCCTTGATCCGTTGGAAAAAGGAAGCAAAAAAAAGATAGCCGAAGCTATCTTTCATATCATATACGTTCTTTGATTACCCAACGATTTCAGTAACGTTTCCGGCACCAACTGTATGGCCACCTTCACGAATAGAGAATTTCGTTCCGTTTTCAAGAGCGATTGGAGCGATCAATTCAACGTTCATTTCTACGTTATCGCCAGGCATTACCATGTCAGTTCCTTCTGGAAGAGTGATAACACCAGTAACGTCAGTTGTACGGAAGTAGAACTGAGGACGGTAGTTAGAAACGAATGGAGTATGACGTCCACCTTCTTCTTTGCTCAATACATAAACTTGAGCCTTGAAAGTTGTATGAGGGTTAACGCTTCCTGGCTTAGCAAGAACTTGTCCACGTTGGATTTCATCACGTGCAACACCACGAAGAAGTGCACCGATGTTATCTCCGGCTTGAGCTTCATCCAATTGTTTGTGGAACATTTCAAGACCAGTCAATACAGATTTACGTGTAGGTTTGATACCAACGATTTCAACTTCATCACCAAGGTGAGCTGTACCACGTTCAACACGTCCCGTAGCAACAGTACCACGACCAGAAATTGTCATAACGTCTTCAACTGCCATCAAGAATGGTTTATCAACATCACGTTCTGGATCTGGAATCCAAGAATCAACAGCATCCATCAATTCATCGATTGATGCTTCGTATTTTGCATCTCCTTCAAGAGCTTTCAAAGCAGAACCGCGGATGATTGGAGTTTCGTCTCCATCAAATCCGTATTCGTTAAGAAGTTCACGAACTTCCATTTCAACAAGGTCAACCAATTCTTCATCGTCAACCATGTCGCATTTGTTCAAGTAAACAACGATATAAGGAACACCTACTTGGCGAGCAAGAAGGATATGTTCACGAGTCTGAGGCATAGGTCCATCAGAAGCCGCAACAACAAGGATCGCACCATCCATTTGTGCTGCACCAGTGATCATGTTCTTAACGTAGTCAGCATGTCCCGGGCAGTCAACGTGTGCATAGTGACGGTTTTCAGTTTGGTACTCAACGTGTGCAGTGTTGATCGTGATTCCACGTTCTTTTTCTTCTGGTGCACCGTCGATTTCATCATAAGCTTCCGCTTTAGCCATACCTTTTTTAGCCAAAACGCTAGTAATAGCTGCAGTTAATGTCGTTTTACCATGGTCAACGTGACCGATCGTACCGATATTAACATGAGTTTTACTTCTGTCAAATTTTTCCTTAGCCATTTAAATTTTCCTCCTAAATGCTAATTATTCATAATAATTCAGTTCAATTTTAATGCAATAAGTCATTAAAATCAACCTAATATTAGGAATTAATCGTGCGCTGTAGCGCTTTCTTTAATGATCTTTTCTGAAATGCTCTTTGGTACTTCAGAGTAATGATCAAATTTCATCGAGTAGTTTCCACGACCTTGAGTGAAACCACGTAAATCCGTTACATATCCGAACATTTCCGAAAGCGGGATCATAGCACGAACAATGATCGCATTTCCACGTTCTTCTTGATCTGTAATTTGACCACGACGACTTGAAACGTCACCCATTACCGAACCTAAATATTCAGCTGGAGCTGTCACTTCAACAAACATAATCGGTTCCAACAATACTGGCTTACATTTCTTTCCGGCTTCACGCAATGCCATGCTGGCCGCAATCTTATATGCCATTTCCGAAGAATCGACATCATGATAAGATCCATCAAACAATGTTGCTTTTACATCGATTACAGGATATCCTGCGATCATACCGTTTTCAAGAGCGGCTTCAAGACCTTCTTGAGTTGGCTTAATGTATTCACGAGGAACGCTACCTCCGACGATCGCATCAACGAATTCAAATCCTTTTCCTTCATTTGGCTCGAATTTGATCCAAACATGACCGTACTGTCCACGACCACCGGACTGACGAATATATTTTCCTTCGCATTCTGCCCCTTGGCGAATCGTTTCGCGATAAGCAACTTGTGGTTGACCAACAACTGCTTCGACTTTAAACTCACGACGTAGACGATCTACAATAATGTCCAGGTGAAGTTCACCGACACCGGCAATAATTGTTTGACCAGTTTCTTCGTTCGTATAAGTTTTGAATGTAGGATCTTCTTCAGCAAGTTTTGCAAGAGCAAGACCCATCTTATCTTGATCCGCTTTTGTTTTCGGTTCAAGCGACAATTCGATCACTGGTTCTGGGAATTCCATAGATTCCAGGATGATCGGATTTTTTTCATCGCAAAGTGTATCCCCTGTTGTTGTATTTTTCAATCCAACAGCAGCCGCGATATCCCCTGCATATACTTCAGAGATTTCTTTACGAGCGTTTGCATGCATTTGCACAATACGTCCGAAACGTTCTCTTTTATCTTTATTCGAATTCAGCACATAGCTTCCTGAAGTGGCTGTTCCTGAATATACACGGAAGAAAGACAACTTTCCAACAAACGGGTCTGTTGCAATCTTAAATGCAAGAGCAGAGAAAGGTTCTTCATCGCTCGCATGGCGTTCATCAGGCTGACCGTCCAAAGTCGTTCCTTTGATTGCAGGAATATCTAATGGTGACGGTAAGTAATCAACAACCGCATCAAGTACCATTTGAACACCTTTGTTCTTGTAAGCAGAACCACACAATACAGGGAAGAAATCACCGCTGCATACCGCAATACGCAATACACGCTTAATTTCTTCAACACTTGGTTCTTCGCCTTCCAACACTTGCATCATAAGATCTTCATCATAATCTGCTAAGTATTCAAGAAGTTTCATACGGTATTCTTCTGTCAGATCAACAAGATCTTCAGGAATTTCCGTTACTTCGATATCTGTACCTAAATCGTTTTTATAAATTTCCGCTTTTCTTTCAATAATATCTACGATACCAGTGAAATCAGATTCAGCTCCGATTGGGAGTTGAATTGGACAAGACTTTGCCCCTAAACGATCAATGATCGTATTGCAAGACATAATAAAGTCAGCACCCGTTGCATCCATCTTATTGACAAATACAATACGAGGCACACCGTATTCTGTCGCTTGACGCCATACAGTTTCTGTTTGTGGTTCAACACCAGCTTTGGCATCCAATACTGTAACTGCACCATCCAATACACGAAGGGAACGTTCAACTTCTACAGTGAAGTCAACGTGGCCCGGAGTATCGATGATGTTGATACGGCAACCTTTCCAATGGCAAGTTGTAGCAGCCGAAGTAATCGTGATACCACGTTCTTGTTCCTGCTCCATCCAGTCCATCGTACTCGCGCCATCATGTGTTTCACCAATTTTATGGTTTACACCAGTATAGTAAAGGATACGTTCTGTCGTTGTCGTTTTTCCGGCGTCAATATGCGCCATGATACCAATATTGCGAGTATCTTTTAATAAATATTCTCTTGGCATTTAACCGACATCCTTTCTTTTTACCAGCGGTAATGTGCAAATGCTTTATTAGCTTCTGCCATTTTATGAACAGATTCACGTTTTTTAACACTTGCTCCAGTGTTATTTGCTGCATCGATGATTTCCGCAGCAAGACGTTGCTCCATTGTTTTTTCATTGCGTAGACGCGCATAATTTACCAACCAGCGCAGTCCCAATGTCAAACGACGTTCGTCACTGACTTCAACCGGAACTTGGTAGTTTGCACCTCCGACACGACGAGCTTTCAGCTCAAGTTGAGGCATTACATTTTCCAATGCTTCCTCGAAAACTTCCATAGGTTGTTTTCCTGTTTTCACTTCTACAATATCAAATGCATTGTACAAGATTTTTTGAGCAGTCCCTCTTTTACCATCGATCATGATCTTATTGATCAGACGAGTAACCAGCTTAGAGTTGTAAATAGGGTCTACTAGTACATCACGTTTAGCGATATGTCCTTTTCTAGGCATAGTTTATTTCTCCTTTCACGATCGATTTATTTCTTAGGTTTTTTCGTTCCGTATAATGAACGAGATTGTTTACGGTCATTTACTCCCGCGCAGTCAAGAGTACCGCGAATAATGTGGTAACGCACACCTGGCAAGTCCTTAACACGACCTCCACGGATTAACACGACACTGTGTTCTTGAAGATTGTGTCCAATTCCAGGAATATAAGCAGTAACTTCCATTCCGTTTGACAAACGAACACGGGCATATTTACGAAGCGCTGAGTTTGGTTTCTTTGGTGTCATCGTACCAACACGAGTACATACTCCGCGTTTTTGAGGAGATGAAAGATTTGTCGGTTTAGATTTCAAAGAGTTATAACCACGATTCAATGCCGGTGATTTTGATACATTTTGACTAGCCTTGCGACCTCTTCTGATCAACTGATTGATTGTAGGCATAAGATCCTCCTTCCAAATTTACTGTTTAATTTAAGTACACGAATCCGGGCGGTTCATCTTATGCCCAATTTTTAAGGTCCACAATTGGACCTTGCGCGTACGTTTAATAGGATATTCCTTTATTTAATAAATGTCAACTGTTTTTTTCGAATTTTGTTCAATCAAATTACTTCTTAGAAAGCGTGCCTCGGATTATAATAAACATTAAGAAAAGAGGAATACACATGAAACATAAAATTGTATTTATCGACATGGACGGAACACTCTATCAAACTGAAAACGATGTGATCCAAGATTCGAGCATTGCCGCCATACAATCTTTAAAAAATGCCGGATACATTGTTGCTGCTGCCACCGGCCGTCCTCTCAACCAAATGAAACTCATCCTTGATCGAGTAAAATTCGATTATTATGTATTGATCAACGGAAGTTATGTCCTTGATTCTCAGTTCAACGAGATTGGAGCGACTCCAATCGAAAAAGAAACAGTTGAAGATCTCGTCAAGCTGGCTCAAGACAATCATTACGGTCTCATGTTCCATTTCGGGGACGCAACGTACATATATAACGATTTTTATCCAATGTACTACTTCTGCAAATATTGCAATGTTCTCGATTCCTTGTTTTACGATCCGAATCAGGCATATCATAAGCGTCATCGCGCTTTCAATGCCGTCGTGCTTACGAAAGATTCATCAAAATTGCAAGAATTCATGGACGAACATCCAAATTTAAGATCCGATCTGATCAACGTTAAGACCGAAGGTTTCTGCTACGACATCTTTAATGCCGAAAACGATAAAGCACACGGAATTCAGCAAATTCTCGATCTCGAAGGTATGACATGGGATGATGTGATCGCCTTTGGCGACAGCACGAACGATACGAAAATGCTTGAACAAGCCGGAATCGGAGTCGCAATGGGCAGTGCCAATGACTATGTAAAAAGTTTTGCCGATTTTTCGACAACCGATGTTTTCCACCACGGAATCTTCAACGGTCTGAAAAAGATCATGACTGAAGAAACAGATGAATAAAGTCAGAAAAGTCCACTAGTATACTACTAATGGACTTTTTTTATAAATTGATATAAATCGGACAGTTTTCCTTACAAGGACGATCCGAAAGAACACAAAAAATTTTTTCCTCCAGCCGTCCAACATGAAGATAGCGATCTTTATATTCAATCACCTCTTCATCGATCCACCCTGACACTTCGATCCATCCTTTTTTCTTTTCGAACGAGCACTCATCGATCGCAATAATATGACCTTTCCACTCGTTCATTCCAAGCAAGGACAAAGAAGAAGCAATATCAATAGTCGCCGGATGTTTTTCAATTGATTCCGGACTTCCGATTTGTGCGATCTTGCTATGTTCGAGGACGATCATTCGATTGGCCAACAAAAGAGATTCCTGAAAGTCATGGGAAACAAAAACCAAAGTGACCTCCAGATCCTTAAGCCATTGGATCAAATCGAAAATCAAGTTTTTCTTTAATTCCGGATCAAGATGATTAAATGCTTCATCCATCAACAAAAGTTTTGGATGGGAAACCAAAGCTCTAGCAATCGCCACACGCTGTCTTTGTCCTCCGGATAAAGAACTTGTTCTCTGCCCTAAATATGTATCTGTTCTTGTTAAATCGGCAATTTCTCTTACTAGGCTTTCGATTTCTGTTTCATTAAACTTTGACCGATCCAAGCCAAACGCAATATTTTCATAAACACTCAAATGATCGAAAAGACGATCTTCCTGAAAAACAAGACGGACCGTCTGTCCTTGTTCTTTATGAATCTCTCCTTTTGTCGGCTTGATCAAACCTGCCAAAAGCGATAAAATGGTGGTTTTTCCCGATCCAGAAGGACCATAAAGAACAATACGCTCTTTATTATGAATCTGAAAACTAATATCTTTTAAAGCCTCGATCCCGGAAGGATAGATCAGACTTACGTGATCAAATACAATCATTCGCGCAACTCCCTTTTTAGACAAATCGAAAAAAAGCCCTAAAAAGGGCTTTTTCCAGGCTGTTGACAAAGTCGATTTTTCAAATCGGCTTTGTCACAGCTTTTTATTTTTCTCCCACAAATGAATAAAAAAAGAGCAATTTGAGGTATTTAAGTACCTAATATTACTCTTTTTTTAGACCTTTTTACCCACTTTTATTTTATTGAAATTTAATTTTTTCAAAATAGGTAGTTTGTCAACACTCTGAAAAAAGCCCTAAAAAGGGCTTTTTCTTTCAACACTTAATTGAATTACTTCACTTCAACAGTTGCACCGGCAGCCATCAATTTTTCTTTAATTTGGTCTGCTTCTTCTGGAGCAATGTTTTCTTTAATTGTTGCAGGTGCAGAGTCTACTAATTTCTTAGCATCTACAAGACCAAGACCGGTAATTTCACGAACAGCCTTGATAACAGCAACTTTTGTTCCACCAACAGAAGTCAATGTAACAGTTACTTCAGTAGGTCCTGCAGCAGCTTCTTCTGCAGCAGCTGGAGCAGCTACAGCGGCAGCAGCCACAACACCGAATTTATCTTCGATTGCTTTTACTAGATCATTAAGTTCTAAAATTGTTGCTTCTTCTAAGTAAGAAAGGATTTCTTCTTGAGTTAATTTAGCCATTTTCTTTTCCTCCTAATATTGTGTTTACGCAGCAGCTTCTTCTGCTGGAGCGCTTCCGTTTTCTTTTGCTTCTGCCAACGCTTTAACTGTCATAGCAAATTTAATAACAGGTGCATTCAATACAGACGCAAATTTAGCGAGCATTCCCTCTTTGTTAGGCAATGCAGACAATGTTTTGATTACTTCTTCATCAACAACATCACCATCAACGATACCAGTTTTTAAAATCAGTTTGTCGTGACCTTTTGCGAATTTCGCAAGTACACGAGCTGGAGCAACTGGATCATTACCAAATGCCAAGGCGTTTGGTCCTTTTAAAGTTTCTGCGAACTTGCCATATCCAAGATTTTCTGCCGCACGACGAGCTGTCGTATTTTTGTAAACTTTGAAATCAACGTCTTCAGCACGAAGAGCACGACGAAGTTCTGTAAGTTCTTTTACCGTTAAACCACGATATTCGACCATAACGATTGAACTTGCATTTTCCATCTTCTCTGTAAGAGCTTTGACATCGGCTTCCTTTTGAGCAAGGATATCTTTGTTCATCCGATCCACCTCTTCTTTCTGTATATCGTTACAATATTCAAAAGAAAAGCCTGCAACGAGGCAGGCTGATACATCATTTTTATGTATGACCCCTCGGTAACATGATTAAGCGATTGCCGTTACTGTCTTTGGAATATTGATAACAATCTTATATTACTTTTATTTCAGGATTTGTCAAATTTATTTTTGACCTTCTACATGGATACCAGGACCCATTGTTGTAGAAATAACCAGGTTCTTAATGTAAGTACCTTTTACTTTTGTAGGGCGAGCCTTCAAGATCACATTGTAGAGTGCCCGGAAATTTTCAACCAGTTTATCATCATCGAAACTAACTTTTCCGATCAGTACATTGATATTTCCTTCTTTATCTACACGATAAGTGATCTTTCCTTTTTTGACTTCATTCACTGCATTGGCAACATCCATTGTTACAGTTCCCGTTTTAGGGTTAGGCATCAAACCTTTAGGTCCTAACACACGACCAAGACGTCCCAATTTTCCCATCATATTTGGCGTGGCAATCAACACATCGAAATCGAACCATCCACCTTGGATTTTTTGGATCAATTCATCGGCACCGACAAAATCCGCACCAGCAGCTTCTGCTTCTTTTGCTTTATCGCCTTCGGCAACAACCGCAACCTTTTGTGTTTTTCCGGTACCATTTGGCAATACCATCGCACCACGAATTTGCTGATCCGCATGACGAGGATCAACATTCAAGTTGAAGCTTACTTCAACTGTTTCATCAAATTTTGCCGTTGCCGCTTGTTTTGCCAATGCAACAGCTTCTTCTACTGAATAAAGGCGATCACGATCGACTAATTTTTCAGCATTTGCAAATCTTTTACTTACTTTTGCCATGAATCGTTCCTCCTTATTCCATTCCTTCTACTTTGATTCCCATGTTACGTGCAGTACCGGCCACAATTTTCATTGCAGCTTCTACATCGTTAGCATTGAGATCCGGCATTTTATATTCGGCGATCTCTCTTAATTGATCGACCGTAATCGTACCTGCTGTTTGTTTTTGATCACCACTTGCTTTTGAAATTCCAGCCGCTTTCTTCAACATATTCGCAGCCGGTGTAGTTTTCAATTCAAAATCAAATGATTTGTCTTCGTAAGCTGTAATGATGACAGGAACTACATCCCCTTTGCGATCTTTTGTCGCATCGTTGAATGCATTACAGAATTGAGGCATATTGATTCCGGCACTTGCCAATGCTGGTCCCGGTTTTGCTCCACCTGCCATGAATTGCAACTTACAAACTTTTGTTACTTTTTTCTTGCTCATAAGACGCTCCTCCTATATTTGGCCTTATGCAGTGGTTTATGAACTCAAAATGTTCTCCCACGCATGCTTATCTACTATACGCAAAAAAGAGATAAAACGCAAGTCTTATCTCTTAAAAAATTCATTTTTTTGCTTTTTCTAAAGCCATTTCGATCATTCTTTTATGTTTTTCGATCGTCGGCGTTTTCCCAAGTTGTTCCAGAGCTTTCAAATTCCAGTATTGTGCCTGTTCGAGATTCTTTTCTGTTCCTTTTCCCGAAAAGAGCATCATCTCCAATTCATCATAAGCGAAAGCATACTCACAAAGCGAGGCCTTTTTCATAAAATAAAAAGCTTGCTCTTCGTTTTTCGTACATCCCAAGCCATCTCGATTCAGCTTAGCCAGTTCATACATCCCTTCAGGATCTTCGTTCATCGCACACAGTCTGGCATAAGCATACCCCAACTTCGGATCATAAACATATCCATACTTTTCATGTAAATAAATGTCCATTAATTGCCGCTGACTTTCAAGATCGCCCCAATTGGCTGCTTGTTTCATCATCGGTACCGCATCATCAATCCGATTTTTCGAAAGCAAATCGTCAATTGCCTTTTTCAGTTCCGACATCACCTTTCGGTCCATAAACAATCACCTAATCCCAATAATCGTTGAATTCATCCGTTTTGAAAAAATCATCATAATCATGATCATAGTATGGCTCGTATGAATTTCCAAACGAATACGCCGAATATCTCAACATTTGCACTGTCGAATATACGCCCGATCCAAAAGTATAAAACCCTAAAACAACAGCGCAAACGCTGAGCACCAAAATCGAAATCATCTTTTTTGTCAATTCAAATTCTTTCCAAATCAAGACTAGAGCAATCACAGCGCACACTAAAGCAATAAACCCTAAAATAAACCCATGCCATGTTCCGATCACAGCAAATACGATCGACACGATCGATAAGATCAAAGAGATCAGCCACAATTTTCCTTTTTTCTCATTTAAAGGGCGATCTTCAACATTTTGCGATGGAATTTTCGGAATATCTGGTTGTTTCATAATGTCACCTCGTTTTATAAATGAATTATACCATTCATTTCAGGCTGTTGACAAAGTCGATTTTTCAAATCGGCTTTGTCACAGCTTTTTATTTTTCTCCCACAAATGAATAAAAAAAGAGCAATTTGAGGTATTTAAGTACCTAATATTACTCTTTTTTTAGACCTTTTTACCCACTTTTATTTTATTGAAATTTAATTTTTTCAAAATAGGTAGTTTGTCAACACTCTGAAATGAATTATACCATTCATTTTTGCTTTTCTACAATTTATTGCATGATACAATAGTCCCATGAAACAAGAACAACTTCAAAAATGGCTTTCTCAAAAAACTAAGCAATCTTTCTCTTTGGAAAAAAACCATCTTGGATTAAGCAATGACACCTATATCTGCCGCACAGAACACGAAACCTATTTTATTCGCACCCCACGATTCAATCATGAATTATTAGATGTCCGCTTTCAAGACGAAAAACAAATTCTAGATCTCGTAAAAGAACTTGACGTTCCTCTCGTGTATTTCGATATCCATCTGGGCATCAAGATTACTCGGCAAATCCCCGATGCCATGACCTATCAAATGTGCAAATTACCGGAAAAAGCCCAAAAAGTCGGATCGATACTAAAAAAGCTTCATCAAACCAAGTCGGTGGATTTTTATTTCGATCCATTCAAAAAACTTTCTTCTTACCGCATGAAAGTCACTTCTTTTTTTATCCAATTTCCAAAAGAAGAAAAAATTGTGGAGGCGGTCAAAAAACTGTACACGCCGAACACTTTATGCCACAACGATGTGGTTGACGGAAATCTATTGTTTACGAACAATCATTTATACTTAATTGATTATGAATACGCCAGTATGAATGATTTTCGGTTTGACCTCGCTAGTTTCTTAAGCGAAAACAATATTAAAGACAAAAAAGAACGAGATTCGTTTTTCGAAGGATACGGAATATCCGATCCGCAATTAAAACAGGAAGTTCTCTTGTTCGAATGTTTTGAGGATATCTTATGGGGCTATTGGGCCATGATGCTTTATGAATCAAGCAAACAGGAAATCTACAAGACAATCGCAAAAGAAAAAGAAGCGCATTATCAAAAAATTTTAAGTCAAGCGATACCGGATTAAGTATCGCTTTGTATAAAATAAAAAAACCTTCATAATGAAGGTTTCAGACTGTTGACAAACGGGCGGTATTCTTGAAGTAAGAATGCTGCCCGTTTTTATTTTTCTATTTTCACGACTCCAATTCATACTTTTTCTT
>KE159682.1:49668-61706 GCA_000403415.2 Firmicutes bacterium M10-2
ACCTCCTAAAACATTATTATAAATATTATACATTATAATAGTGTTAATATAAACAAAAAAAAGACTGCTGACTTCTATTTGTCAACAGTCTGAAACCTTCATAATGAAGGTTTATTGTTAAAAGTGGTGGTCTCAGTCGGAATCGAACCAACGACACAAGGATTTTCAGTCCTTTGCTCTACCAACTGAGCTATGAGACCACAATGGTTGCGGGGGAAGGATTTGAACCAACGGCCTCCGGGTTATGAGCCCGACGAGCTACCAGACTGCTCTACCCCGCGATGTGAAAATATAAATTTTGATAAAATGGCGGAGAAGCTGGGATTCGAACCCAGGCGCCGCTCACACGACCTACCGGTTTTCAAGACCGGACCCTTCAGCCACTTGGGTACTTCTCCATTATATGTGAGTTTCTTATGCCAGAGGCACGATAAATATATTGGTGGACCCTGTAGGACTCGAACCTACGACCCGCCGGTTATGAGCCGGATGCTCTGACCAACTGAGCTAAGGGTCCAAAAACAGTTGGTGGCTGGAGTGAGACTCGAACTCACGACCTTCCGGGTATGAACCGGATGCTCTAGCCAACTAAGCTACCCAGCCAAAGAGTGGTCGGGACGACAGGATTTGAACCTGCGACCCCTTGATCCCAAATCAAGTGCACTACCAAGCTGTGCTACGTCCCGACAAAATATAAAATTTCAAAAAAAATAAATGGCGCGCCCAGTAGGAGTCGAACCCGCAACCTTTTGATCCGTAGTCAAACGCTCTGTCCAATTGAGCTATGGGCGCATTGCATATCAAGTGCTCATTTATACTATCATCAATCAATCATCTTTGCAAGATTTATTTTAATTTTTTTTATTCTTTCAAATTCGATCTTTTGCATCACATGAGCAACGTCTAATATGTTATCATCCCTTTCCTTTCAATACAAGTCTTTTTTAAATTTTTGCTACATATTGTTCCACACCCTCAAATAAACACTCTTTCAGCAATTCAAGATACCGTTCATAAGGAAATTGTTCAATCGTGGATACCATTTCCATCCGGACCCCAAACAAATCAACTCGATAAGATTGAACACGCATCCCGCTTTGCAAATAAAATGCCTTTCGACGTTTACGCAGCTCCTTTTCTTCTGGAATACAATCTACATTTGGATCCTCGATTTCTAAAATGATTGCTTTTTCGGTTTTCTTGAAGAACATGTTTAATACTTTCGTTCCGATTCCGCTTCCTTGATATTTAGGATCGATCGCTAAATAATCAATCAAAACACTGCCCTCGTTTTCTAATGTAAACAGCAATCCGCACAAATTCTCTTGAGCGTAAATCACATTCATTCGCTCATTGCCTTCCATCATCCATGAAAACGGCTTCTTTTCCGCACTCGGAAACGATGATTCATACAACTTTTCGATATAAGCAACTTCTTCGCTTTGCATTTCTTTGATCACAACATTCATAAGCAAATTATAATTCCCTATTTACAAGCTGTCCAGTTAGGCATTTCCCGTGCTATAATTTCTACATGAAATACAGCACAATACTTCTTGCGGCCGGAAAAGGAAGCCGCACAAATCTCGACTACAATAAGGTTTTTTATCATCTTGATACGGAACGAACCGTTCTGGATACAAGCTTATCTCTTTTTTTAAAAGATCCCGACTGCACTCAGATCATCATTGTATGCGCACCTTACGAACTTGATGAAGTTCAGTCTTTGTACTCGCAATATCCGCAAGTCGAATTCGCACAAGGAGGGGAAACAAGACAAGCCTCCGTATATAACGGGCTGAAAAAAGTTTGCGAAAATCATGTGTTCATCCACGATGCGGCTCGCCCCTTCTTAAAACCATATTTGATTGAGCAGTTAAAAAAAACACTTGAAACCGAAAATGCATGTTTGCTTATGATCCCAAGTACCGATACAGTAAAGATCGTAGAAGCAGGATATGTCATTAAAACATTGACAAGAGATCAAGTATACCGTGCGCAAACCCCTCAATGTTTTAAGACCGAATTGATTCGTAAATGTCACGAAAAAGCAGTTACCGCCAAGAAAACAGCAACCGACGATGCACAACTTGTTGAATGGTACGGAAAAACACCGATCCGTATCGTATACGGCGACGAAGAAAATACGAAAATCACCTTGCCGAGCGATCTTTCCAATTCATAAAAAGGAGGTTTTTATGGAAACACCACTTCACTATTCCGCGTTGATTTTTGATTCTTGTCAAGATGAAAACGACTCTTTCGAAAATTTAAAACACGATATCGATTTGTTTAATCAAGATCCGAACTGTACTCAAATCATTGTCAATTGCTTAAGCGAATGGCAGCTTAAGCTCGCCTTGTCCCCGCAGCCGAAAACAATGCTTGTGCAAATGGCCACTCATCCTTATGTTGCATTGGTAAACGGATTGAAAGCCGTAACCGAAGAAAATGTCATGGTTGTCGGTCTTTCAACCCCGATTATGGAATCAGACAAAAAATCAATCCTTGACGCTTTGCGGACATATCCTGCCTTGTATAAGCACAACGATCTGCAAGGTTTCGATACGCGATTGCTTATGTTTTGCTTACAGCACACGATCGAACAAAACATCGCAATCGACAGTTATCTTCAAGCTGTTTCTGTTTACGGAGATACCCCCATCATTACCCTTCCATAAGAAGTATCCTACTTCTTATTTTTTTTCGGATTTGAGAAAATAGAAACATGAATGAAGAATATACGATTGTCCAATACGCTCAAGAAAACCTAGAACCTTTTGATGCTGTTCCCTTTAACGAAGTCGACAGCCTCATCTTGTCATGTCTTGCTTATTTACGCTTACCGCTTCAACCCGGCAACCATGTCTTGCTTAAAGAACTTTATGAAGCAGAATACTTTCCTGCCATGTTTCATAATGTGTATTCTGCCTCACACAGCAAAGATCTATTTGCTGCTCTTTGTGCAAGTCCGCGATTCCGGAATATCGAAATCTTTCATTATATCCAGGACTCAAGCGAAGAAACCACCAAACAATTCAGTGCCCTTTGTTTTCAATGCAATGAAAATATCGCCTACATCGCTTTTCGCGGAACCGATGCCACATTGCTGGGCTGGAAAGAAGATTTCAACATGGCTTTTACTTATCCTGTAGCAAGCCAATATGAAGCAGCAAATTACTTGCAAGAAGTCATTCCTTCCTTAAAAGGAAAAATTCTTGTCGGCGGTCATTCTAAAGGAGGCAATCTGGCAGTCTATGCCTGTATGCATCAAAATGCCATCGATCGAATTGATTGTATTTATACTCATGATGGTCCCGGATTTCCCAAAGCAATCTTTCAAAGTCCTGCTTATCAAAAAATAGCTTCTAAAATCAGGAAAACCGTCCCCCAATCTTGTGTGATCGGTATGATCCTTGAATATCAGGAAAATTATGAAATTATCAAAAGCAATCGTTTCAGCGTATGGCAGCATGATCCGTATTCGTGGCTCGTCGCAAAAGATCATTTTATCCGGATCAATCAACTGAGCTATAACGCCTTATACGTCAATACAACAACCAACGCATGGCTGGCCAACATTACCCCAAAAGAAAGAGAACGCTTTATCGAAACCCTCTATTCTTTGATTTCGCAAGAAGATATCAAGACCTCTGCTCAATTCAAAAAAAATTTGCCGAAAAATCTGCCGAAAATCATTCAAGCAGCTAAAGATCTCAATCCCGATACAAAACATTTTTTGCATCATACCTTGCAGCAGCTGGCAAAATTAAGCGTATCTTCCTTGCCGAAAACATTTCGGGAAAAAACGAAATAGACAGCTTCTAAATATAATGATATACTGATTTTCGTTTTCTCCCCCACTGCATTTTTTGCAAGAGAAAGCAAAGAAGGAGTGACGGCGGCACTCCTTCTTTTTTTATTTAATGAATCCTTTCTGATTTGGATCTGTTTTCGAATAGTCCGCTTGAACTCATCCCTTTCTCTTCTTCCCATAAACGGATAACTTCCTGAATTGTTTCTTCTAGTTTTGAATCAATCTCCATCGCTTGGTCATCCCGCATTTTCTTTGTTAAATACAAGGTAAGCTCCCCTAAAATGACTAGATCATCCAGCGATTTGCAGATTTCATCTTCCTCTTTTTTGCTCAGCGAGCTCGACAAGCGATCCACAACATTATACATTTCTTTGATCAACCTTTGCTCCCATGCTTCCATTCTTTTTTATACTCCGATTTCTCTTAAAATCACCATAACATATTTAAAAAATTAATCCAAGAAATAGTTTCCTTTTTTTTACTTCGAAACCGTTTACATTAAATTCCCGTATTGTGTTTAAAAAACAATATGTTATACTTTATCCAGTACATTTTTAACGAAGGAATTTAAGAAATAAGAGGAAGAATTATATGGAATCTTTGATTACACAACCATCAGACCTGCTATCTCATATCACACATCTGCTTCACAAAGTGCAGTCAGAGCTTACACATAGCGAAAAAGAGGCCAGCCAAGCGCATCAACAAGCCGAGCATCTTTACGAACTCCTATTAGAAAGCGGAGAAAAAATGAGGGAAACAGGCCTTTTATGGCGCAAAGAATTCAGTGCCAAAGAAGCCTACATCGAGCATTATAAAACAACCGGTAACGCTTATGTTCGCGCATTAAATATTTATAACGCTCTTCAGACGAACAATGATCGGAAAATCGAGCTTGCCCTTGATTTTATCGCAAGTGATCTTCGATATACATATCGTTACCATTTCGGACTGCCTATTTGCGAATATTACCAAAGCATTTATGAACGTGCTCTGGCAATTAACGAACAGGACATCCTTGCCGCAAAGCAAAAATGGGACGAAGCCAAAGACGCTCTTTATACTCATACTTTCGAAACTCTTCCACGTGTAAAAGCTGAATTTCTCCAAGCAAAAAAAAAACATAAACAAGCTATGGAAAACTACAATCAAATAAGTATGATCAACGCGAAAGCCCACGCTCGTACAAGCGCGGTTCAAAAGCGTCATTTAATCTTGCAGAAAGTTCGTCATGAAATTTTACAAATCGACCGACAAATTCAACTGAGCTGAGCTTGGTTGAATTTTTTATTTAATCTTTGCTTAATAATTATGCTAAAATAAATCTCTGTGAAAGGAGATCCTCATGGAACGCGAACAATTGAGTTCTCGCCTTGGCTTTATCCTGCTTTCTGCCGGTTGTGCAATCGGAATCGGCAACGTATGGAAATTCCCGTATATTGTAGGTCAAAGCGGAGGCGCAGTATTTATCGGAATATATTTACTTTTTTTAATTTTACTGGGAATTCCCGTATTATGTATGGAGTTTTCTTTAGGCCGGGCTTCAAAACGCTCTTGCACAAAAATGTATCAGCAATTGACCCCGAACAAATCAAGATGGTTCTGGCACGGAAAAGTCGCCTTAGCCGGCAATTATCTGCTCATGATGTTTTATACGACCGTAGCCGGATGGATGTTCAAATACTTTATCGATACGGCGACAGGTGCATTTGAAAACACAACTCCTTCTCAAATTGCCGATCATTTTCAGACAATGACCGACAATGGCGGTACTCTTGTCTTTTTCATGGGAGTCATTGTTTTGATCGGCTTTCTGATTTGTGCTGCAGGACTTCAAAAAGGTCTTGAACGTATCACAAAAATCATGATGCTCTTTTTGTTGGCAATTATGCTCCTGCTCGCTTTCCATTCTATTTTCTTGCCCGGAGCAAAAGAAGGTTTGGAATTCTACTTCTTGCCTGATTTTTCCAAGGTCCGCGAAATCGGGCTGGGAAAAGTCATTGTCACCGCAATGAATCAGGCCTTCTTTACCTTGTCTTTAGGAATGGGCGGAATGGCCATCTTCGGATCCTATATCGAGAAAGAACATAGCTTGCTCAAAGAAAGCATCCATGTCGCCTTGCTTGATACTTTTGTTGCGATCGTAGCCGGAATGATCATCATTCCTGCGTGCTTCGCTTATAATGTCGAAGTATCTTCCGGACCTTCTTTGATCTTTTTGACTTTGCCGAATATTTTCTGCGCCATGCCATATGGTCGTGTATGGGGATCGCTGTTCTTTATTTTTATGACCTTTGCGGCTCTATCAACTGTTCTGGGCGTCTTTGAAAATATTATTTCCGCAACGATGGATCTTACAAATTGGACCCGCAAAAAAACATGTCTTGTCAGCGGAATCGCTTTGTTCATCCTCTCGTTGCCTTGTGCACTTGGATTCAATCTCTTATCATCCATACAGCCGCTTGGCCCGGGAAGCACCATCATGGATCTTTTGGACTTTGTTGTTTCCCAATTTGTCTTGCCAATTGGTTCGCTCGTTTTTGTTTTGTATTGTACTACAAAAACAGGCTGGGGCTGGGAATCATTTATGAACGAAGCCAATACAGGGCATGGTTCCAAGATCAAGCCATGGATGAAATACTATGCACGATACGTATTGCCTATTGGCATCACAATTATTTTCTTTTGCGGATTTACCCTATAATAAAAAAACTCTCCAATCACATCGAAAGGAGAGTTTTTTATTTATGCGATTTTTGCCACTGCGCCATGGACTTGATCTTTTTTTACGATGATTTGGTCATCAATTCGCTCTTTCATCATTTCTACATGGGAAATCATTCCGATCAGACGATGATCCGCAATTCCGTTCAACATATCGATTGCGTGGGAAAGTGACTCTTCATCCAAACTTCCGAATCCTTCGTCGATAAACATCGTTTCGCATGCAACCGCTCCATTCATCGCCCGAATGCGGTCTGCCAATCCTAGCGCAAGTGCCAGGCTGGCTTCAAACGATTCTCCTCCGGATAAGCTTCTTACACTGCGCTTTGTTCCGTTATAATGATCGATGACTCCAAGATCCAATCCGGTTTGGGATTGTTTGCTGTGGGAAAGAAACCGAATCAGCTCATAATGTCCTTCGCTCATTTCCATTAAACGTACATTTGCCAACTCGAGAACTTCATCAAAATAAGCTCGCTGCACATATGTTTCCAATAAAACCTTATATTGCCCTCCAAGTTTCCCATTTAAAGTATCCGCTAAATTTTTCAGCTCGGACAATTGAATGCGGTACGCTTTTGTTTGAGCCTCCAATCGTTCAATTTGATCACATAGATCCTGATCGTTTCGCAAATGATATTCCAATTCCTGAATGCTCTTTTTTTCCTGCTCCAGTTCATTTTGCCGCTCTTCCTGTTTTTTTTGCAGCAAATCAATCTGCTCTTCCAATCCATCATCCGATCCGATTTCTTGCGCCATTATCGTTTCGTACTGAATTTTTTCCTCGCGAATTTTCATCCAGCGCTCCTCAAAAATTTTCCATCGGTCTTCATATCGATTGATTTTTACTTCAACCTCTGCCTGTTCTTTTCTCAGTTGCGGCTCTTTTTCCCCGACATCTTTCATTTTATCGAGTTCTGCTTGATATCTTGTTTTTTTCGTAAACACATCACGCAAATTTTCTTCAAGCGCTTCTTCTTTACGTTTTATCTTTTCTAAAAGCTGCCGGCTTTCCTGAATCTGCATTGCCCGTTTCTCTTGCGCACGCTTTCTTTCTTCGATGCATTGTAATTGTTCCTTAATCTGTTCTGCTACGCAAAGATTATTCCTTAGCTGATCCAGCAAATCGCAAAGATGATCCTTTTCGAGCTTTTTGCTTTTTAATCGATTCGCATTTTGTTCTGTTGCCTGCTGTATGGCTCTGACTTGCTGTTCAAGAACATCCAGCTGCTCTTTCGTATAGACATTTGTCGAAAGCGTTGCAGGATGAGGATGTTGGCACGACCCACATACCGGACATGGTTCGCCTTCTTTCAGACGACTGGCTAAAATACCGGCTTGTTCGTCGAAATAAGCCATTTGGGCTTTTCGAAAACAATCCGTTTCATATTCGTATTTTTCACGCAGCGCAAGATAGGCTTTTTCTTCTTTTCGAATACTCTGTTCCAAACGATTTTTTTTATCCGCCACTTCGTTGTATTGATCCAGTTTTTTTGCCTGCTGCTGCCAATGCTCCTCTTCAAACGGTATCCCGGCTTCTTTTGCTTGTAAATCATTTAAATAAATCAGATCCTGCTCGATTTGTTTTTTTGTTTCTTTATTTTCCTTTTGATCTTTCTCGATCTTTTCATGCTCTAAGATCAAGGTACTTACGTTTTTCTTTGTCTGCCTGTATTCGTCGACTTGCCTTAGAAGCGTACTCAGTTGTCTTTTTTGCTCTTTCCATTGTTCGACTTGCAGTTTTTCTTCTTCCAGAACTTTCCGTTCTTTTTCGCAGACACTCATTGTCTTTTTAAGAACAGCTAATTTCTCTTTCGCTTCTTTGAACACTTTTATGCGTTTGAGTAATTCTTTTTTCTGCCCGAGAACAACAAGCTGCTGTTCATAATCAAACTGCACATGATTTAAATATTCTTTTTTCTTTTCCAGGATTTTTTTTTGCTGCAGCAAAAGATCTTTCAAATCAGCAAGTTCGAAGGTATCTGTTTTTTTATACAGCCGCAACCGATCGATTTTTTCCTGCAGATCGCGGTCCATTTGTTCCAAGATCGCCTTTTCTTCATTGGCTTGAAGATTGACTTTTTCCTGTAGACTTCGATATGGCGCCGTTTGGAACAACCCACGCAAGATTTTGGTCCTCTCTTCGGTCTTGGCAAGAAGAACCTTTAAAAAATCCCCCTGAGAAATCATACTCACTTGTTTAAACTGCTCACGCGAAAGGCCGATCAACGATTCGATTTCGCTATTGACCAGCTTCGCTTTCGTAATCGGAAGATGTCCGTCAAAAAATTCAAGCTCACAAGAGGCTGCTTGTTTGGTCGTTCCTTTTCCACGCGCTTTTTCGCGCTCATATTCCGGCGAACGCATAACTCGATATTTTTTTCCTCTTATAGAAAAGATCAGTTCGACATACGTTTTTGTTTGAGGATCAGCATAACGTGATCGAAGCATATTCACTTCCCGAACATCTCCGCTGACACTGCCATACAGTGCATATACGATCGCATCAAAGATTGTCGTTTTTCCGGCTCCTGTATCTCCGCAAATTAAATACAGTCCATTCTTGCTAAATTTTGTGAAATCGATTTCCTGTCTGCCGGCATAAGGTCCGAAAGCACTCATTATCAATTGAAGTGGTCTCATTCTTTATCCTCCCAATGGTCCAAGATCCATTGCTTTTGAAAAGAGGACAGATCCTGACCATTTTGTTCTTTATAAAACGAATTGATCATTGTCATAGGATCCATCGCTTCAATCGATCCGATCCATTCATCGGAATGCTTCTCGTACCGTTTTCGTTTTTCATAAGAAAGTTTCAAGATTTTCGGATAAATAACTTGCAATTTGGCTTGGGCGTTGACGACATCGTATTCGTCAAGCAACACGACGGAATAATAATCTTCCCGATCCAGATCTTTATAAAACGAGCGTTCCGTTAAATCCATATACGTTCCTTTGATTTCCACAAGATCATGCAACGGTCGGAAAGGAATTGTTTCTATATGGATCGTATCGCTGATTTCAAGAAGGACTGCACATTTTTCCTGCTTAATTTCATCCACTGAATATTTGAGCAGTGTTCCGCAATATACCATATTTTCAGCAACTTTTTGATAAGAATGCAAATGCCCTAAAGCAACGTAATCAAACGCTTCAAATACCGAAGCGGGAATTTCATCAAGACCTCCGATGTTTTTTTGCTCCGAATCACACGTCTTCGATCCACTGATGAATTGATGAACAAGAGCGATGTGAAATGTGTTCGGATCAAAAGAAATTGTCGAAAGAACAGCTTTCATGGCCTCTTCATACGTTACAATTTCCCGGTCCGGAAAAAACGGACGCACCATGACCGGCTTGATGAATGGGATCAGAAAAAGATCTATATTGCGATAATGGACTTGTTTGACTTTTCCGTCATATACCGAAGAAATGTAAATCTTGCTCCGTTCGAAAAAGGAAGATCCATATTGCAGACGCATAGCAGAATCATGGTTTCCGCTAATCATACATACCGCAATTTTTCGTGCGACAAGCTGTTCCAAAAAAAAATCGAGCATATGAGTAGCGGATTCCGACGGTACAGACCGATCGTAAATATCTCCGCTGATCAAAAGCATCTCCACTTGATGGCTCGAAATGATATCAAGTACTTGCCTAAGCATATGTGCTTGTTCTTCTTCCATGGAAAATCCATGCACTTTCTTTCCGAGGTGCAGATCCGAAATATGCAATATTTTCATAATACGGCCAGGCTCATCAGCGAAGAAATCAAAAAGATCACGAACAATACGATCATCCAAGGATTCGAGCAAGTTAAAGTCGCAAAATGCGGATCCCCTTTTGCCTCCTCGACTTCTTCCCGAATGTCTTTTATATGACGTATCAAATAAACGAGCCCTATGAAGGCAAGGATAGGAATCAAAAGACTTGAAAAGATCATTCCGAGATCATTCATTCCGGTAAACGCAATGAAATTATTCAAAGCATGAATCAAGTAAGGAACCGCAAGATTTTTTGTTTTTGTATAATAAGTCCCTAAAACAAGTCCCATGAAAAAGGCCGGGATTCCTTGAGCAATATTCATATGCAGCAAACCGAAACATACGGAACTGAACACGATTGAAAAAAGCATGCCGTATTTTGCGGTCGCCTTTAAAATCGTTCCGCGAAAGAATATTTCCTCGACAAACGGTCCGACGATCACGATTGCGAGAAAAAGAAGCGCATTCGAAGCAAAATCAGAGGAATACCCAAAATCCGGTTGTACAATCTGAGTTGGCAACAGTAAATTAAAGAGCGAAAAGAAAAGGCTGATCACAAAAGAGAAGAAGAGAAGCACACACAGTCCGAAAAATACGTCACGAAGCGAAATTTTTTTACTCCAATCCTCTTTTACGGATATTTTTAAAGAATCGCACGCAAACCATGCAGCTAATCCTCCGGAAAGAGGAGTAACGAGCAGCAAGACCAAGGCATTCAAAAGATTCATGACCGAATACATCGTATACGAAAATTGCATGAGCAGTCCGAAACCGGTCCCAATCGCAAAACTGATCAAAAAAGAAGCGCAAAGCTGAATCAATACATAAATGCAGCAGGCCAAGCTTGTGATTGAAATCGTATGTTTGGCATCATTGTAAAGTGGTGCAAGTGGATTATTATTCATAAATAACATTCCTTTCATTAATTTATTAAATACATTATAACATAGAACGATTCATTCCTTTTATTTAGGAACAGGAGGATATGTTAAGTTATAAGAAATATAGAAAAAAGTATATAAATACGGCATAATATGTTCATAAAGAAAGGGTTGTATTTATGAACACAAAGAATATCACAAACTATAAACCTAAAGATTTTGCCGAGTTATTGGGTGTATCAGTCAAGACATTGCAGAGATGGGACAGAGAAGAAATATTGAAAGCTCATCGAACTCCTACTGATAGAAGATATTATACTTACGACCAGTATCTACAATTCAAAGGAATATAAACAGAAAATGATGTTAGAGATGTTGTCATTTACGCAAGGGTTTCTACAAGAAATCAAAAAGATGATTTACATAATCAAGTAGAATTTTTAAAACAATTCTGTAATGCTAAAGGTGTTATTGTAAATCAATGTATTGAAGAGTTTGGAAGCTTTTGCGAAAAATTCAATACGGAGATCATCGTGGTAAAGAACGAAACTCTTTCGCCAAATGAAGAACTGGTGCAGGACATTCTTTCTATTCTACACGTATTCAGTTGTAGATTATATGGTTTACGAAAGTATAAGAAACAAATCAGGGAGGATGAGGAGATTGCTAAAGAGCTTCAAAACGGAAATTGATCCGACTTTGGAACAGAAACAAAAGATCCATCAAACGATCGGAACATGCCGATTCGTTTATAACTTTTACCTTTCGCATAACAAAGAAGTCTATGAAGCAGAAAAGAAATTTGTCTCCGGCATGGATTTTCAAAAATGGCTCAATAATGTTTATTTGAAA
>KE159683.1:0-4127 GCA_000403415.2 Firmicutes bacterium M10-2
GCAAGTCGCGGGCTCTGATCAAGTCCTCGGCCGATTAGTACCGGTCAACTCCGCATATCGCTATGCTTCCATCTCCGGCCTATCTACCTCATCGTCTTTGAGGGGCCTTACTTCTTTTCAGAATGGGAGATCTCATCTCGGGGTGGGCTTCGTGCTTAGATGCTTTCAGCGCTTATCCCTTCCCTGCTTGGCTACCCGGCTGTACCACTGGCGTGATAACCGATGCACCAGAGGCAGGTCCATCCCGGTCCTCTCGTACTGAGGACAGCTCCCCTCAGATCTCCTTCGCCCACAACAGATAGGGACCGAACTGTCTCACGACGTTCTGAACCCAGCTCGCGTACCGCTTTAATGGGCGGACAGCCCAACCCTTGGAACCGAATCCAGCTCCAGGATGCGATGAGCCGACATCGAGGTGCCAAACCTCGCCGTCGATGTGAACTCTTGGGCGAGATCAGCCTGTTATCCCCAGGGTAGCTTTTATCCGTTGAGCGACGGCCCTTCCATTCGGCACCGCCGGATCACTAATCCCGACTTTCGTCCCTGTTCGAGTTGTTGCTCTCACAGTCAAGCACGCTTCTGCATTTGCACTCTTCATCTGGTTTCCATCCAGACTGAGCGTACCTTTGGGCGCCTCCGTTACTCTTTGGGAGGCGACCGCCCCAGTCAAACTGCCCGCCTGGCACTCTCCCCGATCCGGGTCACGGACCTGGGTTAGGACCTCAAGCACACAAGGGTGGTATCCCAACATCGACTCCTGATACACTGGCGTATATCTCTCTTCGTCTCCCACCTATCCTGTACATGTCTGCCCAAAATCCAATGCCGAGCTGCAGTAAAGCTCCATGGGGTCTTTCCGTCTAGTTGCGGGTAACCTGCATTTTCACAGGTACTAAGATTTCACCGAGCCTGCTGCCGAGACAGCGCCCAAATCGTTACACCTTTCGTGCGGGTCAGAACTTACCTGACAAGGAATTTCGCTACCTTAGGACCGTTATAGTTACGGCCGCCGTTCACTGGGGCTTCGGTTCCGAGCTTCATCTTTCGATTCACTCGTCCCCTTAACCTTCCAGCACCGGGCAGGTGTCACCCCCTATACTTCGCCTTGCGGCTTCGCAGAGAGCTGTGTTTTAGTTAAACAGTCGCTTGGGCCTTTTCACTGCGGCTCACTTCCATGAGCGCCCCTTCTCCCGAAGTTACGGGGCCATTTTGCCGAGTTCCTTGGCAACAGTTCTCTCGCTCACCTCGGCATCCTCTGCCTGCCCACCTGTGTCGGTTTTGGTACGGGCCGCTCGATACCACTTTGCTAGAAGCTTTTCTTGGAAGCCGTCCTCGGCACTTCGCTACTTGCATTTCTGCTTTCGCTTCCCCTTCACGCCCTGTCTTCCGATACCGGATTTCCCTGGTATCCGACTGCTGCGCTTGGCCCTCAATCCATTCAGAGGGCTGCCTACTCCGTCTCCGTCACTCCTTCGCCTCGTATCGCGCGGGTGCAGGATTCTCCGCCTGCTTTCCATCCGCTACGCCTCTCGGCCTCGCGTTAGGTCCCGACTTACCCAGGGCGGACGAACCTTCCCCTGGAATCCTTGGGCTTTCGGTGTGTAGGATTCTCACCTACATCTCGCTACTCACACCGGCATTCTCGCTTCCATGCTGTCCATATCCTCTCGCGATCATACTTCTTCCTGCATGCAACGCTCCCCTACCATATACCCTTGCAGGTACATCCGCAGCTTCGGTATCAGGCTTAGCCCCGGTACATTTTCGGCGCAGGGCCACTCGACTAGTGAGCTGTTACGCACTCTTCAAAGGATGGCTGCTTCTGAGCCAACCTCCTAGCTGTCCGTGCGTCCCCACATCCTTTTCCACTTAGCCTGTATTTCGGGACCTTTGCTGGCGGTCTGGGCTGTTTCCCTCTCGACCATGGACCTTATCACCCACAGTCTGACTGCCGGCCTCTTCTTTCGAGGGCATTCGCAGTTTGATTGCATTCAGTACCCCGGGATGGGGCCATCATGCATTCAGTGCTCTACCTCCCTCGCTTATCGGCCGACGCTAGCCCTAAAGCTATTTCGGGGAGAACCAGCTATCTCCGGGTTCGATTGGAATTTCTCCCCTAGCCACAGGTCATCCGCTAACTTTTCAACGGTAGTCGGTTCGGTCCTCCACAGAATTTCACTCCTGCTTCAACCTGCCCATGGCTAGATCACCCGGTTTCGGGTCTGCATCATACTACTCTCTTCGCCCTCTTCAGACTCGCTTTCGCTTCGGCTCCGCTCTTTCCTGCTTAACCTCGCATTATGACGCAACTCGCCGGTTCATTCTACAAAAGGCACGCCATCACCCTTTGACGGGCTCTGACTTCTTGTAGGCATACGGTTTCAGGTTCTCTTTCACTCCGCTCCCGCGGTTCTTTTCACCTTTCCCTCACGGTACTTGTTCTCTATCGCTCACTCGTTTATATTTAGCCTTGGCGGATGGTCCCGCCTGCTTCCGACAAGATTTCTCGTGTCTCGCCGTACTCAGGGTCCTTCTCGCTTCTGCTTCTCGCATTTCGCCTACGGGGCTTTCACCCTCTTCGGCCGTGCTTCCGTTCACGCTCGGCTATGCTTCCGCTTCCGCTTTCTCGAAGGCCCTTCTACCCCGATCCTTCGATCGGTTTGGGCTCCTTCCCTTTCGCTCGCCGCTACTCGGGAAATCACTGTTGTTTTCTTTTCCTCCGGGTACTTAGATGTTTCAGTTCCCCGGGTTCCTCTCTCTATGACTATCTTCTTCATCATAGGATGACATCGCTCTCGCCATGCCGGGTTCCCCCATTCGGATACCGGCGCGTCTTCGCTTCCTTACAGCTCGGCGCCGCTTTTCGCAGTTCGGTGCGTCCTTCTTCAGTTTCGAGTGGCCAGGCATCCTCCGTACGCCCTTGCCTACTTGATCAGTTGGTTCTCTTGTTTCTTGTGCTTTCTTCAAGATCTTTCTAAACTGTTCACTGTTTTTCTCTTTTTCTCAGTTTATCTTTTTTCTCCACAACTTGCTTTCAAGACCTTTTCTCTTTATCTATTGTGTCTCTTCTTCAATTTGTGTCTGTCGGTTTTCAAAGATCGAGCAAATTTATCGCGCCAAATTAGCGCTCATTTAATATATCACCGGCACCATTTTCTGTCAATGAGTTTTTTATATTTTTTTCACTTTTTTTAAATGACAGTTTCTCCTGTTCTATTTTCTTTCAAAATCAATTTACGATTATCCGCTTCAACATCATTTTTATAGTTTTTACACAATAAAAAAAAAGCATCTTACGACGCTTACTTTACGAACGATGGAGCAGGTGATGAGAATCGAACTCACGTAGTCAGCTTGGAAGGCTGAAGTTCTACCATTGAACTACACCTGCATAATATAAATGGTGACCCGTGGGCGATTCGAACGCCCGACCCTTTGATTAAAAGTCAAATGCTCTACCAGCTGAGCTAACGGGTCACAATGGTGCCGACTATAGGAATTGAACCCACAACCTACTGATTACAAGTCAGTTGCTCTACCAATTGAGCTAAGTCGGCATTGCTGTTTGCGTATTGAATATTATCACGCTCCATGGTCTTTGTCAAATTAGAAATTCTTTTTTTAGTTGTTTTCTTTGTGAACTTCTCTTGTTTTGCTAAATCTAACAGTTTTTAACACTTGAAGCGGAATCTCTTAAAAAAGTATACTTCATAATGTGTATATTACGAGCAGAGGTTAATCAAACGATCCCCAAACTCCTGTGATTTGTTTGATTCATCCGATCTCATAAAACGGATAATCTTATACTTTGGGATTTTTCTTGCTTCTGAAGCGCAAACATCCAACAGATCGATCACGAAAGAAGTTCTGAAGGCAATATTGTCTTAATTTTCGAGTAGCCCGACCTGTATAGGATGGGTTATTTCTGCTTCAGGGACATAACTGTCTTAACTCAAACTATTCAACCTCTATCGAGAATGCTCTTATAATCTTTCCCTATCTCTCTTCTGAAAAATAACAATCTATCCCTTATCAAAATAAGAGTTTTTAATTCTACAGATCAAGAAATATTTTTTAGTCTTTTTATTTCTAAAAAAAAAATCTATTCTCATAGGAATAGATTTTAC
>KE159683.1:5282-10977 GCA_000403415.2 Firmicutes bacterium M10-2
AGATTTTACTGACATTCATGGAGCAGGTGATGAGAATCGAACTCACGTAGTCAGCTTGGAAGGCTGAAGTTCTACCATTGAACTACACCTGCATATAAAGTGGCTGGGGTATCTGGATTCGAACCAGAGAAATGCAGGAGTCAAAGTCCTGTGCCTTACCGCTTGGCTATACCCCAAAAAAAATGGTGGAGAGAGGCAGATTCGAACTGCCGAACCAAAAGGAACTGAGTTACAGTCAGCCGCGTTTAGCCACTTCGCTATCTCTCCAGAAAATGGTGGAGGTTAACGGGCTCGAACCGCTGACCCTCTGCTTGTAAGGCAGACGCTCTCCCAACTGAGCTAAACCTCCGTGTTATTTATCAATTGCATAAACTATTCTATCTGAATGATCGTGGAATGTCAACTAAGTTTTTTAATTTTTTTAGAGCTTCTTTATATCGAATTTCTAAAGCTCTCTGACAGACCTCTATTAGAGTATCATAATTTATCCGTTTAATCCAGTATAAATTTTTATTTTTTTCAAACAAGTACATATATGTATAGACAATAGTGTGTTCTTTCCCGAAAATCACCTTTTGTTTTATCGCATTTAGCTCTTCAATCTTATCTGGCGCATAAAAACAACGAAAAGAAGATTCATATCGTGTTTGTTGTGATGGTGTTGCCGTAAGAATTACCACTTCGATTCCTATGGCTTCAAACGCTTCCTTAAACCCCATCAGTAGTGTAAAATATTTAAATGCCTTTTCTCCTGAAAGATCCGATAAAGTTACTACTAAAGTCAATGAATCAAATTCAAATTTATTCATATAACTTCTACCCCTGTTTTCTTTGCTTATTGTAACATAAATAAAATTACAGTACTATATGAATGATCGTATCACTTAGAAAGGAAGTGACAATTTTGATTAAAATAGGAATTGATCTAGGGGCAAATTCAATACGCCTCATCTCGATCGATGAAGGAATTATATTTAACGAACCATGTATGGTGGCAATTGACGAACACAATCACGTACTTGCAATCGGGAACGAAGCGTTTGAAATGAAAGGACTCCAAAACGACCAAGTTAGAGTCATCTCCCCCATCAGCAATAATAAAATCGATATCTCTGCTCTAACCTCTCTCTTGGAACAGCTATGTTATCAATTTAAAATATTTCGTTTTTTCGTAAAAACCACTATACTTTTTTCTTACCCAACCAGTCTATCCAGCGAAGACTGCGAGCTCGTAAAAAATGCCCTAATCAACTTAGGAGCCGATAAAGTATATTACGATCAAGAAATTTGGTTTGCCGCAATCGGATCCCGTCTTAATTTATCTTCATCGGTCGCAAGCTGTGTAATGAATATTGGTTACAGCAATTGTGACATCGCAATATTTCGGCAAGGAGAAATCATCCATTATAGTTTAGGACCTCTAGCAGGCATTCAACTCGGGAAAGCGATTCGTTCCTGGTTAAAAAAAGTCCATAATATGAACATATCAGATATGACCTTAGAACAGATCATACGCACTTTAGGTACTGTCAATCAGGAAGCGGATCCATTTTATACGACAATCTCCGGATCACATATAAAGACCCATGCTCTAATTACACTGAAAATCTCAAGCAACGATATTGCATTTATTCTCGCTCCGCTATTCAAGCAATTATCAAACTGGATACTCGGCTTTTTAACCTCATTACCAATTGAAACCCAAAAAGACATTTTCACTCGGGGAATTGTATGTTCCGGAGGAATACTCACTTTACAAGGCGCCACTGCTCAACTTCAAAAAAGCATTGGCTGCCCAATACATTTGACCGATAATCCTCTTTATACGATTATAAATGGTTTAGAAATCGTTCTTAAACAAATGGATGCATAATAAATCTCCATACTCCGGGGTGTACCACACGGAATGTAACTTTAGACAAAAATCTATTGTTTCATTCCTTTTTTCTTTATACTGGAATTAGCGGAAGAGGTCGTCTCTTTTTTGAGCTCCGAACTCGTATAATAAATTGATTGTCGCCTGTCTTCGTCAGGAGCAGAACACCCAGATCAAGGAATTCGGTGCTTCCACTCGTGAACTTCTCTCTTTGGCGGATTGGCTCTTGGAAAATCATTGTCAAACCGTCGCTATGGAAAGCACCGGTCCTTACTGGAAACCTTTATACAATGTCCTTGAATCTTTCGACTTAAACCCGATTGTTGTCAATGCTCAGCATATGCGCAATGTTCCCGGTCGAAAGACGGATATCAAAGACGCGGAATGGATTTCCGATCTTCTTTGTCATGGCTTATAGATTCCCAGTTTGATTCCCAATCGCTCTCAACGCGAACTTCGCGAGCTTGTCAGCTACAGGAAAAGTCTGATAAAAACCCAATCCGCCGAATTGAACCGGCTCCAAAAAATGCTGGAAGGCGGAAACATCAAGTTGTCCGGTACAGTATCCAATATCAATGGAAAAAGCGCGAAAAATCTTTTGGATCTCATTCTGGAAGGAGAAAAATTCGATGAAGCTGTTTATGACCAGATGATCAAAGACAGAAAGATTTCAAGAAGATTAAAAGCGAGCAAAACAAAGTTGATTGAGGATATGAATGGCGTGCTGAGTCCGGTTCAAATCAAAATGATCCGGGAGCTGCGCAAGCATATTGATGAATCGGAAAAGCATATTCGAGAACTGGATCAGGATATCAACGACGCCATGAGCGATCCGGAGAAAGAAGGGGCCAAACGATTGACACAGATTCCGGGAATCGGAGAAGACAGCGCGAAAATCATCATATCTGTGATTGGTGTCGATATGAGTTGGTTTCCCATGGATCGCGGCATATCGCAAAAAAAGAGTGATCGTGGCAGTGGGTCATTCATTATCAAACAAAGACAAAGGAAAGTAAGATCAAAAGTTATTTGACAAAACTAGAAAACCTGGGCATAGAGATTCCAGAGGAGTATAGGAATCAGGCACTTCAAATGTCTTGATGGAAGAGATACAAATTAACACTGTTTTTCAAAATAGGGTTTTTATGCGCTTTTTTTACAAAAATTAAAGAATAAGTTACATAAAAAAAGGGCTTCATGAGGCCCTTTTATTAATAATTATTTTCTGTTCCTTCTACCATCTCTTCTTCGGCATTCGCATCATTCTGCTGTTGTTCAGCCGGAGTTCCTTCTTCATCAACTTGCGCATCATCTTTTGGAGCCGCGTTTTCCGAAGAATTTCCAGTTTCGACAGTTTGATCTTCCTGAATTTTTTCTTCCTCTTTCGTTTCTCCTTTATTACCAGCCCAAATCGCTGCCACAAGAGCGACAACAACTACCACAACAATTAAAACAGTAATCCATGTTTTTTTCTTTTCCATAATAGCCTCCTGAGTTTTATCGATTTCCCTCTTAAACCTTCCGGCTCCTTGGCCACTTTCATTATAATAAGCGATAAGAAAAAATGATTATACAATGCTCTAAGATCTTAAAAATTTCGTTTTTCAGAACAAAAAAAGAGCGGAATTATTTCCGCTCAGAAAGGAAAATACACCAAGGATACCCCGTGCATTGGGTCCTCGGCCGCTTACATTACTCGGGATGATTGTAAGCGACTATAAGTATACACTAATATCCTTCGAATTTCTATATCGTTTTGCTCACGCTTGCCCAAAAGTAACATTCAAAGGAATAAACTTTTCGTTTCTTGCAACAATCACTTCCACGGCATCACCTGCCACATGAGCACGAATAACCTTTTTAACTTCCGAAGAAGAATGAACTTCTTCCCCATCAATCGAAATTATTTGATCACCGGGTTGGATTCCCGCTTGTTCTGCCGCACCACCTTCGATCACATCAGCAACTACTACAGATGAGCCATAATCGGCCAACTTTACATTTAAGGCCGCACGATTGCTGACACTTCCGGTATCCATCAGTTGCGAAGCAACATTCATTGCTTCATCGATCGGAATCGCAAAGCCAAGACCTTCCACGCCTTCCGAGCTTGTTTTCGCATTTACGATACCAATCAATTCTCCGGAAGCATTAAATAATCCGCCACCGGAATTTCCCGGGTTGACTGCCGCATCGGTTTGCAGCAAAGTCATCATTTCTCCATTTACTTCAATTTCACGATTTAAGGCCGAAATAATTCCGGTTGTCACTGTACCGCCAAGCGATCCCAAAGGATTTCCAATCACAATTGTCGTTTCTCCGACTTTTAGATCCGAAGAATTTCCTACTGCAGCAGGGACTAAGTTATTTGCTTCGATTTTCAGTACCGCAACATCGCTTACGGAATCTGTCCCAATCACACGTCCATCATACTCTGTTCCATCTTGCAGTGTAACCTTTATCGTGGAAGCTCCGGAGATAACATGATCATTCGTCAAAATATACCCGTCTTCGCTAATAATTACTCCACTACCTGCGCCTTCTTGCACGTATTGTTGGAATATATGGTTTCCATTGCTTGCCGACTCTGTAGTAATCTCCACAACATTTTGCTTGCATTGTTCTACGACTTCACTTAAATCACTCGTCGTCACTGTATTCACTTGTTGAATCGGAGTCGAAATCGATGATCCGCTCTCTTTTTGGGACCCATTTAAATACATAGATGCTCCTACAGCTCCGGATAGGGCCGATCCTGCCATAATGGCACAGATACCTAAAGCTGTTAACCCTTTATTTATTCTTCTAGCTGTATAAACAGGAGGCTTATTGGTTTTTTTGATCATAAAAAGCTCCTTTCATCCTCTATATGATGAAAGTATATTTTATCAATCTTAAATAAAGCTTAAAAACCGGCCTTAATCTGCTATCAGGAAATTTTCTGCTAATTTTTCCTCCAACTCACATTGATTGGTAATAATTCGATCAAATTTAGAAAGCGGTTCCAGTTTACAAAAACCTCGAATTTGAAATTTACTACTGTCAATTAACAAATATCGATGAACCGAATTTCGAAACGCAATCTTTTTTATTTCACCTGTTGCCAGTTCTGTCGTATACGACATATCGTCAACCAAATCAATTCCTGCGCAGCCCAAAAATACATGATCAAACTGAAATTGATTTAAATCATTGGTTGCCATCGATCCACTTCCCATATCAAAATGCGGTAAATAATCCCCACCAATCACAGTTACTTGCGCTTTGGGGTTTCTCAAGCGTGCAACCGCTAAATAATTATGAGTCACAATATGAATGGGGCGATCTTGCAGAAAATCAATCAAAGGAACAAGCGTAGTTCCTCCATCAATGAAGACACACTCCCCGTCTTTCACAAGCTCGCTTGCCTTTTTACAAATTTTTTGTTTTGCGTGAAAATTAATGTGCATTCGTTCGGACATCATAATTTCTTTATGGTCGGTTACTATATCCTCGCTTCCTGTTTTAATAGCCCCTCCTCGAATCCTGCACAATTTCCCATCTTTCTCAAGCTGAGCAAGATCTCTGCGGATCGTTGATTCGGATACATCCAATGTTTTTGCCACTTCTTTTACATGCACAATTCGATCTCGATCGATTTTTTCCATTAAATAATATAATCTCTCTTTTGTTAGCATAGTTTCATTATACCGAAGTTTCAGAAATAAACATATAAAAAAAAGCGTCTTACGACGCTTACTTTACGAACGATGGAGCAGGTGATGAGAATCGAACTCACGTAGTCAGCTTGGAAGGCTGAAGTTCTACCATTGAACTACA
>KE159683.1:11162-16192 GCA_000403415.2 Firmicutes bacterium M10-2
TGAGCTAACGGGTCACAATGGTGCCGACTATAGGAATTGAACCCACAACCTACTGATTACAAGTCAGTTGCTCTACCAATTGAGCTAAGTCGGCAAATAAAATGGTGGAGGTTAACGGGCTCGAACCGCTGACCCTCTGCTTGTAAGGCAGACGCTCTCCCAACTGAGCTAAACCTCCGTAACGCTCATTTATAATAACTCCCCGTTATCTATTTGTCAACAAATAAATTTCATTTTTTATTTTTAAAGAAAAGCTACCAAAGGAGGATAAAACCTGGTAGCTTTTGGGAGAGTAGAAAATCTTTGTTGATGGGACAAAGATTTTCATTGGCTGTAAACAGTCAGTGATGGAGTCATCTGACTGTTTTTTTATTTAAACATATTGTCATAGATAAATCAAATCATTTTGTGAAATATATGAAAGAATACACTTTTATTTTATGAATGCGACGCCCTCATATGGTAAAAGAACCATATTTTCTGTCAAGCACTTCGACGTATCGTTGTCATTCGAAATAAGTACTGTATACTCTTCTTCTACAAGAAAACTCGGAAGCTGGATTTCTTGATTTCGATCGCTGAAATTACATAAAACTAACAATTTTTTTTCTTCATATTCACGTGTAAAAACATAAACGTTTTCATCTTCTTTCAAATACTGCTCGTAATTTCCGTATACCATCACCTTATTATGATGTCTTAATTCGATCAATTGTTTATAAAAAGAAAATACAGAATCGGGATCATTGATTTGATTTGCTACATTGATCTCCGCATAATTCGGATTGACATTGAGCCAAGGGTCGCCATTAGAAAATCCACTGTTTTTTTCTGCACTCCATTGCATAGGTGTCCTTGCATTATCGCGAGATAATTTATAAACGCCTTCCATAAATTGCTCTTCTGTCAAAACTTTCTTTTCTTTAACCAGTTCCTGATATGCATTTAAGATCTCGATATCTTGATAATCATCGATTGATGCAAAACGAACATTTGTCATCCCAATCTCTTCTCCTTGATAGATATAGGGTGTTCCCTGATGCATATGTAAACATAACGCAAGCATTTTTGCAGATTTTTCCCGCCATTGTCCTGTATCATTTCCCCATCGCGAAACAATTCGAGGTTGATCGTGATTATCCCAGTACAATGAATTCCATCCCGATCCATCCAGTCCTTTTTGCCACTTTTCAAAGTTGGCTTTCATATCTTTTAATCGAAAAGGAACCGGGGTCCATTTTCCGTATTTTCCATGATCAATGCCCATCATCTCAAACTGAAAAACCATATTTAATTCATTTTCATCTTTTCCGGTATACTTCTTTGCCTCTTCAATCGTAACTCCCGGCGCTTCTCCCACCGTCACAACATCATATTTTGACAGTACTTTATCATTCATTTCTTTTAAGAATTCATGGATACGGGGCCCGTTGCAACAAAATTCCATAGAATTTCCATACAAGCCGCTAAATGTTTCTCCGTCTTTGAAATCCTGATCTTTAGAGATCAGCGAAATGACATCCATTCGAAATCCGTCGATTCCTTTTTCAAACCACCAAGTCATCATGTCATAAACCGATTGACGGACTTTTTCATTTTCCCAATTTAGATCCGGCTGCTTTTCTGCGAATAAATGCAAATACCATTGACCTAACTCCTCGTTGTATTTCCAAGCTGAACCCGAAAATGCCGAACCCCAATTATTTGGCGGCTGGTTTTTTTCTCCGTCTTTCCAAATATAATAATCGTGATAAGGATTTTCTTTTGACTTTTTACTTTCAATAAACCATCGGTGTTCATCCGATGTATGATTGACAACGAGATCCATAACGATTTTAATTCCTTTTTGATGGCTTTCCTCTAACAATTGGTCAAAATCTTCCATCGTTCCAAATTCATCCATAATTGCTTGGTAATCGGAAATATCGTACCCGTTGTCTGCATTTGGGGAGCGATAAATCGGCGAAATCCATAATACATCCACCCCTAGATTCTTTAAGTAATCAAGCTTTTCGCGAATTCCGTTCACATCCCCGATTCCATCATCGTTTGAATCATTAAAACTTCTCGGATAAATCTGATAAATTACACTTTCCTTCCACCATGTTTCCGTTTGCGGCATTGGTTTTCCTCCTATACTTATATTCTTTCTTGTTTCCATTGTAGCAAACCTGCAATTTTGCTTCTAACACGATAAGGCCTAAAAATAACACAATTCATACTTATCTCTTTATGAAACCTTCGATTAATCAGAAAATATATAAGAATCTTTTCCAAAACAAAAAAATCATCAAACCATATAAGGTTGATGACTTTTCCTTCTGATTATCTGTTTTTCATGTGAGGGAACAAGAGAACTTCCCGAATCGTTCTTTGATTCGTCAGGAGCATAACCAAACGATCGATTCCAAGACCTACACCACCGGTAGGCGGCATTCCGTATTCAAGAGCTTCTACATAGTCCACATCCATTTCATTCGCTTCGTCATCGCCAAGATCACGAAGTTCAAGCTGCTTTTCAAAACGCTCTCTTTGATCAATCGGATCATTCAATTCAGAGAACGCATTGGCATACTCATGTCCGCAAATAAACAATTCATAACGATCTGTAAAGCGCGGATCTTCCATATTTTTCTTTGCAAGCGGAGAAATTTCAATTGGATATTCATAAACAAACGTAGGCTGTTCAATTGTTTCTTCAACATATTTTTCAAAAAAGAGCGAAATAATATGACCCACGGAATTGTGCTTTTTCTCTAAATCAATCTCATGCTTTGCAGCAAGCTCTTTCGCTTCTTCAAAAGACATTTCCTGTTTAAAATCAATCCCGGTTTTCTCTTTGATTGCCTCGCACATTGTAATCCGTTTGAAAGGTTCTCCAAAATGCAGCATCGTTCCTTGATATTCAACATCTGTGGTACCCAACACTTTATTCGATACAAATTGGAACAGCCCCTCGATTAAATCCATCATCCCATGAAGATCGGAATAAGCCACATAAGCTTCTACTGTTGTAAATTCAGGATTATGTGTAGCATCCATTCCTTCATTTCGGAATAAACGACCAATCTCATAAACACCTTCGAGCCCACCGACAATCAATCGTTTCAAAGGCAATTCTGTCGCAATACGTAAATAAAACGGCATATCCAATGTGTTATGGTGTGTAATAAACGGTCTGGCAGCCGCTCCCCCTAAGATAGGCTGAAGGACTGGTGTTTCCACCTCCATCAGACCTTGTCCATCTAAATATTCCTGCACAGCACGAATGATTCGCGGACGAGTGATTGCGATTTGTTTTGCTTCCGGATTCATGATCAAATCGACATATCTTCTGCGGAAACGCTCTTCCGTATCGGTTAAGCCATGATATTTTTCAGGAAGCGGCCGCAACGCTTTCGATAAATGCGTATATTCTTTCGCCCGGACTGCAAGGTCGCCATGATCGGTTTTCATCAACACACCGGAGATTCCTACGATATCTCCTAAATCGTTCTTTTTAAAGATTTCATATTGCTCATCTCCGATCGTATCTTTACGAACATAAATTTGAATTTGTCCATCTAGATCCTGAATATGCATAAATCCGGCTTTGCCCATGCGACGTTTTGTCATGATACGTCCTGCAATCGTTACCGGAATTTGCAGCTCTTCCAATTCTTCTTTTGTTTTTTCAGAATATACCGGAACGATATCTCCCGATCGATGCGTTCTTTTAAATGCGCTTCCAAATGGATCAATTCCCATTGCGCGAAAATCTTCCATCTTTTGTCGTCTTACTTTTTCTTGTTCTGACAATTTGTTTTGAACAACTTTATTTTTTTCTGCCATTTTATCTCCTTTTCCATAAAAAAAGAGCACTCCACAGGGACGAAGTGCTCGCGTTACCACCCTGATTTGTTTTTTGATTACTCAAAAAACCTCGTTTCCTTTTCAAGGACTCCTTTAATGCAGGAATACAAACAGCTCCTAGGTCTTTATTCCATAGAATCACTTGTTTTCTTGCACCATCCGAAAACTCTCTGCAAAGCTTTTGCTATGTACTCTTCCTATTCAACGCCTTATCAAAGCTATCCTACAAAATGTCACGCAATTTGTCAATTTACTTTGCCCGATAAACGATTGCTTTCGCACCCGGCCCCACGTGTGTCCCGATCGCAGGACCAATCTGAATTATTTCTTGCTTTTCAAAAGGATAGAGTTCTAAGATCGGTTCATAAAAACCTTTTAGCACGCTCTTGTCTTCACCTGTATATCCGAACAAACATCGGGAAAGATCGATCTGATCCTTTTCCAGCAGTTTGAACACTTCCTCTATAGCTGATTTTTTTCCTCGTGCTTTCGAAAGAACGACCACATTTCCTTGTTCCACCCCAATGATCGGTTTAATCTTTAAAAAATTGCCTGCAATAGCTGCTGTTTTCGATAACCGGCCGCCCTTTTGCAAATAATCAAGCGTATCTACAATCGCAATAATTTTGATCTGACTTTTTATCGATTCGATTTTTTCCAAGATTTCTTTTCCCGATCTTCCTTCATCGCGGAGTTTACATGCTTCATAGATTAAATACAGCAAAGACATAGTTACTTGCTGCGTGTCTACGATGTAAATATCTTCTCTTTCGCTCATCGTTTTTGCTAAATAAGCCGCTTGATACGTACCGGATAATTCTTTTGCGATTGTCAGGACAACCAGTTCATCGTTTGGATATTTTTCAAACATCGTCATAAAGGCAGCCGGCGAAGGTTGTGAGGTTTTCGGCAGTCTGTCATTATTTTTCAATATTTGATATAGCGCATCCGGTTCGATTTCCAAACGATCCAAATACGTCTTTTCGTTGTATTCAATATGTAACGGAATGATCTCCACATCAAGGAATCTCGCTTGCTCTAGAGTAAGGTCGCATCCAGAATCTGCAATAATTTTTACCATAATTTTCTCCCTTTCTTGGTTAGATATGATTTTAATGATATTTGTTGATTTGTC
This sequence comes from Firmicutes bacterium M10-2, assembly GCA_000403415.2. Lineage (GTDB taxonomy): Bacteria > Bacillota_I > Bacilli_A > Erysipelotrichales > Erysipelotrichaceae > Dubosiella. The sequence goes on from KE159683.1 coordinate 16,150, forward strand.
AACATTTGACCTAAAAAAGAGCAGAAGCCTCTTGCTCCTGCTT
>KE159683.1:16782-42438 GCA_000403415.2 Firmicutes bacterium M10-2
GAGCAGAAGCCTCTTGCTCCTGCTTGTGCTATTTCATAAATCGGTATACGATCAACCGTAATCCCGGTCCGGTATGAGTCCCGATCAAAGAACCGATCTGTCCGGTAGAATATGTTTGAAATCCATAATTTTCAATTAAAGGATCTTGAAAAGTATCCATTTCCACCGTTCCGTTTTTTCCTGAAAATCCGAAATATGCCTGATCGCGTATCACTTCATGGGTACCCATCAGTTTTTCAATTTCTTTGATGATTGATTTTTTTCCTCTTGCTTTAGAAAACATCACAATCTTTCCTTCATCCAATCCAATGATCGGATGAATTTTCAAAAAGTTTCCTGCCATCATGATCGATTTCGAAAGACGACCACCTTTATACAAATAATCAAGCGTATCAACGACTGCAATCAGTTGAATATGATCTCTTAGATCTTCGATCGCTTCGACAATTTCTTGGCCTGTTTTCCCTTCATCGCGAAGTTTGATGGCTTCATCGACCAAATACCGCAGCCCTTGAGCAGTCTGTAACGTATTTACGATATAAATATCCTCTCTTTTACTCATGGATTTAGCCAATAGTGCAGATTGATACGTACCTGATAATTCTTTTGACATGGGAAGAACTACAAGTTCCTGATTCGGATAACGTTCAAATGTTTCCAAAAAATCCCCTGGGGATGGTTGGGATGTTTTAGGAAGCCGATTGCTGTTTGCCAGCAAATCATAAAAATCATCCGGCCGCAATTCTTTTCTATCTTTATAGGTTGCGCCATTTTCCGTTTCCACATTGAGGAAAACAACATCTACATCGTATTGTTTCCATTCCTCTTCAGTCATATCGCTTGTAGAGTCTGTTATAATTTTAACCATACATGAGTCCTTTCTTTGATGTACGTTACCATTATAAACAATTTTTTAAAAAAACTTTATTTCAACACTTCTTCGATCTTTTCTTTTGAAACTGCACCTTGTCGGACGATCGCAAAATCATTTGTTGTGCAATCGACAATCGTACTCGCCAACAAATCACGACATTCACCCTTTACGATACCGTCAATGTGCGGAAGCTGCATGAGCGCATCGGTGTAAGTCAACGCTGTGGGCTGCCCTGACATATTTGCGGATGTGACCATCATGGGACGATTTAATCGGCGAATGACTTCGAGCAGCGGTTGGCAATCAGGCATTCTTAAAGCAATCGTGTCTTTTCCATTCGTATATTCACGATCAATCGAATCTTTTAAAGGTACGATTAACGTAATTCCTCCAGGCATAAACGCTTCGATCAATTTTCTTGTTTTTAAAGAAATTTCAGCAATTTGACTGATTTGATTAACGCTTGAGATCATCATAGGAATCGGCTTTTCTTCCGGACGATGCTTTGCAAGCTTTAATCGACGAAGATCATTCAAATCTCCGTAAGGCACTCCGACCCCATATACGGTATCGGTCGGAAAAGCCAGGATCTCATGATGATCGAGTGCTTGTACGATCTCATCGATCTGGCTCCATTCAAACTTTTTCATTATTCTCACTCCTTCATCCCTATAACAATATCAAATCCATGATACAATGGACAAGTGAAGGAGGGTTTTATGTTTTCTGATACAATTGCCGCGATTTCGACGCCTCTGCAAGAAGGTGCAATCTCTATTGTTCGTTTAAGTGGTGCAGATGCGATCGAAATTGCCGATAAACTCTTTTCAAAAGATCTTATACAACAAAAATCTCATACCATTTCTTATGGATACATAAAAGAAAACGATAAAATTATCGATGAAGTCCTCGTTTCTGTTTTTCGGGCCCCGAAAACTTATACATGCGAAGATGTAGTCGAAATCAATTGTCATGGCGGAGTGTTTATTACCCGAAAAATCCTTACGCTTCTTTTATCGAACGGGGCTCGTCTTGCCAAACCGGGAGAATTTACTATGCGGGCATTTTATCATGGACGAATCGATCTATCTCAAGCTGAAGCTGTCGAAGAATTAATCGAAGCATCCAGTGATGTCAGTGCCGATATGGCAATTAAAGGAATTCGCGGAAGTGTTCGTCAATTGATTGAGCCGTTAATCGAGGATTTAATGGAGATTATTGCCAATATCGAAGTGAACATTGATTATCCGGAATACGATGATGTGGAAACACTGACTTTCGAGCAGCTTCTCCCCAAAACAACAATCTGGATTAAGAAAATAGATAAAATATTGGAGCGTGCCCAAAGCGGACAAATTGTAAAGCGAGGAATCGACACAGTAATTGTCGGTCGACCAAACGTGGGAAAAAGCTCATTATTGAATGCTTTACTGGAAGAAGATAAAGCCATTGTGACAAACATTGCCGGAACAACCCGTGATATCGTTGAAGGAAATATTCGCTTAGGATCAGTGCAGCTGAATTTGATCGATACAGCCGGGATTCATGATGCTGAAGATGAAATCGAAAAAATCGGAATTCGAAAATCCGAAGAAAAACTTTCAGAAGCTCAGCTTGTTCTTGTTGTCCTTGACGCAAGCCAGCCATTGACTCCCGAAGACAAACAGCTTTTAAAACGAACCGAAAATAAATTGCGTTTGATTGTCCACAATAAGGCGGATCTTGCTGAAGGGGACAAAGATGGAATCTTTATTTCGGCTAAAAACAAGAACATCGATTCTCTGCTTCAAGCTCTGAATGCACTATATGAGCAAAATATTTTGAAAGAAGACCCTTTGCTGTCTAATGAACGACAAATCGGTTTGCTCAAAACTGCCAAGGACGACATGATCCGAGCAAAGGCCGCAATGGAGATGCAAATAGAACCGGATTTAATCGAAATCGATATCATGGCAGCTCACGATCATCTCAAAGAAATTCTTGGAGAAGTATCTCGCGAAGATTTAATCGATACTTTATTTTCAAAATTTTGCCTTGGCAAATAAAGGAAGGAATGTGAATCATTTTTATGCATGAAGCAATTACTCATCTTGTAGGAGTTGTCGCCGGTATCTCGATTGATTTTATGGAACTTTTATCCATTGGAATCATTGTTTACACTACTTTTTTGGCTTTTTACAAACTGTTGAAAAAAGACCCGAATGCTCGGATTTATTTGCTTCACGGTCAATCTATTGGACTGACCTTTAAACTAGGAAGCGAAATCTTGCGAACTGTTACGGTTCGAAATATGGATGAAATCTTACAGATTGGAATGTTGATCGTAATCAAGGCGGCCATGACATGGCTCATCCATTGGGAGCTAAGTGGTATCGAACAAGAACAAGAAGAAAAAAATTATCCGGAACGTCCAAAAAAAACATTGGGCGAACGGATTCATGAAAAAATCTATCCGGATACGATTAAGGTCGAAATCGAAGACGATGAACAAAAAAAGCCGAATTAACGGCTTTTTTTATTCAAAACTTTCAGAAACGAGTTTCAAATTCTCAATGATCGGTAAATGCTGCGGACACATCCCTTCGCATTGTCCGCATGCAATGCAATCACTCGCTTTTCCGTGATCCTTTGTCAATTCATCATACACTTTTGATTTTCCTGCGGACAACGTTTGTTGACGTTCGTTGTAAAGCTTGAAATAGTCGGGAATGCAAATATGCATCGGACAGCCTGCCACACAATATTCGCAAGCTGTGCACGGAATAGCAATCGTTTTACGAATCATTTCTCCGGCCTTGAGCACCATATTCATTTCTTCCTCAGTCAATGGCTTAAAATCTTCCATATAAGAAAGATTGTCTTCCATCTGTTCTATGTTTGACATTCCCGAAAGCACAACACGCACTCCTTTTAAAGAAGCCGCAAAGCGAATCGCCCAGGATGCAATCGACATATTCGGGTCCGCTTTTTCAAACATTCTTTTTACATTTTCAGGTACGTGAACCAGACTTCCGCCTTTAATCGGCTCCATGATCACTATTTCTTTTCCGTGTTTTCGTGCCACTTCATAGCATCCTCGCGATTGAACATTCGGTGCTTCCCAATCCAGATAATTAATTTGAAGCTGAACAAAATCCACTTCCGGATGATCATTCAATATTTCATCAAGTTTTTCAGGCGTGTCATGAAAAGAAAAGCCCATCTCTTTTACTTTTCCTTCTGCTTTCATTTTCGAAACAAACTCAAATGCCTCACAATTTTTTGCCACTTCGTAGAGGTCTTTTGTCAGACAGTGAATCAAATAATAGTCAAAGTAACCGGCCCCGGTTTTTTCAAGCTGCTCATTAAAATACTTGGCACAATCCTCTTTTTCTTTAAGATTAAATGTCGGCAATTTATCAGCCAGTTTATAAGCTGTCCGAGGATAGCGGTCAACCAGCGCTTTTTTCATCGCCCGCTCGCTTTCTCCTTCATGATATGGATAAGCGGTATCTACATAAGTAAACCCTTTTTTTAAAAAATTATCCACCATTTTTTCCACTTGGGAAATATCAATTGATTTTACATCCGCTTCATTGATCAAAGGCAGGCGCATACAACCGAATCCTAATTTCTTCATAATTCAATCCTCCTTGTTTTATTATAATTCATTTATATCCTAAGCAAAACTTGAAGTCCACTCTATTCACAAATTATTTTTACATCAGATTTTCAATAATTTTGATTTTTTCTTCTTCGGAAAAATAAATATGGGAGGCTGCGGATTTCGCGCTTTTTAATGCTTGAGCGGGCGCATATGAACAATTTGTCAATTTGAGCATTTCGACATCGTTTTGCCCGTCGCCAAACACAATAAGATCTTCTTCGGCGATACAGTATTTTTTCATAATATAACGTACCATATTCGATTTATCGCATCCTTTCGGCATGATTTCATCCCAAAAATGTCCGATTTTCATATAAATTATATTATTGTCTTTTTCACACCTTTTAATTCGTCTGGATGTTCCCCAATAACCGAGGACTGCAATCTTTTCGATTTCTTTTGGTAACTCATAAATTTTTTTATACTTCAGGATTTTCGTTAATTTCGGAATCGGAATAAGTCGAATGAAAGTTTCAAAATACGAAGTCCACCGGTAGTGATTTTCAGAAGTTACCACATAAAGCTGAGCACACCATCCTTGAAGCTCTTTTATGATTTTTTGAGCTTGTTTCTGTGAAATTCCTTCTCTTTTGATATGTTCGCCATCATCAAGATCGATATACTCGTTTCCATTCAATAAGATTAATCCTCCCGAATGCATATCCAACTGTTGAAGAATCTTTTCGGTACTTTTAAGATCTCGTCCTGTGGCTAAAACGAGCCGATTCTTTTTTTGAAATCTTTTCAAAAGCTGAAGGACTCTATCATCGATTGTTCCGTGAACAAGCAAAGTGCCATCGAGATCAGTCACTAAAGTTTTCATCATTGTTCCTTCTTTCAAAATTCACATTATTTTTCTAATAAGCCAAAAAATGCTACACTTGCTTCGGAGGCAATTATGATCTTTTTTCAAATTTTAATTTGCGCTTATGTTGTTTTTTTGATTTGGGATCTTTACCATATTCTTCATAAGGCGCATCCGAACTGGAACAAAAAAGCACTTCTTTTAATCTTAACTCTCTTCCTTGTTCCGGGAATGTATAAGCATTCTTTGTACTTTCCTTTTGTGATCTATATTTTAGTTTTTACTCTTCTGATCCAATTGATCATGTGGATCATAAAAAGACCTGTAAAATTATGGATGATTCTTCTTTGCGTTTTCGGATCGTTTTGCTACACAACCTATGGATATTTTCATTTTCAGAACCGTATCGAAATGAATTATTCGATCAAGACCGACAAAGAAGTTCCCGATACGCGAATCTTGTTCATTTCCGATCTCCATTACCCCAATGGTTTAACAAAAAGTTCTCTTGATTCTTTAGTAAAGAAACTCAATGAAACCCATTCAAATATTGTATTGATTGGCGGCGATCTTACAGATGAGCAAACCACAAAAAAAGATATGGAACAATGCATACAATCCTTAAAACCTTTAACCGAAAATTCAAAAGTCTTTTATATTTATGGAAATCATGATCTTCAGCCAAAAATTAAAAACAAAAAATTCACTAAAGATGAATTTGAAGAACAACTTCAAAATGCAAATATCACTGTATTAAATGATCAAAGTGTCGTATGCGACAACATAAATATTATCGGGCGAAGTGATTACGCACTGAAAAACCGGCTAGATGTCACTGATCTGTTAAAAGATGTCGATCCAGACCGCTTTACGGTATTGGTCGACCATCAGCCAATCGAAACCAAACAATTGCTGGATAGCGGAAAGATCGATCTCATGATTTCAGGTCATACGCATAATGGTCAATTATATCCTTTCGGATATTTGCTTGATCTTTACTGGAAATGTGATCTTCGCTATGGAATCAATGATCTGGGGTCCATGACTGCCATTACTTCTTCTGGCGTGAATGCGTGGGGCTTTCCGGCACGTACGATGGGCACAAGCGAATATGTTGTCATCGATGTCACACACGCATAACTTTTTTCGAATCCGGAAAATAAGCAGATTCAATTGTTGTAATGATTAAATCCAATTCAGAAAAATCAGCATATTGATAAGGTGCGCAATCATGAATTTTTGACCGATCTACAAGCAGGACACTTCGTTCTGCTTGTTTTAATGCAGTGTGTTTTATTTGAATTTCTTCATAAGCGAAGGTTGTCGGGCCATTGCTGTTTTCAAATCCGTCACTTCCCAAAAAAGCAAGATCAAAATGTAAGGATGCAATCTGTTCATTGGCGAAAGTTCCGACCATGGATTGGCCGATTGGTTCGAGCATTCCCCCAATCACAATTAATTTATGTTTTGAAGTAGCCAAAGCGGTTGCGATTTCAATTGAATTTGTTGCGATTGTCAAATCTTTTTTCTGAGACAAAAATCGAAGCAGCGTATAAGCACTTGAACCTGCATCAAGCCAAATCGTAAAATGATCTTCTACGAATGAAGCGGCTTTTGATGCAATCAAAATCTTATCTTCGATATGATTTTCTCTTTTAATCCGCAACGGGATATGGGCATATTTATCCGTGAGCAACGCAAATCCGTGCTTTTTCTCGATCTTTCCTTGTTTCTCCAAAATATCTAGGTCATTACGTATCGTTTCGCTCGATACTTGAAAAAGTTTCGCCAGTTCCCGAATCGAGCTGCTTTTTTCCCTTTTGATTTCATCATAAATCAGCATTCTTCTTTTTTCGCTGTTTTTCATTTCTCTTACCCCTTATTGAAAAATTTGTAAAGAAGGATCAGAAGGTTATGCTTCTGACCCTTTTTTTCTGGCAAATAAAATCGCACCTAATAAATTGGCATCATTATCATATCGGCATGGCTCGATTCGTGTCGTCACCAGATCATCGAAAACGCGCTGTAACCGATCGTCTTTCATTGTTTCTCTTAACTTTTCTATAAACCATTCCTCTTTGGAAATTCCTCCACCTACGCAGATTACTTCCGGATTAAAGAATGTGATGATCGTTTCAAATCCTAAACAAATGTTTCTGCACCATTGATCAACCGCTTTGCTTGCGATCGGGTCTTTATTCAAATACAATTTCGTAATTTCCATTCCATATTGTTTCGGAGTATCGGAAAGTCGATTATAAATATCGATCAAAGCAGTCATAGAAGCAATTTCATGCAAATGCATAAGCGATCCGTCTTTATGAAATCCACACGCAAGATTCGAAAATTCTCCGGCAATCCGATCCGCTCCCTGAATCACGCCTCGTTCATCGCAAACACATCCGCCAATTCCGGTTCCAATTACGAAATAAACGCTTGAGGCAGCACCTTTTCCGTTTCCGATCTGCATTTCGCAAAATCCCGCACTTTTTGCATCATTTAAAACATGGACAGGTCGCGAAATTCGCTTTTCGATTTCTTTTGCCGGATTCGTTTGATACATAATTTGTACATTTGGTGCAGCTTTTGAAAGAATCGTATAATCCGGGGCAATCACTCCGGGCGCACTGACACCAATCATTCGGATCTTCTCGGTTGGAAGATCAGCGCATAAATAATCGTAAAATGAATCCGCATCCAAAAAAAGAATTGTTTCTTTTTTCCAGCGCTCGACTATATTATTCTTTTCATCTACCAAAGCATATTTGATAAACGTTCCGCCAATATCTATTCCTAAATCAAACATAAATATCCTTTCTTTTAAAAAATGCCCTTTCGGGCATTTTAACTATTTGTTTGCTAATTTTTCCGCAAGCGCAAGAACCGCTTTTCCGTTGCAACGACCATAGTCTGCCATAGGAATAACATCAAGAGGTACTCCGGCATCCCCGGCGATTTTTTGTGCTTTTTTCTTCATATACCCAACTTGTGGTCCAAGCAATGCAGCATCTACACCTTCCAAGCGGCGATCCAATTCATTTACTGGATAAGCAACAATATCTACTTCTTTCCCTTCTTTTTTTGCTTCTTCGATCATTTTATTGACAAGAAGACTTGTTGACATTCCTGCAGCACAGAATAATCTTACAGTTAACATAATTTCCTCCTTTTTAACCAAGTTTTTCAATAATGTAATCGGTTTCTAAAAAGATTTTACCTCAATCAATCTTGAAAAACAACATAAAATTGAATAGTAAAAATTTCATTAAATCAAAAGCAAACTACAGATTTTCCAAACCGGATTCTATCGTGAAAGCAGAATAATAATCCTGAAAATGCAAGACAAATTTATTTTTGATGTATATCTTAATCTAATCGATCACTGAAAAAAACTTCTCTTCGATTTCTTTTCTTCTTCCTGATAAATATTTGGCATAACGTTGCAACTATGAATACATTCGATTCAAAGGTCGAATAAAAAGAGATCCGAATTTCGGATCTCAATTATTTTTACATTAAGCGACTTTTGCTTTCAAAGCATCGATTTCTTTGTATACATCGATCATCTGTTCAACCATAGCTTTGAATGTTTCAGCACCCATCATCTGGTCTTCAGCATGGATCAAAATCAAAGAAACCTCCGGAGAATTACCCGCTGCTTCTTGTTGAACAAGTGTCGCATGAGGCGCATGACCTTGATTGAGCATTTCATCTCCTTCTTTGATCATGTTTTCCGCTTCTTCGTAGTTGCCTTCTTTAGCAGCTTCCAAAGCAGCCATATATGCCGATTTTGCTCCACCCGATGCAGAGATAATCTGGAAACAAATTAGTTCTAAACCTTCCATTGTATTTAAACTCCTTTTTGAAATTATTCAGCAGCTTCTTGTTCTTCTTTATACAATTGGTTGTCGTACATCTTAATGAATGGGAAGTAAGTAAAGAACGAACCAACGATAACGATGATTTGCCATACCATTGTCTTCCATCCGTTAACTAATAATCCGGAAATCACTGGAGGCATTGTCCAAGGAACTACGACACCAGTAAACATTGGAAGAATTTCCCATTGGATCAATAAATAAGTTAATGCACCCGAAAGCACTGGAGTAAGGATAAACGGAATAGCAAGCATCGGGTTCAGTACGATTGGCGTACCGAACAGGATCGGCTCGTTGATATTGAAGACACCTGGGCCCAAGCCGAGTTTACCAATGGACTTCAACTGTTCAGATTTTGCAAAGAAGCAGAGATAAACTACCAATCCTAATGTAAGACCTGAACCAGTAACTGTACAGAATTGATCGATCAATTGAGATGTAAAGATGTGTCCACCGTTGGCAACAGTCAATTCACGTCCTGAATCGATAATTGCTTGGTTGTCGGATACATTGGCTGTCAAGATACCGGACATAACACCACCGACAACTGTTGCACCGTGAATACCGAACCACCACAAGAATGTTACTAAGAACTGATGAGCAATGACACCACCCAAGTTATCAGTCAAACCTTGAAGAGGAGCCTGGATCGCACCGTATACCCATTCCATAACTGTAGTTCCGGCAGCTAATTCAACAATGTAAATAATTGCTGTCCATCCGATAATGATAACTGCAGCAGGAATCAAAGCGGTAAACGCATTGGCAACACCTTGAGGAACACCGGCAGGCATTTTAATCGTAATATCTTTTTTCAGGAACCAGCAGTAAATGACACCTACAAGGATACCGAATACCAAAGCAGCAACCATACCTTGCCCAGCAAGCCAAGTACGGTCAATGACATTTCCTACAGATTCTTCATTGAACAAAACCGCTTGAGGTTGTGACATTAACCAAACAGATAATGAAATAACACCGGCAGGCATACCTTCGTAGCCATCGTTTTTCGCATATGTATACGCGATACCAATTGCCGCGATCATTGACATAATGTTAAATGTATTTGAGTAAGTTGTTCCGAAAATATCGTACAGCCCAACATTTGTCAAGAATTCACCAACAGCCGCGATAGGGAACTGTTGAAGCAACAAGAATACAGAACCTACAATCATCATAGGCATTGAATACAATAAACCATCTTTCAATGCCTGCATAGGTTTGGTATTGATAAAGGACATCACTGGAGGGATGACCTTATCATTAATAAATTCACTCATCTTTTTTTCTCTCCTAATTTTTTTCTTTTTGTTTTAAACTACTTCGCCAGTTTTTCTGCAAGTGCCAAGACTGCTTTTCCGTTGCAGCGTCCATAGTCAGCCATTGGGATTACATCGAGAGGAACTCCCGCATCACCTGCAATTTTTTGTGCTTTTTTCTTCATGTATCCAACTTGTGGTCCAAGCAATGCAACATCGACTCCATCAAGACGACGATCAAGCTCGTTTACAGGATAAGCAACGATATCAACTTCTTTTCCTTCCTTTTTTGCTTCCTCGATCATCTTGTTGACCAATAAGCTGGTAGACATTCCGGCAGCACAGAATAATCTTACAGTTAACATATTTTATTTTCTCCTTTCTTTTATAAGTACCACATAAATATTATGTGATCATTACCACTAGAAATGTCAGCGCTTTAATTCGCTTACATACCTATTATATTCCACATAATAAAAATCACAACAACTATTTTTACTACATTTATGTGGTAAGTAACCGTTTACAGTTGCATTATAACTACATATAACAATAATTTCTACTTTTTCTCGATTTTTTCCCTTTTTTTTCACATAAATTACTCATTTTATTCTGATTTTTTCTATATTTGTTTTCAATCGCCAAAAGGATGAAAAGAAGCAACAATGAAATATACGGACTATTACAATTCAAAGAAAGTTCCATAAAAACTAAAAGGAATGATTTCCGTACAATACAGGCATCATTCCTAATTTTGAGCAAAATTCTATAATATTTCATCCATCGGATTCACGTCATCGAGCTTCCGCTTTTACATTGCGCATTCTCAAATTCCCAGCAGTTCGATGAATTTAGGAAACTGCGGATCATTGATCAACGCCTCTACCGCATCATGATCAAGAGCAAACTTTGCAGTAATTTCGTAAAATTTCTGACGATTCTTGCTATCCTGAGAGCCGGGAGATGATAGCAGCACGACACGGATCCATTCATCATTCCATTCGATCGGTTCGTCAAGAACCGCGATGTACGCAAACGTATATGTCGAACAAATTCGATTTGGATGCGGAAGCGCAATTTGATTTTTGTACATCATATGAGGATATTCTTCTCTAGCCAGTACCATCTCATAAAAATCATCCGAAACTTTTTCCTGCTTTTCGATGATCTCGCACATTTCTTTTAATACAGATGTCCTATCCCGTCCTTTTAAATGAGTCAAAAATCGTTTTGGTGTATAAAAGCGACGCAATTCATTGGATTCGGCACGCCATAAAGCCTCTTCGATACTCTGCATATCATTTCCTTCCATAAACGAATTGATTTCAAAAATCGGTTTCGGAATTTCTATCATGATCGGTACCGTTGTAAATACATAATCCACTAAAGAAAAATCGAAGTTTCTCAAACCTAGCGGATCGGAAACATATAAATGATTGATCGAAGAAGAAAAGGCCTGTTCATATTTCTGCTTAAATAAGTTCATAGTCGAAACTGTAGCATTCGATACGATCAACACATTGGACTTCTTGATCGGGTCATTGGAATTCTTATTGATCTGCAAAGCAAAAATCAGTGCCAAATACCCGATTTCATCCTCGGAAAGATCGTTGTTGTAATGCTTTTTCAAAATGCTTGAAGCTCGAATAGCCATGTCGTACGCCAAAGAATAATTTTTCTTAATTTCATCGATCATCGGATTCGTCAATGGCAATCCGTATCTCATCCGAATATCCAAAGGAACCAAATGACGATTCAAAGTCATCCTCAACTCAAAATTATTCGAAAAAGAAATTTGAAATTCTCTTCGGATCAATTCGATCATATCGTAAGACAACTGATCGATCTCGCGATTGAAAATAAAGTTGTCATCACTCTCAATCGAATAATTTCCGCCGCCGGCCATTTGTTTTCCGCCAAGATAAAGCAAGATATAATTTCGTTCATCCACAGGATATGTAATTTCGAATTCAGTTTCCAATACATCAACCAATTCGTTGCAGAAAGACAATTCTTTGATACCAACCGCACTGAATCCTTCTACATTCAAATTCAAATTGACAAAATTTCCGTTTAAGATCCGATTCATCCCTACATGTACATAATTCACGAAATTATTTAAAGCCATTTCAGAAAGATGAAGATCGTACTTGTTCAATAAAGAAATAATCATTTGCCCTAGCCATACAGCATCGACTTTTTGATTTTTTTCATCAAAATAGCGATATTTCAGCTGACAATAACAAAGCAATCGGCGAATATCGAATTCTTCTCCTTCGATACGAATTCCCAAAGCAGGTTTGCGTACAATCCTGAGATTATATTGTTTCAAAAGGCCTTCCACCTGTTTTAAGGCTGCAGAAACACACGTACGGGAAACGTAGAGGATCTCCCCTAAATCGTCGATTTTGATATATCCCGGCGATTCTAATAACTTTTCTAAAATGATCGTATTTCGATTTGTCGCATCTACAGATTTTCCTTCTTCGTTATCGTTGATCCACTTTGAAAATTTTTCTTCATCCATTATTTGAATCCGATATCCATTATGCGCTTTCGACTCAATCGTTGCCCCATGATGGCACAAATTAGAATCTAATTTTTTGATATCGTTTCGTACTGTTTTCAAACTTACATTTAATTGAGTAGCAAAATATGTCGCCGAACGGTATTCGTCATAACTCATCAGCGAAAATAATTTTTGAAGCCGGATTCCCATAATATAAATCTCCATTTCATGTTTAATTTATTCAATCGTAACAAATCCAAACGCGAAAAAAAAGACCGTAGCCACGGCCTTTTTCTCCTTATTTCCATATTATCTAAATAAGAAATTCAGCAATGGTTCCATTTGAACCAAAACAGGCGCAAGCATCAAAGAGATGACAGACATTAATTTGATCAAAATATCCATGGCAGGTCCCGCCGTATCTTTAAAAGGATCTCCAACCGTATCTCCGGTAACCGCCGCTTTGTGTGTATCCGAACCTTTTCCTCCAAATTGTCCGCTCTCAATAAATTTTTTCGCATTATCCCATGCTCCGCCGGAATTTGCCATAAATACAGCAAGCATAATTGCAGAAAATAAAGCGCCCAACAGCATTCCTCCCAAGCCTTCACAGCCAAGCAATACGCCAATCAATACAGGAGAAATGATTGCAATACATCCCGGAACGATCATTTCACGCAATGCAGCTTGTGTGGAAATGTCAACACAACGCGCATAGTCCGGTTTTGAGGTTCCTTTAATGATTCCCGGATCTGCCTTAAATTGACGGCGAACTTCATTGATCATATGGTTGGCCGCTTTCCCAACCGATTTGATCGTTAAAGAAGTAAAAAAATACGGTAACATAGCACCAAAAAGCATACCAACCAACACTCCCGGCTGCAGCAAAGAAATAACAGAGAGCCGTGCTGCTTCTGCAAATGCCACAATCATCGCCAATGCCGTAAATGCCGCCGATCCAATACAGAATCCTTTCCCCATTGCAGCCGTTGTATTTCCAACAGAATCCAAACGATCTGTAATTTTACGAACGCCAGGATCCAGTTCTGCCATTTCGGCAATACCACCTGCATTATCGGCAATCGGGCCATATGCATCAACCGACACCGTGATACCGCAAGTCGAAAGCATTCCAACTGCCCCCAATGCGATTCCGTACATGCTAAAGAACATGTAAGATAATACGATTCCAAAAACAAGCACAATAACGGTTAACATCGTAGATTCCATCCCAACCGAAAAACCGGAAATTATATTTGTCGCATGCCCGGTCTGCGATTCAGAAGCGATTTCTTTTACCTTCTTATATTCATCCGAAGTATAGTACTCGGCAATCTTTCCAAGCAAAATTCCAACAATGAGTCCCGTCACAATCGAAAAGAACGGATTCATCGTGCCAAATAACCAAGTACTTGCAAGATAGGCGACAATAATCACAATGCCTGTCGCTACATAGGTTGCGATTGACAGCGCTTTTTGAGGATTTTCCCATGATTTCATACGAACAAAAAGCTGAGAAAGTATAGAAGCAACGATTCCTACTGCAGCGATCACAAACGGAAATACAGCCGCCTGTAATGTGTAATTTTCACCCATGATCGTAACAGTCAAGCCAAGAGAGATGGCCGAAACAATCGCTCCGACATAAGATTCGGTAAGATCCGAGCCCATACCGGCAATATCTCCGACATTGTCACCCACATTATCGGCGATAACAGCCGGATTTCGCGGATCATCTTCCGGAATCCCGGCTTCGACTTTTCCAACAAGATCCGCGCCGACATCCGCTGCTTTTGTGTAAATACCACCACCTACACGTGCAAACAAAGCAATAAAAGAACAACCCAAGCTATATCCTGCCACGACAGGAACTGCTTCAATCGGATCGCCCAACACAAAAGTAAAAACGGTATACAGTAAAGCAAGTCCGAACAAGCCAAAACCAACCACGCTGATTCCTAATACCGAGCCTCCGTTAAACGCGACATTCAAGGCTTTGGACATTCCGTTTTCACGGGCTGCCTGTGCGACTTTCGCATTCGCCATTGTAGCGGCCTGCATCCCGATAAATCCTGCAAGACCACTGCTTATCGCGCCAATCACAAAACAAATTGCTCCATTGATACCAACTCCGTCAATTCCTTGCAATGAAGGAATGAATCCAAGACCGGTCAGCAATAAGGCAACAATAACGATGAAAATAACAATGATTTTGTACTCTCTTTTCAAAAAGGCCATTGCACCTTCATGAATATACGAGCTCAACGCTTTCATCCGCTTGTTTCCCGAACTTTCGTTTTTTACGGCAAAAAACAAGTTGGTGGCGTAAACAAGCGCCAAAAGCGCGATTCCGATCACAATCAGTAAGATCGTGACCATTTTTGAAGAATCAAACTCCATAAATTATTCCTCTCTTCCTTTCTTTCCTAAAAGATATTTAGTATTGTATACCTTTCAAAAGAAGATGTAAACGGTTTCAATATGAAATTTTCCGCAGAAATCCCATAAAAAAACCGATTTCGATTGAAATCGGCCAATTACCATTTCGGACGCATTCCTAAGATAGTAAATAATTTTGTGTAATTATCATACGTATTGATTCCGCCTACCGGATCATTCATCTTCACATTTGCGATATACTCCAATGCCTCATTGTTCGTAATCGGAGTTCGCTTTCCTTTTTCGTCTTCCACATAATATTCCATTGGAGCAGTGCTGGAATTTACTTCTGCAGGACCGATCTTGTAACCGTACTCCTTGATCGCATCGTGATGAGTTTTTGCTGTCATAAAAACCCTCCTTATGGCTTCATCATAATTGAAACAATTTCTTCATTCAATTCACATGCTTTTTCTGTTTGATTTACTTTAATGTGGAGTTTCGAGCGCAAATGTAAGAAGTAAAAGAAAAACAGCCGCTGCAGTTGCAATCATCTTCTGAATCTTTTTTTCTTTTTTCTGAGCTTCAAATTCCATTTGTTCCCGTTCAAGTCGTAATCTCGATTCTACATGATCACTGATTTGTTCCATAAATTCATAACTCATAATTATACTTCCTTTCATTTGATAAAAAACCATTTTTTCTGTATGTACAGATATTATCACAGACTTTGTGGTTGCACAAGCCTTCTGTATCAATATTTCTGATTTTTATATAGACTTATCCATTTTATTTTGATAGTATAAAATCAGAAAAAGTCTAATCTCATAGGGTAGAAAGGAGAAGCCTTTGCAAACAGAGGCACAGTGAAACCATGTCATTGCAACATCAAATTAAAAAAAATAGAAAAAAGAATAAAATCACTCAAGGAGAGCTTGCAAAAATGCTCGGAAAAACCAAAAATGTCATTTCTAATTGGGAACGAGGCGACAATAAACCGGATGCCGAAACGATTCTCAGTCTATGCCGTATCCTAGGAACCGACCCAAACGGGCTTCTTGATTGGCAGGACAAAACCGTAAGCGACGAGGAAAAAGAACTCATTCTTAAATATCGATCTTTAAATGATTGGCAACAAGTATTGGTTGACGATATGATTGACAAACTTAGCGATCATGCGCAAATTCCTGCGGAAGCCCAAAAATTTCTATCAATTCCATTTTTTCAGCTATCCCCTGCTGCAGGACTTGGGAATTATTTAAGCGAAGATATGGAAGAAGAAAAGATCGATCTTCCGGATACTCCGGAAAACAGAAAAATCGATTACGTATTGCGAGTTGACGGACGAAGTATGGAACCGAAGTTTCATGATGGCGATCTAGTAAAAATCGCAGCTCAGCAATCGATCCATATCGGAGAAATCGGAATCTTTATCGTAGACGGAAATTCTTTTATCAAAGAATATCGTGCCAACGGTCTTCATTCACTGAACCCCGAATATCCTGATATTTTATTCACATCGGACATGGACGTCCGTTGTGCAGGAAAAGTTATCGGAATCATTAACGAATAAAAAAAAGATACCAAATCCGGTATCTTTTTTTTATTGTTTGTGCTAAAATGGTTCATGTATATGGCGCGTTCGGCAAGCGGTTAAGCCACAGCCCTCTCAAGGCTGTATCACGGGTTCAAATCCCGTACGCGCTGCCATTTGAATTTAACCCTTTAAGTTTGACTTAAAGGGTTTTTCTTTACTTTGCTTCCTTTTTATTCATATAGGCACCGATAATATACAAGATCGAAAGCACAATCACGATTCCATACGCCAGCCAGCTTACATTTCCGTTTTCCTGGAAATAAAACATGGCTTCGACAACGAAAATCACGATCATCCCGATTCCATAATACATCAGCGTTTTTGCGTATAATAAATTCGAAGCCATTTTCACCGCCATGTATCCTGCCGCCATTTCCACAACAGAAACAAGCATCCCGACAGCCAATGAACCGGAATCTAAAATAAACATTTGGCCGATTGCATTTCCTTGTACCGTACCGATAATATCATCAGAAATTAAACCTCCGATTTGAATGCACAATGAAACGATACCTAAAATCACAAAAATATAGCCAACAACTTTTAACAAAGTACTACCTTTTGCTTCCATAATGAATACCAATCCTTTCAACAATCATCTTACACTGAAAAAAAACAGGCGTGAAATCTAACGCCTGTTTCAGAGTGTTGACAAACTACCTATTTTGAAAAAATTAAATTTCAATAAAATAAAAGTGGGTAAAAAGGTCTAAAAAAAGAGTAATATTAGGTACTTAAATACCTCAAATTGCTCTTTTTTTATTCATTTGTGGGAGAAAAATAAAAAGCTGTGACAAAGCCGATTTGAAAAATCGACTTTGTCAACAGCCTGAAACAGGCGTGAAATCTAACGCCTGTTTAAATATTCATTTTGCACATTAAACAATCAGAAACTTCTTTATATTCATTTCCTATCCACGGATGACTAAGCCGCGCGATCACATTCCCCTTTTCTATGATCAGCACTTCTTCATCTTCTAATATATTTAATAATTTTTCGAAATTATGTATGAACTCTTCTCTTGAAACGACCATATTTTCAGCTCCTTTTCTTAAAGTATAATGTAAATTTCTCAAGAAGCAAGAAGTTTGTTATTTTTTTCACAATTAAACCATTCTTTTTAAAGTATTCATACATTCAATCGCTTCTTCACGATCAACTTCAGGTTCTAAAGATAAAACATTGGAATAACCGCTGCCTTCTAATTCATTAAAGATCAAGTGAAAATCAATATCCCCTTTTCCGATCGGGCGATGAATAAACGGTTTTTCGAATCGAGAATCGTAATGATAATCTTTTATATGGATATGCCCTATATAAGAAGCAAGATGACGAGCTTCTTCCGGTAAACTCCACGATAAATACTCTTCAGGTACTTGATCTTTTTCGGCACGATAAGAATTTCCCGGATCCCACAGCAAGCGCAAATGTGCGTCATTGATCATTTGCACAAGCTTTAAAGTCATTTCTCCTTTCGGAAGATGAGAATAAGGGCAATTCTCCACCACAAAAACCATATCTTCCTCTTTCGCGATTTCGACAAGACGCTTCATATTTTCCTCAATGCGCTCAAAATCGTTTTTTGTTCCGTAAGGACCTTTTCGATTATCCGGTACCCGAAACGGAAAGACACGGATATAAGGAGCGTTTAAACGTTTTGCGATGCGGCAAGCTTTTCGTGCATACTCTAAATGCTCTTCCACATTTCCTGCAATCGAATAAAAAGAATCATTAAATAAAGAAACTTCATCGCCTTTATACAGTGGGCACAGGAAAAAAATCGTAGAAGCAATCGAGCAAACTTTTAAACGATATTTTTCAAGCAGTCTTGCGATTTCTTCTACTTCTTCCATATCACATTGCTCAATGCTTTTTTCAAACACATTGTGCAGTTCTACCCATTCATATCCTTCTTCATGAATTTTTCGAAACGCACATTCTACATTCTCGTGGACTTGATCCGAAATAATTGATCGCTGCATACTTTATACCTCCATCTATAATTAATATGATATATCAATATACTTTTTAAATCTACCCAATAAAAAAAGATTCGTTCAAAACGAATCCGTTCATCGAAACATATCTTTTTTCTTAAAAATCAAAGTCGCTACAATACATGCAACAACAGCAATCAACAGCGGAAACCATGCAAACGGCAACAAAAGATCCGATACATTCATTCCGTAAAATCCGAAAATGATATTCGGTATTGCCATAACAATCGTAATTACTGTCAGAATTTGCATGATAAAGTTCAAATTGTTGGAAATAACATTTGCGAATGTATCCATCGTACTCGATAAGATTCCCGAATAAATGGAACACATCTCGATGGCCTGCTTGATCTCAATCATCACATCTTCAAGCAAATCCTCATCGTCTTCATACAATTTAATTTGACGACCGCGCATAATTTTCGATAAAGTCAATTCATCCGATTTCAAAGACGTCGAAAAATAGACCAGGGATTTTTCCAATCCGAGCATATCGATCAGTTCTTTGTTGTCGGGAGTCTGATACAGCTTTCTTTCCGTTCGGGAAGACAATCGATCGATCTGACGCAAATAAATCAAATAGCGCTGTGATATGCGCAGCAACAACAAAAGCAAAAATCGAGTTTTCAATTTCGTATCTACCCCTTTGATACGACCCGACGCAAGATCGTTGACATTGCTGTTTTCATACAAACTGATTGTTACAATATATCCTTTTAAAATGACCACACCAAGCGGCAAGGTCATATACTGCAAGGTTAATTCTTTTTTTTCTTTCCCGCCTCCATTAATCGGATCCGCGGTTTCATTGACATTCGGATAGTCGAAAATGATCAATGTTTGATCCACATCATCATCATAGTCAATGTGGGAACTTTCTTCTTCATCCAGTGAAGATTTCACGAATTCGGGAAGCACACCGATTTTTTCAATTAAAAAATTCCTTTCTTCATGGGTTGGAGCAACCGCACTGATCCAACAGCCAGGTTGAGGAAGATCGATCTTTTGTGTAATTCCCGATTCATCGGTCTTGTAGAATTCTAACACAATTTACCTCCTTATTACGGAGGTCCATTGTCGCCTCCGTCATTTACCTTTTCTTATTCTTTGCTCATGGGGGTCTGGTGACGCAGACATATCTACACCTTCTTTCTGTTTTGTATTGTACCACACACCAAAAAAAAAGCGAACCCAGGTCCGCTTTTCTCTTCTAATTCATAAGCCATGTTCTGTTCTGGTTTCCCAGTGGCAGTTATTTATCTATGCGTTAACGCATCCGATCTCGGCTTCTTAATTGGCCTTGATCAGTTCCCCTACCAAATTTGGGTTTCTCGCTTGCGGGGTTTACCCGTTCCACCCCGTATGTTTCCATACGGACTCGTCTCTGTGGCACTTTTAAAGGCTTTCTTCCATCATCAAAAGATCTAAGGAGTCAAGCCAGCCGTCATATTTCTATGCCTGGACTTATTTGTTCATCCAGCACAAACACTACGATCATCACAGATCGTGCGAGCATGGACTTTCCTCTAACATTTTATAGCCAGCAACTGCCGAATTAGAATAAAATTTTATTATTTATTAAAAACTGCTTTTTCCAAACGAGCAATACGCTTGAGAATATCCACTTGATCGGTATTCGCATTGACAAAATCTTGATCTTTTTGTTCTTGGAGATTTTGATTTTCCGTTTGAAGTGCGAAAACCTGCTGTTGAAGTTCTTTGATCTTCGCTTCGTAACGCGTCAAAGCACTGCCAAGCTCTTCAATCTTTTCATCGTAATTTTGATAATCTTCGATAATCTGATCGAGAAATTCATCCACTTCTCCTGGCGCATATCCTTTAAGATCTACATGAAACTCTTTTTCATAGATCACTTGAGCTGTTAAATTCATATCTTTAGACATCGTAGTAGCCCCTCCCGGTATTAACTATTATATTATGCCTGTGAATGAATAAAAAATCAACAAAAATTGAAATACAAAACCAACTCTCCTCTTAAACGACTTGAAACCGATTCCCTTTCGCTATTGCCGAATACACTTTCCTTATTCCGACGTTTTACTTGCAGAAATCTAAATTTCTTGTTTATTAAGCCTTTAAAAATAATAAACTTTTTCGAAAAAGCTTACTTTTTTGTTTTTCATAAAAAAATCTTGTTCATTTAGGTTATAATGATTAAGATGAGCACAATAAACTATCCAAACGGGGCACGCCCTTATCATGAATCAAAAAATTTAGACAATCATTCAGGAAGAGGAGCCACATTGGAAAAAGATATCAATGCCTCCAATACCTATTATAAAGATCTTAACATTGCTTTGATCTATAAAAAACCGACCCCGATCCAAGTCGTAAAAGTAGATTATCCAAGGCGAGATCGAGCAAAGATCGTGGAAGCCTATTACAGGACTCCGTCAACAACCGATTACAATGGGATCTATAAAGAAAAGTATATCGATTTTGAAGCGAAAGAAACAAAAAATAAATCTCGGCTGCCTTTACAGATGATCCATGCCCATCAGATCAAGCATCTTGAACTGGTTCATTTACATGGAGGAATCGGATTTTTCATCATTCGATTTTCTTATTATAATAAGACGTATCTCGTGGATGCTCCATTGCTCATTCAAAAAATCAAAAAAACGACTAGTTATGCGATTGACTATGACTGGTTCGAAAAGAACGGCCACCTCATACCGGAAGGCCTCTATCCACGGCTCAATTACTTAAAAGTCGTTGAAGCACTATATTTTAAGGAGGAAAAGTAATGCCGGATAAACCAAACCAAACAAATACGCCAGCTCCCAAGCCGAAACGTCGCAAACTCGACATTTGGAATAAGATCGCAGTGTGCGTACTTACGTTATTCCTGGTAGGATGTATATCTGTATTTTTTATTCTTGTGAACATTATCAATGATCCTGAAGGTATGCGATTCTCTCAAGACGGATTATCCACCTTATCCAACTCAAGGATCTTTGACGGAGCGGGAAATCTCATATTCGAATTCGGAGATGAGATCCGAGAAGATGTAACTTACGAACAAATTCCACAGTCCGTAGTCGATGCATTCTTATCTATCGAAGATTCACGCTTCTTCGATCATAACGGATTCGACCTTCCGCGATTTATGGCAGCTGCCATCAACAACTTACGAAGCGGTGACTTCTCGCAAGGAGGATCCACCCTTACTATGCAAATGATTGACAATGCCTTCACAAAAAATCAGGAAGAAAAGCTAAAAAATGAAGGATCTTGGAACAAGCTCGCCCAAGTAAAACTGAAAATCCAAGAAATCTATCTTGCACTCATTGCCGAACAAAGCATTAACAAAGAAGATATCTTTGAATTTTATGTCAATCGAATTTGGTTCGGATCCGGGCAAAACACCCGAGGAATTCAAAAAGCAGCCAAATACTTCTTCAATAAAGATGTCAGCGAATTGAATTTAGGCGAAGCCGCTTTCCTTGCCGGAGCCATCAACGCTCCTTACAACAACAATCCGCTCAACAATTTAAGAAGCGATGAAACCGACTTTTTGAAAGCAGCCACCGAACGAAGAAATACAACCTTGAAACTCATGCTTCAGCACGGTTATATTACCGAAGAAGAATATGAGTTAGCTAAGAATACCCGATTGGAATTCACACTCGACACCAATCTGGAAGCTACCGTCGATCCAAACGCCGCCTACATCGAACAGACAATGCAGGAATGTGTGCAATTGACCGGACAAGATCCAGCCGTGATTCCAATGGATATTTACACTGCACTCAATCAGGATGTCCAAAAACAAGCAGATGAAATTTGCAACGGAAACGTTGTCGCTTTCCCAAATGACGCATTTGATGTCGGATTCGCCGTTATTGATAACGGTACCGGCGAAGTAATTGCCGTCGGCCCGGGAAGAAATTATCACACAGACTCTCAAACAGATACGTCTATTCGTGCCCAACAGCCAGGATCTTCTATGAAACCACTGCTCGCCTATGCGCCGGCCTTTGATCTTTTAGGATGGTCCACTACCCATACGGTACAGGACGTGCCGAAAGATTACTTTACAACCGGAAGAAACCTCAACAACTCAGACGGACGTTATCAAGGAAATATGTCCCTGCAAGACGCACTTGGTGTTTCCAAGAATACGACTGCAGCCGCAACAATGGTTGAGCTTGTGAAACAAACCGGATACGATTACTGGATCGATTACTGCCGCAAACTAGGCTACAGCGAAGATACGTATTCAAATTTCGTAGAACAGTACGTAATCGGTGGTGCTAACATGTACGCTTCGCCAATCGAGCAAGCCAGCGCCTATTCTACCTTTGCCAATAAAGGTCAGCGTATCGATTCTCATCGTATTCGCAAGGTCGTTCGCCGAAGCGATCAAGCGGAAATTTCAAGCAACGCACAAACAAACGAGATCGTTTCCGAGCAAGCTGCCTTCATGATATCGACCTTGCTCGAAAAAGTCGTGACCGGAGGATACAACAACTTCAATCAGATCCTGACAGCCGATTATCCGGTCTATGCAAAATCCGGAACATCCGACTGGGAAGATTACGGACTTCCATACGGAATTCCGGCCGGAACAATTAAAGATGAATGGTCATGTGCTTATACGAGCCAATTCTCCGTAGCTGTCTGGTCCGGGTACTTACCGCAATACCAGCAAATGGGATATTACATTGATATGTCCCAATTAAATATGGCCACTGCGTTCCATATTTCCCATTATCTGCTCGATTACTGTCAGCAGTACGGTGATTATCACGCGATTGAAAGGCCGGATCTTGTGTCCGATTATCGAGGAGGATATATTAAAACCGAATTCCTTGATCGTGGAGATCCAACATCCAATACCACGACATACGATCCAAGTACAGCGTGCAGCGCTCAAGGCGGTACATGGGATGAAGAATCCGGAATATGTATCACAAAACAAGAAGAAAACAATGCGCAAACAGCTTGTGTGGGAAGCGGAGGATCCTGGGATAACGGCGCATGCAGCTGTCCGGACGGTTACGTATTAAACGGAAGCGCCTGTGAAGCCGATGAAGAAGAACCGGACGATGAAGATACCGAAGATGCTGCAATGCAGGAATGTATCAATAACGGAGGCACTTATTATAACGGTGTGTGTACATATGATGCACAAGATCCCGATCAAGGCGGAAATAGCGGTGGCGATCAAGGAACAACCACTCCGGGAACCGATCAAAACCAAGGAGGCGGAGAAAATCCGGGAACAGGAGAGGGCGGAAATCAAGGTACAACCACTCCGGATGTTCCTACAGGCTTCCTCTTTCCCCTCTTCAAAGGTGCATTCAACTTATTTAACTGGCTTTGATATTTTGAACCGTAAAGAAATTTACGGTTCTCAGGCTGTTGACAAAGTCGATTTTTCAAATCGGCTTTGTCACAGCTTTTTATTTTTCTCCCACAAATGAATAAAAAAAGAGCAATTTGAGGTATTTAAGTACCTAATATTACTCTTTTTTTAGACCTTTTTACCCACTTTTATTTTATTGAAATTTAATTTTTTCAAAATAGGTAGTTTGTCAACACTCTGTGAACCGTAAAGAAATTTACGGTTCTTTTTTTTGTACCCTGAATTTACACTTTAAGTGCAACACTAAAAAAAGTGGAACATAGAAGCACCCATGATACACTAATGGTGACCAAACCAAATGAATCAGGAGGGCATATCTATGAACCACTACACTCATCTTACTATAGAAGAGCGAGAAGAGATACTAAAATATTCATTCTTAGGCTTCTCAATCTGTAAGATCGCGAAAATACTCCACCGAAATAAATCAACGATTTCCAGAGAATTGAAAAGGAATACTTCCCAAGGCAAGTACAGTCCTTCGATGGCCCAATCAAAGTATTCGAAAAGACGAACACATTGTGGAAGAAAGAAAATATTGAATGACCCTGTTCGCTATGAATGGGTACGTAACTGTTTCTTGAATCATCGATGGTCTCCTGAAGAGATCTCTGGAAGATTAGAGTATGAAAAAGCGGATTGGTCGATCAGTCACAATACGATCTATAGAGCGATCTATGCCGGTATGTTTGATGAAAAGAATCTCTCTCATGGCAATCGAGGAGCTATTCGAAAGCTAAGGCATAGAGGAAAATCAAGGCATAGGAAGGACTATATCGAAAAACGAGGAAAGATCCAGATCAGCAATGAATTAAAAGATCGTCCTGAAGAAGCCAATAATCGCTCACAACTTGGCGATTGGGAGGGAGATACAGTCGCCGGAGCGACTGGAAAAGCCTGTCTTGTGACATATGTCGATAGAAAGAGCAGATTTCTAAAATGCATGAAGATAGCCAAGAAGAAAAGCGCTCTGGTAAAAGAAGCGACCATTCAACTTCTAAAGGAGGAGCCACTCTGCACGATTACCCCGGATCGAGGAAAAGAGTTTACTGCGCATCCGGATATAACAGAAGAACTGAATCAAGTCCAATTTTATTTTCCGCTTCCACGACATCCATGGGATAGAGGAACAAACGAAAATACAAACGGTCTTTTGAGAGAATACTTTCCGAAAGGAAAAGATCTCACCGATATACCGGAAGAATACATCCAAGAAAAAGTAGATGAACTGAACAAACGGCCTAGAAAATGTTTAGGCTACAAAACACCATATGAAGTGTATTATTCGGAAACGTTGCACTTAATTTGACAATCCAAGA
>KE159684.1 GCA_000403415.2 Firmicutes bacterium M10-2
AAGAGATAGAAACAGCTTTACTCGCTTTGTATTCGGCTTTATCAAAAAAAGAAAAAGAAAAATTCGACTCGATCTTTCTTTCTTGCTTGAAGAAAGATCAGGAGCCGGCCGTTCATTTCACCGATTTGTCGATATCCGTCAAACAGTTTTGTTCTCTTGCACTCAATGGAGAATATCAGCTTTCCGATTCGAAAAAGCTTCGTGAAGTGAAACGATACTTGGAAGATTTATCAAAAATTCCGCTATCGGATACAAATTATGCAGACAGTATCGAAGTGTACTTTCAATTGATCATCACCTTATCGTATGGGGTGCGTTACCCCTTGTTTGCCAGCGGAAATCCGTTTATTGCATTAAAAAAAGACCAGCTCGATCTTTTCGATCAAGGGATCGATCGCCTGCTTTTTTTAGGTCCTATTCGGAAAAACTTAGCTCGTGTGCTGGATTGGTTCGAAGCCATCCCAATCCTTCCGTATGATCATGGTGTGTTTTCTTTTGCGCAATGCATCGTCCAGCATTTAAGAACGATGCCCGCCAAAGAGCAAATGCTTATGCTCGTAAAAGAAAATATTAGAGCGGACAAAGACCAGGAACGTATTGAAAGATTGGCTTTATTAGGGCTGCTGCTGCATGAAAGTTTACAGGAAATCGAAGAAGGGGTTGTCTTTTACATTTCACAAATATCTTCGCATGCTCAGATTCATAAAACGCTTCTTGAGCTGTATAAACACACAAAAAAAGCGACTTGGACCCTTTTGCTGGATCAAGCCGTCAAACAAGTCAATTACGAGCCGACAGAGAGCGAACAAAACGCAAGGAATGATTCATAATTTTTTAATAAAAATCGTTTCCTGCTTTTTTTCATCCCATGGAGCCGGATAACTTTCAAAAGGAACAAAGCCGTATTTTTCATACAGACCGATATGATCGCTGATCAAATAGACGGTATCTCGGTCTATATGCATACACGCATAATCGATCAGCTGCTGACCGAGCCGGTGTCCTCGTTTGGTTTCATCGACAAACAAATAACGTAGAAACGGCGAATACGGAACATCCAGACAATCCGTCATCCCGATCATGATAAAGCCGTATACCTGACTCTCTTCGATGGCTGCGAAAACCATTTCTCCTTCTTTCAATTGCCCATCCCGCATTTTTTGTCCAAGATGAGTTCCTGCCTTCCAAGGACAAGAAAGCGCATACTTTACCGTTTTTTGAAACAGCGGATGATTTGGTGTGATTTTTTCAATATTCATAAGCAAATTATCAATGGTTTGCACTTGTCAGTCAAGTAGATTTTCGATAAAGTGATAGACGCAATGAAGAACAAATAAGGAGAGTTTACTTTATGGATAAAAGAGCAATCAAATCCAAAAATTCGATCATTGCGACCTTTTTAGCTTTGATCAAAACAAAACCTATCGAACGTCTGACTGTAAAAGAGTTGTGCGAAAAAGCACAAATCAATAAATCGACTTTTTATGCCCATTATCACGACCTTCATGATCTCAACGATCAATTGGAAACCGATCTTGTTAACGAGATTCTCGCTTCTTTTCCGAAAGAAGAAGCCTATTCATTAGATTGTCCGGAAATATTCGTTGTCAATTTATATCGGGCATTCTTAAAATATGAACCGCAAATTCATTTGCTGTTTCCCAAAGGAAAAGAGGAGCAGCTTGGATCCAAGCTTGAGAAAGCCGTTAAAGAATATGTTTGGGAAAAATATCCCCATCTTCATCAAGATATTCGATCCGATATTTTGATTACTTATCAGATTCAGGGAGCTTACTATACCTTTTTAAACACTAAAGAAAATGAAGAAATTGTATTAGAAGTGATCGCGCAAATCTCGCATGCTCTCCATGCCTTGTATTAAAAGATGAGCGCATCACTTCTTTTTTATTCTATGGAGATTGTATAATCCAATCATACTAGAAAAGAGGTTCATAGCATGTGTACAGCAATTAACTATGTAAATGGACACCACTATATTGGTCGAAATTTAGATTGGGAAGCCGATTTCCCAAATGATGTTGTCATTACTCCACGAAATTTTGAATTTCATTGGCGCAATGGAAAGACCTTGAAATCTCACAATGCGATTATAGGAATGGCAATTATTCAAAACAACTATCCCCTTTATTTCGAAGGAGCCAACGACAAAGGAATCGGTATGGTCGGAACTGCATTTGCCGGATTCGCAAAATATTTTCCGAAAAAAGAAGGCAAAGAAAATATCGCAAGCTTTGAATTGATTCCTTATATTCTCGGTCAGGCTGAAACTTTGCAGCAAGCGCGCGAACTTTTTGAAGGATTGAACGTTTGGAATGAAAACTTCAGTGCGCAGCAGCCTGCTTCTCCGCTCCACTGGTTGATTGGTTCAAAAGACGGAAGCTTTGTGGTTGAATGTACCGAAGAATACGGAATAAAAATTTACGATGACCCTTGGGGCGTTTTAACGAACGGTCCGACCTTTGAATGGATGACCTACAATATGGCAAACTATTCGATCTTAACTCCACAAACGCCTACAATAACATTCGCTCCCGATGTCAAAGGATTCAATTTGTATTCCAGAGGAATGGGCTCATTCGGATTACCGGGCGGTGTTGATTCTGTAAGTCGTTTTGTTCGTGCTGCCTTTACAAAATTGAATTCCGTTTGCGACAAAGACGATGCTCTCAAAAACGTTTTCGAATATTTCCATTGCCTGACAAATGTACAGCAAGTTAGCGGAGAAGCGGAAATCAAGCCAGGGCAATTCGAAATCACTCAATATTCCTGTTGCTGTGACACAGATACCGGTATCTTTTATTACACGACATACTATAACCAAAGTATCAACGCAGTCGATATGAATAAAGAAAATCTTGATGGAGATCAGCTTATTTCATATCCGGTCATCAAAACAGCAGAAATCATCACACAAAATTAAAAATAGGAATCGAAACAATTCAGTTCCTATGAATATCGGATAAAATGGGTATTGTTCTTGAATAAGAACACTGCCCGTTTTTTGTTTTAGAACGGCGATTGCTGTTTATGCTTCTGTTTCTCAACGGTCTAAGTGTAGATTTTATCATCATGGGAATAAAACTCTGTTTTTCCAATTAATAGCCCTTTTAGCTAATGTTTATGCTAAAATAATTAAATAAGGAGGTTATAATGATTGATATTCCTCACAATGAAAAGGTTTCTATTGGAAAAGCAATTGAATTTTTGCGCAAGAAAAAATTCAAGAACGATCCCGCTTTTAAGGTCGAACGTTTTATAGAAGGAGTTTGTTCCAAAGCAACTTATATGAAACTAAGAAAAGCTCCACTGAAAGAAAGCGAAATCTACGATTGTCTTTTGAAAAAAATAGGGCTTGTCTATCCTTATGATGGAAAACGACAAAAAAGTTTTCTTGCAATGGAAAAGGAATGTGTTCTTTCCTTTGTCTATAGATATCCAAACGAAAAAAATCTTCTACATCATTTAATCAACGAATATAAAAGATCGAATACTATATATGAACATTTAAAATATCTTGCCTTAACCGATTTATCTCTTTCGGCAGTCGATCTATTGAATATTTATGAAATCATAGACTCCCCAATCAAAGAAATCCTCATGAATCATGTAATCGATGTGCTTGAGTGTTCAGATCCAAAAATAGCCGCCGAAATTCAGCATCGATTGTATTTTCAGACCATACGTAATCAAATCGACTATTTATTTTTGATCATTCGCAATGAACAATATTACGAAGCGGTTGCCTTATGCGAAAGATTAATTCGCATTGCGACTTTTCCAAAAGATCAAGCCAAAGTCAGAATTGCTCAGCTTTCTCTGATTCATTCAATCGAACCGCAAAATTTTAACGAAAAAGCATCTGAACTTCAAAAAGATCCGCTCTTTTCTTGGATTGAGGATGACTGGATCCATATTTGTGCATTACACGCCTATTATTCAAACGAACGCCAAAAAGCAAAAGAGTTTTTCATGAAAGAAATCTGCTGCGAAAAAACTTTTTTCCCAGCCATTTTATTTTTAGCGCATATGCATGATCCGCAAACAAAGTTTGATAATTCGGTTTTTTATCGTTTTGATGTAACTAATTTTCCAATCGAGTATCAGCACTTATATCATTATTTTGAGATGAAATTTACCAACGTTTCCTTTGAAACACTGGAAAATTATTTATGGACCGTTTGCCGTAAGGAAATCAAAGAATTTTATCCGAAAACAATAATTGCCCAATTGATTCATGACGAACTGCAATGGATCAGCGAACAAACCGGTAATCGAGCAAGGTTATACGCTTTTCATCAACAGTTTGAGTGAACTTTTTTAATAAATCCGCTAAAATTTTATCTTTTTATTTTTTCGGTTCAATTTTTCGTCCTTTATGTTTTTCTCTTTATAATTGTCAATACAAGGAGGAAAAAAAATGAAAACCTCTACTATCAAAACTCTCCAAATATTTACCGTATTTTTCTCTATTGCAGATATAATGTGTTTATATGGATTTATCAATACGATTCAGTCATTAATAAATCAACTTTCAATCGGAACAATGTTAAATCATTCAGACTTTTTAATCTTTTTCGGCTTACTAAACGGAATGATCTTTTGCAGTCTATGCTCACAATATGGATTCAACAAACTTCCGATCTTAGGTAAAAAAGCTATTTTGGAAACTTACGAAACCCGATTGCTGAATGAAGATCATGCTTTTTTCGCAAAGAATTCAACTGCCTTTTTGATTTCGCTTTTTCAAAACGAAATCAGTCTACTCGGGCAACAAGAAGTCACTTTCCCTGTAGTCTTGATTGTTCAATGCTTTTCTTTAATTTCAGGAGCTGCTTTTTTGTTTTTCAATGAATGGAAACTCGCTTTGATCTTATTTTTTCTGATTGGCATATGTTTTGGCACTACTCGTATATTATCTCGGAAAATTGCCCAAAACGCCCAAAAAGTCTATGATGAAAAAAATACGCTTTTTCAGGTTCTTCACGAAAATATCGAAGCCCATCGACTGATTCGTTTTTTGAATAAAGAAAAATTCTTTTCTGAACGTTTCACTAATCAATTGGATAAAAGCTTAGTTCCTGTTGAAAAAAGACAAGGAAAAATCAATGCGTGCTACATCACAATCTATTCGATTCTTTCACGCGTCCTTCCTCTTTTGAGTGCCGGGATCGGCCTGGTTTTCGTAGCTTTAGGATCAATGACTATGGGAAAGGTCATTTCCGCTTACGCTCTTGTTTCGCTTGTTCAGGAGCCAATCATGCAGTTAGCCGAAATAAGAACACAAAAACACACAATGAAAAAGCTTCGATCAACGATCAAGCAAGTATTTTCCGAACCAAAAGAATCAATGACCGTTTTTGAAGATCTTCTTTCGCCTCTTCAAAGAATTGATGTGCAAATAGATCAATTTTTCTATTCCGGTTCACCTTTGATCTTGCAAGACCTTGCTTTCTCAATCGAACCAGGGCAGAATACAAAACTGTCCGGACCCAGTGGTACAGGAAAAAGTACATTAATGAATCTTATTATGAATGCTCTTGAAGGAAATGACTGCCATTTATTTTTCAACAGGAAAAACATCACTTCTTTTTCGCAAGCATGGCGTGCCCACCATCTGCTGATGGTCGATCAAAAGTCAAAACTTTTCAAAATGTCGATTCTTGAAAATATTGTCCTTGATGACTCTTTTTCCCAAGCTGAAATCGATGAGATTCTTTATACATGCGTGCTTGATGACGTCCTTGCCTATCATAAAAATTCGATTCTTGATGATAACAGCGGCTTAAGCCAAGGGCAAGCTCAAAGAGTATCGATCGCAAGGATGCTCATCCGTAAACCGGATTTCCTGATTCTTGATGAGCCCATCAGTGCGCTTGATGAACACACTGCCTCACTACTCATACAACGAATCCATCACTACACAAAACACCATCACATCACTTTGATCATTTCTTCTCACAACAAGGCAACGGACACTCTTTGCGTTCAAAATGTTTTCCTTCCTGTACCGCAAAAAGATAGGATTGCCTAATCACATCCCAAAGTGTTGCCAAACCCGGGTATTGTTCTTGAAATAAGAACACTGCCCGTTTTTTGTTTTAGAACGGCGATTCTTTTTATTCTTCTCAAATGTTTTTAATGCTTCTTTGAATGTGTGTATTTTTATTTTTCCCGTGTAATGATTGTAATCGGTTAACAACCGGATTAAAAGAGAAAAACAGATTGGATAAAAAGGTATAGCATATATATTAGCAAACAAAAAAAAGACTGCCAGATTCTATTTCTCAACAGTCTGAGGAACATAATATCCTTTTCCTTTTGCTGTACATATGATCGGAGTTCCTGTTTCTTTCTTTAGTTTTTGTCTTAACCGGGATATGTGAGTCGTTAATGTTCCTGCTCCAATGTATTGCTCCGTTTGCCATAATGCGATCATAAGATCTTTTCGCAAAACGACATGGCCATCCGCCTTGACCAAAAGATCAAGGATCTTGGTCTGATAAGGCGTTAGTTCAATCGTCTTATGATCGCAAATTAGTTTTTTCTGTTCAGGATCATAAAAAATATGTTTATCAATCTCAACTGGATTCATATGTTCATTATAAAAAAGAAATCTTAACAAATTCTAACGAATTAGTAAGATTTCTTCTAAAGTCGAGTTTCCATCTTTTTTCGAAAATAATCGATCTTCCCCGAAATACGGGTAATCATCGCATCAAGTTGAGCTCTTTCGTTTTCCAAATTGCGTTTCTGGTCCATCAATAAGTTCAATCGTTCTTTTAAGGTTTCATCTCCTTGCATAGTCAATTGGACATATTCGGCAATGGCACTAACAGGCATACCGGCCCTGCGCATACATAATGCGTTTTCTACCCAACCAAGATCTTCTTTCGAATAATCTCTGATTCCGCTTTCTGTCCGATGGACCGGAGGAATCATTCCGATTTTTTCATAGTATCGCAATGTTTCTTCTTTCACACCGTAAAGTTTACTCACTTCTTTAATATACATGTTCTTTCTCCTTAGAAGGATTATAGAACTTGAAGTCGGCTTTAAGTCAACCTAAAAATCACAATGGTTTGTATATCCTTTTTGACAACCTTACTCATTGTGATGATCCAATCGCCAACCACATACGATTTTTACAAACCGAACGTTTTCGCGCCAATGCTTTCTTTTTCAAGATGTTATGAAAATTTGTTGCATTTTTGAAAATAATCAATTGTAAGCGCTTATGAAATCGTTTATACTGAGATTCAGAAAAGAGGAATGAGATCATGAAAACAAGTAAAATGATGCTTTGCGCAAGTGCGTTAGCCCTTGCTTTGAGTGGCTGCTCGTCCGGATCCAAGAATTCGACAGGCAGCACCCAAGTGCTTAACTTAGCCAAAGAAAACGATGTGATCACGATGGATTCGACATTAGCAACAGACGGAATGTCATTTGAAGTCATCAACATGATCATCGAAGGGCTGGAAACAACCAACGAAGAAGGCGATATTGTTCCTGCGTTAGCAAAAAGCTATGAAGTATCCGATGACGGACTGACTTACACGTTCCATTTAAGAGATGCGAAGTGGTCTAACGGAGATCCTGTAACAGCAAGCGACTTCGAATACGCTTGGAAAGATGCAGCCAGTGATCCGACAAGCGATTACGCGTATATTTTCGGAACAGATGGGGCATGTATCAAAGGAGCAAGCGAAGCAATGGGGAATCCCGAAAACAAGGATGCTCTTGCCGTAAAAGCCGAAGACGAAAAAACATTTGTCGTGGAATTGGAACGAAAGACCCCTTATTTTGTTTCGCTTACGACATTCCCGCCTTTTTATCCTGTCAATGAAAAATTTGCCGAAGAACAAGGAGAACAATACGGACTTTCCCCGGAAAATCTTTTATTTTGCGGACCATTCAAATTAGAAGAATGGACAAAAGGAAATTCTCTGAAATTATCAAAGAATGAAAACTATTGGGATGCTGAGAATGTCGCATTGGAAGAAATTAACATTTCAATTGTTCCCGAGCCAAGCTCTGCCGCGCTGGCATTTGAAAACGGCACAACCGATTACGCGCGATTAAATTCTTCGCTTGTCGATAAATACAAAGACAATGAAGCCTATCAATCCGTACTTGGAAGCTTCTTATGGTATTTGCAGTATAACTTGGAAAATTCCGATCTGCAAAATGAAAATTTGCGAAAAGCACTCGCTTATGCGGTCGATCGGGATAATTTGACCCAAAATGTATTAAAAGACGGTTCGATTGCCGCCGAAGGATTCGTGACCAAACAACTTGCCAACGGACCGGACGGAAAAGATTATCGCGAAACAACCGACGGCTATTTCCTTGAACGCGGTCAGGACAGCGAAAAACTGGCACAGGAATATTTCGAGAAAGCGAAACAGGAGCTTGGAAAAGACGAAATTAATTTACGGTTCTTATTCGAGCCAAGCGATCCTTCCAAATCCGCCGCTGAATTTATGCAATCCGAATTTGCGAAATTAGACGGTTTAAACATCGCAATGATTTCTCAAGAAAAAAACGTACGTTTAAAGACTCAGCAAAATGGTGATTTCGATCTTGTATTGACTCGCTGGGGACCTGACTATGCGGATCCAACGACCTATTTGAATGTAATCTTGCCGGATACATCATTCAACTACGGACACTATCGCAGCGAAGAATATAAAAAAGCTCTTGATGAAGCGGCCAATGCCAAAACAGACGAAGAACGCTGGGAACTGTTGAAAAAAGCAGAAAAGATTGCTATGGATGATGTGGCGATCGCTCCGATATTCCAAACCGGTGCCTCCGATCTGATCAATCCGAAAGTCAAGCATTTAGTTGATAATCCGGTTGGCGTACCATTTGTGTATAAGTACGTCACAATCGAAGAATGAGGACCGCACTGATCAACGGAAAGATCTTTTGCGAAAATCAGACTTTTTGCCAAGCTCTCCTAGTTGAAGATCATACTATCCTTAAAACAGGAAGCAATGCAGAAATATTAAACGAAAAGAACGACACGATCCTTGATCTTAAAGGAAAGGTCGTTCTTCCTGCGTTTAATGATTCTCATATGCATATTTCCATGCTTGGTGAGATCCTGTGCGACATTGACTTATCTTCGTGTCGATCAATCAAAGAAATTCAGCAAACGATCCTTTCGTTTTACAACACGCACCCCAATGTTTCCCTGCTCCACGGTATCGGATGGAATCAAGATATGTTGCTTGAAAAACGCATGCTCGAAAAGAAAGATCTCGATCAGATCCTGCCTCATATTCCTATGGTCATGGAACGGGTATGCACTCACATCTTAACTGTGAATCAAGCAATGATCGATCAAACTTTGCTTCCCGATTCTTTTGATCGTCGATCCGGAATCGCCAAGGAAAACGAATGTGTTCCGTTCTTAAAAAAAGTTCATCGAAAATCAAAGGAAACAGTGTGCCATCACTTAGAATGTGTCACCACTCATTGCTTGAGCAAAGGAATTACATCCCTTCAAACAGCCGATATGAAAGAAGATAATTTTGAAATGCTCTTTGAAGTATATGAAGAATTTTCAAAGCAGAAAAAAATCCGCTTATGCCATCAATTCAATATCGAAGATCCACAGAAAATCGATCAACTTTTGAAAATGAAGCCTGAAAATCCAGAGTTTCATCAAATCGGTCCGATCAAGCTGTTTATGGATGGCTCGCTTGGCGCCCGCACCGCTTTATTAAAAAAACCTTACGCCGATGATCCGGGGACAAACGGCATTCAAGTCATCAGTGATCAAAAATTTGAAGAAATTCTGCAATACGCCAAAGATCATCATCTTCAGGTCATTACTCATGCGATTGGAGATCAAGCCATTCAAAAAGTGCTCGATCACTATAAAAAGTTTCAAGACACAGGCAACCCTCTTCGCTGGGGTATTGTGCATGTCCAAATTACCGACAAAGCATTGATCGATCAGTTCCGAAACCAGAACATTTTAGCTTTGATACAGCCGATCTTTCTGGAATACGACCTTCATATCGTAGAAGACCGAGTTGGAAAAGATCTTGCTTCGACATCTTATGCTTTCTATTCGCTCCCTAATATTTCCTTAGGAACCGATGCACCTGTCGAGCAAATCGATCCGATGAACAACCTTCATTGTGCTCTTTTCCGTCAGGATTATGCTTATTGGCCAAAAGACGGCTGGAACATTCAGGAAGCTCTTTCTTTGAAAGAAGCATTGACTGCCTATACTCAAGGTAGTGCATTTGTTCAATTCAAGGAAGAGCAGCTCGGTAAAATCGCACCCGGATATTTAGCAGATCTTGTCGTATTGGATCAAGATATTTTTTTGAATCCGACCCTTTTATTGAACACACAAGTTCTTGCGACAATGTGCAATGGAAAATGGGTATATAAAAAAGAAAACGGACTTTAAGTTCGTTTTTTTATATAAGCTGGTCCAGCAAAGACACTCCAATCATAGACGAAGTTTTTTGAATATCAAAATTTTCTAAAATTGTCATTCCGATCACGCCAAAACTTTTTTGTTCTTCCAATGTTTTTGAATGATCCATTTGTTTATGATAAGCAAGAAAAGGGACTTTTTCCCTTGTATGATCGGTTCCGCGATAACATGGATCGTTACCATGGTCGGCTGTAACGATCAGCAAATCCTTAGAATCGATCTGTTCAAGCAATTCGCCAAGTTTTTTATCGAAAGTTTCCAATTCTTTTCCGTAACCGATCGGATCGCGCCGATGTCCCCATTTGGCATCGAAATCGACAAGATTGGTAAAAATCAAGCCATTATAATCCTTTTTCATTTCCCGAATTGTTTGTTCCATTCCCTGAACACTCGACTCGGAATGAATGGCTTTGGTGATTCCCTTCCCATTGAAAATATCGGATATTTTTCCGATCGCAACGACATCTTTTTTGTTCTCTTTCAATAAATCGAGTACCGTTGGTTCAAATGGATCGACTGAAAGATCTTTGCGATTGGATGTCCGTTCAAAATGGTCTTTATCCTTGCCAATATAAGGTCTTGCAATCACACGTCCTACTTTCCATTGCGGTTTCATTGTAATTTTTCGTGCAATCCCGCATACACGATACAGTTCTTCCAATCCCATGCTTTGCTCGTGACCGCAAATCTGCAGAACCGAATCCGCCGAAGTATATACGATCATTTTCTCGGAATGACTGGCAAGCTCTTCTTCTCCAAGTTCCTTCAAAATTTCTGTCCCGCTGGCCGATTTATTTCCAATCACTGTATGCCCGCTTTCTTTTTCCAACTGTTCGATCAGTTCCCGAGGAAACCCGGTATCTGTGAACGTGATAAACGGTGTTTTTGTATGCAGTCCCATCATTTCCCAATGACCGGTTGTTGTATCTTTTCCGACAGACTGTTCACAAAGCGCACATTGAACACCAATCGGTTGTACCGTAGGAGCATGTTTTGAAGCTTGCAGATTTCCAAGCCCCAACTTCATCAAGTTAGGAATAAGAAAAGGATCCATGCACGCATCGATGTGCGCGAATGTGTTTGCTTCCTTATCTCCATATTCATCTGCATCATCCATAGCCCCGATTCCAAACGAGTCAACAACAATTAAGATGATCTTATTAAATTTCTTCATATCCTTTCTCCTTTTGCATTTATTATATTTAGATTTTATCTATGGGAACAAGCAGGAAAAAATAAATTGAACTCTTTTATGATTCAACACCCGTAATTTCAATCACAGGACGAATCCGCTGTAATCGTATCGGAAATCTTATCACTTGCTAGGATTGAATTTGTGGAAATACATATGTTAGGCTTATAGTGAACTTTTTATATGGCATCATGATCATGCCATGATAATTGGAGAACTTTTTTATGAAATTGTTGATTACCGGCTTTGAACCGTTTGGAAACGAATCCATCAATCCTGCGTATGAAGCTGTCAAGCTTCTTTCGGATACAATCGGAAATGTACATCTTGTCAAGCTCGAAATTCCGACCGAATTCATGCGAGCAGGTATGGTACTGAAAGATGCAATCGATCAATTCCATCCGGATGTTGTTGTCTGTATTGGGCAAGCAGGCGGACGCAGCGCCATTACACCTGAAAAAGTTGCCATTAACTTAATGGATGCCCGGATTCCGGATAATGCAGGATATCAGCCTTTCGATAAACCGATACGAGAAGATGGGGAAACAGCCTACTTTTCTTCTTTGCCGGTCAAAGCAATGGTCCAAGCAATCCGCGATGCAAAAATCCCTTCATTTTTATCGTACAGTGCCGGAACATATGTTTGCAATTGCTTGATGTATGAACTTCTTTATTTGATTGATCATTTTTATCCGACAATCAAAGGTGGTTTCATTCACGTTCCTTATATGACCGAACAAGCTGTCGATAAGCCAAACGGAATGCCGTTCATGGACCTTAAAACAATTG
The DNA here is from genome assembly GCA_000403415.2 of Firmicutes bacterium M10-2. Taxonomy (GTDB): domain Bacteria; phylum Bacillota_I; class Bacilli_A; order Erysipelotrichales; family Erysipelotrichaceae; genus Dubosiella. The sequence continues at coordinate 12,462 of KE159684.1, forward strand.
TGCACGGATTGGAAAAAGCAATCGAAGCCATTGCGGAACATGAAGAAGATATTCAAATTCATCTAGGTGAAACGCATTGATAAAAAAACGCACGGATCATTTCGATCGTGCGCTTTTTATGTTCGCAAGTTCTCTTACAAGTTTTTCACTTACAATGTCGTATTCCATTTCATGCGGTTTTCCAAGATAAGCATAAGAAACTTCTTTGCCTTTGGTTGTCGGATCCTCTCGATATGACTTGCATGAAGAATGAATTTGTTTAATCTTCGTCGTTTCCAGGATCTTTTCCGCATTGCTTGCATTGATTCCGCTTCCTGCCAAAATCTCGATTTTCTTTCCGTACTTGTCCTGTAAAGCTTTAATTACTTCCATTCCTTGTTCGGCTTTTTCATGCTGCCCCGAAGTCAGTACGCGATCCACATTGCATTCGATCAAATCAAGCATTGCCTGATCCAGATCGTTGACAACATCGATTGCTCGATGAAAGACGGCTTCCTTCCCGTAGGAATGAATCAAATCGACCATTCTTTTTGTGTTGGACACATCCACATTTTTTTCATCGGTCAAAAATCCGAACGCAAGGCCATCTGCTTTGTTTTCCAACAGATCTTCTGCTTCCCCAAACATCACTTCGACCTCATCTTCCTCATAGCAAAACCCGGCAGCTCGAGGACGAACCATACAAATAACAGGCAAAGTCGTCTTTTCTTTTACTCGTTTTAACGTTGCAATGCTTGGAGTCAATCCTCCCACCGCCAGAGCGCTGTTCAGTTCTACCCGATCTGCTCCACCTTGTTGGGCTGCAATACAATCAGCCAGCGACCCTGCACAAACTTCAAAGATCATAAGCTGTCCTCCATTCCCAAACGGATCATAGATAATCCGTATATTTTTGTATTCATGATCAAATCCTGAATATCCATCCATTCATCCGGCAAATGCCCGATTCCTTTTTGTCCCGGAAAACTAGGTCCGAAAGGAAGAATGTTCGGAACCCGTTTCGCATACGTTCCCCCTGTCGTAGTGGTTGGTGTTCCATCCAATCCAGTTATATCTTCATAGGCCGAACGCAAAATTTTACATAATGTGCTGTCTTTATCGAAGAAAACAGGTTTCCAATCTGAGCACAAGATCAATTGCTCATTGTCTTTTAAAGTCTTTTTTAAGCAATCCTTTATTTGGTTTGTATCAATACAAGGTGGATAAGATACCGCAAAAGCAATCCCTTCTTCATCCAGTACTGTGTTACGTATATCCAAGGTTCCGAATTCCGTATCTTTGACATCCAGTCCAAGCGCTTTTTCTTTTGGGATATTTGCCAACAAATAACGATTCAGCCAATCTCTTTCGTGTTCTCTATCGGAAAAAACAATTCGGAAAACAGCTCGGCCCCTTTCAGCATAAACGACCGGAAACTTATTATCCGGAGTCCATCCCGCAATAGGTGGCTTTTTATGTTTCAGGAACACCGGAATATCTTCCATTCCGGTTTCTTCATTCGTCCCAAAAACGATCCAGATCGGATGCTTAAGTTCGATCCCAAGATCCTTGATTGCCTTCAACGCATACAAATTTGCCAAGATCGGTCCTTTGTTGTCGAGAATCCCTCGCGCATACAAACGCCCGTTTCTTTCTGTTAATGTATAAGGATCGCTTGTCCAGCCATCTTTTGCTTCGACCACATCCAAATGTCCGACAATCCCGATATACTCATCTCCTTGACCGTATTTAACAATCCCGATTTGATTTTCGATCATTTCCGTTTCGAATCCCATGCTGTCGGCCAATCGTAAAGTTTCGACTAAAGCTTGTTTCGGACCTTGTCCGTAAGGAGCCTCTTTTTCGGGAATCCCTCTTTCTGAACGAATCGAGATAATCCGGGAAATTCCGTCAATCATTTTCTGCGCATTCTTTTCGATATGCTGCAATACAATATCTTCTGAAATCATATTATTTTCGAACCAGCGGAGCCGTGCGCGTTCTCATATAGTTATCCATCCATTCTTTGGATGCGACTTCGAAGTACTGACTTCCGTCTTCCTTGAATTTCACAAGATAAACTGTCGGTTCTTCCTTTTCGGTTGCAACCGCAAAGCTGAATCCTTCGATATTTGTAGCGCAGCCCCATTCCCCTTTGTTGTTCATGGCAATCAAAGATAAATCTCCGGCTTTTCCGCGACGTTCTTTTAATTTTCGATCTAGCGAACGTACAGTTTTTTCACAAGCTTGCTGTGGTGTGAACCCTTCTTTCATCAAACGGACGATTTCATAGGAAACACATCCTTTCATCAAGTCTTCTCCTAACCCTGTCGCACTCGCTCCTCCAACTTCGGAATCCACATAAAATCCCGAACCCGAAATCGGAGAATCACCGACACGTCCTGCTCTTTTCATGAACAATCCGGATGTCGATGTTGCTGCACACATATGCCCGAATTGATCAAGATCCACCATTCCAACTGTATCATGTCCGGAATAAGGTTTTAATTCCAATTCTTCGACTTCTTTTTTTCGATTGTAATAATGGATTTTTGCTCTTTCTGTAAGCATATTCTTGCGTTCGAATCCGTTTTTATGAGCATACTTTTCCGCTCCCGCTCCGACAAGCATATTATTGACTGGTTCTGTGCTTAATTTCCGAGCAATAGAAACTGGATTTGCATAATCTTTGATCGCAGCCACAGCTCCAATCGACAACGTATCTCCATCCATCCATGCCGCATCTAGTTCCACTTCCATTTCTTCATTCGGAAGTCCTCCGTACCCTACTGATTTATAATATTCAAAGTCTTCTACAGCTCGAATGGCAGTTTCTAATGCATCGTCTGCTGTTTGACCTTGATCAAGCATTTTGGCGCCTTCGCTAATTCCTTCAAGAGCCATACGCCATGTTGCGATAATTCCGTACATTTTTCTTCCTCCTTTTTAAAAAGAGAGCAGAGCTCTCTTAAAAACAAACTTCGTCTTTTAAATCGGAAATGTCTTTCTTCTGCGCAAGGTTACCGATGATCTTACACATATTTTCCAGCGCGTCGTTCAGTCCAACAGCTCCTTTTTTCGGACACTTCACGATTGGAATCACATTTTTAAACTCACTAATCGTCTTTTCGTTTTCTTCCGACATGCACGCAATCGCAGGGATATCGGTTTTTTCCTGAATACTTGCTGCTACATGAGCGGCCATATTCGCATAATCCGTATAATTGAAGCATGGTCCGCACAACACGCCATCTGGTTTTAATTTCAAAACAAGCGCAGTGATCTTGCGAACGATTTCTTCCGGATCCTGTAAATATGTTCCATTCCCGCAATATACGCAGGCAACTACTTTTTCATCATTGCTTTTCAAGAACCGTTCCATCATTACGGCAGGTCCGATCACTTCTTTTGTTGCCTTTAAAGGAACAAGCTTATCATCTTTGGTTCCGGCTCCTGCTTGAATTTGATCATATACCATTATAATTTTTTTCATTTCGGTTTCCTTTCCAGATCGTTTTATATTTTAAAGATCATCCAATGAAAGATCATCAAGATCGATTTCGTCTTCTCCCGAATCAACAGCAGCTGCTTCATCTGCTAAATATTGTTTATCCATTGCTTTGATGAATGGCAGGTAAATAAAGACACCAAGCACCAATAGGAACGCTTGGAACAAAGCTCCCATCCAGTTTGTCGATAGGAATCCCGAAGCAATTACAGGCATCGTCCAAGGAATATTGATTCCGTTGCATGGAGGGAACAATCCCATTGACATCGCAAAGTAGCTCAAAATAATATTCATTGTCGGAACAAGCACAAACGGAATCAAAATGACTGGGTTCAATACAACCGGCAAACCGAAAATGATTGGTTCGTTAATTCCGAAGATTCCAGGTACAGCCGATAATTTCGCAAGATCGCGAATACGTGCTGATTTGCAGAACAACAGCATTGCGATAATGAGCGATAATGTCGATCCTGCTCCGCCAAATGTTGCGAACAGATCCTGAAATTGCTGGGAAATGATATGGGCTCCGTTTGCGACCGTATAGCCTTCCACACCAACTTCACGATACAGATCTAAGTTTTCCAACGCCAAAGTTTGAAGGATAGGATTGAATACCGCTCCTACGACAGAACCTCCGTTGATTCCGAAGAACCAGAAGAAGTGAAGGAAGATATAAGCAACGATCATTGCTCCTAACGTATCACCTAATCCAAGTAATGGAGTTTGCAAAAACTTAAAGATAAATTCAAATGCGTTTGTTCCGCATGCGACAAAAAGAATATTCACTAAAAAGAATACTGTCATGACAATTGTTGCCGGAATCAATGCGGAAAATGATTGTACAACTGTCGGAGGTACTCCGGCCGGCATCTTGATGACCCAACCTTTGCGTTCTATCCAAGAATAAAGCTGTACTGAGAGGATTGCAGCCAAAATACCGACAAACAGTCCTTTCGATCCGAGCCATCCAAATTGAAGTCCGCTCACCATCGCATTCGCCCCTTGCGGAACATTAATTGCCACTCCTGTCGCATCCATAAGCGAAGAGATGTTCGTATTGAACTGGAACGGCATCAAAATAAACCAGCTCATTAAAGCTACAGCAGCCCCGAAAATAGGAGTTGAGCCTTCTTCGCGAGCCATCGTGTATCCGATTCCCATCGTGGCAAAGATTGCCATGATCGAGAAAGTCGCATCCGAGCATTTTGAGAGCAAATCTGCCAAAGACAAGCTGCCGATCATGCAGTTTGACGCAAAATCAGTCCATGCAGTAATTGGAAAATTTGCCAGAAGCAAGAAGATTGATCCTGCAATTAATAGTGGTGTCGAAACTAGGAACCCATCACGAATCGCAATCAAATATTTGTTCCGACCAATTGCTGATGCCATAGGCATCAACAATTTTTCAAGTTTATCCATCATATGATAATATTCCTTTCTTTAAATTTTTTTATTTTTTCTTTGCTTTTTTCATAAGAACGATTGCGCTTTTCAGCACTTTTTCACCATTCATCATTCCGTAATCTCCGGCATCAATAACCGCAATAGGAATACCTTCGTTTCCGTACTTTTCTTCTGTTTCCTCAAGCATGTATTTTACTTGCGGCCCTAACAGAATACAGTCCGGACGATCCTCTGCAATAATCTCGCCTAACTTGTTGTGCGGAAACGCCTTGACAATCAACGGTAATTTATGATTATCGGCACTCGTTTGCATGGCACTGGCTAGCATGCTTGTCGACATACCAGCTGAACAAAACAAATAAATTTTCTTCATTTTTCTATTTCTCCTTATTCTATGTAAATTGTATTCTTTTTATTTCTTTTTGCGTTATAAGCCCTTTCCTAGCGCAAGGAAGAAAGCTCCTTTATTTTTTTGGCTTGGGCAATAATCGTATTGGCTAAAAGTTCTGTCATTTCTGCCGACATCAATTGATCTTCTGCATGAATAAGCAATAAGCTCGTTTCCGTTTTTTCTCCGGCCGCTTCTTTTTGGATTACTGAAGCATGAACTGTGTGTCCTTGAATCAAAAATTCTTTTCCTTCGCTCATTTTTTGATTTGCCAACTCGAATTTCTCCTCTTCGGCCGCACGGATTGCTTCGACAAAAGCCGATTTGGCCATTCCGGCATTTGAAATCAATTGAAAACAAATAAGTTCATTATTTTTCATCGTGTATTCTCCTTCTAAATTTTTTGATCGATTCCTTCAATTGGTGCTGCCATGACTTTCGTATTCCCCAAATAATCATGCAGCATACGACGACTTGGAGCCAACATGCTCATAAGCACACTAATGCATGTAATCGTCAAACTTATGTAAAATAATATTCCTGTAAAATTAAGATGCGTGACCAGCGTGATCATATCGTGAAGCAAAGAAGATCCATTGCACAAAACGCCTTCTAATAAAATGATCCCTATGCCCTGCCGAATAATCAAATCTTTCAAGAGTAGTTGCGAACCATCACTTTTTACCATCTTTAGACCCATTACTTTTTTTCCGAAGGTTTGTCCTGGTGTGACTTTATAAGGAAGCCAAATGTAATACCAAACACATGCCGCAAAAGCAATGATTCCGATCATAATCGCAAAGTTTGTTCCTTGGATATTTTGCAGACGAAATAAATTCACTTCCTGCATATGTTCGATATCTTGAGTCTTAAACATCCAAGCAATACATAAGGGGAAACTTATGACTAAAGCGCCGACGAACCAATCGATTATATAAGCACAGACACGTTTTCCGGAATCTGCATCACTTTTTGTTTGATCAAGAACAGTTGTAAGAAAATTTAATTTCATATTCATTTATTCATCCTCCAATAATGCGCGCATAAAGCTTGGATACGTTCTTTTTTCCATCAACTTCAAATAGCGCATCCGATCGCTTACAATTTGAGTCCACCAATCGAAAAAAATTCTCAATAGATCTCTGTCTTCTTCCCGTATCGACAACAATAAAATAAAGAACACATCATAGTTTCCCCAACGTAATGGTTGTTCGAGCCATGCAACCGAAATAGCCGACTTGTATGCTTCTTGATTTAACGCATGCGGAAGCGCATAACCCATATAAAATGAAGTCGGAGCAAATGTTTCTCTTTCCAAAACAGCTTGTACATATTCTTCGGGCACATAATGATCGGCAATAAGCGGTTTGCACATTTTTTCTATTGCTTCCTCTACGGTTTGGGCTTTGATCGTTGTATGAAAAAATTGAGGAACAATCAATTTTTTTATATCCCGTTCGAATATCTTTCGATTTCTTTCTTTATCCAGCTGATTCAAAGCCAAGAAAATATCTGTTTCGTTTTTTTGATCGTAAAAAATAGATAAAGAAATTGTCGGTATAGGAATGTCATGATTGAGTGGCAAACTTGTCAAAATAAGGTCAGGAGCCCAATATTTCATTTTCTGGCTTTCAAATGTATTTGTGCAAGCCACGATTTCCATACGATCGTTAAATTGATGTTTGATCTTATCAATGACTAACTGCGACAAGGCTTGATCATTCGGAAAAATAATTACCGCACGGTATTTGGATGTATGAATCGCCCGATTATATGCTGCCCCAAGATGAAGTGCAAAAAATCCGATCTCGTTTTCATCTAATTTGGTTTTCAACTCGTTGTAAACCACATCGGCTGCAATAACTCCCATATCGAAAATCAACGGAAACCGCCATCGAATCTCGTTTAAATACACATTTTCTACTTGAGTTTGTGTATTCAATCGTTTGATCAAAGCTCTCAAATGAAGTGCCATGGCATCTTCCAATTCTTGATCACTTCGGATATCAACCCCGAAAACTTGCAATATTGTATAAAAAATTTCATCTACAAGTTTTGAAATAAAGATCGGTTTGCCTTTATACTCTACTTGCTCATCCGTAAAATTTTGGCTTCGTCGTCCCATCAGCAATAATGCTAAATTATCGACTTCAGCTATCGATACTTCAATAGGAAACATTGAAGCAATCCGATTCCAAAACTCTTTTGATGCATAATATTCGGCTGTTTGACTGATATTTCTTATTTTCACATCTTCGCTTTGATCAATTGTTTGAAATCTAAGTTGCCTTTGTAATGCAATCCCAATATGCATCAAAAGCATTGGCATCGCTGTTTCGCGAATTTGAAAATCTTGATTCTCTATTGCTTGTTCCAAAACATCACGGATGATATACAAATCAAATTCCGGATAAAGATCGTTCATTCGATCGATATTCATGAAATTATCATCGACTTCGGCACTCAACAATAATTTGTAATATCGTCTTTTATCGCTTTCATCGCCTTCCAGCGAGATCCAATTACGGTTTGTTACAATCCTTAAAGCTGTACTTTTATTCAATTCTTTTTTTATCGCTTTAAGGTCTGCATCGATCGTATATGAACTGGCATAAATTTGCTCCGGCAAATCCAAAATGTTGAGTTCTTTTTGTAAAAACAATCTTTTCAAGATCCATGCTCGACGTTCATTAACTGTTTGAGGAATATCGGAAGATCCTATTCCTTCTTTTCCTACCATCGTTAAGTGATATCCTTTTTGAAAGGAGGATTCAATCATTCCGTTTCGCAAAGATGTATTTATTGTTTCGATATCGCTTCGAATCGTGCGCGCACTCACACCCATGATCAACGCGATATCCTTTCCTTTGATCCATCCTCCATCGGACTGCAAAAGATGAATGATCTTTTCTTGGCGTGAATTCATATTCGCCACTCCTTTCTGTCTATGAGTATATAATCTTTTCTTCTTAAAAATATTCATTGAATTTCCTAGCGGTAGGAAATCTCTTCATACGAAAGAAATTCCCGTTCTTGTATACTGGCTAAGGTGATAATTATGGTAAATAAAGTATTTAATCCGGAACGGATCTCAAGTCCGCAACTCCGCCTTCTTACATCTGTTTTAACGATTGTATGCAGTTCCTTGCTGCAAACTTTCGTGATTCAAGTATTTATGGATCCTTGCAATTTATTATCAAGCGGATTTACTGGAGTTGCTCTCCTTATGAATAAGATTGCAACTTTAATCGGTATAGATTTATCGACATCGCTGGGGATCTTGATTCTAAATATTCCTGCTGCTTTAATTTGCGGCAAACATATTTCGAAGCGTTTTACTTTCTTATCCTGCATTCAATTTTGCCTTACTTCTTTGTTTTTAAAGATATTCGACTTCCAGCCGTTATTGGATGAAGTAATCTTGAATGTCGTGTTTGGTGGTTTTTTATATGGATTTGTTACGGTGATTGCCTTAAAGACCGATGGGTCTACAGGAGGAACTGATTTTATCGCTCTCTATGTTTCCGAAAAATTTCATCAAAGCATTTGGAACTATGTATTTCTTTTCAATACATTGGTCTTGCTTATTTTCGGATCAATGTTTGGTTGGGCGGCTGCAGGCTGGTCGATCCTGTTTCAGCTCATTTCCACTCGAACGATTTCTACGTTTTATCATCGTTATTCGCAAATTTTAGTAGAAGTGACAACGCAAGACCCGGAAGAAGTTGCTAAGGCATACGCAAAGCAATTCCGACATGGTATGACGGTGATCCCGGCTTACGGCGGATACAGTCAAAAAAATTTCTTTTTATGCCGCAGTATTATCAGTAGTTATGAAGAGCACGATGTTTTGTCTTTGATCCATCAAATTGACCCTTCGGCAATTACTTATACTCAAAAAGTCGACCATTTCTACGGATCCTTTTATCGACGTCCGATCGAATAGGATCCTTTTTTCGTATAAAAAAAGGAAGGTATTTTCGAATACCTTCCCTTTCTCTTTTATTTTGATTTTTATAATATAATTTAGATTCCTAATGATCTTTGTGCGGCAGTAACGATTGCCATCTTATAGATTTCTTCCCATGTGCATCCGCGAGAAAGGTCATTGATTGGCGCATTCAATCCTTGAAGCACCGGTCCAATGGCTTCCCATCCACCAAGACGAGCCGCAATCTTATATCCGATATTTCCCGAAGAAAGATTTGGGAAAATGAACGTATTCGCTTGTCCTGCAACTTTTGAATGAGGAGCTTTCAATGCAGCAACTTCAGGACTTACCGCGCAATCAAACTGCATTTCACCGTCTACATCAAAATCGATTGGCATACGTTTCAAACGAACAGCTGCTTCTGCCATCTTGGCAACGCAATCTCCTTTTGCCGAACCCATAGTCGAATAAGAAAGAAGAGCCACTTTCGGTTCCAGACCGAATTGACGTGCCGTATTGGCTGTCTGCATCGTGATCTCTACAAGATCATCCGCATTTGGATTGATGTTGATGGAGCAATCTCCCATCACATATTCGTCTTCTCCTTTAACCAAAAGGAATGCTGAAGACACCAATGCATTTCCCGGAGCGGCTTTGACTAATTGAAGAGCCGGACGTACCGTGTCAGCTGTCGAATACGTCGCACCGCCTAGCAAGCCGTCTGCATAACCCATTTGCACAAGCATTGTTCCGAAATAATTTGTGCTTTCCAGTGCTTTGCGGCAACGTTCCATATCCAATTTACCACGACGAAGTTCAACCATCTTGATTGCCATTTTGTCAATGTCCGGAAATTCGGATGGTGCGATCGTTTCAATATTTGAAATATCGAATCCATGTTCATTTGCACAGCTTTCGATTTCATCTTTTTCCCCCAATAAAATCGGATGAACCACATCCTTTTTCGCCAACTCAATAGCGGCATGTTGTACTCGTGGATCCCAACCTTCGGTGAAAACGATTTTTGTTCCACGACCGCGGATCTTTTCTTCTAATTTATCAATGATCATATTTAATTTCCTCTTTTCAATTGTAGTATAAAACAGGAATGCTAATTTTTCTATACGAAAGATTGTGAAGTTTTTAGCATACCTAAAAGAAAGAAAGCGATTACGAAAATCTTAGGAAATTTCTCATTTACAACTCTTTTTTTCATGTCTATACTAGCCTTGTAGCAGAGTAAGGATGATAACGTTAAGTGTCCGAAGCACGGGGAGTTGGTTTCGGAACGAAAAGACATCTTGCGATTGTCATCTTGCATCCCGCTGTTGCCGAGAAAAAATCAGAACTCAACCTCTTTTTTTCTTTGCGCAAAGGGAAAGGAGGTTTTTTATATGAATGAATACTTTGTTATGCTCAAAAACAATGTGCGCTCTTTAAAGAACACACATGTAATTGTCGGAGTTGCACTCTTTTGTGGTTTGCAAATCGTTTTGAACACGTTTAACGTTTACCTAGGACCGACCTTAAGGATTACTTTCGGATTTCTGGCCACTGCGGCAAGCTGTTATTTTTATGGGCCATATCCAAATATCCTGGCCGCCTTCTTTATGGATCTGATTGGTTACGCTATGCATCCGGATGGTCCTTATTTTCCCGGATACGCTCTGAATGCTATGCTCATGGCATTTATCTTCTCTTCTTTTTTTTACCAGCAGAAAATCAAACTTTGGAAAATTATCGCTGTAAGAGCACTGATCGTGATCATCAATTATATGATCTTGAATTCATTGTGGCTTTCGATGATGTACGGAGATAGTTTCATCGTCCTGTTCTCGGCACGAATTGTCAAAAATCTACTCATGTTCCCAATCGATGCAGCCATGTTGTATGCAATCCTGAAGATCTGCGAACGGTTAAAGCCTTATATAAAGCTCAAGTAAAAAAGAAGCTCTCGCTTCTTTTTTACTTTTCGCCTTTTTTCCAACCAATCACTTCTCCGATAAAATATAAGGAACCGCATATCAATGCGTTTTTCTCTGTATTTTCCAATTGATTTTTCATTTCTTCAAAGGAAATGGTTTTTAAATGAAATCTCTTTGCCAGTTGTTCAAGATCGCAAAGTCGTTCGCTCTCAAATTCGACCAGAACTAGTTCCTGATCGAGCTGCAACAGCAATTCGATCATTGCCTGCGTTTCTTTTTCCTTCAAAGCAGAAAAATAAATAACTCCGTGAAAATCTTTCAATGATCGGATCAGTGCCAGCATTCCCGGAACATTGTGAGCTCCGTCCACAATCAGCAACGGGTTTTCGCGCAGCACAGTAAAGCGTCCTTCCCAAGTAAAAGTATCGATCACATCCTGGACGACAGCCGGCTTTAATAAATGCAGTTCTTCCAACGCACTAAGTGCTAAGACCAAATTTTCGATTTGATATTTCGGCAGTTTGGAAATATCATAACGACTCAAGTCATGATCTGCTGCCAACAAAGATGTTCCATGCTCAAAAGCAACTTGTTCCATAACCGAAAAATAAGTCGTATCATACACCAAAGCCAAAGTATCCTTTTTGAAAATTCCTGCTTTTTCTTTTGCGATTTCCGGTAAAGTAGAACCCAAATATTCCATATGATCTTTTCCGATGTTCGTAATCAAAGTAGCTATATAATCAAGAGCTGTTGTCGCGTCCAGTCGTCCTCCCATTCCAACTTCGATAATTCCGATTTCAATTTTCTGTTCCAGAAAATATGCTATAGCTATGAATAAATCCATTTCAAACATAGTCAAATGCTCTTGTTCAAAAAAAGAAAAATACTGATCAAATATGTGTTCCCAGTCTTTTTCGGATATATCGATTCCGTTGATACGGATTCGTTCGCTATGGGACACTAAATGCGGACTTGTGAAAAGGCCGACCTTATATCCTTCTTTTTCAAGGATTAAATTGAGCCATTGGCACGTACTTCCCTTTCCGTTTGTACCCCCAACCTGGATTAATTTTAACGTGTGATAGCTAGGCAGGTATCGGTCAAGCCAAACTTGAAATTGAGAAAGCGGATGATTCTTTCCCCGAATGCTTTCCATCCAATGAATTTTATCTTGAATTGTCATAGCTTCATTCTATACAATAAAAAAAGAAAAACCAACTGAAACGAGGAAGAATATGATCAACAATGAATGGAACGAACTTTTAGAGCGGGAAAGCCAAAAGCCTTATATGAAAGAGTTAAAGAAAATACTGGTTTCCGAATATAACACGCAAACTATTTATCCACCCAAATCACAAATTTTTTCTGCTTTGGAGTTGACTCCGCCAAGCCACGTCAAAGTAGTAATTTTAGGACAAGATCCATATCATGGTCCCGGGCAAGCCCATGGATTGGCTTTTTCGGTCAATCCGACCGTTCAAACTCCTCCTTCTTTGAAAAATATATACAAAGAGCTGGAAGCAGAATATAATACCGTAATCGATCGATCGGGAGATCTTCGAGATTGGGCCAAACAAGGCGTATTGCTACTGAACCCGATCTTGACTGTTCGTGAGCACCAGCCCTTATCTCATCAAAAAATCGGCTGGCAGCTTTTTACAAATGAAATCTTAAGAACACTAAACGATCTTAAACAGCCAATCGTATTTATTTTATGGGGAGCAAAAGCGCGGGAAGCCAAAAAATTTCTTACCAATCCAAACCATTTGATCCTTGAATCGGCTCATCCCTCTCCGCTTTCGGTATCTCGCGGTTTTTTTGGCAGCAACTGCTTCAAAAAAGCAAATGACTATTTAATTGCTCATCATGAAACACCCATTGAATGGACGTGTTCAAATAAATAAAGCCGGTTAACGCAAACCGGCTTTTCTTTTTTTATTAATCTTCAAGTTCCAAGATCATATCGCGAAGTTGAGCTGCTCGTTCAAAGTCAAGTTCTTTTGCAGCCTCTTTCATTTCTGCGGTCAGATCCGCAATCATTTTCTCCTTTTCTTTTTTTCCGATCTTTTTACGTTTCAAATATTTTTTCGTTGCTTCCTTTGTTTCTTTGGAACGAACAACATCATGAATCGGTTTAATGATCGTTTTCGGAACAATATGATGTTTTTCGTTGTAATCCATCTGGATTGCTCGACGTCTTGCGGTTTCCTGAATGGCTTCTTCCATACTTTGAGTCATCTTATCGGCATACATGATGACTTTTCCTTGTGCGTTTCGCGCAGCCCGTCCGATAATCTGGATCAAAGAACGTTTTGAACGAAGAAACCCTTCTTTGTCTGCGTCCAATATTGCGATCAGCGAAACTTCCGGAATATCCAAACCTTCTCTTAACAAGTTAATTCCTACTAAAACATCGTATTTTCCTTCTCGCAGATCATGAATAATTTCTGTACGCTCGATTGTCGTGACTTCATGATGTAGCCACGCAACTTTCAAATCCATATTTTTTAAATAGGAAGTCAGGTCTTCAGCCATACGTACTGTCAAAGTTGTCACAAGCGTACGTTCATTGCGTGCTACCCGTTCTTTGATTTCATCCACCAGATCGTCGATCTGCCCTTCGATTGGACGGACTTCGACGATCGGATCCAACAACCCGGTCGGACGAATGATTTGTTCTACGACATGATTGTTCGTCCGTTCCAGCTCATAATCTCCCGGAGTTGCCGAAACAAAGATCGACTGAGGTACAATAGCTTCGAATTCATCAAACTTCAACGGGCGGTTATCCAATGCACTCGGTAAACGAAAACCGTAATCCACCAATGTCTGCTTTCTTGCACGATCTCCATTGAACATTCCGCGTATTTGCGGCAACGATACATGGCTTTCATCCACAACGAGCATATATTCTTCAGGAAAATAATCGAACAAGGTATATGGACGTTCGCCTTCTTTTCGTCCGTCGATATGTCGCGAATAATTTTCAATGCCCGGGCACACGCCGAATTCGCGAAGGGCTTCGATATCATAGCGGCAACGCTGCTCAAGTCGCTCTCTTTCAAGCGGCTTCCCCATTGACTCGAAATACTCAAGGCGTTCTTCCAATTCTTGTTCGATTGTTCGTGCCGCTCTTTTCATAATATCCATACTTGTGGCATAACCATTCGCCGGATAAATGTTATACATTTGATAAGCGGCATTGAGTTTTCCTGTCAATGGATCCACTTCACAAATACGCTCGATTTCATCTCCGAACATTTCAATGCGGATTAAGTATGCATCCGTATGTCCTGGTGTAATTTCGATTGTATCTCCTCGTACTCGAAACGTCCCACGATCCGGATCGATATCATTCCGCTTGTACTGCTGGCCTACCAACTTCATCATTAGATCGTTTCGTTCGATCACATCCCCGACATGAATGGTTTCGATCATATCCTTATACTGGTTCGGATTGCTCGCACCGTAAATGGATGCAACGCTTGCAACAATAATCGTATCTTTATGGTGAAGTGCGGCATTGACTGCTGCCATGCGTAGCATGTCCAGTTCTTCATTCGTCTTGGTGTTCTTATCGATATATGTATCTGTTTTAGGCATATAAGCTTCCGGTTGGTAATAATCAAAATACGAAACGAAATATTCTACATGATTATGCGGAAAAAACTCTTTAAACTCCGAATACAACTGCGATGCCAAAGTTTTATTGTGAACAAAGACGAGAGTTGGTTTATTAACTTGCGCAATCACATTGGATATCGTAAAGGTCTTTCCTGTTCCGGTCGCTCCCAACAAAACCTGCGCTTTTTTTCCTTCTTTGATTCCTTCGACCAATTCTTTAATGGCTTCTGGCTGATCGCCACTTGGTTTATATTCGGATACTAATTCAAAATGATCCATATTTAAACTCCTATATATTGTTTTCTACCAAGAATTCTCTTGCGCTGCGGTACGACTGGAAGGCAACAGGATAGTCTGTTTTCTGATTGATCGGCAATGCGTCATATCCGTAAATTTTCAAGTTATTTTTTTCATCCATGATCAAAAGCCAAATGTCGCTTGTGTTGTTTCCTGTCTTTACAAATAAGATCGTATAAGTCGTACGAGTACTCGGATCATAGTTCCATACATCCGGCTTATAAGTCACTGTATCTGTTTTTGCAGTCCGAGTCTTGTTTTCCTGCTGATCTTTTTTATCTGTTTGATGTTCTGCAATCGACCAAGAACCGATTTTTCCTATTGTGTTTTCATCTTCCATCACAACATTTCCTATATCCAAGATCGATCCGCTTGAAATATCAAAAACAATTTTGGTGTCGGGTAAACTAACCACTGTATCTTGCGAATCTTTTTTTGGGTAATTTTCATTGCCGGTTGCCGTCATTGTATAAACGCATGGTGCCTGCAAGTCCGACAAGTAATTGGAATGCTCTTCGATTTTGATTGTCATCATGTAAGTGATGACGCCAAATACCAAAGAAAACGCAGCAATAAAAATCGAAATATACGTACTGTATGTATTCACAGAATACATAAGAGATCTTGTAAAAGTTTTCTTTTTTTTATCTTTCTTGTCAAGCATGAACACACCTCCCCTTATTTGGTTCATGTTTTCTTATTATGAGATCAGTTCAATCGCTTTGATTCGTTGAGTATCATCGCTTGCCTCATTTTTATTCAGTTCCAACAATACATTTTCTTCTAAAGATTTCCAGGTGGCTTCATCACTGCGGCCTGTCACATTCAAATCGTGGTCTCTTTGAAATTGTTTCAGTGCTTCCGAGGAAGCCTGCGAAAAATACGTATCTGTACGATCGACATCATACCCTAAATACTCTAAATACATTTGGAGCGGTTTTGCGTTGATTGCTACTTCGTCCGGGCCGAAATCAAGATCTTCATCCGCTGTCGAATAGTAGATTGTACGAATCTCCTGCTCTTCGACATCAACATCGGGAGCAAATCCTATATTGTTAATTGAGGTCCCTTCCGGTGTCAGCCATTCTGTTTCCGTATATTTTAAAGAGGTTCCGTCTTCAAACGGAATAAGCACTTGCTTTGTTCCTTTTCCATACGTTGACACTCCGACAGTTTGGACTTTCTCTTTTAAATTATCTTTAAGTGCGCCGATGAGCACTTCGGAAGCGCTGGCTGTATTTCCGTTTTGCAGGATAATAATTGGATCAAAATCAGTCGGATCATATTCTTGGGCTGTCAATGTTTCCTCAACCGTGCCATCTTTTTGTTTTTCTTTGAATACTACACTGTCCTTTGGAAGCAAAGAAGAGGCAATTGTTCTGGCGGCATCTAAATATCCTCCGGTATTATTTCTTAAATCAAGAATCAGCTTTTTAATTCCGGCTTTTTCAAGTCGCTGGACAGCTTCATTGAAATCTTTTCCGCTGTTTTCTGAAAAGCTCGATAAAATGATTTCTCCGTATCCATCAAAAATCCGACAGATTACAGTGGAATCATATTCTCCTGGTTTGATTGTTGTTGATTGAGATTGTCCATCTCTTTCATACTTGATATCGAGATTCTGATCCGCATGATTTTTGATTGTATTGATGATTTCGTCAGTCGTAGCTTGGGCACAAGATAAACTTCCGACTTTCGTGATGATATCCCCTTCTCGAAGTCCGGCTTGATCCGCTGCCGAATTGATATATACGCTTCGCACAACCATATTTCCTGTTTCGTTGCGATAAAAGCCTACTCCGATCCCGACATTGGATCCGGATAAGACTTCCGAAAATTTTTTTGCCTGATCAAGTCCCATATACGTTGTATGAGGATCGATCTCATTGGTTGTCATTCCTTCGATGGCTTGTTCGATCAACTGATCCTCTGCCGAGTCGAGCTGATCGGCATAAAACCATTTGTTTTTCATCAAATCATAGACAGTTTCCAATTTAGTAAATTCCTGAGAATCAACGCCTTTTCCTCTTTGAATAAGCAATGGGACGCTTATTCCGGCTCCGAAACACACAATACAAAGTGTTACGATGAGTGTTTTTTCTTTTCTGGTCAGCTTTTCGCTTGGTTTCTTACTTTTTTTCACCGGGTTTCCCTTTCTTTATTGTGCAAAACGATAGGAATCGTTCCTATCGTTTTACTTTTAAATATTTTGTAACGGCGAGAAAGCTTGCCAGAATCCCTATGATGGCTGCTGTGCCGATCATAAGCCCAAAGCACCATAACGCGATCGTATTCGGTTTGATCAGTTCAAAAACGCTCGCAAACAATCTTCCGTTCATTGTTTCATAAAATTTTGGATATATCCACCATATGAGCATAAAAGGCAAAAGCGCTCCGCATAGCGAAATCATAAGTCCTTCGATTTCGAATGGCCGTTTTACAAATGAATTTTCCGCACCTACCTGCCTCATGATGATAATATCATCGGAACGTGAATATATCGTAGTACGAATCGTATTATAAATCAAATAGAACGACAAAACGAGCAACAAGGCAATTCCGATTGCCGCAAATGTACGTACTTTTTTCAGCATCTCTACGAGTTCGCGCACACTTATGCCTCCATAAGCTGTGGAACTGACTCCTTGGATCATATCGATTTGAGAATTGACTGCGCTCAAATCATCTCCATGAGCTACCGATACGAAAAAGGCATTTCCTAATGGATTCTGCTCGCCTTCATACATTGCGAAAGCCTCTCCTTTTTCTTTAATCATAAGCTGAAGTTCTTCTTCCTTGCTTGAGAAATCGACTTGGACCACATTCGGAATTTCTTGAATCTTCGTCCTTATGGAATCTAACTCGCTTTGATCGACAACGCTTGGATCAAGCACAACATGAATTAATAATTCATCTTCTACATTATTCGAAAAATGTTCGATATGCAATCCTGCAATCAAAAAAATACCTACAAGCAAAAGCGCAATCGCCACTGCTGACAAAGCGGAAAGCGAAAGCAGGAAATGACGTCGTATCCCGAGCCATGCGTATTTGATTTCATACCCTAACAAAATCAATTGGCGTTTCATAAACTTTTATACCCACCTATGTTCGAATCGTGAATGACATATCCTCCATCCAAAATAATGGTACGTTTTTTGAAACGATCGACCAATTCTTTATCATGGGTAACCATCACGATTGTTGTACCGAAATTGTGATTGATTTTTTCAAGAAGCCTGATAATTTCCAAGCTCTTTTCCGGATCGAGATTTCCTGTCGGCTCGTCTGCGATCAAAATCTTCGGACGATTGGCAATGGCCCGCCCAATAGTTACACGTTGTTGCTGTCCTCCGGAAAGCTCATCCGGATAACTTCGTGCTTTATCTCTTAGGTCAACCAGATCAAGAATTTCCCTGACTCGGTTTTTAATTGCTTTTTTCGACATTCCGATTACTTCCAAAGCAAACGCAATATTTTCCTGAACAGTAAGTTTCGGTAAAAGACGATAGTCTTGAAAAATGCAGCCGATATTTCTTCGATACGCGGGAACTTTTCTATGTTTTAAAGTCCCGACATTGACTCCGTTAACAATGACTGTTCCTTCATCTGCGACTTCTTCTCCGTTCAATAATTTAATAAGCGTGCTTTTCCCGGAACCGGTCGCTCCGATCACATAAACAAATTCGCCGTCTTCGATTTTCAGATCGACATGATTTAGGGCGTGGACGCCATTGGGATAGGCTTTTGTAACATTGGTCAATTCGATCATTGTTGCTTCCTTTCTAGGAGAAAAACTTCTCCGGTCTTTCACGACAAGGAGTGCTTCCTCCGGTTGCTTCGCATGAGGTTGCTGTGGAATTCCATCCCGTACCCCATGCAAAATCAGCAGAAGATGCAAAACGCTGCACAGCTTGCTCAACACTCATATTTCCAAGATTGTAAACTTCAATATGGCAATGTGGGCCGGAAGAATTTCCCGAATTGCCTGTAGCCGCAATGACTTGGCCTTGACTAACGGTTTGTCCAGCACTTACAGTCATCCCTTCACGGGCCAAATGAGCAAAGGAAATCGCGTAAAGTGTGCCATTCACGTTGCAAAGCATCTCAACTGTATTTCCTCCGCCTGCCGGATATCCGGACCAGTTTCCTAAATAGCCGGAATTGCTGGCGACCGGATTGGCCGCATAAAGAATAAGTCCATCCGCCGGAGCCATGACAGGAGTCCCGATCGGAACAGCCCAATCAAGGCCTAAATGAATACCTCCCGATGGATAGGCCCATGTTCCTGCTGATTTTCCTCCTCCGGAAATCGGCAAGGTAAAGCCCGGCATGCTTGCAATGATCGTTCCTGCAGCAGCTGTTGTAATCGTAAATTGACGGATTGAATCCATATCGGCTTGTGCAGCTCGTTTTTGAGCCTGCAGTTCGGCTATTTGCTGCTCATATTGGGATACAAGCGCATTGTAGCTTTCTTCCAATGCTTGGGCTTGCTGTTTTTGATTTTCGAGTTCTTGGCGCTGTGCTTCTTGTTCTTCCTTTAAGCGAACCACTTCGCTGCGCTGCACTTCGAATTCTGCTTTTAGACGATTGAGCTGTTCAATTTGATCTTGATCGTTTTCGGTAATACGTTGTATACCGCTGATTCGCCGCAGCATATCGTTTAGATCGTTGCTGCCCATCACAAGATCAATCAGCATATTGGTTCCTAAAGAAGACTGTTCTTGGCGCATTCGATCTTTAATTTGATTGTCCCACATTTCAATTTCCTGCTGCTTATTTTGAATGTCAAGTTCTAGCTGTTCGATATTGGCTTGCAATGTGGCGATAGCCGCTTCAATTTGTCCTATTTGAATACTAAGTTGCTCTTCGAGCGCTTTTTGTTCCTGTGCAAGGGCCGATACTCTTTCCACATCGTTTTCCAATGTAGAGATCGATTCATTAAAATTTTTGATACTTTGATTCAATTCGTTTCGCTTTTCGTTTTGATATTGTTGAAACCCTTCACAAGCTTTCACATCGCTTTGGCTTGTTTGCGGTTTGGTGCATTTATCATACCATGCTTCTGTATCCGAATAATCTTCTGCATAAACAGGTAGAAGGCATGCTACGCTAATCGAGATTGCGGCTAAGCTACCTGCAATTTGTTTAAAATATTTTTTCATCGTATCCACCGAATGTACTTTCTAACGGCTAAATAGGAACCGATCATTCCTATTCCTAATCCAAGAGCGAACAATCCTAATATAACCCAAAATAAAAAGGGAATAGGGGTGACAAGAGTAAAAAGATCTGAAATAAATACACCATGCAAATTTTGATAAAGAAGAGGATATCCGATTCCAACAAGCAAAGATGGGATCAAGGCGCCCCAGAATCCGATCATCATCCCTTCAATAACGAACGGAGTGCTGATATACCAGTTATAGGCACCGACTTGACGCATAATCGCAATTTCGTCTTTACGGACATGAATGGTCATTTTGATCGTGTTGCGAATAAGGAAAACGGCTAAAAGGATCATCCCTACAATGAAGAGGCTTCCATATTGACGTAGACCTTGAAAGATGGATACAAGTTTCTGGATCGATCCTCCTCCGTAATTCACGGATTGAATTCCATCGAGTTCTTCGACTTGCTGAGAAACCTGATCGATTTGAGCCGGATCTGTCACTTCAACAACATAAATATCGTATAGAGGATTTCTTCCTTCTTGGGCATATTGGGAGAAGATATCTCCGTTCTCTTGTATAAGCTGATCCAATTCATTTTCTTTGGAAGAATAACGAACGTTCTTGATATAGTCAAGAGATTGAATCTCGTGATATAAATTCGTTTTTGTTTGTTCATCGGCTGTCGGATTGATCGATGCTTGGATAACCAATTCCTCTTCAATGGAATTAGTAAATTGATTGACGTTGGCAGCAACGACAATCAGAAGCATCGCAATCAATAAAGCGACCCCGATCGATAAAGCTGAGGAGAAAACCATGGGAAAATGGCGCCCCAAATCTTTTCGAGCGCTTCGATATAATCGCGGAATACTTTTAAGAAATAAGAGCATTTCACACCTCCTGGCTTTTCCATTATAACATATGCACGGTTTTCCCTTGATTTTCTTTTTATTTTCCATAATTTAATCAAAACTCACATCTTTTCACAAAAAACAATTATAGATTAAACACAAAAAAAAAGTATCTTATAGGTGTGTTAAGGGAGCACATAAAAAAATTCTCTTCTATAATCTCTCTCCTAAAAATAAATTACTTAAAACTCAAAATGCAAAGGCAATCGCCTTTGTTTTTTGTTTATATTCGTGAAAAAAATCAATAAAAAAAAGCCGTAAACAAACGTTTACGACTGATATTTTATAATGGTGGAGCGTAGGAGGATCGAACTCCTGACCCCCTGCGTGCAAAACAGGTGCTCTCCCAGCTGAGCTAACACCCCACATCAATAATTCAGCAAATGGTGGGCCTGAATGGACTTGAACCAACGACCTCACCCTTATCAGGGGTGCGCTCTAACCACCTGAGCTACAGGCCCATTCGCTGAATGCTCTACTATAATACCGTGCAAAGATCAGTTTGTCAACAAAAGTTTTAAATATATTTAATATAATTTGCGATTCGAAATCGATAAAGCTGAATCCTTTTCCGGAAATCTTTCAACGTCATAATAGTTCTAGAAATATTTATAAGCACTTAATAAAGGCTTTAAAAAAATAAAAAACCTTTAGGTACTTTACCTAAAGGTGAATTTATAAAATGGTGACGCGTACGGGATTCGAACCCGTGAATGCATGCGTGAAAGGCATGTGAGTTAACCGTTTCTCCAACGCGCCATTCTTATTTGCTGATTTCCTCAGCGCTTATTCATAATAACATAATCGATAATATCTTGCAAGAATTTTTTTCGTTTTTTTTAATTATGTTTTTGTTTGATGTTTCTCTCATCAAGCTTACTCATTATAGAATAAAACTAAAAAAAAAGAAAGGCCTATACTCATAAAAGTTATTTTCACATATTTTTTGTTTAAAATACAAATAAAAGATAAAATCAATTTAAAATGTACTTTCTCTTTTCATAAAAAAAAGATTTAGCAACGTCCTATTTTCGCAGGCGCAAAGCCAACTATCGTCAGCGCTGAAGAGCTTAACTTCTGAGTTCGGAATGGAATCAGGTGAAACCTCTTCGCTATCATCACTAAATCTATGTTTAAATATATACTCGTAATTTTTCTAAAAATCAAGAATTTTTTTTAAAAACTGCTTAGCACCTTCTATATCCAATAAATTTTCTATGATATATTCGATCCGAATCGTTTCAGGAAGCAATTCTCGATACTTTACTTTCTCCAAAAAAGCTTCCACCCTTTCTGGGTCTTTTTTCAAAAACTCCCGAATATGTGAAACATTCCAATCGATTTGTGCGCATTCGTCAATTTCTTTTCTTATATCATAATGAGAATTTGTAAAAGTTAAAGCTGAACTCCATTCACTGCATCGTACACTTTCCGTTTTCGCATGAATCATCAACATGATCATCAACGTATGATTGATTTTCGTTCCGCAAAATGTTTGAAGTTTTACATGACCTTCCTCATCTTCCACGAACAAATCGGTCGTTCGATCATAAATTACCTCTCGGAGCAAACGAACATCGGGGTATTCATACGGTCGTTCTATAATTTCTTTCATTTCTTTGCGAATTTCATCGGATACAACGACTCCGGGAATTCCCAACTTTAAGGACCGACCATCTTCTGCGGGAATCACATCAATTCTTTTTTTCTTATTGTCCATACGCATAACTTCCCATGCACGAGATGCAACAAGGATCAAACTGCTCCTCTTTAACCATGGTGGCGGAACGACCTCCGCTAATTCTTCATTTCCGTAATAGATTTTGAAAGCTTCTTCTCCTTCAAATAAAGAAAAGAAAGAACCCCTCTTTAAAAGGCTTTCCATTTTACGTCCCGGAATCACTTGATTTCCGCAAATTTCGATCATTTCGATTTTTAATAAATAATTCAAAATCAATGACCTCTGATCATCTTCTATCCAATTCCATACCGCCATTGAATGATTCAGATTACGGAATTGCTCAATCGGCATTTCATGATGCTGCAATAAAATCGACAACATTTGATGTGCAAAAACATTAAAAGGTTTTTTGACCATAAGAAATGAATCAATCTTCCCTTTTTTCAATAATGAAAGAGCCGCATAAGCTTGAATAAAAAGCCAAGGCTCGCTTGAAATCATATAGAGTTGCGAAGGTTTCTTTCTTCTTCCGCTTCTGCCGACACGTTGTGCCAACGAAGAAACACTCATAGGGGCATCATATTGTATGACTTCGTCAACAGCACCAATATCGATTCCGAGCTCAAGCGTACTCGTACAGCAAATCGTAAACGGTTTCCCTTCCTCTTTCGCAAACATTTCCGCATACCGTTTCAATTCTTTGCTCAAATTGGAATAATGAGCAAAATAGTCAACCGAAATATGATCTCGAATCCCCCATTTCTTCAATCTTGTTGCGAAATCCTCGACCGTATGCCTAGAGTTTGCAAACAAAAGCTGAGAATGCGACTTTGAACGTTCATATACTTTTTCGCATACTCGCTCAAAGTCGTACTTATAATCTTGTGAAGGGATCACAAACTCCAAAGAATACTTCAAATCTTTTTTCGTTCGATCCATCAATACAAGTGTTTCACGTTCATTATGAAAATACGTTTTTACGGTTTCGACATCCTTTTGCCCTAATGTAGCGGACATCGCAATATAACGTGGTCTTTTCTCCATTTGCGATTGGAGCCTTTCTAATAAAGAACAAAGCTGGTATCCTCGATCATTCCCGATAAAACTATGAATCTCATCAACCAATATCCATTCGGTTTTTCTAAACAATATCGGAAGATATTCCGGATGCATTGTTATAATGGCCTCAATAGATTCAGGCGTAATGAGCATGATTCCTTTTGGATTGGACAATAGTTTCATTTTTCTCGCTTTTGAAACTTCCCCATGCCATTGAAAAGTATCAATATTCAAAAACTCGCATAATTCAGTCAGTCTTTTAAACTGATCATTAATCAAAGCAACCAGCGGAGAAATGTATATAATTTTTATTCCATCATCAAATCCGGTCACAGCATCAATTGCAGGCAAAAAAGCAGCCTCCGTTTTTCCCGAAGCAGTAGGCGCTGCCAAAACGAGATTGGCTGTTGTTGTTTTTGCGTACCGGATTGTCCCTTCCTGAATCTTCGTAAGCGAAGGCCATCCTTGTTCATAAATATACTCACGTAAATCTTTTGAAAGCAATTGATAGGCTGACATTAAAACACCTCGATCAAATCATGATCATCTACGTCTTTATACACCCGCGTTCCCTGAAATTTGGACTCTATCAGGTTTTTAAAAGAGCATTGAGGGTTTTGGCGTTTTAAATCGAGCAACTCCAAAAAATCTTTGATCACGGTCCTTGGGGTCAAAAATTCATCCGCTCCCGGACGGTTAAGTTGTTCTTCCATATAAAAACGGATATCCTCAAACGATATCGATAGATCGCAATGATAGTTTTTATCGTAAATTTTCAGAAGATGTTCCAGCAAGGTATAAATCTCTTCTGGAGTTAACGGTTTTAAACCGAGCACCGTACGATTGGTATTGATCAATCCTTGATCTTTTTGTTCCGTTCCTAATCTTCCGGCTAAAGCTTTATAACTTAAAAGGCCTCGATAGGAATCATAGATTGTTTTTCTTGTTGCACCGAAATTCAAAAATAAATGAGAAATCATATTCGTTTTGCATTCATTGTACATATTCAAGATCATTTCATAATTATTCGCTCTGGTTTGAGATCGGGGAAGTTTATAAAGATTCACAAGTTCATCGAAATTTACGACAAGTCCCGAATATCCAATTTCCACTACAAATTCATTGAAAGTCTTTAATGCATCAAACCAGTTCATATCATTAATGATCACGGAAATACCTAGCAGTTTTTTCGATTCGGTTTTCGTATCGATTTCTCCTCGAAGCCAACGTAAGGCATTCATTTTTAATTCGCGGTTTTCCTGCAGCATTCCCTGAGCATACAATACGATTGCTTTCCCGAAATCATATGCCATCAGCGGAATCTTAAAACGATCGAATACTTGTTCGATTTTACTTTCCAAATTGATCATCAAAGGCTTATTTTCCTGCATGCATTGTTCTTGAAGCACTGTAATCCATTTTTGCAGAAGAATTTCCAAACACGAACGATCCTGACAAGTTTTAATATGCAGTTGATTCATAATCTCCCGATACAAATTTCTCGCTTTTCCGTTCGAAGAGCAAAAAGAGCGAGTCGGACTCAAATCAATTGTCGATACCACAAAATCTTTTTCCAACGCAAATGTATCAATTGTCTGAAGGATGAAACTTTTTCCACTTCCAAAATCTCCTACCCAAAATCGAATGTCGCTTTGCCCTTCTTTTACATGCTTTAATATAGAAATAATTTCTTCGACTTCCTGTCTGCGCCCGACTAATAAATGATGAATACCCCGTTTTGGTACAACTCCGCCTTCTAAAGACGTAATAATTTGATGTGCTTCTTTTGGATTAATGTTCATTGAGAGCCTCCTTTACTAAATCGATATAATAAGGATCGATCATTACTTGATCTTGATCTAAAATAACAATCGCATCATTAAGGATCGAAAAATACTGTTCGTTGATCTGATCGATCAATGATTGAGAAAATGTTTTATTGTTTACTGCTAATTGTTCGAATTTTCGAATAGTCATCGGCTGTTCCAAAAGTTGTTCAACAATTTTTCTGATCTCATCTTTTTGCTCTGGTATGCATAAGTCATTGTTGATTTCATGATGTTCTTTTTGAATTTCTTCTTCGCGATGATCTTGAGGGAGAAAATCTTGGATGTGATCAAATGTTTTTTCAAAATCCGTTCGCGACTGCTCCACTTCTTGCAAAGAAAGCGAAATCGTTTTCCTTTTTAACTGATCAAGCTCTAAAAGAGCTTTGTATGTGAACAAATTCCATGGCTGCTCAAGTAACCATTCCCATTCATTTTTCCGAGAAGGATGAATAGTACGATCAATTTCTTTTCTTAAAGAAGAAGTTACTTTTTTACCTTTGGCAAAAAAATACAAAGCAATAATTTTCAATGGATAAGATTGTTTTAACATCTCTTTTAATAATCGATCGAGATCATTTTTTTGTTCATAGAGCGTTTTCATGATTTGTACACGATCTTTCAGATCTTCACGAATCAATTTCTCCAAATAATAAGGCCATACCGTTTCATGAATTCTTTCCAAATAAACGATTAATTCATCGATATCTTTTTCCCGAACAATATTTTCTTGCTGTTTTAATAATTCATCAAAAAGTGTTTGTCCTCTTTTTAAAAACCTTTTTTTTACAGCTTCTAATTCTTTTTCTTCATCAAGGAGCTTTGTATTTTTTGTTGCCGGAAGTTGTCTGCGAATCATATTCTCGCTGATTTTCAATAAATAACGTAAAAAATTCTTAAATGCAGAACTCCTCTTTAAATAATGAATTTCTCCACACGCAAGAGCCGTTAATCTATTTTTAATCATGCTGCGTTTTGGAAAAATTTGATCCTGATCAAGCAATTCATGAATAAGGGTCAAATAAATTTTAATGATAAGTTTTGCGGTAGGTGGATATTTTAATAAATTGGAATTTCGGCAAGGCGTCATATCCAAAAGCATTGCTTCGTGAAAAGAAACGATTTCTTGTTTTCTTAATACTCCATCGCGATCCCACCAAGTCGGACAAAGACCTTCTCTTAATAATCCGTATTTTTCAATCGATAATTGGTCTGGTGCCGGAAGAGAATGTTCTTTTTCCAATAAAAAATGATATATCTCAACTTGTTCCTTTTCTCCTAAAAGCCGCAAAATATGGCGATAAGAATATTCATCCAGAGAAATACGGTAATGACGATTTTCATATCGGTGAAGTGCATGATCAAAAGATAAAAGAGCCAGCTCAATAAATAAAGTGGTTGAAAAATCTTCAAGTTGAATGCGAGAAGATAAAAATTCGCACACCTCGCAATATAAGATCCGAGCACCATCAACAATTTGAGGATTAGAATCCATCCAAAGGTAATCGGCATCGATCTTATTCAAATAGGGGCATTCATAAATATTTCGCTCTTTTATATTTCGTTCTTTTTTTTGTTCCTCGTTGAAAGAAGAGGAAGAATGGAACTGCTCAGGTTCTAAATCGGTAATATCAATCATAAAAATATTGTACCACGATTAGGAAAGGATATTCATTTAACGCTTAAAAGCAAAAAAAGCACCTTTTCCAAAGGTGCCACATAAAAAAAAAAAAAGACCCGGCAACGTGCTATTTTCGCAGGCGCAAGGCCAACTATCGTCGCCGCTGGGGTGCTTAACTGCTGAGTTCGGAATGTATTCAGGTGTCTCCATCCCGCCTTCGTCACCGGATCTTCTTTTGCTCGATCCCTCAAAACCGACATCCACTCTTCTCTCTTACACTTCTTTCGTCTCTTTCGCAAGTCGCGGGCTCTGATCAAGTCCTCGGCCGATTAGTACCGGTCAACTCCGCATATCGCTATGCTTCCATCTCCGGCCTATCTACCTCATCGTCTTTGAGGGGCCTTACTTCTTTTCAGAATGGGAGATCTCATCTCGGGGTGGGCTTCGTGCTTAGATGCTTTCAGCGCTTATCCCTTCCCTGCTTGGCTACCCGGCTGTACCACTGGCGTGATAACCGATGCACCAGAGGCAGGTCCATCCCGGTCCTCTCGTACTGAGGACAGCTCCCCTCAGATCTCCTTCGCCCACAACAGATAGGGACCGAACTGTCTCACGACGTTCTGAACCCAGCTCGCGTACCGCTTTAATGGGCGGACAGCCCAACCCTTGGAACCGAATCCAGCTCCAGGATGCGATGAGCCGACATCGAGGTGCCAAACCTCGCCGTCGATGTGAACTCTTGGGCGAGATCAGCCTGTTATCCCCAGGGTAGCTTTTATCCGTTGAGCGACGGCCCTTCCATTCGGCACCGCCGGATCACTAATCCCGACTTTCGTCCCTGTTCGAGTTGTTGCTCTCACAGTCAAGCACGCTTCTGCATTTGCACTCTTCATCTGGTTTCCATCCAGACTGAGCGTACCTTTGGGCGCCTCCGTTACTCTTTGGGAGGCGACCGCCCCAGTCAAACTGCCCGCCTGGCACTCTCCCCGATCCGGGTCACGGACCTGGGTTAGGACCTCAAGCACACAAGGGTGGTATCCCAACATCGACTCCTGATACACTGGCGTATATCTCTCTTCGTCTCCCACCTATCCTGTACATGTCTGCCCAAAATCCAATGCCGAGCTGCAGTAAAGCTCCATGGGGTCTTTCCGTCTAGTTGCGGGTAACCTGCATTTTCACAGGTACTAAGATTTCACCGAGCCTGCTGCCGAGACAGCGCCCAAATCGTTACACCTTTCGTGCGGGTCAGAACTTACCTGACAAGGAATTTCGCTACCTTAGGACCGTTATAGTTACGGCCGCCGTTCACTGGGGCTTCGGTTCCGAGCTTCATCTTTCGATTCACTCGTCCCCTTAACCTTCCAGCACCGGGCAGGTGTCACCCCCTATACTTCGCCTTGCGGCTTCGCAGAGAGCTGTGTTTTAGTTAAACAGTCGCTTGGGCCTTTTCACTGCGGCTCACTTCCATGAGCGCCCCTTCTCCCGAAGTTACGGGGCCATTTTGCCGAGTTCCTTGGCAACAGTTCTCTCGCTCACCTCGGCATCCTCTGCCTGCCCACCTGTGTCGGTTTTGGTACGGGCCGCTCGATACCACTTTGCTAGAAGCTTTTCTTGGAAGCCGTCCTCGGCACTTCGCTACTTGCATTTCTGCTTTCGCTTCCCCTTCACGCCCTGTCTTCCGATACCGGATTTCCCTGGTATCCGACTGCTGCGCTTGGCCCTCAATCCATTCAGAGGGCTGCCTACTCCGTCTCCGTCACTCCTTCGCCTCGTATCGCGCGGGTGCAGGATTCTCCGCCTGCTTTCCATCCGCTACGCCTCTCGGCCTCGCGTTAGGTCCCGACTTACCCAGGGCGGACGAACCTTCCCCTGGAATCCTTGGGCTTTCGGTGTGTAGGATTCTCACCTACATCTCGCTACTCACACCGGCATTCTCGCTTCCATGCTGTCCATATCCTCTCGCGATCATACTTCTTCCTGCATGCAACGCTCCCCTACCATATACCCTTGCAGGTACATCCGCAGCTTCGGTATCAGGCTTAGCCCCGGTACATTTTCGGCGCAGGGCCACTCGACTAGTGAGCTGTTACGCACTCTTCAAAGGATGGCTGCTTCTGAGCCAACCTCCTAGCTGTCCGTGCGTCCCCACATCCTTTTCCACTTAGCCTGTATTTCGGGACCTTTGCTGGCGGTCTGGGCTGTTTCCCTCTCGACCATGGACCTTATCACCCACAGTCTGACTGCCGGCCTCTTCTTTCGAGGGCATTCGCAGTTTGATTGCATTCAGTACCCCGGGATGGGGCCATCATGCATTCAGTGCTCTACCTCCCTCGCTTATCGGCCGACGCTAGCCCTAAAGCTATTTCGGGGAGAACCAGCTATCTCCGGGTTCGATTGGAATTTCTCCCCTAGCCACAGGTCATCCGCTAACTTTTCAACGGTAGTCGGTTCGGTCCTCCACAGAATTTCACTCCTGCTTCAACCTGCCCATGGCTAGATCACCCGGTTTCGGGTCTGCATCATACTACTCTCTTCGCCCTCTTCAGACTCGCTTTCGCTTCGGCTCCGCTCTTTCCTGCTTAACCTCGCATTATGACGCAACTCGCCGGTTCATTCTACAAAAGGCACGCCATCACCCTTTGACGGGCTCTGACTTCTTGTAGGCATACGGTTTCAGGTTCTCTTTCACTCCGCTCCCGCGGTTCTTTTCACCTTTCCCTCACGGTACTTGTTCTCTATCGCTCACTCGTTTATATTTAGCCTTGGCGGATGGTCCCGCCTGCTTCCGACAAGATTTCTCGTGTCTCGCCGTACTCAGGGTCCTTCTCGCTTCTGCTTCTCGCATTTCGCCTACGGGGCTTTCACCCTCTTCGGCCGTGCTTCCGTTCACGCTCGGCTATGCTTCCGCTTCCGCTTTCTCGAAGGCCCTTCTACCCCGATCCTTCGATCGGTTTGGGCTCCTTCCCTTTCGCTCGCCGCTACTCGGGAAATCACTGTTGTTTTCTTTTCCTCCGGGTACTTAGATGTTTCAGTTCCCCGGGTTCCTCTCTCTATGACTATCTTCTTCATCATAGGATGACATCGCTCTCGCCATGCCGGGTTCCCCCATTCGGATACCGGCGCGTCTTCGCTTCCTTACAGCTCGGCGCCGCTTTTCGCAGTTCGGTGCGTCCTTCTTCAGTTTCGAGTGGCCAGGCATCCTCCGTACGCCCTTGCCTACTTGATCAGTTGGTTCTCTTGTTTCTTGTGCTTTCTTCAAGATCTTTCTAAACTGTTCACTGTTTTTCTCTTTTTCTCAGTTTATCTTTTTTTCTCCACAACTTGCTTTCAAGACCTTTTCTCTTTATCTATTGTGTCTCTTCTTCAATTTGTGTCTGTCGGTTTTCAAAGATCGAGCTCCAGGGACCATCCCTGAAAACTTGATAGAAATTCTCTCACGTCTCTTTACACCTTTTCTCGTTTCTTCGCTTTCTCCTTAGAAAGGAGGTGATCCATCCCCACGTTCCCGTAGGGATACCTTGTTACGACTTAACCCCAGTCATCGGCCCTGCCTTCGACGGCTCGCTCCTTTTCAGGTTGCGCCACCGGCTTCGGGCATTGCCCACTCCCATGGTTTGACGGGCGGTGTGTACAAGGCCCGAGAACGTATTCACCGCGGCATGCTGATCCGCGATTACTAGCGATTCCAACTTCATGAAGTCGGGTTGCAGACTTCAATCCGAACTGGGACGGCTTTTTTGGGATTCGCTCCCCATCTCTGGTTCGCTGCCCTCTGTCGCCGCCATTGTAGTACGTGTGTAGCCCAGGCCATAAGGGGCATGATGATTTGACGTCATCCCCGCCTTCCTCCGGTTTCTCACCGGCAGTCTGATGTGAGTCCCTAACTCGATATTGGTAACACATCACGAGGGTTGCGCTCGTTGCCAGACTTAACTGAACATCTCACGACACGAGCTGACGACAACCATGCACCACCTGTATGGATGTTA
>KE159685.1 GCA_000403415.2 Firmicutes bacterium M10-2
AAGAAGTGTAAGAGAGAAGAGTGGATGTCGGTTTTGAGGGATCGAGCAAAAGAAGATCCGGTGACGAAGGCGGGATGGAGACACCTGAATACATTCCGAACTCAGCAGTTAAGCACCCCAGCGGCGACGATAGTTGGCCTTGCGCCTGCGAAAATAGCACGTTGCCGGGTCTTTTTTTTATTTATCATGGTAGAATAAGGCCGAATGGTCTTTTTTTGTAGAAATGAGGTTTAGTGTATGAACAATAAAAGTGTGACGATCATTGGCGCAGGCCTTGCGGGAAGTGAGGCGGCATGGCAATGTGCAAAACGAGGGATTCATGTCGATCTATATGAGATGCGCCCTATTAAATATCCTCCGGCATTTTCTACGGATGGCTTTGCGGAGCTAGTATGTTCAAATTCTTTGCGGTCTAATTCACTCAACAATGCTGTGGGAATTATGAAAGAAGAAATGAGAAAATTCGATTCTTTAATTATGAGAGCTGCGGATATGACTCAAGTTCCAGCGGGCAGTGCACTTGCGGTAGATCGATATCAATTTTCGCAATATATTACCGAGCAATTAAAAGAACATCCCAATGTTACGGTTCATACCGAAGAAATTACTATGATTCCGAAAGGTCCTGCAATTATTGCATCGGGTCCATTGACAAGTGAAATGTTGGCAAAGGAAATTCAAAAATTTACAGGGGAATCACCTTTCCATTTTTTTGATGCAGCAGCACCTATCATTGAAAAAGATTCTATTGATTTTTCAAAAGCGTATTTTAAATCTCGATATGACAAAGGAGAAGCAAGCTATATCAATTGTGCTATGAATCAGGAACAATTTGATCGTTTTTATGATGCGCTCATTCATGCTCAATGCGCTCATCTTCATGATTTCGAAGAAATATATTTTGAAGGATGCATGCCTGTTGAAGAAATGGCTCGCAGAGGAAAACAAACTTTATTGTTTGGTCCTTTAAAGCCTGTTGGTCTTGAAAAAAATGGAGAACATCCGGTTGCGGTCGTCCAATTACGCCAAGACAATGTCGCCGGCTCACTTTACAATATTGTGGGTTTTCAAACTCATTTGACATGGCCGGAACAAAAACGTGTGTTCTCTTTGATCCCGGGACTTGAAAATGCAGTGATCACTCGATATGGAGTGATGCACAGAAACTCATATCTGGATTCTCCGAAAGTGTTGCAGGAAACATATCAAACGAAACAGCGTGCAGATTTATTTTTTGCAGGTCAAATGACCGGTGTAGAAGGATATGTGGAAAGTGCGGCAAGTGGGTTGATTGCCGGTATCAATATGAGTCGGTATTTGGAAGGAAAAGAATGTATTAAATTTGGAAATACATGTGTGATGGGTTCTCAAGCCTATTATATTACTCATTGTGATTCAAATCATTTTCAGCCGATGAATGCAAATTTCGGGATCATGTACGCTAAAGAACGATATAAAAAAAGGGAGAGAAAAGAAAAATTAGCGGCACAGGCTCTTGCTCGCATTGAGGAAATAAAAGAGGAATATGATGAATGAGCTTATTGACAAATTTTTAGATTTTATTTATCGAACGAATTCCGGATCTGAAAAAACAGTTGAAGCTTACGGACACGATCTTGATCAATTGCTCGAATTTATGAAAAGAAAACAAATTAAAGATTTTGAATCGGTACAGCGCAATCAATTTATGGAGTTTATCGGAGAACTTCGAATACTTGATCCTAATAAGTATGCAAGTGATGCAACAATCAATCGAAAACTATCAACTTATCGTTCGTTTTTTCGATATCTCAATCAATATATAGGTATACAAAATAATCCGATGGAAGGAATCAAGCTGACTGGGAATAAACGAAAAATTCCAGAATTTTTATTTCTTCATGAAATAAAGCAGTTTTTAAATAGTTATGATTGTTCCAAATTGAATGAACTTCGCGATAAGACAATGTTCACTTTGATGTATGCTTCCGGACTTCGTGTCAGTGAAGTTGTGAATTTGACTTGGGCACAGATTGATCTCAATTCTTTGATCGTTCATGTAATTGGGAAAGGTGATAAAGAAAGAATTGTTCCCTTTTATCATTCTCTTAAACCTTTGTTGGAAGAATATAAACTGCGATATTGGATGATGTATGCCAAAGATGGACAAGAAGCGGTTTTTTTATCGAATCGAGGCACTAGGATGACGACAAGAGGAGTGCAATATGTGATGCAGAAGCATGCCGATCAAATTGGTTTTGCGATGAAAGTTCATCCTCACATGTTTCGCCATTCGTTTGCAACTCATTTGATGGATAACAGAGCCGATATTCGAATAGTGCAAGAACTGTTGGGCCACGCTTCGATTTCTACGACTCAAATATATACGCATGTATCTTTGAAAAAAGTGCAGGAAGCGTATGATCGTAGTCATCCTTTAGCGAACGAAGAAATCGATTTTAATAATTGAAAGATTGGAAGAGGATTGCTATAATAGGAAAGCGCGAGTGCGCAAATTCGCACATCATGAATTCGATTGCCCGTGCACGATTCGTGTTGCTTTCGTTGGAAGTGATGGAGGAAAAACGGAAAGGTAGGACTTATAAAATGTCACAAATCGTATCAATTAAAAAAATGTTGGAAAACGGTGTACATTTCGGACATCAAACTCGTCGTTGGAATCCGAAAATGAAACCGTATATTTACACTAGCCGTAACGGAGTGTATATCGTGGATCTGAACCAAACGCAAAAACAAATCGAAGATGCATACAACGCATTGAAACAAATTAGTGAAAATGGCGGAAAAGTATTGTTTGTAGGAACAAAGAAACAAGCTTCCGAAACGATTGAAGAACAAGCTCTTCGTTCAGGTTCATTCTATGTTAATAAACGTTGGCT
Organism: Firmicutes bacterium M10-2; assembly: GCA_000403415.2. Taxonomy (GTDB): domain Bacteria; phylum Bacillota_I; class Bacilli_A; order Erysipelotrichales; family Erysipelotrichaceae; genus Dubosiella. The sequence continues at coordinate 2,880 of KE159685.1, forward strand.
GGGAGGATTGTTAACAAACTTCCGTACGATCCAAAAACGTGTAAAACGTCTTGTTGAAATCGAAGAAATGGAAGCAAGTGGAAAACTTGAAGTTTATACAAAAAAAGAACAAGCCCAGATCATGAAAGAAAAAGCAAAATTGGAAGCTTCTCTTGGCGGTATCAAAGAAATGAAGAAATTGCCGGATGCAATCTTCATCATTGATCCAAAAGAAGAACACAATGCGATTGCTGAAGCTAAGAAACTCGGTATCCCTGTATTTGCAATGTTGGATACAAATTGTGATCCAGAAGATGCAGATTATCCGATTGCTTCAAATGATGACGCAAATCGTTCTGTAAAATTGATTACTACAATCATGGCCGATGCAATTGTTGATGCAAAAGGCGGATTGCTTGAAATGGCATACTTGGATGATACAACAGATGATGTAACAATGGATGATGTTATCCGTAATGTCGAAGCGCAAATCGCAGAAAACGAAAGACGTCGTCGTCAAAGAAATGAAGAACGCCGTAAACGTAATTTCGATCGTAAGAACCGTCGTCCTTACAATGGAAATCGGACAAATGCTCCTAGAACAAACCAAGGGGCGCAAGATGCTAAAGCGGCACCTGCTCCTAAAAAAACTGAAGCATAATTATATATAATAAGATCAGGAGGAAACGAGAATGGCAATTAGTGCAAAACAAGTAAAAGAATTGCGTGAAAAAACCGGTGCGGGAATGATGGACTGCAAAAAAGCCTTGACAGAATGTGATGGCGATATCGAAAAAGCAGTTGACTGGCTTCGTGAAAAAGGAATCAGTAAAGCAGCTAAAAAAGAAGGCCGCATTGCTGCCGAAGGTTTAACTCGTGTAGTAGTGGATGGAAATATCGGTGCTGTTGTCGAAGTCAACTCAGAAACGGATTTTGTTTCTAAAAACGAACAATTTCTGGATTTGATCGATACGATTGCAGCTGCAGTTGTTACAGAAAAACCAGCAAATAATGAAGAAGTTCTTGCGATTGCAACACCAAATGGCACGATTGAAGAATTGATCACAAACGCAACGGCTACGATCGGAGAAAAAATTACTTTCCGTCGTTTTGCGATCGTTGAAAAAACAGAAGAAGAAATTTTCGGAACTTACATGCACATGGGTGGATCGATTTCTGCACTCGTCGTATTAAAAGGCGGGGATCAAGAAGTTGCAAAAGATATGGCTATGCAAGTAGCAAGTATGAATCCTACTTACATTTCTCAAAAAGATGTTCCGGCAGAAGTTGTAGAACATGAACGGAATCTTCAACAGCAAATCATGGCTGCTGACCCTGCAATGGCTAGCAAACCGGAAAAAGTGCTTGCCGGTATTTTGAACGGTAAAGTTTCAAAACATTTTAAGGATCAATGCTTGATGGATCAAGAATACTTCAAGGATCCAAAAGAAAAAGTTGCAAACTTCTTGAAGAGCAATAAAGCAGAAGTTGTAACATTCGTACGTTTTGCTGCCGGTGAAGGTATCGAAAAGAAAGAAGAAAACTTCGCTGAAGAAGTAATGGCTCAAATTAAAGGGTAAATAAGAAACACATCGAAAGATGTGTTTTTTTTAATAATAAATGTAAATCAATGAAAAAATAGTTGAAACAAATTTACACAAAGTGTATAATCATGAAATATAAGTAAAAGCAATGAAAAGAAGTAGTATGTATGAAAAGGTCTTAAAGCGAGCCACAGATGGTGTAAGGTGGTAGAAACTCCATACAGAACGTGTCTTGGAGTGGATATACGAAGCTTGAGTATATCCCGTTCCCCGCGTTAAAGGGTCGAGGGCTTTCCATTTGGAAAGAATAAAGGTGGTACCGCGGTCAATCGTCCTTTTCTATGAAAAGGACTTTTTTTGTGGGAACATGGGAGGTGGTTCGTATGAACGTTGACCGAAAAGGGAAAAATTTTTAGAGAATTACAGAGAGAAAAGAAAGTAGAGGAGAGCAACATGAATACAAAACCAAATAAAACATATAAGAAAATCGTATTAGCTTATTCGGGAGGCTTGGATACATCTGTCTTGATTCCATGGTTGAAGGAAAATTATAATTGCGAAGTTATTGCTGTATCGGGAAATGTTGGACAAGCCGGAGAACTTGAAGGATTAGAAGAAAAAGCATTGAAAACAGGTGCCTCTAAATTGTATATCGAAGATCTGACAAAAGAATTTGTAGATGAATATATTATTCCGACCATTCAAGCAGGGGCAACGTATGAACAATATTTATTAGGAACATCATTTGCCAGACCATTGATTGCAAAACGAATTGTAGAAATTGCCAAAGCGGAAGGAGCCGATGCTATTTGTCATGGATGCACCGGAAAAGGAAATGATCAAGTTCGTTTCGAATTAGCCATCAAATCATTTGCTCCTGATATGGACATCATTGCACCGTGGAGATTTTGGGAATTAAACTCGCGTGAAAAAGAAATCGCTTATGCCGAAGAACATAATATTCCGTTAAAGATCAATAAAGAAACGAACTATTCCAAAGATAAGAATTTGTGGCATTTGTCACATGAAGGTTTAGACTTGGAAGATCCAGCGAATGAGGCACCAATCAATACAGAAGGTTTCCTTGAATTAGGAGTGTCTCCGGAACAAGCTCCCGATCATCCTACTTATGTTACGATTCATTTTGAAGAAGGAAAGCCAACTTCGATCAACGGAGAAGAAATGGATAGCGTAGCCTTAATCGAAGTGTTGAATAAAGTCGGTGGAGAAAACGGGGTCGGAATTCTTGATATCGTAGAAAACAGATTGGTTGGCATGAAATCAAGAGGAGTATATGAAACACCGGGAGGAACTATTCTTTATGCGGCCCATAATAAACTGGAAGAAATTACGCTTGATAAGGAAACAAAGCATTATAAAGAACTTGTGGCTTTAAAGTTTGGAGAGCTTGTTTATAACGGATTGTGGTATACACCGCTCAGAAAAGCGTTGACAGCTTTTGTAAACGAAACCCAAAAAACAGTAACAGGGGATGTAAAACTGAAACTCTATAAAGGAAATATCATTCCGGCTTCGGTAACTTCTCCATATTCGTTGTATTCGGCAGGAATGGCAACATTTGATGAAGATGATTGTTATGATCAATCGGATTCAGCAGGATTCATTAATTTATTCGGATTGCCGTTAAAAGTAAGAGCACTTCAAGACCAAGATCTTTTTGAAAAAACAGGAAAACATTTTACGAGTGTTGAATGATCGGAGGATTCGAATATGAAAATGTGGGCCGGAAGGTTTACCAAAGAAATAGATCAAACAGTGAATGATTTTAACTCATCAATTCTTTTCGACTATCGCTTATATCCTTATGATATTCAAGGATCCATCGCACATTCGCAAATGTTAAGCGATCAAGGAATCATTTCAAAAGAGGATAAAGAAAAGATTCATGAAGGACTGCGGGAAATTCTGAAAAATATGGATGCGCATGAAATTGAATTCACGACTCAATATGAAGATATCCATATGTGTATAGAACAACTTTTAACAGAAAAGATCGGTGATGCCGGAAAGCGACTTCATACAGGACGAAGCCGTAACGATCAAGTCGCTTTGGATGTTCGGCTCTATGCCCAAAATCAGGCACAGCAAATTTTAAAAGGACTTCTTCGTCTTATTGAAGTGTTGACGAAAATTGCCAAAGAAAACACAACAACGATCATGCCTGGGTATACTCATCTCCAACGGGCCCAGCCGATCACTTTCGGACATTTGCTTATGGCTTACACCAATATGTTCAGAAGAGATGTGACACGGATTGAAAATACGATCGAATTGATGAATGAATGCCCGTTGGGAAGCGGCGCTTTAGCAACAACAACTTATCCAATCAATAGGGAACAAACCGCAAAATTATTAGGATTTAGAAAACCTTGCGATAATTCGCTGGACGGGGTAAGTGATCGAGATTATGTAGTTGAGCTTTTGAGTGATCTGTCTATCTTGATGATGCATTGTTCTCGTCTGAGCGAAGAAGTCATTGCCTGGTGTTCATGGGAATTTAAATTTGTCGAATTAAGCGATGCCTATGCTACAGGATCGAGCATTATGCCGCAAAAGAAAAATCCAGATATTTGCGAATTAGTTCGAGGAAAGACAGGGCGTGTATTTGGGGATCTTCAATCGATTCTTGTCACATTAAAGGGACTTCCATTGGCTTACAACAAAGATATGCAGGAAGATAAGGAAGCTCTGTTTGACGCTGTCGATACAGTCAAGATGTGCTTAGATGTACTTCCGCCAATGTTCGAAACGATGACATTGTATAAAGAAAATATGCTTAAAGCGGCTCAAGAAGGTTTTCTGAATGCGACAGATTGCGCAGATTATCTGACAAAAAAAGGAATACCATTTCGAGATGCTTATAAGATCAGCGGAACAATTGTTGCTTGGTGTGTTGAAAACAATAAAACATTAAATGAGGTGAGCTTAAAGCAATACCAACAATTTCATCCTCTTTTTGAAAATGATATTTACGAGGCTCTGGACCTCATGAACTGTGTAGAATCAAGAAAAGTTTACGGTGGACCATCCAAAAATTCGGTTGAAAGACAAATACAATCGATAGAGTCTTTTATCGAAAACAGGAAGGAAATGTATGAAGAAGCCTAAAGTATATATCGATGGACAAGCAGGAACGACCGGGTTGCAAATTTACGAACGTTTAAAAAATCGTGATGATATAGAACTGCTGCTGATTGATGAAGAAAAACGGAAAGACCAGAAAGAAAGAAAAAAACTTTTTGAAGAAGCGGATCTTTCTTTCCTTTGTCTGCCGGATCAAGCGGCTATCGAAGCAGTTGAACTTGCGCAAGGAAGCAATACAAAAATTATCGATGCTTCAACAGCTCATCGAACCGTGTGGACATATGGGTTCCCGGAACTTTCAAAAGCCCATCGAGAAAAAATTCGCCAAGCAAAATATGTAGCGAATCCAGGGTGTCATGCAACCGGATTCATATCTATTGTTTATCCTCTTATTCAAGCCAACATTTTTGATAAATCCCAGAGGATTCACGCTTTTTCGCTGACCGGATATTCAGGCGGCGGAAAAAAGATGATCCAGCAATACGAAAATCAAAAAACGAATGAGTTGTATGCACCGAGAATTTATGGCTTATCTATGGATCATAAACATTTACCTGAAATGAAAAAAATTTGCGGTTTGGCAAAAGAGCCATTGTTTAATCCGATCGTAGATGATTACTACAATGGAATGATTGTCAGTATTCAGGTGGAAGCGAATAAAGAAGCTCTTTTAAATGTTTATCAAACGGCATATCAGCAGGAGCTCAATATAGAAGTCGTAGATGGAGAGGCCTCAATGATCTCTGCCAATGAAATGAAAGACAGTGATCGTTTAAAAATTTATGTTAATGGGAATGCAGAAGCATGTATCGTCAGCGCAGTGTTTGACAATTTAGGTAAAGGAGCTTGCGGAGCAGCGATTCAAAATATGAATTTGATGCTCGGTATTGAAGAATATAAAGGTTTGAGATAACAGGAAGGAAGGAAAGGAATGGAAACACCAAAAGGTTTTTTCGCAGGGGCTTGTCATTGCGGGATTCGAAGCGAACAATCAAAAGATGATGTGGCAATCTTATACTCGGATACAGTGTGTCAAGTCGGTGCTGTATACACAAAAAACAGAGTAAAAGCCGATCCGCTTTTGCTGGATAAAGAAGTTTTGAAGAATCATGAAGCACAAGCAATTATTGTAAATTCGGGGAATGCGAATGCATGTGCTCCAAATGGGATGATCAACGCAAAAAAAGAACAAGCTGCAGCGGCTTCATTGCTAAATCTTCCCGCAAACCAAGTGCTTGTTGCTTCGACTGGCGTAATTGGAGTCGAATTGCCTATTGATCGCATTGAAAAAAATATCCAATCGATAAAATTCGAAAAAAATATCGAACTGGCTGCCAAAGCGATTATGACAACCGATACAAGGGAAAAGATTGTATCTTTAAAGACAAAAATCCAAGGAAAAGAAATTTCATTGCTTGGGATTTGCAAGGGCTCCGGAATGATTCATCCTAATATGGGAACGATGCTGGCGTTTATTTTGACAGATTGCACAATCGAAGGAAATCTTCTTCAAAAAGTATTGCTGGAGAATACGACTAAGACATTTAACAGAGTGAGTGTCGATGGAGATACTTCTACTAATGATATGTGTATCGTGATGGCCAACGGCCAAGCTGATAATCCTATGATTGCAGATGAAGGCGAGGATCTGAATACATTTAAAAAGGCTTTACATCAAGTTATGGAACAGCTTGCTATTAAAATCGCAAAAGACGGAGAAGGTGCAAGCCGCCTGATTACTTGTACTGTAAAGCAGGCATCAAGCGAACAACAGGCAGAAATATTGGCGAAATCGGTCGTTTCTTCTTCCTTGCTGAAAGCTGCCATGTTTGGTCATGATGCGAATTGGGGACGAATTTTATGCGCTATGGGATATTCCGGAGCTGAATTTGATCCAACTCTTGTCGATGTTGTTTTTTCTTCCAGTGAAGGAAAAATCGAAGTTTGTTTGAATGGAAAAGGAATTGAATTTTCGGAAGAAAAAGCAACGCAAATTTTATCGCAAGATGAAGTCTTTATTTTTATTAATTTACATAGCGGTGATGAGCAGTGTACTTGCTGGGGATGTGATCTAACGTATGATTACGTCAAGATCAATGGAGATTATCGATCATGATAGCTATAGATCGTGCCGGTGTCTTAATCGAGGCTCTTCCGTATATTCGTGAATATCATGATCAGATTATTGTGATCAAATATGGTGGAAACGCCATGATTGATGAAAATCTGAAAAAAGCAGTAATTCAAGATGTTTTATTGCTGCATCTTGTTGGAATTCATGTCGTGCTAGTCCATGGAGGCGGACCAGACATTTCTCAAATGTTGAATCGAGTAAAAATCCCTTCACGTTTTGAAAATGGTTTGCGGATAACGAACAAAGAAACAATGGATATTGTTCAAATGGTCCTTTGCGGAAAAGTGAATAAAGATCTTGTTGCATTGTTTGATGGATTGGGTGTTGGATTATCCGGAATGGATGGTGGATTGTTTCGCGCTCTTCCACACAAAGATGAAACAAAGATTGAATATGGATATGTTGGGGAAATTGTTAGTGTAGACCCGAAAATTGTCTTGGATGTGATTGAAAAAGGATATATTCCTGTCGTATCAAGTGTTGCGACCGGGATGCATGAAAATTCAACTTACAATATCAATGCAGATACGGCTGCAAGCAAACTTGCCAGTGCTCTTCATGCAAAAAAGCTAATTTTATTAACAGATGTACCGGGATTGATGAAAGATCCTAACGATCCAGATACCTTAATTCGACGATTGAAAGTTTCTCAAGTTCCGCCTTTGGTCATGTCAGGAATTATTTCTGGCGGAATGATTCCAAAAGTGGAATGCTGTGTGGAAGCAGTTCGCCAAGGAGTAGAAAAAGCGAGCATTTTAGATGGGCGAATCCCTCATTCTGTTTTGATCGAATTGCTAAGCGATACTGGTATCGGGACGATGTTTAGTTAAAAGGAAGGAAGCATTATGGAACATACACAATTAAAACAAGATGAAAGTCAATATGTAATGCAGACATATGGTCGTTTTGATCTTTCGCTCGATCATGGGGATGGATGCTATTTATATGATCTCGATGGGAATAAATATTTGGATCTTACAAGTGGAATCGGTGTTAATTGCTTAGGACATGCACATCCGGTTTTGACAAAGGCGCTTCAGGATCAAGTGGCGTCTTTAATACATGTCAGCAATTTGTACTATACCGCTCCAATGATCGAAACAGCAAAACATTTATGTCAATCGACTGGAATGAAACGTGCGTTTTTCGCAAATTCAGGTGCGGAAGCAAACGAAGCCATGATTAAGACAGCACGTAAATATTCGCAAATGAAGTACGGAATGGATCGTACGAAGATTTTAACTTTGCATAATTCATTTCATGGTCGTACGATTGCAACCTTAGAAGCGACAGGACAAGAAAAATTTCACCAATATTTTTTCCCGTTCACAACAGGATTTGATTATTTTAAGATCAATGATCTGGATTCTGTAAAAGAAAAAGTCGATGAAACAACATGCGGAATCATGGTGGAGTTGATTCAAGGAGAAAGCGGTGTTCGTCCGCTGGATCAGAATTTCGTAAAAGATTTGGAAATTTATTGTAAAGAAAATGATCTTTTATTGCTTGTTGACGAAGTTCAGACTGGAATCGGTCGGACAGGAAAGTTATTTTGCTATCAAAATTACGGAATCGAACCGGACATTGTTTCCATGGCAAAAGGTCTTGGCGGGGGGATTCCGATTGGTGGAATTTTAACAAATGAAAAAACGTCCGAAGTCTTAAAGGCCGGCGATCATGGAACAACATTTGGCGGAAATCCGTTGGCAACAACGAGTGCAAAAACTGTTTTATCGATTGTAGATACTCCGGAATTTTTAAATGAGGTCCAAGAAAAAGGACAATATTTTCAAGATCAATTAAGAACAATCGAATCCAATCAGATCAAGGATATTCGAGGAATCGGTTTGATGATCGGAATCGAAGTGGATGAAAAAAATATCGGAAAATTGATCGAGAAGTGTATGGATCGCCATTTATTAGTGTTAAAGGCGGGAACAAACACCATTCGGCTTTTGCCACCTTTGGTTATTACAAAAAAGCAAATTGATGATGCAGTCAATATATTACGGGAGGTATTTGAATCATGAAACATTTATTGAAAATGCTTGATCTCAGCACTGCACAGATCACTCAGATCCTCGATCTTGCTGATCAGTTGAAATATGAAAAAAAGCACGGAATTGCTCATCCGTATTTAGTTGGAAAATCAATCGGATTGATTTTTCAAAAAGCAAGTACAAGAACACGTGTTTCGTTTGAAACCGGAATGAATCAATTGGGCGGCCAAGCCTTATTTCTTTCTGCCAGAGATCTGCAAATCGGACGAGGAGAACCGGTTCAAGATACCGCACGTGTTTTATCGCGTTATTTGGACGCGATCATGATCCGTACTTTTGATCAAAAGGAAGTGGAGGATCTTGCGGAATACGGAAGTATTCCTGTGATTAATGGGTTGACAGATTTTTCTCATCCTTGTCAGGTTCTTGCGGATTTAATGACGATTAGAGAACATTATGGATCTTTAAAAGGCCTGAAAATGGTTTATTTAGGGGATGGCGATAATATGGCGAATTCTTTGATTGTCGGTGGTTTGAAAATGGGTATGGAAGTGGCTGTAGCTACTCCAAAACAATATATGCCTGATCCAATCGTGATGGATTTTGCAAGTGAATATGATTGCTTTACTTGGACTGAAGATCCGATCGAAGCTGTAAAAGACGCAGATGTCGTAATTACCGATACATGGGCAAGTATGGGAATGGAAGAAGAAAAAGAGATTCGAAAAATTGCATTTGCACCATATCAAGTAAATGATGAGCTAATGAAAGCCGCGAAGAAAGATGCGATGGTGCTTCATTGCTTGCCTGCATATCGTGAACAGGAAATTACCGAAAAAGTGTTTGAGGAACATGCAGATGAAATTTTTGAAGAAGCTGAAAATCGCTTGCATGCTCAAAAAGCCGTGATGGTTTTATTGATGAAAGATTGATTATTGTTCTCGCTTATGAAAGGGCCTTGCTTTATGGCCCTTTCATTTCTTTCTAATCTTTAGTATAATTGATACGAAAAATTAAAGGAGCTTGTATTTATGTATAAACGAGTTTTATTAAAATTAAGCGGAGAAGCTCTTTCTTCGGACGAAAATGCTCTGGAACCTAAAGTGTTGAAACGTCTTGCAAAAGAATTGAAGAAAGTAAAAGAAACTGGTGTCGAATTGGCAATTGTTGTTGGCGGAGGAAATTTTATTCGCGGAAAAATGATGGCCGAAATGGGAATGAATCGTTCTCAAGCAGATTATATGGGAATGCTTGGAACAGTGATCAACGCAATTGCTGTTCAAAACGCCTTAGAGCAAGAGGATGTGGATACAAGAGTGCAGACGGCTGTGGAGATGCAAAAAGTCGCAGAACCTTATATTTTGCGTCGTGCGTTGCGTCATTTGGAAAAAGGAAGAATCGTGATTTTCGGCGCTGGAACCGGATCTCCATATTTTAGTACGGATACAACGGCTGCTCTTCGTGCTTCTGAAATTGATGCTGATGTGATTTTGATGGCGAAAAATGGAGTAGATGGAGTATATGATTCCGATCCGAAGAAAAATCCTGAAGCAAAAAAATTTGATCATTTATCCTATATGGATGTATTGAACAAGGGTTTACAAGTGATGGATTCTACTGCAATTAGCATGTGTATGGATAATAATATCGATCTTGTTGTATTCAACATGAATGAAGAAGGCAATATCCTAAAGGCTGTGGAACAAAAAGTGGATGGAACAGTAATTTCAAAACAATAAGGAGAAAATTTATGAGTGAACATTTAGAAAAAGCGGAATTAAAAATGATGAGCGCGATCGAAAATTTAGAAGAAAATTTGGCAACAATTCGTACTGGACGTGCAAATTCGCAAATTTTAGATCGAGTTCGTGTAGATTATTACGGAGAACCAACTCCAATCAATCAAATTGCGAGAATTTCTGTTGTTGAAGGAACACAACTAGTGATCAAACCTTATGATCGTTCGACAGTGAAAGCAATTGCTCACGCTATTCAGGCTGCAAACCTTGGCTTAAATCCGCAAGCCGAAGCAGATCAAATTCGTATTTTGGTTCCTCAATTGACGCAGGATCGTCGTAAAGAGCTTGCAAAAGATGCTCAAAAATATGCGGAAGAATGCAAAGTGGCGATTCGTAATGTTCGTCGCGACTGTAATGATGCATTAAAAAAAGATAAAGAAATCAGTGAAGATATCACAAAAGAGTTGTTAAATGACGCACAAAAGTTAACGGATAAATTCATTAAAGAAGTAGATAAGATCGCTACGGAGAAAAAGAATGAGATCTTAAATGTATAGACCCAATTTTATTGGGTTTTTCTGTTATTTGTAGCAAAAGAATAACACGAGCGTTCTAATTTCGAGTATTCTAAAATGGAAAGGAAAAGTATACTCTTACGTATATCGACAATAGCGATGAATGTACCTGAAACGGTAGCAATTATAATGGATGGAAATGGGCGGTGGGCAAAAGCAAAAGGTTTGCCGAGAACCGCGGGACATAAAAAGGGCGCGGATCAAATTCGTACGATTGCCCTAGAAGCAAATCGACTTCATGTAAAAAAACTGATTTTATATGCATTTTCAACAGAAAACTGGAAACGACCAGAAGATGAAATTTCTTATTTGTGTAAATTACCGGGAATTTTCTTTTCAAAGTTTATCAATGAATTGATGGAAAAGAATATTCGAGTCACTTTTGCGGGAGAACTCGAACGTTTTCCGAAGGAAACTCAAAAAGTGATTCGGAAAGCTGTAGATCAAACAAAAAAGAATACCGGACTGGAACTTTGTATTGCGATCAATTATGGCGCAAGAAGAGAAATCGTTTTAGGAATTAAAAAATATGCTTGCGAAGTATTGAATAAGGAAAGAGAAAATGATCTTTCCGAAGAAGAATTTTCGAGTTATTTATTTATTCCTGAAAATGTTGACCTTTTAATTCGTACAAGCGGAGAAGAAAGGATTTCAAATTTCCTTTTATGGCAGATTGCCTATGCGGAATTGATTTTCACATCGGTGGCTTGGCCGGATTTCGATGAAGAACAATTCGCTCTTTGCATCAAAGAATACGATCAAAGAGATCGCCGCTTTGGAGGCTTAAAATGAAAACGAGGATTCTAACGGCCTTGCTTATTATATTAGTGGTTGCATTTCCGATCATTTACGGCGGATGGCCATTGGAGTTGTTAGCTTTATTTATTGTGGTGGCCGGATGCTGGGAATGGTTACGAATCCTGCCTGATTTTTCAAAATGGATCTGGCTTTTGCCAATTGAAGTTGTAGGAGTACTGGCTTCACGGTTTGTTCCATCACAATGGGTTTTTGTATTTTATGCATGTTTTATCATGTTTTTTTGGGCATTGCCGATATTCTTTGAATCGATTTCAGTGAATGAATCGAATTCTTTGATTGTATTTTTTGTATTGTTTTCTCTATTCTACTGCTCTATGGGAGAAATTATTGCAAATCATATGTATTTATGGACGATTGTTTTTGCAACATACGGATCAGATACAGGAGCTTATTTTATCGGACGAGCGTTTGGAAAACACAAGATGAATCCACGGATTTCTCCTAAAAAAAGCTGGGAAGGATTTTTTGGAGGAATTATTTCCGGTGCCGTTATCAGCATGGCTTTAAGTTCTCTTTATTGGGCACAATTAAATACGATTGTGATTGTTTTATTGTGCTTGTTATGTCCGATTTTTGCTGAAGTTGGGGACCTTTGTTTTAGTGCGATAAAAAGAAATTATAAAATTAAAGATTTTTCCGATTTACTTCCGGGACACGGAGGAGTACTGGATCGTGTAGATTCATTGCTGATCAATATTCTTGTTTTTGGGGTATTATTTCATCTTTTTTTGATATAAAATCATTGAAATAAAGGGGGATCTGAAGAATGAATCTTATTATCGGAATAATTGCATTTTTATTTATGCTTAGCATAATTGTAGTAATCCATGAATTTGGCCATTTTATAATGGCTAAAAAATTCGGAGTCTACTGTAATGAATTTTCTATTGGGATGGGACCGGCTTTATATCAAAAAAAAGGTAAGGAAACAACTTTTTCTGTTCGGGCGATTCCGTTTGGCGGATATGTTATGATGGCCGGAGAACAAGATGGAAGTCAAGATGAAGAAGATGATTGGCTGAAAAACGTTCCAAATGAGAGAAAGTTGAATAATATTTCAGTCTGGAAACAAGTTGTTATTATGTTAGCCGGAGTGACTATGAATTTCATTTTAGCATATGGTTTGTTTACCGGTTTAGCGATGGCAAGAGGGTATGTAGTAGAAGATGCCAAACCAATTGTTTATGAGGTGGTGGAGAATTCACCAGCTCAAAAAGCCGGATTGCAAAAAGATGATGAAATCATCAAAGTGGTTAACGGAAGTGAAAGTATTACACCGGCAAGGCAATATGATGTAATTGAATTTATACAATATAACCCAACAGAAAGTACATATACGATTCGCCGCGGAGAGGAAACAATGGAGTTAAAAATAACGCCGAACTACAACAAGGAAACGCAAACTTATGAAATTGGTTCAATTGCAACTTCATATGCCCGACCGATTGCTTGGTATGAAGCGTTTAAGGCCGGTTGGGATGATATGATCGATTCGGGAATGTCGATTTTTCGATCACTTGGGCAACTGGTCAAAGGAAAAGGATATGAAAATCTTTCGGGTCCGGTAGGAATTTTGAATTTAACTCAAAAAACCACACAATTAGGTCTTATGTCTTATTTATCGTTGTTTGCACTGATTTCGCTTAATATCGGGATCTTTAACTTATTGCCGATTCCCGCATTGGATGGTGGACGTGTATTAATCCTTCTTATCGAGCGAATCACGCGGAAGAAGATCAACGAACGGATAGTGGAAAATGTCATACTGGCAAGTTTTGTATTATTAATTGGAATTTTCTTATTTGCGACATATAACGATATAATGAAAATGTTTTGAGAAATGATTCATGGTTTCTTTTAAGAAATCATGAATTTTTTTGTCCTCTAAAAAAAGTAAAAAATATCAAATAAAACAGTTGACAGACGAAGAAGAAAGAGGTAATATAAACGAGCGTTGAGAACAGCGCAACCTTCCTTTTCGAAAAAAGAAGAAAAAAAGTAA
>KE159686.1:0-1208 GCA_000403415.2 Firmicutes bacterium M10-2
ACAAAGGCAAGCCGGAAGAATACCGCGAGAATTAACAGCTCCGACGCTTAAATATTTTTTGTTTTGAAATCATACGTAATTTAAAGACATTAAGACGGTTTGGTAAAGAGGCGGGAAATTTTTTCTTCGCACTCAGGATAAAAGAGCTGTTGGATGGAACAAAAAGATGAGCCATGAAACACCAGGGGCTGTTTCATATGTTGCTCACTTAAAAAGCATCTGTTCCGGCAAGGGAGATCAAACATGGGACAAATCATTCATCTGGATAAAGGGAATCCCCATTTTCATTTAGGATAGCATTCGAAACAGGGGATATGGTCTGCTACTGTCATTGATTGTCAGACATTCCCAAATGATCTATGGAAAAGTTTCTTTACGGATCAGGCGTACTTTAAGTTTTAATGAGATATCCGTCTGACGCGCAATTCCGGAAAAAAGAAATCCGAATCGGGTGGTTTTCGGCCCCAATACCAGAGTGTTCTATGGGTATTGTGTATATTATAATAGAAGAAACGCAGAAATTATCTGATGACTTTGGCTAAAATCACAAAAAGGTAGGAAATCATAAAAAAACCTCCCATTTTATGGAAAAATGAGAGATAATGTAATTAACCCAACAACATATCTTCACCCATAAAAGAAGGAGGTTTTTTACATGAAAAGAGAATAGCGGTTACGAGAAAAGAAACCCGGGAAAACTTACAGAAACTCCGGCTTGCATGTGAACTCTCAAAACTGATCCGGCACTACTTCCCGGATCTGGTGCCACTGCTGAAAAAACTGCCGGATCCCAGAAACCAAAGCTATATTACCTATCCGTCTGCCGTGCTCCTAATGACCCGTATCCTTTCTTCTATATTTTACATCAGCAGTATGAGAAAAACAAGTGAAGAATTCAATTCGGATCTCATGATTGAAAATATCTGGGAACTATGCGCAGAGGAAGAAACCGTCCGCGAGCTCCCTTACTGGGAGACCATCAACCGGTATCTGGAAAAATTGGAGCCGGAATCTCTGCAGGAAGTCATTTGGAAACTGGTGTACCGCCTGCTGCGGAGCAAGGCGTTCCAAGGGGCGCGAATTGGAGAGAAACACTGGCAGATCATTTTAGACGGGACCCAGTTACACAGCAGCCGTAAGCCGCTGGATCCGAAATGCATGTACCGGATCCATCACAAAGGCAAGCCGGAAGAATACCGCGAGAATTA
>KE159686.1:4617-5699 GCA_000403415.2 Firmicutes bacterium M10-2
CCCAGTTACACAGCAGCCGTAAGCCGCTGGATCCGAAATGCATGTACCGGATCCATCACAAAGGCAAGCCGGAAGAATACCGCGAGAATTATTACTATGTCCTGGAGGCAAAGTTGGTATTGCATCCCAAGATTGTAGTAAGTATTATGACCGAATTTGTGGAAAATGATGGGAAAGAGATGGACAAGCAGGACTGCGAAAGGAAAGCAGGTGTGAGACTGATGGAAAAGCTGAAGAAGCAGTTTCCAAGATTAAATATCTGCCTATGTGCGGACAGCCTGTATGCATGTGAGCCATTTTTCCGGAAATGCGGGGAATACCGGTGGCAGTATCTGATCCGATTTAAGGAGGGAAGTATCCCGACAGTAGGAAAGGAATATAGAAAACTGAAAGACTTGGAAAAGAACCGAAAGGAAACGAAAATAAAAAATGGCCGATACTGGTATGATTATGTAAATGAGATTGACTATAACGGATGTAAAATCAATTTGATGGAGTATGGTGAGGAACTGAAACGGACCATAAAAAGAGGGATGTGCAAAATCGAACGTGAGGAAAAAAAGTCGTTCTGTTTTTTGACAAGTCTGCCGGTGAGAAAAAAGAATGTATGCGATCTGGTGGAGAAGGGGCGGATGCGCTGGAAAATAGAAAATGAAGGGTTTAATACGCAAAAGAATCAGGGATATTATTTGAAGCACTTGTTCAGTAAAAACTACCAGGGGATCAAAAACCATTATTACCTGATCCAGATCGGGCACATGATTGCACAGATAATGGAGACATGGGGAAGATTGTGGGAAGGGATGCATCTGAGTATGGAACAAAAGCATCAGAAGATACTGGAATCCTTTCAGGCTGTCAGGTTGAAAGAATACATTGGAATAAAAAAGAACATACAGATCCGATTACAATAGACAGGTCTCGAAGGAAGGGGGGATTCAAAAGGAAGCTGGAAATTGAATAGAGGAAACCAAGGGAATACTGTTTCCTGGAATCCATAATACTAAGAAAAGGCTGTGGAAGATATGAAATTTTCATAGCCTGGAAGAAAAAAATAAATTTAAGCGTCAGAGCTGCAGTAG
>KE159687.1 GCA_000403415.2 Firmicutes bacterium M10-2
ATGAACTGAACAAACGGCCTAGAAAATGTTTAGGCTACAAAACACCATATGAAGTGTATTATTCGGAAACGTTGCACTTAATTTGACAATCCAAGACAAAAAAAAGCAAACATACGAATATGTCTGCTTTTGACAGAAAAAGACAAAAACTTCTTTTCAAAGAAGTGCCTTCAAACCATTATAACTTGGCAACTCTTTCAAATAAATTGAGCTCTACGCTTTCGTCTTTTTAAGCTCTGCTTCACTTTTTACACTTTTATTATGCCAAAAAGTATAAAATTTTTCATTTTCGATGATCAACATGAAACGTTTTTTTCAAACTACTCCTTTGAGTTTTGAAATTCCGTATTGCCGGTATGCAGCAAACGATTCGCATTGGCAATTCGTTGAGGACTAGGCGGATCAATCCCCTCAAGAGGATAGTCCATTCCCAGCTCTTTCCACTTATAAGCCCCCATCGTATGGTAAGGCAATACTTCTACTCGCTCTACATTGGATAAACTTTCAATAAAATGATTCAGCTTCTCCAAATATCGGTCATCGTCATTGATGGTCGGAACAAGAACATGCCGAATCCAAACCGGTTTATGGATCGAATCCAAATACTTTGCAAAACGCAAGATATTTTCATTCGTCCAGCCAGTCAATTGTTTATGCTGTTGTTGATCGATATGTTTGATGTCCAGCAAAACAAGATCTGTCACTTCCATCAGCTTTTCGATTTTTTCAAACATCTCACCCTTTTCTTCAAAAGGTTGTCCGCAAGTATCCAAAGTTGTATGAATACCCTCTTCTTTCGCAAGACGGAAAAGTTCGGTCACAAAATCAATTTGCAGCAAAGGCTCTCCGCCACTCACCGTAATGCCTCCGCTTTTCCCCCAATATGTTCGATACCTTTTTGCTTTCTGTAGCAAATTGTCCGGCAAAGTATCGCCTTCTTTAATTTTCCATGTATCGGCGTTGTGGCAAAATTTACAGCGCATTCTGCAGCCTTGCAAAAAAATCACAAAACGTACTCCCGGTCCATCCACCGAGCCAAACGTTTCGATCGAATGGATCGCACCTAAATGTTTCATTTTATTCCTTCCTTTCAAAAAGAAAAGTCCGACAAGGCCGGACCTTCTTCAGTTTATTTTTTATAAATACGCGTGGCAGGTTCTTGAAATAACATCCAATTGCTGTTCACGAGTCAAATCAATAAATTTAACCGCATATCCCGATACACGAATCGTAAAGTTCGCATATTCTTCTTTTTCAGGATGCTCCATTGCGTCATACAATTTGTCCACACCAAATACATTCACGTTCAGGTGATGTGCTCCTTGATCAAAATATCCATCCAATACATGAACCAAGTTTTCAGCACGTTCCTGCTCATCGTGACCAAGAGCCGAAGGATTCATCGTCTGTGTATTCGAAATACCATCCAATGCATATTCATAAGGCAATTTCGCCACACTATTTAATGAAGCCAGCAAGCCGTTTTGTTCTGCTCCGTAAGAAGGATTCGCTCCAGGAGAAAGCGGTTCGCCCGCCTTTCTTCCGTCAGGAAGAGCTCCCGTTGCTTTTCCGTAAACGACATTTGAAGTAATCGTCAAGATCGAAGTCGTAGGCTCTGAATCCCTGTATGTATGATGTTTGCGAATCTTGTTCATAAATTCTTTCAGCAGCCATATTGCGATTTCATCAGCACGATCGTCATCATTTCCGTATCGCGGGAAATCTCCTTCGATTTCATAATCCACAACAATTCCGTTTTCATCGCGAATTGTTTTTACTTTTGCGTATTTGATCGCACTCAGCGAATCGACCACATGCGAAAATCCTGCAATACCTGTCGCAAACGTACGACGAACATCTGTATCGATCAAAGCCATTTGGCTCGCTTCGTAATAATATTTATCGTGGAAATACTGGATCAAGTTCAAAATATTTACATACAGACCGGCTAACCAATCCATCATAATGTCATAACGATGCATGACTTCCTCGTAATCCAAGTATTCGCTTGTAATCGGCTTATATTCAGGACCTACCTGAACTTTTGTTTTTTCATCCACACCACCGTTGATTGCATACAGCAAGCATTTTGCAAGGTTGGCACGCGCTCCGAAAAACTGCATTTCCTTTCCGGTCTGGGTCGCACTGACACAACAGCAAACCGCATAGTCATCTCCCCATTCAACACGCATAACATCATCATTTTCGTATTGAACGGAACTTGTATCAATCGAAACTTTTGCAGCATACAATTTAAACGGTTCCGGCAAACGCGAAGAGTAAAGTACCGTCAAGTTCGGTTCCGGGCTCGGTCCCATGTTTTCCAACGTGTGCAAAAAGCGGAAGCAAGTTTTTGTGACCATAGAACGTCCGTCAATTCCAAGACCGGCCACATCTAACGTTGCCCATACAGGATCTCCCGAAAACAATTGATTGTAACTTGGAATACGGGCAAATTTTACCATACGGAACTTCATAGTCATATGATCGATAATTTCCTGCGCTTCTTTTTCCGTCAACGTTCCCTCTTTAAGGTCGCGTTCGAAATAAATATCGAGGAATGTCGAAATTCGTCCAACCGACATTGCCGCGCCGTTTTGTGTCTTGATTGCTGCCAAATATCCAAAATACAACCACTGAACCGCTTCTTTGGCATTTGTAGCAGGACCGGAAATATCATATCCGTAAATTGCCGCCATTTCTTTCATCGCTTTCAGCGCCTTGATCTGATCGGCAATTTCTTCCCGTTGACGAATGACATCATCTGTCATTGTACCATCTCCGCAGTACGCAAGATCCTTTTCTTTCTGTTTGATCAAAAAGTCGATTCCGTAAAGAGCGACACGACGATAATCCCCAACGATCCGTCCTCTTCCGTATGTATCAGGAAGACCCGTTACGATCTTGTTGCGGCGTGCCAAACGCATCTCCGGAGTGTATGCACTAAATACCGCATCATTGTGCGTTTTATGATATTTTGTAAAAATCTCATGAAGTTTTTCGCTTGGTTGATAGCCGTAAGTCGTACACGCCTCTTCGCTCATACGAATACCGCCATAAGGCATAAAAGCACGCTTCAACGGTTTATCCGTCTGTAGACCGACCACTTGCTCGAGATCTTTTAATGCTTCATTAATATATCCGGGACCATAAGAAGTCAAGCTCGAGACAACTTCGGTTTCCATATCCAACACGCCGCCTTTTGCGCGTTCTTCCTTTTGAAGTTTTTGAAGTTCTTTCCACAGCTGATCTGTAGCATCCGTTGGATCTTCCAAAAAAGATTCATCTCCATCATATGGAGTATAATTGTTTTGAATAAAATCACGAACATCAACTTCATCTTGCCATTTTGTTCCGTGAAATCCACGCCATTGTTCTTTCATGTGATTCCTCCTTCTCACTTTTATGACGAAATGTCAACCATCTCGTTACCTTTATAAATATACAGAGGAAACAACCTAAAGTCAACGAGGGTTAGTCACATTTAACTTAAAAAAGCCACGGTCACTCCGCAGCCTTTATTTTATTATAAGCTTCTTTGATTTGATTCAGAGCTTTTGCCAATATCGAACGAGGACACGCCACATTGAACCGCTCGAAACCTGCCCCTTCCATTCCGAAAATATACCCTTCGTCAAGCCATACATGTGCCTTATGCAACATGAAATCTTCCAGTTGATCTTTATCGAATCCAAGACTTCTGAAATCCACCCACACCAAGTACAATCCTTGCGGATCAATCACTTTGACTTCCGGCATATTCTCTGCAAAAAAATGTTTCATATAAGCAACATTGCCTTGCAAATAATCAATCAATTCATCTACCCAGCGATCTCCGTATGTATATGCAGCCATACATGCAGCTATACCGAATATATTCGGATCTGTTACACCACAGCGGTCTTTCGCATCTTCGAATTGTTTACGCAGCGTTTCATTGGCAATGAGAATATTCGAAGTCCAAAGCCCTGCCAAATTGAATGTTTTCGAAGGAGCGGTACAAATGATTGAAAAATCCTTGAAAGAAGGATCCACTTTGTAAAACGGAATATGCGCATATCCCGAATAAACGAAATCCATATGGATTTCATCGCTCACTACGATCACCCCATACTTTTGACAAATCTTACCCAACTTCAAAAGATCTTCTTTTGACCAGACAATACCTAGCGGATTATGAGGATTGCATAAGATAAACATCTTCACATCATTCTCAGCGATTTTCTTTTCAAATAAATCCGGATCCAGGGAATACTTCTCCCCGTCAAACAAAAGCGGGCATTCTACAACATATCGATCATTTTTTTTGATTGCATCATCAAAAGGATAATAGACCGGCTTCATGATCAAAATATGATCTTTTGGTTTCGTGAACGCCTGCACTGCAAGTTTTAATGTCGGAACCACACCACCGGTACAAACAATCCATTCTTTCTCGATATGAAAATCATGGCGATCTTTCATCCAGCGAACAACACAGTTCAAGTATTCATCCGTGATAATCGGATATCCGTAAATCGGATGCCCGGCCCGTTCAATAACCGCTTCGCGAATTTCCGGAAGCACCTCAAAATCCATATCCGCAACCCACATTGACACGAGCTGATCGTCATCCGTATAAGCTGCATCATACTTCGCACATCCGGTCCCTTTCCGGTTAATCACTTTATCAAAATCATACATCCTTTATTCCTCCTTCTTTTTTTAATTATACAAAAACAAAGAATCATGAAAAAGAAGTTCAAAACAAAAAGAACCATTATGATCAATTTCAATCTTTCACCAGCAATATCCGTAACATAAAAAAAAAGCTGACCGAAGTCAGCGTTCTTTACAATGATGGCGCCTGAAACAAGACTCGAACTTGTGACCTGCCGGTTAACAGCCGGATGCTCTACCGACTGAGCTATTCAGGCATTTCCTCAATGCC
>KE159688.1 GCA_000403415.2 Firmicutes bacterium M10-2
GGAAATGCCTGAATAGCTCAGTCGGTAGAGCATCCGGCTGTTAACCGGCAGGTCACAAGTTCGAGTCTTGTTTCAGGCGCCATCATTGTAAAGAACGCTGACTTCGGTCAGCTTTTTTTTTATGTTACGGATATTGCTGGTGAAAGATTGAAATTGATCATAATGGTTCTTTTTGTTTTGAACTTCTTTTTCATGATTCTTTGTTTTTGTATAATTAAAAAAAGAAGGAGGAATAAAGGATGTATGATTTTGATAAAGTGATTAACCGGAAAGGGACCGGATGTGCGAAGTATGATGCAGCTTATACGGATGACGATCAGCTCGTGTCAATGTGGGTTGCGGATATGGATTTTGAGGTGCTTCCGGAAATTCGCGAAGCGGTTATTGAACGGGCCGGGCATCCGATTTACGGATATCCGATTATCACGGATGAATACTTGAACTGTGTTGTTCGCTGGATGAAAGATCGCCATGATTTTCATATCGAGAAAGAATGGATTGTTTGTACCGGTGGTGTGGTTCCGACATTAAAACTTGCAGTGCAGGCGTTCACGAAACCAAAAGATCATATTTTGATCATGAAGCCGGTCTATTATCCTTTTGATGATGCAATCAAAAAAAATGATCGATATGTTGTAGAATGCCCGCTTTTGTTTGACGGGGAGAAGTATTCCCTGGATCCGGATTTATTTGAAAAGAAAATCGCTGAGAATGATGTGAAGATGTTTATCTTATGCAATCCTCATAATCCGCTAGGTATTGTCTGGTCAAAAGAAGATCTTTTGAAGTTGGGTAAGATTTGTCAAAAGTATGGGGTGATCGTAGTGAGCGATGAAATCCATATGGATTTCGTTTATTCGGGATATGCGCATATTCCGTTTTACAAAGTGGATCCTTCTTTCAAGGATTTTTCAATCATTTGTACCGCTCCTTCGAAAACATTCAATTTGGCAGGGCTTTGGACTTCGAATATTCTCATTGCCAATGAAACGCTGCGTAAACAATTCGAAGATGCGAAAGACCGCTGTGGTGTAACAGATCCGAATATATTCGGTATAGCTGCATGTATGGCTGCATATACATACGGAGATCGCTGGGTAGATGAATTGATTGATTATTTGCAAGGCAATGTTGCTTATATGAAACATTTTTTTGCAGAGAATATGCCGGAAGTCAAAGTGATTGATCCGCAAGGATTGTACTTGGTGTGGGTGGATTTCAGAAGTCTTGGATTCGATAAAGATCAACTGGAAGATTTCATGTTGCATAAGGCACATGTATGGCTTGACGAAGGGTATATTTTCGGAATGGAAGGGGCAGGTTTCGAGCGGTTCAATGTGGCGTGTCCTCGTTCGATATTGGCAAAAGCTCTGAATCAAATCAAAGAAGCTTATAATAAAATAAAGGCTGCGGAGTGACCGTGGCTTTTTTAAGTTAAATGTGACTAACCCTCGTTGACTTTAGGTTGTTTCCTCTGTATATTTATAAAGGTAACGAGATGGTTGACATTTCGTCATAAAAGTGAGAAGGAGGAATCACATGAAAGAACAATGGCGTGGATTTCACGGAACAAAATGGCAAGATGAAGTTGATGTTCGTGATTTTATTCAAAACAATTATACTCCATATGATGGAGATGAATCTTTTTTGGAAGATCCAACGGATGCTACAGATCAGCTGTGGAAAGAACTTCAAAAACTTCAAAAGGAAGAACGCGCAAAAGGCGGCGTGTTGGATATGGAAACCGAAGTTGTCTCGAGCTTGACTTCTTATGGTCCCGGATATATTAATGAAGCATTAAAAGATCTCGAGCAAGTGGTCGGTCTACAGACGGATAAACCGTTGAAGCGTGCTTTTATGCCTTATGGCGGTATTCGTATGAGCGAAGAGGCGTGTACGACTTACGGCTATCAACCAAGCGAAAAACTTCATGAGATTTTTACAAAATATCATAAAACGCACAATGATGCGGTATTTAGTGCATACACTCCGGAGATGCGTTTGGCACGCCGCAACAAGATCGTAACGGGTCTTCCTGATACATACGGAAGAGGACGGATCGTTGGGGATTATCGTCGTGTCGCTCTTTACGGAATCGACTTTTTGATCAAACAGAAAGAAAAGGATCTTGCGTACTGCGGAGATGGTACAATGACAGATGATGTCATTCGTCAACGGGAAGAAATTGCCGATCAGATCAAGGCGCTGAAAGCGATGAAAGAAATGGCGGCAATTTACGGATATGATATTTCCGGTCCTGCTACAAATGCCAAAGAAGCGGTTCAGTGGTTGTATTTTGGATATTTGGCAGCAATCAAGACACAAAACGGCGCGGCAATGTCGGTTGGACGAATTTCGACATTCCTCGATATTTATTTCGAACGCGACCTTAAAGAGGGAACGTTGACGGAAAAAGAAGCGCAGGAAATTATCGATCATATGACTATGAAGTTCCGTATGGTAAAATTTGCCCGTATTCCAAGTTACAATCAATTGTTTTCGGGAGATCCTGTATGGGCAACGTTAGATGTGGCCGGTCTTGGAATTGACGGACGTTCTATGGTCACAAAAACTTGCTTCCGCTTTTTGCACACGTTGGAAAACATGGGACCGAGCCCGGAACCGAACTTGACGGTACTTTACTCTTCGCGTTTGCCGGAACCGTTTAAATTGTATGCTGCAAAAGTTTCGATTGATACAAGTTCCGTTCAATACGAAAATGATGATGTTATGCGTGTTGAATGGGGAGATGACTATGCGGTTTGCTGTTGTGTCAGTGCGACCCAGACCGGAAAGGAAATGCAGTTTTTCGGAGCGCGTGCCAACCTTGCAAAATGCTTGCTGTATGCAATCAACGGTGGTGTGGATGAAAAAACAAAAGTTCAGGTAGGTCCTGAATATAAGCCGATTACAAGCGAATACTTGGATTACGAGGAAGTCATGCATCGTTATGACATTATGATGGATTGGTTAGCCGGTCTGTATGTAAATATTTTGAACTTGATCCAGTATTTCCACGATAAATATTATTACGAAGCGAGCCAAATGGCTTTGATCGATACAGATGTTCGTCGTACGTTTGCGACAGGTATTGCAGGATTTTCGCATGTGGTCGATTCGCTGAGTGCGATCAAATACGCAAAAGTAAAAACAATTCGCGATGAAAACGGAATTGTTGTGGATTATGAAATCGAAGGAGATTTCCCGCGATACGGAAATGATGACGATCGTGCTGATGAAATCGCAATATGGCTGCTGAAAGAATTTATGAACAAGATTCGCAAACATCATACATACAGGGATTCAGAGCCTACGACTTCGATCTTGACGATTACTTCAAATGTCGTTTACGGAAAAGCAACGGGAGCTCTTCCTGACGGAAGAAAGGCGGGCGAACCGCTTTCTCCTGGAGCGAATCCTTCTTACGGAGCAGAACAAAACGGCTTGCTGGCTTCATTAAATAGTGTGGCGAAATTGCCTTATGAATATGCATTGGATGGTATTTCGAATACACAGACGATGAATCCTTCGGCTCTTGGTCACGATGAGCAGGAACGTGCTGAAAACTTGGTTCATGTATTGGATGGATATTTTGATCAAGGAGCACATCACCTGAACGTGAATGTATTTGGTGTGGACAAATTGTATGACGCAATGGAGCATCCTGAAAAAGAAGAATATGCGAACTTTACGATTCGTGTATCGGGATATGCGGTTAAATTTATTGATTTGACTCGTGAACAGCAATTGGATGTTATTTCAAGAACCTGCCACGCGTATTTATAAAAAATAAACTGAAGAAGGTCCGGCCTTGTCGGACTTTTCTTTTTGAAAGGAAGGAATAAAATGAAACATTTAGGTGCGATCCATTCGATCGAAACGTTTGGCTCGGTGGATGGACCGGGAGTACGTTTTGTGATTTTTTTGCAAGGCTGCAGAATGCGCTGTAAATTTTGCCACAACGCCGATACATGGAAAATTAAAGAAGGCGATACTTTGCCGGACAATTTGCTACAGAAAGCAAAAAGGTATCGAACATATTGGGGGAAAAGCGGAGGCATTACGGTGAGTGGCGGAGAGCCTTTGCTGCAAATTGATTTTGTGACCGAACTTTTCCGTCTTGCGAAAGAAGAGGGTATTCATACAACTTTGGATACTTGCGGACAACCTTTTGAAGAAAAGGGTGAGATGTTTGAAAAAATCGAAAAGCTGATGGAAGTGACAGATCTTGTTTTGCTGGACATCAAACATATCGATCAACAACAGCATAAACAATTGACTGGCTGGACGAATGAAAATATCTTGCGTTTTGCAAAGTATTTGGATTCGATCCATAAACCGGTTTGGATTCGGCATGTTCTTGTTCCGACCATCAATGACGATGACCGATATTTGGAGAAGCTGAATCATTTTATTGAAAGTTTATCCAATGTAGAGCGAGTAGAAGTATTGCCTTACCATACGATGGGGGCTTATAAGTGGAAAGAGCTGGGAATGGACTATCCTCTTGAGGGGATTGATCCGCCTAGTCCTCAACGAATTGCCAATGCGAATCGTTTGCTGCATACCGGCAATACGGAATTTCAAAACTCAAAGGAGTAGTTTGAAAAAAACGTTTCATGTTGATCATCGAAAATGAAAAATTTTATACTTTTTGGCATAATAAAAGTGTAAAAAGTGAAGCAGAGCTTAAAAAGACGAAAGCGTAGAGCTCAATTTATTTGAAAGAGTTGCCAAGTTATAATGGTTTGAAGGCACTTCTTTGAAAAGAAGTTTTTGTCTTTTTCTGTCAAAAGCAGACATATTCGTATGTTTGCTTTTTTTTGTCTTGGATTGTCAAATTAAGTGCAACGTTTCCGAATAATACACTTCATATGGTGTTTTGTAGCCTAAACATTTTCTAGGCCGTTTGTTCAGTTCA
>KE159689.1:0-527 GCA_000403415.2 Firmicutes bacterium M10-2
CGATCCGGAAGCCTATGTAAGAGAAGAAATCAGAAAAATGAATGAAGAGTACCGCGTTGGAAAGGTTGCTTTTAACCTGACTGCCGATTTTAACGAAAAGGTGAAGCACACCGATCAAGAAGCCTCTTCCTCCAACTGGGTCAACATCGGATATTTCTTTCTTCAGAATATTATGAAAAACCTTAACCTTAAAGAATTCTTTCGCCAGAAAGCCGACACACGTAGAATTACATATGACTGCTTTACAATCTCACGTTTCCTTACCTACGCAAGAGTCCTCGACCCCGGCTCCAAGCTTGCCACATGGAACCGCCGGGATTCCTATTACGAGCAGCCGGATTTCGATTACCAGCATATCCTCCGGTTTATGGACCTTTTAGAAAATAATTATGACGATTACCTGACGTGGCTTTTTAAGTACAGCAATTCTATCGTCAAACGCGATACTTCGGTCCTTTATTATGACTGTACGAATTTTTACTTTGAGTGTGAGCAGCCCGACGAAGATATTGTAGATGAAGTGACCG
>KE159689.1:7267-8903 GCA_000403415.2 Firmicutes bacterium M10-2
AGTTCCTCTATCTTATAAAGCATGCCGATCCGTGCCATTGCCTGGTATGCAGTTGTTTCTTTCAGCTGTTCTTTGGTAAAGCCCTTTTTTAAAGGGGTCAGGGCTTCATCAAAACGCCGCCTTGCGTGTGCCATGCACCCTGTCACGGTGATCTGCTCCGGGAGGCCGTGGTAAGCCTGGTATCCATCACAGGTCAGATAGCCACGGAACTCATCCCCCAGGAATTCCACCGGATGGTATCCACCCCTGGTCCTTTCATATTGGAAGAGGACCATCCGTGGGGATCCGCTGTATTCATCCGTAAGATACACCCACATCCAGTTCTGGGTTGTCCCTTTTTGCTCGGGCTCATCGATCACCTGGAGTCGGGTTTCATCACAGTGGATATATCTGCTGCGCAGGAATTCTTCCCTCATCAGGTCATAGATCGGCTGCAGGTACCGTTTTGCGCACAGGATGATCCAGTTAGCCATGGTCTTTGTTGACAGGTTCAGGTTATATCTTGCGAACTCCCTCTCCTGTCGCGCAAGCGGCATCCCGTTCACATATTTCGCATTCATAATGCCGGCAACGAGGGATGGTGTCGCAACACTGCCTTTGAGAAGTGACGGATCTTTCTGCGGGCGCTTCATCATCCCGCATTTGGGACAGGCATAAACATAGGTGGTCTCCTCCACCACTTCAAATCGGGCAGGGATGAATTTCAAATATTTTACGGTCTCCGTAGTCACCACTTTATATTTTGTCCCACATTCAGAGCAGAATCTGTCGTTTCCTTCTAATTTATGTTTGATCACTTCTGTGGTTTCAAAAGCGGAAAGGTCCTCTTCCTTTTTTCCGGTTGGTTTTTTACGTTTATAAGATTTTGGATGGATCTCCTCCATCTCTGGCTCGGCTGCATTGGGATCGGCCTCCTGCTCCGCCTCATTGAACAGGTCCATCTGCTCATAGCCTTCCGCGTATTTTTCGCTGGAAGAGCCAAACTGCTTCCTCTGCGCAAGTGCCAGCCGATCCGAAAGCAGTGCATTCATAAACTCCAGTTCCTTCGTTTTTTCTTTCAGGAGCTGGATCTCTGTTTCCTGTTTTTTCTGATGCACCTGCATGGCCTGTATCAATGTGATGATATTCTCTTTGCTCATATCCTGCAATTGTTTTTCAGAAAAAAGCGGTTCCATGATCCAGCCCTCCTATCTCTTGTGGTCTGAGAAAAGTATATCATGAAACCGCTCTGTTTTCGAGAGGAAACCGGATGGAAAAACAGAGGAAAATTCATTGAAAACTGCCACTTTTTCAGCTTTTTGCGAATTGACAGGAAAATCGGTGTAGATTAGATTGTGATCTTCGGATGATGTTCCTCAAAAGCGCCTTTTGGGTCGAGGGACAGTCCATCACATAACCAATGAATTTCCTTTAAGGTCACTTTTTTCAACTCATCCGGCGTATCCGGCCAGCGGAAGTAATTGCGGTCGAGCCGCTTCATCAGGATCCAGAAACCGGATCCGTCCCATTGAAGGATTTTGATGGATGTCCGTCTGCGGTTACAGAAGGCGAACATGCAGCGGGAATACGGATCCAGATGGAATTTTAGCTTTATGATCGCGGCCAGGCCGTTATAGCTCTTGCGCAGGTCTGTACT
>KE159690.1:0-1068 GCA_000403415.2 Firmicutes bacterium M10-2
TACTTTGATCGTGACATTTCTACTCCCTCTAAAGCTGCTTTTTGCAAACAGAGGAGCAAGCTCCGACAGGATGCCCTCAGGAATCTCCTCT
This sequence comes from Firmicutes bacterium M10-2, assembly GCA_000403415.2. Classification (GTDB taxonomy): domain Bacteria; phylum Bacillota_I; class Bacilli_A; order Erysipelotrichales; family Erysipelotrichaceae; genus Dubosiella. The sequence continues at coordinate 92 of KE159690.1, forward strand.
TTGCTTTTAACAGAAAGCTCAAAAAGAACCTTTACAACGGAAAATACCAGTTCATTGCCTGTGATGGCTCCGGGTGTGATATTTTTAGAAACCCGAACGATCCGGATACTTTTTTTGGACCTAACGGGAAATCCACTAGGGGATTCAACCAGATCCATATCAATGCTTTTTATTCGATTCTTGATCGAAGATTTACTGACCTTGTCATACAGCCTGGACGAAAACGTAATGAATTTGCCGCTTTCTGCCATATGGTCGATTCCGCAGGCTCGGCCGGCCCTAAAACAGTTTATTTTGCCGACATGGGCTATGCCTCCTATAATAGCTATGCCCATGTGATCGAAAACGGACAATACTTTCTCATCCGATGTGACCCCAAAAAAACGAAGGGAATCCTTGGCTATCCACTTGACGATGTCAGGGAACTGGATTGCCGCGTTGATCGTATTCTCAGCAGATTGCAGGCAAAACGCAAACGGCTGCAGCCTGACAGAGCCGATGATTACAGACATGTCTGTAAAAATGTCGCTATGGATTTCCTTACGGACAAGCAAACCGAATACGAGATCTCACTCCGGGTCGTTCGGTTTGAAATCTCAGAAGGATGTTTTGAAAATATCATTACAAACCTTCCGGATCTTGAGTTTGATATCGAAGATTTTAAAGATCTCTACCACCTTCGATGGAATGAGGAAAATTCCTTTCGGGATTTAAAATATCCCCTCTGTCTCAAAGCGTTCCATTCGAAAAAATATGACTATATCGTTCAGGAGGTCTGGGCAAGGGCAATCCTCCATAACTTTTCTTCTGAGATCATCCAGAACGTAGAGATTGAGAACCGGAATACCAAATATAGATATCAGGCGAATTTTTCAGAAGGGTTTAAAATCTGCAGAAATTTTTTGCGGATCCATAACAGGAAAAAGATCATGGATGTGGAAGGTCTGATCGCCCAAAATATTGAGCCGATCAGACCG
>KE159690.1:3523-4577 GCA_000403415.2 Firmicutes bacterium M10-2
CGCCGTTCTCCCTTCCATCGAATGCGGCCTGATCCCAAAGGAACACCTGACTGTTTCCGGCGATGGCACTGCCGTCCATACCCACTCCTGCCCTCGCGGACACCACAGGGAAGACGCGCCCGAAACTCTGCGCCACTTCCCTGACCCGGATGCTTCCTGGGGATGGGACAGCGACCTGGAAAAGTTTTACTTCGGCTATACACTCTTCCAGCTCTCCTGTTATAACAGCGGACTGAAAGCGGACCTCCCTCTCCTCCTTCGCTTTACCAGCGCTAAGAGACATGATTCTGTCAGCTTTCTCGTTGCTTTCCATGAACTGGAAAAACATATGCCCGCTCTTCCCATCGAAAATATCTGCCTCGACTCCGCCATGGACAATTACCCGACTTACCGTCTCCTGAAAAGCAGGAACATCCGGGCGTTTATCGACCTGAACAATCAATGCGGGCGACCTAAGACGATTCCTGATACCATAACCATTGACAGGGACGGAACCCCCATCTGTCAGGAGAAGAAACGCATGGTCCCAAACGGCTATGACAAGTCCAGCGGCTACCTCATGTGGCGGTGCCCTTTCGGGAAAGACCATTGTACAAAATGTAAAAACAGCTGTACTTCTTCTAAATACGGCAGGGTCATCAAGACCAGGCCTGAATGGGATATCCGCCTGTACACAGAGATCCCACGCGGGACAGAAACTTATAAAAGGATTTATAACCAGCGGACGGCAACGGAGCGGATCAACAACAGGATCCTGAATGATTATGGCCTGCACCGCATGATGATCCATACAAAAAAGCATTACTCTTTCATGACCACTATGATTGGCATCTGCATCCATCTGGATGCCCGCTATAAACAGGCACAGGCTGAGGCCTGACTTTTATCTGCTCTTTATGCAAATGCTTTCAAACCTCCGTTTTTCGAAGGTTTAAAAACCATGCCCTTCTTTATCCAGCGTTTCATCCATCCGTCTTTCATTCCCCTCTATATCATTTCTAACACCTCTGCCTTTTTATTGCATCCCTATTTTTCTCAAATGCTTATTGGGTTT
>KE159691.1 GCA_000403415.2 Firmicutes bacterium M10-2
TACCTCAAATTGCTCTTTTTTTATTCATTTGTGGGAGAAAAATAAAAAGCTGTGACAAAGCCGATTTGAAAAATCGACTTTGTCAACAGCCTGAGAGGAGTTGGTAGCTCCTCTTTTCTTTTTGTGGTTTTCACCACTGCTCTTTGACACTGATATTATAGCATACTATCAGGGAATAGGGTGAAAAAGCCCCCCCCCTAGGTCACGTTATATTATCAATATATTTTTTGCACATTTTTATCCTTTGATCAATTTGATCAATCCTTGAAAAATTTGATTAGCAATTCCATATGTCCCCCAGCCGAGAAATCCGCCAAGAAAGACCGCCAGGAATCCGGCTGTCAGCATCGGCAGCCAGTGATCGAGCCAGGTCTTTTTCATCCCGTCCCAAAATTTCCGGTCTTTTAGATGCTCCTCGATCAGCTGGATGTCTTCTTTCTTGCGGTCGATTTCTTTGTCCAGCTTCCCGCTCTCTTCCCTTTGCGTCTCTATACGCTCCTCAAGCGCCTTTATTTGCCCTCTAAGCGCATTCTCTTGATTCCGATAGTTCAGGTCTAATTCTTTCCTTTTGGCGCTATACAGCGCTTCTAGGGCGTCTGTGGACGCCAGCATATCGTTGAGCGTGATAATTTCACGGGTCATCGCCTGCTGCTTGATGCTAAAGGCATCCAGCTTGTCTTTCAAGATTTCTTTGTCTCGGGCTTCTGACAGTGCTGCTTGACCGGTGATTGAAAGAATGAGACTCTTCATTTCCTCGTCGACCTGGTTTTTCTCCACCTGTATTTAAGCTATCCTCCTTGATCCGATCCTTTTTAAAGAAAAAAAGAAGCAAAAAAAGAAAATTTAGATAGTGCAAAAATTTAATTTCATCATAAAGCCTACCGCACTACCGTTTGCTATCTGCTCACTGCATTTCGGTGATTCTCACCTCATACACTTCGCAGACTCTCTTTCAAACAAGGACTTATCCCCGTTTATATTTTAAAACCTTCTACCTCCTCTAGGTCACGTTATATTATCAATAAGTTTTTTTACCTTTTTATTGTACAGCAATCTTCTCTTTGATACAATCTTCTCGGGAGGTATTGGTCATGAACAATACTCACCTGATGTACCTTCACCACTGCTTTTTGACACATGCAAATAGACATCAATGTGATTATCACAATGGTAATGCTTTACATGATTGTTAGGGAGTTAAAGAAGTAGCTTAGCTGCTTCTCGGTGAAGGTACAAAAAAAAGAGGAGTTGGTAGCTCCTCTTTTCTTTTCGTGGTTTTCACCACTGCTCTTTGACATGTTTATTATACCACACTCTCAGGAAATAGGATAAAAAGCACTTATAGGGGGCTTAGATTATCAATAGAGTTTTTTTACCTTTTTATTGTACAGCAATCTTCTCGGGAGGTATTGGTCATGAACTCGACCTACTGCATTGGAAATTTTGGCTACTCTTCCATAGACATTGGCCATGATTCCGTTCCTTTCTATCCGTCTGTCAGTGAACCGCACTGACCCCTCGGAGAGCCTGCGGAGCACGCAAAGACCCTTACGGCGAAGCCTTAAGGTTGGATTTGCGCTCTCAATCGGCGAGGCCTCTTTTTAAAGCATTCTAGCATGCTCTGCTTCTCATTTCATCCCTTGCTTTTTAACTGCATGAGTCGCATGTATGCGTATCCGAGAACATTATCATCTTCTTGAATCTCGACAAATACTTTAAGTTCATCTATCAAATCATCATTTTCTTTCATCAACTCGATATTAAAAGCAACAATTCTTTTAATCGCTTTCCTCAAGGACTTAATTAGC
>KE159692.1:0-47205 GCA_000403415.2 Firmicutes bacterium M10-2
CTGAATACATTCCGAACTCAGCAGTTAAGCACCCCAGCGGCGACGATAGTTGGCCTTGCGCCTGCGAAAATAGCACGTTGCCGGGTCTTTTTTTTATGGAGTATATCTTACAAATATCGATTTGATAATTTTTTCACAAAAGATGTGGTATAATCGATTCGAGGTGAATATGAGGCAAATATTAAAACTTTTAAAATCGAAAGCATTTTATATTGTGGTATCTTTGATGTTGCAAATTTTAGCGTTATTTTTACCAATTATTTATTTTTCGCAAAGATTTCAAGTCTTTTATTTTTTTATGCTGATTCTTAGTGTGATTATCGCAATTCATGTATGCAATAGGGAGTCCGATACAAGTTCCAAATTACTTTGGGTTTTTTTGATTATGGCAGTACCTATATTTGGAGGCGCGACCTATTTATTGTTTGGAGGACGGAAAATTCCAAAAGCTTTAATGACAAAAGATCGGCAAGCATATTCAGATTATAAAAAGTATGCGCTACAAAACATTCAGACACTTGAAAGCACCAACGGTGAAGATTATACACTTGATAAAATGATCTCGATGGCATGGTCGAATGGATATTTCCCGGTTTATGAGAACTGCAAGACGCATTATTACAAATCTGGTGAAATGATGTATGAAGCATTTTTGAAAACTGTCAGGCAAGCGAAAAAATATATTTTTATCGAAACCTTTATATTGGATCATGGAAATATGTGGGATACTATTTTGGAAGTATTGATTCAAAAAGTAAAAGAAGGAGTCGATGTTCGGCTTATTTATGATGATTTTGGAACAATCACTCACTTAAAAGAAAATTATGAAGATTATTTAAATGGATTAGGCATCAAAACGTATTCCTTCAATAAGATACGCCCCCAGCTTGCGGTCCAAATGAATAACCGCGATCATCGGAAGATGATCATTGTGGATGGACTTTACGCCTATACCGGAGGAATCAATATCGCGGATGAATACATTAATACGAAGGAACGGTTTGGATACTGGAAAGATATGGGAATTTCAATTGAAGGCAAAGGGGTGGAAATGTTTACAATCTCCTTTTTGCAAATCTGGAATTATCAATCTCATCAAAATTGTAAATACGATGATTTTCTATTACCCGATAAAGAATATAATTCGGTAAAAGGGCAAGGATATATCATTCCTTTTTCGGATTCCCCAACAGATGATGCCAATCCAGGAAAAAATATGCATCTTAATATGCTTAATGGGGCCGTTGATTATTTTTGGATCACCACTCCGTATTTGATCTTGGATGCGGAAATGATCAATGCCTTGATTTTAGCCGTGAATAATGGGGTTGATGTTCGTATTGTCGTACCTGGAATTCCGGATAAGAAACTCGTCTATGAAGTGACAAAAAGCAATTATGAATATTTGATTAAAAAAGGCGTTAAAATTTATGAGTATACTCCGGGATTTATTCATGGAAAAGTATGTTTGAGTGATGAAGAAAGCGCTTTGGTAGGAACCGTAAATATGGATTTCCGCTCTTATTATACCAACTATGAATGTGGGATCTGGCTCTATAAAACCCAATGCATTCCGGACATTAAACGCGACCTTGAAAGTATTTTTGAACAATCTCATTGTGTCACATATGAAGAGTGCAGGCAGGTCAATCCAATGGTACGTTACTATCGCAATGTGCTCAGAATATTTTCTCCGCTTATGTAAAAATAAAAACCTTTTGATTTATTAAGTAATTCAAAAGGTTTTTTTCTATTAATTCGATTAAAAATTAATCATTTTTTTTGCGTCTACATATTCATCGAATTCTGCTTCCGTTAAAAATCCTAAAGCCAATATCGCATCTTTCAGCAACAAATTATGTTCGTAGGCATATTGTGCTGCTTGGGCCGCTTTTTTATATCCGATAATTGGGTTCAAACAAGTAACGAGCATCAGTGACTGATTGACATATTTCTCCATTTGTTTTTTATTCGCCTTTAATCCTTTTAAACAATGAATTGTAAAAGAATGTATTGAGTCACTGAGCAAACCGATCGATTGATCCAAATTGTAAGCAATCACAGGCATGAATACATTCAGTTCAAAATTTCCCTGACTTGCGGCGAATCCGATCGTTGCATCATTTCCCATGACTTGCACACAAACCATGGTCATCGATTCACATTGAGTAGGATTCACTTTTCCGGGCATGATAGAAGAACCGGGTTCATTTGCAGGAATATCAATTTCATGAATGTTGCACCGTGGACCGCTTGCAAGCAATCTAATATCATTTGCGATTTTCATTAAATTTGCGGCAAGTCCTTTCAATGCACCAGATAGAAATACACAAGCATCTTTACTGGTCAATGCATGGAATTTATTTGGATCTGTCCGAAAAGGCAAATTCGTGTATTGAGAAATCAAATTGGTAACGACTTGATCGAAACCTTTGGGACAATTAATCCCGGACCCGACGGCTGTTGCCCCGCAAGCGAGTTCATAAATAAAAGTTAATGCATGATCGATTTGTGCTTCGCTATGTTCGAGCATTGAACGGTATCCACTCAATTCCTGAGAAAAGTACAAAGGCGTAGCATCTTGTAAATGGGTTCGCCCGATTTTTATGATCTCTTCGTTTTCTTTTTCGAGAATTTTTAATTGATCGATCATTTCATGAAGAGAAGGTTTTAATTTTTCGATGACTTCCAAAGCACACATAATATGTAAAGCGGCCGGGAATGTATCATTAGAAGATTGAGAACAGTTAACCACATCATTGGGCGTTAAGATCTCTTTTTTGACGTATTCATTTCCGATCATGGTGATTACTTCGTTTACATTCATGTTGGTTTGTGTCCCCGAACCTGTTTGCCAAACACTTAAAGGAAATTGATCTTCCCATTTTCCGGCAAGAATTTCATCGCAAACCCATGAAATGGTTCGCGCTTGTTCCTGATTGATTTTATGAAATTGTTCGTTTGCGTTTGCACAAGCTTTTTTTAAAATCATAAAACTTCTTATGATTGAAGTAGGCATTTTCTCCATACCAATTTTAAAGTTTTCCAAGCTGCGTTGAGTTTGGGATTTCCAGTATTTATCGCTGGGAACTTTGACTTCTCCTAGAACATCGCTTTCGATCCTGTATTTTTCCATTGTTTTCACCTATCCTTACGAAGTATTTGTATAAGAATTACTCATGAAAGTCAATGGAATTTCATTTATGAAATAGTCCATGGTAAAATAATTAAGACGGGAAGGAGTCTTAATATATATGAGGATGAAAGAACCGTATGAAGCATATATAGATGATTATTCAACCATTAACGTATATATGTCCAAGAATTTTTTTGAAGGAAAAAGTTCTTCGTTTCATTTAAAAGATTCACAAGGGAAGATCATTGGATTAAAGATCCAGCAAAGATCGGACCTATATAACGGATATACACATTACAAGTTATCCATCAATGATTCGCTTGAAGTAGGAGAAGAGTATTTTGTTTATGATGAACACTGTAAGACGACCCCGGCACATTATTCACATATCGTAAAAACAGATCAGTTTTCAAGGGAGTTTATAAATATCCGTGACGATCTGGGGGTCGATTATACACCTGAACGATCTATTTTTCGATTGTGGGCGCCAACTACAAAACGAATTTTGTTGGCTTATGGGCCGCAATCCGATCGAGTACTCGTAGAAATGAATAAGAAGCCTTACGGACTTTTTGAAGTAGAAGTAGAAAAAGATCTTCATAATGTTCAATATTCCTTTTTAGTTCGAAGAGAAGGAGAATGGAAAGAGTGTCTCGATCCATATTCTTTGTTTTCGACGACCAACGGAAAACAGAGCGTGGTGATTGATCTTGATCGTGTTAAATTACCTAAAAAGATCGATCTCGAACCTTTTCAAAATAACACTGAAGCCATTATTTATGAAGCGAGCATCCGCGATATGACAAGTCAGCCAAATATCGGGATCAAGCATCCGAAAACCTTTGTCGGATTTACAGAAGAAAGCGAAATAACAAAAGAAAAAGACTGTGGATTTACATACATCAAAAGTTTGGGAATTACCCATCTTCAGTTGATGCCGGTTTTTGATTTCGGCAGTGTCGATGAAGAATATCCGGATCAATACTATAACTGGGGATATGATCCGCTTCAATATCGGGTTCCAGAAGGAAGTTATTCGCTTGATCCTGAAGATCCAATTTCGAGAGTGAGTGAGCTGGCGCAACTGATCCATACATGTCATCAAAATGGAATTCGGGTGAATTTGGATGTAGTATTTAATCACGTATATGAAAAAGATCGTTTTGCGTTAGAAACACTTGTTCCTTATTATTACTTTTTAATGAATCAAAATGGCGAATTTTCCAATGGAAGCTTTTGCGGAAATGATATTGATACTCAGCCGATCATGTCAAAACGTTATTTTATCGATACATGTCGAAAATTGATCAAGCTTTATGATATCGATGGATTTCGATTTGATTTAATGGGGATTCTCGATTTGAATTTTATGAATCAGCTAGCAGAAGAATGCCGGCGAATTAAACCAGGATTCATGATTTATGGGGAAGGATGGAATATGCCGAGCTTTTTGCCGGAAAACTTACGCGCTTCTCAGCAAAATCAAAATCAAATGCCGCACGTTGCTCATTTTTCCGATCGCTTTCGCGAAGTAATCCGCGGATCGAATGGCGATCTTGTTCAAAAGGGCTATTCAAACGGAAATTTGGATAAAATTACCGAAGCACAATCTGTTCTTTCTGGAAGCTGCAAAGATTTCGTATTCAGTTCGCCGCAAAAAGTGATTAATTATGTGGAATGCCACGATAATCATACGATGTGGGATAAAAACCGGGTAGCCTGTCACGGGGAAACGCGTGATCAAAGAGAAAAGCGTCAAATACTGGCCAACGCAATGGTTTTGCTCGCTCAAGGAATTCCGTTTCTTCATGCCGGACAAGAATTTGGCCGTACAAAACAAAATCACGGCAATACGTACAATAGTCCCGACAACATCAATCTCATCGATTATGAACGAAGGAACCGGCATTTGCCGGTTGTCAATGCCACAAAAGAGCTCATCAAGATCCGCAAGGAGCATCCATCTTTTCGCTTGAGCAATAGTGAGGATATATCTAACAATGTACATTTTGAAACTATTGAAAATCAAGTGCTGATCTATAAAGTCCAAAAAGACAATGATCAAAATTATGTCTTTTTTAATCCAACAGGACGTTATTTTCAATATACGATGCACCAAAGTGGTGAAATACTTTTTGACAGTGGCAACAACAACTATCGGAATACGACACAGTTGAACATCACTCCTTACAGTGTGATCGTCTACCATTTACAAGAAAATTAATTCTTGATTTCTCTTTTCTTGGTGTTTATAATTTAAAGAAAATATTTTGGAGGTAACATGGCAAAATTTTTTAAAGAACCATCTAGAACATTTAGTGAGTATTTACTAGTTCCGGGATATACCGGACCTGACTGCACACCGGATCGCGTATCCTTGAAAACTCCACTTGTGAAGTTCAGAAAAGGCGAAGAACCAGCTCTTTCTTTAAATATTCCAATGGTTTCTGCAGTAATGCAGGCTGTCAGTGGCGAGGAAATGGCATGTGCATTAGCCCGTGAAGGCGGAGTCAGCTTTATCTACGGAAGCCAGCCAATCGAATCTCAAGCAGAAATGGTAAAAAACGTCAAATCAAGCAAAGCAGGATTCGTAGGTAGCGATTCAAATCTTTCCCCAGAATCGACTTTAGCCGATGTTTTGCGTTTGAAACAAAAAACCGGCCATTCGACAATGGCAGTCACTGATACCGGAAAAAGAGACGGGACTCTTGTTGGATTGGTTACATCCCGCGATTTCAGAGAATCACGTATGGATAAAAAAACAAAAGTAAAAGAATTTATGACTCCATACGATAAACTGATTGTGGGAATGGATGGAATTTCTTTATCCGAAGCCAATGATATTATTTGGGATCATAAACTGAATCAGCTTCCAATCGTTGATGAAGAACGTCACTTAAAAGCAATCGTGTTCCGTAAAGACTACGATTCCCATAAAGAAAATCCAAACGAATTGTTAGATGACAATAAACGTTATGTAGTCGGAGCCGGGATAAACACACGCGACTATGCTCAACGTGTTCCTGCTCTTGTAGAAGCTGGGGTCGATGTTCTAGTCATTGATTCTTCGGAAGGTTATTCTTGCTGGCAGGCGGATACAATCAAGTGGATTCGCGAACACTATGGCGACAGTGTAAAAGTAGGTGCAGGAAATGTTGTAGATGGTGACGGATTCCGTTTTCTGGCCGAAGCGGGAGCCGATTTTGTGAAAGTCGGAATCGGTGGCGGATCGATCTGCATTACTCGTGAACAAAAAGGAATCGGACGTGGCCAAGCAACAGCGACATTGGATGTTGCTCAAGCACGAGATGAATATTACCGTAATACAGGAGTGTATATTCCGATCTGCTCAGATGGTGGAATTGTACACGATTATCATGTTACCTTGGCGCTTGCTTTTGGAGCCGATTTTGTGATGCTGGGAAGATATTTTGCCCGTTTTAAAGAAGCACCGAACAAACGCGTAAGCATCAACGGAAACTATATGAAAGAGTATTGGGGAGAAGGTTCGGCCCGTGCCCGAAACTGGCAAAGATATGATGTTGGCGGAGAAGGAAAAATGTCTTTTGTTGAAGGTGTCGATTCCTATGTTCCGTATGCAGGAAGTTTGAGAGACAATGTTGGATTGACGATTTCAAAGATCAAACATACGATGTGCAACTGTGGATGTTTGACCATTCCTGAACTGCAAAGAGATGCAAAAGTTACCTTGGTTTCTTCAACAAGTATTGTCGAAGGTGGTGCGCATGACGTTGTTGTGCGTGATGAAAATATCGACGCAAAAGTACAATAAGAAGGTGTAAGCCTTCTTTTTTTCGTGTACAATAAATTCATGAAGAAAAGCGAAGATCTATTAATGGATATCAGCATCCTTTATCGGAGCACTCAAAAATATTATGATCGGAAATTAGAACCATATAACATTACGTATGCTCAATTGCCGATCTTGCTGTTTATATTTGAGGAAGAAGGAATTACGATGCAAAAAATCGTTGAAATGGGAAGTTACGATAAAGGAACCGTGACCAAAAACGTAAAAAAATTGGAATCGCTTCATTATGTGGAAATTGTTGCTTCGAAAGAAGACAAACGTGTAAAGCATTTATACACTACATATCAGGCGAAACAAATTATTGCGAAAATATATAAGATCCGAAATGATTGGTGGAACCATATCATTCAGGATATCGATAAAAAGCAGCTGAAATTATTTGAAAAAATGTACAGCTCCATGTGTTTGAAAGCCAATGAATACGCAAATCTCGATCTTGACGAGCTTCGATTTTACGAATGGAGAAAATGTGCTTTGAATGCATATCCAGGATATATCAGTACCGTGTTGAAGGTGGGGGGATGCAATCTCAGATGCCCGGGGTGTTGTAAAAAGCATCTTGTGTTTTTAAAAGACGAACAGCAGACAATCGGAATCCAAGATGTGAAAATGTATTTGGAACAAAATAATTCCAATATCCAAGCCGTATCGATTGAAGGAGGAGAAATTGGCCTTCATCCTAATCTTTCCGTATTTTTCCGATGGCTCAAAGAAAAAGGGTTTTTAGTTAAAGTGAACACCAATGGGATGTATCCTCAACTGCTTGAATACTGGATTTCGAATCAATGGGTTGATTTTGTTGAACTGGATTTGAAAGGTACAATGGAAGATTATCCAAAAGTCAGCGGTATACATGATCTCGATACTCATCCTATCTTACAGACTTTGTCGATTTTATCCTCAAAACGTATTGATCACCGATTCACGACCACTTTGATCAAAGAATTTCACAATGAAGAAAAGTTGATTGAGATTGCTAAACAGCTTGGAACCGAAGCTCACTGGATCTGGTATGCGTATAACGAAAAAGAGGAGAGCATTCAAAAAGGACTGCATAGTTTTTCAGCTCAGGAAATGCGGTTGCTGAAAGAAAAAGTCGAATCCTACGTAGGAAGGATCGAAATCAAATGCAATAGGTAAATAAGGTGAACTATGAAATATATTGTAGAAAAAAGAGATGGAACGCTCGTAGATTTTCAAATTGAAAAAATAAGTAATGTGATAAAAAAAGCGTTTGGCTCATTACATAAAGAATGGGATGATTCTATTATCGAGCTTTTGGCATTGCGAGTCACAGCCGATTTCGAACCGAAAAAACAAGGCAATCGGATTGGCGTCGAGCAAATTCAGGATAGTGTCGAAAAAGTCCTTTCCGAATCCGGATATACAGAAGTATCCAAAGCGTATATTTTGTATCGCAAACAAAGGGAAAACGTCCGTAAATTAGTCGAAGGCATACAAGATCCCAATTCCTTGATTTCAAGTTATCTGGCTTCTTCCAATGCCGGATATCCATTATCGAATCCGTCAATGGAAAAATATATCGTATCAACGCTTATACGGCATTTTTGGATGGACGAGATTTTCGATGAAGAAATCAGACAAGCGCTCAAAGAGAAAAAAATTGTCATCCATCATATGGATACTTTAAAATACGAACATGTGAATTTCGCTTTAAGCACAATCCGTTTACCGACAGATCCGGTAGAAAAGATCATTCGGGTCTTTTTATTGATTGATGACCTCCAAAAATATTTTGCGAATCGGATTACGCTCATCGATGAGAACCATCAATTGAAAGAAAAAGAGATTGAATTAGTGTCCGGCGTGTATAATCACGTGAAAATCAAAGAGAAGGCGATCGAGCCAAACCAAAATATCATGATCCATTTATACGATGCAGAGCCGAAAAAAATCGAACTTGCACAACGTATTGGAAAAGTATTCCAGGAGGTGCTCGGCCAATTGGAACAGATTGGATTTTTTCAATGCAAAGAATGCGAATTGCTTTTTGATAAATCTTTTAAGAGCACGATTTGTTTTGATCAAGAAGAAATCATACCATTTGAAAAAGAACAAGGATTTCGATATATCCGGAAAAAGGTTCTGGACGGAGATGATCTGTTCACGCAATTGGACCACGAAGTGGCTCAACAAGTGGATTTTTTGTTTGATTATGTAGAGTATACTGCACAGTTCACCGATCTAAGTGATACAGATGCGATCGATACGCTTCAAAAAATTATCAAAAAAAATTATCCGTTTATCAATTCTTTCATGATTCAGCCAAAAATATAAAAAAATTAAAATTAAGGGGTTGCTTTTGGAGATCGGGTTTGATATTATAAGTGGGCAGTCAAGCAAAGATGAATGCCCGGGTGGTGAAATTGGTAGACGCAGTGGACTCAAAATCCACCGGTAGCGATACCGTACCGGTTCGAGTCCGGTCCTGGGCACCATATGTAAATTTACGGGTCAATGACCCGTTTTTTTTATAGAAAAAGTGATTTTGGAGGAAAGCATGAAAGTATTGTTAGGCTTAAGCGGAGGCGTAGATTCCGCCATAGCAGCATATTTGCTCAAAGAACAAGGATATGATGTAACTTGCTGTTTTATGCGAAATTGGGATAGTTTCGCAAACAACGATATTTTGGGAAATCCGACCATTATGGAAGGCGTATGTCCGCAAGAACAAGATTATATGGATGCAAAAGCAGTAGCCGATCATTTAGGACTTCCGTTGTTGCGCGTTGATTTTATCAAAGAATATTGGGATCAGGTTTTCGTGACTTTTTTGAAAGAATACGAAAAGGGGCGTACCCCAAATCCCGATATCTTATGCAATAAATACATTAAATTTGATGCGTTTTTTGATTATGCTATGAAAAACGGATTTGATAAAGTAGCGACCGGGCACTACGCGTCAAATGAAACGATCGACGGGTATACGTACATGACAAGAGCCCATGATCAAAATAAAGATCAAACTTATTTTTTATGTCAAGTGCCAGAACACGCAATTGCAAAAACGATCTTTCCTTTAGGAAATATCGATAAGCCAAAAGTACGTCAGATTGCGAAAGATCTCGATCTCGAAAGTGTGATGAGTAAAAAAGACAGCACAGGTATTTGTTTCATCGGAGAAAGAAATTTTCGTGAATTTCTGACAAATTATTTACCAAGTAAAAATGGAAAAATAGTTGATGTAGATAGCGGAAAAGTGCTTGGTGAGCACATCGGGGTACTGTATTACACCATAGGACAACGCAAAGGATTGAATATTACTCATGACAAAGGACCATGGTTTGTAGCAGGAAAAGATGTCAAAAAGAACATATTGTATGTGTGCCATCATACTAAAAAACACTGGCTCGAATCCGATGAAGCAATCGTAAGCGGCATCAATTGGCTTGTCAAAGATAAAAATGAAATCCCCAATCAGTTGACTTGCAAATTTCGCTATCGTCAGCCTGATCAGGACGTAGCTCTGGAATGGATCGATGATACGACTGTACGTCTGCGTTATCCACAGAAAATAAGCGGAGTTACATGTGGGCAGGAAGCTGTATTTTATAATGGAAAAAAGTGTCTTGGAGGAGGAGTAATCGATTTTGTGTATCAAAACGGGAAAGATCTTAATGAAATGATCATTGCGAAAGGAAAAGCATGAGCGAAACCATCAAGGCTCTTTTGGAACATGTAATCTTTGAAAACCCCGATAATCATTATGTGGTCGCCGCTTTTTCCGAAACAGAAGATTATCATTGCTTTACAGGTGCAGGGAAAATTATCGATCCCAAAGAGGATAATGAATACGAACTTGAAGGAGAATACGTCGAACATCCCAAATATGGAATGCAGTTCAAGATCCTGTACGCCAAGCTTATTCTTCCAACCAAAAAAGAAGCTGTAATCCATTTTCTGTCTTCCGAGCGCTTTCCAACCATTGGAAAAAAGAGTGCAGAAACTATTTACGAAACTCTTGGAGAAGACTGTCTTGAACAAATCCGAGCCAATCCCGATATCTTAAAGCAAGTGCCGCGTTTTCCGCAAAAAAAGATCGAAGTTATCAGCGACGGCATCAGCCAATTTACAGGATTCAATGACAATTATATCAAATTATTGGAATATGGATTGACTGATCGTCAAATCAACTTACTGGAGAATACTTATGAAGAAGAAGTTCTGGAAGTTGTCGAGGAGGATCCATTTCGCCCGCTTTATGAAATTTACGGCTTCGGCTATAAAGGGGCATGCAAGATTGCAGACGCTATGCAGATCCCCGCAAACGATCTCAGAAGGCTGGAAGCGATGATCTACGAAATGTGCCGTCAAATGGCTATGAACTCAGGAAATACGTATATTCCTTACCCTATACTGCAAGAACGATTTAAGTCAGTGCGTCCCGAGAATTTCGAAGATGCATTGACTCATCTTCTGCAAAATGGATATTTAAAAGCTGAAAACGAAAAGATCTTTCCTTTTTCGTTGTATGAAGATGAAAAAATTATTGCCAAGCGCTTGAATGAGCATATTTTCGAAGTCGAATCAATCGAAAAAGAAGAAATCGATGCGCACATTCGAGATATTGAATTTATGCTCAATATCGAATATGACACAATCCAAAAACAAGCAATCCATATGTTTTTTTCAAATTCCGCTTCAATTTTGAACGGAGGACCTGGAACAGGAAAGACAACCACAGTCAAAGGAATTCTTCAAATTGCCAAACAGCTTTATCCGGAAGCAGTGATCCAATTGTGTGCGCCAACAGGTCGGGCAAGCAAGCGCCTATCCCAATTATCGGACAATGATTCGAAAACCATTCATTCTTTATTGCGATGGAACTTGGATGACAATACATTCGGAAAAAATGAAAAAGATCCTCTCGATATCGATATTTTGATCATTGATGAATTTTCCATGGTTGATACTCATCTTTTTGCTTCGTTGTTAAAAGCTTTGCCTCCTTACTGCCGCATTCTGCTGATTGGAGATGAAGATCAATTAGAAAGTGTCGGCCCGGGAAAAGTATTCAACGATATTATCGAAAGCAAGATTTACCCCATTGTGCATCTTGAAAAGATTTTTCGTCAATCGAAAGGTTCGGGAATCGCTCAGCTTGCTAAATCAATTCGAGAAGAAGAAGCAATTGAATTTGAAGACGGGGCCAATTTTATTTCGCAGCCAACGAACTTTATCATCGAAGATCTGAAAAAGCATATTTCGGTATACAGTGATCAAGAACGCCATGCTATGCAGATTGTTGCACCGATGTATAAGGGGAAGGCCGGGATTGATGCAATCAATATGGCGATGCAGGAAATGATCAATCCCCCAATAAAAGGAAAGAATGAACTAAGAATCGGAAATTTTTGTTTTCGGGAAGATGACAAAGTGATGCTTTTGAAAAACCTACCCGAAAACGATGTGTACAACGGAGATATCGGAACGATCTGCGAAATTCAAGACCGGATCATCACGGTCGATTTCGGCAATCAAATCGTGGATTTTGCCAAAGACCATCTTTATTATTTAAGCCATGCGTATTGTATCAGCGTTCATAAATCGCAAGGAAGCGAATACGATACCGTATATTGCGTGGTTGAACCGCAAACAGCCCATATGCTTAATAAACGACTTTTGTATACAGCCGTATCCCGAGCAAAAAAAGAGTTGTTTCTGATTGGGGATGAACGATTGTTCAAACAAAAAATCCAGCAAAAACAAAGTCATATCCGGATGACGATGTTGAAAGAACGAATTGCCGAAGTCAGAAAGTAAAAGAAAAAATTTGCGAAAATCCATCGTTCCTGATAATATTAGGTTAGTTTGACAATGAAAAAGACAAGTAAGGCGCAAGTTTTACGAGCAAAAGAGACAAGGTGGATGGTGCAAACCTTGCGTAAACGCGTTCTGAAGCTGCTTTGGAGTTGGACCGCGTCCCGCGTTATCGGAATATGAGTGCATTTTTCAAAAATGAAAAATGAAGCAGGATGGTACCGCGTATTCATTACGTTCCTAGCAATAGGGACGTTTTTTTGTTGAAAAAGGAGAAAATGATGAAACAATTAACAGGCAATCAAGTACGACAAATGTTCCTTGACTATTTTTCGCAGCAAGGGCATATGATCGAACCCGGAGCAAGTCTGATCCCGAACAATGATCCGACACTGTTATGGATCAATGCCGGAGTTGCGGCATTGAAAAAATATTTTGACGGAAGCGAAAAACCGCGCAGCAATCGGATTGCCAATGCACAGAAAAGCATTCGAACAAACGATATTGAAAATGTCGGAAAGACCGCAAGACACCACACATTTTTTGAAATGCTCGGAAACTTTTCAATTGGCGATTATTTCAAAAAAGAAGCGATTCCGTTTGCTTGGGAGTTTTTGACAAGTAAAGACTGGATGAGAATCGATAAAGAACGTCTGTATGTTTCTGTATATACAGACGATGAAGAAGCGTACAAAATCTGGACAGAAGTGTGCCATGTCGATCCAAGCCACATTTTAAAAACCAATGAAAACTTCTGGGAAATCGGAAAGGGTCCGGGAGGTCCGGATTCGGAAATTTTCTTTGATCGCGGAGAAAAATACGATCCTCAAGGATTGGGAGAACGTTTGTTTTTTGAAGAACTAGAAAATGATCGCTATGTCGAAGTGTGGAACATCGTATTTTCACAATTTGACTGTGATCCGGACTTGGATCGAAAAGATTATAAAGAACTTCCGCAAAAGAACATTGATACCGGAATGGGACTCGAGCGTCTTGTTGCTCTCGTTCAAGACGGAGAAACGAATTTCGACACAGATCTTTTCTTGCCGATTATTTATGCGACTGAAACGTATGCAAAATATCCTTATGAAGGAGAATACAAGATGGCGTATCGAGTTATCGCCGATCATATACGCACGATTACTTTTGCGCTAAGTGACGGAGCGAATTTTTCAAACAGCGGACGAGGATATGTGCTGCGCCGAGTGCTTCGTCGTGCAGCACGTTACGGGTTGAAACTTGGAATTGACGAACCGTTCCTTTATAAACTTGTTCCGGTTGTGAATGAAGTAATGAAGGATTTTTATCCGTATTTGTCCGAACATACCGAAATGAACGAAAAACTCATCAAAAACGAAGAAGAAACGTTCAAAAAAACCTTAAAGATCGGACAAACGCTTTTGGATGAGGAAATTGGCAAAGCGAAAGACGGGATTCTTTCAGGCGAAGTCGTGTTTAAATTATACGACACATACGGTTTTCCGTTTGAATTGACTCAGGAAATTGCCGAAGAACATGGTTTAAAGATCGTACGAGAACAATTCGACGAGCAAATGGCTTTGCAGAAAGAGCGTGCGAGAAATGCAAGAAACGTAAAAGATTCATTTGCTTCTCAAAACGAAGAACTCATGAACTTCACTACACCAAGCGAATTTATCGGATATGATCACACGAATTGCGAAGGAGAGATCATCGCTCTGTTTAAAGACGGAAAAATGGTTGAAATGCTCGACGGGGAAGGCGATGTCATCTTTGATCGCACTTGTTTCTATGCGGAAAGCGGAGGGCAAGTTGCCGATACCGGAGAAATTCAGGCCCTTCACACAAAAGCAAAAGTAACAGATGTACAAAAAACGCGCAATTCGCAGCATTTGGTCAAAGTTCATGTTGAAGAAGGAACGCTGCACGTACATGACGTATGCTTCCAGCAAGTCGATATAACGCGCCGTATGAAAACAACAGCAAACCATTCTTGCACACACTTGCTGCAAAGTGCTCTGAAACAAGTTTTGGGAGAACACATCCAGCAGGCAGGAAGTTTTGTCGGCCCGGATTATTTGCGATTTGATTTCCGCCACTTTGAAAAGGTGACACCGAAACAACTGGCTGAGGTGGAGAAACTCGTCAATCAATATATTACGAGCGGATATTCGGTTACGAAAGAGATTATGGATATCGAAGAGGCAAAGCAATCCGGGGCAACCGCTTTATTCAATGAAAAGTACGGAAGCAAGGTGCGCGTCGTGACGATGGGGCCTGTATCGAAAGAATTCTGTGCAGGATGCCACGTAGAAAATACGGCACAGATTGGTGTATGCAAAATTATCGGCGAAGAAAGTATCGGATCGGATTCGCGTCGTATTACCGCAAAAACCGGAATGAAAGCTTATGAAGAATTCGCCAGAGAACACGAACAACTGGAATCGATTGCGGCAAGCATGAAGCAAAAAGGCATCAAAGATATTGAGGAAAAAGTTGATGCTCAGGTTCAACATGCAAAAGCACTTCAAAAAGAGCTTGAGCAGCTGAAAAATCAAATTTTTGCCCTGCGATCGAATGAATGGATTAATGAAAAAGAAAGAGTTGGAAACTTTGATCTGCTGATTAAAAAGACTCATGGTCTGGATGGCAAGGCGATGAAAGATATCGTATCCAACCTCAAATCGAAAGATCCGCAGCTTGTGGTCCTTCTGATTGCAGCTGATGAGCATAAGGTCGTCTTTGTGGCCGGCGCCGGACAAGACGCGATTGCCAACAAGGTCAATGCCGGACAACTTGTCAAGATGGCAGCCAATATTTGCGGCGGAAACGGGGGCGGAAAACCGGATCTGGCCCAAGCCGGAGGAAAAGACGCAGGCAAAGTGGATGAAGCTATTCAACTAATCAAAGATCTGCTTGCCGGATTGAAATAAAACGGAAAAATGAAATCGCTTTTCATTTTATAAAACTTAAGGTACAATACGTGTATATGTTAGGAGTGTGATGAGAATGAGAGACGTTACAGCTACAATGACGTTTACGACAGAAGAAATTCGTCGCGAGAACATCAAAACGATTCTTAGAGAGGTGAGCCAGGCATTGGAAGAAAGAGGATATAATTCCGAAAACCAAATTGCCGGTTATTTGATCAGCAATGATCCTGCGTATATTTCATCTCACAAAAATGCTCGTAATCTCATCCAGCGTATCGAAAGATACGAGATTATTGAAGAGCTCGTTCGAGCGTATTTGGAAAAATAATGCAAAAGATCATAGGTTTAGATCTTGGCAGCAAGACGTGCGGTGTGGCGATCAGCGATGCGCTCGGTATGATTGCACGCGCATTGACCACAGTTCGATTCGAGTCCGACGATTATGATGCATGTCTGGATGATGTACTCACGATCTTAAACGAACAAAAAGTGAAAGAAGTGGTGCTCGGGCTGCCGAAACACATGAATGGTGATATCGGCATACGCGGACAGATTTCGATTGATTTCGCAAAAAAGCTTGAAGAGCATGGAATCAAAGTGGACTTGTGGGATGAACGATTGACGACAGTGAGTGCGGAACGATTACTTATTCAAGGGGATGTTTCAAGAAAGAAACGGAAAAAAGTAATCGATCAAATGGCTGCTGTCCAAATTTTGCAAAGTTATCTAGATCGACAAAACGGGGGATATTAGCTCTCCCGTTTTTTGGTAAGAGGAGGAAAAAAATGTTAGATTCAAATAGTTTATATGTAACCGATGAAAATGGAAATGAAGTAAAGATGACGATCTTATTTACATTTGATGCACCGGACGGTATTCAATATGTCGTGTTCCAAAGAGCGGGAAGCGATAACGGGGAAGTATTCGCATCACGTTATAACGATGAAGGCCAGCTAATCCCAATCGAATCCGATGAAGAATGGGAAATGGTAGAGGAAGTCATCAATACATTTATTGAGGATGAAGAGAATGCCGAAGGCTAAGAGAAAGAGAAGGTTCCGTATTGGCAGAATCGTGCTGCTGATTGTTCTGTTATTTGCAGTCCTTGCACTTGCAGGGGTAGGATACGGCTATCTTAATTTGCAGCCCAGAGGAAAAGGAACCAAAGAAATCGAATTTGTGATTGAAGAAGGCGAATCGTTTGATTCTGTTCTCCGTTCTTTGCAGGAACAAGAATTGATCAAGAATGCTAATGTTGCATCTTTGTATGCAAAGTTGAGTCATCATCAAACATATTACGCCGGAGTATTTTTGTTAAATGATCAAATGAGTACCGAAGATATCCTAAACTATATTGCCGATCCAAACAATATTATGGATAAATCCGTACGGTTTACGATTCCGGAAGGTCAATGGGCCAAGGAGATTGCCAAATCTCTTTCAAAGCAGCTGCCTTACACGGAAAAAGAAATTTTGGCGTTGTGGAATGATCAAAACTATATCAACACGCTTGCAAAGGATTATCCGTTCTTAGATCCGCAAGTGCTTGATAATAAGGATCTGAAAGTGAAACTGGAAGGATTCTTGTTTCCGGAAACGTATTTTATCGATCGAGATGCAACGCTTGACGAAATTACTCGGATGTTCCTGGACCAATTTGCTCAAGTATACAATGAGTACAAAAGTCAGTTCGAAAGCAGTTCGATGAGTGTGGAAGAAATCGTGACATTGGCAAGCATTATCCAGTTTGAATCCGGATCAACCGACGATATGAAAGATATTTCAAGTGTGTTCCATAATCGTCTGAATCAAAATATGGATCTTCAGTCAAGCGTAACTGTTTGCTATGCGCTTTATGATGATTTTGACTCTCCGCAAGATTGCGAAACCCAATACGATATCGAATCTCCTTACAATACATATCTTATTTCCGGACTTCCGATCGGACCGATTCTAAATCCGGGCAAAGAAGCCATCGAAGCGGCCCTGGAGCCAAACAATACCGATTATTTATTCTTTGTGGCTGATATTTATAACGTTAAATCGAATCCGGGAAAAGTGTATTATGCCACAAATTACGAGGATCACCAAAAACTCATGGAAGAGCTTAATCTCGTAATTGAATAAGAAACAGCGAATTGATATAATTGAAAATATGGTTAAGGAGTGAAAAACATGCCAAGCGAAAAATTTTATGTAACGCAAGAAGGGTATAATGATCTACAACGGGAACTTGAAGATCTCGTCCATAACGTCCGCCCGCAAGTAATCGTAGAATTGCAGGAAGCACGTGCCCAAGGGGACTTGTCTGAAAATGCCGACTACGATGCGGCGCGTGAGCATCAGGCACAAGTCGAAGCGCGCATTCGTGAAGTTGAAGCAATTTTGAAACAAGCGGAAATCATCGAAGAATCCGAAGATGACAGTCACCAGAAAGTCATCCACATTGGATCGGTCGTTACGATCGAAGATCTGAGCGATCATGAAATCGCAACGTATACAATCGTCGGTACGACAGAAGCGGATCCGTTTGAAGGAAAGATTTCCAATGAATCTCCGGTCGTCCAAGCTATCCTTGATAAAAAGGAAGGGGACATTGTGAAAATCGATAAGGCTGCAATACCTTATGAAGTAAAGATCTTGGAAATCAAGTAGTGAAAAATCGATTAAATAAGTACTGAAAAGAAAAATTTTGACAAAAAGGTCACAATTTTTCTTTTTTTTCGTATATATAAAGTATGAAGAAAAATATTTTGACCATGATCTTAGGAATCATCTTTTTGTTCGCTCTGATCGGGCGATATGAACCGGTTGAGTTATCGAAAGCGCAAAACGACACGATCGAAGTCGAAATTAAAGGGGGTGTTGTCAGTCCGGGAACTTATTTCCTGACTCGAGGAGCGAGTATCGAACAATTGATTAATCAAGCAGGAGGTTTAAGTGAAAATGCTGATCTGTCTTCTATTTCTCTGCTCACGGAGCTTAAGCACAATGATCTGATTGTTATACCGCTGCAGGATGATCAAACCCAAAGCCTAATTTCCTTAAATGGGGCGACGAGCGAACAGCTACAGACATTACCGGGTATTGGCCCATCTACAGCTGATAAAATTATCGCGTATCGTAGCGAAACCCCATTTACAAGCCTTGAAGATCTTATGAATGTCAAAGGAATCGGAGAAAAGACGTTCGAAAAGCTAAAGGATCGAATTTGTTTATGAATAGCTGGCTGATCGTTGGAATTTGTTTTTGGACGACAACCTTGTTTCGCGACATTTATTTTATTTTCATCTTCCTTTTGTGTCTGATCTACTTGTCTTATCGTTTAAAAGAAAGGCGATGGATCTTGATTTATGTCTTCTGTGTCTTTCTCTTTATCGCAACGACAGCGTATCCAAAATCTCCTCAACCTGGGCAATATACGGTGTATGAAATCAAACAAAATTACGCGCTGGCAAGACAGGGGCGCCAACAACTTGTCATCTACGATGCGGAAGATCTCTCTTATTACGATCGTTTGGATGTAGAAAAAATCGAATCGCTCCATTCTCTTGACAATTTATCTTTATTTTCTTTTGAAGAGCATATGGAGAAAAAAGGAATCCGTTTTTTTGCTTCCCGATATGCGAAAATTTCATCTTCCAATCATTACAAGGCAAAGATTTTTCGCTGGTTCAAAGAAAAAGAGGATCCGTTTTTGATGAGTGCCCTCTATCAGATCCATCAAAAAAATTCGTTTTTCGCTTCTTTAGGCGTGCCATTACTCATCCTTTTCACGAGTTTGGAAAGAAAGATGCGTAAATGGTGGTCAAGCATGTATTCGCATCCATTGATTGTCGTGTTGATGCTGGCATATGGCTTTTTCTTTCCTTTTCATCCTAGTCTTATTCGCCTGATCCTTATGCATATGGCAATGTGGCGATCGGAAAACTGGAAAGCACATCAAAGTGTGATGCTTATCGGTTATCCTTTATGTGTAAGCGGAGGCAGTCTTGATCTGGCTTTGCTTGTTCCGGTCAGCTTTTTATGGATATCCAAGAAAGGATGGAATAAAAAACAGGAAATTTTCGCACGTTTTTTCATTTTGCTGGTTTTTCAGGTCTTATTTTTTTCTAAGATCGATCTTTTTTCGCTTTTCTTCTTTTTATGGTTCAAAAAGTTGTATGCTTTTTTGCTTTTAATCAAATTGTTGCCTTTTTCTTGGACATGGATGCGCGAATTGGAAGAAATGGAAACTTGGGAGAACGTTTTTTTTTCTTTGCGCCCTACGCTTCTTTTTACCGGAGCCTGCGTCTTTTTGTTTTGGCGTCTGGCAACAGATCATCGGTTTCGTTCCTTCGCAAAAACTGGACTTTTTTGTTTTGGAATATTGTTCATAACATTGTTTTGCAATCCGTTTTTCCATGTGTATATGCTTGATATCGGTCAGGGGGACTGCACATTGATTGTCGAGCCTTTTCAAAAGAGTGTCATAATGATCGATGCAGGACAAAATATGTATCGCGACAATGTCGAACAGATTGTGGTTCCGTTTTTAAAATCGAGAAATATCCGCAAGATCGACCTATTGATCGCTACTCACGATGATTTTGATCATAGTGGCGGAATCGAACAGCTTTGCGAAAGTTTTCCGGTCGAAAAAGTGATTAGGGATCCGGATGAAGAGATAGATGTGGAGTATCCGTTTCTTTCGCTGCTTTCCAAACGCGAAGCAAACAATGAAAACGATCAAAGCCTGATTCATTATTTTGCGTATGACGGGCTGGAGTACTTATGGACAGGAGATGCAGGAATCGAGATTGAAAAGCAGTTGCTTGATCAATACGATTTGAGTGGGGTCGATATCTTGAAACTGGGTCATCATGGTTCGGCAACTAGTTCATCGTTTGATTTTTTGATGGAAACTGATCCTTTGCTGGCGCTTATTTCGGTGGGAGCAAACAATCGGTACGGGCATCCGCATCCAGATGTGCTTTCCTCTTTAAATGAGCTTGGAATTGATGCTTTGATGACAAAGGATGATGGCATGATCCATATTTTCACGTTAAAGAATTTACGGTTTTTCGAAACGGCAAAAGGGCGGATCGGAATGTTCGATCCAAGTTGATTTGTGAGGAGTTTTCCTCCATACTAAAAATATGATATATATTTTACATGGAACAGATCTTTCAAGGATGAGTTTGAAGCTTGAACAGATCAAAAACAAATTTCACATTGAGCAGATGAGCACATACGATGCGATGGAAGAAAGCCAAATGGATGTTCTGCAGGAAATCGACAGCATTTTAATTTTCGATGATCCGAAAATGATCGTGATCAAAAACGCAACCTTTTTGAGTGCGAAAAATACTTCGCGATATGAAATCGATCCTTTTGTCCAAAGAAAAGATGTGGATCTTCTGATTGTCTTCTGCGTTCCGACTGAAAAGATCGATCAGCGAAAAAAAGCGGTGAAACTCTTATCACAGGATGCGCATATGATGGCTTGCGTCCGGCTTGATCAAAAAAGCCAACCGGGTTACATTCGAGAACAAATGAAAGAAGAAAACCTGACGATGGATGCAGATGCGTTTAAATATTTCGTCAGTCATGTAGGAATGGATTCCTTAAAGATCAGAAGCGAGATCATAAAACTTTCGATCTATAACGAACATGTCTCTTTGGAAGATGTCAAAGCGCTGATGGTCAATGAGCCAATTGACGATGTATTTAAGATGACAGATGCGTTGTTTGATAAAAACGGGCTGTTATTGCTTGCGTATTATCGGAATTTTCGGCAGCAAAATATGGAAACAGTCGCAATCGTCGCACTTTTGGCCAGTCAAATTCGTTTTTTGTTTCAAATATCGTTTCTGATGGATAAAAGAATGGGAAAGGAAGAAATCGCAAAAGAGCTCAAGGCTCATCCATATCGGGTGCAGCTGTCAATGCAGAAAGCATCACGTTTTACTCCGGAAAGACTGCTTGGATATTTGAGTATGCTGGCCAATCTTGATCAGAACATGAAAAAAGGTAAGATCGATCCGGATGAGGGATTTGAAAACTTCGCATTGGCTCTTGAAGAAGAAAGAGAAAGCTGATTGGTAAAAAAACGGTTCAAATCCGGAAAAAAATGTGATAAACTAAACAAAAATGGCGATGAATAAAAGGAGTAGTCTGGACAGATTGAAAGAGAGTCCTCGGGTGGTGGAAGAGGATATGAAGGAAAGACGAAGGTAGTTTAGGAGCCGGTCTCTGAGTTTAGTAAGAGATTCCGTGATGCTGCGTTAAAGCATTAAGGCATGCTGCTGCATGCGAATTAAGGTGGTACCACGTCAAGCACGTCCTTATGGATGTGCTTTTTATTTGGAAAGGAAAAAAGAAATGCTAGAACCAAAATACGACCATAAAAAAGTAGAAAAAGATCGTTACGATCAATGGATCAAGGAAGGATATTTTACGGCAGGAGATTTAAACAAGAGCCCTTACTGTATTGTGATCCCTCCGCCAAATGTAACCGGAAAACTTCATTTGGGACATGCGTGGGATACGACTATTCAGGATATCCTTTCACGGTACCAAAGGCTTCAGGGAAAAGATGTTTTATGGCTTCCGGGAATGGATCATGCAGGAATCGCTACCCAAGCCAAGGTCGATGCCCGTTTGAAGGACGAAGGAATTTCCCGATACGATATCGGTCGCGAGAAATTTCTTGATCGTGCTTGGGAGTGGAAAGAGGAATATGCTACGACGATTCGCCGACAATGGGCGAAGATGGGGTTGTCTTTAGATTACAGTCGGGAACGGTTTACGATGGATGAAGGCTTGTCGCAAGCTGTACGAAAAGTGTTTGTCGATCTTTATAACGATGGATTGATCTATCAAGGTGAACGAATCATCAACTGGGATCCACAGGCGAGAACGGCACTTTCCAACATTGAGGTCGAGCATAAAGAAATTATGGGACACATGTATTATTTCAAATACAAAGTTGTCGAAACGGGAGAAGAATTGATCATTGCGACAACACGTCCGGAAACGATGTTCGCCGATCAGGCCATCTTTGTCCATCCGGATGATGCACGCTATACTCATTTAGTTGGCAAGCATGCAATCAATCCGGCGAATGGAGATGAACTGCCGATTATGGCGGATGATTATATCGACATGGAATTCGGAACGGCTGTCATGAAGTGTACGCCGGCTCATGATCCAAACGACTTTCAGCTGGCGAAAAAATACGGACTCGATATGCCGATCTGCATGAATGATGACGGAACCATGAATTCGATGGCTCACAAATACGAAGGGATGGATCGTTTTGAATGCCGTGAGGCTCTTGTTGCCGATTTCGAAAAGGCCGGAGTTGTCGATCATATCGAAGAGCATCCACATCAGGTTGGACATTCCGAAAGAACGGGTGTGATTGTCGAGCCGTACCTATCCAAACAATGGTTTGTCAAGATGAAGCCGTTGGCAAACGAAGTGTTGAAAAATCAAAGTGGCGATCAGAAGATTTCGTTCATTCCTCCACGTTTTAACCATACGTTCGAGCAATGGCTTGAAAATATCGAAGACTGGTGTATTTCGCGTCAGCTCTGGTGGGGACATCGTATTCCGGCATGGACCAACAAGGAAACCGGTGAAATTTATGTCGGGATGGAAGATCCGCAAGATCCTGAAAATTGGGTTCAGGATGAAGATGTGCTTGATACATGGTTCTCAAGTGCGTTATGGCCGTTTTCTACACTTGGCTGGCCGCAGGATACGCCGGACCTTGAACGTTATTTTCCAAACAATGTGCTCGTCACAGGTTATGATATCATTTTCTTTTGGGTTGCCCGTATGGCGTTCCAGGCACGCTACTGCATGAATAACCGTCCGTTCAAGGAAGTACTGATCCATGGATTGATTCGTGATCCGCAAGGAAGAAAAATGTCGAAATCTTTAGGAAACGGGGTCGATCCGATGGATGTGATCGCAGATAAAGGGGCGGATGCTTTGCGTTTCTTCCTAACGACAAATTCGGCGCCGGGACTTGATTTACGTTATGATGAAACGAAGATCGATGCAGCATGGAATTTTATCAATAAATTGTGGAATGCTTCAAGATATGTGCTGATGCAGCTTGATGGTCAGGAATACGCTTTGTGTCAGGAAGATCTTATTCCTGCTTCGAAATGGATCTTAGAAAAGATGAATGAAACAATCGAAAGTGTTACAAACAACATGGATCGTTACGAAATTGCGATTGCAGGAAACGAAGTGTATTCTTTTGTGTTCAATGTATTCTGTTCATGGTATATCGAATTGTCAAAACCTGCACTGAAAAACGGAACGCCAAAAGAAATCGAAAGCACAAAAGCCACACTCGCGTTAGTGATGAAAAATATTTTGATCCTGCTGTCGCCATTCATTCCTTTTGTTTCGGAAGAAATTTATTTGAATATGCCGGGAGCGAAACGTTCGATTAATCTTGAATCGTGGCCGCAAAAGGTCGATATCGAAATGAGTCGGGAAGAAATGGATCAAATGGATATGCTGATTAGTGCGATTGGAACAGTTCGTGAAATCAAGAACGAATATCATCTGAAACCATCCGAAGAAATC
This sequence comes from Firmicutes bacterium M10-2, assembly GCA_000403415.2. Taxonomy (GTDB): domain Bacteria; phylum Bacillota_I; class Bacilli_A; order Erysipelotrichales; family Erysipelotrichaceae; genus Dubosiella. Next base: position 24,251 of record KE159692.1, read on the forward strand.
GTGATTTCTCTGCATGACGATCAAGGCGCTCCAATCCATATTTCGGAAAACCTTGAAAGCTTGCTTTGCGGAATGGCGCACGTCCTCCTGAAAGAAGAACTGCACACAGAGGATGTTCTTTCTCGTACGATCGATCATGCAATACTTACAGTGGCAATGGACGATCTAATCAATCTTGACGAAGAAAAAGCAAAATGGGAAAAAGAAATCGTACGGTTGGAAAAAGAGGTTCTTCGCGGAGAAAAGATGCTTGCCAATCCTCGATTTGTCGAAAAAGCGCCGAAAGAAAAAGTGGAACAAGAACAGGGAAAACTTGCTTCTTATAAAGATCAGCTGAAGATCGCGAAAGATCAGTTAAAAACAATAGAAGAGAAAATTATAGGATAATATGACAACAACACCTGAGAAAAATGAAAGAATATATGAATTGCTTTTAGATTTAATACAGCGTTTGAGGCGACGTTGGAAAGACGATATGCAATTGTATCCGACATTTAAGGCGAAAGATCTTGAGATGCTGGCCTTTCTTTATACAGCGGATCATCCGATTTCTATGCAGGAACTTGCTTCTTTCCTCAAAGTATCGGGTGCTGCTGCAAGTCAGAGCACAGCTGCGCTGGAGAAACGAAAGATCGTTCAGCGCACGCCAAGTCCGAAGGATCATCGGATCAACCATATTTCACTTCATCCTGAACTTTTAGCACGTTATGAAAACGAAAAAATCGAGATGAAAAAGACAGTGGAACGGTTCCAAGAGTATACAAACGAAGAATTCGATTTAGAGCGTTTGCTGGAAAAGATCCTGGAATTTGCCGAGCAGGACAATGAAAAAAATCCTTTTTGATTGTTCGGTAATCGAAGATCCTTATTTGGCACTGGCTGCGTTTTTGGAAATCGATCCGGATGGGAATGTACCTTTGAAAAAAAAGATCATAAATTATGCAAAACCGGCAATTCTTGAAATCTTCTTTCGCGAAGAAGGAATCAGGAAATGGCCGAAGTTTATTGATTTTTTGGAAGAAGTTTCTCAGAAAAACCGTTGGATCTTCGTCATTTGGGGACCGAAAAAAGTAGAAATGTTGATCGCCAATGATCAGGCGAATCATGAAGTCGTGTGATAAACACGACTTTTTTCGTGAAAAAGCGTGAGAGAAATCATTAAGAAAAGATTGTGCTAAAATAAAACTAATCAGAGGATCATGCATCTTTCTGGAAAGGATGACAGTATGGCACAAGGATTATATGAAGTATTAGGAATCAATAAAGACGCAACAGAAAAAGAGATAAAGAGCGCGTATAAAAAACTCGCTAAAAAATATCACCCTGATTTGAATAAGACGCCCGAAGCTGAAGTGAAGATGAAAGAAATCAACAAAGCTTATGAAATCTTATCGGATCAGAAAAAGCGAGCACTTTACGATGAATTTGGAGAAAAGGCGATTGAAGCCGATTTCAATGAAGATATTTTGAACTCGTATAAGTATTCTTGGGCAAACCAGGGACAGCAAGGAGGTTTCGGTCCGGGAAACGGATGGCCGTTTGGCTTTGATGATGACTTTTTGAGCAGTATGTTCCAAGGCGCCGGAAGTCAGGGAAGAGGTTCGTTCTATCAGGATTATCAGCCTAGACCAACGAAAGGAGAAGATCTGAACGCGACCATCAATATCGATTTCATGAAGGCAGTTCAAGGAGGACCGGAAACAGTATCGTTTACGATCAATGACGGAATCAACCCGGCGAAAAATGTCACGTACGAAGTAAAGATTCCGCAAGGTATCCGTGAAGGGCAAAAAATTCGTCTGGCGGGCAAAGGTCTTGCCGGAATTAACGGAGGTCCCGACGGAGATTTGTATTTGAACGTCCATATTCGTCCGGATAAGACATTCCGAAGAGAAGATGAGGATATTTATGTTGAGATTCCGGTTGATTTTACGGACGCACTGCTGGGAGCGAGTATCGATGTACCGACAATTGACGGCATGGTTTCAATCAAAATTCCTGCCGGAACGCAGCCGGGACAAAAGTTCCGTTTAAAAGGCAAAGGCGTCAAGACGCCTAAGAATACCGGAGATGAGTATGCGCAGATCAAAGTTGTTTTGCCAAAAGAATTGAGCGATGAACAAAAAGAGTTGATCGAAAAATTTAAAGAAACGATGAAGAAATAAAAGAAAAATCGAACTATGGGATTGCTCATAGTTCTTTTTACGATATTCTCCCAAAATATTAACAATTTTTTTCCGTTGAATAAAACAACAAACTATTTTATTATTATACTTAAGTAAAAGTTAAATATATTTTGAAGAAGGGAGAAATACGAATGATCGATCTTTATCCGAAATCAAAGCCGAAAAGTTTAAGGAAGATCAAATTTATCCATAAAAAAGATCAGCAGCGAATTTTGCTGAATGATACTCGTTGGATTTGTTTTGTCCCGGTGATTACTTTGTTGATCTTATTTATTTGTGTGGGAAGTTTATCCGAGAAATTATATCATCAGTCGCTGCATATGGAGTATATGTTTTTTGCTTCATTTTGTGTATTTTGGCCTGTATGGTCCTTTTGCCGAGGGTTAGGCATGTTTGTGGTGACAATGCTCATTCAAATGTTGATTTTGATTATGGGACTGCACCATGAATTTTCAAGTCATTTAATTTATTTCGGGTACGTTATTCTTCCGAGTTTATTAGCCTGCAAGGATGCAGTAATTGGACTTGGAAGATTGTTCCGATTCCTGTAAAATAAATAAGAAAGAAGTGATTTGATGAATGTTTGGGCTCAATTAGGAGTTGCTTTATTTCTTGCGGTAATCGTTTATTCGGTCGCAAAAAAAATAGTCCAGAACAAAATGGAAGATCGATATTTGGATTGGTTTGCTCAAGGAGAATACGAAAAGATCGAAGGTTCGATTCGATCGTTTCAGGGCAAGTGGCTATTCCCGTTATATAATCGGGAACATCTATTGCTGCAGGTTGCTCAGGTGCAAAACAATAAAGAAGAAATCGACAAATTATTCGAAGAGATGCTTTCGCAAAAGTTGACGCCGACCCAAAGACAGGAAACTGTCATGGCAGCGTTTGAATATTATGTATTTGAACAGGATCGTTTGAAGGCGAAACCTTTGTATGGTGAAATCAGGCAAAACTTCGATAAAAAGATTGCCCATCGCGCCAAACTGATGTATGAGGTATTTCTCAATCACAAGGCAGATCATATTGACGAGTTGCTGGAATTGCTTGAAAGTGTACCGGATAGCGAAAAAGGAACGTGTTGTTTACTGTTGGCACAATCTTATAAAAACAAGCATGATGAACAAGAACAATTAAAATATGAACAACTGGCAAAACAGTACTTTTGAAAGATCGAAGAAATTCGATCTTTTTTAGTTGAGAGAAATCATTGTTCCGCGATTTTATCAAATAAAATCAATTTGTATTTGTTTGGCATGATTCCTGTGATAGTATCAAGAGTTTTGTGTAAAAGTATATCCTTAGTAAATAATAGTTTCTACCAAAGGAAAACAGACACAAAGTATGGACCTCTCATACTTCGTAGTCCTAGATGTTTATTTTGCACACCAAGATAAGGTCCTGACCGAAAAGAAGTAGCCAATAATTTCAAAGAAGTCTATCGTTCCAAAACAATAATCGATATAACAAGAAAAATATGAATCATGTTCATTGAAGATTTGAATAAACGACAAGAAAAGACTGTTTTAAGGACCAATGGAATCGAATGGGGATATAGTTTTTATAAATAAATGTTGACGCTGCCACGGGGTATGCTTGATCTTATCGAAATGCAATACCAAATTTATTTCAGTTTTCCTTTTGATTGGAACATAACAAAAGAAATTTTTCGTTTTAATGAAGAACTCAAAAAGAAAGACAAAGCCATTTATCATGGAAGTCATGGAACAATGGTACGTTTTATTCGTTTGCAGCCAACTGTTTTTTATCCGATTGTTAAGCTTTGTGAAAAACTGAGACGCTCTTAACTCATTTTGCTTTTAGATAGAAAATATGATTAAATAGACACGAAATAAGAGAGGTATTTTAATGAACAAAGGATATCGAATATTTTCCGTTATCTTGACAATATTAACGGCCGTAATTACTGGTTATTCTATTTATCAGATCATAAAATTGGGAGTTTTGCCAATTCAGCTTCTCATACCCATCGTAGCAGCCATTATATTGATCGTTTTGATTTTGGCTCTTTTAGTACTTGTCATGGCAAAAGGAACATTTGCTCGAACTCTTTCAAGCATCATGATGGTTTTGATTTGCGGAATTATCGGGTTTGGCGGATTTAATATCTACAAAACAAGCAATATGTTGAAAAATATCACAACATCAGAAGGAAAAGTAGCCAATATTATTTCGGTTGTCACTCTGAAAGACAGCAACATCGAAGATTTGAAAGGACTCAGAGACAAGAAGGTTGGTGTACTCAATACCCTTGATAGGGTAGGGACAGACAAATGTCTTGAAGCCATTGCGAATGAAAATATCATGGTTACTCAAACAGGATTTGACGGATTGATCGCAGAAGTGGCAGCCCTTTATGATCACTCGGTCGATGCCATCATCTTAAATGAAGCTCGGCGAGGAAGTATTGCCGACAATGAACAATACAGCAATTTTGATGGAGAAACAAAAGTCATTTACGAAACAACGTATTACACAGATGCTGCGCAAAGCAGTGCGAAGAAAGTAAATGATGTGACTCAGCAACCATTTACAGTATTGATCAGCGGAAGCGATTCACGCAACGGATTTGCAGAAGTAGGACGCAGTGATGTGAACATGGTGGCAACAGTCAATCCGAACACACACACAGTTCTGTTGACCAGTATTCCACGCGACTACTATGTGACAACAGAATGTGATGAAGGATATGGCTGTGCACAAGGACAATTGGATAAATTGACCCATACCGGACTTCATGGTGTGGAAACCACAAAGAAAACGATCGAAAACCTGCTCGGTATCGAAATAAATTATACATTGCGGGTGAATTTCAACAGTGTCGTAAACTTGGTCGACGCACTTGGAGGTATTGATATCGAAGTTCCGCAAGGTTATGCAGTCGAATCATTCTGGACCAATCCGAATTACGGTGTACATGAAGGACTCAATCATTTGAATGGAGAGGGCGCTTTGGCTTTTGCCAGAGAACGATATGCTTATACCGAAGGAGATTTCCAGCGTGTCAAGAACCAACAAACAGTATTAATGGCTGTGGCCAATAAAGCATTGTCGCCAGCCATGATTGTAAATTATTCCCGTTTAATAGATGCTCTTGGAGGTGCTTTGGAAACAGATTTAAGTGATGAAGAAATCCAGGCTTTGATCCATTATCAAATCGATAACGAAGGAAATTGGAAATTTATTACAACAACACTTGACGGAACAGGCAGTACGGAATTCTGTGCCGAACTTGGCGATAATGCGTACGTAACCATTCCAAACGATGCATCGGTTCAGTTTGCACGCACTCAAATTCAGGAAGTTTTGGAAGGCCAGCAAGTCACTCAAGATGCTCCTGAAACGACAGAAGAGCCGACAACCGAACAACCTCAAGAAGACGTCCCGGTTGTTGAAGATCAAACGTATGTAGAAGATACAACAGGACAGGAAGATGTATATTATCAAGAGGATCAAACGTATTATGATCCTTATGCAGTCGATCCTGAATACGGATATTAGAAAGTAAAAAGGGGAGAAGCAATTCTCTCCTTCTTTTAAAGGAGGACAAATGAAAAAAATCCTAATTGGATATATTTCAAACCCAAAAGGAAGCGGATTAGACAATTATATTTATCATTTGGGCGATATTTAAAAAGGGGAAGATGTACAAATCGATCTTTTAAGCAGTGCCATTGATCAAGAGTTAAAAGATAAATATAAAGCTGACTCAAACATACCAAACGCTATGCGATCGAAAACCAATATGATATCGCTTATTTCAATGTTTCGGAATCATTTAATTGTATCGGAAATCTTGCTTGCAAATATATTGTTCCGCAAATTATCTCGCATAGTCACAGTGCAGGAAATGATAATGAAAACAAGATTAAAAGAGAAATTTCGAAAATAGTGAACTTTGTATCAAAGCATTCCAATGGGAGGCTATATAAAAATGATCGAAAATATGATTGAAGTAAGACTCAATACGGATTATTTGAAAAACAAAAAGAATTTGGATGTTTTAGCGGAAAAGGTTGTTTACACAGGATTAATCGATGCGTATTTTGATTATATGCTTGAACCACTCGAATATCGTTCGGTTTGTTTTGAGGTCGAACACTTAAATATAGATAACTTTCAAGGGAATGCGGCCGTTAACTATACAGATTGCGACACACCATACACACGAATCATTGAACACAAATGGTTTGAATTCGGAAAAGACGATGAGGGAAACGATATTCCTACCACGAAGCAACTTACCGATAAAGAGGCAAACATGATCTTCGGGCGCTTGGCAGAATATAAGTATTACTATATAGATAGTGTTATTGTATATGCTTTGAATCGGACTTTTTCTTTTCAAATACTCTTGACAAATATTCAAATATAACTGAAACTAGTTAATATACGTGAATTGGCCACGTACTATTTTTTTGTATACATTTTTATATTATATTTTCTAAACAAATTTGGTTAGTAAGGAAGGAAACATATGGCAAAAAAAGTAAATCAATTCGATCTAGACGAGATTTTTCGACATTTACGGACAAACATTGAATTTTCGCAAATGGACGAAGCAATTAAAGTGATCAATGTAGTGTCTACGAATCCGAATGAGGGAAAATCAACGGTTTCAACCAATCTTGCACGCATTTTTGCGGACAAGTATTCCCGCGTCTTATTGGTCGACGGCGACCTGCGAAATCCAAGTGATCATAAACATTACAAAGTCTCCAACGCAAGAGGACTCTCCAATTTATTAAGTCGATATACTCCGGGAACAAATTTATTGAGCTATGACGAAATTGTTCAGCTTGAATTCCAAAACAATTCGACCCTTTATTTTATTCCGACAGGAAGCAGAGTTCCCAATCCTACTGAAGTTCTTTCTTCAAAGAAATTCGGAGAATTCATCAATGCCGCAAGAGAAATATTCGATTATATCATTATCGATTGTCCTCCGGTCAATCGTGTCAGCGACGGAATTCCGATTTCAAGCGTAGCTGACGGAACATTGTATGTCGTTTCTTCAAAAGAGACCGACAAACGAGCTGCAAAAGCGGCAATCAATGACCTGATCAGAAACGGAGCGAATATTTTCGGCATCGTGTTAACGAAAGTTGAAGAACTGTCCAATAATAAATATGGATATGGATATGGATACGGAGGAAAGAATAACCATGAATAAATATCTTATGACCGGATCAGCCGCAGCCTGTTTATTAGCTGTGTCTTGCCTTTTTAGCGGATGCTCAAAAGATGAAGGCGTATCGCTTGAAAACGCAACTGAAGTCGCATTAGACGATTCTAACAACACACAAGACTCCGTGAGCAATTTGGAATCGACCGAAAAAGACGGAAAGTATGTCGTAAGTTTTGATGTAGATAACGGTACTTATACGTATACAATTGAAAAAAGCGGAATCATTGAAAATTGCGACTACAATAAAACAGGATCTCAAACACAACCGCAATCGGATCCGCAGTCAGAAAAACAAACTGAGCCGAAAGATACTGAATCTGGCGAAGAACACTCCCAGACGAATACAGAGGGCTTTATTTCCGAACAGGAAGCACTCGATGCCGCCCTTAGCAATGCAGGCCTTGCCGAAAGCGATGTCACTGCAATTCAGACGACTCTCAATAAAAAACAAAAAGAATATACTGTGGAGTTTGTATACGGAGATGCCACAAATCAAGTGACAGTCGACGCTCAAACAGGTGAAGTACTCAGCTCCATCTTCATTTAGAATATGAAGGGAAGAGCACTATGACAAAACTCGGGGTATATAAAAATATCATTGAAGGGATCATGACAATCATTCTTGTCTGCATATTCCCTTTTTCTTTCAGTTTGAAGATTAAATTATTCATATTGTACTTTATAGTTATGCATTTAGCAGGACGTTACCGCGGAAAAGCAATGCTCGTATGGGATGAACTAAAATTATTGATGCTCGGATATTTTGCATACATATTATCCTCTTACTTGCTGTTGGACTACAATCCGATTTCGTGGAGCATGTGCGGATGGCTCGCCCTCTATTTGCTCATTCATGCATTCTGCAATTTGATCGTCGCAAGATATACACACGTTATCTTTTGGAATCAGTTGAAAAAGAACGTATTGATTATCGGAGCCGGTCATACGGCCCAGCAGCTTTATCAAACGTGCAAAACCAATCGGTATTCGCTGCTGAATGTCAAAGGATTCATTGACTGCAACAACGATCCGTATTTGAAAAACGTTCATCAGGAAATCATCGAACAAGAACAACCTATTTATCCTTTAAAAGAGCTTGAAAAAGTTATCCAGGACCAGAACATAGAAACAGTATTGATTGCAATCCCGGAAATGAATCGATCGGATCAAAAAAAGATTATCGATCGAATCATAGACAAGGTAGAAACAATTAAGTATTTGCCAAGAACTGAAGGTCTTGTTACTTTTAACACCAGAATTGATGATTTTGACGGACAGCTTATGATATCGACCGCAGAAAGCGTTATTACAAATACAGAACGCGTTTTTAAACGTTTCATTGATATTTGCGCAGGACTCGCCGGTATGATTGTGCTTGCGCCACTTACGCTGTATGTGCGTCATCTCAACCGGAAACAAGGAGATAGGGATCCGATCTTTTTCAAGCAAACAAGGATTGGGGAAGATGGGAAAGAATTTACAATTTATAAATTTCGCACAATGGTCCCAAATGCTGAAAAGATCCTTGATGAACTCATGGAAAAAGATGAAAATATCCGAAAGGAATATCAGGAAAACAAAAAGCTTCGCAATGATCCGCGAATCACAAAAGCAGGAGCTTTTCTAAGAAAAACAAGTCTGGATGAATTTCCTCAGTTCATCAATGTTTTCAAAGGTGATATGTCTTTGATTGGACCAAGGCCTTATTTACCAAGAGAAATACCCGATATGGGAGACTACTATGCCGATGTGGTCAGTTCCAAACCGGGAATTACCGGCATGTGGCAAACGCATGGACGCAGTGAAGTCAACTTTGAACAACGACTTGAACTCGACGAATACTATTATCGTAACTGGAGCTTGTGGCTCGATATGACTTTGCTCATTCGAACTGTCAAACAAGTTCTGGGCAACGATGAAGGCGCCATGTAAAAGGAGGAACCCCCACCATGAAAAACCCCTTTAAGAAAATTGGCTTTTACGCAAGTTTAATTGCATTTTGTTCGATTGTCATTCTGTTGTATCTGCTCGTATATATCAACGCCATACCGATGCGATTTATCGTATTGCTCGGGTTTATCTTGCTCGTTTTTTTGTATACATGCATTCGATTGTTCTTAAATCATCCAAGCATTTGGAAAAACATCATCGCTTGGGTCATTATTATTCCGTTGATTGTGACAACAAGTTTCGGGTCTTGGTATATTTACAAGACCAACCAGCTTTTAAATATCTGGTCTTGGGCCGATGATGGAACGACCATTGATCAATATGTCGGATTGTATGTCAGCCAGGAAAGCACGATCGAACAGATCGATCAACTCGATCAAAAAAAGGTTGGTGTTTATCAATCTCAAAACGACCAATACAGTGAAAAAATGATCGATTACCTTCAAAAAAACAAAGTACATCCGACCTATGTTCATATCGATTCGATGGCTCAAATGATCGAAAAGCTGCGAAACAACGAAATCGATGCAATGATCGTTTTGCAGCCATTGCTGAAAGTCATCGAACAAAACGAACCTGCGTATAAAAAAGAACAGTTCAAACAAATTATCTCTGTTCCGGTTACGATGAACAGCTCATTGCCGGAAACAAAAGATATCGATATTTTAAACGAGCCGTTTACTGTACTGATTTTGGGTACCAACGAATTCGGAGAAGTAAGCGCCGATAGTGCCAACTCCATCAATATTCTGGCAGCCATTGATCCGACTCGTAATAAAATTGTGCTGTTTTCTTTGCCAAAAGAAATGTATATCGATCATACCAAACTGAACTATCTTGGTATCGAAGGAACAAAAAAAGTTCAAGATGCGCTTCAGGAACAATTCGATATTCCAATCGATTATTCAGTACGTGTGAATTTAACCGCTATGGTTCAGCTCGTTGACGAATTGGGCGGAATCGACATTTACAATCAACATGATTTCAAAGTTGGAAAGACCCGCTATGAGAAGGGAAACCTTCATCTGAACGGAGAAAAAGCGCTCGAGTATATCCAAAACTATCCGAACGCATCCAATAAGCCAAATGAAGCCGAAATGATCGTGTTCGACAATATCTTGCATCAAATTCTTTCGTCCAATACACTGGCGCATTTTAATGAGATCAAAGAAACATTAGGAAGATCTGTCAATACAAATATGAATAAGGAAACGATTGCTGAATTTGTCAAGCTCCAGCTTCTTAAAAACAAAGAGTGGACGATCGACATGTTCGGAGTCAACGGAACAAGCCAGGAGTTGGAAATAGAACCACTCAAAGAACGATCGAAAGTGATCGTCATCGATGAAAAGACAAAAAGTGAAGTAAATCAAAAACTCATGAAAATTTTAGAAGCACAAGAATGACACCTTCTTGTGCTTTTTGCTTTTTTTATGATCTTGGATTGTCAAATTAAGTGCAACGTTTCCGAATAATACACTTCATATGGTGTTTTGTAGCCTAAACATTTTCTAGGCCGTTTGTTCAGTTCATCTACTTTTTCTTGGATGTATTCTTCCGGTATATCGGTGAGATCTTTTCCTTTCGGAAAGTATTCTCTCAAAAGACCGTTTGTATTTTCGTTTGTTCCTCTATCCCATGGATGTCGTGGAAGCGGAAAATAAAATTGGACTTGATTCAGTTCTTCTGTTATATCCGGATGCGCAGTAAACTCTTTTCCTCGATCCGGGGTAATCGTGCAGAGTGGCTCCTCTTTTAGAAGTTGAATGGTCGCTTCTTTTACCAGAGCGCTTTTCTTCTTGGCTATCTTCATGCATTTTAGAAATCTTCTGCTCTTTCTATCGACATATGTCACAAGACAGGCTTTTCCAGTCGCTCCGGCGACTGTATCTCCCTCCCAATCGCCAAGTCGTGAGCGATTATTGGCTTCTTCAGGACGATCTTTTAATTTATTGCTGATCTGGATCTTTCCTCGTTTTTCGATATAGTCCTTCCTATGCCTTGATTTTCCTCTATGCCTTAGCTTTCGAATAGCTCCTCGATTGCCATGAGAGAGATTCTTTTCATCAAACATACCGGCATAGATCGCTCTATAGATCGTATTGTGACTGATCGACCAATCCGCTTTTTCATACTCTAATCTTCCAGCGATCTCTTCAGGAGACCATCGATGATTCAAGAAACAGTTACGTACCCATTCATAGCGAACAGGGTCATTCAATATTTTCTTTCTTCCACAATGTGTTCGTCTTTTCGAATACTTTGATTGGGCCATCGAAGGACTGTACTTGCCTTGGGAAGCATTCCTTTTCAATTCTCTGGAAATCGTTGATTTATTTCGGTGGAGTATTTTCGCGATCTTACAGATTGAGAAGCCTAAGAATGAATATTTTAGTATCTCTTCTCGCTCTTCTATAGTAAGATGAGTGTAGTGGTTCATAGATATGCCCTCCTGATTCATTTGGTTTGGTCACCATTAGTGTATCATGGGTGCTTCTATGTTCCACTTTTTTTAGTGTTGCACTTAAAGTGTAAATTCAGGATAAATAAAAAAACGACTTGTTTTCTGACAAGCCGCTTCATTGCTACAAATGGTGGATCCTTAGGGATTCGAACCCTAGACCCACTGATTAAGAGTCAGTTGCTCTGCCAACTGAGCTAAGGATCCATCTGAATGCTTAAAAATAATAGCACGATTTCCAAGTTATGACAAGAAAAAAAATAAATTTCTTTTGAATGCTCTCTACAAAAATAAAAGAATATCATTTCAACTTCCTTTCAAAAAATATACAATTTTCTATTGACTTTTATAGGTGAAATGCGTAATATAAATTGGGTTTTGCGAAAAGGAGACTAAAATGAGAAAATACGATATTGCGATTGTCGGCGCAGGTCCGGGAGGGATCTTTGCAGCTTATGAGCTTCATAAACTTAATCCTCAATTGTCAATTGTGGTCATAGAAAAGGGAAAAGCCCTCCACCAAAGAAAGTGTCCAATTGACGGAAAGAAAATTAAGTCTTGTATTCATTGTCCTTCCTGTTCGATTATGAACGGTTTCGGAGGAGCAGGCGCTTTTTCGGATGGAAAATATAACATTACCAATGAATTCGGAGGCGATCTTTATCGGTATGTAGGTGCAGAACAAGCCATTGAACTGATGGAATATGTGGATGCGATCAACGTGGAAAACGGAGGCGCAAAAAGTCGGATGTTTACGAATGACCGCGCAGATATTGCCAAGCTCTGCTTGCAAAACGATCTGCATTTGCTCAAAGCAAAAGTTCGTCATTTAGGTACAGATATCAACTATATTGTGCTGGATCATTTGTATTCTTCTTTAAAGGATCATGTAAATTTCGTGTTCGATACGGAAGTAAATACGATTGAAAAAAGAGAAAATGAATTTATTCTTTCCTGCCGTGAATTAAAATACTGCGCAGATCAAGTGATTATTTCAACCGGACGTTCGGGATCGAAATGGATGGAAGATATTTGCCGTTCTTTAAATATTCCGACAGAATCTTCGCGAATCGATATCGGTGTACGTGTCGAAGTGCCTTATGAAATTTTTTCACATATGACCGATGCACTGTATGAATCAAAAATCGTTTATCGAACCAAACGATATCAGGATAAGGTTCGTACCTTCTGCATGAATCCTCATGGTGTCGTTGTTTCGGAAAATACAAATGGAATCATTACGGTCAACGGTCATAGCTATGAAGATCCAAAACGATTTACGAACAATACGAATTTTGCTTTGCTGGTGTCCAATCATTTTACAGAACCGTTTCATCAATCCAATCAATATGGAGAATCGATCGCAAGACTTTCCAATATGCTTGGGGGTGGCGTGCTTGTGCAGCGGTTCGGGGATTTGATTCGCGGACAGCGTTCAACACCAGAACGGATCGAAAAAGGTTTTGTTACACCGACATTGCAGGCAACACCAGGCGATCTTTCTCTGGTAATCCCGAAAAGACAGCTAGATGATATTATCGAAATGATTGAAGCGCTTGATAAAGTATGTCCGGGAACAGCAAGTGATGATACTTTACTGTATGGAATTGAAGTGAAATTTTATAATATGCAGGTTGAAGTAGATGAAAATCTCGAAACGTGCGTAAAGGGATTGTACGTGATCGGAGATTGCTCAGGCGTTACACATTCTCTTTCTCATGCGAGTGCTTCCGGCGTATATGCGGCAAGAAAGATCATCGAAAAGAAAAAGCCACAATAACAAGAATCAAAAAGAAAACTGTGTGATTAAAAAGAGCACACAGTTTTTGTTTTTATTGGTGATCTTCCTGTCTGCAATATCATCACGAATCAACTGTTTTGCATAAATCGAAAATTTTAGCCTTCGAATATCCTGATCTGCATTTTTATTGAGATCGATCTTCTTTTGGAAAATTCTCCGTAAAAATAGGAGGAACCGGAATTGTATTGTTGATCAAAAGTGCTAGGATACATTCATGATTTTTCTCTATGATCTCAATTGCTGTTTATGGATTGCATCGTTTTCTATTTGAACGAAGGTCAAGAAGTGAAAGGAATGAGATGGTGGATACGATTGATTGCTGTAATATTTTTGTAAAAAGGGCATCTTGTTTCATGCTTACATTCAGATTGGCTTTATGAAGAAACAAACAATTCGGATACTCCACATGGTAAATATTGGGAACTGCTTTTAAAAGTGAATACCTTTTTCATCAAATTATCCTTTTGAAAAAGCTGCTCTTTCGAACAGCCTTCGTCAACTCAGGCAAGGTCTCTCCGGTTTGGACATCTTAAAGATGATTTTTAAGTTTATGGTAAAGGAAATTTAAAAAGAAATTAAGATTTGTCCGAAAGGAATAAAAATGCATATTTCATTTTTGATAATAATGTTATAATAAAAAATAAATAAAGCTTATATTTTAAAAGAAAAAATATTATGAAAAATCATTTTGTATTTAATTAATTGAATATAAAGAGGTAAAACGATGAAAATAGAAAATCTTAAAAATGCATACGGAGGACTTTTGCATGATATTGGAAAATTTGCACAAAGGACTTTAGAAAAATCAGATTTAACACCAGAGGAAAAAGCGTTAACTCCTTTTCAAAAAAAAGGCGGTTATCATACACATTTGCATAGTGGATATACTTCTCGTTTTTTTCGTGAAGAGCTGAAAATGTATGATACGTTTGAAAAAGAAGTAAGCGAACATCATCTTTCTTCACCTACATCTAGCCAATTCGCAAAACAAATTGTTGCAGCAGATCGAATCGCTTCAAAAATAGACCGTTCTGATGAGCGTTCTGATCAAGAAACAAAAAATGAAAAAGGAACTTTTCAAACAGTGCGCCTTTCGTCAATTCTCGGAGAAGTGAATTTCGGTAAACCGAGTCAGAAATCTTGCTTTTCTTTGTCCTCTTTGAGCCAAAGCAATTATCCTTCGATAGATTATGTATTTCCTTCCAAAAAAGAGGCTGTACTTGAATATTCGATTTTATATCAAGAAATGCTTAAAGCGATGAGAAATTCCTCTTTTTCAGTGCAAGATATGACCTTTGACGCTTTCAATCGAATGTATGCCTTATTATATGAATATACAACATTCATCCCGGCTTCAACGTATGAAGGAAATGAAACGTACGTAAGTTTATTTGATCATTTGAAATTGACTTCGGCAATTGCTTCGTGCTTAGAGCAATGCGAAAATAAAACGAATCCGAAATTTTATATGCTGGAATTTGATCTTTCGGGAATTCAGAAGTTTATTTTCAAAGTGACGGAAGGTGCAGAATCGAAAAGCCATATTGTGAAGTCTCTTCGCGGACGCTCGCTTTTTATCTCTTTGATTACTGATTACATTACTTATTCATATTTACATGCATTTGATTTATCACCAAGCAATATTATTTTCAATACAGGAGGAGGAGCGGTACTTCTATTACCGTCTACTTTAGATTTTGAAGAACGTGTTCAAAAAACTTCAAAAGAATTGTTGGAAACTTTATATCGAAAATTTCATACGGATATTACTTTTGTATATGCGGTTTTGGAATGTGATCAAAATGAGTTGGAACAATTTAAAACCGAAAAAGCGATTGTTTTGAAAGATCGACTGGAGAAAGAAAAATTTCGAAAATTTCAAGGCTTGATCCAAATGAAAGACTTTTTTGTGGAAAAACCGAAATTCAACCATGTTTGCGAATTATGCGAAAGTGTATTTACCGAGCAATCTTATTGTGAAGTGTGTCAAACAATTTTGGATATTTCCGATTTCTTTGTTCGTAATGAAAAAATATATGTGGTGTTTGATTTTGATGATCAAATAAACGAGCAGACCGATAAAAAGGAAATTGTGCGAATTTCTATGGGATCTACGAATCTTTATTTAATGAATGAAGAAATATATCAAAATGTTCCAGTTCAAAATTTATATGTAGAATCTATTAATCACGCTAGTATGGGCAATGTTCGGTATTTTGCAAATATGGTGCCATTTGATAGTTATGGAGTCATGTCTTTAGAAAAAATTTGCGGATTGATACCTCCAGAATGGGGCGATCAAAAGTTAGGAATATTAAAAATGGATGTTGACGATTTAGGTGCGATTTTTGCTTACGGTCTTGATTCGAGAACAAGATCACTTTCGAAATTTTTAACGCTTAGTCGCTTGATGGAACTCTTTTTCGGAAATCACTTGGAAAGAATTTGCTTGTTTGTATCGAAGCAAATGAATCCTGATTTAAAAGGAACGATGTTTTATATCAATTATGCAGGCGGAGATGATTTAGTTGTTTTGGGACCTGCAGCTGCTATTTTGTACTTGGCACAGGCAATCGATCAAAATTTGAATCAGTATACTCATAATCGAAACGTCACGATTTCGGGCGGTCTATTTATTCAAAAACCGAAAGAACCAATTCGTTTCGGTGTCCAAAAAGCCGAAGAATACCTTACGAGATCAAAAAATAATTCTGGAAAAAACAGCATTACCCTTTTAGATACGACCTGTACTTTTGCAGAATACGGAAAAGTTTTGGAACAGGCTAAAAAATATCGAATGTGGATTCGAGAAGGGAAAATTACACGAACGAATTTCTACAATATAATGTCGATGCTAAACGTCAAAAAATTTGATGAATTGGCAAGACATATTCCAATTCTCTTTTATTCACTGAAAAGAAATATAGGAGATACAAAGATTCGTTCTGAATTGATCGAAACTATATCGAAATTAAGTGCGAATTCAATGCATGAACTTGAACAGCTTGTGTTGACAATGAAGCTTGCGATTATACAAACGAGAGGAGATTAGTATGGAACAATATAATAAACATTTTAGAAATTCCAATAGTCGATCGGATTTTAAATCCGGAAAGAATAATTTGGAATGGGAAAAACTGAAAAAGCCGAATAAACCTTTAAGTGAATATTATGCGGACAAAGAAAAATTACTTCTTCCCGAACAATATGCATACGAGGTAGCTCAAAAATTTAAGCCTATATCGACTTCTCAACTCCGAAAAATACTCTCTCAGGTTAAGATTGCGAAATCAGAAGCAGAATCAGGACGTTTTAAAGAAGCAAAAAATAAATTATTTGCTCTGCTTCCTTTAACAGCATACAACGTGGGACGTTGCAAAAAAAGTGAACGACAAAAAATGAATCCCTTGTATCTGTTTTTAAAGGAAAATTTAAAACCGGAAACTTTACAGACAGAAAAAGATATTTTTTTATTTGATGAATTGTTTACAAGCATCATCGCCTATCACAAATATTTGAAAGGAGAATAAAAATATGCTTAAGAAAATACTTGTTTTAAACTACACAATGACACTGGTTACTGGTCTTCATATTGGTGGATCAAGTGATACATTCGATATTGGTGGAGCAGATTCCACGGTAATCAAAAATCCTTTGACGAAAGAACCTTACATTCCTGGTTCAAGTCTGAAAGGGAAAATTCGCTCATTGCTTCGCAGAAGATATGGTTTAGATAACAATATAATACGAAACTTATTTGAGCCGGTTGAGAAAAACGATTCAGGAAGTTTTGCGGATACGCGTATTTTATTTCGTGATGCTGTCTTGACAAATGAAAGCAAGGAAAAACTCAAAAGGCATCTTGGAGAGGGAGTTTTTACGGAAATCAAAGCCGAAAATTCAATTAATCCACTGACAGGCAAAGCCAAAGATCCTCGATTTATTGAAAGGGTTCCTGCAAATACTGAATTTGAAGGGCAGTTTGTTCTTCAAGTTTACGAAGGAGATCCTGAAGAAGAAATGAAAAATTATCTTATCGAGGGGTTGAAACTTTTAGAATTGAATTACTTGGGAGCAAGCGGATCAAGAGGATACGGAAGAGTAAAATTCACATCACCTATTTTTGAGAAAGAGGATCCTTTTAAGGAAGAGGTGTTCTAAATGCAAACCTATCGCCTGATTTTTTCTTCGGTTTCTGTTTTGAATCAGATTCCGGATGCGCAGACAATTTTCGGTGCACTTTGCGGAATCATAAAGAAAAAAGATGGAGAAAAAGTGTTAAATGCATATTTGGATTCATTGAGAACAAATGAGCCGTGGTTTGTCCATTCTTCTATGTTTCCGCTTGACTTGTTTCCGTTTCCGAGCGAAAATTTGTTTTCGCTTGAATTTATCGAGAAATTCATAGACAGTCAGAAAGACGGAGAAAGTAAATTGTTCCTTTTTTCGGAATTTAAAAAATATAAAAAATTGAAGTATGTTTCTGTGGGAATTCTGACAGAATATATTCTATCCGGAAGGCTTGATCAGCTTCGTAAAGACTTATTGACCAAACAAGAGAAATTTTCAATAATTGAAGATCAGGAAATTTTGCGTTTAAGAGAAGAAACAATTACTTTTCAAAGTGTAAATGTTTTATCGATAAGAAATAGTATAAGAAAGGACTCATTGGACAAGGATTTGTTTTATGAATCTCAGCTTTTTGTTCCAAAAGATCAACAATTTCAGGTTTTGGTTAAGACAGATCAAGATATAGGGCGAATCAGGTTGTACTTTTCTTTGTTGGAGTATACAGGAATAGGATCGAATCGTAGTGTAGGAATGAATAGCTTTCATCTTGAAAATATAGAGGAATTCCATTTCGAAAATCAAAATGAACGAGCTTATTTATTATCAAAATGTATCCCGGAAAAAGAAGAATTTGATTTCGAGCAATCTTCTTATCGTGTGGATTCAAAACTTTTTCGAGGGTCGAATACTTATGTATATGGAGACTATGTAGGCCGTTTTACCCGTTTGTTGGAAGGAAGCTTGTGTAAACCTGCAAAGAAAAAGGAATACTACGGGCAGCTGATTTCTATCTTTATGGACGGGAAAATAATTGATCATTACGGGATTGGAATGGTGGTGTGATTTATGGCAAAAGTGAAAATAATAACTCCTGTTCATATAGGAGATGGAGAAAAAATAGAAGCTCCATGTTTTCATCGTATAAACGGGCAAGTAAATCGGTATCGATTTACTGACTTGTTTGAACAGCTTCCGGTTTCAAAATTAACTGATTCCGAATTTTTGAATCGCTTACAAAAAAATTCTTCGTCAAGATCAGATTTGTATTCCGTGTTTAATCAAATCGACTATACGAAAATTCAACCTTTGTATTCAGTTTTTTATGAATGGGACGGAATTGCAAGTAATCGAGATGTTGCAAGTCAAGCAAAAAGTTGTGAAAAGCCTTATATTCCAGGATCGACTTTAAAAGGCGCAATCGAAAATGCATTTAATTATGCACTTCTTCTTCAATTTTACAAAAAAAAGAAGGATCAAATTGAAGTTTTTTTGAATTCAAACCCAAGAATAACAGAAGGATATATGCTGAAAATGTTATTTGGTGATCCTTGTGATAAAGCTGATTCTTTTATGAAAGAATTTTATAGTTGTTTATCTTGTGCAGATATATATTTTGATCAAATCGAAGTGAATGATGCTAAGAGATGGAATATTTATAAAAAAAATTCTAACAAAATTCCTTTAGAAGCACCCGAGTGTATTATGGCAGGACAGGAAAGTACAATAAACAATTTAGTTCAATTTGATACGGTTAAAATAAAACAATTAAAAGAGGATGATAATTTTCCTCAGGAATATAGAAGGATTCTTTCATTTTTGAAAATTCCTAATATAGCTAAAGCGTGTAATTGGTATATAAAAGATATATTAAAAATAGAACAATCTGAGGATTTACACAGATTTTATTGGGATTTTGAACCAATCAATCATTCAATTCAAGAAATAAAAACGTTGATTGCCAGCTGCCAACCAAACCAGTTTTACTTACGTGTCGGAATGCATACGAATTATTTTGCAAAAACTGTAAGTGTGTTTTTTAAAGAAAAAATGCCGGAAATATATCAAGATAAATTCAATGATTTGTTTGCACCTGCCAAAAAGAGAGGAAGAAAATCTTCGGATGCGGAAAATATGCCGGTCACTCGGACGATTTTATTTAATGAAAGGGAAGGAAATATGCTGGCAGGTTTCATTAAGGTTGAATTATGATCGTTAAATGTGACTTAATCGTAGAATTTCCTTTGGGTGCAGAATTTTATCGTACGTTGGATATAGAAGTTTATAAGAAATTTTTACGGTTTTTAAAGTCATTAACCTGTTTTTCCATTGAAGAAAAATGTTCTTTTTGCACGCAAAGGGAAAACTGTCGTTATTATCAATTCACAGGAAATAATTTTACTAAGTGTCCCGGAATTTTTATGAAGGTCGATCGATTCGGAAAAAATTATTTTCTTCCGAAAGAAAAAAAGATATTCACATTTTATTTTATCGGAAATTGTGAGAAGTATTCCGATTTTACAGAAGTTTTTTTCCATTCTTTAGAAAATAAATTATGGGAGCATCCATTTTATTTAAAAGAAATCCGTAAAGAAAGATTGGAAGAAACGTTAATGAAAGGAAACAAAATCGAAATTGATACAGTTGTCGAAAATAAGCCGTTGGATCAAATTATTCAAGATCTTTTAAATGATTATCAAACTCAGTACAACTTCCAAAGCAATTTTTCTTGCGGAAAAATAAGTTCGATGCGTGAAATAAAAATACAGGAAGATGTTTGTTTTTTAGGAACTCGAAAAATAAGGCCGATAGGGAAAATCGGAACGTATTCGATTAAAAATATCGAGTTGCCGAAATTTTTACTGGAAATAGGAATCGGGCAATGGAATTACTTAGGAGGTGGAAAATTTGCGATTAAAAATACGATTGACAAAGGATCGAATTGAGCTTCCTGTAAATTATCAGGCAATTGTACAAGGGTTAATTTATTCAGCATTTTCGAAAGAGGGATACGGAAAATTCTTGCATGACGAAGGATATCGCGGAGAAAAAAGAAAATTTAAAATGTTTGTGTTTTCCAATCTTTTCGGAAAATTTAGATTGGAAGATAAAAAACTTATTTATGAAAATTACGTGGAATTTTATATCGGCTCTCAATCTGAACGATTTGTTCAACAGGTATATGAATTCTTTATTCACCAAGAATGTGTAAAGCTTGGGATTAATAAGTTAAAAGTTGATACGATCCAAATTGAGAATTTACCTTATTTTTCCGAAAAAAAGAATGTGTGGATTCAAATGTTATCTCCAGTTACAGCTTATAAGGTCAATGAAGATGGAAAATTTGTTTATTATAAGCCTACAGATCCGGAATTCGAAGAAATGTGTATTCAAAATTTAGAAGAGAAAGCAAGGGCTTGGAACATGAAGGAATTTTCTGCGCAATTAAAAATTCAAGAAATAGAATTCGAAAAGAAAAGGATCGCTCATTTTAAAAATACATTCTATATTACTTATATGACAAAAATGAAGGTATTAGTGGATTATCCGACTTTATTGCTGTTATGGAATACGGGAATGTCATCGAAAGGTTCGGCTGGATTCGGAATGATTCGAGTATCTTTATGAAACCCGTTTATCTGTATGCCAGCGGTATTCTCAAACAAAAAGATTATTCGATATGTCTTTTAACCGAGGAAGAAGAACAATGCATTCCGATTGAACAAGTAGAAGAAATTTACTGCTTCGGTGAAGTGACCTTTAATAAAAGATTGTTAAAGCTTTTGAATACGCATAAAATATCTGTTTTATTTTTCGATTTTTATGGAAATTACATTGGACGATTTGCGCCGAATAGCCCTAAACAAGGAAAAGTTCTGATCGAACAAGTAAAAGCGTTTGAAAATCCAGCTCGAAAACAAACAATTCAAAATGGAATTCAAAACGCATCAGCTTCAAATATGCGGGCAGTTTTGAAATATTATCAGAAAAAAGGAAGAAATTTAGAAAAAGTTATTGGTAAGATCGATACTCTTCTTCAAACCGAACCATCGTATTCAATCTTATTATGGGAAGCTCAAGTCAAAAAAGCGTATTATCAAGGTTTCGATATTCTTTTAAAAGGTACAGAATTCCAATTCGAGCAGAGAAGTAAAAATCCTCCGAGAAATGAAATTAATGCAATGATGAGCTATGGATATTCTGTTTTATATGCCACGATTTTATCGATTATCAATCGAAGCCGACTTGTTCCCGAAATTAGTTTCATTCACAGTGTTGAAAAAACAGGCGCATCTCTTCAATACGATCTGGCAGACATTTATAAACCAGTGATTATCGACCGTATGATTTTCAAACTTGTACGAAAAAAGCAAATTCGAAAAGACCATTTTATATTTTATGAGGATGGACGTTGCTATTTTAATAAAGAAGGAATCGGAATTTTTATGAATGCTTATTATGAAATGCTGAAAAGTACCATTCAATATAAAGGAAAAAGTATTTCATACCATTCTTTATTGATCCGAGAAGTAAATCAGCTCGCAAATTATATTCTCAAGGAATCAAATGAGTATAAGCCATATATAATGAAGTGGTGAACAATATGAATGTGATTTGTATGTATGATACCGAAAGTAAAAAATGTATTAAATTCCAGAAATTATTAAAACGATTCTTGTATCCAGTTCAAAAATCGGTTTTTCAAGGTACGCTTACTCCGGCACAGTTTAAACGATTGAAAGGCGAACTTGAGAAAATCACCGATAAAAATGATTCAGTTTATCTATTTTATACTTATAACGATAAAGCTCTTTATTATGATAATATAGGAAAAGAACTTAAAAATCGAAGAATCATTATGGACTGACTTTCGACCATCTTCGGAAAATATGAAAAAACAAAGAAATTTCTATGTATTTTTTTGTATAATATAAATAGATGGTCGAAATATTCTGTCTATATTTTGTGAACATTTTGATTTTTGATCAGAAAATTAATTTATTCGTTCAAAAATCAGAAACAAATAAAGAGTTTTTGTATATTTGGTTTAATTGAATATTGTTCTTATTAAGGGTTAAAGCTTTATATTTGCTTTTTTAGCAATGAACGCCTTCTTGAATTGAATATTGTTCTTATTAAGGGTTAAAGCCAATTTAAACTTGTATTAGTTGCTAAAAAAAATAAAATTGAATATTGTTCTTATTAAGGGTTAAAGCTCAATTTCTTTTCTGTTGAGGACGATCGTATCTTATTGAATATTGTTCTTATTAAGGGTTAAAG
>KE159692.1:47215-105131 GCA_000403415.2 Firmicutes bacterium M10-2
TGAATATTGTTCTTATTAAGGGTTAAAGCTCAATTTCTTTTCTGTTGAGGACGATCGTATCTTATTGAATATTGTTCTTATTAAGGGTTAAAGCTTTATAAATCTGTAGCTCGGATCACTTTCCCCTTGATTGAATATTGTTCTTATTAAGGGTTAAAGCAATTTTTTTTTCATTTACAAGATAGAATTTTTTCATATTGAATATTGTTCTTATTAAGGGTTAAAGCGTCCCGCTCCACTCGTTGAAACTTGTATATGCCATTGAATATTGTTCTTATTAAGGGTTAAAGCGCGCCGGTGTTTTTTACCTCTTTTACTGCGTTTATGATTGAATATTGTTCTTATTAAGGGTTAAAGCTTTGAACAACCACTTCCTCTTTAATCCCTTCATCAATTGAATATTGTTCTTATTAAGGGAAATTCATTTTTAGTTTGAGGTCATCGTCGAAAACAGATAAAATAAAGGTAAATAAAAACATACAAGGAGAATTATCATGGAAAAATATGTATATGGAAAACCCTTCGATACCCAAGCAATCATCAATGATATCGAAGCGGTTCCCGGACAAGTTCCTATAGGAATAAGTGCAATTATCGATCACAAGTTTACCTTTGATTACATGATGAAGCCGGACGACATCGTATATGGTCTTGGAGAGCAAGTGCGCGGCATCAACAAACGAGGATGGGAATATATTTCGTGGGCAACGGACGAACCGCATCATCACGAAGACAAACGCTCACTATATTCCGCACATAACTTCCTGATCATATCGGGAGAAAAAACATTCGGTCTTTTTATCGATTATCCGGGCTATGTCAAATTCGACATTGGCTATACACGAAGCGATCTTTTGCATATTGAATGCGAAGCAGATTTGAAACTATATTATTTTGAAGGAGAAGATGTTCTCGACATTGTATCCCAGTTCCGAAAAGCAATCGGGAAAAGCTATATTGCACCAAAATTCTCATTCGGCTACGGACAAAGCCGCTGGGGCTATAAAACAAAAGACGATTTCAAAAACGTGGTCAAACAATTCGAAAACCATGACATTCCGATCGATCTTTTGTATATGGACATTGATTATATGCAAGAATACGAGGACTTTACATTGAACGAAAAAGAATTCGAACCGGATTTTTCGGAATTCGTAAACTGGATGAAATCTCATAAAATTCATCTTGTTCCGATCATTGATGCCGGAATCAAAGTGAAAGACAATTATTTTGCGTACGAAGAAGGAAAGAAAAACAATTATTTTTGCAAGCTCAAAGACCATAAAAGCGATTTTATCGGTGCCGTATGGCCCGGATATTCCGTATTACCCGACTTTTTGAATGATGAAGCCCGAAATTGGTTTGGCCTGAAGTATGAAAACTTGACCAAATACGGGATCGATGCCTTTTGGAATGATATGAACGAGCCGGCCCTATTTTATTCAAAATACGGAATTGAACGATTGAACAAACAATTGAAACAATTTCTGGCCAATGATAAAAACGAAGTACCGTATTTCAAACTTTGCATGGATGTTGAAAGCGTAAAAAATTCAATGGATGATTACTGCCGCTTTTATCACAACACAAAAGAAGGTTGGATCCGACATGACAAAGTGCATAATTTATACGGCTACAATATGACAAAGAGCGCCTATGAAGCATTCGAAAAACTAAGACCCAACAAGAGGACTCTCATGTTTTCTCGATCAAGCTATATCGGCATGCACCGTTATGGCGGCATCTGGACCGGTGACAACAAATCGTGGTGGTCACATCTCGACCTCGTCCTGCATCAGCTTCCAGCCCTCAATATGGCCGGATTCCTGTATACCGGACCCGATCTTGGAGGATTCGGAGAAGATACGACACCGGACCTTTTGCAGCGCTTTTTGCAAATCGGAGTATTCACGCCCCTTATGCGCAATCATTCCGCCATCGGAACAAGAGAGCAGGAACCTTATCAGTTTGAACAAGTCCAAGAAATTGCTCAGCTGATTCGTCTACGCTATCGCCTTATACCTTATTTATATTCCGAATACTTGAAAGCGATTGAAAACGACACGCTTATGTTTAAAGCGCTGGCTTTCGATTTCAAGGACGATCCCATCGCGAAAACAATCGAAGATCAGCTTTTGATCGGAAATGAAATCATGATTGCGCCAATTACCACCCAGAACGCAACCGGACGCACTGTTTATTTACCCGAACCGATGCTATGCATCGTATGTAAGAAGGGAAGCATTACCCAAACTGTGATGAAGGCAGGATGGCACTATGTTCAGTATCCGCTCAATGAGCTCGTCTTTTTCGTGCGAGCAGGAAAACTCGTCCCGCTCGGACCAAACGCAAACCATGTTCAAGACACCAATCTTGATTCAATCGAATGGCTTGGAAACGGTACGACATATGAATTGTATAGCGACGATGGGATTTCCGAAAATGCTGAAATCAGCATAACGACACTCAAAAGATCATAAACAATAGGGAAGTGAAAATATCGCTTCCTTTTTCTTGACAAAATATTTAAGTAGCTTAATAATCAAGAAGGTTAAATAATAAAGAAAGAAGGAGAGCTTATGGAACCTCAAATGATGAAAGGAACGATCATCGAACAAATGATGCGCACCATGCACCTGATCAAAGAAAAAGTTGGGGACGGACATAAGGCACGCCAAAAACAAATCGCAGTCCTACACTATATTTACAGTTGTCCCGAGCATAAAACAACGATCTCGAATTTAGCAAGACATTATCAGATCACCGATGCGGCAGCTTCGCAAATGGTGACTTATTTTGAGAAACACGGATGGGTCGATAAAGTACGTACAAAATTCGACCGTCGCATTGTCTATGTGCAAGTGAGCCAGACCTTTATAGAGGAAATGAAAGAAAAATTCAACGAAATGACGGAAAAAGTCAATCAATATTTGACATTTCTAGGCCCCAAAGATGCGATTGCCTTCGAACGTATCTTAAATAAGACGATCGAATACTTAGAAGAGAGGGGAGATCGCGCATGATCAAACTGCTCCGTTATTTGAAACCTTTTTGGATGACGATTGTATTGGTTGTCGCACTTTTGTTCGGACAAGCGTGGGCTGAACTTGAATTGCCGGCCTATATGCAAAATATTGTCGATATCGGTCTTCAAAACAACGGGATCGAAAGCGACGTATATCACTATATTTCGAAAATTCATATGGAATCCGTACTGAAGTTCGCCACAGTCGATCAGAAACAAAAAATCTTGAACGCTTATGAGCTCATTGAACCGCAACAAGCAGCACCCACTCAAAAAGAAGAAGTGCCCTCGCTTGAAAAAGAACCGGTCTATTTTCTTAAAGAAGATATAAACGAAGAAGATCGCGATACACTGCGACAAATATGGAATCGCATTGAGCTTTGCACAATGATCGCATCTCAGTCCAAAGAGCCAATGACCATCAATGAACAAACGGTTCCGGCTCTTCAAAAACAAGCAGAAACGATTTTAAAACAACAGGGAAGCTCGCTTCTTGACAGCATGCAGTCGCAATTACTCAAACGTGAGTACGAATCGCTCGGAATGGATATGGAAGCCATGCAGCAGAACTATATACTTCACGGAGGGCTGGTCATGCTGGGGTATGCGTGCATTAGTGCTCTTTGCGCAATCGCAGTCGGCTTTTTAACCGCAAGACTTGCTGCCGGATTTTCCCGACACGTGCGTAAAGACGTATTTGAAAAAGTAACAAGCTTTTCCCGCCAAAATTTTCAGCATTTTTCGACTTCGACATTGATTACCCGAACAACCAATGATGTCCAGCAAGTGCAGATGGCATTCATGATGATCTTGCGCATTGTGCTCTACGCACCCATTATCGGGATCGGGGCCCTTATTCATGTCATCAATTCGGAAGCGGATCTTACATGGATCATTGCCCTTACAATCGTCATACTTCTCTCCCTTGTAGGCATGCTCTTTATGCTTGTCATGCCGAAATTTAAGATCATGCAGCAGTTAACAGACGCTTTGAACCGTATTGTTCAGGAAATTTTGGATGGTATGCCGGTTATTCGTGCCTTCAATCGGCAAGAAACCGAACAAGAAAAGTTTTTCCAGCGAAATCGCAACATTACGAAAGTTTCGCTGTTTACGACCCGGACCATGTCGCTGATGATGCCGCTGATGATGTTCGTGCTCAACGGGACGACGCTTTTGATTTTATGGTTCGGAGCCGGACAAGTCGATGCAGGGCAGATCCAAATCGGGAGCATCATGGCCTTCATGCAGTATTCCATGCAAGTCATCATGGCATTTTTGATGCTCACAGCCGTATCGATCATGCTTCCTCGGGCCAATGTTTCGGCTCAGCGTATCAATGAAGTGCTTAAAGCACCGGTTTATGTTCAAGAAAGCAAACATCCGAAATTATTCGATCCGAATGAAAAAGGAGTCGTACGCTTTGAAAACGTATCGTTCAAATATCCGGATGCACATGAGTACGTGTTGGAAGATATCAGCTTTGAAACAAAGCCCGGCGAAATGACTGCACTGATCGGCAGTACCGGATCGGGAAAATCCACCCTCATTAATTTGGTGCCTCGCTTTTACGATGTCAGTTCGGGAGCAATCTTTGTGGACGGACAAAACATCAAAGATGTAAAAGAACACGATTTGCGTCAGCGTATCGGCTATGTGCCCCAAAAGGGAATTCTCCTTTCGGGAACGATCGAGTCTAATTTGAAATACGCAAATGAAAACGCAACAAATAACCAAATCGAAGAAGCTCTATCCATTTCTCAAGCGAAGGAGTTTGTCGATCAAAAGCCCGATAAGGAGCAAAGCGAGATCGCGCAAGGCGGAACAAACGTTTCGGGAGGACAGCGGCAACGTCTTTCAATCGCAAGAGCAATCATGAAAAAACCGGAAATTTACATTTTCGACGATTCATTCAGCGCACTTGATTATGCCACAGATGCCAAACTTCGCGAAGCGCTCATGAAAAAGGCCCGCAAAGATAAAAGTACGATTCTTGTGGTGGCCCAACGAATTTCCACCATATTGGATGCCGAACAAATCATTGTACTCGATGAAGGAAAAATTGTCGGCAAAGGAACACATGACGAATTGATGAAGTCGTGTCAGGTTTATCGGGAAATTGCACTTTCTCAACTTTCAAAGGAGGAATTGGGATATGCCGCCTAAAAAAAGAAGTCATGAAAAACCGAAAAATATGAAAAAGACGATGCGTCAGCTTTTGTCGTATATGGCTCCATATAAATGGGGATTCACGATCGGGATCATATGTGCGATCGCATCGGTTGCGATTGCTGTAATCGGCCCGAAAATCACCGGAGAAATCATTACCGAAATCGCCAATGGTTTTATGAATAAAGTGCAGGGAATCGGCGGTATTGATTTTGATGCAATCAAAAAGACATGTGCCATCTTGTTGGCAATTTACGCATTCAGTGCCGGAATGGAGTATGCACAAAGTTTTATCATGGCCACTGTATCCAATAAAATCGGCTACCGCTTGCGCCAGCAGATGAGCGAAAAGATCGATCGACTGCCGTTTTCTTACTTTGACGATCATTCCAAAGGGGATGTGATTTCCCGCTTTACTAACGATGTCGATACGATGGTGCAGTCGCTCAACCAATCGTTGGCTTCACTTGTATCGAATATGGTACGCATTGTCGGATATTTGTGGATGATGCTCTCTATATCGTGGCAAATGACATTGCTTGCACTGCTGATCATTCCGCTTTCGCTTGCGGTTGTGATCATCATTACGAAAAACTCGCAAAAATATTTCCTTTCTCAGCAAAATTCTCTCGGTTTGCTCAACGGACATATTGAGGAAATGTACGGAGCGCATGAGATCGTCACTGCATTTAACGGGCAACAGAAAAGCATGGATCAATTTGAAATATACAACGATCAGTTATACAACAGCGCTTGGCGTTCCCAGTTTTTATCCGGACTTATGCAGCCAATGACCATGATGATCGGAAATTTAGGTTATGTGGGCGTCAGTATTCTCGGAGGATATTTGGTACTTCATCAAGTGATCGCAATCGGGGATATCCAATCGTTCATTACATATACACGCAGTTTCACTCAGCCAATCAATCAGATTGCGCAATCAATGAATATGCTTCAGTCTACGATGGCTGCCGCAGAAAGGGTATTTACCTTTTTAAATGAACCGGAAGTATGTCCTGATACAAAAGATCCGGT
Organism: Firmicutes bacterium M10-2; assembly: GCA_000403415.2. Lineage (GTDB taxonomy): Bacteria > Bacillota_I > Bacilli_A > Erysipelotrichales > Erysipelotrichaceae > Dubosiella. Next base: position 53,445 of record KE159692.1, read on the forward strand.
ACCGGTATCGTTTGACGGAAAGTCGCTCATTCAAGGACAGGTAGCTTTCGAGAATGTGCGTTTTGGCTATAAACCCGATAAAATTGTAATCAATGATTTCTCGCTGTTTGTCAGACCCGGACAAAAGATTGCGATTGTGGGACCGACAGGAGCCGGAAAGACGACAATCGTCAAGCTGCTTATGCGTTTTTATGAATTGAATAGCGGAACAATCTATATTGACGGGCATGATACACGAATGTTTACACGCAAGGATTTGCGTTCGCTTGTCGGCATGGTACTTCAAGATGCATGGCTGTTTGAAGGAACAATCGCGGAAAATTTGCGATTTGGAAATCCAAAGGCAAGCGATGAGCAAATGAAAAAAGCAGCCAAGATGGCGTATGTGGATCATTTTATCGAAACTCTTGAACATGGTTACGATACGATATTGAATGAGGGAAGTACGAATGTTTCCCAAGGACAGCGGCAGCTGCTCACAATCGCAAGAGCGTTTTTGTCGGATCCTAAGATTCTGATTTTAGATGAAGCCACAAGCTCGGTCGATACAAGAACGGAAATACTCATTCAAAAAGGAATGGATGCTTTAATGGAAGGGCGGACGAGTTTTGTGATCGCACATCGGCTTTCCACAATTCGCAATGCGGATGCGATTCTTGTCTTGAATGATGGCGATATTGTCGAGATTGGAGATCACGATTCACTCATGAAACGCAATGGATTTTATACGAAACTGTACAATGCTCAGTTTTCAAACGAAGAGGAATGAATATAAAAAGGAAATTTCGTTCAAGAAAATTTCCTTTTTTTTCATTGATAAATAAAATAAATACTTATATTTGTACGGATCGATTTGTGTAATTTGCCTTACGCCAAGCGGTCGGAGTCATTTGAAATCTTTTCTTAAAACTGCGATTAAAATGCTCTACGCTCTCAAAACCGGCTAGATAGCTGATTTCCATGATCGGCTGTCGACTTGTTTCCAGCAAATTGATCGCCTTGTCGAATTTTATATCCAGAATTAGATCCGTAAATGATTTTCCGGTATTCTTTTTGATTAAACGGGAAAGATAGCCTTCCGAAAAAGAAAACTTTGATGCCAATTCTTTCAAAGTGACTTCTTGAAAATGCCCCTCGATATATGTGATGATCTCTAGAATTTTTTCATTGTTTTGATAAGAAAGAGAAGGAATATCAATTCCATCTTCATGGTTCTGAAGCATTTTTCCAAACCAATACAGCAGCAAAGAAATCATGATTACATGATCGAAAGGCTTTTTATCCAATGACTGCGCAACAATCTGTAGCATAGTATTTTGCAGATCCCGGTCATTTTCCGTATCAAGAATCATATAATCTGCCTGTTGGTATAAATACAAAGAGCGGGCAAAAAAATCGGTAATCACATTCGAGTAGCGCAAGATCGAATTGAAAACCATTTCGAATACTTGCCGTTTTACGCAAATATTAATTACGATCGAATCATCGAATACACCGATTGCATGCGTAGAGTAGGGAGGAATGATTGTCATTTGTCCTTGATGAATCATGATCTCTTTATTGTTGAAGCATTGTATGCATGAGCCTTCCACGACATACGCAAACTCGAAAAACGCATGCCGATGCGCAAACATTGACGTATAGCGGTTATGTTTGGAAACAAAAATTTCTTTGTTCTGCAGTACATCGAACAATAAAGCATCCGCCATCATTTCCGGCATCCAGCCACCTTGATCCCGATATTCCGGAACGATCCATTTATGATCGATCGTTTCTTGTAGACTGTGACAATCAAGAAACTTTTCCAAAGCTTTCGAATCTTTTCTTGCTTCTTGCATTTCTTTATAAAATAGTTCGTCTTTTGTGTATGTCCGTAAAATTTCGAGTACGGTTTCATTCATCATATAAGTTCCTCTTTATTTTATTATGAAGAAAAGGTCATGAAACATCAAGAAAAGAGTGCATGATTTTCCTGAAAAGGCGAAAGCGCTTTCTATAAGATAAGAGTGTAAGAAATGAGCAGCTCGCATAGAAAGGACAAAAGGATAATCTTATGACAATGAATAAAATGTTTCTGTGGAGACAACGGATCGGATACGGCGCAGCTGACTTTGCGTGCAATTTGATTTGGCAGATGATCTCCCTCTATCTTCTTTATTACTATACGGATGTTGCACATCTGAACGGATTGGCAATCGCATCTATGTTTGTCGTATGTCGGGTAATCGACGGCATTACCGATCTTTTAATCGGCTATGCGATTGATAAGACGCATACACGCTGGGGTAAGTCACGACCGTACTTTTTATGGGGTGCGATTCCGTTTGCGCTTTTTGCCTATCTCGCATTTTCGGTTCCGGAAAGCTTTTCCGCCTCAGCAAAGCTCGTTTATTGCTATGGCACATATATCGGACTCTCGTTCATGTATACAGTTGTCAACATTCCGATGGCATCGATATTGCCTGCACTGACTGATGACGCGCAAGAGAGGACCAATCTGGCAACTGTAAGGCAGTTTTTCGCCTTTTTAGGCGCTTCTCTTGTTTCGGCGACCGCTTTATATCTTATTCATCAATTCGGAAACGGAAATGAACAAGTCGGATTCCGATGGGTTATGCTTTTATTCGGTGTAATCGGCGCACTTGTTTTTTTCTTTACATTCTTTAATGTAAGGGAATTGCATGTCGAAGAAGAAGATCGATCCGATGAAAAAGCAACCTTGAAAGATGCATTGTGCTCCTTAGCCCAAAATACGCCATGGAAAATATTCGCATGCAACATCTTGTTCATGTGGGGAGGATACTTTTTACAGACAGGCGCCCTCGTATATTATTATTCAAGTGTAATCGGCAGCCGAGAACTTTCCGTAACCGTTGCCACGATCATGTCGATCGTACCTGTGATTTCCAATTTATGTACGCCGTTTGTCGCTTCGAGATTTGAAAAAAGAACCGTATTTCTCGGTGCTTCGTTTGTGCAGCTGATTGGTTTGATCATCATATGGTGCGCAGGAATTCGAGCCGCCTTTATCCTGGCCGGAGCGGTTGTATCGGGATTTGGTTACGGAATGAAAAATTCGATTTACTTTTCCATGCAGGCGGATCCGGTCGATTACGGTTTATGGAAGACCGGCGTAGATACGGCAGGAACGCTTTCTGCAGTCAATGGGTTTTTAGGGAAAGTGGCGCAGGCATTTGCCGGAGGACTGTCAGGAATCCTAATCGCATGGGGAGGCTATGTAGGCCAAGCGGCAGTACAGCCAGCCAATGCGATTCTAGCCATTCAAGCCATGTATTTATATATTCCGATGCTATGCATTGTTATAAGTATGATCATTATGTGGTTTTATAAACTCGATCGCATCTATCCGCAAATCATAAAAGACTTAAAAGAAGACCATATATTCGAATAGGAGGAAAAGCACATGAATGAAAAAAAATCATACCAGCCATTGATCTTATCAGCCGGACTTGGATCAATTATAGGATCCGGAATCATTGTTGGGTTAGCATCGACCATTACTGTATGGCAAAAAGGCTTGGAGCTGAGCAATAGCCAAGTAGGAATTATTTCAGGAGCATTGACTTTTGCGATTGCGATCGGTTCGCTGTCGGCAGGAAAAATATCGCGCACTATGGGACTGATACGTTCATTCAATCTTTTGAATTTCGGCTTTTTGATTGGCTCAATGCTTTGTATGATGGCAGGAAGTTACTGGATGCTTCTTGTCGGAACAATACTGGCCGGATTCTTTTCCGGAGCAGATCTACCGATCTCGCTGACTGTGATTTCTAATGATGCCCCCAACGACAAAGTATCGGCCGAGCTTGTTTCTGCTACACAAGTATATTGGACAATCGGAATTTTGATGGCAACGATCATCGCATTCCTAACATCCAATTTTCCGGGAACATGGTCAGGACGCATCGAAATGGGGATTGTATCGATCTTAGCCTTCATTACGTTTTTGATCCGAACAACATCTCCATCTTTGAAGAAAATCCATGAAATGGCACCTGTCAAACAAGCGAGCAAAGAAGAAAAAGTCAATCTTTGGAAATTGTTCGGCGAAGAAAGAAAATACATGAGTTTCTTCTTATGTATTTTGATATTCTACAGCGGATGGAACTTGCTTGCGAATACCTTCGGACAGTTTCAAACCTTTATGTTGGTCAAAGCAAATGCTTCCCAAATGTTTGCGACCGGGGCGGGAATCTTTTTAACGATCGTGTGTCTGGTCGTAGCTACGATGTTTTCGAAGATGGCCTCCGGATCGAAGCGAAATGTGGCATTTGCGGTAGGCATTGTCATTATGGTCGGATCGCTTTGCGGACTGGCCATGAGCAATTCCAATTTATGGCTCATTGTATTGTGGATTGCTTTGCAAAATGTTGGATCGACATTTGCCGGAGAAGCAATGTACAAAGTATGGACACAGGAATCGTTTCCGATGGCATACCGTTCGGAAGTGCAAGGTTTGATCAACGGAGCCTCCAGACTTCTTTGTGCTGGGTTTGCGACAATCACACCGATTCTTGTGTTGCCGCAACACATTCAAATGACGATGTTCGGTTTTGCAGGTTTGATTTTTGTGGCCGGCATATTCGGATTCATACAAATTCGGTTGCAGAAAAAGCATAAGATCGGATCGGGAAATTAGGAGGAAAATAAGATGGCATTTCAATTTCAGATCAATCCGATGTTCGTTTTGAACATAAGGAAAATTTATTGGAAAAATCTGCACGGTGCATTCCGCCACTGCATCATGAAGAAATTCACGATTTTGATGTCGTGGAATTGACCAAGGACGATAAAAAGCTCGAAGGCGTGGGCATTGAAATAAAAAAGGTCGAATTATCCGCTTTGACGATGAGAAAAGGAGATCGGGTGATTCTCGATTTTCAAGATCATCATGTCGGATATTTCTCAATCAATATTCATTCAGTAGGATCACCGATGGATGCGCCTTTAACGCTTCAAGTTCGATTTGCGGAAGTTGCTGCCGAGTTTGCCTATACAAGCAGCGAATATGACGGATGGCTTTCAAAAAGCTGGATTCAGGAAGAAATGATTCATTTAGATGTTCTTCCGTGTCGGCTTGAGTTTCCGCGACGCTATGCATTTCGGTATGTCGAGATTACAGTGATCGATACTTCGCCAAAATGGCAGGCTGTTTTTTCCGAACCGAAGATCATCGCGGTTTCCAGTGCAGATGACACAAAACTTCAAAAGCGCTCTTTTGATGATTGGATGCTTCAAAAAATTTACGATGCGGGAATTAAGACACTGAAAGATTGTATGATGGATGTATTCGAAGACGGACCGAAACGTGATCGGCGGTTGTGGTTAGGCGACCTAAGACTTCAAGCACAAGCAAACTATGCATCATTTCGACAAAACGATCTGGTCAAACGCTGCCTGTACCTTTTCGGTGCAATGACTACAATCGACGGAAAGATCAGCGCGAATGTGTTTACATCGCCGGCCCCTGTTCCTGATGACACGTTTTTATTTGATTATTCCTTATTTTTCATTGATACATTGTATGATTATTTGAACGAGGAAAACAATCCGGAACTGTTTGACGATTTATTCGATATCGCAAGAAATCAGATGGATCTTGCTTTGCGATATGTAGACGAAGGAGGAAAACTGAAATTAACCGAAGGGTATCCGGTATTCGTGGATTGGTCTAATGAGTTTGATAAATCCACAGCGGCTCAAGCGATTATGATCTATACGATCAAACGCTTTCTTGTTCTTGCTGAAAAAAAAGAAATTGATCCGATTTTTTACGAACGGATGCTTGAAAAAATGGAACGGTATGCGATTGATAAACTTTGGGATGAACAAAAAGGTCTGTTTCGAACCAATGAAAATGAATACAATATCGCAAGTCAAGTATGGATGGTCCTGGCCGATGTATTTCCAATGAAAAAAAGCAGAGAAATTATGGAAAAAACCGTAGAGCTGCTGTTTCCAGTCCGTAATATCGCAACGCCGTATATGTATTCGCATATTGTCGAAGCACTCTTTCATGCCGGGATGAAAGAAGAAGCAATCAAGCTTATGAAATCGTACTGGGGACGCATGATCGAATTGGGGGCAGATACGTTCTGGGAAGCATTTGATCCCGATCATCCATCGTATTCTCTGTACGGTTCGCCGATTATTTCGAGTTATTGTCATGCTTGGAGCTGCACTCCGGTGTATTTGCTGGAAAAATATGTATAAGAAATAAAAAAGACCGTTTTTCATATCGTATCAATTGTAGAAAAATATCAACACTATCATGTTTTAGGTCGAAAATCTCTTGCTGTCATTTGCATAAAAAACCTTTTTTATTCATTTTTCTGATAAACTAATGAATGAATGCGGGGGATAGTATGCCTGAAGAAAATAAGACATATAAAAAATTAATTGATTTTGTTTTTGAAGCGGTAAGGAACGGGAAAATAAAGCCCGGAGATAAGTTGCCAACCGAAAGAATGCTTGCGGCAGATTTAAAAATCGCAAGAAATTCGGTCAGAGAAGGAATTCGGCTTCTTGAAAATATGGGAATCATCATACCCAAACAGGGAAGTGGTAATTACTTGGCAATGAATTTCAACGAAATGATGAGCGAAATGCTCTCTTTCCTTTATTTTTTTAAAGGTATGGATGAAGAACAAGTTACGGAATTTCGCTGGGCCATCGAAAGGGAGGCGCTTCCTTTGGCAGTCGAGCGAATCAGCTACGATGAAAAAAAGGAACTTCAAAAAGCACTTGCTGCTTTGCTTGATGCCCAAAACGAAAAGGAGCAAATCAAATACGATCGAAAAATTCATCAAATCATTGTTAAAGCGACAAGAAACGATTTTCTGATTTCTTCTTATGAAGGGCTTACCGGGTTTATGGATCTTTATGTCAAGAGTATGCGTCATCGAATTATTGTCGGTATGGATTCCAATGATATGTTGGAAAGTGCCCACATCAAGTTGGTGGAAGGGTTGATCGAAGGAAATCTCGATCGATCGCTTGAAGGGCTGCAAGACCATTTCGGATATATTGAAAAATATCGATAATCGAAAAATGAATATTTTTTTTAAGTCTTTTCCAAAAAAAATTTTTGCGAGAAGGCTTTTTTTTTGCTATTGTTTCTTACCTTGAACAGAAGAAAAACCCGTAAATTTGTTTTTGTTGAAAAGGCTTACATTTTTTCGGGTATCTGAGTTGCGGTCTGCCTTGTGATGGGTGTAAGTTGATAATGAAAGGAATGGTAGAACCAATTTAAACGATTGGTTCTACCAAAGTCAAAAATTGTAAACATACAACAATAAGGAGATCTACTATGAAAATTTTGGTATGTATCAAACAGGTCCCTGAATCCAACAAGGTAGAAGTGGACCCCGTAACTGGCGTGATCAAACGTGATGGCGCAGCAAGCAAAATGAATCCTTATGATCTTTACGCTCTTGAAACAGCCTTCAGGCTTCGTGACCTGATGGGAGGGCAAGTCGATGTCATTTCGATGGGGCCTCCGCAAGCACAAGCTGTGATTAAAGAAGCGTATGCGATGGGAGCCGATAAGGGAACCTTGATTTCCGACCGTGCTTTTGGCGGAGCGGATGTTTTGGCAACAAGCTATGCGATCTCGCAAGGAATTAAAGCTTCAGGAGATTACGATATCATTTTATGCGGAAAGCAGACAATTGACGGCGATACGGCCCAAGTAGGTCCTGAAATTTCCGAATGGCTGCAAATTCCATGTGTTGCCAATGTGAAAGAAATCGAGGACATCAATGACGAATATATAACGGTTGCAATGGATCTTCCGGATGAAATTGAAATTGCCCGGGTAAAGATGCCTTGCCTGCTTTCGGTCGAAAAAGACATCTTCATGCCAAGACTGCCAAGCTATATTAAAAAAACGGCGTCAAAAGATAGGCCTATTACGATTCTCTCACTAAACGATATGGAAGATAAAGATGCGAGCCACTACGGATTGAATGGATCGCCGACCCAGGTTATTCGCATATTCCCTCCGGATACGACAAAAGAAAAAGAAATGTGGAACGGATCCGGACAAGTTCTGTCCGACCGTCTTTTAGAAAAGCTTCATGAGCTGAAATTTATTTAGAAAGGAGATCTCATGGCAAAACTTGTAATCCATCCAGAATTGATCGAAGACCCTCAGATCCTGGTTGATATTTGCCCGTTTGGGGCAATGGAACTTCTCGACGATGGAACACTTTCAATTAATGCTGCATGCAAAATGTGCAAACTATGTGTTCGCAAAGGGCCTAAAGGCGCTGTTACATTCGAAGAAGATGAAGCAAAACCGGCAATTGATAAAAATGCCTGGAAAGGAATTGCTGTATATTGTGATCATGTAGATGGCGTGATCCATCCGGTTACTTTCGAATTGATCGGAAAAGCAAAAGAAATGGCTAAAGTCACCGGACAACCTGTGTATGTTTTGCTTCTTGGAAGCAATGTCAACAAACAAGCCCATGAACTGCTTCACTATGGTGTCGATGAAGTTCATGTTTATGATTATCCTGAATTGGCTCGCTTTGAAATCGAGCCGTATACGGCAGCTTTTTGTGATTTTATAGAGAAAGTGCATCCATCATCTATCCTGACTGGTGCAACAACGGTAGGACGCCAGCTTGCGCCAAGAGTAGCGGCACATATGCGGACAGGGCTTACAGCAGACTGCACGATCTTGGAAATGGAAAAAAATACCGATCTTTCTCAGATCCGGCCTGCTTTTGGCGGGAACATTATGGCCCATATCAAAACCCCGAACAACAGACCGCAAATGGCTACGGTCCGCTATAAGATCATGAACGCCCCGGATTATAATCCGGAAGAAAAGGGAACAATTATTCATGAAACGATTGATCCTGCTCAACTGCATTCGAATGTGACTGTGCTCGACATTGTAAAAAAACCAAAAGAAGATATGATTGAAAACGCAGATGTCCTTGTTGTTGCAGGACGTGGCGTCAAGAAAAAGGAAGATCTGGAAATGCTTAAAGAGCTGGCAGAACTGCTCGGAGGCCAGATTGCTTGCACCAGACCACTCGTGGAAGCGGGTATCATGCCGGCCAAGGCCCAGATCGGACTTTCGGGAAGAACTGTTCGTCCGAAATTGATCATCACATGTGGTGTAAGTGGTGCCGTTCAGTTTACAGCCGGTATGAACAATTCGGATACGATCGTCGCTATTAATACGGATCCTGCTGCTCCGATTTTCGAAGTAGCAAACTATGGAATCAAAGGCGATTTTTACGAGATAATTCCAACGCTGATTGAAAATATCAAAGCGCAAAAAAGGAGCTTAAATGACTGAATATAAAAGAGTTGATGCCAATGACATCGAAACGATTCGCAGAATGATCAATGATGATACCCGCGTGATCTATGATACAGACATTTCTGAAGATTACGGTCACGATGAACTCGGTGGTATTTTCTCGCTTCCTGATGTGGTTGTAAAAATTCTTTCCGCAAAAGAAGCTTCGGATATTATGAAATATGCGAATGAAAACCACATTTCGGTAACTCCAAGAGGTGCAGGAACAGGGCTTGTCGGCTCTTCTGTACCACTTGAACACGGAATCATGATCGATACTTCGCTCATGAATCATATTCTTGAACTGGATGATGAGAATTTGACTATTGATGTAGAACCCGGAGTTTTGCTCATGGATTTGGCGGCTTATGTAGAAGACAACGACTTCTTCTATCCTCCTGATCCAGGTGAAAAGTCCGCAACAATCGGAGGAAATATTTCAACGAATGCCGGTGGGATGCGAGCTGTAAAATACGGTGTGACCCGTGATTTTGTCAGAGCATTGGAAGTTGTATTGCCAAACGGCGATATCGTAAACTTCGGCGGTAAAGTCGTAAAAAATTCTTCCGGATACGATTTGAAAGATTTGATGATTGGTTCAGAAGGAACGCTTGGTCTAATTACCAAAGCAACTTTGAAATTGCTTCCGAAACCGAAAAAAGTGATTTCGCTTCTCATTCCGTTCCCATCTTTAAAAGATGCGATCAACACGGTTCCGCTGATCATTAAATCGAAATCAATTCCGACTGCAATCGAATTTATGCAGCGTGAAGTCATCGAAGATGCAGAAGAGTATCTCGGAAAGCCATTCCCGGATAAGCAATCTGATGCATATTTGCTTTTGAAATTCGACGGAAATTCGCAAGAAGAAATCGAAAAAGCTTATGATACGGTCGCAAAACTATGTCTGGAACAAGGAGCTGTTGATGTGCTCATCTCTGATACAGAAGAAAGAGAAGAATCCATATGGAAAGCAAGAGGCGCTTTTTTGGAAGCTATTAAAGGTTCGACAACATATATGGATGAAGTCGATATGGTTGTGCCGAGAAATCGTGTGAACGAAATGGTGGAATACTTGCATGATCTTCAGCCGGAAGTTGGTTTGCGGATCAAAAGTTTCGGCCATGCAGGTGATGGAAATTTGCACGCATACATGCTCAAAGATAACCTTTCCGATGAAGAGTGGGAACTGCGCGTAAGTGCAGCCATGGAAAAAGTATACGCCAAAGCAAGAGATCTGAAAGGACAAGTATCCGGAGAACATGGAATCGGTTATGCCAAAAAGCCGTATCTTCGAGAATCTCTTCCAATCGATTCTTTGGAATTGATGAACGGGATCAAAAGTGTATTCGATCCGAACAACATTCTTAATCCACATAAGATCGCACAACGATAATCAAAAAACAGCTCTAGCCTTAATGCGGAGCTGTTTTTTTGTTTGCGTTCAATATCGTGACATTCTTCACCGCCTAGAGAGGAGGGCTTCCGGTCGGTTGTCGTGCAACATAAGCATGCCATGCACGTACCGTCAAATTGCATCTTTTTCATGCATTTTTGGGATCTGAGTACCTTCGATATGGCGGTTGGTTGCCATTGCTGTCTTTAGATAACTCCTATATGGAAAAATCCATTATGTAAATCTTGTTTTTGTATTTGGTTTTCATACTTGAACAAAGCGCTTGCATCCTATCTTTGGCCGATATTGCTTGCTCAAGAATGACAGAAAGAGTCAATCCGTATGAAGTCGCCTGTTCGGAAATGAAAGCTGTTTCGACAACGTCTTGCGCAGATTGCCATGCAGCATTGAATATAAAAAAAAAGAAGGCCTCTGCAATGCAGAAGCCAAAGAGTAAATTAGATGAGTGAGCAGTAATTAGTGATAAGTTTCCATGAAGTTTGAGTAGGCACCCATCAATCCTGCATCGTTTAAGAACATACAGCGATCGATCTTCATGATATCCAATAAATTTAAAGAAAACGAAGGAGTCAAGTATTCAATTCTTTTCTTGATTTCGTCAAGCAGGTTTTCCTGCATAGAAACAGCTCCGCCAATCAATACGATATCCGGATTCAGGACGTAAGCGATATTGTAAATTCCCATTGCAATTGCGTCGTAAAAGGCGTCAATCTTTTGCTGGCAAAGCTTATCGCCTTGACTTGCTCTTTCGAAAATTTCTTTGCCATCGATTTCTTCTTCCAGTTCGGCGTTGACTGCTTCTACAAGCGATCTTGTTGAAGCGTATCCTGAAAGAATTTCATCTTCAGGCTTGTCTGTATGAATGCCATTAATGAACATGAATCCGAATTCGCCGGCCATTTTTGCGTTTCCGGTGTACAGGCGATCGTTGATGATCACACCGCCTCCAACTCCTGTTCCAAGAGTCATACACACCATATTTTCGTATCCTTTTCCGTTACCTAAATAGTGTTCGGCAATCGTGGCACAATTCGCATCGTTTTCAATGGCGGTCGGAAGTTCGAATTGATCCATAAATACTTTCCGGATATTCAAACCGTTGAATCCGTCAATGATATTTCCCGACAAGATTTCGCCGCTTTTATTATCGACAAAGCCCGGGGAGCTGATCGAAATTCCATCGACCGCTCCTTGACTTTGATAGGATTGGATTATATCGCTCATGTTTTTCAAAACTTGCGCTCCATCCTGTTTAGTAGTCACAAAACTTCCTTTATCCAAAATTTTACCATCTTGGATCAAAGCGTATTTGACCGTCGTTCCGCCAATATCGAAGCAAACGATCGAATGCATTTTATTCTCCTTCTTCTTGTTCCATCTTCACGTTTTGACGATCTAACGCTTTCAGGAACGGGAACCAGCAAACCATAACAACGAGCAATTCAACTAACTGGATTACACCACCTTGCCAAGAGTTTGTCGCAAGCATACCCGAAATGAAGATCGGAGTCGTCCAAGGAACGGTAATTCCTGTCGTATAAGGAACGATACCGGCAGACATTGCAAAGTAAACGATAATGACATTGATGATTGGTGCAACAATCCAAGGAATGAAAATCATCGGGTTCATGACGATTGGCATACCGAAGATGACCGGTTCATTGACGTTGAAAATTCCGGCAGGCGCTGCTAAACGACCGATTTGTTTAAGCTGTTTACTTTTACACAAGAAGATCAAGATAATTACGGCACCAAGTGTCATACCTGAACCACCGATACCAACAGTAAAGATTTCGATAAACTGTTTTGTTACAATGTTCGGAATTTGTGCACCGGATTGGAATGCTTCCAAGTTTTCCAAAGTTAACGTATTCCAGATCGGATCCAATACAGAGTTGACGATAATCTGACCATGCAGACCGAAGAACCACAAGAATTGGATAGCTAAGATTGCGAAGATTGTCGCACCCAGTCCTTTTCCTAAGCTTACAAGAGGTGCCTGAACGATTTCGTAAATAAAATCATGAACGTTGCCCCAAGCTGTAAATTGGAAACCGATACGGATCAACAAGAAAATAGTTAAAGTAATGACTGCAGGAATCAAGGCTGCAAAAGATTTCGATACAGCAGGAGGTACAGAAGACGGCATCTTGATTGTCCAGTTTTTCTTTGTGAAAAAGCAATATAAGAACGATGCGAAGTAAGCGCCGATCATTGCAACGAACATTCCGCGAGCTCCAAGACGGTCAATGTTGAATACATTTCCTACGACCATCGATCCGCCGGCTTCCAAGTCTACATTCATTTCCATTGGTGTCAGAAGCAAGAAAGCAGCTAAAGCAATGGCTGCACCGAAAATTGGATCGCATTCTTTATCTTTTGAATAATAGTATCCAATACCTAAGCATAAGAAGATTGCGGCAATCGACATAGTTGCTGTCGAAGCAGGGCCTAATAAAGTATTCAAAGTACCGGCGGCATCTTCACCGATTAAGTTTGATAAGAACGGAAAGTTCGCGATAATCAATGTGATTGAACCGAAAATCGTAAGCGGGAATGCCAACATGAAGGCATCACGTAAGATTTCCAATGGTTTGAACGCTGCGAGCTTCGAGCCAAATTCGAGCAAAGGTTCAGTAAAACGTTCGAGTGAATTCATAAAATCTTTCTCCTTATTGTTCATGTATTTCCTTTCTTTAGGATCCATTTTGAAAGGGCATACATCTGTTTACGGATTTATAATATACTATTAATCAAAAAATGTCTATACAAATATGAATGAAAATATATATTTGTGAAAATTTCTTTATGTAATTTTCACAGAAAATAATAAATTACATAAAAAATTAAATTTTTTCAGGAAAAAGGTCACAAAAAAGAAAAAAATTCGTATATATAAAGGGAGGGCATAAAAAACCCTCTCAGAAAGGAATGTGTCATGAGGCAACAAATCAAAATGATCAAAGAGCGTGGTCAAGTTCTTGATATACAGCTTATCAATCAGGATGTGTATGATCCGGCATTGCTGCCGATGATCCAAAACGATGACTACTGTATTACGCCAATCGTTCATGCAAAAGATCGAATCTGCTATCCCTATGAACAAAAGGTCCCTTTGCTCCATTTTTTGGATCAATATGTATTTGACGATCAGGAAGGATATGCGTTTTTGATTGCACTGTTTGAAAAAGCCATCGCAGCAAACCGGACAAAGCCTGTCCTTCTCGATATTCAATATGTTTATACTTTGCGTGATGGCAGCGACTTTTTCTTTGTTGTCGTACCACTCAAAATGGATCATTGGCTGTATCGAAAAGAAGATTGTATCGACTTTGTACGCATGATCGCAAAACATTTCAGAACGCATAGCGATTATGAAATTGTCGGCTATCTTTATACGTTGATTGAGCAGGAAGAATTTTCCTTGCCGAATTTAGTCCTTGGATTAAAAGCTATCCGGCAAAAATATCATCCGAAAAAATGGTATGAATGCTTCAATAAAAAAGAAAAGGAAAGCTTTATCGCCAAAGAAGAAGTTGCGCATTATCAAATCGAGATCGAAGAAGCCGGACCGATCAGCAGAGAAGAGAAGATCATTCACACCCAAGTCATTGGCATGGTGGAGGAAAACAATCCATATCTGCTTTCCCAAGCCGGAGAAAAAATCGAATTATTGTTCGATCAAATGATTGTCGGGCGTGCCTTGGCCTGTCAGATTCATCTCAAGCAAACTGATATTTCGCTCAATCACGCTAAGATTACTAAAGCCGATGGCAAGTGCTATATTCAGGACCTCAAATCAAGCAACGGGACGTTTTTAAACGAGAAACGCGTCCAAAGAAAAATGAGGCTGCGCAATGGGATGAAAGTGATTTTCGGATCGCAACAGTTCACTTTTTATGAATGAACGCTTCGAATATGTCAAAACCATTGCGATCACCCAAATAAGCAAAGTTGATCTGGTCCTCGATACCAAGACCGGCCAAACGTGTATTTTGAAAAGTCTTCTTCATCCTCAAGATGCGATTCTTCGTCATCAATTTTTGCAGGAAATTCAGATCTTGTCTTTAAACTTTTCGGAATTTGTTCCTCACTTGATCGATATTGAATGCGATGTCGATACTTATTGTTTCGTTCAACAATATTTTTACGGGCCAACCTTGAAAGAATGGCTCGCAAGCAATCCGCCTTTTCAAGAAAGAAAACAAATTATGCTCTCTTTGATCGATCAGCTTGATGCTTTGCACCAATGCGGGTATTTATATATCGATCATAAAGGTGAAAATATTATCGTTTCTCAGAAAAAGGCGCATTTGATCGATTTCAACGGATGTGTACCGCTCAATGCATCGACAATTTACGTTTCAAGTCAATCTATTCAATCCAAAGCAGAAAATTTAACGATCAAAGATGATCTTTTGCTTCTTCATCCGCTTTTAAAACAAATCTTTCCTAAATTAGATCACCCTTTTTATTCGACAAAACAATTACGTCGTTTTTTGAACAATTCAACTTCCGCCTATCGAAGAATCTCTATTGTTTTTTCTGTCTGTCTGTTCATCGTTATAGGAGGTTGGACCGTAAATTTTAAACAAGAAACAAATGTGATTAAAGCTTATCGCCAACAAGAAGAAACACTATATTCATTGCTTGAAAAAGAACAATTCGATTTTGAATTTTGGAAAGAAGATCAATACGTCTTGTTTTTTCTGAAAGAGCTTTTGAAAAGCGAAGATCCCGCTTTGGTTCGAACGATTCTCGAAACAATACCGGATTCGGTCCGGGAAAAATACCGCGAAGAGATTTGTTTGATCGAATGGAATTCTTTGATTTTTGATGATTTGGATGATGAAAGCATTACGAAAGTTGTCGATCATATTCAACTGGCCGATCAGGCCAAACTGTTGTTGAACGTATGTATGCAAAATGAAATTTACTTGACAATTGCTCAACAGGAACACTTATTTTCCTGCTTTGGCCGGAAACACACGCAGGAAATCGTAGAATACGCCATGTTCTTGAAGAGCCGCTCGATTTGCGAAATCGCCGATATTGAACCCTATTTGGATGAAAAAGACGAAATGACACAATTATGGAGGAAAACGCAATGATACAAAACAATCCAGATTTGCCGCCAAGCGTGTGGCACCCTATTATCGAAGAAGAAACGATTACCTTTGAATGGGATCCTGCTTTCGAGGATCATGAAAAGATTATTCTCGTCAATGAAGAAGCGTGGGACGGAAATGCGATTGATCGCCATAGTGCCAAACAATTTATGATCGAATGGATCATATTTGATAATGAAGGAAAGATCATTCACAAAGATAAAACGGAAATCGAAGGTGATCTTCAAGCACCCGAAATTCAAGTCAATGTCCCTGATTTGCTCATGCTCGATCGACCGCACAATTTGTCCATAAAAACGGACGAAGATGTAAAAAAACTTACTCTTTTGGTTGATAAAGAAGAAAAAGAACTCGATGAAGATCAATCTTTTGTGATTGATCCATCCATGAAGCAGATCGAAATTATTGCGATCGATCAGGCAGGAAACGAAACCGTAAAAACAATTGATCTTTTGATGTATGAAAAACCATCCATTTCAAAGGAAGGGCGGAAGCGGACAATCGAAGGACTTCATGAAAAACTGCAGCTTATACACAATGGGAAAACGATTTCGGACAATGAGATTCTTTTGGAAAAAGGAAAGAACACATTTCGGATTTTCGGAGAATGTCTGCTTGAACCGATTGATCTCGAACCGATCGTTTACGATCCGCAACCTGTTGAAATGAATGTATATTGGGAAAACGATCAATTGATTTGCTCGTTTTCAAAAGAAGTCTTTGATTGTGAGATCATGGTCAACGAACAAGTATTCAATGAGCAGACCACAATGGATTGGAAAGCAACTGACCAAAAACAAACTTTGATGATCAATGCGAAGGTCATGGATGAAGAACAAAACGAATGGGAAATAAAGCAGGAAATCGTAATTGAAGCTCTTCCTTCAGAAAAAGAACCAAGTTCTTCGCAAAAGCTGCCTGATCCCGAACCGTTTGTTTTTCAAGAAGTGCCTCAAATGCCTGTTGTTGATGTTTTGTCTCCGTTGCCTCAAAAACAACCCTTTATTCCTATTGTTATGAAGAACACCACGGCGATCAAAGATCAGAGTGTATTGGACAAGACAATTACGATTGACGAAGAAAACCAAATCAGTGTCGAAATCAAAGAAGAAAAGATTGACCGAAAAATGGAGCTTCAAATCGTTGATGAAAATTTGATTCCTCTCGAAAAAGAGTCGGACTCTTCCAAAGTACGAATTGTTTTAAAGGAAATAAAGGAAATCGAATCGATTCGAGTCAATGGTCAACCTATTAAAACGAATGTATTGGAAAAAGATCAGTTGGATCAATGGTATTTCGAAATCGATACTGAGCCAAACGATTACAGCGTGGACGTTGTATATCGCGATAATGATCAAAACCAAACAACAATGAACAGTAAATTTTCGATTTGCGAAAAAGAAAAAAAGGAACAAATACCAGCGAAAGGGATGCTTTCGTTCTTGATGGCACCCCTTAGTATCGGCCTGCATTGGTTGTTCAAGCGCTATGTATAAAATCGTCGCTTTTCACGATCGATTTCTTGAAACCCGTTATACAAAACAACTTGTAAAAAAAGAAAAGAAGAATAAAGAACTAGTCAAAAAAGTTGATCGATATTATATGTATTCTCTTGCGGATGAATTGATTTTCGGACGTAACGATCTTTTAGAAGATGATCTTCATATTTCACAAGTTCATTTTCATATCCGCGATTGTCATCTTGTTGATCACAGTACAAACGGCACATATGTCAATCAAAAACGAGTGAAAGAAACCGATTTAAGATGCGGAGATATCATTCAAGTGTCGAGTATTACTTTTTATTATTTCGGGCATTGTCTGATTAGCGATACCCAATGGAGAGGCAAAAAAGTAAATGGTGAAGCTTCTTTGAACAGCGAGCAGGCATCCATCCCGTTTCAAGTACCTATGATTCCCGTATTCGATGGATTCGAACTGTTCTCTCACCAAAATTTATCTTCTTCACCGTCTTTGCTGATGGCCATCGCTCCATCGTTTATGATTCTTTCTTCAACAGGAGTTTCCTTACTCGTGCAATTCTTCATTAATCCGGACAATTTCAGGAATTACTGTCTGATGTCCTTATCTTCTTTATTTATGTCTTTTTCCTTTTTCTTCTTCGGTTTTTTCCAATACAAAAACAATCATAAAAAAGAAAAGACAGCAAAGCAGAAAAGAGTTCAATTGTATAAGAACTATGTCCAGGAGCGTATCGATCAATACGAGCAGGCAATTCGGCAATACGTCTATGAGTTTGAGCAAAGCAAAAAAGCTGACCGGTTCTTCGAATGTGAGTCGCATGCCATCCCGATCGCTATCAAACATCAGCTTGTACCGCTTCCGGCATTGCCTCAAAGCAATTATGAAACGAGAAACGATGAATTGTATCGATATTTGCAGCAAATTTCATGTGAAAAACAAGCAAGTGTTCCGGTGTGGATTTTTCTTGAACGAGGAAGTCACATTTTGATTGAAGGGAGCGTTCAACAATTTATCGATCATTTGATGGCATGCGCAGATGAAAAAAACAAGATTGTATGGATTGAAGAAAATCCATCTTATCGTTTTGTTCATTCTTTATGCATTCAAGATCGATATTTAAGTTTTCCGACTCTGCAAGAAACACTGCTTCATATCGAAGCGCAAACGATGTACTGGATCATTATGGATCGTTGTACCCGAGGTGAAAACCAAAAACTGCCGGACAATGTGTCGGTTGTGTATTTTGAAGACGATGGATCAGATTTTGATCAAAGAATAACGAAACCATATTGGTTCAAGAAAAAAGAAAGACGTATTTTGCAGCCGGTACACAAAGGCGTGCATGAAATTTTTTATGAATCGATCGATATTCAAAAAGTACGTTCCGAAAACCATGATCTTTCGATTGTGATCGGAGCATGGCTTGATCAATGGTCTGTCATTGATTTGCGTGGGGCCCATTTCCTGGTGGCAGGGATGACCGGTTCGGGAAAATCGGAGTTCTTGTCTTGCTTTCTGTTGTATTGTGTCGTGTATTTTTCGAGCAAGGACATTCAGTACGTTTTGATCGATTTTAAAGGGGGAGCTTTTGGGAATGTATTTTACGAATTCCCGCATTGTGCAGGACAAGTCACCAATTTGGAGGGCGATCAATTGGATCGGTTCATGCATTCGCTTCAATGGCAGATCAAAAAGCGTCAGGAAATTTTGGCTGTATTCCAAAAGAAAACAGGATATCAGGCAGATATCGATGTGTATCGTCAACAAGGATATTCTATGAGCCATTTATTGTTGGTGGTGGATGAGTTCGCCCAACTAAAGGTACAGTATCCGGATGTAATGAACGACCTGAAAGAATATGCACGGATCGGACGCTCCCTTGGCATTCATTTGATCTTGGCAACCCAAAAGCCTTCCGGTGTGGTCGATGATCAAATTTGGTCCAACTCCAAATACCGTATTTGTCTGAAGGTCAACAGTGCCAATGATTCAAGAGAGATGCTTTCTCATGCCAAAGCTTCGCAAATACGACGCCCGGGCCAATTTTATATTCAAGAAAGCGAAGGAGAAGAAAAGTGTGCGCAATCGTTTTATATCCATGACTCAATCGAGCAGTTCGAGTGTATTTCCAAGCCGAAAACGACCCGAACAATCCTGCAGTGTATGAAAGAAAAAGTAATGGCCTTAAAAGAAGTTCATGATTGGATCGTACAGCCGGATCTGGAAAGCGTGGTCACCGATGCGCT
Source organism: Firmicutes bacterium M10-2 (assembly GCA_000403415.2). Classification (GTDB taxonomy): domain Bacteria; phylum Bacillota_I; class Bacilli_A; order Erysipelotrichales; family Erysipelotrichaceae; genus Dubosiella. The sequence continues at coordinate 73,062 of KE159692.1, forward strand.
GTGTGTAATTGATTTGCCTAAACAAGGGAGAATCGAGCATTTTGGACTTTCTTATGGTCAAAACATGGCAATATGGTGCCCGAAAAAGAAAAAACAAATCCTTCGCTATTTGGAAAATTATGATCCGAATGTGCTAATCGAACATGTGCATTTTGAAAAAAGTTCACTTTATTTCCTGATGAAGGACGAACAGAAAAAAAGTATCGTTATCGAAATGGACGAGTTCTGGATCGAGAAGATTTCTTTTGCGACGAAGAGTTCGGTTCGCTTATTTTGCTTATTCGAAACACTTCTTCCGCGCTACGAAGCGTGCTTGTCGACCTTTTCATACAAAATGGCCTGTGATCACAGTTCGATCGATATGGTTCGCACTTTTTTCAACGAATACGTTCAAAAAACTAGAAAGGAACTCCCTGACGTTATGATTTCAATGAACAACGATATTTATATGGCGCGTTTGAACACAAATGTATGCTCGCCGACCTCTTCACTTCGTTCTTTTCCTTGTATCGATAAAGAACTGACTGTGGAGCAAGCGAAAAACTATTTTAATGAACCGATTTTAGGGTATGACGAAATGTACTGGCCTATTTTTTGGAAACAAAAAAGACGGCTGCTTGTTTGCTATGAAAATAAGCATCGCGAAAAAGACCTCTTTTATTTAATCCAAATATGGAAACATAGTTCCCCGTTTTTATCGATTGATCTTTCTTGTTTTGGACAAGGAGATGTAATCATCTTGAACATGCAGAAAGACCAGGATCTGCTCAATAAAATACAGGATGAGCTTTATGAATTTGATCTTGTATGGATCGGAGAAGGATTTAATGACTATGCACACTATTTAAAGAAGAAATTTATCCATGATCCGGGCGAATTGATCGTTTTTCAAGGCGAACAGACTATTCTAGGAAAGCTGATCCGTATTAATGAATAAACGATATGTGTATATGCGCTGTATAGAACAGCCGGACTGGGACCTTTTTTTGATCGATCCGATGCTGGATGTGGACTGGTTTTTGACCAAATGGTCGAGCGAAAAGGAAGCAGATCATTACCATGCAATCTACCATGTGGAACTGCAAGCGTGTATTGCGCTTAATTTCTGCGCCATTACTCATGGCGATCATCTCATTATTTATTAGAAAGGAACATATATATGAAAATTCAAGTAAATTATCAAGAACTTTATCAATCCGGAAACTATCTGCATTCTCAAGCAGATCAGTACGAACAGCTGATTGAACGAATCAATCAGTTGATGCTTTCGACAAGCAGTGTATGGCAAGGGAGCGACAACGATGCGTTTATCGAGCAAGTGGAGATCTTGCGTCCGCAATTGATGCGAATGGTCTATGTAATCGAATCCTATGCCGATGTATGGAAAACGTGTTCTCAAGCTTATGAACAGCTTCAGCAAAACCGCTTAGCGCAAGCAAGAAATTTATAGGAGGAAAAAACAATGTCAAGATTAAATATTTCAGCAGCAGATGTCTTATCGCAGTCGACCCAGCTCAAAAGCATGGGGTCAGATGTCAATGCGATCTTTCAACAAATTAAATCGAAAATGGTTCATGTGCAATCCATTTGGTCTTCGCCGGCCGCATCCAAATTGATGGATGAATTTCAAACACTGAATCCTGTATTCGAATCGTATTTGCAGATGATTGAAAATCATGCCAATTACTTGTCGCAGACTGCTTTGGCCTATGAAGAAAACGAAGCAATGATGGAGAATTCCTTCCATGCCGGCTCATAACGGATATCGTGTATATGAGAATATGATCAATCAGATCGCTCAGCTCCAAAATAATATTCCTTCTTTTTTGACGAGCAATGAATCATGGTATGTCTCCAAAGCTTTTTCTTCTTTGAATGGTTTGATCAATACGCAAATTGCGGAGATGGATCGTCTTGGATATCGACACAAGATATTGTGAGAGCTATGCAAGACAAGTCCATGCGCTTCGTCGTCAAGTATTCTTTTCCGATTTTTCATTAAGTCAACGTCATCAAACAATCCTTGCCAAGATCGAATCGATCCGTCAATATTTTCTGACAATCGCAAGACAGGCTGAAGGCAATGAGTCTATGATCCCAATCCAAACTGTTTCTTCATCAATCGGGATCCCTCACTTTTCATCCAATTACAATTTACGTCCTATCGCTCAGATCTTAAAAAAAGACGAGCCAATGACCGGCCAAGTATCTTATTCATATAGTGCACTGGATATGAATTCTCGGTACAAGTCGAAATGGTTTGAATCGAAAAATCAAGCGAGTATCGGCAATTTCAAAGCCGTAGGGGAATGTTCCTTAAAGCTTTGGGAGAATAAAAAATTCGATCCAAGTCTTGAACTTAGTTCACAGGTGAGTGCTTCGATTCTTGATTTATCGAGCCGCAATAAATTAGGCAACGACAAGATGAATGCAACGCTTCACTTGAATGCCAGCGTAGGAAAAGCGAGTGCAGGAGCTTCGGTCGTGGTCAATAAAAATGAACAGACTTTTGAATTCAAAGGTGTGGCGGCCGCATTCGAAGGGGAAGCAAAGCTTGCATTCAATCTTTTCGGAATGAGTGTCACAGTTACCGGTTCGGGTTCTCTTTTAAGTGCAGGTGCCGATGTATCTTATTCGCATAAAAACAGAGAATGGGAATTGGGTACGAAGCTGGGATTTATTGCCGGACTAGGATTGAAGGTTAATGTGAAGTATTAAGAAGAATGGAGGTGAAAGAAATGAAAATGCCGGAATTATTACCGATTGGATCGGTTGTGACCTTGAAAAACGGTTCAAAAAAAATCATGATTGTCGGTCGATTTCAACAACATGGAAAAACCGAGAAGATTTATGATTACGCTTCGGTTCTTTGGCCGGAAGGGATGATCGACTCGAAACATTTGTATTTATTTGATCAAGAAGATATTTCCAATATTTATTATATTGGGATGCAAAATGACGAAGAATTCAACTTTCGATTTATCTTGGAAGAAGAATATGAAAAAATAGGAAAGAAATAAGAAGGAACAAAAAGGGATAGGCATTATTCTATCCCTTTTGTTCATAGGTCTTTTTTTTGCATGATCTTCACAGATAGAAGTACGGATAAGGCAAAAACGATCAAAGATCCGAACACGATCACAAGAAGAGAATGATTAGGCACCTCCATCAAAAAGAAGGAAACGCTTGATGATATGCCTGCGATGAAAAGAATCATTCCTAAGGAAAGCAGGCTTGGGGCAATGTTTGCGGAAAAAAACAGTAGGATCGGAATGTCCAGGGCACAAAACAATAGCAGGAACGCAAGATTGATCCAAAGATATGCAATGTTGAGTTTCCATAAGATCATGCTTTCCAAGGCGGCGATCAGCATGATAGGAAAAGTGCATCCGATCACGAAGAGATATTTTTCCAGTACATACTGTATGCGTGTAAACGGGAACACAAATAATGCTTTCCATCCGTTTTCAAGCTTGTCGGTCGTGATGGTGCTTGAGGGAATGAACACAAGAAATGCCGTACAAAAAAACGGAAACAACGGAACGATTGAAAAGAAACCAGCCAAGCTGCACAGGCTGATCACAAGCAATAAATGTTTCTGTTTCATAAAGCAGAAGTCTTTTATCAACAATCCTTTCATTATATTTCTCCTTAAAAAGCATTTATGTGTGTCATTTTACAATTCCTTGCGGTTCATGATCGTGATCGCAACTCTGTAAGAAAGCGCAAGGAGAATAAGCATGATCGCAATAATCAGCCATAAAACAACTTGGTTCTGAAACAGAGCTTGCTGCGACAGCAAAATTTCGGGATCGGATAAGAAATTAATAATCATGATGGTGAACATGAGAATGGCAAGATTGACCATTTTTCCTTTTTCGATTCCAAATTTCAAATAGCACGGAATTGCGATTGCACCCATAAAAACAGTTAGGGTGAGCATGCTGATCAAAAGCAACGTCAGTTCGGAAAACGTGATCGAGGAACATAGGACGGCAATTACGCAAAATGCAAAGGGAATCAGGATTCCTGCAATTAGAACAAGGATGTATTTTTCTTGAACATATTGCGAACGGGTAAAGGGCAGGGTGAACAGGGCCTTGAACCCATTGTTGTATTCATCGTAACTGATCGTTCCTAAAGCGTCGGTGATCAACATAAAAGATAAATAAGGCACGATAAAATAAATCGATTGTCTGAGTATGGTGAGCATGACTGCTACCAAAACGATAGAGAGCAGCAGCAAAATCTTGTTTTGCAAAGCAATATAAAAATCTTTAACAAATAAACCTTTCATAATGTTTCTCCTTGGACAACGATCGAAAAGATATCATCCATTGTTGCAGGTTCGATGATAAGATTAGGAAAGTTGTCGACATAATATTGTTTTTGATTGGTTAGCACCGACCATCCGTAAGGTGTCTTGATCCCTTTGAAAAAATAACTGTGGTCGATTCCATCAAGCGAAGATGCTTTTAAAATCGCATAGTTGTCGATGTGGTCCATCGATTCGTGAAAGCAGATCGTTCCTTTATTCAAAATATAAAAATCATCACATAAGTGTTCGAGATCGGAAGAAATATGCGAACTGATTACGATCGAATGACCTTCTTCTTTCATGAAATCACGTAGCATATCGAGTATTTCTTCCCGTACGATTACGTCCAAACCACTGGTTGGTTCATCCAAAATAAGCAGATCCGCTTTGTGGGTGAGGGCGCAGATAAGCTTGAATTTTGCTTTTTCTCCGGTCGAAAACGAGCGGATCTTTCCTTTTTGCGGCAAGTGGAATTTATCAATCAGCTCTGAAAACAGAGTTTCATCAAATCGGGAATACGATGCTTTTAATATTTTCTGAACTTCTTTGATCGATAAATATTCATTGACGATCGAGTCTGGAAAGATGACCCCGATCTTTTCTTTTAGAGAAGACGTCAAATTTTCGACCGGGGTCCCATTGATCATAATTGTTCCCTGATCAAGATGAATGAGCCCAAGCATGCTTTTGAAAAGTGTTGTTTTGCCTGCTCCGTTCGTTCCTAATATGGCGGTAATGGTATTGTCGCCAATTTCCATATCGAGATCGAGCTCGAATTCAGGATATCTTTTTTTGATGTTATCAACTTTTATCATATTTTTCCTCCATTAATAAATTGAACATGGTTTCCAGATCTTCTTGAGAAAACCCCAACCGTATGGCTTTTTGGATCCATTCTTCCAATTCGGATTCCAGAATTTTTTGCTGTTCTTCCTGGACAACATTGATCGAGATCTGGGCTACATAACTACCTTTCCCGTGAATCGTATGGATAAATCCTTCTTCGTCCAATACGTCATATGCTTTTTTTACAGTTAACGCCGAAATCTTGTAATCTTTGGCAAATGTCCGCACAGAAGGAAGCGGATCATTTGGTTTCAATACTTCTGACTTGATCAGTTGTTTGATTTGATCAGCGATTTGTTCATAGATCGGTGTCATGGATGATGTGTTGATCAAAATATTCATGCTTTCACCTCATAAACACTATATAACAGTAGTAAACAGACGTCAACAGTTTGTTGTGCATAAAAAAAAGAAGATAGAAATCCATCTTCAAAAAATTATTGCTGATATGTTCTTTTCGATATTATCGTTTTTTTTACTTTTGAGCACTTTGTCGGGATCGTCGGTAAAATCTTTCGTTTCTTAAAGACAAACAGTCCGAAATGAAAACGATTCTTGAAAAAGTAGATAAGTTCAAAAAACATCGATCTGTTCAATAAATTCTTTTCTCTTTTTCTGTCTTTTTTGCCCCTGAATTTACACTTTAAGTGCAACACTAAAAAAGTGGAACATAGAAGCACCCATGATACACTAATGGTGACCAAACCAAATGAATCAGGAGGGCATATCTATGAACCACTACAATCATCTTACTATAGAAGAGCGAGAAGAGATACTAAAATATTCATTCTTAGGCTTCTCAATCTGTAAGATCGCGAAAATACTCCACCGAAATAAATCAACGATTTCCAGAGAATTGAAAAGGAATGCTTCCCAAGGCAAGTACAGTCCTTCGATGGCCCAATCAAAGTATTCGAAAAGACGAACACATTGTGGAAGAAAGAAAATATTGAATGCCCCTGTTCGCTATGAATGGGTACGTAACTGTTTCTTGGATCATCGATGGTCTCCTGAAGAGATCGCTGGAAGATTAGAGTATGAAAAAGCGGATTGGTCGATCAGTCACAATACGATCTATAGAGCGATCTATGCCGGTATGTTTGATGAAAAGAATCTCTCTCATGGCAATCGAGGAGCTATTCGAAAGCTAAGGCATAGAGGAAAATCAAGGCATAGGAAGGACTATATCGAAAAACGTGGAAAGATCCAGATCAGCAATGAATTAAAAGATCGTCCTGAAGAAGCCAATAATCGCTCACGACTTGGCGATTGGGAGGGAGATACAGTCGCCGGAGCGACTGGAAAAGCCTGTCTTGTGACATATGTCGATAGAAAGAGCAGATTTCTAAAATGCATGAAGATAGCCAAGAAGAAAAGCGCTCTGGTAAAAGAAGCGACCATTCAACTTCTAAAGGAGGAGCCACTCTGCACGATTACCCCGGATCGAGGAAAAGAGTTTACTGCGCATCCGGATATAACAGAAGAACTGAATCAAGTCCAATTTTATTTTCCGCTTCCACGACATCCATGGGATAGAGGAACAAACGAAAATACAAACGGTCTTTTGAGAGAATACTTTCCGAAAGGAAAAGATCTCACCGATATACCGGAAGAATACATCCAAGAAAAAGTAGATGAACTGAACAAACGGCCTAGAAAATGTTTAGGCTACAAAACACCATATGAAGTGTATTATTCGGAAACGTTGCACTTAATTTGACAATCCAAGCCATAAAAATGAGGAAAAACCTTCTTATTTGATAAGTCAGAGTAGTTGACAGTGCAAAAAAAGAAAAATCCGTTTATAATGTTTTCAGAAAATAATGAAAAATTAGGAAGGATGAATAATTAGTGAGTAAAAACACCCTTTTTTCTCATAGTGTGACTGGAACCAAACATTTGCAAACCGGTCTCATCAATGAAGACTCGGTCCTGACCTTGGACAAGGAAAATTATCAAATATTCGCGGTAGCGGATGGACACGGGGCAAGAGAATGTTTTCGAAGCGAAATCGGATCAAGACTTGCTGTGGATGTTGCTGTGAAGAATTTGGAAATTTTCGCGCAAACAGTTGAACACTATGATCTTTACAACTATTTAAAAAAGGAAAAAGAGCGGGATGAATTGATTCGATCGCTCATTCAGGATATTGTCGAACAATGGAACCAATACGTATATGCGGATATTAAAGCATATCCCATCCGTGATGAAGAATACGAAAGGGCTCAGACACTCTCTTCTATTTATCAAAAGGGAATGTATTTGACAAATATTTACGGATCGACCTTGGTCGCATCTTTGATTACTCCGCAATACATCTTGCTAATCCAGCAAGGAGATGGCTCTTGTATTGTATTGAATGAGGACGGTTTTCTGGATTCTCCGATTCCTGAAGATGATCTTTGCATACGTAATTTGACGACTTCTTTATGCGACAAAGATGCCGCAAAAAGAATGCGCTATGTATTTGTGGACCGAACGAAACAAGACCCGATCGCAATCTTTCTGGCAAGCGACGGCATTGAACGATCTTTTGCGGACCAGCTGCATTTATCTGCTTTTTATGCGGAATTGTGTTTGGAAATGCTTGATCTCGATGTACAAGATCTCGATCTTTATTTTACGAATCTGTTGCCGCAAATATCCGAAAGAGGATCCAAAGATGATGTATCGATTGCCGGAGCGATGGATCTTGAACGAATGGTTCAAGTTAAAGATGTTTTGAGCCATACAGTCAAGGTTGCCCGGAATATGGATCTTATGCATAATGCCCAATCAGCCTATAAACAGGAAACAAGCACGAAAAATCACTATATCCGCGAATCGGAAAAACTTCTCAAAGAAATTGAGGATGTCAATGAAGAAATTTACGAACTGCAGGAAAAGAAAAGCCATTTGCTTCATGATCTTGATAAAGTCAAAAGTCTTTATTCTTCGCAGATTATCGTATGTAAAGAAGCACAATGTGCATTTGATGAAGCCAACGGGATTTATGTACGCTCCCTTATGGCCTTGGAAGAAGGAGACGAATAACAATGTATACAATTCATGATTTATATGACCTTGAGCATACGCTTGCAAAAGACTATTTGAGCCAGTACACATATCCTTGGGAAGCTCTGAAAAACATCAAGGAAATGATTCTGGAACTTGGACCTACACTAGAAGATTATGAAGAACGTTTGCCACAAGTATGGGTTCATCCAAGCGCGGTGATTGCACCGACAGCTTATTTAGGGGCACCATGTATTATCGGAGCCAATACAGAAGTACGTCATGGAGCTTTTATTCGCTCAAGCGCTCTGGTTGGCAATGATTGCGTTGTCGGTAATTCGGTCGAACTGAAAAATGTGATCTTGTTCGATCATGTTCAAACTCCGCATTATAATTATGTAGGCGACAGTATTCTAGGTTATTATTCTCATATGGGGGCCGGATCCATCACATCGAATGTAAAATCCGATAAAACTTTGGTTGTGGCAAAAAACGGTAAAGAAGAAATCGAAACCGGATTGAAAAAATTCGGAGCCATGTTAGGCGATCATGTGGAAGTCGGATGCAACAGCGTTTTGAATCCCGGCACGATCATTGGAGCAGACACCAACATTTACCCTTTATCCAGAGTGCGCGGACAAGTTCCTGCTCATTCTATTTTCAAAGATCAAATGAATGTCGTGGTGAAGAAAAAGGATTGAGCTTGCGACAAGGAAAAACCGGTGAAAATGATATAATAGTAAACAAGTAATAAGGGGGATCTTTATGTTAAAAAAAATAGCACCGATTTTTGTCGCAACTGCCATACTTTGCATGCCTTCATCCATGCTTGCCTATGAAGAAACAAAACCAAATGAAAACACGGATCCTACAAGCACAACACAAAAAAGTGAAGAAATTTCGCAAGCATTTACAATAAATACAATTAAAGAGAATACGTCAAATAAAAAATATACATTGAATGACGGGCAAGCGTTGCGCTTTGAAACAAAAAATGATCAAATTGTAACGATTTCTGACTGCACGTTTGATCTTAAGGGGACGACTGCCACAGACGATGATCCGAATACCCGCAATATGAAAGAATATTTTAAGATTAATGTTGGTGATCACATCGTTTTCGATCACTGTAGCTTCAATACGTCGGGAAGTCAAATGTTTGATTCGATTACCGATTCCAATATCCTTTTGAATGGTCAAAATATTGTGTTCAAGGATTGTACATTTGAAGCGAATCATTATGAAGGCCGTTATCTTTCGGCTTTTTCGGGGGATGCTTCCTTTATTGATTGTCAATTCAAGATCGAAGGTCAATCCAAGCAGCCTGCTTTCAATGTGACAGAAGGAAATATAACATTTAACGATACATCGATTGAAATCAAAAACGGATCGGCCCAGCAGCCATGTGTGTATGCGAACGGGCAGGATACGGGAAAAATTTCTTTGATCAATAATTCTAAACTGACGATCGAAGAAAACAAAGCGCAGGCTATGGAGCTTAACAAGACACCGATCAATGTTCAGAATTCGAAAGTTCTCGTTCAAAAAAATAAAAACGGAGTCATTGGCGGAACATGGGCTTTAAGCAAAAAGTCCAATCTTTCTTCTTTGGATAACGAAGGTTTCGGACTGGTCGTTATTACCGATATGAAAATCGATGATTCGACCGTAGTGCTTAAGGACAATCACGGATCATGCGATGGAGCAAAGGATGTGGATTTGTTTTTGAAAGATGCATCGATTCAATTGAAAAAAGTAAAGGATGCATCGTTTGGCTCGTATGTAAACCAAAACGGAAAAATCGATAAAGGCGACGATTCGAAATTTGACGGAACTCTTTTGAATATCAAAGAGCCTGTACAAGATCCTTCATCAAAAAAAGACGAAGATTCATTGACAGAGCAAAAACAAGTCAGATACGATGTGACGATTCGTTATATCGATGCTGAATCGAATGAAGACTTGTATACACACAAAATCAGCAATCAACCGGAAGGTGAATATTACGATTTCAATGAGCTCATCAAAGCAAATGTTCCGAAAGATTTTCATATTGTAGCGATAAAAGGCGAAGCAAGCGGAATATTGAGCAAAGACACCGAAATCATTGTTTCCGTACAGCCAAGTGATCGGTATTTTGTGAAAATCAATTATCTGGATATCGAAAACAATGAGCCGATCCATGCATCCAACCAAGTTGTGGGAATCAAAAAAGAAGCACCTTGGGATGTATCGAGATTCGATCAATTGGATATTCCCGGTTATGAATATATTAAGACCGATCACGAAACAAGCGGTCAAGGACTTGATCAAGATCTTACGATTAATGTGTATTACAAAAAGAGCGTGATCAATTCGCTATCACCAAATCAGACACCTTCGCAAATGAACGGAGCCCATACGGCAGCACGCACAAATGAAGGATTTTATATTACAGTCGGTGTTGTTGCGCTCGCCGCACTCATCTTGCTGATTGTTAAAAAACTGACGAAGAAAAGCGGCGATGATGACGATGATGACAACGAGTGATTTGCATGATGGCGCCAATCGCCGTATAATGAACAACATAAAATACTATTGGAGGGAAAAATATGATTTGTAAACATTGCAGCACAGAAAACAGTGATGAAGCAAAATTTTGTTCAAACTGTGGTGCATCTTTAAATGAAGAAGAAAATATAGAAGAGGCAGAAGCAAAGACTGCTGATTCAAACGAGGCGGAAAGCGAAAATTCAAACGATGCCGAAAACGAAACGATTGAAGTTGTTGAAACAGTCGTAGAACCGGTCCAAGAAGAAGCTGAATGGTATTACGTTGCCAACAATGCTTCGACAGGCCCATTTACCGAAGAGCAAATGAAAGCGTATATCGAACAAGGAATCTTGAAAGCGACAACGTATGTTTGGAAAAACGGAATGGAAGACTGGGTGATCCTGAAAAAAAGCGAACTTGGCAAATATCTTAGACACGAAGAACAAGTCAATGCACAAACGGAACAATCCCGTTCGGTTCAAGATCGTCCAGTAAATTATTCAAGGCCGATAGTACAGGAAAGAAGTATCGTGCTCAACGTAATTTTAAGCATCGTAACGTGTGGAATTTATCAGCTTATTTGGCTATATCTGCTTGCCAAAGACGTGAATGAACTGAGCGCTTCTCAAGGAAAGCGCCAATTGGCCGATCCGATTATTGTGGTACTTTTAACGATTGTGACTTGCGGGTTGTATGGAATTTATTTCTTCTATCAAGCGGGAAAAGCGATGGCGCAATTGGATTCTAAAGTGTACATTGGTGATGATTCTACACTTCTGGCGATCTTGTGCTTATTTACGGAAATCGTATCTATGGCCATCTTGCAAAATTCGATCAACACATTTATTCGTTATGGTGAATAAACAATGGAAAAGAACAGGTATGGCGCTTCTTGCGTTATGCCTTCTTTTTATATTTGGATATCATTGTCCGTTTCAATCTATGACCGGCATACCATGTCCGGGATGTAATTTTACAACAGCCTGTATTTATCTTCTGCAGGGAAAGATTGTCACATCTTTTTGGTATCATGCGCTTGTTATTCCTACTTTGATTTGTGCGCTTATATCGATTTTTCTATGGAAGAAAAACGAGAGGAAGAAGCTGAAGTATTTGTGGCTTTTTTGGGGCATCGCGATGCTTGCCTATTATATTGTGCGAATGTTGCTGATCTTTCCAAACTTGCCTATGGCAATTGATGAGCAAGCTCTTTTGGTAAAATTGTTGCACAATTTTCATTAAAAGTTTGACATCTGTTCCTATGGCTTCTATAATGACCTTATTATAAAAACGAGATAAAGATAAAGGTAGCGGTGCAGATGAGTACACAGTGGAGCAGGCATGCATTGAAGTTGTGGAAAGGCAATCATCGCCGAAAGTCTATGGGTGGCGATCCAAGATTTGGGGTATCGGGAAAGACCCGATGCACTCCTTCATACGAAGAGGCGTTATCGAAAGCGTAGGGTCAGATGCTATATGCGATAACATATAGCTTTTTTCTTTATCTGGATGAGAGGAGAAAACGAAAATGAAAAAATCTTTGGTTTGTGTTGGCGCGGCAATGTTGATGGCTTTGACCGGATGTGGAGAATCAGGAAGCGAAGAAGCTTCGAACAAGAATACGTTTACAGTCGGTATGGAATGTGGGTATGCTCCATTCAACTGGCAAACAGCAAACGAAACGGAAACAAGTGTGGATCTTGGAAGCGGAATGGGATATTGCGACGGATACGATATCATGATGGCTCAGGATATTGCCGATGAGTTAGGCAAGGATCTTGTTGTGAAAAAAGTGGCATGGGATGGGTTGCAGCCCGCAATCGAATCCGGAGAAATCGATGCGATCATTGCCGGAATGACAGCCAATGAAGAACGCGAAGAAGGGCTTGACTTCACGACTCCGTATTATGAAAGCGAAGGAATGGTCATGATCGTACGTAAAGGAAGCGAAGAAGAAGGCTTGACATCTATTCAGGATTTTTCCGGAAAGAAAGTAATCGGACAAAAGAACACGAACTATGACGATGTCATCGATCAAATTGAGGGAGTGGATCATGTAACGCCGAGAGCAACATATCCGGAACTGGTTGTGGCATTGCAGCATAAGGATGCGGACGCGATTACAGCCGAAATGCCTGTTGCAGAAGGTATTGTTGCATCGAACCCGGATCTTGCGATCGTTCAATTCGAAGACGGAAAAGGTTTCGATGTAGATACGACCGTTTCAATCGGAATGAAAAATGATTCGAGAGATAGCGAATTATTCAAATCGGTTCAAAGTGCTTTAGATAAGATCTCTCAGGATAAAAGAAATGAATATATGACTACAGCAGTACAAACTGCACCGGCAGGAGAATAAAAATGTCACTTGATTTTGCTTATTGTTGGCGAATGCTGCAAGAGAACTGGCCTATGTTCTGGTATGGAATTAAGGTCACGATTTCGTTTGCGATCGTCGGAACATTAGGGGGATTGATCATAGGGTTGATTGTGGGAGCCATTCGCGGTCTTCCCGAAGATCCGCTAGACAATCCAATCAAGAAAGGGATCATTAAATTTTTTCAGGCAATTGCCAGTTTTTACATTTGGGTATTCCGCGGAACACCGATGATGGTACAAGCTCTGTTCATTTATTATTTACTGCGTCCGGTATTTCATTGGGAACCGATTATGGCCGGTATGATCATTATTTCAATCAATACCGGAGCTTATATGGCTGAAATTGTTCGTTCGGGAATCCAATCGATCGATCGCGGACAAGTGGAAGCCGCAAAATCGTTGGGAATGAGCAACTTTCAGACGATGATGCATATTATTTTGCCTCAGGCGATCAAGAACACATTCCCTTCAATCGGAAATCAATTGATTGTCAATATCAAAGACTCGTGTATGCTGAATGTTATCGCGGTTACGGAACTTTATTTTCAGGCAACCAGTGTTGCCGGAACACAATATCGCTATATCGAGATCTATTTTGTGACAGCAATCTTGTATTTGATCTTAACGACTTTGGCAACATGGCTTTTGAATGTGGCAGAAAAGAAGATCAATAAGACGAATACAATTACAATCAAAGATCATTGTGCGTAAGGGAGGAAACAATATGGAACATATAATTGATATTGAGCATCTCCAAAAGCACTTTGGCGATCTCAATGTATTGCATGATGTGGATTTTAAAGTCGAAAAAGGAGAAGTAGTCACGATTATCGGTTCTTCCGGTTCGGGAAAGAGTACGCTTTTGCGCTGTATCAACTTGTTGGAAATCCCCGATGGCGGAGAAATTCGATATAAGGGAAGTAACATCCTTGATGCGAAAATGGATAAAGGAGATTATCGCTCAAAAGTTTTGATGGTTTTTCAGTCGTTCAATTTATTCAATAATTTGAATGTAATCGAAAACTGCATGATCGGGCAGATAAAAGTGCTCAAACGTTCAAAAGAAGAAGCGAAAAAAATCGCGATGGAGCGCTTAAAACAAGTCGGGATGCAAGAATTTGCCAATGCGGATTCTACAAAACTTTCCGGTGGTCAAAAGCAGCGTGTCGCCATCGCAAGAGCACTTTGCATGGATCCGGAAGTGCTTTTGTTTGATGAGCCGACAAGTGCGCTCGATCCGGAAATGGTAGGAGATGTCCTTGCGGTCATGCAGGATCTTGCAAAGCAAGGATTGACAATGGTCATCGTCACGCACGAGATGCAGTTTGCCAAAGATGTGAGCGATCGCGTAATTTTCATGGATAAAGGTGTAATCGCCGAACAAGGGACTCCGAAACAGATTTTCGAAAATCCGCAGCAGGAAAGAACGAAACAGTTCCTTTCTCGTTTTGCGGCACGTTAAAATGTATTAAAAGAACTATGCGGTTGAGTATAGTTCTTTTTTTGTGGCTTTGTACACGCTTAAAAAGGGGCGAGTTCAAACTTTTCTTTGGTTTACATTTTCAAGGTGGTATTTTATAATTTAGTCGAATAAAAGGAGATGTACTATGAAAATTTCACCGTTACAAAAGGCGCGTTATGAGTATTCACCGAAACTTCCGGGAATGTTGAGAAACGGAATTTCGGAAATCTGCGTCAAAGAAGGAGAGGAAACACAAAGTGTTGCGGATCAAGAAGCAATTCAAAAATTGTTTCCGAATACGTATGGAAAAAAAGAAATTACATTTGAAAGAGGAGAAAACACGTCCCCTGAAAAGAAGCAAGTGGTAGGAGTAATCCTTTCGGGTGGACAAGCTCCAGGGGGACACAATGTTATTTGCGGTCTTTACGATGCATTAAAAGCAACGAATCCAGACAATGAATTGTTTGGGTTCAAGAATGGTCCAAGCGGATTGATCGATGATGATTATTTGGTATTTGACGATGCTTACATCGATGAATTCAGAAACACCGGTGGCTTCGACATTATCGGTTCGGGCCGTACAAAACTCGAAACCCAAGAACAATTCGCGATTGCGGCTGAAGTTTGCAAAAAACACGGGATCACTGCAATCGTGATCATTGGTGGCGATGACTCCAATACGAATGCTGCTGTATTGGCTGAATATTTTGCCGCAAACAACACAGGTGTACAGGTAATTGGGTGCCCTAAAACAATTGACGGCGATCTGAAAAACGAAGACATCGAAATTTCTTTCGGCTTCGATACTGCAACGAAAACATACAGCGAAGTGATCGGAAATATCGAACGTGACGCAAATTCGGCGAAAAAATACTGGCACTTCATCAAGGTTATGGGGCGTTCCGCTTCTCACGTGGCTCTTGAATGCGCACTGGAAACACAGCCAAACATTTGCTTAATTTCCGAAGAAGTCGCAGAAAAGAAAATGTCGCTTTCCCAAATTGCGGACTATATTGCGGATTCTGTCGCAAAACGCGCAGAAAAAGGAATGAACTTCGGCGTTGCGATCATTCCGGAAGGTGTTGTTGAATTTGTTCCTGAATTTTCGACATTGATTGCCGAAATCAACGAATTGCTGGCAGGAAGCAAAGCAGATGATTTCAATGCGTTGCCTACCTGGGCTGAAAAATACGAATTTATTAAAAACGGTTTGACAAAAGAATCATTCGAAGTATTTGATATCCTTCCTCAAGGTATCCAGCAGCAGTTGTTCCTTGAACGCGATCCTCATGGAAATGTTCAAGTTTCATTGATTGAATCGGAAAAACTGTTCTCTGCTTTGGTTGCTGATAAACTGGCACAAAGAAAAGCTGAAGGAAAATACAACGGAAAATTCAATCCACTCCATCATTTCTTCGGATATGAAGGACGTTGCGCATTCCCATCGAACTTCGATGCCGATTATTGCTACTCATTAGGCTACAACGCTTTCATGCTGATCCAATACGGATATACAGGATATTTGTCAAAGATTTCGAATCTTTCGAAACCTGCTACAGAATGGGTTGCCGGAGGTATGCCGATCACGAAGATGATGAATATGGAAAGACGTCATGGAGAAGACAAACCGGTTATTAAAAAAGCGCTTGTCGAACTGGATGGAAAACCATTCAAATTCTTTGAAGAAAACCGCGATAAATGGGCAGAAGAAACTTGCTACGTATATCCGGGAGCCATCCAATATTACGGACCTGCCGAAGTGTGTGATTTGACAACTCGTACACTCGCTTTGGAACAAGGTGAATAAAGCATAAACAACGAAGAATATCAAAAAATTCTATATCCCCCGGACAGGAGATACTTGAAATATATCGACAAGTATTGTTCCCGAAGGGGGATTTTTTATCGGAAAGGGAAATGATCCCGTGTTACGGAAATATAGAACGTTTGATGATCCTGCTTGAAAGAATGGCTGTCGCAAATTCATTGGCTTTCGGCAAGGGAATTTAGTAATAGAAAAATTTATAAAAAAATGGTATTCTTTTAAGGAATAATAGGAGGAATAAACATGGAAAAAAGACCTGTGGTCCTTGTAGTCATGGACGGTGTCGGAATCAGCGATAAAGAACTCGGAAACGCCGTAAAAATGGCCTACAAACCTCATTTAGACAAATTGTGGAAAGAATGCCCTCATACTCAATTAAGAGCGCATGGTTTGGCTGTCGGCTTACCAACAGACGGAGATATGGGGAACTCCGAAGTCGGTCATAACGCAATTGGCTGCGGACAAATCTATTCTCAAGGTGCAAAACTCGTAAATGAAAATATCGATTCGAAAGAATTGTTCAATTCAGCAACTTGGAAAGAACTAGTTGCCGGGGCAAAAGATCATACAATGCATTTTATCGGTTTGCTTTCTGATGGAAATGTGCATTCGCACATCAAACACTTGGAAGCATTGATCAAACAAGCAAAAGAAGAAGGAGTAAAAAAAGTACGCCTTCACATTTTGTTGGATGGACGTGATGTTCCAGAAACTTCTGCTTTTCAATATGTAGATGAAATCGAAAACTTCATGAACGATCTCAATGACGATGCATTTGATGCACGGATTGCCAGTGGTGGTGGTCGTATGCAGATTACGATGGATCGATACGAAGCAAACTGGCCAATGGTCGAAGAAGGATGGAATATCCACGTTCACGGAAAAGGCCGTCAATTTGCTTCTGCAACTGAAGCAATCGAAACATATCGTAATGAATCGGGAGTTGTCGATCAGGATCTTCCGGGATTCGTCATTGCCGAAGACGGAAAACCGGTTGGTACGATCAATGATGGCGACAGCGTGATCTTGTTCAACTTCCGCGGAGACCGTGCTCAGGAAATCTGCCGTGCCTTCGATGAAGGAGATGAGTTCGATAAATTCGATCGTGGAAACAAACCGGATGTAAACTTTGCCGGAATGCTTCAATACGATGCCGATTTGAATATCCCTAAAAAATACTTAACAGAACCTCCAAAAATTCGTTACACATTGACAGAACAATTAGTGAATGCCGGAATCAACGAATATGCGATTTCCGAAACGCAGAAATTCGGGCATGTGACTTACTTCTGGAATGGAAACCGTTCCGAAAAATTCGATGACACATTGGAAACATATGTTGAGATCCAATCGGATGTCATTCCATTCGAACAGCGTCCTTGGATGAAATCTGCGGGAATTACCGATCAGCTTTGCGAAGCCATCGAATCCGGGAAATATCAATTCCTACGCACAAACTATCCTAACGGAGATATGGTCGGACATACAGGGAATCTAGAAGCAACGATTATCGGTGTTGAAGCGGTCGATCTTGCACTCGGACGTGTTATGAAAGCCGTTGATAAAGTCAATGGTATCTTGCTGATTACTGCTGATCACGGAAATGCCGATGAAATGTATGATAAACCAAAAGCTGATGAAAAAGTTCATAAAGCAAAAACAAGCCACACGCTCAATCGCGTACCGTTCATCATTTACAATGACAATGAGATTGTCTGCAAACAAAGCGATGATCTTGGTTTGAGCAATATTGCCGCAACTGTCTGCGAGCTTCTTGAAGTTGAACCGAACGAACATTGGAATGAATCAATCATCGAAAAGAAATAATCAATGATTTTTGCCGAAACGACAATGTTTCGGCTTTTTTCTGTTATAATGGCTGAGTTGGAGGAATTTCATGATATTAAAAGAAATTACACAAGAACAATACACACAATTCAGAAATGCATATAAAGAAAAAAATTTCTGGCAATCAGCGGAAATGGCCCAGCTTCGCCATGACAGCAATCCAAGTTGGGATAAAACATTTATCGGGATGGAAGATGACGGAAATCTCGTTGCAAGCTGTGTCCTAGTATCTTTGCCGGTATTTGGAAAATGGAAGCTGTACATGTCTTTGCGCGGATTTTTGATCGACTATGACAATCTTGATTTGCTTCGCTCTTTTTTGAAAGCTTTGAAACATTATCTATCTCAAAATAACTGTCTGTATATGAAAGTCGATCCTTATGTGGAGTACCAACCTCATGATCAAGAAGGAAACGTGATCGAGGGCGAGAAAAAAGATCGGATGATCCAAGTTTTTGAAGAAGAAGGCTTCCATCACGAAGGATTCAGAAACGGAAATGACCTTGACTTCGAACCGCGTTGGATGCAAATCCTTGATTTGAAAGGAAAAACCGAGCAGGAAGTGTTTAAAGCAATGCACACCAACACAAGACAAAGCATACGCAATGCGCAGCGTATGGGTGTAAAAGTGAAAGAACTCAAACGGGAAGAGCTTCATATCTTAAAAGAGCTTGTTGATCTTGCCGGAGAAGTCCGTCATTTCGAAGCCCCCGCTCTTGCAAAATATGAAGCATATTATGACCACTTCAATGAAGATTTTAAAGCTTGTCTTGCCTACATCGATCTCGATGAATACGAAGCAAATGTGAAAAAAGATCGTGAAAAACAAGTACGTGCCCTTGAAAAAGCCGAAAAGGATCTGGAAAAAACCCCGGATTCTCAGAAAAAGATCAACCGGAAAAAAGAAGCGCAGTATGCAATCGAAGGATGCGATAAAAAACTTGCTGAAATCGAATACTATAAAAAAGAGTACGGATCCATACTTGATCTTGCTGCTGCCTCATTCATGATCACCCCTTACGAAGTGCTGTATTTATTTTCCGGATCCAATAAAGATCTCAATCGTTTCGCAGGTTCGTTCATGATTCAATGGCATATGATTCAGTTAGCCATCGAGCATGGATGCGAGCGGTATAATTTTTACGGAATCAGCGGAAATTTCAGCGAAGATGCTCAGGATTACGGCGTGTTTACATTCAAAAGAAGTTTTAACGCGGTGGTTGCCGAACTTGTCGGAGATTTTACGTATATCGCAAAACCGTCCCAGTATAAGATTTACAATACATTAAGAAACATCAAGCATTCCATTCAAAAACGATAAACAAAAAACGAAATCTCTATTCAAAAATATAAAGAGATTTCGTTTTTCTTATAGTGCATTGAAAAAATCGGATGCATCCCAAAGTCATGGATTCAAAATTTCTTATCTTTCAAATTCACCTTATTCACGCTCTAATATGAATTCTATGTTAACAAATCATAAGATTATTAACTTTCTTTTTACTTTCCGAAAAAACAGAAATGGTAAACTAACACTGGAAAGAAAGGAAATTTAATTTTCATGAATGTAGAAATCTTAAAAAGCATTCTTGCCTTCGGAGGAGGGCTTGGAATGTTTATATACGGAATGCATCTCATGGCGGACGGACTTCAAAAATCAGCCGGAACCAAAACGAGAAACTTATTAGCTATTTTGACAAACAATCGTGTTGTGGGGGTGCTTGTCGGTGCCTTGATTACCGCAATCATTCAATCTTCATCAGCAACCACAGTTATGGTTGTCGGATTTGTAAATGCCAGACTGATGGATCTCAGCCAAGCAATCGGTGTCATTATGGGAGCGAATATCGGAACGACTATGACCGGATGGCTCGTATCCATGTCCGAATGGGGCTCGTTCTTCAAACCTGATTTTTTTGCTCCGATCCTTTTGATTATCGGGACTGTGATCATGCTGTTCGCAAAAACAGAACGCCTCAGCCAGACATCGAGTATCTTGGTTGGATTTGGGATCTTGTTTATCGGACTCAACACAATGTCGGGTGCAATTGCCCCATATAGCGATGAACCTATTTTTTATCAGGCCTTTACAGTAATCGGATCGAATCCGCTGTTCGGACTTCTTGTCGGAGCTGTAGTAACGGCTGTCATTCAATCTTCATCAGCCTCCATGGGTATCTTGCAGACGTTGGCGTTTAACGGAGTTGTCAACTGGGGAGCAGCAGCATTTATCGCTTTAGGACAAAATGTAGGAACTTGTGTGACCGCACTGCTTTCCTGTATCGGGGCGCATCGCAATGCGCAGCGTGCTGCCATGCTTCATTTGCTGTTTAATATTATCGGATCTCTTTTGGTCGGAAGTGTGCTTTGGATATTCTTTGCTCTCAATCCGATCATTGCCCAATCGACTGTGAGCGGAACTTCCCTTGCTATGTTCCATTCCGGATTTAATATCGTAACTACGATTCTTTTATTCCCGTTTGCGAACAAACTAGTTGATCTTGCAAAAAAGATGATTCCGGAACACGAAGAAATAGAAGAGAAAAAATACGTTCATTTGGATGAGCGTATGTTGCAGAACGCACCAATTGCTTTTGATGCTGTGCGCAATGAAATTATCCATATGGGATCGATGGCTTTGGAAAATATTGCTTATTCTCGGGATGTTTTAACAAGTCATGATCATTTTGACAAAATGGAAAAAAACGAACAGGAGATCAATGCTTATCAAAAAGAGCTGTCAGCATATTTAGGGAAGGTAGATGTTGCTACACTTTCTCCTTCGGATCAACTGGAACTTCAACATTCGATTCTTGCAATTTACAATATTGAGCGGATTTCCGATTATTGTATGCATATTTTGCGGTCATCGAAAGAAATGCTCGATCATAAAATGAGCGAGAATATGATTGAAGACATCAATACGATATCTTCCCATGCCTATAAAACGATGAAATACGCTTTGAAGATGCGGGAAAGTCACGATGTTCATCAATATGAAAAAGTCGAAAAACATGAGAACCATGTCGATGAAATGGAACGCTCCATGCGTGAATCCTATATGCATCGGATGAACGAACAATCTTATAACGTACAAGATGGCATTTATTTTCTGGATACAATCTACAATTATGAACGCATTTCAGATCATGCCACAGAACTTGCAGAATACACATTGCAGGAAGCATAAGAGGTTTCTATCGGAATCTCTTTTTATTTGATAAAATACGGAAAAGAGGATATTTATTATGAGAAAAAAAATGACCATTATTTTTATGGGGATTATCATCCTGATCCTGAGCATTTCCTTTTTATCCTTGTATATCGTGTTTCATACTTTATACATTCATGAAGAAGTCAATGCGCTCGAACATACGATTGATCTTATTAGTATCGCACCAAACGACGAGAAAGAGTTTAGCCAGTTTTTACAAGAAAGCAATATTCGTTTAACAATCATTGATGAACAAGGAAACGTGATTCAGGATTCGTATATGAAAGAAACCGAAAATCATCTTCATCGCAAAGAAATCGAATTGGCTCTCAAAAAAGGAAGCGGAAGCCAGACTCGCTATTCTCTGACTGCTAAAATGAATTATTTATATTTTGCAAAGTATTTTCCGGAAAAACATCAGATCATTCGCTTGGCAATGCCTCTTTCCGGTCTGAACGAAAGTGTTGCTCGCTCGATTCCGCTTTTTTTTGCAGTGTTTATCCTATCGCTTCTCATTGCTTATGTATGCATACTTCGTTTTTCGAAAGTGCTGCTGGAACCTATTCATCAAATTTCCCTAAAAATCTGCAACAAAGGAAAGCAGCCTATTGTTCTCGACCGCTATGAATATCCTGAACTTCAGGAAATCGCTTCGGCAATCGAAGACATGGATGAGAAGATCCATGAACAAATCGATGATCTTGAAAACGAAAAACAAATGAAACAGCTCTTCTTTTCAAATGCCAGCCATGAATTAAAGACACCTTTGACCAGTATCCAGGGATATGCCGAACTTTTGAAAGAAGGGAATTTAAGCGAAGAAATTAAAAACGATTGTCTGGGACGGATTTTGATTGAAAGTCAAAGAATGACTCGTTTGATTCAGGATATCCTGATGATTTCCCGACTTGAGTCCAATGAACACAATGGGCAAGCTGAAATGATTTACATGGATGAATGTGTCCGGTCAATCATTAAACGATTTGTTCCTTTGGCTAAGGAAAAGCATGTGACAATTGAGAAAAAACTTGCTCCGATGCGTGTTTATGCATATAAGCCGTATATGGAAGAGCTTGTTTCGAACCTAGTCCATAATGCGATCATTTACAACAAAGAAAACGGCAAGGTAGAGATCGTTCTTTCTTTCAAAGAAGAAAAAATGAATCTTATTGTGAAAGACACAGGAATCGGAATTTCGGAAATCGACCAGGAAAAAGTATTTCAGAGATTTTATCGAGCGGAAGCAAACACAAAAAAGGGGACAGGTCTGGGACTTTCGATCGTAAAACATATTACGCTTTTTTATAATGGAAGTGTAGATATCCAATCCCGACTAAATGAGGGAACAAAGATTTCCGTTCACTTGCCAATCATGTATAATTAGAAACATGAAGATAAAAACAATATTATTCGATTTGGACGGTACACTTCTTCCGATGGATCAGGAAGAATTTGTCCAATTGTATTTCAGAAAGCTTGCCATGAAAATGGCAGATCGTTTTGAACCTCAAGCGCTCATCCAAAACATTTGGGACTCCACAAAAGCGATGATTGCCGATCAAAGCGATACGTCCAATGAAACGATCTTTTGGAACAAGATGCAAAAGAAATACGGAAAGGAAGTTATGAAATATCTTGATGTCTTCGATCGTTTTTACCGTCATGAATTTCAGGATATACAGCGTGTATGTCCGCAAGATCCAAAAAGCCCGAGTGTAATTGAAACGCTTTCTTCGCACTATGATCTGATCCTGGCGACCAATCCGCTCTTTCCTCAAATCGCCACGTATAGCCGTGTTCGATGGGCCGGATTAAATCCGGAACAATTTATGTGGATCACAACTTACGAAAATTCCAGTGCGTGCAAGCCGACTTTGCGATATTATGAAGAAATTCTTGAACGTTTCGCACTTGATCCGAAACAATGTTTGATGGTTGGCAACGATGTGGATGAAGATATGGTAGCGCAAAAATTGGGTATGCATGTTTTTTTGCTCACCAACCACTTGATCAACCGCCAAAACAAAGAGATCTCGAACTTTCCGCACGGAGATTTTGATGATCTTTTAGCCTTTATCGATCAAAAATAAAATGAAGCCGAATGACCAATGTCATTCGGCTTTCTTCGTTTTGATCAATCAATCAGTTCATTATGGTGCGGTGTTGTCAGGACCGGTTTGATAAAGAAGAACAAGATCGCATAGCGAGCCAAATCCAATATGATAAATAAGATGATTGCACGCATTGGATAAAGATCGGATGCATAAAGATTTTTTAAGTTAAACCCTGTCCAGATCATAAGAGCAATTTCAACCGCAATGCAGATCCAAACAATTGTTTTCGAACGATCTTGATCGTAGTACAAATAGAAGATCGGAATTGTCCAGATGAAAGCAGAGAAGATACATAACATGAACATTTCCCGAGTTGCGAAGACTTGTTGGAGATCGTAACTTGCAAAAAAGTTCGAAAAGACCGTACAGAGGATCGGGAATACGATCAATTCGCCATAAACGCAAATTCCCAATCGCAAAGCCATTTGCGGATAGGTAAGTGGTGCTTTGATCTTGATTTCTTCTTCCAGTTCCTCTTCTTCGTATGGTCCGTTGTTCATTGGGGACGAAGTCGTTTCCTGAATGTTCAGCTTTCTTTCGTTGACAGATTGAGTCATGAGTTTTTGTTCCAGCTCTTCGGAAAGAACGTGATCATAATAGATACGGCAGTAAGGGTTTTGATAAAAGTAAAGACCGATTTTGAATAGGATCAAAACCTCGATTCCCATCATCGCCAGACAGCCTCCATACATCAAAAATTGTGAAAGGTCATTGAGCAACGCTTTGATTGGAATATAGAAAAGCCCGAGATTTGCCGTAAATGCGATCCAGTAAATAGGTCGGGTCCATTTTTTCCCTGTAGCCAACAACCCAAATGCGATCAGAAAGATGAGCAGCTGCGCCAAGGCAATTCCGACATACGAATACGAAAAGCTGTGTCCGGAAAAAAAATCTAAGCTCAGCACATAATATGTGGCAACATCATAAGCACATAAAAAAATGAAATAGAAAATCAAATGGGCAAAGACCCTCGTTTTTGACTTGTTATAAATTTGAATATCGTTCATGGAAATAATTATAACACATGAAAGATGGTATGCCTTGAAATGTTAGATTCATTTCGATAAAATCTTAACGAAAAGAGGACGAAATATTATGATGAACACAAAAGTAGAATTCGAGCGTGTCGTAGAAGAAGATGGTTTGGCAAGTTCGATGAAATCAGGAACTGTCAATGTGTTGGCCACTCCGCAAATGATCGCATGGATGGAGGAAGCAGCCAGTCAATGCTTAAACTTAAACGATGATTTAACTAGCGTAGGTACCAAGATAAATGTCAGTCATATCAAAGCATCTCCCCTTGGAGCGGTCATCAGAATCGTTGCCACAATCACAAATGTCGTCAATGATCGGACCATAGAGTTTTGGGTACAGGCATTCCAAGGTGATGATCTGATTGGAGAAGGTTCTCATGAACGAGTAATCGTTAATTCTGAAAAATTTGTCAATAAAACGTATAATTTTAAATGAGTCGGGGATCAGCAGATCCCTTTTTTTGCGAAAGAAAAGATCGAATGAAAAATTGATCAAACGGCATTATCTAACTCATCAGGACATTTCCGAAATCCTATTGGATGCGAGCATTGACAGTATTTGCAGTAAAAAAGATCCTCGATCGAGGATCTTACAGGCTGTTGACAAAGTCGATTTTTCAAATCGGCTTTGTCACAGCTTTTTATTTTTCTCCCACAAATGAATAAAAAAAGAGCAATTTGAGGTATTTAAGTACCTAATATTACTCTTTTTTTAGACCTTTTTACCCACTTTTATTTTATTGAAATTTAATTTTTTCAAAATAGGTAGTTTGTCAACACTCTGAAAGATCCTCGATCGAGGATCTTATTTTTGAGAAGCAAGCTTTTTCATACGGGCATATGCCATTTTCCGATAGACAAACGCGGAAAGAAGAAAAGCAAGAAGGCCAGTCAAAGCCGCAATTAAAAATACCGTATCGATTCCTTCGGTCATTCCTTTTAGTCCAGGTGTGGCAAGCCGCAGCGTATCGTAAGCGATTCCGTTAATTGCCGAAGAAAATGCACTGGAAAGGGAAATAACAAAACCAATCAACGAAGTTCCGATACCCATATCTTTTGGTGCAAGCAAAGTCTGAGCTGCCGGCGTAATGCAGACAGAACGGAACGAATCGGCGATTCCTGTTAGCGCAAGCATACTGATCACAAACCACACAGGCATATTTGGCCCGATAAAAACTAAAAAGGAGAACGAAATACCAATGCTGATTCCTGCAATCGCAAGAGCCATCCATGTATGTTTTGTCTGATTTTTGGCAATCCATAGTCCAACAAAACTTGGTAATATAACTGAAATGATGGTTCGCGGAATAGTCAGAGAACCACTAACTGTTGTACTTTGTCCCATAAGATCTTGGACGGCTTTAGGGACATATGTTGTCATGCCGGTTAAATAAAATACGCTTAATGCGGCAATGAACAACAGCAGTGCGTATTGCCTGTTTTTAAACATCTGGATCGGAATCAAAGGACTTTCTGTTTTCGTTTCGTATTTGATCAAGATGATGAGGGCTACGATTCCGATAAGAAAGCAACTTAAAACGATTGGATGGCTCCATCCGGCACTTGGCCCGAAATTCAAGGCGAGCAAGATACCGCATAAACTTAAGCTCAACAATAGAATTCCTATTTTATCAAGATGCATATCAACTTCTTTTTCTTGTTTGGGATAATGCAGCCAAATGAGAGGAACACCAATCAGCAAGCCGATTATCGGAAAAACAATCGCAAGCCACATCATATGCAGGTCGGTAAAGACTCCGGCCAAATACGATCCTAAAAAAGATCCGAGAGCAATCATTGCCGAAAGCAAACCCATTGCTTTTGGGACATCCTGTGGCTTATTGATGATTCGTGCCAAAATATAAGGTGCGGAAATAAAGCTTCCTTCGGCCAGAAACAACAGGAAACGACATCCGATCATCATTGGCAAATTGTTGGCAAACGGAAAAAGGAGCCCGGCAATCATAGCAAGCAAGCCGCCGAAAACGACCACTTTTCGCATTCTGTATATGTCACATAAACGACCGCCGATCGGAGTCATGATACACATAGCCAAAGATCCTATAATCGTCACAAGGGAAAATGCGGATTCAGCACCGATATTTTTAAGCATAGGTCCTTGGATTGTTGCCAGCGATAAACCGTAAGCGGTCGTGGAAAAAACAAGGCCTAAACATCCAATCGTGATTAAGAGTCTTTGTTTTTGAGAAAATGAATTATAAGAAAGTTCAGAATTTGAGCTGCTCATAAAGACCTCCTATCTTTGCAGATTGTAACAAGTTTCAAAAAGATGTGTTACTTTAATGACTTTGCACAAAAAAAGACCGAAATAATATTCGATCTTTTAAGACAATCCCGGAAGGATGGATTCTAAATTATCCATGTCCCCGTTTCCGGCCCAGATCATGTATCCATCGTATCCGCTCTGCTTTATTCCTTCGATTTCTTCTTTTACCTCTTCGCTGCTGAGATTATAGCCTTGGATCCATGTTCGATATTTCGCCGGATGATCCAAATTATCGAGTTGGGTCTTTGTGATTGCAGAAAATTTGTACAAAGTTTCTTTTGGGGCTGTCATCGGATCTTCGATATCCATCGCTCCGTAAGAAAAATGGTCAAGATATGGCATTGGAGCGACAACATCCACGACATTGGCTATCGCAGGTAAAAACTGACCGATATCCTGGTCGTCTTTGGATACGACCGGCCAGGCAAATACATCCGCACACACATAAACGTGCTGATCTGACAACAATGTATGCGCGTATGACAAAAAGCCTTGAAGGGCCGCCACCTTGCTTTCGTTGTACGTGTTGTGGAAATCTCCGGTTTTATCTAATGTATTTTGCAGAGTGCCATCCGGAAAACGGACATAATCAAATTGGATCTCATTGACAAAGGGAGCAAGTTCAAGCGCAATCGAAACATTGTAGCTCCACGCCTTGCGAGAATAAGGCGATGGCCAATAATATCCGTCATGCATGATCAAATTTCCTTTCGTATCCGTATACGATTCGTTTGGGTTTTGCTTGGCAAACACCGGATCTTTGAAAGTTACGATCCGTGCGATCATATAGTATCCGGCCTTTTCGAATTTCGTAAAGAGCTGTTCCAGTTGATCTAAAGAAACATTCGAATCAATTGCCTGACTTGGATCTTTTAAATAATCCTTTGCGACTTTGGAATCATAGAAGATCGTTCCGTCATCATTTTTGAGTTCGACAACAAATGCATTGATATTACTATGATCCTTGATTTTGAGCAGCTCGTTTTGGTTGCTGATCAAATTAGCCAGTGAAACATGATAGGCATTGACTTGTTCGGGCATCACGTTATCTTCGTAGTTTGGCTTGATCATTGGCTTGTAGTCGACCTGATCGATATACGCATCTTTAGAATAACCATCTCCGTAGTATTGATCCCAATATGTTAAATATTGAATGCTGGATCCGTAATTCTTTTCGGCAAGCTCTTTGCTTGTTTCGACCAATGAACCCGGAACCCAATAGTTTTTGTCATTTTTGGTGACTTCATACCAATTCACTATCCCCGTAGAAACATCCAGATCTTCCGGGCTTACAGAAGCGACTTCCAATTGTTCCCCTTTGTCAGCAACAGTTTCTGTAAGCTTTCCATCCTTTTCATCGAACAAATTAAGCATACGTCTTGGATAGACATATTCGCTGGAAATACATTCTTCCAGCGAGGAAGCCAAGTGCTCGTTTCCGATTGTAAAAACAGTATCATTATATTCCACTTTTGAGGTTGTATCGTTTGCTTCTTGCAACGATACCATTGTCCCTCGAGGCAAGGTCAACTGGCTGATCGAAGCTTCATTGTGATCCATAGAGAGCACCGATACATTCATGGACACATCATCCGTTTTGATATATCGTACTGGATGAATCACAGAATTTAAAAATGGAATAAAATAAGTAAACGAGGCATAAACCAAAAGTATAGCGCAATCTGCTACAAGAATCAGATGAACGATCCGTTTTACGCGTTCGTTCATATTCATCACCACTATAAGTTTAGCATATTTGAAAAAAAACACAAATGTGCGGATAGGTTGCGAAAAATAACATAAAAAAATAAAAAGACATAAAAAGAAAAAAGCCGGAAAGAAGGTTAGAAGCGATGTCCTTTTTAATTTTTTCTTTTGGTCAAAAGAGAACTAAGCAAAAGACCTAATCCGCTTCCAAAGCTGTCCAGCACCACGTCTTTCAAAGAAGCTGAACGATTTGGGATAAAGCTTTGATGCCATTCATCTGATGCCGCATATAAAGCGCAAATGAGCAAAACAATCAGCCACTTGTGTTTTTCGCAAGGCAAAGAGCGATACACGCAAAAACCCAAACACGCATATATGGTAAAGTGTGCGCCTTTGCGGACGATGAATTGAGCGGTATCTTCGGAAACTATATGCACCAAAAATTGTGCAAACCAAAAGCTTGTCACAGAAGATTTTGAGCCAGGCTCATTTGAAAAAAGAAAAATCATAAGCATGATCAACACGGACAAGACGGAGAACACAATTTGCGATTTTGTTAATTTTGCCACAGCAACAACTTTCTAGCTTGCTTGTAATGATCGAGATCAAATCGATAGTTTGCCAATACAAAATGATTCGGAAATTGTCGCTCCATGTCGAGATCGTCGATTACCAAATAGTGCTTTATTTTATGCGCATTGATATGATCTTGGATGACTCGGTAACGGGGAAGCCCTTCTTGGGTCAGATCGACAACATAAGGCCCGAGATCAAAGATATTCAAGATCGCCTTCATCTGTTCCAAATTATAAAATAGGCGCCAGGAACTTGTAACTACAATTTTCGCATTGAATTCCTGAGCAAGTTTGATTATATATTGACAGCTTTGATCATCAAAATGATGATAAACTTGGTGGACCAGAGTATCCGGAAGCTTACCGATTGTCGGATCGTTTTTTGAACGGACCAGACGTGCCTTTAACTGAGGATCAAATTCGTATGAGTCAAACATTCGTTTGGGGGCAAGCACCCCATCTATATCTAAATAAATTATATTTTCCATATTCAAATCCTTTTTCGAATTCATCATACACCAAATCGCTTTTTTTTAAAACTTATCTTTTGTTTTCGAAAGTAAAAAAAAACATTATCCAAGATGTGTATCATTTAAACGAGCACAACAAATTCAATTATGTCAAGAAAAAAAACAAAATTTCTATATGTCGTAACTCATCTTATTTTCAATTTATCGCATTTTCTAGTATGATTGAAAAGGAAATACGAAGGTGGAATGTTAATGAAAAAAATTTCCTTTTGGCTCAATCGGCAATCTCCCGCACGCATCTTATCTATGGGCTTTTTAGCTGTGATCTTTTGTGGTGCATGCTTGTTGATGACGCCTCTGGCACACAAGCCCGCTATGCCTGTCCGCTTTATCGATGCACTTTTTGTATCGACTAGCGCAGTGTGCGTGACCGGGTTGACAACCATTCCGATTGGGGATACATTTACTCCTTTTGGATATACGGTCATTGCCATCTTGATTCAGATTGGAGGATTAGGAGTGGCAACGATCGGTGTGCTGTTTACTCTGATCATGGGAAGGAAAATCGGACTTAAAACTAGGCAGCTAGTTGTCGAAGCAATGAACTTTTCCGGATACAGTGGTTTGATCAAGACAATCAAATATTTCTTGATCCTGACTTTTACGGTCGAGCTTGTAGGCGCTATTTTGTCATTCATGGTTTTTTTACCGGATTACGGCGTACTAACTTCAATCGGATATGGGGTGTTTCATTCGATATCTGCATTCAATAACGCAGGATTTGATATTTTAGGAGGATTTGATTCCTTACTCAATTATGCAGACAATGTACCGATGAACTTGATTACGACCTTCCTTGTCATTATCGGAGGATTCGGCTTTTTGGCGATCTTTGATTTGCTTCACAATCGATTTCAATGGAAAAATTTGAAATTGAATACAAAAGTTGTCGCAAGTATGACTCTCTTTTTGTTGATTGCAGGAACAATCTTGCTGAAATGGACCACAAACCAAACATGGCTGGAAGCCTGGTTTCAAAGTGTAATTGCCCGTACGGCCGGATTCAATACGTTTCCTATTGGTGACTTTTCGCAGGCAGGAATCTTGATTTTCTGTATACTCATGTTTATCGGGGCTTCGCCGGGATCAACCGGAGGCGGTATAAAGACGACAACATTTTTCATGGTCGCATTCAAAGCAATTTCAAGCACAGTACAAAATAATCGAGATGAAATCTTTCATCGCAGAATACCGAAAATTGTTTTTCAAAGAGCGCTGACTGTTATGTTTTTCGGGTTGGCTGTCGTTTTTATTTCAACGTTTCTGCTGCTGGTCTTTGAACCGGATATCAAGTTGTACGAAGCTCTCGTGGAAGTCACTTCAGCTTTTGCGACTGTCGGATCCACTGTTGGGATCACCCCGCATTTATCGATAGCAAGCAAGATCACGCTTATAATTTGTATGTTTATCGGACGTCTTGGTCCGGTGACGATTGCTACGCTATGGGTATTAAAACGTAAGAGCGAAGCCTCATTTACAGAAGAAAATGTGATGATCGGATAAGAAGGAGAAGTAAATTTTTATGTCTAGAAAATCAAAAGAAACCGCAACCTATGCGATTATCGGCGTCGGTCGATTTGGAAGCGCCTTAGCCACTACACTGGCTTTGGCAGGTCATCAAATCATTATTTGCGATAAGGATCCGGAACGTGTCAAAGACTTGCGGGATCTTACCCCTTATGCGTTTGTGGTTGAACATTTAACCCAAGAAGCTCTGGATGAGATCGGTGTACGCAATTGCGAAGTTGGGATCGTCTGTATCGGAAATACGATCGAATCCAGCATTCTCGCCACTCTTCACCTGATTAATTTGGGTGTTCCGCGGGTCATTGCAAAAGCCACAACAAGAGAACAAGGACAAATTCTCGAAAAGCTTGGAGCTGAAGTCGTATATCCCGAACATGATATGGGAATTCGGTTAGGAAAACGACTGTTATCGAAACATCTGATCGATTTCTTCTCCTTGAACGATGAAACGGAAATTTACGAAATGATGGTTCCCGATAAACTGGTCGGAAAAACGGTTGTCGAAACCGATCTGAGAGCACGTTACGGTTTGAATATTATCGCAATCGAGCACGGAGATCAGACAATCACCAATATCGATCCGGAATATGTTTTTGAATTTGGCGACGGAATCGTAGTGATGGGACGTATTGAATCCATCGAGCGATTCGAAAAAGAGTAGAAGAAGTCTACTCTTCAGACTGTTGACAAATAGAAGTCAGCAGTCTTTTTTTTGTTTATATTAACACTATTATAATGTATAATATTTATAATAATGTTTTAGGAGGTAGATTATGACTTGCCGTTCTTCCGATTCTGTATTAAGTTCTATTCAATTTTTCACTTTTGATCAAGTTATTCCACAGGATCATCTGGTCTATAAGCTGGACCGGGCAATC
>KE159692.1:105226-212691 GCA_000403415.2 Firmicutes bacterium M10-2
ATTTATGTCCGGGAGGACATGAACTTTATTATTCGACAACGAACCGAAATGGATACCGAGAATATAAATCGGATCCTGAGAAATGCGCAGAATGTCCGCTGCTTGAACAATGCACACATTCGAAAAACCATCAAAAAGTAATTACCCAGCATGTATGGTGGTCATATGTGGAAAAAGCCGAAGAGATCCGGCATACTCGAGGAACAAAAGAAATTTATTCGAAAAGAAAAGAGAGCGTAGAGAGGACATTTGCAGAAGTAAAAGAAAACAATGGAATGCGATTTACAAGGCTGAGAGGTATGGAGAAAAACAAAGTACAGGCTCTGCTCATTTTTGCGTGCCATAATTTGAAAAAGCTGGCCCTTTGGCAATGGAAAAATAGGAAAATGGCAATCGGAGCATAGTCCGAATGCACCTTATTTACTATAAAAATAAGAAAAAGTATGAATTGGAGTCGTGAAAATAGAAAAATAAAAACGGGCAGCATTCTTACTTCAAGAATACCGCCCGTTTGTCAACAGTCTGAAGAGTAGAAGAAGTCTACTCTTTTTCTTTCAGGTAGATTTCAGGTTCCGTATGATATAATCGAGCTGTAAAATAGGGGGAATGTTACCATGAAATTACTCTTGATACATGGTCTTGGACAAAGCGGAATAGAATGGAAATTTGTCCGTAATCAGCTTGATCGTTTCGGTATTCAAACCAGTGTGCCGGCCCTTTACGATCTTGTCGGGAAAAAAACAATGACTTTTGAAAATTTGCTTCAATCTTTTGAACATTATTGTGCATTGCAAAATGACGAACTGATCTTGTGCGGCATTTCGCTGGGAGGTATTCTCGCCATTGAATATGCCAAGAGAAATCCAGACAAGGTCGCAGGTCTTATTTTGATCTCGATGCCATATAAGATTCCAAAAGTAGCGTTTTCGTTGCAAAATATAGTTTTCCGTATGGCACCGGTTAAATTTTTTCAATCGATGAAGATGGGGAAAGAACAATGCTTATCTTTGCTTGATTCTATGAAGGAACTCAAAATTTCGGAAAACTTGGAAACCTTGTTTATGAATACGTTACTGATCTATGGAGAAAAAGATAAAATCAATCAAAAGGGGATGATTGAAATGCAAGCACGTATACCGCATGCACAGTTGAAAATCATACCTAAGGCAGGTCATGAAGTCAACAAGGATCAGCCAAACTATCTTGCCAACAAAATCTTAGCGTTTATTCGGGAATTCGATTGAATAATCCCATTGACTTTGGACAATGGATCGTTTGCCAAATATGCTATAATGATAAGAATCAAAAATACTCAAGGAATGCAAAGGATATCGATCGCGAAAGGAGTGACAGGAGTTTCCTTGAAATCAAATATCCGCTCCGAAATCGATGAATGAAAATATCGTTCTTGTTACCGGCATGTCCGGAGCAGGGAAAAGCAGCGCAATGAATGCCCTGGAAGATCTAGGCTATTACTGCATTGACAATTTCCCGAAAGAACTGCTTCCTAATTTAGAAGCTCTACTTGAAGAAAAAGGTTCTAAGTACAAATCGGTCGCTTTATCCGTGTCAGCCATCGATTATGTGTACTTTGTCAAATATTTCGATAACAATACAAATAAGATCCAGATTATCTTTTTGGACTGCGGCGATGACGAATTGTTGTTACGCTATCGCTTTACACGAAGACAGCATCCGATGATTGTGGCAAATCGTGCATCCACCTTGGAGGATGCGATAGAAATGGAACGTGATTACTTTGATCACTTGCAGGAAAATGCTCAGAATACATTTCATGTCGACACATCAAAGTTGACTCCGCAAGCGCTGGCAAATCGGATCCGGCATCGTTTCCGGACCAACGAGAAAACCGAATTCACGATTACGTTTCAATCCTTTGGTTTCAAACATGGTGTTCCGATGGATGCTGATGAAATTATCGATGTGCGCTTTTTGCCGAATCCTTTTTACGAGCCGAGTCTGCGCGAAAAAACAGGCAATCAGGAAGAAGTGTATAATTATGTCATGACAGCTAGCGAAACAAAAGAATTTGTGGAGAAGCTGAGCAATTATCTTGATTTTACGTTTGATTCCTATAATCGGCAAAATAAGTCCCATATGATTGTGGCGGTGGGCTGTACCGGAGGACAGCATAGATCGGTGAGTATCTGCAATTATTTATTTGACAAATACAAGGAAACCTATCGCTGCTTTAAGAGCCACCGAGATATTGATGACAATGAAGAGAGCGAAAGAAACGGAGAATTCGCATGAAAAATATTGTAGTGATTGGCGGAGGAACCGGTCTTTCTAGTATGATGATGGGCATGAAAAAAATCAAAAATGCCAATTTGACCGCTATCGTGACTGTAGCCGATGACGGAGGAAGTACAGGACGAATTCGGGATGTCTATCATGTACCGGCTATGGGGGATATCCGACATGTCTTGTGTGCAATGTCCTTGGAAGAAAACGAAACGCTCTTTACCGATTTGATGAACTATCGATTTGAAGGAAATGAAGACATCGGAGGACACAGCTTAGGAAATTTGATCTTTTTAGCATTGATGGATACGACCGGCTCGTTTATGGGCGCCATACAATCCATTTCACGCATCTTGAATGTCAAGGGAAAGATACTGCCAAGTACGCTCGATGTCATCACCCTTTACGCTCTCATGCAAGACGGAACGCTAGTTCGGGGAGAAAAAAACATTCCTACCGTATCTAACCATATCGAAAAAGTTTTCTATCAGCAAAAAATCACTCCTTACTTGGCTGCGATTGAAGCCATTGAAAAGGCGGATCTGATCATTTATGGAATTGGTTCTTTATATACATCTGTGATCCCGAATTTGATCATTCAGGAAATCTCGCAGGCAATTTACGAAAATCCGTGTCCAAAAGTATATTTTTGCAATGCTATGACTCAACCCGGAGAAACAGACGGATATACATTGGAAGATCATGTACGAGCTTTAGAAAAGCACTCTTTCAAAAATCCGGTTGACGTCGCTGTCTTTAACGAAAGCGTGATTCCCGATTTTGTGAAGAAGAACTATGAACAAGAAGGTTCATTTCCTGTCAAGCTCAGCAATGAGGTTCATCCATATCAGATCATCAAGCGCAATTTAATCTATATCGATGAAAAAGGACGGATCCGGCACAACCCGGACGCAGTTCGTCAAGCCGTCGAAGAAATTCTCGAGAAGGTATAAATGTCTTTTACAAGTGATGTAAAAAGCGAAATCTGTTTGGATACTTTAGATGATTATCAAGCGAAGGCGCAGTTGTGTGCGCTCATGCAAGTAAAGGCAACCCTCCATATGAATTGGCAAGGAATGTATGTTTCGTTTCAAATGGAAAATGCAGGAATTATCAAGCATATTTACGGTCTTATCAAGCGGTTGTACCATGTCGATTGTCGATTATCGGTCCTCAAGAAGATGCAGTTGAAGAAAAACAATATTTATCGCTTGCAGATTTATGAAAAAGCCAGCGAAATTTTGGAAGATCTCATGATCTTAAATGACACAGGATTGCATAGTGCTCCGCCATATAAATGGATTCGCTCCGAAAAAAATGCCCGAGCCTATTTACAAGGATGTTTTTTGGCAAGCGGATCGATCAATTCGCCAAAGACTACGAATTATCATTGCGAAATCACAACAACAACTCAGGCTCTTGGCCAAGGAATCAAGAAGATCATGGAGCGCTTTCTTTTGCCGGCTCGTCTGATTGAACGCAAAAATGTTTGGGTAGTTTATATTAAGGCTGGCGACAAGATTGCAGATCTGCTACGGCTCTGCAATGCGAGCAATGCACTGTTTCAATTTGAAGATAACCGCATACAGCGCGATTTTTACAATCAATTGACACGTTTGGACAATTGCGAAGTAGCCAATGAAATGAAAACTTTCAAGGCTGCGAAAGAACAAATTGAATGCATCGAAATTATTGAGCGGCATGCCAACACATTGACAATTTCAGAAAAGATTGTTCGCGTCATGGATGTCCGAAAAGAACATCCGGAAGCCAATATTAATGAGTTGTGCGAAATCGTTTATGAAAAATACGGAGAAAAGATCTCAAAATCGGGAATGAAACATCGATTATCGAAAATACGGACGATGGCAGCTCCATGGAGGAAATGCGATGAAACAGAAAATTAAGAGTCTTGTTGTGTGTGCTTCTTTATGTATCCTTTACGGATGCGCAAAAAATATCGAACTTCAAAAACAAACCTTTACTTTCGAACTGGGAAAAGATGTGTATGCCAATCCGGCTCTTTATGTTAAAGATGGCGAAGATCTTCCTACACAAAATATGAAAATCACATCATTGAGCCGCGGAGTCGTAAAAAAAGAAAATCGCTTCATGAGTCAAGGAAAAGATTATTTGGTGGTAGGAGAATACGATTTTCAAATTGAAAACGGATCCAGCAAGATTCCGTTTAAAATCAAGATCAAAGACACGATGCCGCCGACTGCGACTGAAACGCCGACTGAATATACCACAACAATAGGAAGTGTGATCAATTGGGATGAAGTATTCCATGCAACCGATCTTTCCGGAGTGAGGTACGAAACAAGTGCGGCCATCACATCCGGTGCCGGCGAAAAAGAAGTCGTGGTCAAGATCATGGACCGATACGGGAATACGCTGGAAATGCCGATTAAGGTGATTGTCAATGCGTAATCGGTATGTGATGACCAAAGCCGATCGAATCTTGATCATTTGTGTGATGATGCTCTCTTTGGCCATGATCGTGTTGATTGTTTTGTTTCCAAGCAATGCTTCCAGTGCGGTCGTGAAAGTCAAAAATAAAGAAGTATTGCGGATTAATTTGGCTGAAGACGGGCAATATGAAGTGGACGGTACACTTGGAGCGGTTCATATCGAAGTTCAAGACGGAGCAGTTCGGGTCGATCAAGAAAATTCTCCTCATCATTATTGTTCGAAACAAGGGTTTGTCGACAGTCCGAATACTCCGATTGTTTGTTTGCCCAATGAAACGGTCATTACGATCGAAGGAGATCAAGACGGAGAGGATGTGCAGATCCAATGAGCACGAAAAAAAGTGTGATCCTGGCGTTCTTGATTGCGTTGGGAATTATTTTTCAATTGATTGAAAGTTTTTTTCCTGTAGTCATGATTGTTCCCGGTTACAAGATCGGGATTGCCAATATTGTCGGTTTATTTGCCTTATATGCGTATGGACCTAAAGAACTGACGATCGTGTGCATGGGAAGGATTTTTCTGGCAGCCCTCTTGCAAGGCACTCTCTTTTCGGTACCGTTTGTTCTTTCGCTGACCGGAGGAATCTTTTCTTTGATTGCGATGGTTATCGGCTTTCGATCCAATGTGTTTTCTATTTACGGAGTGAGTGTATTAGGGGCTTGTTTTCACAATATTGGTCAGGTGATCGCAATTACGATTTTGTATCAACAGTTTTTTATGCAGCTGTTCTTGCCAATTTTATTGGCATTGTCGATCGTAGCAGGGCTTTGTATTGCCCTGTTAAGTACGCAAATATTAAAAAGAATGAAAGGAAGATTTGTATGATGAAGAAATTTGAGGAAAGACCATCCGGCGTATGTTCTGCAAAGATGGTTTTTGAACTGGACGAGGATAAGATTGTATCGATTGTTGTGGAAAACGGATGCGAGGGCAGTTCCCGTGGGATAAGTGCACTGGCAAGAGGAATGAAGATTGAAGAATTTATCGATCGATGCAAAGGAATCGACTGCAAAGGAAAAGGTACCTCATGTCCGGATCAAATGGCTTCCATACTTCAAAGGTATCTTGATGGCAAATAACGTTGATCCGTATTATTTTTCTTTGTGTCGCATTGAACAGGAAGCCGCTCATGAGATCAGCTTCCTTTCTTCAAATTCTTTAAAGCTGGATGCCCTGATGCAGGCAATGAGCTATGACAAGATTTCGGCGAATGATTACTTGAAATTGTTAAAGATGAACTATGCAAAATATGACAAGATGGATCGAACGAAAGAAAAACGGTATTGTCTTGTGAAAATGCAAATGGTAGCCGATGCGAAAGTTCATCGATATAAACGCAATCAATTCAAGATGGTCAATTTTTCCAATCCGATCCGAGATGAGTTTTTGCCTTTGTTCGAACAGCGGATCAAGGCGCTGCGCTGGATGGAAGAATCAAAAATAAAGAAATTTTTGGTCATCGATGTATGTATATATATACTTGTGCTCTTAGCATTCGTGTATGGACTGCATATTTCGATCCTATTCAGTGTCGCAATCGGATTGTTTATCTTTTTCGGGACGTATCTTTTGTTTTATTATCGGATCTTGGATCAGCTTGTCGTTGACGAACTTGAAAAAGATCTTGATCTGCTGGACCCGCTTTTTCAAGAAGTCGAAGTAAGTCGAAAAAGTTCGACAAGAATGAGCTTATTTTCCAAAATGAAAAAATAATCAGAATTCGTGAAATCTTGTAAAAAATTTCACAAATGAAAAAAATATGTTAAAATGTCTATGGTGATAGACAATGCGAAATATAGATGTGCCAAAGGCGACCTTGCATCGTTATCCTGTCTATTTGAAAGCGTTACGCCGACTTCAAAAAAATGGTGTGGAGCGTGTTATGTCCAAAGAACTTGCCAATCTTGTCGATATCGAACCTACGACGATTCGCCGCGACTTTTCATTTTTAGGTAATTTGGGCAAGCAAGGATACGGATATGATGTCGATCGTCTGATTGAAATTTTCAATGCTCAGCTGGGCGTTGACTTTGATGAAAAAATTATCTTGGTCGGTGCGGGGAATTTAGGTCGCGCATTGCTCAACTACAATAAATGGGATCATGTGGTCGGTGAGATCGCTTGTGCATTTGACGCCGATCCGGCAAAGTGCGGAGAGCAAATGTTCGGTGTTGAAGTGTATTCGATGGATGAATTGGAAGAAAAGATTCCGGAAGGATGTCGCATTGCGATTTTGACCATTTCGCATGATGTACAGGAAACGGTCGATCGATTAGTTGCTTGCGGGATTAAAGGAATTGTGGATTTTACCCATCAGCATTTCAAGGTGCCGAAAGGTGTTGTCATCAAAGTCGTGGATGTGGTATCATCCATTCAGGAACTTGTTTTCCAAACAAATTCGATTAATGAAGAAAAAACAAAGAAACAGTAGAAAATAAACCAGAGATTAAAGAGAGTTCGTGTAGGGTGCAAGCGAATATCGAAAGTTTATGGACAACGACTGTGGAGTCGGACCGGAGAAATGATGTAGACGGTCCCGTCTTGGCGCGTTAAGCAAAAAAGGGTGTGCTTATGCACAAAATTGGATGGTACCGCGGTTTAGATCGTTCCGATAGAGGAACGGTCTTTTTTTATTCGAGGAGGAGAAGAGAAGATGCTATTAAAAAAATTAAAAGAAGATCCGTCAAAATACGATGGAGAAACAATCGAGCTGCAAGGCTGGGTCAGAACCAATCGCAATTCGAAAAAAATCGGCTTTATCGAATTGAATGATGGAACAACTTTTTCTAATGTTCAAATTGTTTACGAAGATACATTGCCTAACTATACGGAAACATCAAAAATCACATTGGGAAGTGCCATTGGCATTACAGGAAAAGTTATTGTTACTCCGGAAGGAAAACAGCCGTTTGAGATTCATGCCGACAAGGTAGAAGTATTGGGATTGGCCGATCATGATTATCCACTGCAAAAGAAACGACACTCATTTGAATATATGCGTGAAATTCCTCATGTGCGTCCTCGCGCCAATACGTATTATGCGATGTTTCGCTTACGTTCGGTATTGAGCATGGCCATTCATACTTTTTTCCAGGATCGCGGATTTGTGTACGTACATACCCCGGAAATTACCGGAAACGATGCCGAAGGTGCGGGAGAATGTTTTACAGTCACAACACGAAAAGATGACAAATACGAAGACGATTTCTTTTCGAAGCACGCACAGCTGACAGTTTCGGGACAGCTTCACGTAGAGCCTTTTGCGCTGACGTACCGCAATGTATATACGTTTGGACCGACGTTCCGGGCGGAAAATTCCAACACAACACGTCATGCCAGTGAATTTTGGATGATCGAACCTGAATTGGCATTTGCTGATTTAAGCGATGATATGGATTGCATCGAAGATATGATTAAATACTGCATCAATTACTGCTTGGAGCACGCAAGCGAAGAAATGGCTTTTTTTCAAAAAATGATCGATAAAGACTGTATCGACCGTGTTACGAAAGTGGCAAATTCTCACTTCAAGCGTATGACATATACAGAAGCGATCGAACATTTGGAAAAGGCGAAAGACCAATTCGAAAATCAAAATATTTTCTGGGGTATGGATCTACAATCCGAACATGAACGGTATATTTGCGAGCAAATTGTTCAAGGACCTGTTTTTCTGACGGATTATCCAAAGGATATCAAGGCTTTTTATATGCGTGTCAATGAAGATGGAAAGACGGTTGCCGCATGCGATCTGCTCGTTCCGTATGTTGGAGAGTTGGTCGGAGGAAGTCAAAGGGAAGAACGCTATGATGTGCTTGTTGCACGTATGAAAGAAATGGGCATGGAAACCGACAGTCTGCAATGGTATCTCGATCTTCGCCGATACGGGGGCTGCAAACATTCGGGATTCGGATTAGGATTTGATCGCATGCTTATGTATTTATCAGGTGTACAAAACATTCGGGATGTGCAGCCATACCCAAGAACGCCGAGAAACCTAGTATTCTAAAAGGAGAAGACAATCATGAAAATCACAAACGAGGCAAAACCTCAAATAGAACAAGTGTTAAATGATAAGAATGCCCAAGGACTGATGATGGAAGTTCACGAGTCCTGCTGCGGCAAAAGTCCGGTATTCGCACTCGTCGTGTTTGACGAAAACGATAATCCCGAGCTCGTGAATGGAATTAAGGTGCTGATTCCGGAACAATACCGCGATCTTGCCGAAAAGATCACAATCGACTTGATCGATGGCGAACTTTTCGTAACGGGAGTCGAAGAACACGAATGCTGCGGACATCATGATCATGACGAAGGGCATTGCTGTCATCATAATGAATAAAAACAAAAAAGTATCGAGCATTTGATTTTGCATTCGATACTTTTTGTTTGCATATAAAAAATATTTCATGTATAGTATAAGAAAGTTAGTCTTAACTAACATATAAATGGAGAAAAGTATGAAGTTTCAATGGTTGCAAGGGTTGATGATCCCTTTTCTCGGAACAATGCTCGGATCAGCGTGTGTATGGTTTTTGAAAAAGGATCTGAAGCCGAAAGTACAGAAAGCTTTGACCGGATTTGCAGCCGGTGTGATGGTGGCTGCATCGATATGGAGCTTGTTGATTCCGGCCATCGAGCAGTCCGATTCTTTTATCCCGGCAATGATCGGATTCTGGATCGGAATCTTGTTTTTGCTGATATTGGATGAAACGGTTCCGCATATACATTTGAACAGTGAAGAAAGCGAAGGCGTGAAAGTGTCATTAAAGAAAACGACCAAGTTGTTGCTTGCGGTGACCTTGCACAATATCCCGGAAGGAATGGCGGTCGGTGTCGTTTTTGCCGGATGGAACACCCAAGAAAGCCATCTGACCTTTGCGGCAGCTATGGCTTTGGCTGTTGGAATCGCAATTCAGAATTTTCCTGAAGGAGCCATCATTTCCATGCCGCTTCGATCAGAAGGGATGAGTAAAGGAAAAGCGTTTGTTTACGGAACACTTTCAGGAGCTGTCGAACCTGTGGCCGCTTTCGTGACTGTATTGCTGGCAGATCTTGTCGTCCCGGTTCTGCCGTATTTGCTAAGTTTTGCGGCTGGAGCCATGATGTATGTGGTTGTCGAGGAATTGATTCCGGAAATGTCGGAAGGTAAGCATTCCAATATCGGAACAATCTTGTTTGCTGCCGGATTTACGATTATGATGATGCTGGATGTTGCGTTAGGATAAGCCGATCGGCTTTTTCTTTTTAAGATTGAGTTAGTCTAAACTAATTGTTTATTTTTAAGGAGGAGAAAAAATGAGTGTAGTTATCGTTGGCGGAAATGAATGTATGGAAAGACAATATAAAGAGTTGTGCAAAAAGTATGAATGCAAAGCGAAAGTGTATCCGAAAACGAAAAGCAATATGAAAAGTATCGGACAACCTGATCTTTTGGTTTTGTTCACCAATACAGTTTCCCATAAAATGGTGCGCTGTGCGCTGAATGCAGTAAAAGGATACAATATTCCTATCGTACGATGTCATAGCAGTTCGGCAAATGCCCTCAAGGGCATACTTGAACAATATGCTCATTGACAAGACATCATTAAAAACAAAAATAAAAACGCAGGTTCATAGTGAATCTGTGATTTTATTCGTTTGGAGCTCCTTGATGTAAAATGGCGCGAATCGAGTCAAATAAATACGGCTTGAATTCTTTGATTGGCAGAGGATCGTTGTGAACAATACTTGTATAGCAACTGCCCCCAACCATTTCAATAATTAAAAACAGGGTAATCTCAGGATTGGGAAATTCATAATGATATTCTTTAACCATATTCAGAAAGTTTTGTTTTAAATTATAGGCTTCGTCATGTTCAAGCTCGGCATGTAATTGATCGTGAAAAACTCCTTGCGATAAATTGTTCTTGATAAAGTTGAGAGCAATAGGATTGGATTCCAAAGACATCAAAACATGGTTCAAAATAAAAATGACTGCATCTTCGAAATTACGGATATCATTGGATTGCAATGCATCGTCCGCATCCTCGAAAAGACGGGATACTTCACGCCAAATTAAATGATCCCGCAACGAGTACTTGTCTTTGAAGTAAAGATAAAAAGTCCCTTTGGCTACGCCTGCCTTTGCTACGATATCCTGAATGCTCACATTTTTTATGTCATTGTGGGTGAAAAGGGAATAAGCAGCCTCCAGAAGGTGTTCTTTTTTTTTGCGCTTGTTTTCTAAGATTTTCGTTTTCATGGCTACACTATAACATAAAATCTTTCAAAAAAGAAAGAAATGACCATTAGTTCACTTTAAAATTACAAAAAAAGAACTTTTCTAAGTTTTTTATCAAACAAATTGACTATAGGTCATTTTAGGTATATTGTATCTCACGTGAGAGGAAAGATAGAGTTTTATGGAAAAATTATCTAAATTTATTGTCAAATATCGAAAGATCATATTAATCATCTCGATCATCCTGTTGATTCCAAGCGTCTTTGGATATTTGAACACGAAGGTCAATTACGATATTTTGTCGTACTTACCTGCTGATTCGGAATCCATGCAAGGACAGGATATCCTCGAT
Organism: Firmicutes bacterium M10-2; assembly: GCA_000403415.2. Taxonomy (GTDB): domain Bacteria; phylum Bacillota_I; class Bacilli_A; order Erysipelotrichales; family Erysipelotrichaceae; genus Dubosiella. The sequence goes on from KE159692.1 coordinate 116,542, forward strand.
AAGGACTTCAATTTGTCAAGCGTAGATATGCTTGTCGTTAACGGAATGAAGGATAAGGATGTGCTCAAATTGAAAGAGCAAATTCAAAACATCAAAGGAGTCGATAAAGTTGTATGGCGCGACGATGTAACCGATATCTCCCTGCCAAAAGAAGCGATTCCGGAAAACATCCGTAAGATGCTGTATTCCGATGATGCCACCATGCTGATTATCACATTCAAAGAACCAACCGCATCCGATACGACAATGAATGCGATTGCCGAAATCAAGAAATATGCAAGTATGGATTGTTATCAGGCCGGTTTTTCAGCCATTACCGAAGATACGAAAGATCTGGTTAATCAAGAAACACCGATCTATTCCTTAATTGCCGTACTTTTATGCTTGGTTGTTCTTTGCCTGGGATTGAAATCTTGGGTCGCTCCAATCGTATTTTTGATTGGTATCGCGTTCCCGATTGTTTACAACATGGGCACGAACGTATTTTTAGGACAAATTTCCTACATTACCCAGGCTTTGGCTTTGATTTTGCAGCTAGCCGTTACAATGGATTACTCCATCTTTCTGCTGCATCGTTATCAAGAAGAAAAAGCCAAGACCGATACCAAAGAAGATGCAATGTCTAAAGCAATACATGCAACTTTTATTTCAATCACGTCTTCTTCGGTTACAACAATTGCCGGCTTCTTGGCGTTGTGTGCGATGCAGCTGACATTAGGAAAAGATATTGGTGTCGTCATGGCAAAAGGTGTAATTCTTGGCGTAATCTGTACAGTTTTGGTTTTACCAAGCTTGCTTATGGCATTTGATCGCGCCATCGATAAATATACGCATCCAGTATTGATCAAACCGTTGAAAAGAACACCGAAATTCGTTGTCAAGCACTACAAGGCCATTTTGATCGCATTTGTGATTATTTTCATCCCGGCCATCTATTGTCAGGCAAATGTCGGTCAGTACTATGATCTGACCCAAACACTTCCTTCCGATCTGACAAGTGTCGAAGGAACAAATCAATTAAAAGAAAAATTCAATATGACAACGACACATTTTGTAATCTTAGATGATCAAGTGCCGACAAAAGATATTCAAGCAATTATTGATCAGATCGAAAAGGTTGACGGAGTATCAAACGTAATTGGTTATGAAAAATATATCGGTCCGGGTGTACCAAGCACTTTCGAGCCGAAAGTAATCCAAGATATTTTGCATAATGGCGGAAAACGTTTGATTATCATCAATTCTGATTATCATTCGGCAACGAATGAATTGAATAAACAATTAGATCAGATTGATACAATTCTCCATAAATACGATCCGCAGGCAAAGATTGCCGGTGAAGGAAGCATGACCAGAGATCTGATCACAACCACAAATACTGACTTCCAAATGGTCAATATCGTTTCGATCATTGCGATCCTGTTGATCATCGCAGTCACATTCAAATCGTTTTCGCTGCCGTTTATTCTTGTATTGGCAATCGAGTTTGCGATTTGTGTCAATATGGGAATTCCGTATTTGACCCATACGCAATTGCCGTTTATTGCAGGAATTGTGATCGGAACGATTCAGTTGGGTGCATGTATCGACTATGCCATCTTGATGACAACACGCTTCAAAGAAGAACTGCAAAACGGTCATTCAGTGAAAGAGGCAGCTGGTATTTCGATACAAATGACTTCGCCTTCGATTATAACAAGTGGTCTTTCTTTCTTTGCTGCCTGCTCAGGTGTTGCCGTGATTGCGAAGATGGATATGATCGCAGCTTTATGTCAGCTTTTAGGACGAGGTGCATTGATTTCTGTGTTTGTGATCTTGCTCGTCTTGCCTTCAATGCTGATCGTGAGTCAAAAATTCATTCAAAAAACAACGAAAAACTGGCCAAAAGCCAAAGGAGAACTTCAACATGAATAAAACCATTAAAAATATCGGCTGCTCGATTCTTGCCACTGTGATGGGATGCTCTCTTGTTAACTTTCCTCTATTCGCGCAGGAAAATGATGAACCAGCCACAAAAACCGAAACAGTTTATACTGTATTAAACGATGACGGAACAGTAAACGATACAATTGTATCGAGCTGGCTGCATGATGACAACGGTATTAACAATATCAAGGAAGAACTTGATTTAAAAGATGTCGAGAATGTCAAAGGGGATGAACAACCGAAAGTTTCCGGAAAAGAATATACATGGAATGTGAAAGGAAATGATGTTTACTATCAAGGAAAAACAAATAAACAGCTTCCAATCTCGATTAAGATCCAATATAAATTAGACGGAAAAACAATTTCCGCAAAAGATCTTGAAGGAAAAAGCGGAAAACTGGAAATGAATATCACATTCACAAACAATATCAGCGAGAAAATTAATGCCAACGGAAAAGAAGTAACGATCCATCCGTCTTATTTGGCCGGCGGAACTGTGCCTTTAGATTCGGAAGTGTTTACGAACGTGAAATGCTCTCAAGGAAAGATCATAAGCGACGGAAGCAACGAAATCCTTACATTTGCGACTGTTCCCGGATTGAGCCAGACTCTATCCGAAGCAGGATTGAATATGGTCAATGAAAAGCTGGATCTAAGCGATACTGTGACAATCAAAGCGGATGTTAAAAATTATCAACAGCCGGAATTGCTCATGGCAGCAACCAATGAATTAGATGCTAAAGATATTGAAGGAGTCGATTCTGTATCGGATCTGACTGGCGGAATCAATGAATTGATTTCGGCAAGCGAACAAATTAATGAAGGAACCCATGAATTGGCAGATGGCGCAAGCAAACTGAACGACGGAATCAGTCAATATACGGACGGGGTTTCTCAGGCAAAAGACGGAGGACAAAAACTTTCTGAAGGAACAAGTCAATTAAAAGAAGGGATTTCGCCTTTAGCGAGTGCAGGAAACAAAGTCGATGAATTGGCAGATGGCGCAACTCAACTCTATAATGGAAGTGTTCAATTGAACGAAGGACTAAAGCAATATACGGATGGCGTTTCTCAAGTAAATTCAGGAGCCGTACAAGTTGCTCAGGGAACTGATCAACTTAAAGAAGGAATTGCTCCTTTGGCAAGTGCGTATCCGCAAATCGATCAGTTGATCGAAGGAAGTCAGCAGCTTGCGCAAGGTAGCGTGAATCTTCAATCCGGATTAAAAGAATATACAAATGGAGTTGCTAAGCTCAATGAAGGAAACAAACAGTTAAGCGGTATCGAAAAAGCGTTGAGCGACACGAAACAAGGAAGCTCATCTTTAGTTGAAGGAAGCAAAAAAGTCAGCGACGGATTGACAGCAATGAATGCCCAAGTTTCTTCTCTTGATATGGATAAGATCAATCAATTAAGCGCAAACCTTAATGATGCGAAACAAGGATTGGATACGCTTGCAGGAATCGTGAAAAAAGATCAACAAACACTCAATACAATGAGTGCGACTGTTGACCAGGCAAAAGCAGGCCTTGGTCAAGTGGAAGCTTTGCTTCAGGATATCAATGCGCAAGCAGCAGCAATGAATGAAACGATTGCCGAAAACAATCAAAAAATCAGCGATTATAACGCGTCTGCCAATGCAGCGTCGCAAAATTTCGAAGCAACAAGAAATGCGTATGTCGCACAAATTGATTCGGCGATCGCAGCATTGCAGACCAATCAAGTCCATCAAGATTATCAAGTTCCGGTCACAACAACTGATGCAGACGGAAAAGAAACTGTAACTTACGAAACAAGAACGGTTGATGTGGATTTTTCTGCACAAATCGCAGCTCTTGAGGCTCAAAAAAGTGCCTTACAAAGTGCTGCGACACCGACTGATCTTCAAACGTTGACTACATTGGATCCAACGCAATTGAATAGTGATTTTGCGACTATGAAACAAAGTCTGGATGGCATGAGTACAGTGATTTCCAGCTCAACTCAGTCGCTTGACGATATGAGTGCAGACATTGCAGCTTCCCAACAGATTATCACTAAAATGGAAACGCTCTTATCGAGTGCAGATCTCGGAAACAATATCAACGATCTGAGCACTTCGGTGAAACAGCTCCAGGCAGGTCTTGCACAACTGGAAACTGGATCAAATGAAGTCAGCAACGGAATCACTCGTCTTGATCAAGGACTAGGCGATCTGGAGAAAAAATCAAATGAAGCGATTGCTCAGCTTCAAGCCGGAAGTCAGCAATTGACAGACAACAGTGAAGCATTGAATGATGGTGCTGCGCAGCTTGCACAGGGAACAAAACAATTAGCCGATCAAAAAGATCAGCTGCTTCAATTGAAATCCGGATTGGATCAGCTCACAAGCGGTGTCGATCAATTAAATGAAGGAGCAAATCAATTGGCAAGCGGAACTGCACAATTAAATCAGAATTCGCCGGCATTATTGAATGGTGCCAATGCATTAATGAACGGAACCGCACAATTATATGGTCAAAAAGATCAGCTGCTTCAATTGAAATCCGGATTGGGTCAGCTCACAAGCGGTGTCGATCAATTAAATAACGGATCGAACCAATTGGCTGCCGGATTAAACGAACTTGATGCCAATTCTCCTGAATTGAAATCCGGAAGCCAGCAACTTCTTGACGGAGCAAACAAACTTCGTGATGGAAGCGATCAATTCCAAGAACAAGGTATGGGTCAATTAAAAGAGAAGCTGGATCTTACAACAGGCGAATTGAATACGTTCATGGATATCATCGATCATATCGAAAAATTGAATGAAGAAAATTCAACGTTTGCCGGAGCTCCGGAAAATGTCGATTCCACTGTTCGTTTTGTTTATCGTACAGTTGAGGAACAAAAGGACGAAAAATAAAGAAATTTTCAAACTGCTTAAGTACAATGCTTGAGCGGTTTTTTTTCGCAAAATGAAATAGGGAATGCTATACTTAAGCTTAAGGGGAAATTTTAAGATCAAGTATATGAAAAAAGTAAAAAATAAAAAAAAAATCAATGTAAAAGTATGGATCGTGACGGTACTTGTGATTGCAGCGCTTTTAATCGGTCTGTTCGCTTTTACGCAGAAAACAAATCAACTGGATAAGATTACCGAGGATTATGTGGAAACGTTGAATTCATCGACAGTGCGAAACAATGTGCCTTCCTCGTTTAAAGATACATATGAAGCGAAAGATTATACATTTTACGGAGAAACGCTTTCGTTATTTGGCAATGCGTATAATAGTGACGATGAAGATCTTGATCCGTTTATGGGAAAAGCTCTTGTTCTTCATAATATCGAAACCGGCAAAGAATACAATTTTACCTTTTCGGGCAATGCGGATGGAGCGATACCACTGGGACAATTGGACGAAGGGGTCTATGAAATTTACATATACGACCAGTATATCAAGAAACGGGTATTTTTTGATAAACCGGTTGTTTCAGATCCTTTTGTATCGATGAGGCGCAATGGACAAGTAAAAAATATCGTTTTGGAGGCAGATCAGGATATTTTTGACAGCTATCATGTCGACCTCGATAAAAATTATGCGTTTTTGGTCATCAAGGATACGATTCCTCAAAGCGAGATTGTCGATGTGGTGATTGATCCAAGCGGAAATGTGTTCAACGAACTGACTCAGGAAATCGAACTTGGAAACAATAATGAACAAATCAACGAAACGGCAGCTTCTTACGAACTTGCTCTCAAGGTAAAAAGCGAATTGGAAAAATACGGATTGAAAGTGCTGATCAGCAGGGACGACCAGTCTACGCCAAGCTATTACGGCGAAAGCGGACGTGTTGGTATCGGATATGAGCATCAAGCGAAAATTTTTCTGAATCTGTCAATGTGCGATGAAGAAAATATTACCAGACCGTTCTTTATCGTTTCGCCTTTCACCAATGCATCTCTTGCCAATGAGATGGCTTTTATCATGACGCAAAACGGAGTAGAACTTGATTATCCGTATACGACAACTGACCTTTTGGCAAGCGGAGTCGTATATGACAGCTTGTTGACGGATAATGAGTACAATATAACAAATTTTTCGATCAATCCGGCTATTCGCGAAAGTGGCGGAAAAGCAACATACACAGGACAATACAATCAAGTGGGCAATGGGGTCTACAGCAATCATTACGGAATGTACGGTGTGATGTTCATATACGCCAATATCGCGAACAGCGACAGCGTTTCTTATTACCAAAACAATCAGGATACAATCGCTTCTTCCTTGGCACAGGGAATCGCTTCTTATTATCAATTAAAGGTGGTGGAGAGTAATGAAACTACAAGCAAGTAGTATTTATAAATCGTTTGGAGCCCAAGATGTGCTCACAAATGCCAATTTAACAGTTAAAAACAACGAGAAAATCGCATTGGTTGGTCGAAACGGATGCGGAAAGACGACCTTGTTAAAGATCATCTGCAAACAGGAGGAGCCTGATCAAGGAACGGTAACAACCGCTTCGGGAACTAAGATCGGCTATCTTTCGCAAATTACATTTTCCGATGAAGAACGGACCGTCTATGAAGAACTGCTGTCGGTCTTTGATGAACTCACGACATTGCAGTCCCGGCTTGAAAATCAGGCACTGCTTTTAGAAACGGATCATTCGCAAGCGCAACTTGATAAATACGATATGCTGCAAAACCGGTTTGAAGTGCTTGGAGGATATGACTATGAATACGAATTAAAGAATGTCTTTTTTCATTTTCAATTCGAGGAAAAAGATTTGTATAAAAAACTAAAGGAATTTTCAAGCGGGCAGCGTACACGAATCGGTTTGGTAAAACTTCTGCTGACAAAACCGGATATTTTGCTGCTGGATGAGCCGACAAACCATTTGGATATCGATTCGATCGAATGGCTCGAAGGATATATCAAACATTATCCGGGCGCTGTGATCCTAGTCAGTCACGATCGGATGTTCCTTGATCATGTGGTGGATGAAATTGTCGAAATCGAATTCGGAAAGACGATGCGTTTTCCCGGAAGTTATACACACTATGTCAAAGCAAAAGAAGAGTATCTGGAAAAAAACCATGAAGCATTTATTCGTCAGCAGGAAGAAATTGCCCGGATCAGCGCGTTGATTGAAAAATTTCGCTATAAGAAAAACAAAGCAGCATTTGCTCAATCGAAAATCAAGTATTTGGATCGGATGGAAAAAATCGAAGATATTCAAACGGATACTTCCGCAATCAAGGCTCGCTTTACAAGTGGTCGTAAAGGAGGAAAGCGTGTTCTCGAAATCGAAAATCTGCAAATCGGTTACGATCATCCGCTTTCGACCGTTGATCTTTTAGTGATGAAGGGCGATCGCCTTGGAATTGTAGGGCCTAACGGAATCGGAAAATCTACATTGATCAAGACATTGATGGAAAAGCTTCCGAGTTTAAAAGGAAATTTTCATTTTGGGCATCAGTGCGATATCGGTTATTTTGATCAAGATAGTGCGCAAATCACATCGAGTAAGACTGTTCTGGATACACTATGGGATGAATATCCGATGATCGATCAAACGCAGCTGCGCAATACGCTCGCTTCGTTCTTGTTTACGCAGGAAGAAGTGTTCAAGGAAGTATACAATTTATCGGGAGGAGAAAAAGTACGCTTGGCTTTGGCCTCGCTTATGCTTGCACACGACAATGTATTGTTGCTGGATGAGCCGACAAATCACTTGGATATTCCGGCAAAAGAAGCACTGGAAAAAGCGCTGGAAGATTATGACGGAACCATCATTTTTGTCAGCCATGACCGAATGTTCCTGAAAAAAATGGCCAATCGGATTATGGAAATGGGTCCTGAAAGTAAAGTGTTCAATTTCGGATATGAAGAATATCTCGATAAAAAAGCGCACAACCTGCTCACGGAAGCAAGCAAAGAAACAAAACGACTTGCGGAAGAAACAAAAGAGGAAAGTGGCAAATCACTCTCTTTCCAAGAAGAAAAAGTATTGAAAAACCGAGTCGCAAAATTGGAAAAACTGCTTGAGGAAGCCGATGCGGATCTAGAAGCTCTAAGAGAGCTTCGTTTTGAACCGGAATATTATCAGGATTACCGAAAGATGGAGGAGCTGGATGCGCAGATCGATGACAAGCACAATGAGATTGCCAAGCTGACTCAAGAATGGGAAGAGAAGATGACTCTTTTGGAAGGAGAGGAATAGTGCCTGGGTCATCTGGCGCTTTTAAACATACAGTAAAAATCAATACAAAATGCAGTCAATGAGATGGTATTGTTGACTGCATTCTTATATCCAATGATTCATTTTTTGTATCCAGTTATGTTTTATCGCATAGTAAATGATATACAACAATACAAGCAATGAGAAAAGAGAAAAAGGAACGATTCTCATCTGAACCTGAAATTGAAAAAATATACTGATCCAAAGATTGTTTGTCTTGCTGAAAAAGAGCGTATAGATCCATTGGAAAAATATAAAATAAATAATCCCGCTAACTGTCAATAAAGATGATCCAGCGACATGAAACCAATTACGAATGAAAAATAGGCTTAGAAATAAGAATAAGCTCAATAAAATGTTTAGAAAGATAGAAAAACTGTTTGTATGATTCTTTCTTGTTAATGAAAAAAGAATACCTCTCAAAAGAAATTGTTCATAAAAAGCTCTACAAAAGAAATCATTGACCAGCAATATTATTTTTTCTTGAATTGAAAGCGACCACATAAAAAGTAGAGTCAGGACAAACAGGCTTATTACAAACCATGAACGTATAGAAAAATATTCTTTTTTTATCAAATGGCTATTAATAATGCAAAATAGAAAAAGAATTGCTCCATGCAGGATAGCTTCCAACCAAAACGACAGATTCGAGAGGAAACAGTCAAAAAGCAGAAATGAAATGAAAATACCAATAAAATTGATCAAGACAGGATATTTCATGATTTCTCCTTTCGTAGCAGTACATTGTGTTTGATAAACAAGTAGACTAGATTCAATATAAAGATTAACACAAATATATTTGTGAATTGAAAGTAATTAATGAAAAAATGGATAGTGGTTGTTAATAGAAGGTTGTGACTCAAATAAAAGATAAGACATAACAGAAGACTGGCGAAAAAAATCCAGATTAAAGCTATTCTCAAATCTTCGTGCTGAGCCAATAATTTAGGAATATGGATTCCGGTAAACAAAAGCGATGTGAATAAAGTGGCTTTGATCGAGGAATAGAATTTTAAAAAAGAAGAATAATAAATTCCTCTAAAAATGATTTCTTCTGCAAATGCTATATTGATCAAAGCGATTATGAATAAAGCCAGACCATCTTGAAGAGGTGCAAAATCGGTAAAGAAGATCCATAGCACAACGAGAGAGTTTAAACCAATTAAAAAGTTAAAACAAAAAAAGCTTTTATTCAAAATTTTTTTGTTCCACAGGCAAATAGGGATGATTGTGAGAAAGGTAAAAATATAATTGAGCAAGATGATCTGTAAATTATTAAGCTGGCAATAACTGGTAAAGAACCATGAGATCATTACTGACAATGCGTAGTAAATATATGACAAAGATAATCTTTTTTTCATAAATAGTCCTTCCTATACAGCATAAGATCAAAATCGCCCTCAACGGTATACAAATGATCCATCAGGGTTTTCGATCCTTCGATCTCATTGGCAGCGATCGATTTCCACACATGAAACGGAGTATGGATGATTGTCTGTGCTTTTCCCGTAAACTCTTCCGTAACCGTGCTTTCTTTTTTTCCTAAAATGATCCGATATTGTTTTTGAAGATCCGTATAATCCATGTCGAAAACGATATCGTTTCCTTTGTATGAAGCGGGATCGTAAAGCGCTGCCATTTGTTTTGTGAAAGTCAGAGCGTCATCTTGTTTCTCACCGTTTTTCGTTACTCCCCAGCTCGCATCCGCCATTTGCTCGAACATTTCTCTCGGAAAAAGAAGCTCTTTCAATTTTTCGGCTGTCTGAGAGGAAATTTGATTTCGCGCAAACTCCTTTCCGGCTTGCCGAACGAGTGCAAGATAGCTTTGAGTACGATCGGACAATTCGGGAATGTCGAAAAGTTCGCCCTGCCCGCAAAACAAAGTCGTATAGTTTCCTTTGCCGCAGATCTTATCGAACTGAGATATAACACTTTCGTAATTTGCTTGAGAAGTGTAAAATCCGCACGTGGAAATCAATACAGTTTTCTTTTGACCCATATCGTATCTTGCAGGATGGCTGCCGCCATCGGCGTTTTGGGTCATAAAAGGCAGGCTTAGCGGAAGCTGACGGTCGATGAGCATTTTAAGCATACCGGGCAAACTGTAATAATAAAGAGGGAAGCTCCAGATCGTTATATCGGCCCCTAACAGCTTTTCAAGAATGAAGGACATATCATCTTTGATCATACATTGGCCCGGTGTCGTTTTCCAGCAGGAAAAACAGCCCCGGCAAGATTTGATGTCCATTTGCGAAATGTGAAGCGTTTCAATTTGAGGCAAAGCATTTTGTTGTGCCTTGCATATTCCTTCCAAAAATGCATTTGTCAGCTGAAGCGTATTGCTTCGGTCCCCTTTCGGGCTGCCGTTGATCACCAGTATCTTCATAAATCAGATCCTTTCTTTTCCTCATTATAAAAAACCTAGCACGCAAATACTAGGTTTACTGAAAAGAGCATGTCCATTTGTTTCATAGTGCCTGTTCTGTACGGCCAATGATATCATCTTGGGTCTTGTGGCTGAGCACATTGAAGAACGCGCTGTATCCAGCCACACGCACGATCAGATCTTTGTGCTTTTCCGGATGAGCCTGCGCATCTAGCAGCGTTTCTTTGGAAACGATATTGTACTGGACATGATAGCCATGCAGACGATTGAAAAAAGTTCGGATCAGCATTTCGAGCTTCTTTTTGTTTTCTTCGGTTGCAAGCATTTGCGGAGTCATCTTCTGGTTCAAGAGCACGCCGCCCGTGATCTTTTCGGTATTCAGCTTGGATACCGACTTGAAAACTGCCGTAGGTCCGTTTTGATCCGCGTTGTGGGCCGGAGAGCAGCCTTCTGCCAAAGGCTCGAACGCCTTGCGGCCATCAGGTGTCGCCATTGTTTGCATACCTTGTCCGACATTGGCACTGATCGAAGACGTTCCGCCGTAGCGAATGCCGCCGATCGGTCCCCGTTGGAAACGGGTACTCGGATATTTTTCGATTTCATCCAAATAGCAAGCATACGCGTCGACAATTAACTGATCCACTTCGTCATTGTCGTTGCCGTATTTAGGAGCGTCATGTACGAGCATACGCTGGATCTTCTTGTTTTCTTCGGAAGAAAAATCATCAAGGATCGCATCCCATAGCTGCTTTGGTGTGATCCGTTTTTCTTCGAACACGATTTTTTTGATTGCTGCCAGCGAATCGGCCATATTGGCAATACCTACCTGCAATCCCGAAATAAAGTCATATACCGCACCGCCTTCTTTGATCGTTTTTCCTCTGGAAAGACAATCGTCGGTCAGCGTAGAACAAAGAATGTCCGGAACATCTCTTTCGGATGCTTTATCGATCGCGTTTTCCACGATCACGCTGTATCTGGTCATTTCGCGGATCGTGTGATCCCATGCATTGAACAGCTCGTCATAATTTTTCATGTCCTTGAAATGCCCATATCCTTTCACGAACCGTTTCCCGGAAGTAAGATCCATGCCATCGTTCATTGCCGTAAGGAGCAGGCGAGGGAAGTTGAGATAGCTCATACCGGTGCAGCGATAGCCCCATTTTCCCGGAACCGCCGTTTCCACGCAGCCGATCGCGCTGTAATTGTAGGCATCTTCTTCTTTGACGCCCCAGTTCATGAACGAAGGAATGATGATCTCGTCGTTGTTGAAGGCCGGCATACCGAAACCAAGCTTCATGACCTCGATGCACTGATCGAAAAAATCTTTGTTCATGTTTTTATGATAGCGGACCGTCAAATTCGGCTGGGTCAGCCTTGTTTGAGCAACCGATCTGAGAACAAGAAAAGACAATTCGTTGACTGCATCCTTTTTATCCGGCGTTTGTCCGCCGATCGTCACGTTTTGATACATCGGAGAGCCTGCAGAACTGAGCGTATGGGTCTGGCTTCTGACTTTGTTGATCGTCAGCGTCTTGATCCACAAGCACGTAAGCAGCTCCAGAGCCTGATCTTCCGTTATTTTTTTCGAGCGGATATCGTGGATATAGTAAGGATACATATATTGATCGAAACGTCCGTAACTTAACGAATGTCCGTTGGATTCGATCTGCAGCACGACCTGAATGAGCCATACCGCCTGGATCGCTTCGCGAAACGAGGAAGCGGGTTCATAAGGGACCTTGCGACATATACGGCTCATTTCCAGAAGCTCCTGCTTTCGCGTCTCTTCTTTTTCTGTCAAGGCCATTTCATAAGCAAGTTTGCTGTAACGCTCGCTGAAATGGCGGACCACTTCGATCGTAATCAGGACCGCTTTATAAAATACGTATTGATCGATCGCATTCGGATCGGTCAGATCAAGAGAGTTTTTATATTTCTTCGCCCGCTCTTCATAGTCCTTCAACCCGAAACGAAGCAGTTTTTCGTAATTCACGGCTAAGTGGGCATCTCCGGCATTGAGCTTTCCTTCCATTCCGAATACACCGGTTTCCATAAAGACCGAAACTTCATCCGGAAGCAGGGCCCCTCCTCTTGCACGAAGATTGTTGTTGTTCCAGAAAGGAGCGATCTCGCGCAGCTTTTTCTTCGTTTCTTCCGTAATATAGAAAACGTCGCCATCTCGTTTTTCAAATTGATCAAGCTCATCGATCGCGAATTTCATCGTATATTCCGGAAAAATCGGCGCGTTGCGATTTTTTGAAGCTTGATTGCCGGCAAGAAGCGATTTCTCTTCGATATAGATCGGCATTTTTTCAAGGATGTTTTTCAGCATGAGCGCTCTCATCATGACTCGCGGCTGTTCTTGATGTTCTTTATAAGCTTCTGTTGCATAAACGGCGCGATGAGCGTCGATATACGGTTTTTCTTCGAGAACTTCTTCGCGGAATGCCTGCATACGATCCGTCAGTTTTCCAAATAGTTTTACGTTTTCCATAGTGATTCCTTTCGTTTGAAATTATAATTTTGTATTTTTTCATCTAAAATATAAAATTATCGAAAATATTTGTCAATATGAAATAATAAAAACTTTCATTCGAAAGAAAATGGTTGTGATTTGAAGAATTCTTGATATACTGAAAGCATGAAAAAGATCGAAGAAAAAGAAAGCCGCCATCAAAGCGGTATCGTATGCAATATTCAAAAGTTCAGTGTCAATGACGGACCAGGCATCCGTACCGTCGTCTTTTTAAAAGGCTGTCCTTTGCACTGCGTCTGGTGCGCCAATCCGGAAAGTCAATGCGCCAGAGCTCAAGTGCTCTGGGATCGACGCAAATGTGCGCACTGTCTGCGTTGTATAAAAGTTTGCGCAAAACATGCAATTTCATTTCATGAAGATCATTTCCATATCGAGCCTTCTCTATGCGACAGATGCGGTGAATGCATCAAAGAATGTTCAGGCCTTGCATTGAAAAAGGAAGGAAAAAGCAAAACCGTACAGCAAGTGCTTGATGTCGTTTTACAGGATCGTCCTTTTTATGAAGAAAGTGGCGGCGGGATCACGTTATCAGGCGGAGAACTGCTTGCACAGCCTGAGTTTGCGATCGCGATCTTGAAAGCCGCACACGAGGAATGCCTGCATACGGCGTGCGAAAGCACCGGATTTGCGCTGAAAGAAGTGTTCGAATCCGTCATGCGTTACGTGGATTGGATCTATGTGGATATGAAGCATTGGGATCCGATCAAACATAAAGAAGGAACAGGTGTGTCGAATGATTTGATCTTATCCAACATGAAATTTGCGATCGATCAAGGGTATAATGTCCATGTAAGGATCCCGGTCATTCCCGATTTCAACGATACCCTCGAAGATGCGGTGCAGTTTTCGAAAGCGTTGAAAGAAGTCGGAGCGAAAGAAGTGCAGCTGCTTCCGTTCCATCAATTTGGCGAAAATAAATACGATATGCTTGATCAAAACTATGCCTACGAAAACCGAAGCGCATTTCAAAGGGAAGATCTTGAAGAATACCGAAAAGTATTTCTCAATGAGGGGATCAACGCATTTTTTTAAGGAGAATTATGAAAAAGAAAGAAGATCGACAGAAAAAAATCATCGCCTGGCTTGTTAAGAATAAAAAAGCGGAGGTGAGCGCGCTTGCAAAAGAGCTGGATATTTCCCAAGTCACTTTGCGCAAGGATCTTGACGAGCTCGAACAAGCATTCATTGTCAAACGTGAGCATGGATACGCCCAGCTGACAAGCATCGACAGCATTGCAGGACGTTTAGCGTACCATTTTGAAGAAAAAACAGCAATCGCGCAAAAAGCGCTCGAAAAAATTCACGACAACGACACGGTCATGATCGAAAGCGGAAGCTGCTGTGCTTTGCTTGCAAGACAGATCGCGGAAAAAAGAAAAAACGTGACGATCATTACGAACAGTGCCTTTATCGCAGATTATATTCGTCTTTACGATACGGTGGAAGTGGTTTTGCTAGGAGGAATTTATCAGCGCGATTCGCAATGTCTTGTCGGTCCGCTCGTACGGGAAACAGCTGCCAATTATCATGTCCGCTATTTTTTTGCCGGCACCGACGGATGGAGCGAGGATACAGGTTTTACCAATCGGGATCAGCTGCGCGCTCAAGCTGTGCGGGATATGGCTCATAGTGCTGATTCGCTCATTCTTTTGACCGAAGCGGAAAAATTCAGTCAGATCGGGACGGTGCCTCTGAATGTTTCGAAACGGCTCAAAGGAGTCATTACTGACTACAAGATCCCGGCTTCGATCAAAGATCTTTTACAAGAACAGGGAATCCAAATCATATGTGCCTAGCAAAAAGAAAAAAGATCAAGATCAAGGATCGATCGCACGAATTAAAGGTGCGGTTTTTCTTTTGGTCATAAAAAAAGACCGATCAGTGTCGATCTTTAATATTATTCGTAATAGCCGATCTTGTCAAAAGGATAAGCGACAAAGAAATCTTTGGCAAGGATGGCCGATTTCTTGTAAGGACCCGTATCGCGGGAATCCATGGAAATCGGACGATTGTCTCCCATCAAAAAGTATTCATCCTCTTTTAAGGTAACCGGGTCGAAATCGTAATTGAAATATCCATTGGTATCTTTCCATTCTTTGGCGTAATCGTTATCCAAATAGGCGCTTTCATCGAGTGGCTTGCCGTCAATATAAACTTGTTCTTCCTTGCATTCGATCGTTTCTCCCGGTAATCCGATCACTCGTTTGATGACCGTTGCCGGTTCGCCTTTTTCGGTTGTTGTTTTCGCAAGAACAATGTCGCCGCGATTGATTCCTTCAACAGTGACCGCAATCACATTCGACACACCGCGCTCTCCATTTTGAAAAGTAGGATACATGCTGCGTCCTTGGATCAAGGCAGGCTTCAATAAAAAAGCACTCACTAAAATGATAATGATCGAAACGATCAAAAACGTGCTGACAAAAGATAAGATATCTTCTCCGATAGTTCGTTCGTCATTTTCGTTGTAACGAAAGTTTGTTTTTCTTTTTTTTATTGATTTTTTCTTTTTGCTCATTATTTGATCTCCAATGCACTTATTGTAACAAAAAAATGAGGAAATACAAATTACTGCGCTTTAACGACGTAAAGAAAAAGAAGTGAATTTAAATTTATCAAAACGATGACGTGAAAAAGAATATTCAAATGGGATGCCGTTATCCAAATAGGCAATTTGTTCGACTTCCAATACAGGTTCGATTGCTTTAAGTCCCAGAACTTCATGATCTTGTTCGTTGGATATGTCTGCACGGCTTGTTTGCTGGGCGCTGGCAATATGCATATTCAGATCATGTTCAATGTATGCATATATTGAACGGTTCAAAACATCTTCTGTAATTCCGGGAATTAAGCTCACTGGCATATAGGTATGTTCGATCACATAAGGTTCGTGATCGTAAAGACGCAAACGCAAAATATCATATACCGGCTCATTTTCTTTTAAGTGCAGAGCATGAGCAACCTCTTTGGAAGCGAAGCTTAATTTAAATTCGAGGATCTTTGATTCGACTTCATCGTGTCTGGAACGGTCGAATCCGCCAATCGGAAACTCTTCGTACTGATAAGGGGCCGTGGACATGGCTTTGTTGAGAACAAAACTTCCTTGCCCTTGTTTTCGATAGATCAATCCTTCTTCGACCAAAATATCAAGAGCTTTTTTCACTGTCATTCTCGAACAGGCGTAAATTTGACATAATGTAATTTCATCCGGCAATTTCGCTCCCGGACCGTATTCTCCTTCGGAAATTGCCTCTTTTAGTTCATCATAGATCATTTTATATTTTGGTTGCATGCTATATCTCCTCATTGTTTTCATTATTTTATATGGGAGAGGGCTCAATTGTCTAGACTAATAGTAAAAAAAATAAAAAATGTCTAGACAATTGACGGAATACGCATTACTATGGGTGATGAAAAGAGGGCAATAAAAAATGAAACAAAAAATAAAATTTCCTGAGAATTTTTGGTGGGGCGCCGCCACAAGCGGACCGCAAAGTGAGGGCTGGTTCAATAAACGTCACGAAAATGTGATGGATTATTGGTATCGCACACAAAGAAATGATTTCTTTAATGGAGTCGGACCGGATGTAGCGAGTGATTTTTATCACAAATACAAAGACGATTTCGCAATGATGAAACAAATCGGCATGAATTCGTTTCGTACAAGTATTCAATGGAGTCGTTTGATCAAAGATCTGGAAACCGGAGAGCCAGATCCGGAAGGCGTGCAGTTTTATAAAGATATGATCGAAGAAGCGAAGAAAAACGACATCATCTTGGTTATGAATCTGCACCATTTTGATCTTCCGATCGAACTGTTCGAAAAATATGGCGGATGGGAAAGCAAACATGTCGTGGATCTTTTTGCAAAATTTGCGAAAACAGCATTTGAATGTTTCGGAAATGATGTTAAATACTGGACGACATTCAATGAACCGATGGTTATTCCGGAAGCGGGATATTTATATGGGGTCCATTTTCCGAAATATGTAGGAAAAGGAAAAGAATGTGTACAAGTTATTTTCAATATCAATCTTGCTTCGGCCAAAGCAATCGAAATTTATCATTCGATGAACTTCGGCGGGGAAATCGGAATTATTTTGAATTTAACGCCTGCTTATCCTCGCAGCGAATCAAAAGAAGATCTGGAAGCTGCTCATTTCGCGGATGATTTCTTCGGACGCTCGTTTTTGGATCCGGCGGTGTTCGGAACTTTCCCGGAAACACTTGTTCATACATTGAAGGAAGATGGTGTTCTCTGGGATGCCACAAAAGAAGAATTGGAAACAATCAAACACAACACGGTCGATTTCTTAGGTGTTAACTACTATCAGCCAAAACGTGTCAAAGCACCTGCAATGGAGCACGATGAAAACTGGATGCCAAGCTGGCATTTCGAAGAATACGATATGCCGGGCAAGAGAATGAATCCATACCGCGGATGGGAAATTTATCCTCGGGCCATTTACGATATCGCAAAAAATGTACAGAACAATTACGGCAACATCAAATGGTTTATTTCCGAAAACGGAATGGGTGTCGAAGGTGAAGAAAGATACCGTGATGAAAACGGAAAGATCAACGACGACTACCGAATCGACTTTTACGAAGAGCATTTAGCATGGCTGAATAAAGCAATTCAGGAAGGAAGCAACTGCTTCGGATATCATGCGTGGACTGCTTTTGACTGCTGGAGCTGGAACAACGCGTACAAGAATCGTTACGGATTTATTGCGGTCGATTTGAACGATCAAAAACGCACGATCAAAAAATCCGGCGAATGGCTGAAAAAAGTAAGTGAAGAACATGGCTACGAATACGATCTTGATCAAATGAAAGGGTAAGAATTTATGTTGAAGGTTGCTTCGATCTTTGCAAAGAATATGATCCTGCAAAGGGATGTTCCTTTCTCGATCTTCGGTAGCAATGAGCCGAATAAAAAAGTGACTGTCGAAATTGATCGGGAAATTTATGAAACTGTCACAGATTCAGACGGAATATGGCGCGTCGAATGCGCAAGCCATGAAGCAAGTAGTCAAAGCATGATTCAAATATACGATAAGGATACAAAGATCGAATTGGAAAATATCGCGTTTGGCGATGTTTATCTTGCAGCCGGTCAATCCAATATGGAGTTCATGCTTCAAAACGAAGATCATTTCAACCAGGCCCGAAAAAAAGCGAAACATCTTGATATTCGTTCATTGCGTGTTCCTCAAATCGAATATATCGGGGATGGAAAAGATCCGTCTTTGCGATGGGAAATTCTTGATGAAACGAATATGGATGAAGTATCCGCTGTTGCATATTATGCGCTTGAAGAAATTTCCCATTATACGAATGTCCCAATCGGAGTGGTTGGGTGCTATAAAGGAGGAACGAGCGCTTCTTGCTGGATTGACGAAATAACGCTTAAAAACGATCCTTTTCTGAAAGAGCGTTTTATCGATCCGTATTGGGATGGAATCATGGAACAAACCGAGAAAGAAGAAGATCAAAAACGTCTGGCTTATCAGCGTTTGCTGGTACAATATCAGCAAAAAGTCGAACAGTACCAGAAAGAATTCCCGCAAAGATCTATGTCTCAGCTTAAGCACGACCTCGGACACACGCCTTGGCCGCAGCCAAAAGGAAAAAAAGATTTCGGACGTCCCGGAGGATTGCATGATCTCATGTTCGAACGAATCAAAAATCTCAAATATAAAGCGGTGTGGTGGTATCAAGGGGAAGAAGATGCGAAAAATGCCTGGGCTTATGATCATCTTCTAGCGACTTTGATCGAGTCTTGGCGTCATGAGCTCCATCAAGATGTTCCGTTCTTTTTGATTCAGCTGCCTGCGTATATTGAAGAAACGTATCCGGAAACGTGGCCGATGATTCGTCAAGCGCAAATGAATCAAACTTTGACTCACGAAGATGTGCGGATCATTTGTACTCTGGATCAAGGAGATGCGTATAATATTCATCCGACCGATAAAAAAGAAATCGGGAAGCGATTGGGCCAGATGGTTTCCCAAACTTTTTATGCTCCTGATCTTTGCATCGTTTATCCGAAACTGAGGATGTGGAAGGAAAGCGAAAAAGGAATCGAACTTCTATTTGAAGGAATCGATGAAGGAGACATCGTATTGGATCTTGATGGGACTCAGCAAGTTTTTTCGATTCATTCAGGAATGACAACTGTAAAAAGTCTGGCGCATACGATTTCATACGCCTGGGAAAATAATCCATCTCATATCGTATTCAATGCTTTGAATCTTCCTATGTTTCCGTTTAAAATCGAATTAGAATAAAAATAATATGAATTTGAAAGCTGATCGAAAGATCGGCTTTTTAATATTGAAAACATTTTAAAAGGAAAATTTATTTGGTACAATGGAAATCAGAAAGAAGAACAATATGAACAAAATACAAGCTATATTTTTTGATGTCGACGGCACTTTGCTCGACTTCGACACACATACTTTATCTCAATCGACGATCGAGGCCCTCAATGCTTTAAAACGTTCAGGAATCAAGATTGCACTGGCAACTAATCGCAGCTTAAAAGAAGTGCTCGAGATTCCGAAGATCGATCAAATCGAATGGGATGGCTACGTAATCAGTGCAGGAGGAGAAGTTCGAAACAAAGATCGGGAAATTGTATACAAAACGATTTTCACCAATTCGAATTTAAAGAAAGTTTTTGCGATTGCCGATGAAAATCACATTCCGGTATACTATTTTCAGCAAACCGGAAAATTAACCGAGAAAAATCAATATACGGATGAATTTACCGATCATTACGGAATGAAAGAAGTCAGAGTTTATCCTTGGAACGGAGCAATGACCGGCATGGTAACCTTGATTGATCCCGATATTGAAAGATTAAGACAACTTACCGCTGATATTCCCGGTATTCGTACCATGAAAAGCTGCGCGGTGGCCCTTGATATTTTTCCTAAATACGCTCAAAAAGCCAACGGTGTCGCTCACTTAATGAAATATTGGCAACTGGAATATTATGGCGCATTCGGGGATTCCGAAAACGACAATCAGATGCTTAAAAATGCCGAGCTGAGCTTCGCGATGCCGTGGGCTTCAGACAGTACGAAAAGCATAGCGGATATCGTTGTGGAAGATCATCGCGAAAATTCCATCGCTTATGCCTTGAAAGAAAGAAATATCTTTTCTTAGAAGCAGAATTTGATCGGTTCTGCTTTTTTTGATGCCGTTCTTTGGATATAATATGTAAAAAAGGGAGTTTGCAATATGATCGTTTATTTGGATGCGGATGGGACTTTGTTCCATCATACAGGATATATACCGCAATCGGCATTCGCCGCGATAAAAAAAGCGCAGGAAAATGGCCATTTGATTGTTTTATGTACAGGACGCCAACTTGTAGAAATTTACGGAGATCTGAAAAAGATCGATTACGATGCAATCGTTGCCGGAGCAGGTGGGACAGTCACAGTCAATGATCAATTGCTGTATGATGCCAAGTTTACTCAAGAACAACTGAAGGATCTTCAGTTGTATTTGAACAAACATCGTATTCCTGCTGTTTATGAAAGCCGAATCGGGGTATTCGCAAGCAATTTCACGAAAGAAGCGATGCTCGCGCGACTTGAAGAAGTATGCAAAGGGCTAAGCGACAAAGAAAAATCTACACACGGTATGACGTTGTTTTATAAAAGTGTCGAGCAAAAAGAAGAAGAGAAAATTTTGAAAGATCCGATTTCCAAGATTTCCTTTTTGCAGACCGAAAAACCTTATCGCGAAATTTATGAAGATCTTCACCAGCATTTCGATCTTATACGGGCTACTTTTGCACCGTTGGGACCGGAAAGCGGGGAAATAGGGTGTCAAGGTGTATCGAAAGCGCACGGAATGCAAATTGTCGAAGAGCATTTTCATATTCCTCTCGAACAGACGATCGCAATCGGCGATGGAGAAAACGATCTTTGCATGTTTGAACATGCGCATATTTCTGTCGCAATGGGAAATGCGAAAGATTGTGTAAAAGAAAAGGCCGATTTTGTTACGACCGACCTTGAAGAGGATGGGATCCTTCATGCGTTTGAGGCGCTGCATCTGATATGATTTGAACACAATCACAAGGCTGGGCAATATTTGCTTCAAGCCTTTTTTTCTGAAATGCAAGATTGAGATCGTAAAGCACATCCCAATACTGCTCGATCGATGCATACGCATATGCAGTAATCATGATTCCTTGACCGTTTGTCGAAAAAGAAGTGAGTGCACTGTGAGGTGCCGGATCTTTTAAGATTCGTTGATCCGCTTTCATGATTTTGTCGATTTCTTCTTGAAACGATTCGACATCGGTATGCAAAGAAACGGGAATTTGTATCGCAATGCGGCGATTGGGCTGAACAGAGTAATTCACGATAATTTCCGAAACGCAGGAGGAGTTTGGGATAATCACATCTTGACCGGAATACGTCGCAAGAGTTGTAAACATCGTTTCGATTTTGAGCACAGTGCCTTCTTTATCTCCAATCGCAATATAATCACCTACCGAAAACGGTTTTGTCAAGATAATCTGCAAGCCACCGGCGACATTGGACATATTGTTTTTGAGCGCTAAGGAAATTCCTAGACCTAGTGCGGAAAAAGCGCCGACGATTACCGACGTATCGACACCCATTTGTCCTAAAGCAACAATGATTCCTAAGGTCTTGGTGCCAATTGAAACCAGAGAGCCGATAAAGGTCACAGCTCCTTTTTCGTTAGGGTGCTTCGCTCCTTTTTCGATGAGTCTTTTAAGGCGCGGACCAATTAAAAACGCAATAAAGATGATAAAAGCCGAATAAGCCAGCTTGATTAAAAATGTTGAAAAATTCATAAGTATCCTTTCTTGAAACAAAACAGGATGTCGTTACACATCCTGTTCTTGTTCGAGAGCTTTTTGCAGACGATCGATTCCAATTTGGATCCGTCGTAATGATTCTTCTTTTCCTAAAATGTAGGCAATTTCAATTGCACCGCCCGGTGTGAACTGTTTTCCGGTCAGCGCGGTACGAACAGGCCACAGGACTTGTCCGTTTTTCATTTCCATTTGTTTTGGAAGCGCCATCAATGTGTCGTGGATCACTTCTTCGCTTGACCAATCATCAAGCTGTTCAAGAGCCTCTTTTACTGCAGTCAACGATTTGAGAGCAATTTCTTTTGTGGTTTTCATCTTTTTATGTTTGTACATTTCAAGATCGTAATCCGGCAACGTGTCAAAGAAATCCACCGATTCTGCGATTTGTTCAAGATGATCGATCCGAGGTTGAATGATCTTTGCGATCTCTTTGTGGTCGTAGTTGCCTTGAATCGCTTTTTCCAAATACGGACGAACTGTTTCGAAATAAGTTTCTTCATCCATATTCCGTAAGTACAAGCCATTCATCCATGTTAATTTATCGATATCGAAAATGGCCGGTGATTTGGAAATTCTCGAAATTTTGAAATTTTCGATTAATTCATCCAATGTGTAAATTTCCTGTTCTGTTTCGGGGGACCATCCAAGAAGCGCTAAATAGTTAATGATCGCTTCAGGCAAATATCCTTTCGCAACCAAATCTTGAAAACTTGCATCGCCGTTTCGTTTTGACAGCTTATGGTGTTCGTCTTTCATAACAGGAGGTACATGGACATAACGAGGCCGTTCCCATCCGTAGGCATCGTAAATCAAATTGTATTTTGGCGTCGACGATAAATATTCGTTTCCTCGAACAACATGAGAAATCTGCATTTGGTGATCGTCGATAATATTGGCGAAGTTATAAGTCGGGAAACCATCCGATTTCAATAAGATCTGTTCATCTAAAAGATCCCCATCAAATTCAATGTGACCGTATACTTCGTCGTCGAAATAGGTTTCGCCGACATTTTTGATTGTCTGACGAATGACATAAGGTGCTCCTGCGTCTAGCTTGGCTTGAATCTCTTCTTGAGATAAGTGTTTACAAGGATCTTCGAATTTAAAAGATAACCCTAAACTTTCGGCTTCGTCGCGCTGAGCTTGAATTTCTTCTTCGGAACAGAAGCAATAGTGCGCGCCTCCCAATTCGATCAATTGTTCGGCGTATCCTTTGTACATTGGCAGTCTTTCGCTTTGGATGTATGGCCCGTAATCTCCGCCGATATCCGGTCCTTCATCCCAATTTAGCCCACATTCTTTCAATGTTTTGTAGATCATTTCTTCTGCGCCTTCTACTTGACGTTCCTGATCGGTATCTTCTATACGGAGCAAAAAGTCTCCGTTTTCGTGCTTTGCGATCAAATATTCGAAAAGTGCGGTACGCAAGTTACCGATATGCATATATCCCGTCGGACTTGGAGCAAAACGGGTTCGTGTTTTTTTCATGAATTCTCATCCTTTCGTATGTTTAATAATACCCCGAATATCTTTTACATTCAAGAAACAAAAGAGAAACAAAAAACAAAAAAGGGTTGCAAAGTGAAAATACTCGGTGTATGATTAATCCGTTATTGGGGTATAGCCAAGCGGTAAGGCACCAGACTCTGAATCTGGCATTTCCTTGGTTCGAATCCAAGTACCCCAGCCATATTGCTTGCAAGGCATCTTCGGATGTCTTTTTTTTGTGTTAAAAATGGACAATCATCCGTTCGCTATGTAAAATTGATGTATGAATATTTATAGTTATTTTCGCGAACCGGAACAAAATTTAAATGTTCCTTCTAAAAATGAACCGCTTTGGAATTGGATTACAGCCCAAGTCAAGATT
This sequence comes from Firmicutes bacterium M10-2, assembly GCA_000403415.2. Taxonomy (GTDB): domain Bacteria; phylum Bacillota_I; class Bacilli_A; order Erysipelotrichales; family Erysipelotrichaceae; genus Dubosiella. The sequence continues at coordinate 140,336 of KE159692.1, forward strand.
TGGAATGATCCTTATGACCAACAAGTTAAGTTTCTTCAAAAATATCATAGTCTTCTGCAGGATGATGAGCATTTGAATGAAAAACAAATCAAAGAAGAAGTTTTGCACTCTTTGAAGAAAAATGTTTGGACATGGACATTTTGGAAACAGGAATTTTCGGATCTGTTTTCTTTTTTATTCGTGTATTGGGTATGCATCGAGCAATTGTGGCCGTATGTAGTCGTGCGCTTTTTTGAGCACAAGCCTATGTTTTCCACGCTTTCGCTTACTCTTGGAGAAGTGATAAAGGTCGTTGTTGTATATATCATATACAAGCTTGTGCTTGATTTCATGGCTCAAAAGAAAAGACGCGATAAATTGTCTTTTTGGCTTCCTTTTATCGGATTGTTTCTTTTGTATTTGGGAGCGATTTTCTGTGCCAATCAGCTGCAAGGAGTGATCTTGTTTCACTATTCTTTGCTTGTTGTGGTCATCATTACAGGAATCTTTTTTTGTTTTGAATGGGATCGAGAAAGAAAGGTCGGGAAATAGAGATATGCTGATAGATTTGATTACATGGCTTGTGATTATAGCGGTCGGAATCGTGATTGCGATCGTTCCGATTAAGGATCTTCGAAAGGCGACATCGATCTTTACTTTCAAAAAATTCGGGATCCGAAAAAAGAAACGATGGAATGTTTTGATCGATGATCTGGGAAATTTTTTCTTATTTCTTAGTTTTGTATATTGCTGTGTATACTGGCTTATTCCGTATTACCGGCAAATTTACGCGGTATGGATCATGTTCACGCTGATCGTGACTTTGTCGCGCACAGTTGTGATCACTGCCAAGTATCCGAAAGACAAAAAAGGAAAACTGTGCACGATTCTAGTTGATGTTGGCATTTACCTTGTAGGAGCAATCGGTCTTGCAGGGGCAGTGGGTGCCTTCAACAATGAGATCTTCCTTTCGGGGGTCGATCGTTTTGCCCGCGATCTGCAAAGCGGAGGCATTCGGGATTATATGTATTTTTTGACCAATCCATCCTTCTTTTATGTGCTGCTGGAAGGAATGATCATGTTTATTCCGCTGATGTTTCTATGGAACAATTTCAAATATATGCGTACGGAACGCACGATTCGAGCAGCGAATGTCGCTACATTTACGATCAAGGTGTTGATTGTATGTGCTTTGATGACCGTTTTGGCCTATGGAGGGTTCTCGTTTTTGAATATGGTCTACTATGTGGATCTTAAACAAATCTGAATTTGTTTAGGATCCTTTTTTGTTTTAGAATAGAAACAGATCATGAAAGAAGGATAGAAAAATATGAATACAATTCAAGAGCGCTTAGGCGCATTACGCAAAGCAATGGAACAAGCCAATGTGCAGGCATACATCATTCCGACTTCGGATTTTCACGAAACGGAATATGTATGCGATTATTTTACAGTACGTAAATACTTCTCGGGATTTACGGGAAGTGCCGGAACATTGGTCGTAGGCAAAGAGAAAGCTGCTTTATGGACGGATGGTCGTTATTTTATTCAGGCAGCTAAACAACTTAAAGGAACAGGAATCGAATTGATGAAGATGGGAATGGAAGGAACACCCAGCATTTCCGAATTCATTTGTTCACAGCTTCAGAAAGGACAAACCGTAGGGTTTGACGGACGAACGATTAATCTTCAAGAGGCTAAGAAATACGAGCGCATTTTCAAAGCGCATCACTTGCAGGTCGATCCAACGATTGATTTGATCACACCAATATGGAAAGATCGTCCGGCACTGCCTTGTACACCGACGTTCCATTACCCAATCGAGCATACAGGGATGGAAATGGATGAAAAACTCGCTCGGGTCCGACACGAAATGGAAAAAGAAGGGGCCGAGCATATTGTGTTGACCAAGATCGATGAGATTGCGTGGCTTTACAATTTGCGTGCCGACGATATTCCGAATTTTCCTGTAGCACTGGCGTATACGATTGTATCCAAAGAGGGGGCAACACTTTTTATCGATGCTTCCCGACTTGATGAAGTATCGAAACAGTTGTTTGATCAATACAATGTGCGTGTCGCGGCCTATGATGCGATTTATGAGGAGATCAAAAAATTGGATGGTCTGACATGGATCGATCCGACTTCGATTAACACAACATTGGCAAGCTCGATTTCCGGCGAAAAATTCGAGAAGTTCAGTCCGGTCGTCTTGATGAAATCAATGAAAAACGAAGTGGAACTGGCCAATACGAGAGAAGCGCATTTAAAGGATGGAGCAGCATGCACCAAGTTCATGTACTATTTGAAAACTAACGACAATTCGAAGATGGATGAAATAAGTGTAGGTGAACATCTGCAAAATTTGCGCAAAGAACAAGAAGGGTATATTGAAGATAGTTTCAATGCAATTTGTGCTTACGGATCCAATGCGGCTATGATGCATTATTCGGCGACACCGGATTCTTATTCTTCTTTGGAAAATAAAGGGATGCTGCTTGTTGACAGTGGTGGGCACTATATCGACGGAACGACCGATATTACACGCACTTATGTGCTTGGGCCGATCAGCCAAGAAGAAAAGTACTGGTTTACCAAGGCGCTTCGTTCGCATATTCGCTTGCAGATGGCACATTTTCTATATGGATGTTCGGGATTGAATTTAGATATTTTGGCACGAGGCCCTCTTTGGAACGAAGATATGGATTATCAATGTGGAACAGGACATGGTGTCGGTCATTTATTGAGCGTTCACGAAGCACCGAACGGATTCCGCTGGCGCATTGTTCCTGAGCGAAACGACTCAGCTGTTTTGGAAGAAGGCATGATTCAATCCGATGAGCCGGGAGTTTACGAAGAAGGGAAATTCGGAATCCGCCATGAAAACGAGATGGTTGTCCGAAAAGGAAATAAAAACAAGTACGGTCAATTTATGCATTTTGAAAACTTGACGTTTGTTCCTTTTGATCTGGATGGGATTGATCCGTCTTTGATGATGGATGATGAGATCGATTGGCTCAATACTTATCATCATCAAGTATTCGAAAAGATTGCGCCACGCTTGAATGATGAAGAGGTTGCTTGGTTAAAAGAAGCCACTCGACCGATTTCCAAGTGAAAAAACAAATATTTTCCTTGTCTTGTCCGTATTGTCAGCACTCCTTTCAGATTATGAAAGATACGTTGGTGATCGAAGGAATGGAGGGAAAGGTAAAAGAAAGAATTCGAAACGATACATATTTTGTTCATCAGTGCTCGAAATGTCATCGGATATATCATATGGTGTATCCGTTCGTTTACCGAAAGCCAAAGGAATTTGTTCTCGTTTTAGGCAATGAGAAACAGGTTGGAGTTGACGAGCATGTGTATTTTTGCCGTGATGTTCGTCAATTCACGATGTTATTTCGTATATTAGAGGATAAAGCGGATTGGAAAGATGTTTTTTATCTTGAAAGGATCCTGAAACAAAAATATAATGAGAGTGTTGAATTTGAAAGCTATGATCGAGAAGAGAAGATCTATTATTTTTTAGTAGATTCCCAGATCAAGGCAGTCAGATCCCTGAAATAAGGAGTTAATTATATGAAAATTTTAGTAACTGGAGGAGCCGGATATATCGGGTCGCATACTTGTGTGGAACTGCTTAATGCAGGTTATGATGTGGTGGTTGTGGATAATTTGTGCAATTCAAGCAAGGTGGCATTGGATCGTGTTGCTCAAATTACAGGAAAGCAAGTTACGTTTTATGAAGCAGATGTCTTGGATCGTGAAAAAATGCATGATATCTTTAAAAAGGAAAATATCGATGCAGTGATTCATTTCGCGGGATTGAAGGCGGTTGGCGAATCGGTTGAAAAGCCTTTAGAATATTATACGAATAATATCGCAGGAACACTTGTTCTTCTTGATGAAATGAAAAAAGCGAACGTGAAAAATGTGATTTTTTCATCTTCGGCAACCGTATACGGGACTCCGAAAGAAATTCCGATTACGGAAAAATGCCCGAAAGGAACATGCACGAATCCGTATGGCTGGTCAAAATGGATGGTTGAACAAATGCTCGTGGATGTATATACTGCCGACCCTTCTTGGAACATTATGCTGCTTCGATATTTTAACCCGATCGGAGCGCATGAGTCAGGGTTGATCGGGGAAGATCCGAAAGGAATTCCAAACAACCTGCTGCCGTATGTTGCGCAAGTAGCGATCGGAAAATTAAAGGAAGTGGGCGTATTTGGAAACGACTACGACACTCCGGACGGAACAGGGGTTCGCGATTATATTCATGTTGTCGATCTTGCGAATGGTCATGTCAAGGCGTTGGAGCAAATCAAGAAAGATGCCGGATTGAAAATTTACAATTTAGGAACAGGGCATGGATATAGCGTTCTCGATGTGATTCACGCGTTTGAAAAGGCGTGCGGACACGAGATCCCTTATGCAATCAAACCAAGACGTGCTGGTGATATCGCGATGTGTTATGCCGATAGTGCTCTTGCCAAAAAGGAACTTGGCTGGCAAGCACAATACGATCTTGACGAAATGTGCGCATCAAGTTGGAAGTGGCAAAGCATGAATCCAGATGGGTATACTTCTAAATAATTTAGGAGGAAGAGTATGAAAAAGACAATGAATGAATTTCGAGAATTTATCGCAAAGGGAAACATAGTTTCTATGGCGGTCGGTGTTGTAATGGGTGGTGCTTTCGGCTCGATCGTGAAAGCTTTGACCGATAAGATCTTAATGCCGCTTGTCGGAGTTTTCCTTGGTGGAATCGATTTTACGGGTTTATCCATCAAAGTGGGAGAAGCGAGTATCGGATATGGTGCGTTTATTCAGGCAATTATTGATTTCTTGATCATTTCATTGTGTATGTTCTTTTTTGTCAAAGCGTTTGCGGTTTTTCAAAAGAAAGAAGAAGAAGCCGAAGTTGTGGAGGAAGGTCCTTCCGAAGATATCGTGTTGCTTCAGGAAATTCGCGATCTTCTCAAAGAAAACGCGAAAACAAAATAATGAATTTCGTAAGCAGGGAGAACGCTCCTTGCTTTTTTTTGAGTATTTGCGACTTAAAATATAAAATTGTTTAGTATAATAGGGGCATGGAAAAAAAACAAAAAGAAATTCAAAATCAGCCGGTGTTGAAGCATTCCGATACAAAATGGAAAGATGTGGTCTTGATCTTTGGTACGATAGCCTTGATCTTGATCGTTATTTTTTTTATGCAGCATAACTATTTCCGCAATCCTCGAGTCTTGCAGAAAATAATCGCAAAATTCGGGCCCTTTGGTCCGATCGTATTTATTCTCTTTCAAGCGATTGAAGTCATTGTACCTATACTTCCCGGAGGAGTATCCGGATCGTTGGCAATGCTTTGTTTTGGGACTATTATCGGTTTTATTTATTCGTATATCGGTGTGATTATCGGTTCCTGTCTGGCGTTTTGGCTTGTGCGAAGGTATGGAGTGAAAATCCTCGAAAAACTGGTAAATCCGGAACTTTTCAACAAATACTATACAAAACTTCAGGATTCGAAAAATTTTAAGAAGTTTTTTGCGCTGATGATCTTCTTGCCAATCGCTCCAGATGATTTAATGTGCATGGTCGCAGGACTGAGCAAGATGAAATTTAAGACATTTTTGATTATTATCCTTTTAGGAAAGCCGATTTCTTCTTTTATGTATAGCTATATTATTGTACGTTTGATGGCCTTGATTTGATTTTTGAAATTTAGTGTTGCATTCTATATTTTTTAGTGATAATATAAATGGGCACTTAGGGGTATAGTTCAATGGTAGAACAACGGTCTCCAAAACCGTTGATGTGGGTTCAACTCCTGCTACCCCTGCCATTTACAGATCAAGTACACGTCAATCAAAAGATTGGCGTCAGAGTGTTGACAAACTACCTATTTTGAAAAAATTAAATTTCAATAAAATAAAAGTGGGTAAAAAGGTCTAAAAAAAGAGTAATATTAGGTACTTAAATACCTCAAATTGCTCTTTTTTTATTCATTTGTGGGAGAAAAATAAAAAGCTGTGACAAAGCCGATTTGAAAAATCGACTTTGTCAACAGCCTGACGTCAATCAAAAGATTGGCGTTTTTTTTGTAGGAAAGAAAATTTGACGTGAGATTCACCAAGGATTAAAATAATTTAAAAAGGAGAGAGAAGATAAGATGTCACGAGGTTTATTGATCATTCTAAGTGGTCCTAGCGGTGTCGGGAAAGGGACGATCCGTCAATATTTTGAAAAAAACGATCGGCTGAATTTAACTTATTCTACATCGATGACGACTAGAAAACCAAGAAACAACGAAGTTGACGGAAAAGATTACTTTTTCACGACTCGCGAAAATTTTCAAGAAGCGATCAAAAATGGAGAGCTTCTCGAATATGCTGAATTTGTAGGCAATTTTTACGGGACTCCGCTAAGCGAGGTCGAAAGATTGCGGAATGAAGGGAAAAATGTCTTGCTGGAAATCGAGGTCCAAGGGGCAAGACAAGTACAGGATAAATGTCCGGATGCGATCTCGATCTTTATTATTCCCCCTTCAATGGAAGAACTGGAAAAACGGATTCGCGGAAGAAAATCGGAACCTGAAGAAGTAATCCAAGAGCGGCTTGCCAAAGCGGCGAATGAAATGAAAATGGTACCCAACTATAAATATATTGTCTGCAATGACGATCCTAAGCTGGCTGCGGAACTGATCGAAACAATTATCCTTCGCAATATCGAACTCGAAGAAAACAAGTGATTGTTGGTGCATAACTTGCAACTAAAACGTATTTGTGATACATTTTAATCGATAAGAAACAAGGAGTGGGTAAAACCACTCCTTCAATTTTGAAAAGAGGAGAGTAAATGGACAATTTAAGACAGTGGATCGAAGAAGTTCTTGCCCAAAACGAGTGTCGTCTATATGAGTTGGAATGGCTGCCTCAGCAGCCAACACCTATCTTGCAGGTATCAATTGAAAAGCTGGATGGAAGCGTCGATCTAGACGTATGTACGCAATGCTCAGATGCGATTTCAGCTATGTTGGATGAAAAAGACTGGAATGACAAGGAGTATATATTGGAAGTTTGCTCCCCGGGAGCAGAACGGGAATTAAAGACGTTTGAACAAATCGAAAACGCCTTGAATTCTTATGTATATGTCAAGCTCAAAGAACCTAAACAAGGAATCGATCAAGTTTTTGGCGATTTGATCGAAGTGACACCAGAATTCATCAAGGTGGAATACAAAGTAAAAGGCCGTCCGAAAAAGGTAATGATCGAGCAGTCGAACATTGCTTTGATCACCACTGCTGTGAAATTATAGGAGAAGAAAGAAAATGAAATTGAAGGTAGAAACGCTTGCCAATGCTTTGCAGGGAATCGAAAACAATCATCAGCTTGATCCTGCGATTATTGAAGAAGCATTGAAAGAAGCTCTTACGAAAGCATATCAAAAACAAATGAAACCCCATTCAAAACAAAACAATGGAGATTTAAGAGATGTTCAGGTTAAGGTCGAAATCGTCAATGGGAATGTGCACATTTATCAAGTGCGTGAAGTTATGAATGATGATGACATTACCGATGACGAATTGGAAATTTCATTGGAAGATGCAAAAGAGATTGATCCCCGAGCACAAATCGGCGATACGATCGAGGAAGAAGTCGATTTTACCCAGTTTGACCGAGGTGCTGTCCTGCTGGCTAAAAATGTTATGAAACAAAAGATCCGTGAAGCGGAAAAACAGCAAGTTTATGGAGAATATTGCGATAAGGTCAATGAAATGGTATCCGGTGTTGTCGAAACTGTAGAAGATAAGTTTATTATTCTCGATATCGGAAAGACATACGCAATTATGAAAAAAAGCGACCAGATTCCGACCGAGCATTATAAGGAAGGCCAGCGATTGAATGTCGTGATTACTGAAGTCAACAAAGAAACCAAAGGTGCGCAGGTCGCTGTGTCCAGAGCGACCCCGGTATTTGTTCGTCGCTTGTTCGAAAAAGAAGTTCCTGAAATTTATAATGGAATTATCGAGATCAAAGCCATCGCCCGCGATCCCGGGGAACGTTGTAAAATTGCAGTGCATTCCCATAATGAGAACATCGATCCGATTGGCGCATGTATCGGGCCAAGAGGAAGTCGGGTACAGGCAATCATCAATGAGCTGAATGGTGAAAAAATCGATATCTTCGAATGGTCAGACAACATTTCGGAATTGATTGCGAATGCTTTATCTCCGAGTGAAGGTGTGGCTGTCATTCCGAATGAGAACGTCAAAGACGGATTAATTGTTGTTGTTCCGGATAATCAGCTTTCTTTGGCGATCGGAAAGCGTGGAAAAAATGCGCGTCTTGCGGTTAAATTGTCCAATCATAAGATCGATATCAAATCGCAAAGCGAAATGGAAGAGCTTGGTATCGACTATATGGCAATTGCTGCGAAGATGCAGGAAGATTATGAGGCGAAAAAAGCGGCTGAACGTGCGTATAAGCAGCAAGAAAAGATTAAAGCTCTCAAAGAAAATCAGGAAGAAATGGAAGATGTGACCGAAGACTTTACATTCGATGTGGAAGAAGAAGACAGTGAACCGGTCATTGAGTCGCTCTATGCTACAGAAGCCGAAAATCTCGAAGCGGCGAAAGAATCGGAAAGTATCTTGGATGAAATGGAAGAAGCGGCTCGCCTTGCGAAAGAGATTCGTAAAGCGAATCAGGACCATGAACCACGGGATTACGTATCGAAATTCGAAAAACTGGCCGATACTTCGCATAAAGAGGAGGCTCAGCTTCCACGAAAAGAAAAGACATTGGAACAGCTGATTGAAGAAAAAGAAGAAAAGAAACCGGAAAAGAAAAAGATGGATTTTGATGCCATGAAGCCAATTTATTCCGATGAAGAGCTTGCAGAAATCGAAGAGGATGAGCTTGACGACGAAATCTGGGATGAGGATGTTGATTACGAGCAATACGATGAATATTATGATGATTAAGGAGGGGTGTAGATGAAAAAAATCCCGATGCGAAAATGTGTCGTGACTCAGGAACGTTTTCCGAAAAAGGAATTGATCCGTATCGTTCGGACTCCGGAAGATACGATTGAAATTGATGAAAAAGGAAAAAGAAACGGACACGGGGCCTATATCCAGCGATCACTGGAAACACTGGAAAAAGCGAAACGGTCCAAAGCGCTTGAACGTGCACTTGAAGCCAGCATTCCTCAAGAAATCTATGATGAATTAGAGGCGATAGTCAGTGGTCAATAAGACAATTTCCAAACTCCAGTTCGCAATCAGAGCCAGACAATGCGCCATGGGCGATCAATTGATCAAGGCGGTACAGTCCGGTAAAGCGAAATTGGTAATTTATTCAAGTGCTTGCGGAGAAAACCGCAAAAAAAAATTAAACGATAAATGTGCAAGTTTTCACGTTCCGGTCCTTGAGATGTCAGATGAAGAATTTTCGCAGATCTCAAGCAGACCGTTGATGTCGATCGCAATTTTAGATAAAAATTTTGCGGATGGAATATTGAAAGATATGAAAGGATGAGTGATCAAATGGCAAAACCACAACAAAAAAGAAAACCAGCCAAAAAAGGGAACAATCGCAACCACAATCGTTCCTACAATAATACTCCGAGAAAGCAGCAGGAGCATGTAAAGGAAATTACTTACAGCACACCGCTTAGTGTTGGACAGCTTGCGGAACTCATGAAGAGGAACAGCTCTGAAATTATCAAGTTCCTGTTTATGATGGGGAATATGTCAACGATCAATACGGTCCTTTCAGATGAGGAGATCGAATTGATCTGTATGGAATTCAATGTGACGGTTCATAAAGAAATCGTGATTGAAGAAGATGATATCGAAGAACAGATCGGAAATCTCGAATTCGACGAAAAAGATTTGAAACCACGCCCTCCGGTTGTAACGATCATGGGGCATGTCGATCATGGAAAAACGACATTGCTTGATACGATTCGAAAAACTCACGTGACAAGCGGAGAATTCGGGGGGATTACCCAGCATATTGGTGCCTATCAAGTTTCGGTAGGAGGAAGAAAAGTTACTTTCTTGGATACGCCAGGACATGAAGCTTTCACGGCAATGCGTGCTCGAGGTGCGCAAATTACCGATATTGTTATTTTGATCGTAGCCGCTGATGATGGAGTCATGCCGCAAACAAAGGAATCGATTGATCATGCTCGTGCGGCAGGAGTGCCAATTGTTGTTGCAGTAAATAAGATTGATAAGCCGGGAGCAAATCCAGACAAAGTTATGGCTGAATTATCCGATCTTGGTGTCATGCCTGAAGAATGGGGCGGAGACACGATTTTTACGCAGATTTCTGCTCGAAGCGGAGAAGGCGTCCATGATTTGCTGGAAACACTCATTCTTGTAGCGGATATGCAAGAATTGAAAGCAAATCCGGATACGAATGCTTCCGGAACGGTCGTAGAAGCAAAACTTGATAAAGGACGCGGTCCTGTCGCAACATTGCTTGTACAGCAAGGAACATTGCATACAGGAGATAGTGTCGTGGTCGGAACAAGTTTCGGACGTGTGCGCAAGATGACCAACGATAAAGGCATGGAAATTAAACAAGCGCTTCCTTCGACTCCGGTAGAAATTATCGGATTGAACGAAGTTCCTCGTGCAGGGGATGTGTTTATGACGTATGAATCGTATAAAAAAGCAAGCGAAATTGCCGGACATCGGTTGGAAAAACAAATTGAGAAAGAAAGAAATCAGACTTCGGCGATGTCACTGGAAGATCTTGCTCGTCAAATTAACGAAGGAGATGTCAAAGATATCAATATCTTAATCAAGGCGGATGTACAAGGTTCTGCAGAAGCTCTGAAAGCCAGTATGGAAAAACTGGATGTGGATACGGTGCGTGTCAATGTGATTCGTTCGACAGTCGGAACGATTACGGAATCCGACATCATGTTGGCGAGCGCTTCAAATGCGATTATTTACGGATTCAATATTCGTCCAACAGCAGCAATCCGTAAAAAAGCAGAAGAAGAAGGAGTTGAAATCCGACTTCATAACATTATCTACAAAGCTCTTGAAGAATTAGAATCCGCTATGAAAGGTATGCTGGCTCCGGTTTACGAAGAAGTTGTGATCGGACAAGCGGAAGTTCGCCAAATTTATAAAGTATCGAAAGTAGGTACGATTGCAGGATGTATGGTTACAGATGGTTCTGTACGTCGTGATTGTTCGGTTCGTTTAATTCGCGACGGAATTGTTATATACACAGGTAAGCTTGGATCACTTCGTCGTTTTGACAATGATGTCAAAGAAGTGACAAATGGCTATGAATGTGGTATGACCATAGAGAACTTCAATGATATCAAAGTGGATGATATCATCGAAGCATTCGAAGATCAGGAAGTGGTTGAATAATGACGACAGTTAAACAAGATCGAATGGATTCGATCATCATGAAAGAAATTTCTAGGATCTTACAGTTTGAACTGAAAAATCCTAATTTGGGATTTGTGACTGTGACGGATGTGCAATGCACTAGAGATATGTCGCAAGCAAAAGTGTTTGTGTCATTTTTAGGGCAGCAGACACGCAATGAAGCAGGAATGAAGATTTTGAATCAGTCAAAAGGGTTTATTCGTTCTACTCTTGCGAAAAATGTCAAGATGCGCAAAGTTCCCGAATTGATTTTTGTACAGGATAAATCTTTGGAGCAAGGGCGCAAGATTGAAAATATTATCAAAGAAATTAACGAAAAAGAAGATTCATGATCAATCTTCTTTTTTTTTCGGCAAAAAGAACAAAAAAATGTATATATGAAATCTTTGTGTGGTATCCTTCTGATAGGAAAATAAAATTTGAAAAGGGAGAAGGTGCTGAAGTTGAAACAATTTTTCTTCGCAATCGTTTATGGAATACGTAATATGATTGTCTTAACCGTGATCTTGTTTGCATTTCTCTTTTTTATCGACTGGTTTAATCCTATATTTCGAAATATTCATATTGCAGATATTTTTCATGCGTTTTTAACTCCTGGATGTGTGATTGTCATTGTGGCTTTGAGCGGAATTTATACATTTTTGACTAAATTATTCGAAAAATGCCGTTTTTTGAATACTCTGCTTTCTGTGTGCTTGCTCATCGGATATGGTTGGATTGGTTATCAATATACATATGTTCAGATTAAGGAAGAGATCGAAAATCAATATGCTCAGCTTGCGATGAAGAAAGCACAAGCTGAATTGGAAGATCTTTCAGCACAGACATTTGTTTATGAGGGGCTTCCTGTGTTGCGATTTGTAAGTGATGCGACTGTACCTCAGGAAGTTGCAGATCATTTTGCGTTTTCGATTGTTTCCGAACAACCCTCTTTTCTGCTTGATAAGTGTACATCGATTCTCATCATGGACGAACACTACTTTTTCGAAGAAGAAACGGCACGTGAAAATGAAAAGATTGTAGGCTTTGCAAGTAGTGCGGATATGGCGATTCGCTTATTGAGGAACGATCAAACGGGTCCTTATATCGACTTGTCTATGCCTGATATTATTATGCAGCCGGATGATTATTATATTCATACTTTAGCCCATGAATTATCTCATCTTTACGATTATCAGTATGCGTATAGTCAAAGTTTCTTAAGTGATAATCCAAGATTCGAAAAGCTTTATGCCCAAGAGGGGGATCATTTGAGTGCTTACGGGGCAAGTTCGCGTGCGGAATACTTTGCCGAAGCTTCCAAATATTATTTATTTTATCCTGAAAAGTTGAAAGTTTCAGCACCAAACACATATGCATATTTCCAGGAATTATACGGAAAGGAGATTTGGTCATGAAAAAAATCGTATTAACGGGAGGTCCTTGTGCCGGAAAGACGACAGCTCTTTTGATGCTTAAAAAGCGTCTTGAAAAAAAAGGATTGCATGTCGTACTCTTTTCGGAGATTGCTTCTCAAGTGCTGCAGGAAAATATTCATCCAAACAAGATCGGATTATATGAGTTTCAAAAAGAAATTTTTGAAAGGCAGAAAAGAGAAGAGGATAAGTTGTGTGAACAATGCGATTTAGTATTGCTTGATCGTGGACTGATCGATCATAAAGCATATTTACCAAAAGAAATGTTCGAGTTGCTGTTAAAAGAAGAAGAGGTTACTTTGGATTCTTTATATGATCGCTATAATGGGGTCTTGATCTTGCAAAGCGGAGCAAGTGTCGGTAAGTATCGTAAAGAAACGAATAGAGTGCGTTTGGAAGAAAAGGATGAAGCCTTAAAGATCGATGAAGAATTTGTGAAGGTATGGAGCAGACATCCTCATTCAGTACGTATCGAAGCAAAGGAAATTTTTGATGAAAAGGTGGCCAGAATGGAACAGGCGATACTTAATGAATTAGGTATCGAATTTTTAGATGTAGTTGATGAAAACGGAAAGCCGACAGGTGCCATTGTAGAGCGTGAGTATGCTCATCAAAAGGGAATATGGCATCGAACTTCCCACGTCTGGATCGTTCGCAAATGCATGGACAAAGTACAAATTTTAGTGCAGCAGAGAGCCAGAAATAAAAGTTCGTTTCCTTTGTGCTTCGATATTTCTTCGGCAGGTCATATTCCTACGGGAAGCGGTTTTATCGAATCGGCAATCCGTGAATGCCAAGAAGAGCTGGGAATTTCTCTCGAAGCGTGTGATTTGCACGAATGTGGATTACGTACAGTGGTATGGGATGATTCTTTTTTCGAAAAGACGTTTCATGATCGGCAGATTTCTAAGGTTTTTGTCGTGAATAAGGATCTTTCCATTGGTCAATTTAAAGTTCAAAAAGAAGAATTGGATCATGTTGAATGGTTTGATTTGGAAGAGCTTATGAAAGCTGTTCGGGATAATTCGATCATTCACTGCATTGCGTTAGAAGAGTTGAATATGGTCGCAAATACAATAAAAAAGGATATCTTGTTTTGATATCCTTCAGGCTGTTGACAAAGTCGATTTTTCAAATCGGCTTTGTCACAGCTTTTTATTTTTCTCCCACAAATGAATAAAAAAAGAGCAATTTGAGGTATTTAAGTACCTAATATTACTCTTTTTTTAGACCTTTTTACCCACTTTTATTTTATTGAAATTTAATTTTTTCAAAATAGGTAGTTTGTCAACACTCTGAAGGATATCTTGTTTTGATATCCTTTTTTCTAATTTAAATTAGTCTACGCAGTTTTTAACGATAACGGCAACACCCATACCGCCACCAATGCAAAGAGAAGCAAGACCGTATTCGGATTTGCGTTTGATCATTTCATGGAGCAGGGAAACGAGAATACGGTTTCCGGAAGCACCAACTGGGTGTCCAAGAGCAATCGCACCACCATTGACGTTTGTGATTTCCATCAAGGCTTCACGATCGATTCCTGTCTTTTCGATCAATTCATGAACAACACCTAGAGATTGTGAAGCGAATGCTTCATTCAATTCGATTAAGTTGATGTCCTGAAGTTTAAGATCAGCATCTTTTAATGCATTCAAGATGGCTGGCGTAGGACCAAGACCCATTACAAGAGGATCTACTCCGCCTTGTCCGCAGCCGATAATTTCGGCAATTGGTTTTAAATTGTATTTTTTAACAGCTTCTTCGCTTGCTACGATACACATGGATGCACCATCATTGATTCCAGATGCGTTTCCGGCTGTTACTGTACCGTCTTTGATAAATGCAGGACGAAGTTTTGCAAGTTTTTCCATGCTTGTAGCACGAGGGTGTTCGTCTGTATCGAATACCGTAACGCCTTTGCGTGTCTTGATTTCGATTGGGACGATTTCATCTTTGAATTTTCCTTCGGAAATGGCTTTCGCAGCTTTTTCTTGAGAAGCAAGTGCAAATTCATCTTGCATTTCGCGAGTGATATCGTATTTTTTAGCGATGTTTTCCGCAGTAACACCCATATGTACGTTGTTCATGGCATCGGTCAACGCATCATAAGTCATGGCATCGACAATTGTCTGATTACCCATCTTTGTTCCGGTACGGTTTTTACCATCTAAAAGATAAGGGGCAGCAGACATATTTTCTACACCACCGGCAACAAAGATATCTCCCCAACCGGCGTGAATACGGATTGCTGCTTCGATTACAGCTTCAAGACCTGAACCGCAGACCATATTGATCGCGTGAGCAGGAACGCTTTGAGGAATACCGGCATCCAATGAGATGTGACGGGCGATATTTTGTCCCAATCCTGCAGAGATAACGTTACCAATGATGACTTCATTGATATCGCTTGGTTCAATGCCGGCTTCCTTGATTGCCGCTTTTAATACAGTAGCACCAAGTTCTGCAGCAGGAACGGTTGTTAAGCTACCTAAAAAAGTTCCGATTGCGCTACGTTTTGCAGCAACAATATATGCTTTATTCATTTTTCAATAACCCACTTTCTACTCAATATTTGAGATTTCTACGGATATATTAGGACAATATTTTGGAAGTGTCAACACACTTTGTGAAAATTTTAACGAATCCCAATGAAGAAAACTGTAAAAAAGTAAGCGTTTTTCATAGTTAAGCAACTTTTTTTCCATCGATAAACACAGCTTTGATCTCGTTTTGAGTGTCGATTAGCGACGATGTGCATAAAATCAGGTCCGCATCTTTTCCTTCTTTAATACTTCCGACACGATCATCGATTTTCAAAATCTTAGCCGGAGAAAGTGTAATCGCTTCAATACAAGCGTCTTCGCTCAAGCCTTCTTTGTGGGCCAGGGCCGCACATAATGGCAAATATTCTTGGGGAACCACAGGAGAGTCTGTTGTGATAGAGAATAAAATACCGGCATCATGGATCACTTTCGGAGTAGAAAAAGATTTTGCTTTCAGTTCGTATTTTGATTTATGAGTTAAAGAGGGACCTACGATACAAGGGTATCCGCTTTCTTTGATCTGATCGACTATGATTGCTCCGTCCGTGACATGATCGAGGGTCACATCAAGATCGAATTCTTTTGCGATCCGGATCACAGTTAAAATATCATCGCTGCGATGCGCATGGCATTTTAAAGGCATCTTTTTTTCGATAACCGGCATCATGGCTTCATACTGTATGTTGAAAGGAACATCTTTTCCTAAATCTTTGTTTCTTTTATACTCCGTGGTCTTGAATAATAAATTACGCAGCAGGGCAGCAATATTCATTCTGGTTTTGATCTTCGAATCCTTATATACACGTTTTGGATTTTCTCCGAATGCGGCTTTCATGGCTACGTTTTCGACAATGACCATTTCATCTATGCTTTTTCCGTAAGTTTTGTAACATACAAAGGTACCGCCAACAACATTGGCGCTTCCCGGGCCGGCAGCCACACAAGTAATTCCGGCATTACGTGCGTTCACAACGCTTTCATCAAGCGGATAGCATCCGTCAATACCTCGTACTTCGGGTGTGATTGGGTCAGACATTTCATTGACATCGTTTCCTTCATCGCGAATGCTGCTTTCTTCCATACCAAGATGGCAATGGGCTTCGATCATTCCTGGATAGAGGCGAAGTCCTGTGCAGTCAAGTACTTCTTCATCTTGTTTCGGGGCCAAGTTCTCGCCGATCTGGGCAATCTTACCGTTTTCGATTCGGACATCGCCGATAAAGGAAGCTCTTTCAATTGGATAGATTTGTGCATTTTTAAAAATCATAGATCATTTCTCCTTTCACATAA
Source organism: Firmicutes bacterium M10-2 (assembly GCA_000403415.2). Taxonomy (GTDB): domain Bacteria; phylum Bacillota_I; class Bacilli_A; order Erysipelotrichales; family Erysipelotrichaceae; genus Dubosiella. The sequence continues at coordinate 156,994 of KE159692.1, forward strand.
TCTTTCACATAATCTATATTGTAGCACTTGTTAATAAATTAACAAATGCTATTGACTTCATTACGAGGAGTTTGTAAAATAAATACGTATGAAAACGAAGTAATTTCATGCGGTCCAGTTTAAAAAGTTCAATTATTATGGGAAAGGAGAACTTCATTTATGGATTTCAATTTAACAGAACAACAAAAGATGATGCAGAAGTTGTTCAGAGAAGTTGCAGAAAACGAAGTGAAAGAAAACGCTGCCGACGTTGATGAAAACGAACGGTTCCCTAAGGAAAGCGTTGAAGTAATGCGACAAAGTAAAATGCTGGGAATTCCTTATCCGCGCGAATTCGGCGGAGCAGGAGCAGATTATTTAAGTTATATCTTAGCTGTAGAAGAACTCAGTAAAAAATGTGCGACAACAGGTGTAGTGCTTTCGGCACATACATCTCTTGGCTCTTGGCCGATTGCACAATATGGTACGCCGGAACAAAAAGAAAAATTCCTTAAGCCGCTTGCAAGCGGCGAAAAGCTGGGAGCATTCGGTCTTACTGAACCAAATGCCGGAACTGACGCTGCCGGACAACAAACAACAGCCGTTCTTGACGGGGATGACTACGTGATCAACGGTACGAAAATCTTTATCACAAATGCCGGTGAAGCCGATATTTATGTAATTTTTGCCATGACTGATAAATCAAAAGGAACTCGTGGTATTTCCGCATTTATCCTTGAAAAGGATACACCGGGCTTTACAATCGGTCTTCACGAAAAGAAACTTGGTATCCGCGGTTCGGCAACGAGCGAATTGATTTTCAACAATGTACGTGTTCCAAAAGAGAATTTGTTAGGTAAAGAAGGACAAGGATTCAAGATTGCCATGACGACACTTGATGGCGGTCGTATTGGTATTGCAGCTCAGGCCCTGGGTATTGCTCAAGGTGCAATTGATGAAGTCGTTCCTTACGTAAAAGCACGTAAGCAATTCGGACGTCCGATCGCTAAATTCCAAAACACTCAGTTCCAGCTTGCGAATATGCAGACTCAAGTAGATGCTGCCCGTATGCTTGTTTATCGTGCCGCCATGGCGAAAGAAAACGGGGAACCTTATACAGTTCTTGCCGCGGAAGCAAAATTATTTGCGGCTGAAGTTGCAATGGATGTAACGACAAAAGCGATCCAATTAATGGGTGGTTATGGCTATACTCGCGATCTTCCTGTTGAAAGAATGTTCCGTGATGCGAAGATCACTGAGATCTACGAAGGTACTTCCGAAGTACAACGTATGGTCATCTCCGGAGCAATGCTCAAATAATAGAAAGGATCTTGAATAATATGAAAATTGCTGTTCTTGTAAAACAAGTACCTGATTCAACAGAAATTACTGTTGATAAAAATACCGGTACTCTCGTACGTGACGGAGTACCTAGTATCATCAACCCGGATGATCTTGCCGGTCTTGAAGCCGCTTTGGAATTGAAAGACAAAGATGACACGATTGAAATCTCTGTTATTTCCATGGGACCTCCTCAAGCAAAGGGCATGTTGCAGGAAACAATTGCACGTGGCGCTGATAAAGCTTATTTGTTAACTGATCGTCGATTAGGCGGTGCCGATACGTGTGCGACAAGCCGTACGCTTGCTGCTGCTTTGAACAAAATCGGATACGATCTGATCATTGCCGGTCGTCAAGCCATTGATGGGGATACGGCGCAAGTTGGACCGCAGACAGCTGAACGTCTTGGTATTCCGCAAGTTACTTATGTTGATAAGATCATTGAATTGACTCCTGATCATGTGGTTGTTAAAAAAGCTTTGGAAGATGAAGAACAAATTCTCGAAGTGAAACTTCCTGCTGTATTAACTACTCTTTCAGGAATGAATAAGCCTCGTTATATGAACTGCTTCGATATCGTGGATTCATTCAATAATCCTGTCGAAGTCATGACATACGACGATTTGATGGATGTTCTTCCTCAAAGCGAAATCGGTCTTGCCGGTTCACCTACGCAAGTTTACCGTACATTTACAAAAGATGTTTCCGCAGCGACAGAAACATTTAATATGCCAGCCCAAGAGACGGCTGAATTGATTGCTAAAACATTGAAAGAAAAGCAATTGATCACGAAGTAGAAAGGGAGAATGAATAATTATGGCAACATTTCCTGATTACAAAGATATTTATGTGTTTGTAGAACAAAAAAACGGAGTTCCAGCTGAAGTCGGCTATGAATTGATTTCAGAAGCTCGCAAGCTGATCGACTCAATTCCTGGAAAGGATTTTAAAGTTGTCGGTGTTTTGCTTGGCGACAACGTAAAAGATAAAGCAAATGAAGTAATCGCGCATGGTGCAGATAAAGTGATCGTCGTAGATGATCCTCTGTTAAAAGATTACTCTACTCAATTTTACACAGATGCGCTGACTCAGGTAATCAAAGAGTTCAAACCGGATTCTTTCTTGACTGGTGCAACTGTATTGGGGCGTGATCTTGCTCCTCGTGTAGCTGCACGTATCGATGCAGGATTAACAGCCGATGCAACAAAAATCGAATTGCTGACTGATGTTGAAAAAGTAGGACAGGCAAAAGTTGATAAAGATGACGTTACAATGCTTGTTACCCGTCCGACATTCGGAGGAAACTTATTCGGTACGATCATTTGTCCGACAACCCGTCCTCAGATGGCAACTATTCGTCCGAAAGTCTTCGATATGGCTCCTGTAGATGAAACTCGTACCGGAGAAGTTGTTGAATTCAAACCGGTTTGGGAATCGACAACACCAGCGGTTGAGATCAAAGAAACCGTTGCGAAAGAATTAGCAGGAATCGATATTACGAAAGCGAATATTCTTGTCGGTGCCGGTCGTGGTGCGGAAGGATGCTTAGATGTAGTAAAAGAATGTGCGAAAGAGCTAGGCGGAGAAGTATGCGCAACTCGTGCTGTTGTGGAAGACGGATACATGGATAAAGATGTACAGGTCGGACAAACAGGAAAGACCGTACGCCCTTCTTTATACATTGCCTGCGGTATTTCCGGTGCTGTTCAGCACGTTGCCGGTATGGAAAAATCCGATATGATCATTGCGATCAACCGTGATCCAGAAGCAGAAATCTTCAAGATCGCCAATATGGGATTTGTTGGAAACATAGATGAAGTTCTTCCGTTGTTGGTAGAAGAAATCAAAAAAGCAAAAGCTGCTTAAGGAGAAAAATGAATATGACAAGAAAAGTTGGAGTTGTTGGTGCCGGAACAATGGGGCAAGGCATTGCCAATGCGTTTGCAAGCGCAGGTAATGAAGTGATCGTTGTTGACGTAAAAAAAGAATGGGCAGAAAACGGTGTGGCAAAGATTTTTGCCGGTAAAGATAAACTAGTAGCAAAAGGAAAAATTTCTCAAGAAGATGCAGATGCGGCAAAAGCGAACTTAAAAGCCGGTGTGTATGAAGATCTTGGTGATTGTGATCTGATTGTTGAAGCCGTTCTTGAACAAATGCCTGTGAAAAAAGACCTTTTCAAGAAACTTGATGAAATCGTAAAAGATGATGCGATCTTCGGTTCAAATACATCTTCGCTTTCGATTACTGAAATTGCTAATGGAATCAAACATCCGGTGATCGGTATGCATTTCTTCAATCCTGCTGACCGCATGAAATTGGTTGAAGTTATTTCAGGAGCAAATACTCCGGATGAAATAAAGGAAAAAGTAATCGAAATCTCGAAAGAAATCGGAAAGACTCCTGTTGAAGTCAACGAAGGTCCTGGATTTGTTGTTAATCGTATCTTGATCCCAATGATCAATGAAGCAACTGTGATCCTTCAAGAAGGAATCGCTTCTGTCGAAGATATTGATACAGCAATGAAGTTAGGAGCTAACCATCCAATGGGACCTCTTGCCTTAGGGGACCTTGTCGGATTGGATATTGTCCTTGCGATTATGGATGTATTGTATACCGAAACAGGAGATCCGAAATATCGTCCTTCGACATTATTGAAGAAAATGGTTCGTGCAGGAAAACTTGGACGTAAAACAGGTGAAGGTTTCTACAAATACAACTAATTAAAAGAAAATACAAGGCGAATTCATTTCGCCTTTTTTGAAAGGATAGAGAACAATGGAAAACGTATTATTAGAAAAAGATAATCATATTACAACAATTACAATCAACCGTCCAAAAGCATTAAATGCTCTTTCGACTGAAGTGCTGAAAGATCTCGAAGAAGCTGTTAATACAGTAAAAAATGATGAGGATACCTATTGTGTCATTATTACCGGAGCAGGAGAAAAATCATTTGTGGCAGGAGCTGATATTGCGGAAATGAAAGATAAAAATGTAGAGGAAGCTGCTGAGTATGGCGAATTCGGAAATAAGATCTTCCGTGAAATCGAAACATTGCATTGTCCGGTCATTGCAGCAGTGAATGGTTTCGCACTTGGCGGAGGCTGCGAATTGGCTATGTCATGTGATATTCGGATTGCAAGTGAAAATGCGGTATTCGGACAACCGGAAGTCGGTTTGGGAATCACCCCGGGATTTGGCGGAACACAACGACTTGCACGTCTGGTACCGGTAGGAATCGCAAAAGAAATGATTTTTGGCGCACGCAATATCAAAGCGGATCGTGCTTATCAAATTGGTCTTGTAAATGCGGTAGTAGCTCCTGAAGAATTAATGGCAACAGCTAAGAAAATGGCAAAAGGAATCGCAAAAAATGCACCAATCGCAGTCGCAAAAGCAAAAAAAGCGATTAACGAGGGACTTCAGGTAGATATCGATGGAGGTATCAAAGAAGAAGTGGAAGACTTCTCAGCATGCTTTGCCAGCGAAGACCAAACATATGGCATGGAATGCTTCTTAAATAAGGTCAAAGAAAAAGAATTTAAAAATAAATAGTGAGAAGGTAATAGAATGGCAAAAGTTATAACTCCTCAGCAAGCGGCTGAGCTTGTAAAAGATGGAGATCGCATCGTAATGAGTGGATTTATCGGTATGTGTCATCCTCAAGAAATCACATATGCACTTGAGGATCGTTATTTAAAAACAGGACATCCGAAAAATCTCGATCTGTTCTTTCCGACAAATGTAGGGGACGGAACGGATCGCTTGGGAATGAATCACATGGCACATGAAGGAATGCTGCGCTCTATTGTAGGCGGGCATTGGAACTTAGTTCCGGCCTTGCAGAAATTAGTAACCGAAAATAAAGTCCAAGCATGGAATTTACCGATTGGGACTCTTGGGCAACTCCTTCGTGAAATTGCTGCTCATCGTCCCGGAGTCATTACGAGAATTGGTTTAAATACCTTTGTAGATCCTCGCCTTCAAGGTGGAAAGATGAATGAGGTCACAAAGGAAGATCTCGTAGAACTTATGGAGATCGACGGCGAAGAATATTTACGATATAAGCCGTTTAAAAAGATTGATGTCGGAACAATCCGAGGAACTTACGCGGATGAAAACGGAAATATCACTATGCAGAAGGAAGCGGCCTTCTTAGAAGCGCTTGCGATGGCAGAAGCCGTGAAAAATACCGGTGGAATCGTAATTGCTCAAGTAGAAGATATCGTAGAAAACGGAACATTGAATCCAAAAGATGTAAAGGTTCCGGGAATCCTCGTAGATTATATTGTCAAAGGAACACCAGATAATCATTGGCAAACATATATGGATCCTTATAAACCGGAGCTTTCGGGACAAATTAAGAAGCCTCTTGGAGCTCTTGAATCAATGCCTCTCAATGCAAGAAAGGTCATCAGTCGTCGTGCTGCAATGGAATTAAGTCCAAATGCGATCGTAAACTTAGGTATAGGAATTCCCGAAGGAATTGCAAACGTAGCCAATGAAGAAGGGATTAAAGGTTTGAAATTAACAGTTGAAGCCGGAAACATTGGCGGTGTTCCTAGTTCTGGAGTCGGGTTCGGATCCGCAACAAATCCTGAATGTACTATTGATTCTCCAGCGATGTTTGATTTCTACGATGGAGGAGGTCTTTCTCAAGCATTTCTTGGTCTTGCCGAATGCGATGAAAAAGGAAATATCAACGTTTCACGTTTCGGACCACGGATTGCTGGATGTGGCGGATTTATCAATATTACCCAATCTACTCCAGTTGTTGCATTCTGCGGTACTTTTACGGCAAAAGGATTAAAAGAAAATATCGGCGATGGAAAACTTGAAATTCTCAATGAAGGACAAGTGAAAAAGTTCAAAAAAGAAGTTGAGCAAATTACATTCTCGGCAGATTTTGCAAAAAAAGCAGGTCAAAAAGTCCTTTATATTACGGAACGTGCAGTTTTTGAATTAAAAGACGGAGAGTTTACCTTAACAGAAATTGCTCCTGGAATCGATCTTCAAAAAGATGTTCTTGATCAAATGGACTTCCAACCAAAAATCGCGGATGATTTAAAATTAATGGATGAACGTTTATTTAGAGAAGAACCAATGCATTTAAACGAAAAGTAATCTTATGTTTTATACCACAGTAGTCAGATGGCGGGCTATTGTGGTTCTTTTTATAAATGCGAATCTTCTTCAAGTTATAGACAATTTTTGTAAACTTTCGGTATAATAGGACGAAGAGAGGTGAAGAAATGCTATTTTTTAAGAACGATTATGGACAAGGTTGCATTCCTGAAATATTAACCCTTCTAGAACAAGCAAATCATGAAAGTTTTAATGGATATGGTCAAGATCGATATTGTGAGGCTGCAGCTGAGCTTATTCAATCGAAGATGCCTGATACAGAGGTTGATGTTCACTTTATTACGGGAGGAACACTAACGAACCAAACTATAATAAGACACGTATTGCGCCCTTTTGAAGCAGTTTTAGCGGCCGATACAGGACATATCGCAACACATGAAACAGGAGCAATCGAAGCGTGCGGGCATAAAGTGATCACAGTACCGAATAATGCAGGAAAGATCTCGGCTGCATCAATTCGTAAAGTATTTAACGCACACATGATCCAATACGAACATATGGTGTATCCGAAAATGGTTTACATCTCCAATGCGACAGAACTTGGAACAGTATATACCAGAAAAGAATTGGAAGAGATACGCTCTGTATGCAATGAACTCAATCTTTATTTGATGATGGATGGAGCTCGGTTAGGACCTGCTTTAATGTCCGGTATTGATTATACGCTTAACGATATTGCAAAGTGGTGCGATGTTTTTTATATCGGCGGAACAAAAAACGGAGCCTTAGGCGCAGAAGCAGTATGTATTGCCAACACTATGCTCAAATCTTATTTTCGATTTGTCATGAAACAAAATGGGGCAATGCTTGCGAAAGGATGGCTGCTTGGTTTGCAGTTTATCGGACTTTTTGAGCATGACGAATTTTACAAGATCGCGAAGAGAGAAAATGAATTGGCACGCACAATTCAGGAAGAAGCCATCAAATTGGGTTATCCTTTATTCATGAAAAGCGAAACAAATCTTGTATTTCTTGTTGTGAATCCAAAAGAATTCGAATATTTGAAAAGTCGTGTTGATTTTGAAATTTGGGATTACTGGAATGATGATATCGTGATCCGCTTTGTTACAAGTTTTCATACGACCATGGAAGAAGTAGAGTATCTCGGAGTTTATTTAAAAGAAGCAAAAGAAATAGATTGATACCATAGTTTGTATCAATCTATATTTTTTTTATAAGTCCAGCCTAAAAGACCATCTTTTTTTACTTGAATTTTGTCATGATAGGTGCATACGATCTTTACGTAATCACCTTTTTTTAATGGGATCTCGTAATTTGTATAATCTGTTCCTTTATTTTCATGGATAAAGAATCGATCAATCCAAAAAGTACGATGCAAATAAGGCGAGTACACTAAACATTGTGTTTCGTTTTTTTCCAAAATTTCGATTTTTCCATTGTTCCAGTTAATGAAGAAGGGAATCTGAATTCTAGGTTTGACATCGTTGACCACTCTTTTTTCAGGAAGATCATCGATTCGCTCCGTGGATATTCTTCCATGATCAAAAATCAACGCATTCAGCTGTCCGCCTTCTTTCACCATGTTTCCTCCATCGATGCTCCAAACATTTTGTTTGGCATCATAGATTGGATCGAAACTGGCGATTGTCGTACAATATTCTGTGACAGGCATATGTCCGACAACAACCGTTTTATGAAATGAATTGTTTCTTTTTAAGAACATAGGCTGAGCCATGACTTCCTTAAAATCTTTTCCATAGTTTTCTTCGCTTGAAATGGCAGAATGGGCATAAATGCGATCTTCACTTTCGATTACATGAGGAAGGTCGTTTAAAAACGAAAGTTCTTCTAAAAAATGCTCGCGCAAACATTGGCAATATCGATCCATTGGCATCGTTTCATAAGAAATATGGAGTTGATCAGCCATCTCGTGAATCAAAGAGTTTTTTCGAGAAGCCAATACCGAACGTAAAAAGGAAAGGCGATAATTGAATAAGACATTTTTTGCGATAAAATCACAATTTCCCATAATACAGTGGACATCTTCCTCTTTGACTTGCTGCATGACAAAATGAACCATCTCCAGATTTTGATTTCCTTTTTCAATCAGATCGCCTAATAAGATTAAACGATCTCGATTGGGTATGTAACGAAGCTTTTGAAGGAGTTTCTGATAGAGCTGAAGATTTGCGTGAATATCGCTGATTACGATCTCCCTGCCACGAGCTGAGCTTTTGATCTTTTTAATTTGAACGGATCGATCCATTGTTATTCCTCCAGAAAATTTAAGAAAACTTCACTTTCTTTATCCCAATCTTCTTCACAATGGCGGCCTAATGGTTTTACGTTAAATTGGAGATAAACTCCTTTTTTCAATAATACGTTTGCAAGATCGGTACATACTTTTGTTTCCATGACAAATTCATGCATGTCATTTCCTTCTTGTGCACCCCATGACATATAAACAGATGTTTTATGTCGAATATATGTTTGGTCGATATCATACAGCAAATGATTGGCGGTTGGTAAAATATATGGCGAAAGGACAATAGCTTTTGAATAAATATACGAATATTTAACTACCGCAAACAGTGCCATCAGCCCACCGCAGCTCGATCCGCCAATCCATGTATGTTCTCTTTTTGGCGAAGTAGGAAAGTGAGCATCGATATATGGTTTTAGATCATTAACAAAAAATTCCATTGTCTGAATTCCTTTTCCAGGAAATGCCCCGAAGGCAGAATCATAAAAAGGGTAGGGGGAATACTCATCAAGACGCTCGTTTCCTTGATGAGAACATTCTTGTCCTACCACAATCATTTCTTTTCCATATTGCTCAATAGCTTGTGACAATCGCCATGAACGGCCATAAGTGGCATCTTCATCATAAAAAAGATTATGTCCGTCAAACATATACAATACCGGATATTTCTTGTTTGTTACGAGATAATCGTCCGGAAGATACATGTGGATCTTTCGGTAAGTTTCCAAGGAATGCATATATACGTCGAACTTTAAGATCAATTTTAATCACCTAATCTTTCCAATGCTGTTTTAAAGAATTCCTCTCTTCTTTCGTTTGAAGTGAAACGGACCTTGATTGTCACATTTCCCATTGTGGCTGCATAAGCGGGTGGAAGAACTTCGGTACCGATATGTTCATCTTTGAACATATTCTCGATTTCTTCTGTATTGTAACGATATGCGATTGAGTCGCGACGTCCTGCAAATCCCGCCGAGTATTTTCTCAATTTCGAGTACGAGGCGCTTTGATGCAAGAGGATTTCAGCCCATAATTCATAAATATCAATGTCGTTTGAGTAATTGATCAAATCCGGAGCAAATCCTCCAGGTGGACGGAAATTCACCTCTAAACCGATCAGAGCACCTTTTTTGCCTAGACCTTCGACATCTTCTGTTAAACGGAAGTATTCGCCATGGAAGAAACGATTTTTTAACCCAAAGGCATCGATGACTCTTTGAGCGATATCACGGTATTCTTCGCTGACATTCAATGTATAAAAACTTCCAATCGAATCCTGATTCAATACGGAATCCATGCAGTTGCCGACGTATTCCATACTGCCTAAAAAACGAATCTGACCTTTGGCATCGCAGATTCCATCTAAAGTGATGACATCGCCTTTGACATACTCTTCAAGGATCATGCAAAGATCTTTGGTCTTATTGTAGTAGTTTTCCAAATCTTCCATGTTTTGAAGACTATATGTGAAGCTAGCTCCCACACCATGATCAGGCTTAAGCACGAGTGGGAAACCAACCTTATCGGCAAACTCTTTTGCGTCTTGCAGAGATTTCGGTAAGCAGTATCGTGCTACAGGTAGTCCGGCCTTTTCATAATATTTTTTCATAGCCGCTTTTGATTGAAACTCGCTGATTTTCTCAAACGAAAACCCGCTTTTTACATTAAAATCATCACGTAAACGGGCATCTAAAGTAAGCCACGCTTCGTTATTGGATTCGATCCAATCAATTTTTCCGTATTTAAATGTAAAATAAGCAACTGCTCTCAATATTTCGTCATAATTATGAAAACTCTGAACAACATAGCACTCATCTACATTGTCTTTTAGTTCTTGTTTCAGATTGTTATAGGGGGTGTCGACAATAGCGAATACACGTGCCCCGTACTTCTTCAATCCGCGACAGAACATCCAGTAGTTTTCCGGATAATTCGGACTGATAAATACAAAATTCACTTTCTCATTTCCTTTCCGCTATGGCGTATAAGATCGCAACAATCGTCTTTGCGTCTTTGATCTTTCGCTCAATAACTTTTCTATATGCTTCTTCCAACGGAAGCCAAAGGGAATCGAGGTCCTCATCTTCGTCTTGCGCCAACTCATGCAACGCTTTGCGGATTCCGCAAGCTTTATAAATATAAATTTTTTCATCGCAAAATCCCGGAGTGGAATAAATTTCTTCGATCAATTCCAAAGAATCGGCTTCGATACGAGCTTCTTCATTCAGCTCTCTTTTTCCGCATTCCATTGGATCTTCACCGTATTCGAGCTTGCCCGCCGGAATTTCCAATGTTACTTCATCAACGGCCGGCCGATATTGTTTCACAAGCAAGATGTGTTCATCTTTAAGGCAAAGCACACCGACACCACCTGGATGACGGATAATATCACGTGGATATTTCTTTTCATTGATCAATACTTCTTTGTGTACAAGATCGAAGATGATGCCTTCGTAGATTTTCTTTTCCTTCATAAAATCATTCCTTTGGATGTTATTATACAATAGGAATTGTTTTTGAAAAAGAAAAAAAATAAAAAGTCTGTTACCAGACTTAATTAATTTCTTTTAAAAATGCATCTGTAATTGCCTGGCCGATCTTTTCCTGATAATCCGGATCAGTCAAGCGAGCGTAATCCTCCGCATTGGATAAATAACCCAATTCAACTAAAATCGTCGGTACTTCTTTATTGGAAAGAATCGAAAAATTCGAATAGTGATCTGTATCAACACCTTCATAATTGGAGAAATTGATTGCAATTAATTCCTGTCCGATTTCATTGGCAAGTGCTGTCGAACGATCATCAGGACGGGTAAAGATCGTAAATCCTTTCATCAATGGATCATTGGTATTTCCTGATTGAAAACTCAGCAGCAGATCCACATCCTGCGCTTGCATCTCACTTAAACGCTGAGCGTTGACAGCATCTTCATCGCTTGCTTGCACGTTATCATCTTCTCTGGTATATACAACTTGATAACCGGCTGCCTGCAGCTTGCGTCCTACCCGCAAAGCCAGTTCGAGATTGATTTCTTTTTCGGGTATTTCGTTATTTCCCACATAGCCGAGATCTTCTCCGCCATGACTGGCATCAATTCCGATCTTTAATTTGGAAATGGATGAAGTCGGCGTAATATCCTCATTTGTTACTGGGGCATTTTCACTCACTTGCGGTACACGGACATCATTCTGATCGGCCACATCGATAAGATTTGGCTGCAAGACCAAGGCAATAAACAATCCAATACACAAAAAAAACAGTGCACGTTTCACAAAAAGTCCCCCTTATCGGTTCCATCTTATCATGAACATTTCCGTTTGACCATGAAATTTGCTATAATCCATAAAGGTGATACAATGGAATTTCAAATATCGATCGATCAATTTGAAGGGCCTCTTGATCTTATGCTGCATTTAATCAAGACGAACAAACTTGATTTATTTGATCTGGATATGAACGTGCTGGCAAGCCAGTACATTGCGTATATTACGCAAATGAAAGAAATGCAGTTAGAGATCGCGAGCGAATATTTAAGCGAACTGGCTGGATTGATTGAATACAAGAGCCGAAAACTTTTGCCTCGCAACGAAGCTGTAATCGAAGAAGAATACGAAGAGGATCAGCGACAAAAACTCGTGGCTCGTCTGATCGAATATCAAAAGTATAAAGAGGCAAGTTCTTTCCTGAAAATAAAGTATGAAGATAGGCAGCGGCAATTTACCAGGGAACCATCCTCTTTAATTGAAGAATGGTCCAAACCGAAGGATGAAAAAATCGGAAAAGGGCAAAGTGTTCATGAGCTTTCAAAAGCCTTTGAGCGCGTATTGCATCGACTCGCGTTGCTGCAGCCATATCAAACACAAGTGACCATACGGGAAATGTCAGTCGATGAGCGCGTTGAACAAATCGAGCGAAAATTAAGCAATTATAAAAAAGGAACGGTCTTTTCTTTTCGGGCGTTGTGTGAGGATTGTACATCGATCCACATGGTCATCATGACCTTTTTGGCCATTTTGGATATGATTCACGATCGAAAGATGACCTATCGCATTGAAGAAGGAGATCATATTTATGTCACAAAGGAGGCTCGCTCTTGAATAATCCAAAAGCAATTATCGAAGGCTTGATCTTCATGGCCGGAGAAGAAGGATTGACAAAAGAACAGATCCATTCTCTCATGGATGATCTAAGCAACGAAGAAATCAATACACTTTTAAAATCGATCGAAGAAGAGTATCAGAAAGATTCAAAAGGCTTTGAACTGGCACAATATGCTTCACGATATAAATTCATTACAAAAGAATTTGTTTATCCGTACGGAGAAAAATTATTCGAGCAATTCAAAAAAGCAACCTTATCCCAAGCGGCCTTGGAAACATTGGCGATTATCGCTTACAGACAACCGATCACAAGAGTGGAAATCGAAGAAGTGCGAGGAGTAAATTGCGAAATGATGCTCAAAAAGCTTCAGGTTCGAGGCTTGATCGAAGCGAAAGATCATCTTGATACGATTGGAAAACCATTGCTATATCAAGTAACAGATGAATTTTTAGATGCATTCGAACTCGAAAACTTATCCGAACTTCCAAGTCTCGAAACAAAAGAAGTTCAAGAAGAATTATTTGCCCAAATCAAGGAGGAATGATCATATGGAACGTTTACAAAAAGTTATCGCACAAGCCGGAATTTGTTCAAGACGAAAAGCCGAAGAACTCATACAAGCAGGAAAGGTCAAAGTGAACGGTGTTATTGTCAAAACGTTAGGAACCAAAGTAAGCGGCAAGGATGAAGTCGTTGTTAACGGACAATCGTTATCCAAGGAAGAAAAAGTGTATTACGTCATCAATAAACCGAAAGGAACGATTTGTTCGGTTCATGACGAAAAAGACCGCAAGACCGTATTGGATTATCTCCCTAAAGAAGAAAGGATCTATCCGGTTGGCCGTTTGGATTATGATACAAGTGGCGTATTGCTTGTGACCAACGACGGAAAATTCACTCATCGCATGATCCATCCGAAATTCAACTTACCGAAAACTTATGTGATCAATTTGCAGGGAATGCTGAGTGGTGAAGATATTTATCGATTAAAGAACGGATTGAATACCAAACATGAAAAATATGCGCCTGCGAAAGTGCAAATCAAACAAAAAGACTATACACGTGATCGTATGATCGTGGAATTGACCATTCATGAAGGAAAAAATCATCAAGTTAAAAATATGATGGAAGCACTTGGTCATCAAGTACGTCGTCTGCATAGAAAAAGCTTCGGATGCATCAGCGATGAAGGGCTGCGGCCGGGTGAATATCGCCGATTGAAAATAAATGAGATCAAGCAGCTCAAAAAAATGAGCGAAACCGAAGGAGAGAAAAAATGAAGCAAGTGTTTGCAAATCAAAAGTGCGAACTTCATAATGAACTTTGTCTGGACGAAAAACAAGCTCATCATCTTTTTGATGTCCTTCGCACGAAAGAAAACGAAATCGTAAGGGTCGTTTGCGAAGATGAAGTGTATTTGGCCCATCCGACAAAAAAACCATATTTGTTTATATTCGGTAAAGAAGAAGTTGAGCCAAGATTGGTCGATGTCACATTGTGTGTTGCCTTGATCAAATCCGATCGATTCGAATGGATGCTTCAAAAAGCATGCGAGCTTGGTGTACGCCGAATCGTTCCTTTTGTTTCTCGCTATTCGATCATTCAGCTGGATGATAAAAAAGCGCTCAAAAAAATGGAACGCTGGAATTCGATCTTGTTGTCCGCATGCAAACAATGCAATCGAAACGATAAAGTCGAACTTTTTCCGATCACGACAATTGAAGAATTGGCTCCATACAAAAGTCTGTGTAATGTAGTGGCCTATGAAAAAGAAAACGGAACAACGCATCATTTAGCCAACTATCTTCAAAAAAATCCGAGTTCGGTTACGGCATGTATCGGACCGGAAGGCGGATTTACTCCTGACGAGATTGAATTGCTCAACGATCTCGGGTACGCAAGCTGTTCTTTAGGAAACGATATTTTAAGAAGTGAAACGGCAGCGTGCTATATATTGAGCAGTATCGAATATCAAACTCATTGTGAAAATCTGGAGGTTGAATAAATGCGATTTTCCATTGTGACCTTAGGCTGTAAGGTCAATGCTTATGAATCTCAATATTATGCTCGTTCGTTAAAGGAAAAAGGCTGGATCGAAGATGACGAGAATTTTGATGTAGTGATTGTCAATACATGTGCCGTCACCAATACGGCGGCTGCAAAATCCCGACAAATGCTCCATAAAGCAAAAAAGAAAAATCCCGATGCTTACAGTGTGCTGATCGGATGTTATGCTCAAGTAGCCAGTGAAGAAGAAAAAGAAAAAATCGGTGCTAATTTACTGATCGGCACCCGTGATAAAAATAAGATTGCAGATTTGATCGTCACAAACGTCAATGAAAAACATTCAATAGAAAAAATAAAAAATGTCAATGAAATCTTTGCGTTTGAATCTATGCCGATCGAACAATTCGAGTCGAAACATCGCGCATTTTTGAAAGTACAAGACGGATGCAATCAGTTTTGCTCATATTGCATCATTCCGTACGCAAGAGGAAGGGAGCGCTCTCTACCGTTGGAAGAAGTGATTTCGATCGCGCAAAATCTTGAAAAAAAAGGTCATCTTGAAATTGTCCTGACCGGAATCCATACAGGGCGCTATCATTATGACGGAAAAGATTTAACCGACTTATTGTCTGCACTGCTCGAAAATACAAATGAACAAATAACATATCGGATTTCAAGTATTGAAATGAATGAGGTCAATAATCAATTTATTGCGTTGATGAAAAATGAGCCGCGTATCCTTCATCATTTGCATATTCCGATACAATCTGCCAGCGACGCTACGTTAAAACGGATGAATCGTCCGTATACGGTTCAGGAGTTTAAAGATCGTATCGATTATTTGCGAAAGGAAATCCCGGACATTTCAATCTCGACGGATGTCATTGCCGGGTTCAAACAGGAAAGCGATGAAGAGTTTGAAGAAACCTTTAACAATTTAAAAGAAATCGGTTTTTCGTTTATGCATGTCTTTCCGTATTCGATACGAAAAGGAACGGCTGCTGAAAAAATGCCCGGTACTGTGCACGGAACAATCGCCAAAGAACGAGTGGAACGACTGCTGACGCTTTCAAAATCGTTACGCAGACAAGATATGAGTCGTTTCGATCACGGAGATGTCCTTATTGAAAAAGAGGTTGACGGGCAATGGTATGGTTATACCAATCAATATCATCCGATTGTGATTGAAAGCAATCAGCCCTTAAGCGGCCGTATGCATATTCAATTTGAAAAGATCGAAAACGATCATTATTTCGGAAAAGTGATAAAGGGAGAAGAAGCACTATGCGATTAAGCAAATTATTCAAAAATGCTCCGACAGTTAACGTGACTGGTCTGAGTTTCGATTCAAGAAAGATCAAAGAAGGAAATGTGTATTTCTGTTTACCGGGATTGACTTATGATGGGCATGATTTTATTGATTCGGCTATTGAAAACGGAGCAATCTGTATTGTGCATTCCCGCAACATAGAAAATAAGCACGATGGTGTAATCTATATCCGCGTTCATGATGTCAATGAAGCTATGAATCAATGCGCCCGTATTTTTTACGGAAAGCCTTCGGATAAGATGACGATGTACGGAATTACAGGAACCAACGGAAAGAGTACGATCGCCAATTTAATTCGTTCTATGCTTGATCCAATCGAGCCTTGCGGATATATCGGTACGATTGCGATCGAATACGGAGATGTAAAACTTATGCCTGATTTGACTACGCCAGATGCCTTGTTCCTCCAGTCGAAATTATCTGATATGGTCAATGCAGGTATGAAAGCATGCGCTCTAGAAGTCAGCTCCCATGGATTGGCTCAAGGTCGGGTCAACGGAATTAACTTCGATGTAGCGATTTTCTCGAACTTTACGTATGATCATCTTGATTTTCACGGAACATTGGAAAATTATTTCGACGCTAAAAGCATCTTGTTCAAAGATCGGGTAAAAAGTGACGGCGTATGTATCTTGAATTGCGATGATCCGAAATTTTCCGATCTTGCCGGTCTTTGCAAGGCGCGCGTCATCACTTACGGAATCGATAATGAAGCAGATTATCGGGCTACATATATCGAAATGACCAGTGAAGCGTCCCATTTTGATCTTGTATATGAAGGACAGACTTATTCGGTCATGACCAACTTAGTCGCTACTTATAACATTTACAACTTGTTGGCGGCAATTGCGGCACTTCACGAAACAGGAGTAGAGCTTGAAAAAATCATCGAGGCTTGCAAAGAGATCCCTCAAGTGCAAGGCCGCCTAGAGCAGATCAAGGAAGGCCAGGATTTTAATGTGATTGTGGATTTCGCTCATACACCGGATGGTATGGAGAAAGTCATGGAATTCGGACGTTCAATTACGAAAGAAAACGGAAACTTGATCGCGGTATTCGGTTCGGCAGGGAAGCGAGATGTTGCCAAACGGAAAGTATTTGGAGAATTAGCAGATAAGTATTGTGATTTTGTGATTTTGACCGAGGATGACCCACGTGATGAAGATCCGAAAGAAATCGCTGATCAAATCAAAGAAGGAATCAAAAAGACCACAAACATATTTATCGAAGATCGCTACGAAGCGATTCGGCAAGCTGTCGAAAGTGCGAAAGAAGGCGACACGATCCTTCTTCTCGGAAAAGGCGATGAAGTGTTTATTTATCGCGAAAACGGAAGAGCTCCATGGATCGGCGATCATGTCGCAGTCAGAGAATGCATCCATAAATATCGCTGATTAAAAAATAAATAGATTTTCTTTAATCGGAGGGTTGCCTTCTTAAAAAAATTTGGTATAATCTTAATGTACAACTCGGGAAGGGAGGTTTTGTTCATGCCAAAAGTTGTTCTTAAAGAAAACGAACAATTAGATGACGCTTTGAGAAGATTTAAACGTCAAGTATCTCGCAACGGCACCCTTGCTGAGGCCCGCAAAAGAGAATTTTACGTTAAACCTGGTGTGCGCAGAAAATTAAAATCTGAAGCTGCACGCAAAGCTCGTAGAGGTAAATAATCTGCAGTTCTGCAGATTTTTTTTCTGTTATCAATGAAACAAGGAGGACTGATTTGTCATATCAAATTATAGACTGTTCTGAGTATTCGATGGAAGATTTTCAATGTTTCTTGGGAACGAACGATAAAAATATAAAAACGATTGAAAAAGCGTTTGACACAAAAATCGTTGTTCGTGCACACACAATCAAGATCGAAGAGCCCTATCAAGAAGAAATAAAATTAGTTATTCGAAAATGTTTTGAGCGGATCGAAGCGTTTGAGAACTTACTTGAAAGCGATGTATCTTACTTGTGTCTTTTGGCGAAAAAAGGGAATCTGGAACAATTTAGCGCAAAAAAACACGGACCGATCGCAAAGACGAAAAGTGGCAAGCTGATTTATCCGAAAACGATTGGACAGACCATCTTGTGCGAAGCGATGGAAAAAAATGAAATCGTGTTTTCGACCGGGGTTGCCGGAACAGGTAAGACGTACCTTGCGGTTGCATACGCTGTGTCGGAACTCAAAAAAGAAAAAGTCCAAAAAATCATTTTGACACGCCCGGCAGTTGAAGCGGGAGAGTCTTTGGGTTTTTTGCCTGGCGACATGAAAGAAAAGGTCGATCCGTATTTACGACCACTTTACGATGCCCTTAATGAAATGCTGGGAACTGAACTAGTAGAGCGTTATATCGAAAAAGAAGTTATCGAGATTGCTCCCTTGGCGTTTATGCGCGGTCGTACGTTGAATGATGCGATTGTGATTCTCGATGAGGCTCAAAATACGACAAAGGCCCAAATGAAAATGTTTCTGACCCGTATGGGAAGGAATACAAAAATGATTGTGACCGGAGATGTTACACAAATTGATCTGATACGCAAAAAGGACTCGGGCCTTACGCAGGCATGTGAGATCCTGGAAGGAGTGGATGGAATCGAAATCGTCCATTTGCTGGACAGTGATGTGGTCCGCAATCCGCTCGTTCAAAAGATTATTGAGAGATATGCAAAAGTTGAATAATCGTAATTCAGCTGATATACTAAAAAAAATTAGTGAAAGGTGAGATAACATGGGTAGACACTTTGAGGTCCGTGCGGCAGCAATGCAGAAAACGGCCAATCAAAAAGCAAAAGTATATTCTAGATATTCTAAAGAAATCCTAGTTGCAGCGAAAAACGGAGATCCGAATCCGGACATGAACCAAACGTTGAAAAAAGCGATAGAACGTGCAAAAGCGAACAACGTTCCGGCTGATGTCATCAAGCGGGCAATCGAAAAAGCGAAATCAAGTGCAGATGAAAACTTTTCATCTGCTCGATATGAAGGATTCGGAAGCGGAGGCGGAAGCACGATTATCATTGACTGCTTGACAGACAACGCCAATCGTACGATTGCCAATCTTCGTGCATGCTTCAATAAGAGCCATGCAAAATTAGGTGTTGGAGGATCTGTTTCTTTCGGTTATGAGCATCTTGGCGTGATTGTGATCCAATATGATGACGAAGAAGCGATGATGGATGCGATGATCGAAAATGATATCGATCTTAATGATATCGAAATCGAAGAAGGATATATGACGATTACAGTAGAGCCAAACCAATTGGATGACGCCAAAGCAGTGGTCGAAAAATTGATTCCGGACGTGAAATTTATCGTTCTTGAGGATAAGATGGTTCCTAATGAAACAGTTGAGCTCGAAGGAGAAGACAAAGATCTATTCAAACGTCTTGTGACATTGTTGGATGATGTCGATGATGTGCAGAACGTATATCACAATGTAACAAATTTAGACAATTAATCCATTGAAAAAGAGGAAAATAATTTTTGTTGTTTACAGAGAGAAATGAGTAGCTGAGAAATTTTAACACAAAGATATTTTTGACACTTTGGAGGAATCAGGAGGAAATGCCTGATCGTATCGTCGCGTTAAGACAAGAGCGCTTACTTGAAACGTAAGAAATAAGGTGGTACCGCGCAATAGCGTCCTTATATCGTTTTAAGAGCGCTTTTTTTATAGGAGGAAAAGAAATGAGTTATCAGATCCCTAGAGGAACGCAGGATATCCTGCCGGCTTCTTCATCAAAATGGCAGGCGTTGGAACAAACGCTTCGTCATTTCTGCTATTTGTATGATTTTAATGAAATTCGTACGCCGATCTTCGAACACACGAACGTGTTCAAGCGCGAAAATGATTCCAGCGATATGGTCAATAAGGAAATGTATACGTTCCAGCTTGAAAACTCGAACACTTCGCTGACCTTGCGTCCGGAAGGAACTGCAGGAGTAGTACGCAGCTTTGTGGAAAACAAGATGTATGCGAATCCCGATCTTCCGGTCAAGCTTTACTATATGGGCCCAATGGCAAGACATGAAAGGCCGCAAAAAGGAAGGCTTCGTTTGTTTAATCAATTCGGTGTGGAATCTCTTGGTGTAAAAGACCCTTATGCGGATGTCGAAGTTATTGTATTGGCATATTCGATCTTGAAAGCACTCGGACTCAATGACATCAAAGTCCTTCTCAATACATTAGGAGATGACGAAAGCCGAAGCGCTTACCGCAAAGCGTTGAAAGAATATTTTGCTCCGTATGTGGACGATCTTTGTGCTGACTGCAAGCGTCGATACGAACAAAATCCTTTGCGTCTGCTCGACTGCAAAATCGATCACGACAAGGAATGTATGAAACATGCGCCAAGCATGCGGGATTATTTAACCGAAGAAAGCAAACAGTACTTTGCCACAGTATGCAATGTGCTTGAAAGTCTGGAAATCCCTTATGAAGTGGAAGATACATTAGTTCGCGGACTGGATTACTATACGCATACAGTATTCGAAATCGTGTCTATGAATAAAGAAATGGGAGCACAATCCACGGTCTTGGCCGGAGGACGTTATGACGGACTGATTCCGTATTTCGGAGGACCTCAAAATATGAGCGGAATCGGATGGGCTTTAGGTTTGGAACGTCTGCTCATTGCTTTGGAAGCGGAAGGAATCAATTTAGAAGAGAATAATGGATTGGACGCATATGTCATGGTTCTTGATCCGGAAGCGAAACAATATGCTTTTGAAGTATTGACAGAACTTCGCGCTTACGGATATCGAAGCGATATGGATATGATGAATCGTTCGTTTAAAGGGCAATTCAAATCGGTCGATCGATTGCATGCAAAAACGGCAATCTTGATCGGTAATAAGGAGATCGAAGAGCAAACCGTGACGATCAAACTGCTTGATAAAAAAGAGCAGGTTTCAGTTCCTGTAGAACAACTGATTGATTTTCTAGATCAAAATCTAGTCGAAGAAGAACACCATCATCATGACCACGGAAAGGAATAATTATGAGCACATATAGAACACAATACAACGGATCATTGAGAAAGGAAAATATCGGAGAAAGAGTAAAACTTGTCGGCTGGGTATCCAAAAAAAGAAATTTCGGACAGTTATGTTTTATCGACTTGCGCGATACCACAGGAATCTGCCAGCTTGTCTTTGATGAAGAAATCGCCCCTCAAGTAAAAGATGTCCGCAATGAATACGTTATCGAAGCAGAAGGTGTTGTTGAAGGAAGAAAAGATATCAATCCAAACATGCCAACAGGAGAAATCGAAGTCATTGTCGATAAAGTAAAAATCATCAACAGCGCAAAGACGACTCCTCTCATCATTGCCGATGAAACCGATGCTTTAGAGGATACCCGAATGGAATATCGCTATCTGGATCTTCGCCGTCCGATTATGCAGCAACGACTGAAGACAAGACATGCCATCAGCCGCTCTTTGCGCGATTATCTGGACAATAACGGATTTCTTGAAATCGAAACGCCGATGCTGGGCAAATCAACTCCGGAAGGAGCACGTGATTATTTAGTGCCAAGCCGAGTTCATCCGGGATCTTTTTATGCTTTACCTCAATCTCCTCAGCTGTATAAGCAGTTGCTTATGATTGCCGGATTCGATAAATATTATCAATTTGCAAGATGTTTTCGTGACGAAGACCTTCGGGCAGATCGCCAGACCGACTTTACTCAAGTTGATATCGAAACATCGTTTTTGACTGAACAGGAAATTATGGAATTTACCGAGGAAATGCTGTGCAAAGTCATGAAAGAAGTGAAAGGGATTGACGTGCCTCGTCCATTCTTGAAACTTTCCTGGACCGATGCGATGAATCGCTACGGATCCGATAAACCGGACAATCGCTTCAAAATGGAATTCCATGATCTCAGCAAACTGTTCGCACAGAGCGAATTTCCTGTGTTTCAAGGTGTGAAAACAATCAAAGGTTTTACTGCCGAACAATTTCATGCCTCCAATAAGGAAGTCAAAAAGTTAACAGATTTTGTTAAGAAAAACGGAGGGAAAGGACTTGTTGTATTCAAAATGAGCGAAGGCGCGCTGTCCGGTCCTGCCAAAAAGTTTTTATCCGCCGAAGAAGAAAGAGCTTTGATTGATGAAATGGGCGTAAAAGACGGGGATACGATTTTTATCGTTGCGGATGAATGGCGCAAAGCGTGCAACGCTTTAGGTGCTCTTCGTAATGAGATTGCCAGTCAGCAAGGATTGAAAAAACCAAACGAATTTTCATTCCTATGGGTTGTTGATTTCCCGATGTTTGAGTGGAGCGAAGAAGAAGGACGTTTTGTCAGCGAACACCATCCGTTCACGATGCCAAAGACAGAAGATCTTCCTTTGTTGGATAGTGATCCGGCCAAAGTGAAAACAAATGCTTATGATATTATTTTGAATGGATATGAACTTGGTGGAGGAAGCATGCGTATTTACGACAACGAGCTTCAGAAGAAAATTTTCAAATTGCTTGGTTTGAACGATGAAGACATCAAAAACAAATTCGGGTTCTTTGTTGATGCATTCCAATATGGAACTCCTCCTCATGGTGGGCTCGCGTTAGGATTTGACAGGGTAGCAATGATCCTTGCGGAAACAGATTCGATTCGCGATGTAATTGCGTTCCCTAAAAATGCGGCAGCAAAATGCCCGATGTCCAAAGCGCCGACTCCGGTGGATCCAAAACAGCTTGAAGAACTGCATATTGAAATCGCTAAAGATGAAAATGAATAAAAAAGTGCGAATTTTCGGAACTTTTGGCCCTTGTTCACATACAAAGGAACAGTTGATCGGTTTAATTCAAGCAGGAATGACAGGAATCCGCTTAAATCTTTCGCATTCTTCCTTATCTCAGGCAAGGTCGTGGATCGAATCGCTGCGTTTTGCGGAAAAGGAAACGCAAAAAAAGGTGGAGCTTTTGATCGATATGAAAGGGCCTGAGCTGCGTGTCGGAATTTTAAATGAACCAAAACATTTGCTGTGCGGAGATATCATAAAACTTCCGACCGAGATTCCGGTTCCTTCGATCGTGGTCGAAAACGGTCAGAAAGGAGATCGTCTTTTGATTGATGACGGCAAAATTCTTGCGGAAGTCAAAAAAAATACCGGGGATTATTTAGAATGTGAAATTATTTTGGGCGGAAAGCTGTTTTCGAACAAAAGTATTGCGATCGAGCATAAAGAGCTCCTTCAAGCGCCAATCAGTCAAGAAGATATTGAAAATATTCAAAAGATCAAAGAATTCGGTGTAGACAGTGTGATGCAGCCTTTTGTGAGAGATGCCAAAGATCTCATAGCTCTTCGGAAAGTGTTCGATGAATACAATGTCCATCCAAGAATTTATGCAAAGATCGAAAGCGAAAGTGGATTCAACAATTTAAGATCTTTATTTCCTTATTGTGATGAGATTGTTATTGCGCGAGGAGATTTGGGAAATGCGGTAGGAATTGAGCGTCTGCCTATTGTGCAGCATGAAATTGAAACGCTCTGCAAAAAAGAAGGAAAACCGTATATGGTTGTGACTCAAATGCTTGATTCGATGGTTGAAAGAGCAGTTCCGACAAGAGCAGAAGCGAATGATGTTTTTCATGCGGTATATGATGGAGCCTCTTCGATTATGTTGACAGGAGAAGTGGCTAACGGAAAATACCCGTTGCGCGCTATGCAAGTTTTTGCTAATATCGTAGATAACACATTAGAATATAAAAGTTTAGAGGAGGCTTTATGAAAACAGCATTAGTAATTATGGCTGCCGGACTTGGTTCGCGTTACGGCGGAGGAATCAAGCAATTGGAGGGTGTCGGACCAAATGGTGAGATCATCATGGATTATTCAATTCATGATGCGATCGAAGCGGGTTTTAATAAAATCATTTTTATCATTCGCAAAGATATCGAACCGGATTTTATGGAAGTGATCGGAAATCGGATCGAAAAAATGTGCAAGGAACACAAAGTAGAAGTCGAATACGCTTATCAGTCTTTGGATGATCTTCCACAAGGCATTGTTTACGAAGGAAATCGTACAAAACCTTGGGGTACCGGTCAGGCGGTGCTTGCCTGTAAAGAACTGATCAAAGAACCTTTTGTCGTAATTAATGCAGATGATTATTACGGTAAGGAAGCGTTTGTTCAGATCCATGATTTCTTGGAACAATACGATGAAAACGATCCGGATCATTATTGTATGGGTGGTTTCCTGTTGAAAAACACGTTATCGGATTTTGGAGGCGTAACCCGTGGTGTTTGTAAAGTCAACAGCAACAATGAACTGATTGATATCAAAGAAACGAAAAATATTGTTAAAACGAAAGACGGAGCTGAAACAGATGGACGGAAACTGGATGTGAACTCTTTTGTTTCTATGAATATGTGGGGATTAACACCGAGTTTTGTAAAACGTCTGGAAAAAGGTTTTATTGAATTTTTTGAAGAAAACAAAGATCAAATCGATACCGCAGAATATTTGCTGCCGATTTTTATCGGCGAACAACTGCCAAAACATGAATTTGATGTCAAGGTGCTTCAGACAAACGACAAGTGGTTTGGAGTCACGTTTAAGGAAGATAAGCCGGAAGTTGTCGCTTCGTTTAAAAAATTAATCAATGAAGGAGTCTATTCGAGTGATTTGTTCTCAGATCTGAAATAGATTTGCTTGAATAAAAAGGATTTCAAGCTGAATGCGGCGTTTCTCTATCCCTACACGGGAGAACAGGAGCGTCGCTTTTTTTATGCTTTCATGAATTGTGTGACAAGACCACAAAAAGGAGTGATGAAGCTATAGCGGTTTTCCCACGTCTAGCAAACAGCACATAACATTGTGCAATTTTATTATATATCCCTCTTCTCAAAAACGGTCAACAGGATGATAATGTGCTTATATTAACCGATACAGTTAATGCGGAGGATATATGAACAATAAATTTTTCGATTTATCAATAGAAAAACAACAGCGGATTGTCAATGCTGCTTATAAAGTGTTTTCAGAAAACAGCTATAAAAAAGCGCCCATGTCTGAAATAGCGGAAGAGGGAGGCGTTTCAAAAGCATTGCTATTTCACTATTTCGTTAACAAAAAAGAACTGTATATGTATTTGTGGAAAAATTCTATTGAAATGACAAGAAAAGCAATTATAGAATACAAGACTTTAGAAACATCTGATTTTTTTGAAATGTTAAAAAGGAGTCTGCTATCTAAATGCTCTATTATGCGGAAATACCCACACATATATGCGTTTTCATTAAGAGCATATTATGAAAAATACCCGAAAATAGAGGAAGCTATTCAAAAGCAAGTAATGCAGGTGAAACTATTGTATTTGAAAAAATAGATCTCTCTATTTTTCGGAAAGATATAGATTTGAAATCTATGTATTCGGAGATCTTTTATGCAGTTGATGGATATATGCTAAATAAATATCGTTCCGGGCAAATTATTCCTGCTGAAATTGAAAGCGAGATTGCGGAACTTATTGATTTATGGAAAAAGATATATACAGAAAGAGAGGATTGATGAGTGCAGCATAAGCAAATTTTAGCACAGGGAGGAAATGTCCATTATTGGGTTGACAAAAAAGATGATGGTGTTGATTGTATTGTTTTTACTCATGGTGCAACGGCAGATCATACAATGTTTGAGAAACAGATCGAGTTTTTCTCTGATAAATATACAATAGTTCTTTGGGATGTACCCATGCATGGATTATCAAGACCCTATCAGAGATTTTCCTATCGTGATACGGCGGAAATATTACATTCTATTCTTCAAAAAGAAAATATAAATAGAACTATTTTGGTTGGAATGTCTATGGGAGGTTATTCAAGTCAACATTTTGCTGCCATGTATCCTGACATGGTAAAAGGACTTGTAGCGTTAGATACAACTCCATTAGGAGTGCAATACTATTCAAAATCGGATTTATGGTGGTTAAAACAAGTGGCGCCAATGGCAAAGTGGTTTCCGGCAACTATTTTACGAAAAAGTATAGCAAAGTCAATTTCTGAAACAGACTATTCTTACCAAAAGATGATGTCAATATTAAAACCACTTTCAAAGTCAGATATTATTAACCAAATGAAAATAGCATATGAAAAATTTAAGCATGAAAACGAAAATGTTATGTTCCAATTTCCTGTGCTGATACTTGTCGGGGATAGAGATCGTACAGGCAAAGTAAAGGCATATTGCAAAGAATGGGCAAAACAAACAGGGTATCCGTTACATTTTATTAAAAATGCTAAACATTTCGCAAATGGGGATAATCCAGAGCAAGTAAATTTTGAAATTCAACAATTTATCAGAACTATCGATAACAGTCAAAAGCAACCGTAAACCATGTACCCGCCCCATATGGGATTTCTATGGCTTGTACAGAATTATACAAAGAACACATCATGTATACTTTTAATGGATTTTGCAAAGTTGTTATCCGCAATGCAGCGATCACCGCAAGGCGGCATAAAAGAGAAATATCTCTTGAGAAGAAAAGTTTTATTTTTTAGGCACAACAGACGAATATTTTGAAGCACCTTATGAAGATATCAAATTACGATAGGCGGTAAGAAAATTATCCTCACCAATAGGGAAGTTTGCCACCGCCCTGTTATCTCTATCGGAAATCCTTTTTCTTTTTCAAAGAGTACACACAACAGGAATTGTAGGAATCGTAGTTGACATAATATCTGGTGTTGCATTTGTCGAAGAACTTTATGTTAGAGGATAATTACTAAAATTTCGTAAAAAAATTTAACTTTTTTCATGTTATATATATATCATTTTGCTTAATAAGAACCAATATATAAGTATTAACTATCAGGATAATTAAAAAATAAAAAGAAATTCTCTGAATTGCTTTGATATTTTTTTCATAAACAGGTATAGTATTTGTATTGGCGAGAAGATCTTGTCAATGTGGGAACGGACAGGATTCTTCCCACTGTCACACAGTACATGATGTTTAGAAAGGTAGATGAAGAAAGTCAATCACCCATACTCTAAAGAGTAATGGGCTTGCAAAAGTCCATAATTGACTAGCCTAAGCCTTAACGGGCTACGTTATGTAAGAATAGCGGAATGATACTTATCAACCGTAAATAGTTACCGGTGAGTATACAGCCTAGCTCACTGCTCTAAGGACTGTCGTTAAACCGATCTGAGGGGTAGGATCCGTGCGTCAGTCAAAGACTTCGTCTTAAAACCTTACATAACATTGGCGAAGGCTGCTTACAGTCTATGTTATTCCATAATGTAGACTGCGTTATAATTCGATTATCAAGAAAGGAGTGCCATTCGAATGGTATACGTATTGGATCAATCAGGACAGCCGCTTATGCCAACCGAACGGCATGGTAAAGTAAGACATTTACTCAAATCAGGCAAAGCAAAAGTTATAAAGCGCTGTCCGTTCACAATTCAGTTACTATATAACAGTACACATTATACACAAGACATTACACTGGGCGTAGACGCCGGCAGTAAACAGATCGGACTCTCTGCAACAACCAAGCAAAAGGAACTTTATGCTGCAGAAATAGAACTCCGTAATGACATTGTAAAACTGCTTGCTGCCAGACGCGAATTAAGACGTTCACGTAGAAGCCGTAAAACACGATATCGCAAGCCACGCTTTCAAAACCGGACACATAGCAGGAAACCGGGATGGTTAGCACCAAGCATCCGGCAGAGAATACAATGTCATTTAACGGTTATTGCAAACGTCCATAAACTACTGCCGACAAAAACCATTCTCATTGAAACGGCAAGTTTTGACATCCAAAAAATCAAACACCCGGATATTCATGGTGTACAATACCAAAAAGGTGAACAGCTTGATTTTTGGAATGTACGCGAATACGTATTATTCCGTGATAACCACACCTGCCAATGCTGTAAAGGACGTTCGAAAGATAACATTTTAAATGTCCATCATATAGAATCCAGACAGACTGGCGGCAATGCACCAAACAATCTGATTACACTATGTGAAACCTGTCATACCGGATATCATAACGGAAAAGTAATATTACCAAAAACAATCAAACGCGGTATGTCATTCAAAGATGCCGCCTTCATGGGAATCATGCGATGGTCATGCTATGATATGCTGAAAAACATATACCCGGATGTTCACATGACGTACGGATACATCACCAAGAACACCCGTATTGGGAACAATCTTCCGAAAGAGCATTATGTAGATGCAAGATGTATTTCGAAAAATCCGAAAGCAGAACCATTGCCATATTATTACTATCAAAAGAAGGTGCGCTGTCATAACAGACAAATACACAAAACCAAACCAACCAAACATGGTATACGGAAACGTAATCAGGCTGAATACGTTGTACACAGATATCGGCTATTTGATAAAGTACAATATCAAAATAACGAATATTTCATATTCGGAAGAAGAAAGACAGGATATTTTGACATACGTACATTAACGGGTGTAAAAGTAAATAATGGCAGCATAAGCTACAAAAAACTCAAGTTATTGGAAAAATCCAAAAAATACCTGACAGAAACAAGATTACAAACAACATAACAAAAATATTAAAGAAAGGAGAAGACCACTCCGACCATATCCTAAACCATATGGTTTTCCGTGGTTAAAATTATTATGAAAAAAATTGCAGGTGCGTGCTTAGCAGCTACGATGATGTTTGGCGCAGCCCCTGTCTTCGCAGCAGACAATAGTTCTACTGCCGGTGATGTCATCGAATATACGGTTGAACAAGCTCCTAATGCGACAGGAACAGTAAACGGTGAAAAAGTCGACATCGTTAAAGATACTTTGGATGAAGAAACGGCTAAAGAAGTAGATACAAACGAAAAAGTCCTTGGTATTCTTGCCGACGCAGGATACAAAGCACCTGAAGGTGCGACAGTTGTGGTTGTAGGTGCTGATTACAACGCACAAATCGACGACAAAGAAGTGTCTTTGAAAGAAAAAGTTGAACTCGCTTTTGATATGAGCGGAACTGAATTCAAACCGGGAGAACCAGTTTATGTTATGCATAAAATGGCAAACGGCGAATGGGAAGTCATCGCTTCTTATGTAAACGCAAAAGGTGAAGTTGTTGCGGTTGAATATGAAGCACCAGCTAAAGATTCAACAAAAGCTCCAGTGAAAACTCCGGCAAAAACAACAAAAACTTCAACAGCAAAAAAATCTCCTAACACAGGATTCTAAGATTTAAGTTATCAAACAAATTGTTTAAATATGTATTGTGTGAATGTCTAGGCATGAAGAAAGCCGGAGAGCAGCGTTCTTGCTGTTTCTTCGGCTTTTTCACTCAAAGAAGGGGAGGCATAAACTATGGCTCGTTTGAAGAAAATCATTATCGGGATCCTTTCCGTCCTCATATTATTGAATCTTGCGATCGTAGGCGGGGTATGGTACTTGCGATCAAAAGGAAGCGAAAATATACGGAACGAGAATCAAACCAATCAGGAAGGATATTATGTTACATATCAAGGAAAAAACTACAAGTATAATGATGATATGATCAATATCCTACTGGTAGGGGTCGACAAAAAAGGAAATATCGAAGATGAAGTGGAAGGCATTCAAGGATTGGCCGACTGAATCGTCAAAAACAGTATATCACCGCATTTTATACTCAAGGTGTCAATGCGGTAAAAAAGGATCTCGGATTGCTATTGTCTTTGTACAATGCGCTGCAGCCGTATATGCACACCAACATCAGCTTGGAAGATGTCACGTACTTGGGAACCGAAATGCTTCATATGAATTTTGATCCAAGTCAGCTGATCCAAATTCCTGGGGAGGCCTTCTTTGATGAAAATTACAAAGGAGGACGCACTGTATTTAATGTGGACGAAGACAGCCTTCAACAATGGATCATGCAGACCTACTATGAAGAAGTGCCGTCCGAATAAGAAAATCAATAAAAAGAAAGAGAGAACAAGCGCGATGAAAAAAAGTTTACGATTTTTGACTCTTGGATTGATGGCGTTCGCCCTTGTGCTTGGCGGATGTTCTAATTCTAAAGAAAAAGAAGTGAGCAAAGCACAAAAAGAATATACTGAAGTTCAAGAAGAAGTGGTCAACCATTCTGATGATCCAATAGAGAAAACGATCGATTTTGCCGAATTAGACAAAATCAACTCGGAAGTAATCGGGTGGATCTACATCCCGAATACATCCATTGACTATCCCATCATGCAAAGCGAAGATGATGAAAAGTATTTGACGACAACACTTCGCAATGAGACTAATGAAACCGGATCCATTTATATCGAAAAATACAATACGAAAGATTTCAGTGATCCGGTGACGATTATGTATGGTCATACTGTATTCGCAGACGACAAATCGTATGATGCCATGTTCTCGGATTTGCAAAAATATAAAGAAGAATCGTTCATGCAGGAAAATCCGTACATTTATGTGTACACGCCTGATAAAACAATTAAATATCAGATTTTTTCTTGTGTGACGTTTGATGATCGCTACATCTTGGGAAACTATCAATTTAAAGATCCGACCGATTTCCAAGATTACATTGATGAATTACGGAACACGCTGGGAGCAATCGTCAATCGAGATCTTGATATTACTCAGGATTCAAAGGTGCTTACGCTTTCGACTTGTGTGGGTGTGGGCGTCGAACAACGCTGGTTGGTCAATGCTGTGGAAGTCGAAGAAATCGCAAAATAAAAATCTTTATAACAAAAACGGAAGGAAATTTAACTCCT
Source organism: Firmicutes bacterium M10-2 (assembly GCA_000403415.2). GTDB lineage: Bacteria > Bacillota_I > Bacilli_A > Erysipelotrichales > Erysipelotrichaceae > Dubosiella. The sequence continues at coordinate 187,843 of KE159692.1, forward strand.
TCCGCTTTTTATTCGGGTATTTTACGAAAGCATGAGCAGAGCGCAAAAGCCGTCTTCCGGCTGATAACATAGAACCTCGTGAGTATCCGGAAAAAATAAATTCGAGATTCTGTGACCTCCGTTCAATGCGATATCAGCCATCAAGATCAATAATTTCTTTTCGATATTGAATAAATAAAGAGATTGATTGATCACTTCCTCCTCCTTTTTATTAAACAGTTTTAAGCATGAAGGATTCGCATAGTGGACAATATAATCCAGTTCGTGACCATCGTGTTCATACTCAATCCCAATTAAAGCAAAGGGAAGGGGACAATGTTCGAAAATAGAACACTGCGCGTCAATTTCAAGTGATTGGCTTTTTCGATAGGAATTAAATTTTTTTTCCTGTTCGTATTTCAGTAATCGAGGCATTCTGGCCCGACCTTTAAAAATGCTGCCATCTCTCATTGTATACAAGTCATCCTTGATGTTGACAATACGACTTGTCGCAGCCACAATTCCTTTGTTGATCGATAAAAACTGGTCGATTGGCAATTCATCCACAATCGTTTTTAACGGAGTGTATGTATTTATGATCCGACCATCAATCAAATAAATACAAGTTTTGCCATCTTCCCGTTTGATATATTTAATTTCAGATGAATCAATATGATTTTTTAGGAAGAAGCGTTCAATTTTCTTTTCCATAGGATCTACATTCTTTCTATTTGAATAACATTATACCCTATTTTTTGGAAAAGATGAAAAAATACTGTAAAAAGCAATACAATATTTTTCAGATGGAAGGACTTGCATTGTCAACAAACTTTGAGTATCATAAGAGTTGCCCAAGGATATATAATTTTTCCTACAAGTTGAGATAAGGGAAAACGGACGTTGATAAGTTGTGTTGAAGACCCGCTACGTGTGGGGATCCTAATACTTAACACAGTTTACCCACCTGTATATACAGGGAAAAGTCTCTGTTCTTGGGTTTTTATAAGAAAAATAAAGCGAATTTCATTTCGCTCAGGCTGTTGACAAAGTCGATTTTTCAAATCGGCTTTGTCACAGCTTTTTATTTTTCTCCCACAAATGAATAAAAAAAGAGCAATTTGAGGTATTTAAGTACCTAATATTACTCTTTTTTTAGACCTTTTTACCCACTTTTATTTTATTGAAATTTAATTTTTTCAAAATAGGTAGTTTGTCAACACTCTGAGCGAATTTCATTTCGCTTTTTTTAATTCATTTCTCAAATCTTCCGGCATGTATCGAAACAGATCTTCCGTTTCCAGAGGAAGAAGTCCCGGTTCGGGAATCTCGCTTCGATCGAAGATTTTTACGATCATTTCAAGAATTTTTTTGCCGTCGATCAGCTCCACATTTGTATATGCCGCATATTCAACCGCTTCTTTTGTGAACGAGCTTGTCGTAATCACAAACAAATGAGGCGCCTTTTCAATTTCATTGGCTCCCACAAGTTTTTGAATGACCGGTCGTGAAACTTTCGTGGATGGAGCATACAACTTACATTCAGCAAGCCCGAAAGGAGTCCCGCCTTTGAACACATAAAGATCATATCCTCCGTCATTGACCGGTGGAGTGACTTTGATCTCATATCCAAGCTTTTCGAAAAGCATCCCGCAATACACCTCAAAACGGGTCGGATTTTTTTCAAAACGGGAGAGCAGTTTTTTGATCGTGATGTCTTCAAATGAACACTCCCACTCCTCTTTACGTTTTTTCGACTTTTCGATCTCTTCTTTACAACTCGTAATAGCCCATCCTTTGGCACGCAAATGATTTACCAGATCATTCATTTGGAATACATCCAAACATATGACGCGGATCGAATCGATCCATAACACACTGGCCTGTCGGACAATTTGATTTTCCTTTTTGCGATGATCTTTGGTTCCGTCAGCTTTCGCATATTTCCATTGAGGGAATCGTAAGATAAAACGCCCCGGATAAACAGCGTGATGTGAATTTTCAATCTTGAATTCCGAAGATAAAGCTACCTCGTAATGACTTTCGAATTGCTTTCGTAACTTTTTTTCTTTAAACTTAGATAATAACGACATACTTACCTCTATATATAATTATATCATTAAGCTGAACTTCCGTCTATAAAATTCAGTTTAAATGGGAAAGGAACTTATATGAGTATACGCCAAATCATTCATGATGAAACAATTTTATCCAGTCCTTCAAGGAAAGCGACAAAGGCCGACCAACATATCGGAAACGATCTTCTCGACACTTTGCAAGCCCATTCTAAAACCTGTTTGGGTATGGCTGCCAATATGATCGGGGAGCTTAAAAACATCATTGCAATCAACGATCAAGGAAACTACTTGTTGATGTACAATCCGAAAATCGTAAAGAAAACAATGCCTTATCAAACAGAAGAATCGTGTTTATCAGTTTACGGTGTTCATCCTTGTGTGCGCTATGAAATGATTACCGTTGAATACAAGGATGAACGCTTCAAACCAAAAAAACAAACATTTTACGGATTGAGTGCTCAAATCATTCAGCATGAAATCGATCATTTATACGGTATTCTGATTTGATTGCTACCGGAAAAAAAACGCCAATGTTCATGCTGGAAACAACACAAATATCATTAGCGTTTTGATGAATGTCATCTTTATTTTTCCTTTTCGATTTTTTCTTTGTTCCAGAGCGATACTTGTTTCGTGTTGGAAAGAGAAGAAAGAAAATTATCATGGGCCATAGGATATTTATCATAGAGGGTATCCAAAAACTGTTTGATTTCCTGACGTTGAGTGAAACCATCATTAGGACATACACGACGAACGCTTGGAATATCATTTTCCTTTGTGATCCCGATAATTTCGCTTTCTTTCATATACACAAGAGGCCGGATCATATCCATATCCATTCTCGACATATACTGTTTCGGCAGGAATGTCGCGATCTTCGAACCATGAATCATATTTAGAAATACGGTTTCGATGGCATCATCTCCATGATGTCCTAAAGCAATCTTATTACATCCAAGTTCTTTTGCTTTTTCAAACAGAACTCCTTTCTTCAATGTGGAGCATAAAGAACATTGGATCTTTCCGTGGTGAAGATTGCGCTCGTTCTGCAGGATTTCGAATATCTTTGTTTTTTCGATATATAAAGTCAGGTTATGCTTTTTGGCAAATTCCTTCATCAAGTCGTGTTCGAATTCTTCGAATCCCACATCAACGTGGATCCCGCATAGTTCGAAATTCTTTCCTTTAAATTTTTGATACATTCCCAAAGCGACGAAAAGCAGCATGCTGTCTTTGCCTCCGGAAAGTGCAACGGCGATCTTGTCCCCGTCCTCGATCAGGGAAAAATCCCGATCGGCATTGCGTATTGCGCGAAGTACAGATTGAATTTTCATGTTTATCATTATACGAACAATTGAACGGATAGGAAAGCATGGAGATCAAAAAAGCAGCGAGTTGCCAAACCGCAAAAAAAAAATTAAAATAGTTTTTGGTGATAGCAATGGACGGAATTCTCGTGATCGATAAACCATATGGCATAACAAGTCATGATGTCATCGATCAATTAAGAAAAAAATACAAACAAAAAAAGTTCGGTCATACAGGTACGTTGGATCCGAATGCGACTGGTGTGTTGGTTGTATTGTGCGGCCGAGCGTGCAAAGCTCTTCAATTTCTTGAAAATCAGGATAAAACGTATGTAGCGCAAATGAAGCTAGGTTTACAGACAACGACCGACGACATCTGGGGAGAAATTGAACAAGAACAAGAGGTTGTCTTGATCGATGATCTTCAAGATTTGCTGGATACAATGATCGGACCTCAAAAACAGCTTGTCCCCAGAACGTCTGCGAAAAAGATCGGCGGAAAAAAATTGTATGAATATCAAAGAGAAGGCAAGGAAGTTCCTAAAGTATATGCTGATGTAACGATCTATGATTTCAAAGTGCTTGATGAACAAAAAATGGAATTTGAAGTTCAGTGTTCAAGCGGGACGTATGTACGCTCTATTTGTCGTGATGCTGCTTTAAAAAGCGGTAATCTCGGAGTCATGAGCTCTTTGAAAAGGATAAAGGCCGGCGGATTTACCATTGAGCAGGCAGAACCCTTGGATAAAAAAGAACATACCTTGATTCCTTTGGAAAAAGCATTCGACAACTGGGAAAAAGTCGAATATGAACCGATTGCAGACATTTTAAACGGAAAGCGGATCCAATGCAATGCAAAAAACAATTTGATCGCGATCATGCATGAAGGAAAGATCCTCGCCATCTATGAACGTGAAAAAGAGAAAACTTATCGCTCAAAAAGGGGGTTGTGGTAATGCCTTTGGTTATGATCGATCATACATCGATTCCGCCTCAACTTCCCGACAGCGTATGCTGCGTTGGGTATTTCGATGGTCTGCATAAAGGACATCAGCTTCTTTTTGAAAAAACGTTCCAGATAGCGAAAAAAAAGCATTTATCCAGCGGTGTGATCTTATTTGATCCCGATCCTTGGACTTTATTTCATCCAGATGTTGCGATGGATCATTTAACGCCTTTGGAAAAACGGTTATCTATGTTGACAGAACTTGGATTCCAACAAATTTATGTTCTTCAATTCACGAAGAGCTTTGCGGCACTATCCATTAAAGAGTTTCACGATCTTTTATATAAAATGAATGTGAAGTTCCTTATTTGCGGGAAAGATTTTCACTATGCAGCCAAAAACAGCGGAGATTACATCTCATTGAAGGAAGATGGGCGTTTTGAGGTCATCGGGCTTGAGCCGTATATGGAAACAGCAAATCAGAAAATTTCTTCTTCGACGATCGAATCCTATATTAAACAAGGAAAAATCGCACAAGCCAATCAATTGCTCGGACATATGTATTCAATTGATGGTATCGTGGAAAAAGGCTATCAGCGGGGAACAAAACTTTTAAAAATTCCGACTGCAAATTTAAGTTTTCCCGGCGATCAGGTCATCCCGCGTATCGGAGTATATGCAGGATATGTCCGTATTGATAAAAAGTACTATTGGGCAATGATCAATATCGGCAACAATCCAACATTCGGGAACCAAAAAGAAACGATCGAAGCACATATCTTGGATTTCAATCAGGATATTTACGGAAAAAAGATCCGGATGCTGTTTGCGGATTTTATTCGTCCGGAACAGAAATTCGATTCGATCGATGCTTTGAAGGCACAATTGCACAAAGACATCGACACAACAAAAAAGATTCTTTCTAAAAAAAGCATGAAAGATTGGTGCTTTGACAAAACTTTGTTATAATGAGGAAAGAAAAGGTGATAATTTTATGGCAAAAGATTTTATTCAGCTCTCATCGAAAGATGACTTAGGAACAGTATCGTTAAATAAAAGCGTATTTTCAACGATCGCAGCCAATGTGATCGAAGAAGTCGACCATGTTGAAATATTTGAGTCAAGCAAACCGTTTAAAAACGGAATTACAACTCGTATTGAAGACAACAAGCTATTTTTAAACATTCCGGTCAAAGTTGATTACAACGCAAATGTCACGGATGTTTGCGCAGCACTTCAAAACAAGATCTTTGAAAGTATTTCTTACATGACGGATCATAAACCGGAAGCCATCCAGATCGATGTCGTCGGATTCATTTTCTAGGAAATCTTTTGAAGATTTCCTTTTTTCGCATAAGGAGGAATCGTGATGAGCGAAAAAAAATCAAAACAACTTACAAGACATGATATGCGTGAAATTGCCGTGCGCTGCGTTTATCAACATTTATTGCTGGGCACAGACATTCGCAAATGTGTGTTCGACGCTATGAAAGGAAACAATGAGATTGATGGATACTTGTATTCTTTGACAATCGGGACTGTAGAACATGAACAAGAATATATCCATCTTATTTCCGAGCATTTACGTAAAGACTGGTCTTTTGATCGACTCAGTGTGATCGAACAAGCCATCCTTTTAATCTCTTTGCAGGAAATTCTCGAAAACCAAATCCCGAAACCTGTTGTGATCAATGAAGCGATCAATCTCGCGAAGAAATTCTGCGATGAAGACTCGTATAAACTGATCAATGGTGTGCTTGATCAAATATGAGCGAACAAATTGTTCCGGTCAGTGCTCTGCTTCTGAAACTTAAAAATGTGATCAGTCAAAATGTTATTTTGGATCATGTATGGATCGAAGGAGAAATCAGCAATCTGACCAAACATCGAAGCGGACACTATTATTTTTCTATCAAAGATGCACATAGCGAAATGAGTTGTGTGATGTTTGCTTCCAATGTAAATCGTCTGCGATTTTCTGTAGAAGAAGGCATGAAAGTACTAATTAAAGGTAGTGTGAATATTTACGAACAACGTGGATCTCTACAGTTATATGTACGGGCCATGCGTCCGCAAGGGGTTGGCGAGCTCTATCTTGAATTCGAACAAAGAAAAAGAAGACTTGCCGAAATGGGATATTTTGATGAATCGAGAAAAAAAACGCAGCCACTTTGGATCATGGACATTGGAGTCATCACCGCAAAAGACGGTGCCGCATTACAGGATGTGCTTATTACGATCCGAAAGCGTTGGCCGATGATGAAAATCACATTGTATCCTGCTCTGGTTCAAGGGCCGAACGCTCCGAAAACATTGATTCAAGCCTTAAGACGAGCAGACCAAAAAGGACATGACGCTTTGTTGCTTGTACGCGGAGGAGGAAGTTTTGAAGATCTCTTTTGTTTTAACGATGTCGATCTTGTCAAAACGATTTCGTCTTTGCAAACTTTTCTTGTTGCCGGAATCGGCCATGAAGTGGATACAACCTTGGCAGAACTGGCAGCGGATATTCGGGTTGCCACGCCAACTTATGCAGCTCAGCGTGTCAGCAAAGATCAATACGAAATGATGGGAAATTTGGTTGCCATACGTCAATGGATAAAGGAAAAAACCGGACAGAAGATCCAGCAATATCGAACTACGCTCAATACATATAAAAGAAATCCATATTTTCACGATCCTTTGACATGGGTTATTGAAAAACAAATGCGTCTTGATGCTTTGACAAACGCTCTTGCACACAATGTCAGGATCCGCTATACAAACGATCAATCGAGCTTATCGAATTTGGAGCAAAAGTTATTTGTCAATGTTCCCATGAAAACAATCGAGCTGGAGAAACAAAATTTAGCCTTATCCAAAAAACAACTGATCGAAAACACGAAGCGGATCAATGAGCTGAAGCGTGAACAATTGATGCGCCAAAGCGCACTTCTTGATGCGTGTTCACCATTAAAGATTCTTTCCAGAGGATATGCGCTTGTGAGCGATAATCAAAATTCCCTTATAAAAAGTATAAAAGAGATTACGCAAAACGAAGTAATTCGTGTGCATTTAAGCGATGGTTCTTTTGAGGCTCGAGTCTTAGAAAAGGAGGAAGACAATGGCTGAAAAATATACATTTCGACAAGCAATGCAGCGTTTGGATGAGATCGTGACCCAACTCAATTCCAATACGTTGGAACTTGAAGAAGCAATGAAATTGTTTGAGGAAGGACTGAAACTTTCCAAGCAATGCGAAAATCAACTGAAAAAATTCGAAAATAAGATGAATACATTGCTCGTTGATGAAGGAGAAAACGCCAATGTCTGAGTTTTCGACTTATTTACAAGATATTCTTGCACCTCTTGCATCTTCTCCTGTCAAAGAAGCAATGACATATTCGCTCATGAACGGCGGAAAAAGGGTACGTCCGCAATTGCTTTTTGATGCCCTGGAAGCTTACGGCTTTCCGGTTGAACTTGGTTATCCTATGGCATCAGCAATCGAGATGATTCATACATATTCCTTGATCCACGATGATCTTCCGGCAATGGATGATGATGATCTTCGTCGCGGAAAACCGAGTTGTCACAAAGCTTTTGATGAAGCAACCGCTATTCTTGCCGGCGATGGTCTTCTGACTTATGCTTTTCAAGTTGCGCTGGCTTCAGATGTAAAAGACGAACAAAAAGTGTGCCTAATTGAGCAGCTGAGCAAATATGCCGGATGTGATGGAATGATCTTAGGACAAAGCTTGGATCTTCAGGCTGAACAAAGAACGACTTCAACTTTGGAACAGATTCTTGAAATCGATCGTTACAAGACCGGGCAGCTTCTGATTTTGCCTCTTGTCAGTGCTGCCATATTGGCTGATCGCAAGGAAGATCTGGGGACATGGATCAAGATAGGAACCAATATCGGGATCCAATTTCAGATTATAGATGATATACTCGATGCGACAAGTACCGAAGAAGAAATGGGCAAATCGCTCAGTGATGCACGAAATGACAAAGCGACGATCGTTTCGCTGCTTGGTATCGATCAAGCAAAAATGCTTGCCAAACAATATAAAGACGAGATCGATCGTGAATTGGCTGGATTGAATCTCAAAGATCAAAAATTGCGTGCAACTATTGACGCACTGCTTGATCGCAAAAAGTAAATAAGGAGGGTACGAATGAAAATCACCGATATCCAATCTCCGGATCAAATAAAAAATATGTCCGTGAAACAGCTTCAGGAATTGGCACAGGATATCCGCGCATTCCTGATTGAATCCATTTCAAGGACTGGCGGCCATTTATCGAGCAATCTAGGAGTCGTCGAATTGACGATTGCGCTGCATTATGTTTTTCATTCCCCAAAAGATAAGATCTTGTTCGATGTAGGTCATCAATCTTATACTCATAAGATCTTAACAGGAAGAGCCAAAGATTTCGGCACCCTTCGTACATATCACGGACTTTCAGGTTTTCAGAAACGTAGCGAAAGCATTCATGATCCCTGGGAAGCAGGGCATTCTTCAACATCTCTTTCAGCAGCTTACGGCATGGCGATTGCCCGAGATCTTCAGCATAAACATTTCGAGATCATTCCGATCATTGGGGATGGGGCTCTGACCGGAGGTATGGCTTTCGAAGCCTTGAATAATATCGGGGTCAGCCATAAAAAGATGATCATCATTTTCAATGACAACAATATGTCTATTTCGAAAAATTACGGAGCAATCGAAAAACGTCTGACAAACTTGCGTTCTTCTTACTTTTATCGGACTGTGAAAAAAGATGTTAAATCCAATTTGAATCAAACCAAGACCGGTGTGAATTTGTTGAATTCGTTGAGTCATATCCGTGATTCCTTAAAGGATTCCCTTGTCGATGCACCTTTATTCAAAGAGTTTAATTTAGATTATTTAGGACCTGTGGACGGACATGATCTTTCAGCTTTGATCAAAGTGCTGGAAACAGCAAAAGAACACGATGGCCCGATCGTGGTCCATGTGCTGACGAAAAAAGGAAAAGGGTATAAATTAGCGGAGCAGGACAAGACCGGGAAATGGCATGGTGTCGGACCGTTTGATCCGAAAACCGGACAATTGCTTATGAACTTGTCTTCAAAGGAACTGACATGGTCTCAAGTTATTTCCAACACATTGATCGATCTTGCCCGTACGAATAAGAAGATCGTGGCCATTACCCCGGCTATGGCTCAAGGGTCCAAACTGCTAGAGTTTGCAAACTTATATCCTGATCGTTTTTTTGACTGCGGTATTGCAGAACAGCACGCTATGACGATGGCGGCAGGGATGGCTGTCGGCGGACTTCATCCGTTTATTTCGGTGTATTCCTCATTTTTGCAGCGCGCATATGATCAAGTCAATCACGATGTCGCCAGAATGGATCTGCCAGTTGTGATTGGTATTGATCGGGCCGGCCTAGTCGGAGATGATGGAGAAACGCATCAGGGAATTTACGATATCGCATTTTTGCGCAGCATTCCGAATTTGATTTTGAGCCAGCCTAAAGATGCCAAAGAAGCACAGAATTTGCTGTTTACGGCCTTCCAATACGATGGACCGTTCTGCATCCGTTATCCAAGAGGGAGTGTACCTTATTCGGCAATCGATCATTATGACGCAATCGAAATCGGAACGTGGACGTGCCATATTGTAGGCATCCCCGAACAGATCGTGATTACGTATGGCCCGGATGTGGATCGTCTGATCCAGAAAGCGAAAGAAAACTCCCTCGGAGTCATGATTATCAACGCACGTTTCTTTAAACCGATTGACACGAAAATGCTTGACACGATTATGAAAGAGAAGTTGCCGATCACGGTTTTTGAAACGGATTGCCAGATCGGATCTTTATCGAGTGCGATTTTGGAAGCGATGAATACCAGAGATCCTCAGATCGATATTATCGGTATCAAAGATCATTACGTCCCTCAAGGTTCTCTGCGCGTCTTGCGCAAAGAAGAGGGAATTGATTTGGAAAGCGTATTTGAAAGGTTGGAAAACCATGTCTAAACGTTTGGATCAAGCATGTATCGAGTATTTTTCGACAAGAGCCAAGGCGCAGGATGCCATCAAAGCGGGACGTGTGAAAGTCAATAAAAAGACAATCATGAAATGTTCATATCTTGTAAAAGAAGAAGACGTGATCGAAATCGAGAAAAAAGAAGTAGAATTCGTATCGAGAGCGTACGAAAAATTAGATTGTGCACTAAAGGCCTTTTCGATTGATCTCAAAGATAAAGTTGTTCTTGATATCGGCGCAAGCACCGGAGGTTTTACTCAGGCATGTCTGCAAGCGAAAGCGAAAAAAGTGTATGCACTGGATGTTGGGCACTTGCAGCTTGATCCTATATTGGATCAAGATCATCGTGTAGTGAAGATGGAAGGGCACAATGCCCGAGAAATCATGGCAAGTTGGTTTGATGAGCCGATCGATTTCATTTGCATGGATGTCAGTTTTATTTCAGCCAAGACAATCTTGGATCATGTATTTTCTGTATTGAATGTTGAAAAGATTGTTGTACTTGTGAAACCTCAATTTGAGTGCGGACCGCAGGCGCTCAATAAAAAAGGAGTATTGAAAAATCCAAATTTAAGGAAAAAGATTTTGGATGATATGGATCGATATTTCAGACAGTTTTACGAAAGGGTCGATTGGATCGATTCTCCAATCAAGGGGCGAAGCGGAAATTTAGAAGCTCTGGCGTATCTTCACCATAAAAGACCCAATATTTAAATGAATTAAGTTTTGTAAAGTTCATAAATATTGTGCTATAATCGAAGAAAACGTAAGTTACAGCGTTATTGCATCAGGAAAGGAGAAGTTACCGGAAACCATTGTAACTATTTAAGGTTTTCGTAACGGTGAAAACGGTTTGATTGAACAGTTAATGGTCAAAGATTATATTTTATTTGATCACGCTTTGATCGACTTCAAAAAAGATATGTCGGTCATCACCGGAGAAACAGGTGCCGGAAAATCATTGCTGATCGATGCGCTTTCATATTTATCCGGAAATCGGATCACAGGAAATATCGTTCGTCAGGGCAAAGAAAAAGCGATCCTGCAGATGGTATTATCCAGACCAAATGAAGAAGTCCTCGCATTGCTGGAGGATAACGGATTTGAAATCGAGGATGAACTGATCATTCAAAGAACAATCACAAATCAGGGAAAGAGTACGATCCGTATCAATCAACAAGTGACCACACTAAGTTTTATCAAGACTTTGATGTCCAAGCTGATCGATGTGCATTCGCAAATGGATACGATTCAATTGATGGATCCATTGGTTCAGCTCGATCTTCTGGATCAATATGCGAAAAACAGCGAATTGAAAGCAAAAACGGAATTAGCATATAAACAATACAGCAAATCAAAAAGAGAGCTTGCCAAAGCAAAAGAAGAAACTTTTTCGGATGATGAGCTTGATCGTCTAACCAATGACCTCAACGAGATCATGGCAGCCAACGTTCAGGAAGACGAATTAGCTTCGCTTCAGGAAACGATCAAGCAGTTATCCAGAGCCCAGCAAAATCTCGATGAAATGCAGCAGTGCATTTCTTTGTTTTCCAAAGAAAACGGAATTCTTGATAATTTATATGAAACATATAAGATCATTCGCAAAAACGATCTTCTTGAAGAAGAGGCGGAGAACATTCAATCCATGTACTACTCTCTTCAGGATATTTCGGAAACAATTCAGGAAAAACGAAATGATATCTTGAACTCTCATGAAGATATCGATCAACTTCAGGAACGGGAATACGAAATCAAAAAACTGTATCGCAAATATGGTGGCAGCTACAATGCGATGATGGAACGTTCCAAGGAAATGGAAGCAAGGATTGATCGGATCATTCACCGTCAGGATGTTTTCGAGAAACTGGAAAAACAACTTCTCGCAAACGAAGAAGCGTATTTTAAGGTCGCATACCGGCTTTCACATTCGAGAAAAAAAGTATTTGAGTCTTTATCCGAAGAAATCGAAACACACTGTAAAGATCTTATGTTGGAAAATGCGAAGTTCAAAGTGGAATGTCAGGAAAAGAAACCTTCCGCAGACGGAATCGATGAAATCGAGTTTATGGTATCCATGAACCCGGGGCAACCTTTTTCTTCATTGAAAAAGTCGGCAAGCGGCGGAGAGCTTTCCCGCTTGATGCTTGCTTTAAAGACCGTGTTCCAAACCAAAGAAGGAATCGATACGATCGTTTTCGATGAAATCGATACGGGTGTGTCGGGAAAAGTTGCTTTGGCAATGGGTAGCAAGATGCATACTCTCTCAAAAAACTACCAAGTGCTGTGCATTACGCATTTATCATCTGTCGCAGTATGGGCGGATTCTCATTTTTATGTGTCCAAATCACAAGATAAAGACCACACAACGACCTCAATTCGTCAGCTGAATGAGGAAGATTCCTTAAAGGAGCTGGCCATCATGGCAAGCGGCAGCGCAAAAGAAAGTGCTGTGGAATCAATGCGCGAGCTGAGAAAGGAAGTCCGCCATGGCTAAAGTATTATTTCATATCGATCTCAATGCTTTTTTTGCTAATGCGGAGATTTTACGTCATCCTGAATACAAAGACCAGCCGATTGCGATCGGCTCTTTGTCGTCCAGAGGAGTACTTTCGACCGCAAACTATAAAGCGCGCGAATATGGTGTACATTCGGCAATGCCTGTGTTCCAAGCCAAAGAACTTTGCCCGGAACTTGTCATTATTCCGGGTGACTATGCGTATTATCGCCAGCTTTCATCACGATTTTTCGCCTATTTACGTCGTTTCAGCAATAAACTTGAGCCGTTATCCATTGATGAATGTTTTTTGGATGTAACAGAGCAAATCAAAAAATATCCTCGTCCTTTGGATATGGCTGTGCAAATTCAGCAAGGTGTCTTAAATGAATTAGGCCTTTCATGTTCAATCGGGGTCGGGCCGACACGTTTCTTGGCGAAAATGGCCAGCGATATGAAAAAGCCAATGGGAATTACTGTTCTTCGTAAATCTGAAATCCCCACTAAGTTATGGCCGTTGCCGATCGAAGATATGATCGGAATCGGGAAAAAGACTGTTCCTCTATTGAAAAAAGAAGGAATTGAAAAGATCGGAGATCTAGTCAAGGAAGAACATCAGGCGTTTATTCAAAAAACACTCGGAAAAAACGCCTATTCCATGATTGAAAAAGCAAAAGGGAATTCTTCTTCTAAACTGGAGTTTTCTTCTTCTCGTAAAAGCATTTCGCTTTCGACCACATTTCCGGTTGACCTTTATACACTTGAAGAAGCAACGCTCCAGACTCAGAAGCTTGTCCGTGATTTATGCAATAAAATGGTCAAGGAAAAACAAAAAGGAAAACTTGTGTCGCTCGTTTTACGAGATACAACTTTTCATAATACGGTACGTTCGCGGACATTGGACACGCCTACAGACAACTACAACATCATATGGTCTACGATCAATGAATTGCTTGAAGAAAATTTCGAACCGATCGGATATCGCCATATTGGTGTGAGTGTCGGTTCTCTGATTCAAAAAAATCACATGATCGAACAGCCGACCATTTTCGAAGAACCGATCAATACAACAAGAGATATTGTAGCGCGTTTAAATCGGACCATGGATGCGAAAGTATTCATAACAGCAGGAGATCTGTTAAAAGAAAAAGAAAAGGAAGCCAATGAAGATGGAGAAAGAAAAACTTAGAAAAGATTATTTTATCGATCCTTCTTTTATGATCTATCAAGATCCTGCGCATTTTTGTTTTAATACGGATACGCGATTGCTGGCTCAATTTATGACAATTCGTAAAAATGAAACTGTAATCGATATCGGAACGAACAATGGAGTGCTGATGGTGTATGCCGCAAAGGCATTTCCACTCAAAAAAATCATCGGAGTCGAGGTTCTCGAACCTTCAAGCCGCATCGCTCGATTGAATGCCGAAAAGTTTATCGATAAAGAATGGGAAGTGATCAACTTGCCGATTCAGGATGTAAGTATGGATCCTGTGGATGTGATTTTGAGCAATCCGCCTTTTTTTGAAGTTAGCGAAATGCATCCAAATACGAAATTGGATATGAGGGCCTATGGACGTTTTGAAATCAATTGCACATTAAATGATCTTGTATCTCATGCTTCCCGGCTGCTTCGTTCTAATGGGCGCTTTTATTTTGTACATCGGCCAGATCGTTTATCGGATATTATTCAATGTTTGAAAGAATACCGTTTTTCCATCAAAAACTTGCAGATTGCCTATGACCACCGCAATAATGAAGCAAAGAGCGTACTCATCGAAGCGATAAAAGAAGGGAATACAAAAATGAAGGTGGGGCCATGTATATGGATTTAAACTGGGAAGAAGCTTTGAATCAATTCGAGATCGAAATTAAGGTGGTTGCACACAAATCGATGCGAACGGTCGAAAGCTATATGAATGATCTCATGACCTATGCGCTGTATATGGATCAAAAAGGGAAACATTGCCCGGCTTTAGTTAATGTTGTGGATCTTGATCAGTTCATCAATGGATACCGAAAAGGGCATGCATCTTCATCTTGTGCACGCATGCTTTCTTCGATTCGTTCTTTTCATCGCTTTCTTTGTCTGAAGGATGAATCTTTCAAGGATCCGACGCTGCATTTTAAACAATCCGGAACTACAAAGCATTTACCCGTATATATGAGCAAAGAGCAGATTGAACTGATCCTTGATTCTTTTGGCAAAGATGATTATGATGTGCTAGGGAAAACAGTCCTGGAAACGTTATACGCATGCGGACTTCGGGTTTCGGAATTGTGCGCCTTGAATATGAATGATATTCGTCTGGCTGAAAGAAGGCTCACAGTACGTCATGGGAAAGGCGAAAAAGAGCGGATCGTGCCTGTGGCCAAGGAAACGATTGATCAGATTCAGCAATACTTTTTTGTACGAAAAAGGTATGCTTCCGAAAAAGAGCGGGCGCTGTTTGTCAACTTACGGGGCAATCGGCTCACTCGTCAATTTGTTCATACGCTGATTAAGAAAAAAGTCAATGAATTGGGCTTGGATCCTCAAATTTCAGCCCATAGTTTTCGTCATTCGTTCGCCAGTCATTTACTGGATGGCGGAGCAGATTTACGAATCGTTCAGGAACTTTTAGGACATAGCGATATCAAAACGACCCAAATTTATACGCATATTCAAAATAAACGTCTAAGCGATGCGTATGAGAAATTTTTTCCGGACTTAGACGAGGAGGAATAATTATGTCATGTGAAGGATGTCCAAATCATGGAAACTGTTCAAAAGATACTTCGAACTGTTCAGTAAAGACAAATGCGAACTCGAAGATCAAACATGTAATCGCGGTATTATCAGGGAAAGGCGGGGTCGGAAAATCGACCATCACGGTGCTTCTGGCTCGTGCTCTCCAAAAACAAGGATTATCGGTCGGAATCATGGATGCAGATATCACAGGTCCTTCGATACCACGTCTGATGAATGCGCATGATCAATATGCTTATGCGACAAAAGAAAATGAGATCATTCCTGTCGATGTGGATGGAATTAAGATCATGTCGCTCAACTATTTAGTAAAAAACGAGAGCGATCCGGTAATCTGGCGTGGCCCGATTTTAGGAAATGTTGTTAAGCAGTTTTATACAGATGTCATATGGGGAGAGCTCGATGTACTGCTGATCGATATGCCTCCGGGAACCGGAGATGTCGCATTGACGATCTTGCAGTCTCTTCCTGTTCAGGGCGTTTTAATGGTTTCCACGCCACAGCCAATGGTTTCTATGATTGTAACTAAAGCGATCAAGATGTGCGAAGAAATGAAAGTTCCTGTCCTTGGAATTGTGGAAAATATGGCATATTTCGAATGCCCGAACTGCAATGAAAAAGTCGATTTTTACGATCAAAACGAATTAAACGAATTTATCAAGGAAAACAATACAAAGTTGTATGGAAGCCTGCCGATGAAAGATGTGATCCGAAATGTTCATCAATATGATTCTTATGATCTTAAGACACAAAACGATGTGTTGGAAACGATGAACGAAGTGGCAAAACAAGTATATGCTGACGTTCAATGAGTATCCGATTCGAATTCTTGTTAAAACGAAAAACAAAAAACTTTATATTCGCTTCAAAGATGGAGAAATCGTAATAACTTCTCCATCTTTTCTTCATGACTGGCAAATTCTCGAATTGCTGAAAAGAAACGAAGATTGGCTCATGGAACAAATAGAAAAACGATCAAAATCAAAAGAAACGATCAAAGAGGAGATGGCCATTCAGTTGTTTGGCGAATCATTTGTTTTAAAGAAGGGAAGAGAAGTATCGATTCAAGGAAAGACCTTATTTTTTACGGAGAATGAGAAGCAATGGAAATCGTTTATTCGTCATTACGGTGTTCCGCGATTACGCAATAGGTTCGAACAATTGCGCGTACGCTTTGGTTATGGTCCGATTCAGCTTCGCTTCGGGTTTTACAGCTCCCAATGGGGAAGCTGTACACCTTCGAAAAAGGCCATTTCTTTAAATTTAAATTTGGTATTCGTTCCGCAAAAATGTTTGGATGCCATTATTATTCATGAACTTTCTCATTTGGAACATCCTGATCATTCGAAAAAATTTTATGATTTGGTTTATGAACGGATGCCGGAGTATCCTTACTGGATCAAACAAATCAATCACGCTTTGATTCCTCATTATTGAGGAATCTTTTTTGTAGAATTAACATTCTACAAATTGTCTACTTAAAATAGATGTTTCTTAAAAATTACCAAATCACGAAACAAACAGAAAGCATAAAAAAGACCGCTTATTGCGGCCTTTCAATGCTTGATCCAAGTTCATACTGCTTGATCCATTCAAGAAGCACTTGCGGTGTTTCCCTAAATCCGTCACCGATCCATTTTGTAACCAAAAAGTATATCGCTCCGGCTTTATAAATGATCTCATAAAGTATGTTTGGATCGTCAATGTCTAGATCCCGATATTTTCGGAAAAGGTACTGCAGCAAATCGACAAAATACGTTTGACACGCTTTGGAAAGTTCCGGAGTTCGCTGGATCTTTGTCATTAGATCTTGTTGGCTGTAAACGAAATTCAATAAAGTTTCATACCAAATTTCGGTCGATCGTTTTCCGAACTGCGGATCTTTCTCGTAAAGATCGGCAATCTTTTCTTTAAAATATTGGATCACAATGTCTTCTTTCGAAGAATACGTTCGATAATAAGTCATGCGGGACACTCCCGCTTTGCTCGTGATTTCAGACACAGTAATTTCTTCATATCGTTTTTCCTGTAACAGGATCATCAGAGCATCAAAGATACAACTTCTAAGAAATTGGCTTGATTTCTTCTTTTTAACCATTTTCGTGCCCCTTTCTGAGTCACTCTATTTTTGAATATTGATTTTCATACAACAAAAATGTGCTGTGCTGCTATCTCTTTTTATTATATCGAAAGAAAATTCGGAATAAACTCCATGTGTGCAAAAAATTACACATTTCAGTTTTTGTAACTCAGATTACTATGCTTTTTAAGAATAGATAAATATGAAAAGCAAGTATTCGATTTTCAGTATTTGCTTTCATATAATCTAAATGAAAAAAGGAAAGGAAAAAAATTATGAACAATACACTAGCTGTAAAGAAAACGAACAAAACAGTCGGAAAAATGTTTTCAAATAAAGATCTTAGAAACTTGATTCTCCCTTTGGTTGTTGAGCAAATTTTTGTCATGCTTGTCGGAATGATCGATACGATTATGGTTTCCTTTGCGGGAGAAGCAGCAATTAGCGGTGTGGCATTAGTTGATATGATCAATAACTTATTTATCACTGTACTTAGTGCCGTGGCGACCGGAGGAGCTGTGATCGTATCTCAATACTTAGGATCGAAAAATCAAGAAAAGGCCGATCTGAGCGCATCTCAACTTATCATGAGTTCTACACTGATTGGAATGGGTATTGCGTTATTCTGCCTGTTTTTCCGCTCGCCAATGCTGCGTTTATTTTACGGAAGTGTCGATCCAGAAGTCATGCAGGCATGTATGACATATTTCTTATTCACCTTATGTTCATTTCCTTTTTTAGGATTATACAATGCAAGTACCGCAATCTACCGAAGCATGCAAAAAACCAGCATTACGATGATCGTGTCTATAATTATGAATGTCATTAATATTATCGGAAATTATATCGGAGTTTTCGTGCTCGATCTTGGTGTAGCCGGCGTTGCGATCCCGACTCTTGTTTCACGTATGATCGGAGCAATTATCATTTTCAGACTTAGTCTGAGAAATGGGCAAATGGTGCACGTACAACTTAAAAACGTCTTTTCATGGCACTTTGATACAATCAGACGAATCTTTAAGATTGCGATCCCTAACGGAATCGAAAACGGTTTGTTTATGTTAGGAAAAGTCCTAGTCACAAGCATTGTCGCGTTGTTCGGAACAACTCAAATCGCAGCGAACGGGGTTTCGAATTCACTGAATACCATTGCGATTATCGTAGTGACTTCAATCAACCTTGCGATTGTTACAGTGGTAGGACAAAGCATCGGAGCTCAAGAAAACGAACAAGCGAAATACTATACAAAAAAACTGATAAAGATTTCCTACATTTCGACCGGACTTCTCAGCATTGTTGTATGGCTTGCGATGCCATTCTTGCTGAATCTCTACGATATGAGTTTGGAAACGTATAATTTAACATATCATTTGATCATGCTTCATAATATCTTCGCATTTCTTCTTCATCCGACCTCGTTCAATCTGGCCAATGCGATTCGGGCCGCAGGAGACGTTCGATACACTATGTGGGTTGGGATCTTATCGATGATCGTATTTAGGCTCGGATGTGCTTATTTATTCGGAATCGTACTCAATTGGCAAATTTACGGAGTATGGCTTGCGATGGGGGCCGATTGGCTTGGACGTTCGATTGCTTTTGGGATACGTTATCGTTCGGGAAAATGGCTGCACTTCAGGGCAATTTAAAAGGACGGAAAAACGCTCCGTCTTTTTTGTATGCAAGGATCCAAAATCTGAAAACCGAAACGATTTAATGTATAATTAAATAAAATTTAAAAGGGGGTAATGATTACTCATGACCTATATGCAAAACAGGGAACTTTCCTGGCTGAAATTCAATCAACGTGTTTTAGAAGAAGCGAGCGATCCCAATGTTCCATTATTTGAACGCTTAAAGTTTTTAGCAATCTTTTCTAGTAATTTCGATGAATTTTTTATGATCCGGGTTGGAACACTAACCGATCTGTATTATTCGAAACACAATGGGATCGACAAGCGAAGCGGAATGAGTGTCAGTGAACAATTGCACACCATATTCGCCGAATCGAAAAAATTATACGTTTTGCGCGATAAAGTATATAAAGATCTTACAAAGACGATGACAGATTTAAGGATTGCGAATGTGCCATGGAAAGATTTATCGAAAAAAGAAAAAAAATATTTTCAAAAATATTTCAAGGAGATGGTCTTGCCTATTCTGTCGCCTCAGATTATGGATTTTCATCATCCGTTTCCGCATTTGGTCAATCGGCAGTTGTATATATTCGTCGAACTTTATGAAAAAGATAAGAAAAAACATGGAATTGTTCCTGTTCCGCCATTTATGGATCCGTTTATTCCGATCGCAAATTCCGAAAACAACTTTTTGCTGGCTGAACAATTGATTGCTCATAATCTCAATCAGATCTTTACCAATAGTGTGATCAAATCTTATTCTGTCATTCGAGTGACTCGAAATGCCGATATCGATATTGATGACGAAAGAGCCAAAGACGATGAAGATTATTTGGATTTTGTAAAAAATACGTTAAAGAAACGCTCACGTCTTGCGGCATTGCGACTTGAAGTGTATCGTTCGATCAGTGATGATCTTTTGAATTATTTGTGTCAGGAACTTCATATCGAAAAGGAACAAGTTTTTATTTCCAAGACTCCGCTGGAAATTAAATTTTTATTCAAATTGATCGATAAAACGCCGAAAACCATGCAGGAAGTCTTATCGTATCATCCGTTTCAGTCACAACCATCCAAATATCTGAACCCAGATCAAAGCGTAATTGAGCAAGTGCTGGATCATGATGTTCTTTTGAATTATCCGTATCAAACGGTTGATTTATTCTTAAAGCTTTTACAGGAAGCAAGCACAGATCCGAATGTGCTTTCAATCAAGATCACGATTTATCGTCTTGCTTCTCCTTCAAGAGTTCTCGATTATTTGATCCGGGCAAGAGAAAACGGAAAAGAAGTGACTGTTTTGATGGAACTAAGGGCACGATTTGATGAGGATCATAACATTCAGGCATCTAAATGGCTTGAGGAAGCCGGATGCACAGTCATTTACGGATTCGAACATTTTAAGGTCCATTCGAAAATTTGTCTAATTACTTTGCGGTCGAAAAAAGGATTGCGTACGATCACTCAAGTGGGGACAGGCAACTACAATGAAAAAACCGCACGACAATACACAGACTTTTGTTTTATGAGCGCAAATGAACAAATCGGCAACGATGCGATTCTCTTTTTTCAAAATATGGCTTTATCTAATTTGGAAGGACAGTACCAAGAGTTGCTTGTGGCGCCAAACCATTTGAAACAAGTCGTCATTGCTCAGCTTGACGAGCAGATTGAACGAGCAAAACAAAATGAAAACGCTCAAGCATATTTCAAGATCAACTCACTTTCGGATATTGAGATTATCCGTAAACTGCATGAAGCAAGTTGTGCAGGCGTAAAGATCGTGATGGTCATCCGAGGAATCTGCTGTCTGCTTCCAGGCCTCGAAAATGAAACAGAAAACATTGAAGTGTATTCGATTGTCGGTCGTTTTTTGGAACATTCGCGCATTTATATGTTCGGTCCGAAAACAAATCGGAAAATTTATATCGCTTCGGCAGATCTTATGACAAGAAATCTCGATCATCGCGTAGAAGTTGCTGTTCCGATCTACGACTCCTATTTAAAAGAAGATATCGAGCAGTACTTCAAAGATTTATTAAAAGACAATGTCAAACGTCGAAGATTGCGTAGTGATGGAAATTATGAAAAAATCCCAAATGATGGGGAAGATTGGTTTAATTCACAAGAGTATGAACTTGAAAAAGCAAAAGATCATTCTCTTATTTACAAGAAACAAGAAACACAATTTCAAAAATGGATTCATTACATACAAAAAAAGAAAGTAGGGAAGTCATGAACAAATATGAAAATTTGATTTCTTCGATCAAAAATCTCGGTCGTGTTGCCATCGCTTACAGTGGTGGCTGCGATTCTGATTTTCTTCTGCATGTATGCGTAAACACTCTCGGAAAGGAAAATGTTTTTCCGATCCTTGTCAAAGGAGAAATGATGAGCAAAGAAGACTTGGAGGAAGCGATTGAGGAACTAAACGCATTTGATCACGAAATCATTGAGATTGATGTGTTTTCTATTCCGGAATTTGAATGGAACGATAAGAAGAGATGCTATTTCTGCAAAAAAAATATCATGAGCCAAATTAAAAATGTCGCCAGTCTGCACGGTTTTGCGAATGTGTGCGATGGACAAAATGCAGATGATCAGCATATGTATCGTCCAGGTCAGGCCGCATGTCAGGAGCTGGGGATTCTTTCTCCGTTAGCGAAAGCAAATCTGAGCAAAGAAGAAATACGAGCTTATTCAAAAGAGCTCGGTCTTAAAACTCATGCCAAGCCGGCCAATGCATGCCTGGCTAGTCGGTTTGACTATGGAACGCATCTGACAAAAGAAAAACTAAAACGCGTCGAAAAAGCGGAAGATATTTTACATTCATTTTGTATTTTTCATGTTCGTTTACGTGATATGGGAAATACAGCACGTATCGAGTGCGAACCAAAAGATTTTGAGAAAGTCATAGTGAATCGGGAGCAGATCGCAAAACAAATCAAACAGTTGGGATATTTGTATGTTACACTCGATCTTTGCGGAATCGTATCAGGAGGATTTGATCAAAATGGAAAATAAATTACAAAAGCAGTTTACGATTGATTACGAAAGAAAAAAGAGAACCGGAGCTCCTGAAATTATTTACGGAGCCGGAAAAACAAAAGAACAAATTGAAGCCATTATCTCGGATATGCTTGATCATGAGCAGGATGCAATCTTTGTTTCACGACTAAACAAAGAAAAATACGAGTATTTGAGTAAATGCTTTTCTCAGTTTGAATATGACCAAGATGCACAGGTATTCGTATGGAAAAGCAATTGGCAGACAATCAATGAAGGCAAGATTTGTGTCGTTTGTGCCGGAACAAGCGATGTGCCCGTAGCAATGGAAGCAGTCTGGATTGCACGTTTTTTGGGGAATGAAGTTGATTTCGTTTGCGATGTCGGTGTTGCAGGAATCCATCGCCTCTTAAATAAAATGGATGCGATAAATCAGGCAAATGTGATTGTGGTCGTTGCCGGAATGGAAGGGGCTTTAGCTTCTGTGGTTGGCGGACTGACCGATAAGCCAATCATTGCTGTTCCGACCTCAATCGGATACGGAGCGAATTTTCATGGATTATCTGCTTTGTTGTCAATGCTCAATTCCTGTGCAAGCGGAGTAAGTGTAGTAAATATCGATAACGGGTTTGGAGGCGGATATATGGCGCACTCAATCAATTGTTTAGCCAATCGAAAAAGCGGTATCCGATAAAGGATACCGCACACATATGATCTGATGCAAAGGAACTCCCATTCTTGATTCGGAATAGGGGGTGTATTCCATCACAAAGGATGGGCCTTATGCATCATATCCACGCAAAGGCAGATCTAAAAAACAGAAAAGAAGGATCACGACCGTATCCTTCTTTAATTCCATTAAACTTTAGGTGAAACCGTGAATCTTAAATGAACTATATTTAGTTCACTCAGACTGTTGACAAATAGAAGTCAGCAGTCTTTTTTTTGTTTATATTAACACTATTATAATGTATAATATTTATAATAATGTTTTAGGAGGTAGATTATGACTTGCCGTTCTTCCGATTCTGTATTAAGTTCTATTCAATTTTTCACTTTTGATCAAGTTATTCCACAGGATCATCTGGTCTATAAGCTGGACCGGGCAATCGATTGGTCAAAGATCGGTCAGCTTGCTCTTCCTCTTTATTCCGATAAAGGCCGTATGGCAGTCAATCCGGTTATTCTTTTTAAGATGTTGGTCATCAATATCGTTTTCGGATATAACTCGATGCGCCGTACCTGCACCGAATGCCAGCTTAATGCCGCTTATCGATGGTTCCTTGGCTTGGGGTTTGATCAGAAGATTCCCAACTACTCTACATGGTGCCAGAACTACAGACGCCGCTATGCAGGTACGGATATTTTCGAACAGATCTTTCAGCTGATTTTGGAATCATGCTTCAAAGAAGGCTACATCCAGCTCGAATCTGTATTTGGCGATTCTACCCATCAGAAAGCGAATGCAAACAAACATCATTATATGATCGAGCAGATTCAGGTTGCCGAAAAAGCATATACACAACAGCTCAACGATGAGATCAACGAGGACCGGGCGGATCACGGTAAGAAGCCTCTCAAAGAAAAAGAAAATACAGAACTTGGCTTTGAAGAAGCAACAGGAAAAGAAATAAAGGTTCAAGACAGTCATGAAGTGAAGAAAAGCACAGTGGATCCGGATGCAGGACTGTTCCATAAAGGCGAAAAAGAAAAGTGCTTTGCCTACAGCCATTCTATATTCACGGATCGGAACGGCTTCGTTCTGACGGTGGAAACAAAAGCTGGGAATGTGCATGACAGCGTGTCTTTTTTTGACCTTTATGAAAAGCTTCTGAATGGATTCCCTTTTTCGCCGCAGCTGAGCGGACAGATCCAAAATATCGTACTGGATGCCGGATACAAGACACCAGCGATATGCCGGGAAATCCTCAAAAGCGGAAGAAAACCGATCTTGCCGTATAAGAGATCCGCGAGAAAAGAAGGATACCTAAAAAAAAGCGAATTTGTATATGACGAAGAATATGACGAGTATTTATGTCCGGGAGGACATGAACTTTATTATTCGACAACGAACCGAAATGGATACCGAGAATATAAATCGGATCCTGAGAAATGCGCAGAATGTCCGCTGCTTGAACAATGCACACATTCGAAAAACCATCAAAAAGTAATTACCCAGCATGTATGGTGGTCATATGTGGAAAAAGCCGAAGAGATCCGGCATACTCGAGGAACAAAAGAAATTTATTCGAAAAGAAAAGAGAGCGTAGAGAGGACATTTGCAGAAGTAAAAGAAAACAATGGAATGCGATTTACAAGGCTGAGAGGTATGGAGAAAAACAAAGTACAGGCTCTGCTCATTTTTGCGTGCCATAATTTGAAAAAGCTGGCCCTTTGGCAATGGAAAAATAGGAAAATGGCAATCGGAGCATAGTCCGAATGCACCTTATTTACTATAAAAATAAGAAAAAGTATGAATTGGAGTCGTGAAAATAGAAAAATAAAAACGGGCAGCATTCTTACTTCAAGAATACCGCCCGTTTGTCAACAGTCTG
>KE159692.1:213121-383023 GCA_000403415.2 Firmicutes bacterium M10-2
AAATGAACTATATTTAGTTCACTTTCATTTTATGAATTATCATGAAAATTGTCAAATTAATATTCACCGGATTTCCGATTTTTAAGTTTTGTTTCTTTTTTCAAGACATTTTTTATGTCACTGGTCTTACCTTTTTATTATAGTAAAGTATCGATCTCATCATCTTCTGTGATAAGGTCGTTTTTCTTTGCGATATCCGTAAGAATCGGGAGAGCAATCTTTTGGCTTTGTTTATAAAGCGATTTATACAAAGAAGGTTCTGTGTCCTGATTGATTTCAAAGTTATAAGCCAGCATTCCAAACGCTTCTTTAATGGATTCATTGCGGCTGCTTGCACTCATCAAATCAAACATCGGAACCTTAAACGCTCTGAAATCCATTCCGCCATCCAAAGTCCACTCCACATAGCAATACAGATTTTCTTTTTCCTTCTCATCTTCAAGCACGACTTCCACAAGAATCGGATTATCATCCCAGTTTTGCGGATCGACCATAAAATAATTCGCTCTTATATTAATTTCTTTCATTTTTATCTTCCTTTTTTATTCATTATCGCAAAAGAAAAACCCCGAAGCAAATTCGAGGCTTAAATATTTTATACATTAATTTCTGTATGAAGTCCGAGATCTTCTTTATTGGCTTCAAGAATCGGATCGATATAGTCTTTGAAAAACTCTTCAGTTTGCTGTGGGGCTCGACCGACAAAATTTTTTGGATCCATAATCTCCAAAATTTGTTCTTTTGTCATATTGAACTTAGGGTCTGCGGCAATGCGATCAATCAGATCGTTTGGCAAGCCTTCTTCTTTGACACGACGTCCGGCAGCCATCGAATGAACACGAATCGCTTCATGAAGTTCTTGACGATCTCCTCCGGCTTTTACCGCATCCATCATAATATTTTCCGTAGCCATGAAAGGGAGTTCACGCAAAAGATCAGCTTCGATTACTTTCGGATAAACAACCAAACCATCCGTAATATTTAAGTAAAGATCCAAGATTCCGTCAATGGCCAAAAAGGCTTCCGGAATACTGATGCGTTTGTTTGCAGAATCGTCTAAAGTTCTTTCAAACCATTGGGTGCTTGCAGTCAATGCCGGGTTCATCGCATCACAAATTACATAGTTTGCTAAAGCCGCCATTCGTTCCGAGCGCATTGGATTGCGCTTATACGCCATGGCACTCGATCCAATCTGTCCTTTTTCAAAAGGTTCTTCGATTTCTTTCATATGCTGCAGCAGACGAATGTCATTACTGAATTTGTGAGCACTTTGGGCAATACCGACTAACGCATGGAGGACGCGTGTATCGTATTTGCGGCTATATGTTTGTCCGGAAACCGGGAAGTAAGAATCATATCCGAGCTTTTCGCAAATGAGAGCATCGATCTTTTTCACTTTGTCTGTATCTCCTTCGAAAAGCTCCATGAAACTTGCTTGTGTTCCGGTTGTTCCTTTTTGTCCGAGAAGTTTTTTATGTTCCAATAAATAATCAACCTCTTCCAGATCCATTAATAAATCATGGGCCCATAAAGCGGCTCTTTTTCCAACCGTTGTTGGCTGAGCCGGCTGGAAATGTGTAAAGGCAAGGCAGGGAAGATCTTTATATTTAAGAGCGAATTTTTCCAGTTCCGCCAAAACATTGATGATTTTTTTCTTTACCAGCTCCAAAGCTTCATGCATGATGATCAGATCGGTGTTATCTCCTACGTAGCAGCTTGTCGCGCCAAGATGAATGATTCCTTTTGCGTTAGGACATTGCTGTCCATAAGCATAAACATGGGACATAACATCATGACGAACGATCTTTTCTCTTTCCTGAGCCACTTCATAATTGATATCGTCTTTATGTTCGATCAATTCGTTGATTTGCTCATCGGTAATATCAAGACCAAGTTCCTGTTCAGCTTGGGCCAGCGCAATCCACAATCTTCTCCATGTACGGAATTTTTTATCGTTCGAGAAAAGAGACTGCATTTCTTTTGAAGCATAACGCAAAGAAAGAGGTGATTGATAAATAGAATGTTCTGCCATCTTATTCACCGAACCCCAAACGTTTGAATACTTCCTTGTAAGCGCCTTCCGGATCGCCTAAGTCACGACGGAAACGGTCCTTGTCTAAATGTTCACCGGTTTCGATATCCCAATAGCGGCATGTATCCGGAGAAATTTCATCTGCCAGAACGATGGTGCCATCTGTTGTTTTTCCGAACTCCAATTTAAAATCAATAAGTTCGATTCCGATTGCTTTAAAGAACTCTTTTAAATAATCATTAACCATGAATGCGTATTTTGTAATGGTATCGATTTCTTCCTGAGTTGCGGCGCCGATTGCTTTGGCCATATAGGAGTTGATAAGAGGATCTCCGAGATCATCGTCTTTATAAGAAAATTCCAATGTCGAACACTTTAATTCGCTTCCTTCGGGAATTCCCAAACGTTTAGAAAACGATCCGGCCGCTTTATTGCGGATGATCACTTCAAGCGGGATGATATCTACTTTTTTCACATACGTTTTACGATCATCGATTTCTTCGACAAAATGAGTAGGAACGCCTTGTTCTTCAAGTTTTTTCATCAAAAAGTTCGTCATACGGTTGTTGATCGCGCCTTTTCCTACAATGGTTCCTTTCTTAAGACCGTTGAAGGCGGTCGCATCGTCTTTGTAGTCGACAATCACCACATTCGGATCATCGGTTAAATACACTTTCTTTGCTTTTCCTTCATAAATCATATCCAGTTGTTTCATTGTCTTTCCTCCATATTTACTCGTATTCATTATAGCGTATTTCAAAAAATAATCGACCATTGATTTTACAGAAAACGTTTGCAACATTTTCATTTTCTATTTCTCTACGGTATAATAGGACAGTGAAAGGAGCGAATTATGCGCTTTTTATCTATTTTAGCAACAAAATCAAGTGCATCCTTGCTTCAGCGTGTCGGCCGCGGAGGAAGCATGCCCGGACAGATCGGCTTAAAGCTCGATCCGCAAATATTAAAAAAATTAAAGATTCATGCACCTGTAATCCTTGTAACCGGAACGAACGGGAAAACAAGTACTGCGAACATGATCACGAGTTTATTCGAAAATGCAGGATATGACGTGATTTCCAATCGAAAAGGAGACAATCTGAGGGAAGGGATCGTAACAACTTTATTGACCCATGCCGACCTTTCCGGACGCGTGCAAGCCAATGCCGTTATTTTGGAAGTGGATGAATTGAATATAAAACATATTTTGCCTAACTTGCCGGTGAGTGCTTTGGTTGTGAACAATTTCTTTCGCGATCAATTGGATCGGGCAAGGGAGATGGAGCAATTGATCGAAAGCATAGAAAATGTCTTGCCGGATTATTCGCAAACTCTTGTATTGAACGGAAACGATCCGAATGTGGTCCGCCTTTCGTTAAAAGCTCCGAAAGCTCACAAAGTGTATTTTGGCTTGGCCAAAAACAAGTATTGTGTGACCCGAACCAATGAAGCAAGTGAAGGAAAGTTCTGTCCTCGATGCGGTCATCGTTTACAGTATGCGTATTATCAATATTCGCACATTGGTTCATTTCATTGTCCGAACTGTCATTTCAGAACCCCGATACTAAATGTCGAATTAAAGGACGTAGATCTTAAGACCCATACTTTTACATACCATGGCGAGCTGTTTAAAGACCCGTATGATGGCATGTATTCTATGTACAATTGTGCGGCAGTTCTTGCGATTGCCGATCTTTACAATATCGATTCCAAATATGTCAAAGAAGTATTCGCTCATGCGCCGCAGCCAAAAGGGCGCAATGAAAAATTTGTGATTAACGGACGTGCTGTGACCTTGAACCTGGTGAAAAATCCGACCGGAGCGAATGAAGTGATGAAAGTCATCGAGGAAGATCACCATAAAAAATCAATCGTAATTGTCTTGAACGATAAAGATCAGGATGGAACCGATGTAAGCTGGATCTATGATACGCATTTCGAAAAACTTATGAATGATCAGACAACCCGGATCATTACGACCGGTACTCGTGGATTTGATATGGCTTTGCGCCTTTATTACGGCGAATATAAAGGCATCTTGGAACAGAAGGATACAATTGAAGAGGCGATTGAATCAATCTTGAAGGATCCGAACGATATTTATGTGATTGCAACCTATACGGCGCTTCTTCCTTCGAGAAATGTGATCGAAAAGCAGGTGAAACAAAATGGATAGAGTGATGAAAGTAGCTTGGATGTATCATGATATTATGGATCTTTATGGGGACACAGGGAATATGATGGTTCTGAAAAAGAGATGTGAAGATCGTGATATTCAATTTGTCTTGCATACTATCGGAATCGGACAAGAAGCAGATCTTAATGATTATAATTTGATTTTTCTTGGCGGAGGAGCGGACAAAGAGCAAATGTCAATTATTCCCGATTTGCTGTCGCGAAAAGAAAATATAAAAGAAGCAATGGATAATCATACGTTTGTTCTTTTGATTTGCGGAGGATATCAATTGTTTGGACAATATTATGAAGCGGCTGATAAAACGCAAATTCCGGGCCTTGGCTTTTACAATTATCATACAGATACCGGAAAAGAAGGGGCACGCTGCATTGGAAATGTGGTTGTGGATGCCATCCTTGATGGATTTGAAACAAAAATCATCGGATTTGAAAATCATGGCGGACAAACCGTTAATGTGGATCATCCTTTAGGGAAAGTAATCAAAGGATACGGAAACAGCTTTGATGCAGGATACGAAGGTTTTTATGACGGAAAGATTCTTGGAACTTATTTGCATGGTCCTTTGTTGCCGAAAAATCCGGATATTGCCGATTTTGTCATCACGAAGGCTCTTCAAAAAAATGATCCGGACTTTAAATTTTCGGATCTGAAAAAGCTTGATGATACCTGGGAAACCCGAGCAAGAGAAGCTATTCTTTCCAAATTGGATATACAAAATTAACAAAAAAGGAGATACTTAAAGAGAAGTGGGTTTTCTCCTTTTTTCAATTATGAACAAATATGCGTAAAATTTGAGTTTCTCCTTTTTCTTTTCGTATAATGAATGATAGAAAAGAGGTAATCGGTATGATACAAATCATTTCTGATTCGGGAACATTATATTCTCAAATTGAAGCAAAGGAAAAAGGTCTTTATACGATCCCCCTTAATGTGATCGTTGATCATAAAAGTTATAAAGATTACGAAACAATTACGAGTACAGAACTTCTCCAGATGATCGATCAAAAAAAGGTTCCGTCTACATCGCTGCCAAGTGTAGGAGAGCGAATTGACCTTTATAATGAGATCACAAACAAAGGACTCGAAATTATTGATATCACAATTGCGAGTGGTTTGTCGGGTGCCTATCAATCAGCACTGATGGCCAAAGAAGAATGTGATCATCCGCAAATGGTTACAGTCATCGATTCGAATACGCTTGCAGGTCCGATGAGGGCTCTTGTGGATCGTGCTCTTGAAATGGCCCAGGAGAATAAATCAAAAGACGAAATTTTGGAAATGTTGAATGATTCCATCAAAACGGAAGTATCTTTTTTGATTCCCCAGGATTTTTCATATTTAAAACGTGGTGGCCGTATTTCGAGTGTCGAAGCGGGAATCGGCGGCTTTCTAAAATTGATTCCTGTCATGCAGCGTAAACTGAAAAGTAAAGAGGAAGGATCTCATTTAGTCAACTTCGGATTGTATCGGACTTTCAAAAAAGCGTTGATCAAAATCGCAGATCATATGGAAAGCGAAGGGGTAGGCGAAGGATATACGATTTATATTTCTCATGCCAATAATTTAGATGAAACCGAAAAAGCGCACGCTTATTTTAAAGAGCGATTTCCAAGCGAGAAAATCGTTGTAATGCCATTATCGCCCTCCTTTATTACTCAAGGAGGTCCAAAGTGTGTTGCGATTCAGGCAATCAAAATCGAAAAATAGGAAGAAATTCATTTGGATTTCTTCCTTTTTGTTTATTTTTCGCTTGAAGAACGAAGCAAATATTGAGTGTACAACTTATATACAACTGTTTTTATCGCGGATTCCATCAAGGCCTGCTCCTTGGTCGGATCTTTATAAAGCTGGAAGGATATTTGCTCTTTTTCGAAAACTTCATGAAGACATGTTTCAAAAG
Source organism: Firmicutes bacterium M10-2 (assembly GCA_000403415.2). Taxonomy (GTDB): domain Bacteria; phylum Bacillota_I; class Bacilli_A; order Erysipelotrichales; family Erysipelotrichaceae; genus Dubosiella. The sequence goes on from KE159692.1 coordinate 219,251, forward strand.
ATACCATAAAGTGATTGTAATGCATCTGAATTTTCTTGTCTTTCAGATTGCGGTAGATTTCGATCATTTCACTAATTTCCGCTAAAGAAAAACATTGTTTTAACAAACAAACAACAATTAAATATCCAATATGGTTTTTATTGTATCGTTTTTTAATAGGAGGGATAAGGACGCTGTTTTTTACATAGTTGTTCACCATGCTTTTGGTGATAAATTTGGTTTCGTTCTTCATACCAAGTTTTTGTAAAGAAGTATTGATGTATTCTACGATTTGATCCATATAAAGATCGACTGAAGGGAATTCATCCCATTTTGGCCCATAGAATTTAATCATATCTTGGCGAATTTGCGATGATGTTTTATTCATGAGAAAACTTTATCACAATCTACAAAACCATTCAATCTAGTTTTTAAAACTAGATGTATTGACTTTAAAAACCGGAATACTATAATAGAATCAAAAGTCGAGGGAAAAATTATGGTAAAGATCATTAGTGATACATCTACACTTTATTCAACACAAGAAGCTTTGGAAAAAGGAATTTCAATCGTTCCGTTAAATATCATTGTTGAACAGCATTCTTACAAAGATCTAGATGAGCTTTCGTCATCTGCTTTGCTGGCTATGATCAAAAACAAGAAGATTCCGACTTCTTCGCAGCCGAGCTTAGGAGAAAAACAACGTTTGTACGCACAGGAAAGCAAGAAAGGAGAAATACTGGATATCACAATGGCTCAAGGTCTTTCGGGTACATATGATTCGGCTTGTCTTGCGAAAAATTTGATTGATTCCAATGAAAATATTTTTGTATTCAATTCAAAAACATTGTGCGGTCCTCATCGGGCGCTGGTCGATCGAGCCAACCAGTTAAATCAGAAAGGATACACTGCGGCTCAAATCATTGAAAAATTGACACCTTGTGTTGATTCGGAATGTTCTTTTTTGATTCCTCGGGATTTTTCATACTTAAATCGTGGCGGCAGGGTTTCAAATTTTGAAGCGCATATTGGCGGCTTTTTGAAACTCGTCCCTACCATGAAAAAATCAAAAGATGGATCGCATCTTGAAATGTTCGGGATCACAAAAACATTTAAAAAAGCGATTAAAAATATAATCGATGAAATGAGAAAACAAGGGGTGGATGCATCTTATACATTTTATATTTCTCATGCATTTAATGAAGAAGAGGCTCTAAAAGCGCAAGGCTGGATTGAAGAAAGCTTTTTGGGAGCTAAGGTCATCGTTTTTCCGCTAAGCCCTGCTTTTATTGTTCAAGGCGGCCCGGGATGTATTGCGATACAGACGATAAAAATGTAAAGATTGGAAACTTTATCTTTTTCTGTTAAGATTGAGTAGGTGATAGATGAAATGAAGAAATTATTAGCAATTTTATGTGTATTTTGTATGTCATTTGCTCTTGTGGGCTGTTCCTCAAAAGAATCAAAAACAGAAATCAAAAAAGATGTCGAATTTGAATTGCTTGATGCGGTCCAGATCACAAACGATACAACAAATACTGTATATTATTACTTTTTAGCAAGTTTGACCAATAACAGCAACGCAACATATCATATGAGCGAACTGTCGTACAAAGTGACAGATCAGGAAAATCAAGATGTTCATGCGATTGCCCGTGATCAAGCAACGAATATGGAATCGGTAACAAAAGGACAATCCACTTTTGTTTACGGATATGTCGGTTATCCCAACAACAATCAAAAAGATATGGGAATTTATTTTCCGAAAAACAAAGCATTTCTTTCGTTTGATTCGATTAAGGTACGAAAAATCAGCGATAAAAACGTTACTTATTCGGCTGAAGATAAATTTACATTGTACAATGATAAATCGTTCCAATTCGATGTGGATGCTTCGGATGTAACTTATGGATTCGAAAACGGAAATTCTGTTGTCAAAGGATTGAAAATCACTTATGTGAATAAAACAAAACAACGGTTAGTTGTTCCGTATATTACGCCAGTTGCGACCTTAAAAGGAATTAACTTAAATGACTATAAAGATCGCGGAGATTTTGCGAAAATGAAACTGGATGAAATCCGAAAGGTGGATTTCAAAACAAACGATATGGCGCCAAAAACAGAAGATATTAGCGGCCAGGCAACAGGTTATCAATGTTTCTATTTGACTCCTGAGCAGTCGATTACTTGTTCGATTGATTTTGTGTTCGAACATGCAGTTCCGGATTTTGCCAATTACAATCCAAAATCAATCCAGATTGATTTAAATTCAGCTGCATTGGGCTATTCTCAAACAATTAACGTAAAATACTAAAAAAGAATCACGGGAAATCGTGATTCTTTTTCTTAGAGAAGAGGGTAATTGAATTGAAACCGGCTTTATCCTTCATTAAAATTGATATGTCTTTAAAGACAATAAAATTAAAGGAGAGAATGAATTCCCATGAAATCTTTTTTTAACTTACTTTTCGGTATTGGAATGATTTGTTGTTTGGCTGTAATGAGTGGCTGTTCCGCCATCGATCAAGGTGTATCCCCAACATCCGATCCTGTCGCGCATGCTTGTCAGATTATTCAAAACAACACGATTACGACATATACGATTTACAGCAAAAACGGCACTTCGATCGATAGACTGGATATTTCACAAACAAAAAAAGGCAATCTGACTCCGGCAATGATTCAGGCAAATGTATCCGATTTGCAGTCTATGTTTATTAATACAGAAGCAACAATTGATTTTGCTAAACAAGAAGAGGGAACAAAATTTACTGTAAGTATGAATGAGTTAACGGATTATCAAACACTATATCCAAATCTAAAGGAAAACAATGTTGAACAATTATTTAACGAAATGAACAAAATCCCTCAATTTACATCCTGTGATGGAGTAAAGATCGTAAGATCTTAGACAATTTGTCTAGGATCTTTTTTTTGTTCAATAAACAAAGACAATTATGTGATAAATTTCAAAACCAAAAATAAGTTGTATAAGAATTGATTTTTGGCAAAAATATAAAAACAGGAATCCATAAGAAGAAGTTTTTTAATAATTAAAATATCAATCAGAAGAAAAAAACAGATCGAAATACAAGAAGGATCGATAAAAGAATAAATTGAATAAAGATAAGTTAAAAATACGAATCAACAAAAAGAAGCAAATTCCTAAGTATAAAAATTACATAATATACATTATGCGAAGTAAAAGAAATTCAAATATAGCGAGCAGATCTCCACTGTTGCCACAAATATAAAATAAAGGGGCTGTAACGAATAGGTGATTTTTAGAAATCACTAGAGCGTTGCAGCTCTTTTTTTCTTTGCTTCTTTCGAAAATGACAGGATCTATGGCAAAAAGAAAAGCGCGCCCCGATTTTTGGCGCACTTAAAAAGAAATATCACTTTTTTCTGCTTTTTTCCGATTGATTTTATGGCTTCAGGCTTCGCACTGTTTCTTCTTTGGAAACTTGTTCGTGTGATATCGCCGCAGATTATGGCCGATTGATACGAGTAGAAGCTCCAATTTGACGCCGGTTTCTCCTCGACGGCGGAATCGGTCGTATTGATAATCCTGCTTGATCTCTCCGAAGATCCCTTCCGCCTGGACACTTCGTTGCGTCATCAGCTCTTTTCCTTCGTCTGTAGCCAGATTCGTTTTGACTTCTTCCTGATACTCGATCAGTTTTTCAGTGATTTTCAAAGTACGCCCTTTTTTGGCTTTCGTACATTTCGCTTTTAACGGGCAATCCTGACAATGCTCATTTTGATAGTGTTTGGTCTTCCGTTCATATCGTCCTTTTTTATCCGTGGTTTCCTTGATGAACGTGAAGGTATGGCCGGCTGGGCAGATGATTTCTCCTCGTTCATTCGGTTTCATCTGATAGCTTTTGAACCGGTTTTTATCTGTGGCCTTTTCCTGCTCTTTCCGATATGTGTTGTATTTCATAAAAAGCTCGATATGGTGTTCTTTACAATACGAATAATTGTCGTAGCTTCCATATCCGGCATCGGCCGGTGTTTTCGTTGGATAGTCGCCATAGGCCATATTGTAGCCTTCCATGAACGGGATATAGGTGTTCAGGTCATTGGCGTCGCTGGACACATAGATATGACGGATATAGCGGTCGCTGCTTCCCATCTGGACATTATACCCGGGCTTGAATACATTGGTGTGATTGTAGTAATCGTATTTCATGTGCATGAACGTGGCGCTCGGATCCGTTTTGGAAAAACTGTTTCTTCCATCGGCCAGCCGATAGTAGATCGAGTATTTCAGAATCTTATCCGCGTCTTCTTCAAAACCTTCCTTAAAACGCTGGAGAGGATGTTTTCTTTGTCCTTTGCCATGTTTTGACTCGATTTTCCTCTGATTCATGAGTCCCTTGATCGTGTCGACGATCTCGACAAGATATTCGAAAGAAAATTCCTTCAATACCGAAAGTTTGACGGGAACTTCTTCTTTCTGACAGTATGCATTGAAAGCATTGATGCGTTCCATGATCTTCACCCAGCGCTTTTGACGGTACTTCTTCGTCGATCGCATCCATACGAAAGTCATCTTGTTGGCGTTGGCCTCAAATTTGGTGCCGTCGATATAGAGGATATCGGTATGGATGTCGTCATGCGCTTCAAAATAGCGATTGAACTCGACAAAAAGATCTTCCAGAGGCATCCGAAGATTGTTGGCGATGAAGCGTTGAAAAGCCATGAAAGAAGGGGTGAGGCCATCCATGATGAATTGAAAACGAATATCGAATTTACACAGATCTTCAAGATCGCGCAGAGAAGCGTAGCCTTTGAGAGTGTAAGCGAGAAGGATACATTGGAGCAATTTCAAGCCATCGTATCCGCAGTCATGACGGGAAGAGAAGTCGATATATTTGAACACGTTGACTCCCTCTACGACTTCCTTCACGGTTCTGGAGATATCATCCGAAGGGATGGAATCATCATAAACAAATGACAAAGGGAATTGAAAAGATGGCTGAAGTGCGTTACTATGGACTAGGTATTTTGTCACAACTAAATAATACCAAAAAAGGCCGGGTTGATGATCATTTTGATATCAACTCGGTCCTTTTTTTATTTCGGGAGCCAGATATTTTTTTACTTACCCGTTACAGCCCCTGTCTGTTCCTATATCAAAGCTCTTTTGCTCGCGCTAAATAATAATGTCTTGCGTTTGCATTTGCTACTTGAGTCGCTCGACCTTCCAACGCTATCTTTTCCAAACGAGAATCTTTTAAGATTTGATTTAACTGCATTGCCATCTGATAATTTTCATCAAATAAACATTCCTTAATTTTTTGACGCAGTTTGTTTTCTCCGATCAGCTCAAGCAGAGTTGTTCTGTATTCTTCTTGAGGAACAGGAATCAAATTGGCAGCTTGACCGTCAAACCATCCTAGATAGCCGGTATAAATTGCTTTTACCGCCCATTGGACAAGAGAAAAATATTCTCCGAGATTCTTTTTTTTGTAAAATCGTTCCGGCAATACGACACGTTCTGCTGTTTCATTCATTGTATAACCATCATTCATGCAATCCAATGTTTTAAAAAGTACAAACTCTAAAGCATCACGACAATCCTTTACATTTTCACGAACCATTTCTTTTCCGATCAATGGCCATGTATGTCCCGGCAGCAGGATTTCTGCATCCAAGGAAAGGATCTGGTCAAGAATATCGATCCAGTTTGCAACATCACGATACGAAGATCCTCGCACACTGTACATATTTGGGAATACATTGTAATAGTTATCTCCAACAGCCAATACATTATATTCAGGTAAGAGAACCGAAATCGAATCTTTCGTTTCTCCGGGCATACTAATCAATTTATATTTGATTCCGTCAATTTCACGTTCAACCCAATTTCCCGAATAAATCGTGGTCGCTTCCAACGGAACTTGATTGATCCCTACTTTGATGAAGCCTTCTCTTGGACCTAAACCATGAGTGATCGCATCTTCATCCGATAATCCATACCCCCTCGCGAAAATTTTCCTCATATTAAGGATATCTTCTAACTTCTCATAATATTTAAGGTCATCTCGCGCTTTATCGAACGCGATCACTTCATGGACTGTATCCGAAAACACTCCCGCACCGCCAATATGATCCGGACAACGATGAGTATAAATGATTGTTCTAACCGGTTTATCTGTAATTTTCTGTAATTCTTTCTTTAAATTCAATGCGTATTCATCGCAATCAAGAGCATCAATCAATGTGATCGAACTATTTCCTATTATCGCAGTCGCATTGCTATTACCATATCCGACAAAGAAATAAATATTTTCGGCTATTTGGTAAATTTTTTTCTCGAAATTTTCATTCGTGAATTGTATTAACAATTGTTCTCCATTCATAAGTGCGCTCCCCCACTAACTTCAAGTTCATAAATTGTTAATTCCCATAATTCTTATACTTTTTCTAACTGTCTTTTTCATTATAAAGGAAAAAGACAAAAAAATGAATCCTATTTCGGATGAAATCAAAAGATTACAAAAAAAAGATTTGCATATTCGCAAATCTCATAAACTATATTCTTCTAGGCATAAATGATCTTCCGCCATTTTTTGGGCAGCCTGTTTTCCTACATAACGAATATGCCATGGCTGACCATTCATTAAAGTGTACTGGGATTTATCTTGGGTATAGCGAATCACAAATCCATAATCTTGCAAATGATTCTGCAGCCATTCATATCCAGGATCCTGGGCAATCACCTGCTGAGCACCCTCGTCTTTTCCGATCTGAATATCACCGCACAAACCTGTTTGATATTCAGAAGCTCCGGCATCCGCAAACGATGCATCCACAGCTTCTTTTGAATTTCCCTCTAGCAAACTCGTATAAGATTCATGAATTACTTCATAAGGCATATAAGCCGTCATCAATTGAAGATCGATATTTTCGGCTTTAGCCGCTTTGACCAATTCCTTGTATGCATTGGCAGCTTCTTTGCGCATAGCCAAGATTCCTTGGTCATCTTGAGAAATGATTTCAAGATCTTCCGGAATATAATCCTTATTCAGCACATTGTATTGATTGACCAAAACTGTGACTGAATTGGGATCCGCTACTTCCTTTGCTGCCTCAGAAGGTGTTTCATCTAAATGCATCGCCACTCTTTTTTTCACTTCTTCTTCACTAAGATCTGGATATTTTGAAGCATATGCACTTTCCCTTGTCGTATATTTCGGATCATCTTCCTGTTGTGTTTCACTCTGCTTTGTATTGCTGTTGGTCAAAGCATCCTTGACCATCATAAAGCCTCCAAGACCAAGGCCTGCAATCATCCCGATACAAACAATCAGTACGAATACTTTTTTCATTCTTTTCCCTTCTTTTGATCTTCTAATCTTCTATAAAACGATCTTTATTGCATTTTGCCTTCAAAGTCGTAGAAGGTTTGAATTTCGGAAGCTTAGAAGCGGGGATTTCCATCGCTTCTTTAGAAACGGGATTAATTCCCTTTCGTGATTTTCGATCAAAGATCACAAATTTTCCGAACCCTGTAATATCTACTTGTCCGTTTTCTTCAAGAGCTTCGCTCATCTCATCAAAAATGCGATTAATAATCTTGATCGCATCTTTTTTCTTCATTCCATATTCTTCTGCAAGAACAATCGACAATGAAGTCTTATTTACAAATTTACTCATTAAAATTCCGCCTTTAATTTTCGAATCATGAGATCGTTTGCGCAATCTTTCGGTTCTTTCCCACCATAAAGAATCTCAAATACTTCCTCGCAAATTGGCATATCGATCCCATTCTTTTTCGCTACCTCATGGACGATTTGAGCCGTTCGGACTCCTTCAACCGTCTTTTTATTGTTTTTTAAAAAATTTTCGACCGTATTTTCTTTTCCGATCTGATAGCCTGCCTCAAAATTTCGGGAATGGACACTCGTGCATGTGACAATCAAGTCACCGACCCCCGTCAATCCGATAAATGTTTCTTCTTTTCCGCCAAAATATGTTCCGTAACGAATCATTTCCTGCAAGCCACGTGTAATCAAAGCCGCCCTTGTATTATCACCATATCCAAGACCGCTCAAAATTCCCGAAGCGATTGCCATGACATTTTTAATGGCCGCACCAAGTTCGCTGCCGATCTCGTCATTTCCTGTATAAATACGCATATACTTGTTTGAGAACAAGTTTTGGATTTTGATAGCATCCTCGTTATTCAAAGAAATCGCATCGATTGATGTCAACTGCCGAATCACGACTTCTTCCGCATGACTAGGGCCAATCAGGGAAACCACACTGGATAAGTGGTCTTTTGAAATACAACGGCGAATCACTTCCGAAAGCCGTTCGTTCGTTTTCGGGTTGAATCCTTTCGCCACATTCACAACAATGACTTTTTTTGTCAGCAATGGGTCAATTTCTCTGCAGATCGGTTCGATCGCAATAGTCGGAACTGCCAATAAGATAACATCAGCATCCTTTACAACAGAAAGATCGGTCGTTGCTTTTAAATTTTTATTTAATTCGACATCTTTGAAGTATTTCGCATTTTTATGATTATCATTGATATCATTCACTTCTTCTTCGTTGACTCCATAAACGATTACATCCTGACCGTTATCACAGAGTGTTTGAGCTAAAGCGGTTCCCCAGCTTCCGCTCCCTAAAACAACAGTTTTCATAGTTTTGCCTCCAATTTACGATTTTTTCCGAGCAATAATGTGGATCGGTGTCCCTACGAATCCAAATGCTTCTCGCAGTCGATTTTCGATGTATCGCTTGTATGAAAAATGGAATAGTTCAGGATCATTGACAAACAAAACAAATGTAGGCGGTTCAACACTGACTTGCGACGAATAATAAATACGCAATTGGCGACCATTATGCGGTTTTGGCGGATTCATCATCTGTGCATCCAAAACCACATCATTAAGTACATTGGTTGCAATACGCAATGTGCACGCATCATGAACTTGTTCGATCAGAGGGATCAAATTTCCGACTTTCGCTCCGGTTTTCGCCGAAACAAACGCAATCGGAGCATAATCAAGATATTTAAAATGCGCACGAATTTCTTTTGTGATCTTATCCATGGTTTTATCGTCTTTTTCGACCACATCCCATTTATTGTAGACAATAATTACACCTTTGCCCGCTTCATGTGCTAAGCCGGCCACATGCTTATCCTGTTCGCGAATACCAAGTTCTCCGTCAATAAGGAAAAGGGCCACATTCGATCTCTCAATTGCATTTTGTGCACGTAAAATCGAATATTTTTCAATTGATTCATACACTTTTCCCCGTTTACGAATACCTGCCGTATCAATGATCATATATTCTTGACCATTGTATTTAAACGAAGTGTCGATCGCATCTCGAGTCGTTCCTTCAATATTCGAAACAATCGAACGATCTTCTTTTAAAATGGCATTGACCAAGGAGCTTTTTCCGACATTTGGTCGTCCAATCACACAAAATGATGTAATTCCTTCATATGAAGGAAGATTTCGTTCCGGCATATCCTTGACAACCTTATCCATTAGTTCGCCAAGACCAAGTCTGTGAGATCCGCTGATCGGCATCGGATCGCCAAGACCAAGCTGATAAAAATCATAAATATTCATCATCAAGGAATCATTATCTGCCTTGTTTACAGCTAAAATGATCGGCTTCTTCGATTTTTGCAGCTTTCTGGCGATTGCGATATCATCGCTCATTGCACCTTCTTGTGCCGACACGATCATAACGATCACATCTGCTTCTTCAATCGCAATATCCACCTGCATATTGATTTCTTCGGAGAATGGCTGATCTTCCAATTGGATTCCTCCCGTATCTATGATACGGTATTGTTGAGTCAACCACTCCACTTCGCCGTAAATACGATCTCTCGTTACTCCGGGCGTATCTTCCACAATACTCTTTCTTTCTCCGATCAGTGCGTTAAAAATTGTTGATTTGCCTACATTTGGTCGTCCGACCAAGGCAATAGTTCCTCGTACCATTCGATTAGCTCCTTTCTAGAGCGCTTTATCAATCATGTCCTGTACGACTTCTTCGACTTCATCGATCGAAAGATCGGATGTGTCAATTTCAATCGCATCTTCCGCTTTTTTCAGCGGCGAAATCTTTCGATGCGAATCTTGATAGTCTCGAGCAACGATATCTTGATAAATTGTTTCATAATCGCTCTCAATCCCTTTTTCTAAATATTCATTATATCTTCTTTCCGCTCTTGCTTTCGCAGAAGCCGTCAGGAATATCTTTACTTCCGCATTCGGTAAAACCGTTGTTCCGATATCCCGACCATCTACGATAAAATTTTTCGCTGACGTGGCTTTTTGCTGAAGGGCAACCATCTTTTCCCGAACAATTGGCAATGTTGCGACTTTTGAAGTAAAATTCGAAATGTTATTTTCTTTGATAGCCAATGTTACATCTTCTCCGTTAAGAAATACCTTTTCCTTATCGAAAGAAATATTGATCGAATCAAGAAGATCCAAAAGAGCTTTTTCGTTTTCGAGAGAAATCTGATTCCGCAGACTTGCAAGTGCCACACAACGATACATCGCTCCCGTATCGAGATGGATCATATGATTTCGATTAGCCAACCGATTGGAAATCGAGCTTTTTCCGACACCGCTTGGGCCATCGATGGCTATATTGATCTTTTTCATTATTTACCAATTCCTCCAAGGAAATAGATCGTAAAAGCAATAGAAACAACCAGAGCAATGATCAAAATAATCAAAGCGATATTTAACCACATTCCTGATTTCTTTGAACTCTTTTCGGAAAGATCGTTATCGAAATCCTCGGCACGCATTCTCATTTTCGCGCTTGGCATCTCTGCTTCTTGACGAATTCTTACTTTTTTCACTTCTTCCTGCGGCTGGCTTTTTGAAACTGTTTTCTTCTTTTTCTTCTTCTTTTTCGGACGCACAATTTCTTCGATCTCATCTTCATCCTGATGGGTTCTGAGTACACTTAACTGATCCGTATCCACTTTTTCATCCGCACGAATATCATTGCTTGAAAGCACGATCTTTTCGATTTCTTTAATTTCTTCCTGTCTTGCATTTTCGATCATTTGATTGACTTCTTCTTGACTGATTTCTGTTTCCTTTACAGCCACCGGATTAATCCGAGTCAACTTTTGATTTGGCATCAATGAAGCAAACGACGAATCTTCGTTCATCGATTTTGGCAGTTTCATTGTTGTACCGCCCTCTTCTTCGTCTTCCATTGGCAGGAAGTGCTGATTTCGTTTTTTTGTTTCTACAGGAGTATCTAGCTGACGCAAAATATTGATTTGCGTATCATCGGTAATGCGCGTTCCGTTATCAATATTGTATTGTTTCACTTCTCCTAGCAATTCGTCCATGACCGGACTTGTCTGAAATTCATTTTTTGTCGAACGGCGTACATTCGGATCTTCGTGCGAATGTACAGGACGCGACGCATGAGAAAGATTGTGATTTTGTACACGCGAAAGACGAGGCTTTACTGGCTGACTTTGTGCAGCAGTCGTTTCCTCATCCAATTTATCTCTGAATTCTTGGTATTTTTTGGTTCTTGATAATTGAGCCATAATGACCTCCCTTAAGTAATCTTATATATTATAACCGAATCGATCTCCTATATCAAAAGAATGTAAAATTTCCTTTGAATAAAGTCAAATCTTCTCTTTTCCATAAAGTTGAAAAGACAAAGGAATCAGGGTCCTTTGTCTTTTGAAAGTATATTTCAATTATTTTGCACGTCCCGAATATTTTCCGTCTACGGTATTGACAACGATCATTTCGCCTTCGCTGATAAACAGTGGCACACGAACAGTCAATCCGGTTTCCAATACCGCGTTTTTCATTGCGTTTGTTGCCGTATCACCTTTAACTGCCGGTTCGCATTCCACAATCTGCAAAGTCGCCTTATCAGGAAGAGATACACCAAGAATCTCGCCTTCATAGCTCGTGATATTCACGTTATCGTTTGGTTTCATGAACTTACGTTCCCAATCAAGTCCCGCTGCAGGAATCTCGACTTGTTCATATGTATCATTATCCATGAATACCATCGCATCATCCGTATCGTACAAATACTGCATTTCTTTTTTCTCGATCATGGCAGGTTCGACTTTTTCTCCACCACCCCAAGAAAGTTCGACGTTGCTTCCGGTACGAAGATTACGTACTTTCGCTTTTACGACCATTGCCGAACGGGCCGTCTTATTTTGAGAAATATCCAAAACAACATAGATGTCGCCATCAACATTAATCGTTTGACCCGGTTTTAAATCGTTTGAGTTGATCATTATTACCTCTCCTTTATATTCCACTATTAAATTTAATGAAGTTATCTCCATTTGTCAACCGCAAGAAAAAAAGCACCTCAGTGCTTTTTTCAGGCTGTTGACAAAGTCGATTTTTCAAATCGGCTTTGTCACAGCTTTTTATTTTTCTCCCACAAATGAATAAAAAAAGAGCAATTTGAGGTATTTAAGTACCTAATATTACTCTTTTTTTAGACCTTTTTACCCACTTTTATTTTATTGAAATTTAATTTTTTCAAAATAGGTAGTTTGTCAACACTCTGAAAAAAGCACCTCAGTGCTTTTTTTTCTGTATCGAAAGGAATCGATATGAATAATAGACTCACATACTTAAGGAAGGATGTATGTATGCGAGAAGTTGAGATTGAGCCTTGTCTCAACTTTTATCCATCCCTATAATACTACTCATTAAGCGAAATGTAAACCCTTTCATTATGATTTTTGTTGAATATAGGCATCAATAGAGGCAGCACCTTTTTTGCCGGCACCCATCGCACTGATGACTGTTGCGGCACCTGTGACTGCATCTCCTCCAGCATAAATTCCTTCACGGGAAGTCTGTTCTGTTTCATCAACAATCAAACATCCTTTTCGGTTCACTTCAAGCCCTTGCGTCGTATGACGAATCAAAGGATTCGGAGATGTTCCGATCGCCATAATCATGCAATCGGCATCAATCATGAAATTGCTTCCTTCAATGACTACAGGACGGCGCCGGCCGGAAGCATCCGGTTCACCAAGTTCCATGCGAACACATTCCACTTTTTCAATCCAGCCTTCTTCGTTTCCGAGAACCGCAACCGGATTGCATAAAAGATCGAAAATGATTCCTTCTTCCATCGCATGTTCGACTTCTTCTTTTCGGGCAGGAAGCTCTTCTAAAGAGCGGCGATATACCACATGGACTTCCGATCCTAAGCGGCGTGCACAGCGGGCAGCATCCATTGCTACGTTTCCGCCACCTACCACAACTGTTTTTGTGGGATGTTGTATCGGCGTATCCATTCCGTCAATATATGCTTTCATCAAATTGATTCGTGTCAAAAATTCATTGGCGGAATATACACCTTTCAGGTTTTCTCCCGGCAAACCCATGAAATTTGGCAATCCGGCGCCCGAACCGATAAAGATTGCTTCAAAACCACTCTCAATTAATGCATCAATTGTATCGCTTCGTCCAACAACAAAATTGGTTACAATATCGACCCCAAGCTCTTTTAAGTGTTTGATTTCCGCCTGAACAATTTCTTTCGGCAGACGGAATTCCGGAATACCATACATAAGTACACCGCCGGCAACATGAAGCGCTTCGAATACGGTCACTTCATATCCCATCTTGGCAAGATCACCCGCAGCAGTAAGACCGGCAGGTCCGGCTCCTACAACCGCAACTTTATGACCGTTTGTTTGAGGTTTTTCCAGCGCTTCATCGTGTTCATTGCGATGCGTATCCGCCACAAAACGTTCCAATCGGCCGATTGCGACGGCCTCTGTCTTAATGCCGCGTACACAATATTTTTCGCATTGGCTCTCTTGAGGACATACACGACCGCAAACTGCCGGAAGCGAAGACGTCAAACTAATGATCTTATACGCTTCTTCGAATTCGCCTTCTTTTACTTTTTCAATAAAATCAGGAATATTGACATTGACAGGACACCCTTGCACGCAAGGCTTATGTTTGCAGTGAAGGCAGCGCTGGGCTTCTTCGAGTGCCATTTCCGGAGTGTATCCCATCGCCACTTCTTCAAAGTTTGTGATTCGTACATTTGGATCCTGCGTAGGCATTTCTACTTTTTTCGGTGACATATTCGGCATTAGGCAACCTCCTTGTTCAACATTTTGCACGCATGATCGCGAGCATGTTTTTCAAAATCTCCGTAAGCGCGGTTTCGGCTCATTGCTTCATCGAAATCAACAAGATGACCATCGAAATCCGGCCCATCTACACAAGCGAACTTGATTTCGTCGCCGACTTTCAAACGACATCCTCCGCACATTCCTGTTCCGTCAATCATGATTGGGTTCATAGATACAACTGTCGGGATATTGTATTTTTTTGTCACTTGACATACAAACTTCATCATAACAATCGGCCCGATCGCAATGACCTTGTCGAATTTTTCACCGTTTTCGATCAATTGTTCTAACTTATTTGTGACAAGCCCTTTTTCTCCTATGCTTCCGTCATCCGACATCAAGTAGTAATGATTGGAAACTTCCTTGAATTCATCTTCGAGAATTACTAGATCCTCATTTCGAAAACCGACGATTGTCGTGACATCGCTTCCTGCCTTATGAAAAGCCTTTGCGGTTGGATACGCGATCGCGCAGCCTACACCACCGCCGATCACGCAAACTTTTTCTCCTTCGATCTCGCTAGGTTGTCCCAAAGGTCCGACAAAATCGGCCAATGACTCTCCTTCTTCCATGGCATTCAATTGCATTGTCGTCTTCCCCACGACCTGGTAAATGATCGTTACTTCTCCGCTGTTGCTGTTGCTGTCTGCGATCGTTAAAGGAATTCGTTCTCCTTCATCATGAACGCGTAAGATGATGAATTGGCCTGCTTTTGCCCTTTTCGCCACATTCGGCGCATCGATTACCATTTTCGTAACCGTAGGATTCAGGACTTCTTTTTTTAAAATTTTATACATTTCAAAGTCACCTCTCTTATTTTTTTCGTTACTTCATCAATTATACTGAAAATTGTTACATTGGTCTAGAGTGAAATTTTCATGCAAGGCGATATCTGTTTGATCGGATCTTCTTCCCGCTCACTATCGAAAACTCGTATGTTCGGTTTTTGTTTTCACAAAAAAAAATGCTGTCACGATTCATGTGACAGCTCAGAGTGTTGACAAACTACCTATTTTGAAAAAATTAAATTTCAATAAAATAAAAGTGGGTAAAAAGGTCTAAAAAAAGAGTAATATTAGGTACTTAAATACCTCAAATTGCTCTTTTTTTATTCATTTGTGGGAGAAAAATAAAAAGCTGTGACAAAGCCGATTTGAAAAATCGACTTTGTCAACAGCCTGATGCTGTCACGATTCATGTGACAGCTCTTTTTCGATCCATCCGATTTTCGATAGTGACGAATGGACGAGCACGATATCCTTGTCTATCTATGATCGGCTTGTAAAATCACACACATCGAAATTGACCATTGGCAAATCTTCCGGAAGCCCTTCGTTGTATGTTTGATTGCCGATAAAGTTCATTAAATCCTTTTCCTGGCTTGGATCTTTGACAGCCTCCAAGAATAGACGCATAGCATTCTGCGCTTTAATAAGTGCTTTATCGTACAAATCAAAAAATGATTCGGTGGATACGATTGTTTCATCTGCAGGATGAACCCATTTTTTATGCATCAAATTGCATACATCATAGTCATCGATTGGCGTATTGGGAACGATGAGACCCGAACCGAGATTCTTTTTTCTAATTACAGATTCGATCCCTTTCAAAAAAGACAGCTTGGAGCCTTTGGGATCGTATTCCGCCTTTTGAATAAAATGCCAGTTATCCAAAGAATTTTTGATCAAATGAGGCTTGATCTGCGTATCGAAGATCGACTCGATTGCCGGAACGTAAATACGGGCAATCGCTCTAGCTTCATCCAGCGAACAATCGGCAATCTGCGGCGTATCGAACTGAACAATCGTTTCATTGCGTTTTACTTTTAATACGATCGAATCAAGGATCGATTCCATACGATGATGATTCCAGCTGTTTTGCGGCGTGCCATGCCCTGTACGATAATAGACGTAAGGATGGACAGTTGAATCCAGTGCCCAGTGACACAAATGTCCGCACACATACGCAATCATATCCGCACGAATCGCTTCGTCTTTTTCGTTACGAATGCTTTCAAGCGCACTCTTGTAAAAATCGTTGACATGAGATTTATGCAGCAAACCTCCGAACTTGCGAAGATCTCGGTCTTGAAACGATCGTTTCGAACCCAATCCGGAAAAAAACAAGTAATCCGGGCCGTTGCTGCCAACCGTGAATAAATGGTTCCGATCCTGAAGCCAAGCTTCATTTTCGAAATGATTCAGCATATCCTGAGCAAATAAAGAATGAGTAATGATATTAGGCATATTCTGCCTCCTTTTCTAGTTCTTTCATATAATCAAGCAAACCATGCAGGACAATATATTCTGCATATGTATCCATCATACAATAGACTCTTATTGCATGCTGTATGTATTGCTTTTCTTCTTCATTCGCCTGATCATAATGGCGATAAGCATGCACAGCATTCATTCCATCTTGGATATCAAGATCTTTGTAGGAATAATCGCTCGAAAACACAGGCATGACATTTTTGAGCGAAAAATGCCCGCGCATCGCGTTGTTGTAGTAAAGACCATGTTCGAACGGTTTGGAAAGATCGATCATTCGCGAATAAATTTGCTTCAATTGCTCGGCATATTGCGGAAACTGCAAGCCAAGCTGGATCAAACGTAATTTTTCCGCACCCTCCATATTGTATACTAGGATCGATCCTTCTTTCGGAACATTTTCCAATAACGATTCGATAAACGCCTGACGACAATCTCCGGTAGAAAAGAAATCCATATGTGATAAACTTCCCTCTTGGGTTTCGACATGCAACGAATACTGAAAACACAAGACATCAAATGGCCGCATTCCGGAATAAGGAGGAATCGGAAATGTATCCCATTCAAAATCTAAATAGGAAATCGGATATTGAATGGTCTCCGTCCATGTATCAAGTGCGAAAAGATCGCAAAAAGGCCTCTGTTCCTTGCTGGCCATGTACTGTGCATACTGCAAAGGAAATCCTTCGAAAAGATCGGGGTCCATATCACAAATACGACGTACTCCCATCTCATATGCATCGAGTTTGTTTCTTGATGTTGTCAAAAATAAGATCGAATCATTCGGTTCGTCTTTTTCGTTAAAACAAAAATCGTAATAGGCACATTTTCTTTGCGATGTGCATCCTTTCGTGCGTACAGGATCCTCGGGTTCGCCGTGTATGATTTTATCGGTTTCCCTGATTATTTCGTCCAGATCAATCGGATCGCACGCTTCCAGAAGTTCCATGATCGTCTTATTCGCTTTGTTTCTTCGATTGAATAACGCGTCATTTAAAACAAACAGTTGATCAATATCAAGTTCTTCTTCACGTACATAATCCTTATTTAAATAAACGCTATAAATATTGCAGATTTTGTATCCGAGATTTTCGAGGATTTTTACATCAATCTGAATATTTATGATTTCGTTTTCTTTGGGGTAAGCACTTAAATACGGATAATAAAGATCCAATCCTTCTTTGTGTTTTCTGATCAGCGCAATTTTTGTGCGTAATCCTCTGTATTCGAAACGTGCGAACCGCACCCAATCGTTTTCTTTCAGAAGTGCTTCGCTTTTTTCATTAGAATCACCTACTTGTCCTTTCGCACTTTCTTCCACTTTTAGAAAGCGACTCCAGAGCGAAGAAAAAGACATATCCAAGTGATAAAATCCTTCTTGTTTTAGTCTATTGTTTTTGATATTCCACGCATATCGCTTGCAGCGCTGGGCATGGAGAATATCGCTGACATGTATCATATCCATCACCACCTTTATCATACACACAAAAGAGTGATCGTAAAAGCTTCGCTCACTCTTCAATATATTCTTCTTCTAAATATTTCTTTTCTTGAATTCGCACTCTTGCATCTTCTTTGATCAATTGATGAAGACAGGAAAAAATCGGAATAAAAATGATCATACCGATCACTCCGGCCAAATTGGCTCCAAGAGTTACGGCCACCACCACATAAACAGGGGGCAAGCCAACCGATCTTCCGACCACATTCGGATAAATAAAATTTCCTTCCACTTGCTGAATACAAATAAACATGATCATGAAATATATGCCATGGATCGGGCTTTCGATCGCAATGAACAGTGCGGCAATGATTGCTCCGCAAAGAGCGCCGAACATGGGAATCAAAGCGCCAATTGCTACGATGATCCCGTTTAAAAAGGCGAACGGAAGCCTGAATACGGAAGAAAATACGATGACCAACGTCCCTAAAATCAGGCACTCTGTACAAGTTCCGCTAATATAATTCGTAAATGTGTCACGGATCAAATGCAAAATATGTATGGTTTTTTGATAGTGTGCATAACTCAAGTATGCTTTCAGCAAAGTTGTACCTTCGTTAACTACGGTCTTTTTATTAAACAGGATAATGATTGAGAACATGATCGCAATCACACTTGAAAATAAGATCGAAAACGTATTGGATACGACAAAATAAAGCGATCCGACAAGATCGGACACATTTCCCGACACTACCCATTGAAGCACATTATCGATCATCTTGGAAATATTCCCGAGATCTGCATTAAGAGTACGTAGCCATGAGTGAATGAACGGAATAGGTTTGGACGCATAATATGCCCAGTGGTACATTTTGTAAATGGTTTTTGGCATAACCGAAACAATTGTTTGAAAACTTGAAGCAACCTTAGGAACAATCACGAGTGCAAACACGAGCAGCAAAGCCACAATCACTAAGATTGAACCAATATTGGCAAAAAATCGAATGATCTTGTTTTCGCTCTTTTTCCATACGATATTCACGACTCGGACAATATTATTTGCGATCGTGTTAAGAATAAAGGCGATTCCTCCGCCGATCACAAAGGGCATGCAAATATTGATGATTAGTCCCACAATCCATAAGATCTTTTCAAAATATACGATCAAGATTGCGATAGTCGCACCAAACAAGATCATACGACGATAGAGATTCTCTTTTTCTTTCATCGGTTTGGGAATTTTTAACATACATCTCACTTTCTCTCTAGTGGTTTATTTTTAATTTTAGCATACTTTTTTCGAAAAAAAATTTGATTGGAACAAAAATGAAAATTTTTGTAAATTTAATGAATATGTTTTGACAAACGTTATTTGCGGTGCAAAAATGTTCCTATTATGAATAGGTAGGTAGATATATGAGTGATACAAAATACATATTTGTGACGGGCGGAGTTGTTTCCGGTCTCGGAAAAGGAATCAGTGCGGCATCTTTAGGCAGACTTCTCAAATCCAGAGGATACAAGGTAACTTCTCAAAAACTGGATCCTTATATCAATGTGGATCCGGGAACTATGTCACCTTTTCAGCATGGTGAAGTATTTGTAACAGATGACGGATTGGAAGCGGACCTCGATCTTGGTCATTACGAACGTTTTATCGATGAGAACCTTCATACGTATTCCAATTTAACAACCGGAAAAGTATACTGGAATGTCATCAACAAAGAACGGGACGGAAAGTATTTAGGGGAAACGGTCCAAGTCATTCCTCACGTAACAAACGAGATTCGTAATTTTGTCATCCAAGCAGGCCGGCATGCCCAGGCAGATGTTGTGATCACTGAGATTGGTGGAACAACAGGAGATATGGAAAGTCTTCCTTTTTTGGAATCGATCCGTCAAGTGCCTTTGATCGTTGGTCGAAACAATTGTTTGTTCATGCATGTGACCTACATTCCTTATATTTCTGGAAGCAAGGAATATAAATCAAAACCGACCCAGCATTCTGTTAAAGAGCTGCAGTCCCACGGTATCAATCCCGATATGATCGTAGCCCGATGCGATGAAAAGATTCCTGAGTCAGTACTTGATAAAATCTCTTTGTTTTGCAACGTGGAAAAAGACTGCGTAATCGAAAATACGACTTTGGAATCGCTTTATGAAGTTCCACTCATGTTCGAAGATCAAAATGTAGCAGATATTGTCTGCAAAAAACTCGATCTTGAGATACGTGAGCCGGATCTTGATGAATGGCGTGCGATGGTCGATAACATCAAAGCCAGCAACAAGGAACATGTGACAATCGCTCTAGTCGGAAAATACGTTCAATTACATGACGCTTATCTTTCGGTTTCCGAAGCTTTGTATCATGCCGGATTCCAAAATCATGTCAAAGTGGATATTAAATGGGTTGACTCGGAAACACTCGATCCGAACCATTTAGACGAAACATTGAAAGATGTGGACGGAATCATTCTTCCGGGCGGCTTTGGCGGACGCGGTATCGAAGGAATGATTGCAGTCGCCAATTATGCAAGAAAGAAAAAAATCCCGTATTTGGGAATTTGTCTGGGAATGCAGATTGCAGCAATCGCATTTGCCAGAGATGTACTCGGTTACGAAGATGCCAACAGTTATGAATTCGATCCGACAAGTCAGCACACGATCATCGATTTTATGGAAGATCAAAGTGATACGATTCGAAAAGGCGGAACAATGCGTTTAGGTTCGTATCCTTGTGCAATACGGCCAAATACCCAGCTGAAAAAATATTACGAAAAAGATCTTATTGATGAAAGACACCGTCATCGTTATGAATTCAATAATTTTTATCGTTCGGAATTCGAAAACAACGGAATGTTCATTTCGGGAACAAGTCCTGACAAACAGCTTGTCGAAGCCATTGAATTCAAAGATCATCCTTACTATGTAGGTGTCCAATATCACCCGGAATTCAAATCACGACCGAACCGCCCTCACCCGCTGTTCTTAGGATTGATCGAAAACAGTATCACCTATAAAGAACAAAAAAAGAAAAAGGATTAAAAAGTCGGTTTCATGCTCACTTTTTTGATGATATGATGGACAATGACAAACATAAAGGAGAGAAAGAGAATGAAAATTGTTGACAAGTATTTCGGCTGCGATGTTTTCAGCAAGCAGGAAATGGAAAAATATCTGCCTCATTCCATTTACAAGCAAATGGTCAAAGTAATGGAAGACGGCTTGGAACTTCCTTCCCAAATTGCAGATGTGGTCGCCAATGCCATGAAAGACTGGGCAATGGAAAAGGGAGCGACGCATTACACGCACTGGTTTCAGCCAATGACGGGCATCACAGCCGAAAAGCATGATGCCTTCATTAATCCGACCGGTCCGAATTCAGTGATTTCGGATTTCCGCGGCAAGGAATTAATCAAAGGAGAACCGGACGCTTCAAGTTTTCCAAGTGGCGGGCTGCGTGCTACATTCGAAGCACGAGGATATACGGCCTGGGATCCGACAAGCTATGCATTTGTCAAAGAAAAAACGTTATATATTCCGACTTTGTTTTGTTCTTATGACGGAAGCGCGCTTGACAAAAAAACACCGCTGCTCCGTTCAATTGATGCCCTTAACTCATCGGCAGTTCGTTTGTTGAACCTAATGGGTTATGATACAAAAAAGATCAATATTACGGTTGGTCCGGAACAAGAATATTTTCTTATTGACGAAAAGATGTATAAAAAGCGCCTCGATCTTATCGTGACCGGACGTACTTTGTTCGGAACGGCACCAGTCAAAGGACAAGAATTAGATGATCATTATTTCGGAAACATTAATGAACGTGTGAAAGCCTACATGGAAGAAGTCGATGAAGAATTATGGAAGCTTGGCGTATTCGCAAAGACAGAGCATAAAGAAGTCGCTCCGTGTCAATTCGAACTTGCTCCTGTTTATACTTCGACGAATCAAGCCAACGATCAAAACCAGCTGACCATGGAAGTTTTGCAGCGTTGCGCAAGCCATCATGGACTCGTATGCCTTTTGCACGAAAAACCGTTCGAAGGCATTAACGGCTCCGGAAAGCACAACAACTGGTCATTTACGACCGATACAGGAGAAAATGTTTTGGAACCCGGGGATTCTCCGCAAGACAACATTCGATTCTTAACGGTATTGGCCGCAATCATCAAAGGGGTCGATGAATATCAGGACTTGTTGCGTATTTCTGTAGCAAGCGCCGGAAACGATCATCGCTTAGGTGCCGACGAAGCCCCTCCGGCCATTATTTCGATTTATTTGGGAGAAGAACTGACAAGCATCCTAAAAGCAATCTCGGAAGGACGGGAATATATAGATACAATCAATAAGAAACTCGAACTTGGTGTCAGTGCTTTACCGCAGATCGCAAAAGATTCGACAGACCGCAACCGAACATCTCCTTTTGCGTTTACAGGAAATAAATTCGAATTCCGAATGCTTGGCAGCAATTTGAATATTTCCTGTCCGAACACGATCCTGAATACAATTGTTGCGGAAGAGTTGGATCAGTTTGCCAATGAGTTGGAATGCTATCCAAATGAAATGCATACCGAAGTGCTGATCGGAATCGTACGCAAGACACTCAAAGAACATAATAGGATCATCTTTTCCGGCAACGGATACAGCGAAGAATGGAAAGAAGAAGCGAAGCGTCGTGGTTTGTTGGAACTTCAAACGACTGCAGATGCCCTTCCTCATTATACGGATCCGAAAAATTTGGCATTGTTTGCAAAACATAATGTCTATCAGCCTCATGAATTGCACGCACGTGAAAATATCCTGCTGACAAACTATTATCAAGTGATTGTCATCGAAGCAAAGACTATGATTTATATGCTTCGAAAAGAAATCCTACCGGCTATTTTCTCTTATGAAGCCAAACTCGCACAAATCATTCAAACAAAAAAATCTTGTGGGATCATTGCCCCAATGGAAGAAAAGATTTTGAAAGATATCAATTCTCCATTGGAAATTGTATCTCAGCATGTGGATACGTTGGAAATGCTTCTGCAAAAAAATATTTCAAACGAAAAAGAAGCTGCGTATTTTGCAGCAAACGAGCTTTTGCCTCTAATGAACGCGATCCGCGCTTTGACCGATACAATTGAAAAGAACGTATCAAAATCCGAATGGCCTTTACCGGATTATAACGATATTTTGTTTAAATCTATGTAGCAAGAAGTCTTCTACATTTAAAGTAGGAAGTATGTCAAAAGTTTTTAACGGCAAGTTGTTTGCAATTTAATAGTAAGTCATATACAATGCTGTTGAAACAGGAGGCAATTATAATGAATAAGAAATTTATTTTAGGTGCCCTTTCTTTATTCTTGCTTGCAGGATGCGGAAACAGCACAGACAATACAAAGAACGACTCAACAACAGACGAAGATGCAACAACAACTGTTGACGAATCGGGTGGAGCGCAATCGACGGCTGAAATTACAGATGCTGATGGTGCTGTCACAAAAGCTGAATTGGAAGAAGAAAACGGAAAGATCACTTCAATTACGATCGATCAAATCGACAAAGACGGAAATTCCAAAAAGGAATTGGGTGACGATTACAACATGAAAGAGGCTTCAAGTATCGGTAAAGAATGGTACGAACAAGTAAAATACTTGGAACAATTTATTATCGATAATGGAATCGATGCTGTAAAATTGGATTCTGACGGTTATGCAGAAAACGAAGATTTGAAATCCGGTTGTACGATCAATTTGAAAGACATCATGGAAGCAGTCAACGAAGCCAACGCAAAAAACGAATCAAAATAATAAAAGAATCTTTCCATGAACGACAAGCTAGCTTGTCGTTTTTTTCGTTTGGGCATTCTGATTGAAAGCCCCTTTAAAAAAGCTAGAATAAAGTTAAAGGAGGCCAAGAACATGTACAAAAAATTATCACTCGCCGCTCTGTCATTGGTTTTACTTGCAGGATGCGCAAACGATAGCGCCAAAACCCCAACAACTGACACAAATACAACAAATGACGAGCAAACAACACAAACTTTGAAAGGAACATCATCTTACGATGGCGGAAGCACAGTCAATGCCACGATTGAAAAAGATGGCGAAAATCTTTCTAATGTCATGATTGAATTTGTCGATCAGGATGGAAATGCAGTGACAGAACTTGATCAATTGTATGGGCCGGACAAAGACACACAGACTAGTATCGATACCGAATGGTTGGATCAAGTCGATTATCTTGAAAACTACATCAAGGAAAACGGTGTAGATTCAGTGACTGTGGACGAAAACGGAAAGCCGACAAATGATGATCTTAAGGATCACGTAGATCTTGATGTTCGTCCAATGTTGGAAGCTGTTAAAGGTGCCATTGGTACAGAAGTAGATGACTAATCGTTATCCTAAAATGATAGAAGCAAAAAAGGCCTAGCCAAACGACTAGGTCTTTTGTTGCGAAAATTCTAAAATCCAAGATCATCATTGACTAAAATCACGTGAATACGGTTTGGATGTTTCGAATATCTTGTGATCAAAAACTGACAACAAATCGTGTCGGGGGACTTACAGTCCAAACACGTTCCCGTCTGCTTACAAGGGGTATGAATATCAAACCGCTGAGCATTGATCGGTGCCGCTACATTTCTTGCTCGCTTCATTGCATGATCGACATCTGCGCAAATCTTATTCATTCCCACAATGAATAAAACATGATGCGGTCCTTGAGCAATAGCCGATACGCGGTTGGAATTGCCGTCAATATTGATCAGAACACCATCTTGCGTGATCGCATTCGCACTCGCCAAAAACCAGTCCGCATCGTAAGCTGCAAGCATGGCTTTTCGTTTATCCTGCATTTCATCTCGATCGATAAAATGATAATTTCCGGCTTTTAAAGCGTTTTTCAAACCGATTTCATCAATGCTCATTCCTCCTCCCATAGTAATTGTGCTTTCCTGTTCAATCAAATCCAGGGCAATCTTCAGTGCTTCTTCTTTATCTTCGGCATAATATCCTTGCATATTGCGCGAATTTAGTCCTTTAATCGTTGTATAAGCCAACAATTCATTGCGTTTTTGTTTATTTTCGTTCATAAGTATTTCCTCAATTCTTTTAACACATTGTCAATATCGATTGGTTTTGGAAGATGGGCGTTCATACCGGCTTCTTTTGCTTTGACGGCATCGTCTACGAACGCATCTGCCGTCATCGCGAAAATAGGAACCGTATGATCGACCCGTTTCAAAGCGCGTATCGCCGCTGCACTTGCATAGCCATTCATTTTCGGCATCCGGATATCCATCAGGATCGCATCGTAATAACCGATCGGAGAATTTTCAAACATTTCCAGCGCTTTTTGACCATCTTCGGCCCAATCCAGCACGAAACCTTCTTCTTCTAAAAGATCATGAGCAATTTCCCAGTTCAGTTCATTGTCTTCGGCAACTAGCAATCGTTTTCCGTTAAAATCGATCGAAGAAGAACCGTTCTGCGTGTTTTTAGGCCAGTCTTGGGAATCGGCAAATTGAATCAGTCCTGCATAAAGCGAAGAAACAAACAACGGTTTCTGGATAAATCCGTTCACCCCTGCCTGCCATGCTTCGTGCTCAAAGTCCGACCAGTCGTACGCTGAAATCAAAATGATCGGGATCTTTTCGCCAAATTGCATTCGAATCGCTTTTGCGATTTCCAATCCGTCGACTTGATTCAGTTTCCAATCCAGCAAAACCATATCGTAATGCTTATCGCGAAGGACTGAAATCACTCTGTTTTCATCGGTCAGATAATCTGCTTCCACACCAAGTTTTTGCAAAGAAAATTGGGTTGTTTGACAAAGCTGCTCATTATCGTCAATGATCAAAAGCGTTTTCCCTTTGATTTCCTCGCGATCTTCTTCGACCGGTCCTTTTTTCAAGTCAAGTATGATATGGAACGTACTGCCTACATTGACTTGGCTGTCGATAAGAATTTCACCATGCATTTCATCCACGATATGTTTTGTGATCGCCATCCCAAGGCCGCTTCCTTCGGTCTTTGTTACCCGTTTATTATCATCACGCACAAAGGAATCGAAAATATGGTTCTTGAACTCTTCGGTGAATCCGATGCCGGTATCAGTAACTACAATATGCACTTCGACATTTTCCGAAGAAGTTTTTGAAGGTCTTTCATACAAATCGATAGAGATCGATCCATCATTTGGTGTAAACTTAATTGCGTTTGACATTAAATTAAGTAGGATCTGGTTTAGACGAATCGAATCGCAATAAACATTTTCAACATCGATTTGATCAACTGAAATATTCAATTGCTGATTTTTAGCCGACATTTGAGGTTGTACGAGCGCTACAAGATCATCAAATGTAGTTTTCAGGGAAACGACAACGTAGTTCAATGTCAGCTTTCCGCTTTCAATCTTCGACATATCCAAGATATCGTTAATGAGTCCAAGCAAGTGTTTGCTCGAAAGCTCGATGCGTTTCAAGCAATGCATAACGCGATCTTCATCTTTATAGTTTGCTTTCGCAATGGCTGTCATTCCAACAATCGCATTCATTGGGGTACGTATATCATGAGACATATTGGATAAAAATTCGCTTTTGGCACGGTTGGCTTTCATCGCTTGTTCCTTCAACACTTCGGAAGTATGAATCTGGTGCCTTGAATACACGTAGTATCGGTAAAATAAATACAGAAGCCCGCTCAAAAAAATCATACATACCCCGAAAGCGAGCAAAAACGAGTTTTCGTTCATTTCATTAATGATCCGGTTAATCGGGCCAAAAGGCATAATCGTAATCAAATACCATTCCGAATTCGGTAAAGGAGAAGCATAAATGTATTGCTCCTGTCCTGACGCTTCGATAACACTCACCACTTCTTCTGAATGTGCGATCCCGTTTTTTAGGGATTGGATATTTTCGGGATTTTTATCCCCGTACAATTCAAAAAACGTCTTATTGTAGTCGGAACCGAAATTCTTGGAATCGCGAATAACAAACGTTCCGTTTTTACGAATGATATACGAATCGACAATCGAACTGCTGGTTTCGTCAAATAAAGAATCTGCCAAATAAGAGGCCGGAAGTCCCGCGACGATCGCAACAACCTGCTCTCCATCTTCCAGTTCAAAATGATACGGATAAGAAAAAATGATTGTACGATTGCCATCAGTATTCACAACTGACGCAATCTGTGTTTCATCTCGAAGCAAAGCATCCACAAAATGATCGTTTTCTTCCCTTTTCAATTCATTTCCGAAAACTGTAAGGAACCGATTTTGATCGGTATATAAATAAGCCGATTCAAATCCACGACTTTTTGCTTCCTCTTCAACTTGCGCCATCATTTGTTCTTGCGTCCGGTCAAGATCCAATGAGCCTACCAATGCTTTTAACTGAAGCAAGCGAAGATCGACAATTGTATTGAAATGCTGAATATTTTTTTCATTAATATTTTTCATATAGATCTCGCCAATCTGATCAATCGCACTCACACTTTTCTTATTTGTTGTATAAAACACAAAGCTCAAAGTAAAGGTCATGAGCACTAAAAAGATCGTAAAGATCACTACAAGCTTTAACGGCATATGAGAAACGTTTTTTTTCTTTTTCATAAAAAATGCTCCTTAATCGCATTGATCGTTTGTTCATATACAACGCCAAGAGTTGTACTTTTCGATGCCCCCTCATCACTCCATCCCAGGCGAAACAATTCGCAAAGTTCATTTGCGGACTCATACAATGCCCCCATTCCAAGGTTTTGACAAATTCCTTTTAATGTATGGAGAGCCATAAATGCATCTTTTGCGTTTTTTTCATCAATCGCTTGCATAAATTGCGAAAACGAAGGATCATCCAGAAATTTTTTCAAGAATTTATCGATCAAACGATCCGATCGAAGCCGTGTTTTCACATCTAAGTAATTTCCTTCCATTTTTTCATAACATTCACTCAATGTAATCATATGAACACCTCCTCTCTTCTTATATTGTTCATTCGCTTATTTTATAATTAGCACGACCTGATTTCTTCGCTTCATATAAAAGCTCATCGGCTTTCATGAACAGTTGATCGAAATTGTGCGCACACGTTTTCGTTGTCGCCACTCCCATGCTGATCTGCACAGGATATTGTTTGTATTGTCCTTGTAAAGAGCAAAACAGACGTTTAATGATCGGCTCCACCCGCTTTGGATATTGGAAAAACAAGATGAACTCATCTCCGCCCATCCGCGCTGAAATATCGCTTGAACGTACATTCTTCTTGATCAAGGATGCAAAATAGCGCAAAACTTCATCCCCGAATAAATGACCATGTCGATCGTTTGCCCATTTGAAATGATCCAGATCTATGATTACAAACGCAAAATTTCCATCGCCAGTTTTGTTCATACGCTCTTGAATGAGTTGTTCGGCGTACGCTTTATTCATCAAACCGGTCAAATTATCGTAATTGGCATTGTGCTCCAATTGGCTGCGCTGCATTTTCTCATCATGAATATCCACGAACAGTCCAAAATATCCATCACAAATTCTCTCATTGTAGTTGGCATGAAGAATAATATTCCACCATCTTTTTTCTCCTAAAACGGAAACAAGCAATTCGAACTCGCATTCAGGATCTTGTTCACTCAATTGGTCCATATGCGCTAAGATTTTTTGAATATTTTTCGTTCCGAAACTTTTGATCAGCCCCGGATTCGTATTGGGATCAGGAATGACCGGATTGACATTCAGTTTATAAGCAGCCAATTCGCTCATCGTCAAGATTGGCGGATGCAGTGTGTATTCGAAACGCATCTCCTGTGATCTTTTCGTATAAAACGAATACTTTTCTCTTTCATACACCATATTTGAAAGGACACGTTCGAATTTGATTTCCGTAAATTGTTTTGGATCAAGCATATCCACTGTATCCTTGGCAAGATCTATCTGTTTCAAGTCGTTTTGCAGTCGTGTCAAACATGAAAGCAGTTTCGGGGAAAAGGCACCACATTCGCCATTTAAAATCATATGGATCGCTTTTTTCGGAGAAAAAGCTTTTTTATACACTCTCTCTTCAGTCAAAGCATCGTAAACATCCGCAAGAGATACGACCTGAGCAGCAATCGGGATTTGCTCCCCCACCAAATGATCCGGATAGCCGTTTCCGTCATAACGTTCATGATGCCAACGGGCAATCTCGATTGCAATCTGAACGAGTTCTTCTTCTTGGTAATTGGGAACCCGCCTTAACATTTCTGCCCCTTTGACTGTATGCTGTTTCATGATCTCGAACTCTTCTTCAGTCAATTTTCCCGGTTTATTCAATATTTTGTCATCAATCGAGATCTTTCCTACATCATGCAAAGATGAAGCCAAAGCAATCAATTCGATCTTTTCGTCGCTGATCGTAAAATTCGGATCTTCTTTTCTCAGTTCCTTAAGCAAAAGCTTCGTGATCCTTCGTACATTCAAAATATGTCGTCCGCTTTCTTCGTTTCGAAATTCGACAATATGACTCAAGATATTAATCAGCATATCGCTTTGGTGATGTTTTTCTTTCACTTGCTGAGCGACAAGATGTTCAAGATGCCTTTGCTTGGAATGAAGCAGGATCGTGTTGTTAACGCGATGCAGGACAATTCGGGCATCGAATGGCCGAGTAATAAAATCCTCGATCCCAAGATCATACGCTTTATTGATAAAATCGGATCCGGTTTCAGCCGAAATCATGATGATGGGAATCTCCCCTTTCCATCCACGATCGCTCATGGTCGATAAAAGCTCAAATCCGTCCATTTCGGGCATCATATAATCCAGTAAGATAAGAGATAGATTTTGTCCGTATTCAATGATCTTAGCCACCGCCTGCAATCCGCTGGCCGCTTCAATCAAATCGTATTGTTCTTCAAGAATATCGCTTAAGATTATTCGATTCATTTCTGAGTCATCTACGATAAGGATTTTCGGTTTATATACCATGAGCCTTCCTTTCTCTCAGTTTTCTTTCAAACATTGTTTTATCTTGCGCATAGGCAAGCGCAATTTCTTTGGTAATCTTTCCTTCTTTGACAAGGGTTGCCAAGGCTCCATCCATTGTTTGCATTCCGCGATCCTGACTTGAAAACATTGCATTATCGATTTGGTGAATCTTTCCTTCTCGAATCAAATTGGCGATTGCCGGTGTCACGACCATAATCTCAAATACCGGAATCAATGAACCGTCCTCAGCCGAAAGCAGCTGCTGACTCACTACGGCCCTAAGCACCATAGACAACTGTACCCGTATTTGCGCTTGTTGATTGGCCGGAAACATATCGATAATTCGATCAATCGTTTTAGCTGCTCCTAAAGTGTGCAATGTCGACAGCAGCAATTGTCCCGTTTCAGCTGCGGTCAGAGCCGTCTTGATCGTATCGAAATCCCGCATTTCTCCTAATAAGATCGTATTCGGCGTCTGCCGAAGAGCAGCTCGCAAAGCAGTCGCATAGTCGTGTGTATCTAAATGGATCTCTCTTTGGGAAATAAGACATTTTTTATGTGAATGCACAAATTCAATCGGATCTTCCAACGTAATAATGTGGCCGTTCTTTGTTTGGTTGATTCGATCGATCATGCAAGCTAAAGTTGTTGATTTTCCGGATCCTGCAGGTCCTGTAACCAGAATCATTCCGTTTTTCATATCGGCAAGATTGATCACGTTGTCCGGAATATTCATTTTCGCAGCATCCGGCAAGCCGAAAGGAACCATACGAATCACTGCCGCATAAGAATTTCGTTGTTTATATGCATTGCACCGAAAACGTCCGATTTGCGGATAAGAAAACGAAAAATCATCATCCCCATTTTGCATGAGCGGCTCCATAGAACGTTGGCAATGCGTATAAATTTGTTTTAAAAGCTCAAAGCTTTGTTCGGGCATGACTTTTTCCTGTCCAATTGATTCCAATTTCCCTTTGATCTTTATTTTGATCACAGCTCCCGGAACGATAAAAAGATCGGATCCGTTTTTTTCCATACTTTCTTTTAAGATTTGTTCGATCTGCATTGTTGCTATTCTCCATTCCAAAGTTCAAGACCGGATTGTTCTTGCCAGTCTTGTTGGTTCAATACATAAGTATCGACAATTTCGTATTGATTGTTTACGACTTTTGTCTTGATAATTAAGTATTGTTCGTGTTCGATTTCTTTTGAAAAAATTTGTTCTTCTTTTATTGTATTTTCCTCGTTTAAAGCAGCAATCTGTTCATGAAGCGAACCTAAAACCGCATAATACTTTTGAACATATCGGATTGACCGTTCGCTCATTTTATGCTGAGAAATTGCCTGATAATACCCTAGCAGCGAAAAACAAGCCATCGCAAGCACAAAAACGATCAGCACAAAAGACGCAGTCCCGACCCCGTTTCGTTTCATTGTGCTTCCTCCTTCAATTGGCTTGTTTTCAAATCGATCAATACGTGTGAATCTTCAACTAACTTCAACTGAATGCAGTAAAGATTGTCTTGTTCTTTTTTTTTGATTATAATTTTATATTTTCCGTTTTGAACTTGTTCCATATTTTCGTTGACGCTCCAACTTCCTTCCTTGATTTGATCCGGATCGAGAAGCCATTGATCCATTTGACTTTCAAGCATCATCTGTCCGTTTGCCAGTGCGACATTTTCTTTGGATAAAAGATACGTACTTGCAAAAAGTTTTAAAAGGACCACGGAAGAAAGAGTAAAGATCAAAATCACAAGAGTCAATTCGATTAAAGCCGGATTGTGTCTACGAGTCATGAATGAACCTCCTTGACTTTTGTGCGAATCGTATTTGTGTAGTTCAGCTCAATCACAAGGTCTTGCTCTTGCTGACTGATATTCCATTGATCAATCGCAACAATCCGCTCTCCGAAATCAAAATTCGGGGTCGTATCTTGAGGGAAATACAACTCGCAAAGCTCTCCGTCTTTTTCATAGATCACAGTAGAAAGATTCCCTGCTTTCAGGATCAGCTGATTGTTTTGAGCGTATACTTCATCAAAATGAGATCTCAGTTTGTTCTGAATATAAGTGAAAGCGGTCTGACGATCGTGAACCTTATTGCTTTCGGTCACGATATTTTCATACACTTTTGCCCCGATGAGTACCAGAAACAAAGAGCAGACCGCAAAGACAGCATACACCGAAAACAAACTGAAAGATGTAAATTCGCTATGTTTTGATTTATTCATGAGCTCTTCCTTTCGATGATCTTGATGCGCGGACGAATGTTGTCGGCAAACACTTCATAAACGATCAAAAACTGATCTTTGTCATAAGTGAAAGTATGCTCTTCCTCGATCGCTTGTAAACTTTGAGGATATTTTCCGGTATCGGCATACGTATTCGTCACGATTTGTTCAAGCGTATTTGCGATTGTTTCTCCCGATTGTCTTGCGGTAGTGTTTTCAATGTATTCGATCGCCGAAAGCATCATGACGCTAATCGCGAAAAAACTGATCAAGACCTTAGGAATCTTTTGCTTCTTTTTTTTCATAAAAAGATTCTCCTATGTCATCGAAATCAAGATTCCGGCAAGCGGAAGCATGATTGCTAAAAGAATACCGCCGACAATCAAGGTCAGAAAGGCGACCAAGACCGGTTCAATCAAAGATACAAGATGATCAATCTCATTTTGAGATTGTTCGGAATAGATTTGGGCAATCTGTTCCATGGCTTGATCGATTTGTCCGGTTTCTTCGGCAATCGCAATCATTTTTTCATGAATCGGCTCATAAAAAGCAGCTTGATGCAATGCGTCCGAAAAGCGATTTTCTTCATCCATGATCTTTTTCGCAGTCAGAGCTTGTTTTCGTGAAGCTTCGTTTGGCATAAAATCCGCTGCCATAGCGATCGTTTCATTAACGGAATATCCGCTTTTTAAGGCCATAGATAAAATATCGGCGTATCGGCCGGCAGCCATAGAATGATAAATTTTATTGAGGAAAGGAAAGCATTTGCTAATTTGATGAAGTACTTGCTGTGTTTTTCCTTGATAACACAAGATCAAAACAACAATGGCGACCACACTGATCGTAAAAGCCAAAGCCATCACGACATAACCGGTGATGATCCCTGCTTGCAAAATGGTCTGTGTCATCGAATCGAGGACAATACCTAAATGATCGAACACTTTCATGAAGATCGGAATCACTTTCAAAACAAGTACCGCAATTACGACACTCATCATCACAATCAGCGCAAGCGGATAGAGTACAGCATTTTTTACATTTTCAATCAGCTGGGCTTCTTTTTTGTAGTAAACCGTCAATGAATCGAATACTTGTTCGAGATTTCCAGTCTGTTCGCCCATGCAGACCATTTCAACCATATAGTCGGGAAATACACCGGTGTTTTTCAACGCCATATAAAAAGGTTCTCCCTCAGAAAGGGATTCGTGTATCTCTTCGAACAATTGGGCTTGCTCACTTCCTTCGTATGTATCCAAAAGAAGATCGATCCCATCGTATAAAAGAATTCCGGATCGCAGGATCATGACCCATTGCGAACAAAAAACAGAGATTTCTTCCGGAGCGATTCGTTTTATTTTTTTCATAATCAATACCTCCTATCATCGACATAGTCGGATAATTTATTGGAATTTTCCGGGCCATACGTTGCATCATACCAGTGCCATTCTTTATTGATATACACTTCGTTCCATGCATGATAGATCCCTTCGCTTGCAAGATTCCCCATCACAAGCCGTGAAGGAATGTTCTGTGCGCGCAGCATTGCAGCCATGAGCGCTGCATAATCAAAGCAAATTCCTTTTTTTTCGTTCAATACTTCAGTGAGATTGGGAATATATCCGGATTGAACGTTAGCTGCTTTTTGACTGTCATAACTCATATAATTGACGATATATTGGTATATGGCTTCCGCTTTTTCCGCCTCGCTTTCGATTCCTTGGCAGATATCGAAAGAAAGCAAAATCGCAGGGTACTCATGCGTATACCACACAAGTTGATTCGGAAAGGTAAATACTTCATTGGGTTCGCACTGCACGTCGAATTGATCGGCAAATACCTGCGCATAGCTTGTCCCTTCGGTATTTTGGTAAATGGAAATTGAATATTCTCCGCTGCCCATCTGCAGCGGAAAGACAGTATATTGCTCATTCGAACTCAAATCATACGTATATTGCTGATCATCATGCATCAAACGAAGCTTTAACCGCTGGTCAAACGGATGCAATGTTTTAACCATGATGTATCCATCTTGCGTATTGGAAAGATCAACCAGAAAAGAATCATTCCCGATGATTATGGTATTGAGTGGCTGCGGTTCCTTGATTTCGATTGGCCCTTGATAGACTGATCCCGGTTCAATTTCCTCAAACACTTCATTGGCAGAACAGCCCTGAAAAAAAAGACAGATTCCCATCAATAAAACGAATATGCTGTGCATATTGATTCTCATCTGTCTTCACCCCCTTCTCAATAAACACGTATTTTTAACATTTTATCACATGAAATTTCCGAATTCAATTTTGCGGAGCAAATCCCTTGACAAGAATGAATGTTCGCGATTTAAATACAAATTTATCAAAAAAGGAAAAATAAAAAAAGCATGAATTTCATCATGCTTAATGAGCAACGTGAACGAAACCAACCAAAGGATTGGTGCATTCAACAGTTGAAATTACAGTCTGATTTCCAAGCCATCCGCCATGGACTGCCTGACCATTGCCGATATATAAAGCAACATGCCCACTGTAAATAATAATATCTCCGGGAACCGGATTATCTGTAAAGCTTCCGAGCTGTGCGTATTCTGCAGGCCAGCCATGGAAATTGATTCCTACGGCTTTTAAAGCATTGGTCACAAGCATCGTGCAATCTTGAGACACGCCAACTTGAGCAATGGCCGCTTGGGCAATGCGATCGTAAAAATCGTCTTTTTCTACGACCACTTCCATCGTATCTGTCGAAACGTTTCCGTTCGCATCTTTTGCTTCGATATTGACTGTGTAATTTCCGGCTTTGCTGAAGTCGATCGAATGGTCGAAAGAAACCTCAACTTCTCCGCTGTTATCTTGTGCCGAAACAAAAGAGTTAAGATCAAGAACTTGATTTTCTG
Source organism: Firmicutes bacterium M10-2 (assembly GCA_000403415.2). Classification (GTDB taxonomy): domain Bacteria; phylum Bacillota_I; class Bacilli_A; order Erysipelotrichales; family Erysipelotrichaceae; genus Dubosiella. The sequence continues at coordinate 254,189 of KE159692.1, forward strand.
TTGTTTTGACTTGATCTTGCGCGGTGATGGTCGGGGCTTGTTCATCACGCACTTCGATCACTGCATTTTTGATCGATACGATTTCCTTGTTTGTTGACATCAAATCGTTCGAATTTTTCTTCAATTTGTCCAAATCGCTTTTCATGGACATTTTCACGACTTGATAGCCTTCCTTATTCAAATCGATTCCTTGGACATCGATCAATCCGTCATCCATGACGTAACGGATCCCGTTGTCTGTATTTTTTATTTCATATTCATCTAGGTTTTTATTAAATGCTTTTTCGATAATTGATGTTAAAGACTGTTCGTCTTTATAATCTGCTTGATAATACGACATACCAGCATTGACAATCGTAGGATTTGCTGTTTGCTCAGCCGCAAATGCAGGAACAAACGAGTTAAAGCCGAGTGCCATTGCAGCGGCAAAACCTAATTTTGATGTAAATTTCATAGTTAGATTTCCTCCTGTATTTTTGGTATGAATTCGGACCAACCGAACCATGACCACGACTTTACACAAGGAAATAAAATTTATCAAGTAAATTTGTTGATTTTACACAAAATTTATGCATTGCTCAGTATATATTCTAAAATGCTTGTCTAATTTAAAAAATATTTGAAAAACGCTGTTAAAAAGTAAAAATTATTTTTCTCTCTGCAAAATCAGCGCCCCATGCCCTTGGATCTCAATCTCTCCATAGATCTCATATACCGAATTATCGTGAAGAAGATCGATCATTTTCCCGTCAAACGGAACTTGCAAACGGATCGGATCTTCATTGATATTGATGCACGTCCACACGCATTCCGTTTCGTTTTCTCTGGCGTAAACACACGCCGTATTCGTCAATGCGACTTGTGCATAACCTCCGTCGATCAACGCCTGATGCGTATGGTGGATCTCGATCAGCTTTTGAATATGATCGGTCAATTCATTTCGGCACAGCGTTTCGATTTCCGGACGCAGTTCGGTATCGTTCCAATTTTTCTTGCCCTCAATTCCCCATTCCGAGCCATAATATAAACATGGAATGCCCGGCATTGTAAAGAGCATCGTGTAGATCAGAGGAAGATCAATTTTTTCATCAAGAATAGACGCAATGCGTTCCACATCGTGGTTATCCACAAAATTAAACAAGTGCTTTCCACGATACAAGCACCATTGTTCATTTCCGAATTGACGATTGAACGAATACAGGATCTCAAAAAAATTTCGGGTATTGAAACTCGAATAAAGTCCCTTATAGCATTCGTAATTTGTACAAGAATCCAACATTTCTTCATTGACCCATTGATTGTAGTCGCCATGCAGCGTTTCGCCCATCAGGAAAAAATCCGATCGGATACTTTTTGTATATTGATGAAGCTGCCTTAAAAATTTCGGACTCAAACAATACGCTACATCCAATCGGAGACCGTCGATCTCAAATGTATCGATCCAGTACTTTACGACCGAAAATAAGTAATCGATCACCTCTTGATTATCTAAATTGAGTTTAACTAGATTGTCGTTTCCTTCCCAATCCTGATAAGACAAGCCATCGTTGTATTGACTATTTCCGTTTAGATCGATCATAAACCAATGAAAATAAGGTGAGTTTTCCCTCTTTTCAACCACATCTAAAAAAGGAGCGAATTGCCGCCCGACATGATTGAACACTCCATCCAAAATCACTTTGATATTTTGTTCATGACACTTGTGAACAAACCGAGCCAGATCTTCATTGTCGCCAAGACGTGGATCAACCGTAAAATAATCGGTTGTATCGTATCCGTGCGATACACAATCAAACACAGGATTGAGCAAAATACAATCAACCCCAAGTTTTCCGAGATCATCGATCCAGCCATCCAGCTTTTCTAGGCGATGCACAAATTGATGATCGTTTTCAAATGGAGCTCCACAAGCCCCAAGCGGATAAATTTGATAAAAAACACTTGATTCAAACCACATTTTCTTTTTCCCCATTTCTACGACACGCCCATTTCATGTTTGATATATTTATACATGGAATAAGTTGTATCGATTGTCGGCTCATTGAAGATGATTTTCTGATTTTTTGAAGTGATCACGATATAATTCGAATGTGTCAAATATAAGTAAGCGTGACATTTTCCTATATTTTTAAAATCCGCTTCTCCGTTATAGTAGTTTTCAAATTCGATCCCTGCTTGCTTTCCCACTTTCACAAGTTCATAATCTTTCAAAAATTCGATCGAATCAATCAAAGAGTATGGGATCTGATCATAGGTTAATCCATCAAACTCGATGAAATATTGCGTACATGCAATATTGGCCGGAGCCGTTTCGTGCGAATTAAGCGCATCCCCCATCATGAACAGCAGAAACGCAAACAAAAAAATATATATACTCATCCAACTTGCCTTATTCATAAAAATATTTTCTCATATTTCTGACCAACAGTCATCCTTTAAAATAAAAAAGGATAGATTTCCTATCCTAGTTCGACCTGATCAGATCGCAAAATTCCACAGAAAGAAGCGATTCGAGGTTTTGAGCGTTTGTTTCAATCTGCATACCGATCTTTCCTGCACTGAAAAAGATCGTATCGTACAAAATTGCGTCTTCTTGGACAAATGTGCGAAACATTTTTTTCATGCCAATCGGAGAACAGCCTCCCCGAATGTACCCGGTGATCTTTGTCAGATCTTTGACATGGATCATTTCGGTATTTTTTACATGAGCAGCTTTAGCGCATTTTTTCAGATCCAGCTCCTGATCTACAGGAATCATAAAAACGAGAAATTCTTTCGTATTCGCCTGTGTCACGAGAGTTTTGAATACGCGCTCTACCGGCTCTTTTAACATTTGCGCCACATGCTCGCCATCCACCGGATCATTGGCTTTGTGTGCATATTCATGAACTTGATATGAAATTTCTTTTGAATCGAGCATGCGCATTGCGTTCGTTTTTTCGTGCTTCATATTTTCGCCTTCTTTAATTCTAATTTTGTCAGCAGATGACTGGCCACTTGAATCTTTGTCATTCCGGAATCCATGGCGGTTTTCTCTATATATCGATGTGCTTTTGGTTCGCTCCAGTGAAAATAGTGCATTAACTCCATCTTGCAGCGATCAATCGTCTTGATATCCGATAGCTTCTTGTGAGCTTTTACTAATTTTTTTTCCAAATAAATTGTCTGGTCCAAAAATCGGTCGACCATTGAGATTACTTGCGTCATAGTCGATCTCGAAACCGGTACAGTAAAGACAAAGACTTTCGAATCGCGCATTTGATACATCACTTGATCATAAACAGCTGCCTTTACAAACAATATCATATATATATTGTAGAGTGCAGAGAGTTCGCGGACCAGCAATGGTGCAATTGCCTTTTGGATCCACACAAGGTCAAAACGATCTTTCCCTAACCGCTGTTTGACTTCGACCAAATTATCCGCAAAAACACACGGCATATAAGAAGCTGCAGGAAACAGCTCTTTATATAATGAATCCTGCTTTTTTTCGGCCACAATCAATACTTTTTTTCTTTCCTGCATCGCAAAACTCACTTATATAAGGCAATCAACCGCTCCGGAATGTATTGTAAGATCCATTCATCCTGCTGTGTGGTATTATAAGCATCTTTTTTTGTCAAAGGAAGTCGTTTGATCTCGCCCAAATCGCATACTTCATCAAGCGGTTCATTGAGTACAAGACCATTTTTCACTCCATCCAGGCCGGCATAAATGATAAGCGCAAAGCACAAATAAGGATTGCACATTGGATCAGGAGAACGAAGCTCGAATACATTTTTCTTCTTTCGATCGATATGGATCAGCTCATGCAAATGATCGTAAGACCAGACAATATGATCTGGTGCTTTCTGCTTTCCAAGCCGCTGGTAAGAGGCTTCTACGGGATTCAAAAACAAAGTCAAAGCTTCGATATGCTTCAGGATACCCGCGATAAAATGAGATATCATTTTGCTTTCTTTGGAAAAAGTCAAAGTAATATGCATTCCGTTTCCGGGACGATCTTCCAAAGGTTTCGGAGAAAACTCTGCATGCAGCCCATTGCTTTCGGCAATCGTCTTTACGACCCATTTGAACATCGATGCTTCATCGGCGGCTTTTAAAGGCATCGATGAATGAAAATCGATCTCGTTTTGTCCCGGGCCTGCTTGGTGATAAGAGGCTTGTGGCTGCAATCCCATTTGTCCAAGTGTCAGGCAAATTTCACGCCGAACATTTTCTCCCTTATCCTCAGGAGCAACATCCATATAACCTGCGTAATCAAGAGGTCTCCACGTATTGTTTCCCATACTGTCCTGCAAAAACAAATAAAATTCAAACTGGGTTGACATATTAAAATAGATATCGTGCTGTACTGCTTGGCTTAAAGCATCCTTGAGCATCTTTCGACAATCCAGCGGATGAGGATTGCCCAAATGATCATACAGATCGCAGATCATGCACACAACACTTCCTTCGATTGAACGCCAAGGCAAGATTGTCATCGTGGAAATATCCGGTTTTAAATATAAAGACCAGTCTTTGGTCGAAGACAAACCGAAGATGACGTTGGAATCAATCTCGATTCCGTGTTTCAATACTTTCGGCAAATGATCGGGCAAGATCGAGATATTTTTCTGAATGCCGAAAACATCAAAAAAAGCCAGACGGATGAACCGCACATCTTCTTCTTCGATAAATGTCAATAATTCTTCAATTGTATTCATATCATTTTTCTCCTAATGCGTTTCTATTATAACTTATTTTCATGATTTATGAAAATTTTTCAGAAAATAGTTGACATTAAAATTTTCATCCTTATAATGGAATCATGTAAACGGCAAAGGCGTCGTAAAGAAATTCCGGAATAACGGGATCCTTTATATCGCTTTTGCCTTTTTTTATTCAAGAAGGAGAATCAATATGGATAAGGTCACACAAATGTATGGTACAAACGTATTCAACGAACAAACGATGCGCCAGCGTCTGCCGAAAGAAACATTTAAAGAACTGGAAAAAACGATTCAGGACGGAAAACCTCTCAATATCAAAATTGCCAATGCAGTCGCTCATGCAATGAAAGTGTGGGCTATTGAAAAAGGAGCAACCCATTTTACCCATTGGTTCCAGCCAATGACGGGTGTCACAGCCGAAAAGCACGACAGCTTCATCAATCCTCAGGATGACGGAACAGTGATCATGGAGTTTTCCGGAAAAGAACTCATCAAAGGCGAACCGGACGCATCCAGTTTTCCAAACGGCGGACTTCGTGCCACATTCGAAGCAAGAGGATATACCGCTTGGGATCCGACAAGCTACGCTTTCATCAAAAATGGTGTTCTTTGTATTCCGACTGCTTTTTGTTCTTACACAGGATTTGCCCTCGATAAGAAAACACCGCTTCTTCGCTCGATGGAAGCTATCAACAAGCAAGCGTTGCGAATCGTCAAACTGTTCGGACACGACGATGTTCATTCGATCAAAACAACCTTGGGACCTGAACAGGAGTATTTCTTAGTCGATCGAAAATACTACGAGCAGCGCAAAGACCTCATCTATACGGGACGCACGCTCTTTGGCGCTATGGCTCCGAAAAATCAGGAAATGGAAGATCATTACTTCGGAACCATTAAATCACGTGTCCAAGCATTCATGAACGATCTCAACGAAGAACTTTGGAAGCTTGGCATCAGCGCAAAGACCGAACACAACGAAGTCGCTCCTGCTCAACATGAGCTTGCACCGGTGTTCTCCACCACAAATATCGCAGTTGATCACAACCAGTTGACCATGGAAATCATTCAGCGTGTGGCCAAACAACATGATCTTGTCGCTTTGCTTCATGAAAAGCCGTTTGAAGGAATCAACGGATCCGGAAAGCACAACAACTGGTCCATTTCGACCGATACCGGGATCAATTTGCTTGAACCTGGCGATACCCCTTATGAAAATGCCCAGTTCTTGCTGTTTTTGACCGCTATCATTAAAGCCGTGGATGAACATCAGGATTTATTGCGTCTGGCTGTCGCAACAGCCGGAAACGATCATCGCTTAGGCGCTAACGAAGCGCCTCCTGCCATCATTTCCATTTTTCTCGGTGATGAATTGACTGCCATCCTTGAATCGATTGAAAACGACACCCCTTACGATACCATCGGAAAAGAATTGATGAAGATCGGTGCAGATGTCCTGCCGAAATTCACGAAAGATACAACGGACCGTAACCGGACATCGCCGTTTGCGTTTACCGGAAACAAATTCGAATTCCGTATGCCGGGAAGTGCCCTATCTGTAGCGCAGCCAAACATTATGCTCAATACGGTCATTGCGGATGTTCTTGATGAATTTGCCGATTATCTGGAAACAAGTCAAGACTTTGAAGCGGACCTGCATACATTGATCCAGAATACGCTCAAAGAACATAAACGCATCATATTTAACGGCAACGGCTATGACGATTCTTGGGTGAGCGAAGCGCAAAAACGCGGTCTATTGAACTTGAAAACGACCGTGGATGCTTTACCTTACAGCATTCTTCCGGAAAATATCGAATTGTTTGAAAGACAAGGTGTATTAATGAAAGACGAAATTGTGTCCCGCTATGAGATCATGATGGAAGAATACACGAAAGTTTTAAATATCGAAGCGTTAACCATGATCGATATGGTCAAAAAACAAATTTTGCCCGCTATTTTGAAGTTCGAAAAAGAACTGGCCGACACTGCTTTGCTGAAACGTTCGCTTACGGAAACGCTTCCTGCAAGCTATGAACTGCAAACTCTTGAATCTATTTCTTATTTCATGGAGCAGGCATATGCCGCTCTGAAAGATCTTGAAATCAAAGTCAAGGAACTTCACGTGATCGATGACTTCGAAATCGCGGCATCCTTTGTCCGTGATATGGTTATTCCGGCTATGGCCGCTTTAAGACAACCTTGCGATCAACTCGAAATGTTAACCGACACAAATTACTGGCCTTTCCCAACTTACGGAAAGCTCTTGTTTGGAATTATCTAAACGCCCATTTAATCATTCACCGACAGGAAACTGTCGGTGTACTTTTCAGGAGGAAATCATATGTGTACGATTTTTGGAACAAACAATATTCAATTTGACAAAAAACAAATTCAAGATGCACTGGAATGCACGACAAGTCGCGGCCCTGACGATCTGCGCATCGAGTCTTATGATCACGGATGGCTTGGATTTCAACGCTTAGCCATCATGGGACTGAACGAAGAAGGAATGCAGCCATTCCATCTTGGACGCTCCATGATCGTATGCAATGGAGAAATTTACGGATTCCGGCCCTTAAAAGAAGATCTGCTGAAAAAAGGCTATTCTTTCCGATCTGATTCTGATTGCGAGATCCTGCTTCCGCTTTACGAAGAATACGGATGCGAAATGTTCAAAATGCTTGATGCCGAATTTGCCTGCATCCTTTATGATGCCAAAAACGATCAGCTCATTGCCGCAAGAGATCCAATCGGAATTCGTCCATTGTTTTACGGCTATGACCAAAACGGGTTCATTTATTTTGCTTCGGAAGCGAAAAACCTTGTCGGCATCGTCAAACACATCATCCCATTCCCTCCGGGGCACTATTTTATTGGCAATCACTTCGTGAAATACCACGATATCGGCGAAGTGACACAATATTTTGATGATTCCATGGAAGAAATTGCCAAACAAATCCACGATCGGTTGATTGCCGGTGTCATGAAACGTCTAGATTCAGATGCGCCGATCGGCTATTTGCTTTCAGGAGGTCTTGATTCTTCCCTGGTCTGCGCTATTGCCCAACGCCAAAGCGAGAAACCGATCGAAACGTATGCGATCGGAATGAGCAATGACGCAATCGATCTTAAATACGCCAAAGAAGTTGCCGATTATATCGGTAGCAACCATCATGAAATTATTATTGATGAAAAAGAAGTGCTGGAAAACTTGGAAGAAGTCATCAAGGCCTTGGGAACCTACGACATTACGACAATCCGTGCAAGCATCGGAATGTATCTGATCTGCAAAGGAATTCGCGAAACAAGCAATGTGCGCGTATTGCTTACAGGCGAGATTTCCGATGAGATTTTCGGTTATAAATATACGGACTTTGCACCAAACGCCGAAGAGTTTCAAAAAGAGGCCCAAAAGCGGATTCGTGAAATCTATATGTACGATGTATTACGAGCGGACCGATGCATTGCCTCCCATTCTATGGAAGCGCGCGTTCCTTTCGGCGATCTGGACTTTGTCGATTATGTCATGCATATTGATCCGCAACGCAAAATGAATACATACGGAAAAGGAAAATATTTGCTGCGTCACGCGTTTGCCAAGGACACGCTTCTTCCTTATTCGATCTTGATGAGAGAAAAAGCAGCCTTTTCGGACGCGGTCGGCCACTCGATGACAGATGGTATCAAGCAGTATGCCGAGCAATTATATACAGATAAAGAATTCGAAAAGAAGTGTTCTCAATACAAGCACGCTACGCCTTATACGAAAGAATCGCTGCTGTATCGGGAAATTTTCGAAAAATATTACCCGGGACAAAGCGAGATGGTCAAAGATTTTTGGCTTCCAAACCAAGCGTGGCAAGGATGTCAGGTTAGTGATCCTTCCGCGCGCTACTTGTCCAATTACGGAGAAAGCGGAATGTAAAAGGAGGTATTTTAATGCGATATACAATGAATGAACATGATGCGTGCGGTATCGGCGCAGTCGTAAATATGGATGGCCGAAAAAACTATCAAGTCGTCGATCAAGCGCTGCAAATTGTAGAAAAACTAGAACATCGTGCCGGTAAAGATGCCAGCGGACAAGTCGGTGACGGTGTCGGGATCCTCCTTCAAATTTCCCATACATTCTTTTCCAGACTGCCTTATGATCTTAAGGAAGAAGGATGCTATGGCGTGGGGATGTTCTTTTTTCCTCAAAACACCCTTAAACGCAATCAGGCCATGAAGCTGTTTGAAACGATCGTTTCGAAAAAAGGTGCCAAATTTCTCGGATGGCGGATTGTTCCTTGCAATCCCGATCTGCTTGGGGATACGGCACGTGAGTGCATGCCTTATTTAATGCAGGGGTTTGTCGAAAAACCCCAAAGCATCAAGAAAGGACTTGATTTCGATCGTCTGCTTTATTTGATCCGGCGCGAATTCGAAAAATGCGCAAAAGATACATATATTGCCTCTCTTTCATCGCGCACAATCGTGTATAAAGGCATGTTCCTTGTTGATCAGCTTCGCCGTTTTTACTTCGATCTGCAGGATGAGCATTATGAAAGTGCGATTGCGATCGTTCACTCCCGTTTTTCCACCAATACGACTCCTTCCTGGAGAAGAGCGCATCCAAATCGTCTTATTGCTCACAATGGCGAGATCAATACGATACAAGGCAACGAGAACCGCATGCTCGCTCGCGAAGAAAGCATGAATTCACCATTGATCGATCAGGCTTATCAGGAAATCCTGCCAGTCATGGATGTGAGCGGCTCGGATTCGGCTCGTTTGGATAACACCTTGGAATTTTTTATGATGAATGGGATGGATCTTGTCAAGGCGCTTATGATCACAATTCCCGAACCTTATAAAAATACGAATATGGATCCGGATAAATACGATTTCTATCATTACTATGCCACAATGATGGAGCCTTGGGACGGTCCTGCGGCAATCGTATTTTCTGATGGAGAAATTGTGGGGGCTCAATTGGATCGCAACGGTCTGCGTCCGGCACGCTACTATATCACAAAAGACAATATGCTTGTCCTTTCGTCAGAAGTAGGTGTACTTGATCTTCCCGCCGACCAGATCGTTGAAAAATCAAGATTGGAACCGGGAAAAATGCTCGTGATCGATACGAAAGGAAAAGGATTGATCCAAGACGAGGATTTAAAAGCAAAATATGCCGGCGAACACCCTTACGGGGAATGGCTCCATCAATATCTCGTTCATTTGAAAAATCTTCATGCCCCGGACAAGAAAACACGGATTCATACGCAAAAAGAGCGAGATGCTTTATACAAATTTTTCGGTTACACATATGAAGATATGAAAGAACAAATCTTGCCGATGGCAAAAGATCACAAAGAACCGATCGCAAGCATGGGTTCAGATATTCCTCTGGCTCCGTTTTCGAAGCTTCACCCTTCCCTGTTCCGATATTTCAAGCAGTTGTTCGCACAAGTCACCAATCCTCCGATCGATTCCTTGCGTGAAGAAGTCGTGACCGATACGACCGTTTATATCGGTTCGGACGGAAACTTGCTGAAAGATACCGGAAAAAACTGTCGTGTACTGGAAATTGAGCACCCGATCCTGGACAGCCAAGATATGGATAAGATCAAAAATCTGGATAAGGAAGGATTTAAACCTTACATCTTATCTACACTGTTTTATAGAGGGATGCCTCTCAAAGACGCTTTGGATCAGCTGTTTATCGAGGCGGATCGTGCTTATCGCAATGGAGCCAACATCTTGATCCTATCGGATCGTGGTGTGGATGAAAGTCATATGGCTATTCCTAGCCTTTTGGCTGTGTCGGCTTTGGAACAACATTTAATCCGCACAAAGAAAAAGACAGCGATTTCTTTGATTGTCGAAAGCGGAGAACCGAAGCGGGTTCACGATTTTGCTTGTCTGCTTGGATACGGTGCCAGTGCAATCCACCCTTATCTGGCGCATGAATGTATTCAGGAAATGATCGATCTGGATATTTTGGATAAAGAACCGAGTCGGGCGATTGCCGACTACAATGAGGCTGTTTTGAATGGCATCGTAAAGATTGCTTCGAAAATGGGTATTTCCACATTACAGTCGTATCAAGGAGCACAAATCTTCGAAGCAATCGGGATCCACGAAGATGTAATCAACACATATTTCACTAATACAGTATCGCGGGTTGGCGGAATTACTTTGAAAGAAATCGAAAAAGATGTGCTTTATCATCACGATCGGGCTTTCGATCCACTTCGTCTTGGTGTGGATACGACACTTGACTCGATTGGTTTCCATAAATTAAGAAGCGGCAAGGAAAAAGAAGATCATTTATACGATCCGAAAACGATCGTTCTGCTTCAAAAAGCATGCCAAGAAGGAAATTACGAAGTGTTCAAAGAATACAGTTCACGCTTGAATGCCGAACATCATCCGCATACACTGCGTTCCTGTATGGAATTTGTTCAAGATCGGGAGCCGATTGCGATCGAAAACGTCGAAAGCATTGCTTCGATCGTAAAACGTTTTAAGACCGGAGCAATGTCTTACGGATCGATTTCTCAGGAAGCCCATGAATGCATGGCGGTCGCAATGAATACGATTGGCGGAAAATCGAATTCCGGCGAAGGCGGAGAACGGCCGGAACGTTTGGGAACAATAAAAAACAGCGCAATCAAACAAGTTGCTTCGGGACGTTTCGGCGTAACAAGCGAGTATCTGGTTTCGGCAAGCGAAATCCAAATTAAGATGGCACAAGGCGCTAAACCGGGCGAAGGAGGCCATCTTCCGGGAAATAAAGTGTATCCTTGGATTGCCAAGACACGATGCTCCACACCGGGTGTCACTTTGATTTCCCCTCCTCCCCATCATGATATTTACTCAATCGAAGATTTGGCGCAGCTCATATATGATTTGAAATGTGCCAACGATCGTTCACGAATCTCGGTCAAACTTGTTTCGGAATCGGGTGTCGGCACAATCGCATGTGGTGTCGCAAAAGCAGGCGCTCAAGTGATCTTGATTTCGGGATTGGATGGCGGTACGGGTGCAGCGCCGCAAAGTTCGATTCATCATGCAGGACTTCCTTGGGAACTTGGTGTTATCGAAACCCATCATGCTTTATTGGAAAATAATTTGAGGGATCGAGTATTCGTGGAAACGGACGGAAAATTGATGACAGGTCGCGATGTGGCGATTGCTGCACTGCTTGGTGCGGAAGAATTCGGATTCGCAACGGCTCCTCTTGTGACGATGGGATGTCGGATGATGCGTGTATGCAACTTGGATACATGCCCATTCGGTATTGCTACGCAAAACAAGGAACTGCGCAAACGTTTTAAAGGAAAACCGGAATATGTCATTCACTTTATGGAATTTGTAGCTCAAGAGCTTCGCGAAATCATGGCACAATTGGGATTCTCTACAATCGATGAAATGGTTGGACACAGTGAATGTCTGCGTGTGCGAAAAAGCGATGCGAAAAATCATCACTTAGATCGTTTAGAGCAAATGCTTAAAGATCCGGCAGTAAGTGAAAGCTCGAAGAAAAACGTGTTTGATTTTCGATTGGAGTCGACAATTGACCAGACGACTTTGCTTCCGGTATTCAAGCCATATATGAAAAAGAGTGCGAAAGCGCATGAAGAACGGTTTGAGATCAATTCGCTCGATCGCACATTCGGAACACAATTCGGTGCGGAAGTGACTCGCAAATACCGCAACACATTGAATGACGATACGTTTGTGCTTCATCTGCATGGTGTCGGCGGCCAATCGTTTGGAGCTTTCATTCCCAAAGGGGTCACTTTAGATCTGAAAGGAGATGCCAATGATTACTTCGGAAAAGGTCTTTCGGGAGGAAAGCTTGTTGTTTCGATCGAAGATCACGCAACATTCAAAGCAGAAGAAAACGTAATTATCGGCAATGTTGCTTTATATGGGGCAACTTCCGGGCAGGCTTACATCAACGGAAAAGCGGGCGAACGGTTCTGTGTGCGTAATTCGGGAGCGACTGCGGTTGTCGAAGGCTGCGGGGACCACGCTTTGGAATATATGACTGGTGGTGTCGCGTTGATTCTTGGAAAGACAGGAAAAAACGTGGCGGCCGGAATGTCGGGAGGAATTGCCTATATTTACGATGAAGAGCATGACCTTTACAAACGATTGAACACTGAGCTTGTCGATATGGAAGCGATTGAGCACAAGCAAGATATCGAGCAGATCCATCGTTTGCTGCAAGCGCATGTAAAGGCCACCCATTCGCAAAAAGGACAAGATCTGCTTGATCGATTTGACGAGATCCTTGTTCATTTCAAAAAAATCATTCCACGTGACTATAAGAAAATCAAAACAAAGATCAAGGAACTGGAAGATCTTGGATTCGATCATGAGGAAGCGGAAATCAAGGCTTTCTCATCGATCCACGCATAAGGAGGATACCATGGGAAAACCAACTGGATTTCTTGAATTCACACGAAGTGAAAATAAACATCGGTCAATCGATGAGCGAATCAAGGATTTTAACGAACTGTATATGAGCCAAAACGAAAGTGTGCGTAAAGAACAAGCGGCCCGCTGCATGAATTGCGGGGTTCCGTTTTGTCAATCGGCCATCGAATTAAAAGGAATGGTGACCGGATGCCCGCTGCATAATTTGATTCCGGAATGGAATGACGAAATTTATCAGGACAATATTGCGCATGCTTTGAATCGTTTGCGCAAGACAAACCCCTTTCCTGAATTTACGGGGCGGGTTTGTCCTGCCCTTTGCGAAAAAGCTTGTATTAACGGAATTGACGGCGATCCTGTGTGTGTTCACGATAATGAAAAATACATTATCGAGTCGGCTTTCGAACAAGGATTGATCACGCCTCGCATTCCTGTTGTGCGTTCAAATAAACGGGTTGCGATCATCGGTGCAGGTCCAAGTGGTTTGGCGCTTGCCGATGCGCTCAATCAAAGAGGTCACTCGGTATGTGTATTCGAACGCGAAGAAGATGCGGGTGGGCTGCTGATGTATGGCATTCCGAATATGAAGCTGGATAAAAAGATTATTAAGCGCCGGATCAAATTAATGAAAAAAGAAGGGGTTCAATTTCACATGAATACCAATATCGGCGAAGACCTTTCTTTTGAAGAACTTAAACAAAACTTTGACGCGATCGCTTTATGTGTCGGTGCGAAAAAACCTCGGTCGATCGTTGATTTCGATAAGACGATCGACGGAATGGAATATGCGGTAGATTTTCTTTCCGAAATCACCAAACGGCTGATGATCGATTTACCTTTGCCTGATTTTTCCGGAAAGAAGATTGTGATTGTCGGCGGCGGGGATACAGGAAATGATTGTTGTGCAACGGTTGTCCGACTTGGATGCACGGATGTTGTGGAGCTGGAAATGCTGCCTGAACCGCCAATCTCTCGATTGGAAAACAATCCTTGGCCGGAATGGCCGAAGGTCAAAAAGACCGATTACGGACAAGAGGAAGTTCATTTTGTTCAAGAGCATGATCCTCGTGTGTATAAGACAACGATCGAATCCATTGATGTTGAAGAGGATGTGATCAAGGCCGTGCATACGTGTCAAGTGAATATGACTGAAAACGGCCCGCAAAAAATCGAGGGCAGCGAACAAATTCTTACATGTGATCTTCTTTTGGTGGCTGCCGGGTTTGTCGGTGTGGAAGATACTATTCGAGAAGAAACGAATCTTGAAATGACACGTAGGAACACGTTCCGGACGCTTCCGATGAAATATCGGTGCGCGGATCAAATCTTTGCGGCCGGCGATGCAAGACGCGGACAATCATTGGTTGTTTGGGCAATTCATGAAGGTTTGGAATGTGCCAAAGAGATCGATGAATTTTTAATGGGTTATTCGAATATGGATTAAGAAAAGGAGCTTTCCCTTAGCGGGTAGCTCCTTTTCTGTTTCTTCTCTTTTGCAAATTGCGATGATTATTCGACTTCTACGATCATTTCGATTTCGATCGGCGAACCAAGCGGCAGTTCAGGTACGGCAACAGCAGTCCTTGCGTGAGCACCTTTCCTTCCGAATACTTCGGCTAAGAAATCGCTTGCCCCATTTGTAACGATGTGCTGCATAGTAAATCCAGGTGCACTGTTCACGAAACTTTGGAGCTTGACGATCTTTTTGACACGATCAAGATTTTTGATTTGCGCTTTGATGGCAGCAAGCGAATTGATCATGCAGAGTTTGGCTGCTTCTTGGGCTTGCTCGAGGGTCACATCACTTCCGACATGTCCTGTATAAATCAAAGTGTTGCTTTTTGTTGGCAACTGTCCGCTCAGGAAAAGCAAATTTCCTGTTTGATTGACAGGGATATAACTTCCCTTCGGCGTAGCGGTTTCGGGCAGTTCGATGCCCATTTCTTTTAATTTTGTTTCCGGGGTCATTCATTTTCTCCTTTCGAAAAACGGAAGAGTCCGGATTCCCGGACTCCGTTTAATTTTTAAAGTTCTTCTCCGTTTGTTTCGATGACATGTTTATACCAGTCAAATGATTTTTTCTTGCTTCGTTCAAGTGTTCCGTTTCCGTCGTTGTCTTTATCGACATAGATAAATCCATAACGTTTTTTCATTTCTCCGGTGGATGCGGATACGATATCGATTGGTGCCCACATCGTGTATCCTAACAGATCGACACCTTCATACTCTACAGCTTCTTCCATGGCTTTGATATGGCTTCTTAAGTAATCAATTCGATAATCGTCATGAATGATTCCGTCTTCTTCGATTACATCAACGGCGCCGAATCCATTTTCGACGATCATCATTGGTTTATGCCAGCGATCCCATTGCCAATTCAGAGCGTATCTTAATCCGGTTGGATCAATTTGCCATCCCCATTCGCTTGCTTTGACAAAATCGTTTTTTACAAGATCTTCCCATTCATGATAATCATATGTATTATCTTCTTTTTGATCTTTGGTCGCAAAAGACATGTAATAAGAGAATCCGACATAATCCACGGTTCCTTCTTTCAAGTCTTTCTTTTCTTCATCGCTCAGATCAATATGAATATTGTCACGTTCCCACAATTTTTCGATCATGGTCGGGATTTCTCCAAAGCAATGCACATCCCCGAACCAGTATCTTGTATTCATCGCATTGTACGCTTTCATAATATCGGCAGGTTTGCAGGAATATGGATAGATCGGGCAAAATGCGATCATGCATCCGACCATCATATCGGGATCAATTTCATGAGCGATCTTCACAGCTCTTGCACTGGCGACAAGTTCATTGACAGCGGCCTGGTACATCAGCTGTTCCATATTATCTCCTTCTTTAACAAGAATTCCCGAATCTTGAATGAGATGATGGGCACTGTTCCATGATGTCTGGTTATTGATTTCGTTAAATGTCATCCAGTATTTGACTTTCCCTTTATATCGTTCGAAACATGTTTTCGCGAATTTAACGAAGAGATCGATTACCCGTTTATCGGCAAACCCATTATATTTTTTCACGATTCCCCAAGGAATTTCGAAATGAGATAGTGTAATGACCGGTTCTATACCGTGCTTTTTGCATTCGTCAAACATATCGTCATAAAACTGCAATCCTGCTTCGTTCGGCTCTTCTTCATCCCCATTTGGAAAGATCCGTGTCCATGCGATGGATGTTCTGAATGCTTTGAATCCCATTTCATAAAATAATTCGATATCACCTTTGTAGTGATGATAGAAATCAATGGCTTCATGATTTGGATAGTTTTCGCCTTCCACCAATCCGTCTGTGACTCTGCGCGGCACATCACGAGTGCCTGCTGTCATTACATCGGCTACCGAAAGGCCTTTTCCGCCTTCCTGCCAGCCTCCTTCAAGCTGATGAGCGGCTACTGCGCCACCCCATAAAAAATCCTTTCTTAATGTCATCATTAATCCTCCGTATTTAATTCTATTATAAAAGGAATTTAATAAAAAGAAAACGTTTTCTGTTCCCTAATAACATTTCGTTTTTTCGGCCGATCTTTGAAATACATTGGATTATGTTATAATCGGTTCGGAAAGGAAGAAGTAAGATGAATTCTAAAAATAAAAATTTATGGATTTCAGGGCTTGTGATTGTCATCATCGCGATTGTTGTTGTGGTTTTCTTTTTGCCACATAAACAGACAACCGAAGCCTCGAATTTGGATTTGTCGAAAACGTATATCGCAGACATTGTTGTGAAGGATTACGGTACAATCGAGGTTGAACTGAATCCAAAAGAAGCGCCGCTGACTTGCGAAAATTTTATCGAATTAGCGAATGAAGGATTTTATGACAACTTGACATTCCATCGGATCATGAAAGGGTTTATGATTCAGGGCGGAGATCCAAACGGCAATGGAACCGGTGGATCGGATAAAACGATCAAGGGTGAATTTTCAAGCAACGGTGTCGAGAATAATTTATCTCATGAGCGTGGTGTGATTTCGATGGCGCGTTCAAACGATAAAGACAGTGCAAGCAGCCAGTTCTTTATCTGTGATGCGGATGATCCTTTTTTAGACGGAGATTATGCAGCCTTCGGAAAAGTAATCAAAGGAATGGACGTTGTGGACAAGATTGCGGATGATGCAAGACCGACAGATAACAATGGATCCATCAGCAAAGATGAACAACCGGTCATTGAAACAATTACGATCAAGGAGCAATAGAGAAAGTTCATGGTTGTAGTGAAGGTATATGAGCGACTTCCCGAAGAAGCAATCCTGATCCGTACAAATGTGTTCATGAACGAACAAGGTTTTGAAAATGAATTTGACTCAATTGACGAGAAAGCCGTTCATTTGGTCTTGTTCGAAAACGAAATGCCAATCGGCACATGCCGCATATTCAAAGAAGAGGACCATTATACGATCGGGCGTTTAGCAGTATTAAAAAGAGGCCGAGGAAAAGGCTATGCAAAACGATTGGTCACAGATGCTCGAAACATGGTGAAGGAATTTGGCGGATCGAAAATTGTGATTCATGCGCAAAAAAGATTAGAAAAGATGTATGAACATTTTGGATTCAAGTCTTTTGGAATTGAAGATCTCGATGAGGGTGTTGCCCACGTATGGATGACTAAAAAAGTATAAAGCAGTCTAATCAGATCAGACTGCTTTTTGTTTGATTTGGTTTTGGATCCAATCAAGCAGAACGACGGCCTGATTCTCTTTCTGATCTTTTGCCCCATATAGCAATGTAACATTTTCTGTATCTAGATGCGTACAGATAATACGGATAAAATCGGGACTGACCGGATTATTCGCCAATTCCTGCTCGTAACGGGTTTCAAATTCAGAAAAAAGTTCTGGTTGATGGCCAAACCATTTTCTGAGCGCAGTGCTTGGAGCGATTTCTTTTTCCCAAAGATCGATCCTGGCATCTGCTTTTTTAATACCACGAGGCCAAAGACGATCAACTAAAATTCGAAATCCGTCATCGGATTCATAAGGTTCGTAAATTCGTTTTATTTTTATTGTATTCATGCCTTCAAAATACGCTGATTTTGTTTGTGTTGCACGTTATTTGCCAATACTTCTATGCGATCGATATGGAGTATTCATCCAGATGGTTGATCCTTTTATTTACGATCCATGATGGTTTGAATGACGGAGACTTCGATTGCTCTTAAAAGCTCGTGACTGAATACCCTTTTATTTCTTTTTATATTAACTTTAAAATTGAAAAACTTCCAAAAACAAAGAGCCGGATCTCGCCGGCTCTTTATTCGATTATTTGTTTAATCAATTATTTTTCGTTTTTAATTGTTGCCTGTGCAGAAAGGTAAAAACAAGGGGGTTTTTGAGGAACATTCCGTTGTCCTCATTCTCTTTCCTCTAATTTGACTACAGCTCTATTTTTCCGTCCCTCTGCCGTAAAGGTTTCCCTTACATCAGCCGTTCCGTTTAGATTTACATACTAGTCAAAAGTAGTGTCTGATGTTGGTATTACCCTATATAAATTGATTGATGATTTCCTCACTGATTTTCGTCCCACTAAAATCTATCATTGTATTCAACGTACTGATTATTCCGTCTAATTCAAGTCCACTTTTCGGCTGTTCATCATTTGGTGCTTGATTTAATTTTTCCTGCAACTGTTGGATTTCGGCATCAATAGGTTTCCTCATGGTCTGATATTCTCTTCTTTTGACAACTCACCGTCCGCCCTCATAGAAATAAGATTTGTCAAGCGAGTTTGTGCCTTGTCGATTTTCGCTTTGATGGACACCGCATCATGTTGATTTTCACTAAGCCCTTCGTCTTTGTAATAACGCTTAATAAGGTCTATCGCAATAATAACCGATGCTTTTCTGTCCTGCCAGAGATGCCCTAACAACTCTTTTGCCATAAAATCAAGTTTCCAATCGGTTATCATCTTAATGTCGCAATATCCTTCCGTATCTAAGTCGAGAGCTTCTCGCTTTTTCTTATTTCCATTGTTTATCTGGTTGTAACACTGATAACCATAAGAAATTTTACCGTCCAGCTTTGTATGCCATTTATCTTTTCTGAAAGACGAACCGCAGGAACAATGCAGCTTGTTTACCCATATGTCTTTGGAATCACGCTTGCTGTGTGTTGTCTTTGTTGTTGACACTAAGGGCGGCTTTACCCTACTTTCCCTTATCTTCTGGGATTTGTCCCATATCTCCTGCGAAACAATAGCAGGGAAATCGCCCTCTACATAGTCATAAGTGGACATATCCAGATTGTTAATCCTCTTTTGCTCCAGAAAATTGTTGCTTCTCGATTTGTTATAGCATTTCGTTCCCGTATAGGTGGTAGTTTTAATCGCCCGCATGATATTAGATACGTTCCATTTTACGATTCCTGATGTCGTTTTCCTTTTTTGCTCCATCAGCATTTTTGCAATTTTCATTGAACCATAGCCTTGCAGATACAAGTCAAATATAATCCTAACTGTTTCTGCCTGCTCTTCATTGATGACATAGGTGTCGCCTACACGGTCATAGCCTAATATGTTTCCATTTCCATAAAGGACACCGTTATCTCGGCTGATTTTCTGACCTGCTTTCACACGTTCGGAAGTCTTACGGCTTCCCTCCGTCAGCAGTCAGTTTCACATTCGGGTGTTTAATGTCATACTTTAAATCCATGACAGGGCGTTCCCCTAGCACAAAAAGAAGTGCGTAGCGGTTGTCAAGCATACGCACTTCTTCTGAGGTCAGAAGCTCTTTGCCACATTGTCAAGTGAAGAATTCATTCTTTTTGCTTTTTCATCTTGTAGATATTCTATAAATGTACTAAACTGAACGCAGTAACTAATCGGGATTTGTAAAGGAGATATAAGATGTATATCAGAAAAGCAATAATAGATGATTTATCAAGAGTAGCTGAAATATATGTATTCAATAATAGGATAAATTTTTTCCCTATATTCAAAGATGAAAGTTTTTCTTTTGGGGAGTTGCAGGTTGTTTCATTAGTAGATAATTACTTCAAAAAAGATGAAATTATCAAAAACATATATGTATTTGATAATGGATTGATAAAGGGCTTTATTCAAATGGACGGAACAGAAATTTGTAAATTATATGTAGATACATCTTTTCAAAGTGAGGGAATTGGCAATGAACTAATTGAATTTGCAATTAAAGAATTCAACGCAAATAATTTATGGGCATTAGAAAAAAATATTAGAGCAATTTCTTTTTACCAAAGGCACGGCTTTCATTTGACAGGTCAGAAAAAGTTTGAAGAAGATACCACCGAATATCTTGTTAAGTTAGAAAGATAAATTCCAGTTTGTCATACTGAAAAATCGGAACTTGAGGAGAAAATAAAAAATGATTTTTGCAATCCATAAGACGTTGACAAACTACTCTCCTGTTTCTCTGTCAAGTCAAGCTGATTATAGGCATCTTCCGCATCTCCCTCATTATTACTATCTTTTTGATAACTTGCATCAGCTTTTAACAGTTTTAATACAGATTCGTCTTTCAGTTTCTCTACTGCAATTTTCACTAGTTCTTTAAATTCCTTATCGCACATCACTTCCTCCTGCCAGTTCTACCCTTAACTTTTTTACAGGTTCATGGATAACCTTGATAATAAGCTCATCAACGCAATCCGTATATCTTCCTTGCTGTATGAGCTGATTTTTTAATCCCACAAGGCTATGCAACAAGAGTTTTCTTTCTTCACTATCTACATATAAATGATTTTTCTTTTCTCTCATAATCAACACCAACCTTTTTGTTTTTATTATAAAGAGAAATAGTGATCCAATCAAAGGTACAATTCAGACAAAAAAAATAAGCGCACCACTATTTCTAATGATACGCTTATCATAATTCATTCTTTAATTAAGTCCGCTATAAACGGTTGCATTCGTTTCTCTCCATTGATTTTTCCTTACATACTGTCCGTTAGCCTTTCGGCAAGCTGCCGCCTGCTCGAAAGATAGCGGTAATTCAAAGGAAAGAGAACTGCTACCTACTTTGTATAGCCGCCTGAGCAGCAGCCAAACGCGCAATTGGGACACGATAAGGCGAACATGAAACATAGTCCAAGCCGACTTTATCGACAAAGTGGATCGAAGCAGGATCTCCACCATGTTCACCGCACACGCCAAGCTTGATGTCAGGACGTGTTTGACGACCAAGGTTCGCTGCCATTTCGACAAGTTTTCCGACACCGTTTTGGTCTAAACGGGCAAATGGGTCGTTTTCGTAAATTTTTGCCGAATAATATTGAGGTAGGAATTTACCCGCATCATCACGAGAGAATCCGAATGTCAGCTGAGTTAAATCGTTTGTTCCAAATGAGAAGAATTCCGCTTCTTTTGCGATTTCATCCGCAAGAAGCGCTGCACGAGGAACTTCGATCATCGTACCAACATGATATTTCATATCCGACCCGGCTTCTTTGATAATTTCATCTGCTGTTGTCGTTACAATCTTCTTCACATATTTCAATTCGGCAAGATCTCCGATTAACGGAAGCATAATTTCAGGAACAATATTCCATTCTGGATGATTTTTTTGTACATTCAAAGCAGCTTTGATGACAGCGGCTGTCTGCATTTTTGCGATACCTGGATTGGAAACAGCCAAACGAGATCCACGATGCCCCATCATAGGATTCACTTCATGGAGGTTGGAAATCACTTGATTCAATTCATCTTCGCTAATATTCATTTCCACAGCAAGATCCACAATATCATCCGGGTTCGTCGGAACAAATTCATGCAAAGGTGGATCGAGGTAACGAATCGTCACCGGACGACCTTCCATGGCTTCGTAAATTCCTTCGAAGTCTTTTTGCTGCATAGGTTCCAATTTATCCAATGCCGCTTTCATTTGATCATCTGTTTTTGCAACGATCATTTCACGAATCGCTTTGATCTTATCGCCTTCAAAGAACATATGTTCTGTACGAACAAGCCCTATACCTTCAGCACCAAACGCTACAGCTTGGGCTGCATCGCGAGGGGTATCGGCATTTGTACGAATCTTTAAACGGCGCCGTTGATCAGCCCATTCCATGAAGCGTTCGAAATCACCTGAAATTTTCGCAGGAACAGTTTTGATTGCTTCGCCGTACACATTTCCTGTCGAACCATCAATTGAGATCCAATCTCCGCGGTTGAAACGTTTATCGCCAATTACGAAGTATCCTTCGTCATCATGCATTTCGATATCTCCTGCGCCGGATACACAGCAAGCTCCCATGCCACGGGCAACGACAGCTGCGTGGCTCGTCATACCTCCGCGCACTGTAAGGATACCTCGAGAAACTGCCATCCCTTCGATATCTTCCGGAGATGTTTCCAAACGAACAAGGATCACTTTTTTACCTTTTTCAGCTTCTTCTTTTGCTTCATCGGCCGAGAACACGATTTGTCCGGAACCGGCACCAGGCGATGCAGGAAGAGCGGATGTAACAACTTCAGCAGCTGCCAAAGCATCTGCATCAAACATTGGGTGCAGCAAAGAATCAAGTTGCTGCGGTTCAACCATCATCAATGCTTCATCTGTATTGATTAAACCTTCATCAACCATGTCGCAAGCAATCTTCAAAGCCGCTTGAGCTGTCCGCTTTCCGTTACGAGTCTGAAGCATGAACAATTTACCGTTTTCGATGGTAAATTCCATATCTTGCATATTTTTATAATGATTTTCAAGTTTAGAACAAATATTGACAAATTGATCATAAGCCGTTGGCGATATTTCTTTTAACTGATCGATCTTTTGAGGCGTACGAACTCCAGCAACTACGTCCTCACCTTGTGCATTCATCAAGAATTCACCATACAGTTTATTTTCACCTGTTGCAGGGTTTCTCGTAAACGCAACCCCTGTTCCACAGTCTTCGCCCATATTGCCGAATACCATCATTTGAACATTGACAGCTGTTCCCCAATCTCCTGGGATATCATTCATACGGCGATAGTAAATCGCACGATCATTGTTCCATGATCTGAACACCGCTTCGATGGCTTCCA
This sequence comes from Firmicutes bacterium M10-2, assembly GCA_000403415.2. Taxonomy (GTDB): domain Bacteria; phylum Bacillota_I; class Bacilli_A; order Erysipelotrichales; family Erysipelotrichaceae; genus Dubosiella. The sequence continues at coordinate 277,353 of KE159692.1, forward strand.
TCATTTGCTGTTTTGGATCGGTCGGGAAATCTTCTCCCAGACCTTCATGATAGAACTCTTTAAAACGTTTTACCAGCTCTTTCATGTCATCAGCAGTGAGCTCAAGGTCATCTTTGATTCCTTTTTCCGCCTTTAATTCATCAATGATTTCTTCAAAACGTTTTTTTGATAATCCTTTGACAACATCCGCAAACATCTGGATGAAACGACGATATGAATCATATGCGAAACGTGGATTTCCACTCTTTTGAGCAATCGTTTCAGCAACCACATCGTTAATTCCCAAATTCAAGATCGTATCCATCATTCCAGGCATACTTGCCCGGGCTCCAGAACGAACGGAAACGAGCAGCGGATTTTCCGCATCACCGAATTTTTTTCCGGTTTCTTCTTCTAGTTTTGCGAGATATTCCATGATCTGCGCTTTAATTTCGTCATTGATCACTTCTTCATCCTCATAATATTGATTACAAGCCTCGGTTGTGATCGTGAACCCATTCGGGACCGGCATTCCCAATTTGCTCATCTCTGCTAGGTTCGCCCCTTTTCCACCAAGAAGATTGCGCATGTTCGCATCGCCTTCGTTAAAAAGGTAGACATACTTTTTTTCCATGACTTTTCCTCCCATACATTGTAAATAGATTTTTGTAACCGTTTACATCATAAGGAGTATAACACATTATGTGAAAACTGACCATAAAAAAAGCAGAAATTTTCATTTCTGCTTTCATTTCATAAAAGATCATTCATAAGCAATCCATCCGAATCCGGATTTTTCCGAACATTGATGCAAAGTTCTAAGTTCGAACAGGATGCCGGACAACGATCTTCGACTTTCAGGCGAATATGTGCCGGCGTCAAAGATGTGATCTCTTCTTCATCAAATCCAACGACTACACTATTTTTCGATAATATAATCGGTCTTTTCAAAACAGATGGATTATTTTGGATCAAACGAATCAATTCGTTCATGGACATATCTTCTATATTTTTATTCAACAAACGATAACTTTTCGATCGTATAGAAATAATATCGCTTGTTCCGTTTTCGCATCGCGAAAGCAAGAACTTAATTTCATCTTCACGCATCAAAGTCGTAAATATATTCTTTTCGATAAATTCAATATGCTTGTCTTTCAACCATTGTTTCGCCTTGCGGCAGCTTGCACATCCCGAAGATGTATAGAGAATTAGCATAAAACCTCCTGCTATCTATCTTAAATATTGTATCACTTTTTCTTAAGCAATCAACAAAACAAAAAAACTCTTCCCTCTCTCTTCGTTATTTCGTGATAGAATAGAATCATTGCAAGGAGGAAAAACATCATGAAACGAATGTTAAGTGGGATCAAACCGACCGGACGCCTACATTTAGGAAATTACATTGGCGCGATTTCCCAATTTAAAAAATATCAAGATGAATACGAAATGTTTATATTCATCGCCAACGAGCATGCGATCACCGTACCGATCGAAGCCAAAGATTTAAGAAAAAACACAAAAGATCTAATTGCTCTTTATTTAGCTTGCGGGCTTGATCCAGAAAAGGTCACCATCTTTCTGCAAAGCGATGTGCCAGCACATGCACAGCTTGGATGGGTCATGATTTGTATGTCGTATATGGGCGAACTGCAGCGAATGACTCAATATAAAGATAAAACCGCAAAAGGAGAAACAGGCGTGACTGCCGGACTGTTTACTTATCCCCCACTCATGGCTGCCGATATCCTGTTATATGATCCGGATTATGTTCCTGTCGGAGTCGATCAAAAACAACATGTCGAACTGACTCGCAACTTGGCGGAACGTTTCAATCATCGCTATTCCGATACATTCAAAATTCCCGAACCGCTAACGACGAAGGTCGGGCAAAAAATCTTTTCCTTGCAGGATCCGGAAAAGAAAATGTCCAAATCCGCAGCAGATCCGAAAGGAACCATCGATCTGCTTGACGATCCTGCCGCAGCCCGGAAGAAAATCATGTCAGCAAAGACCGATTCTCTAGGAATCATTCAATTTGACCCAATCAATCAACCGGGTCTTGCGAATTTGTTAACTATTCAATCCGTATTGACCAATGAGCCGGTCGAATCAATCGTTTCCCGCTATGAGGGAAAAGGATATGGCGAGCTAAAAAAAGAAATCGGACAAACGGTTTTCGATTTTTTGAGCAATTTACAGGAAAAATATAATGAAATCCTCAAATCCGGAAAAGTAGAAGAAGTATTAAAGAACGGAGCTGAAAAGGCATCTTATATCGCGAACAAAAAGATTCGAAAAGTCTATAAAAAAGTAGGCTTCACTCTATGATCGATATCGAATCGCTCTTAAACGAAAAAATCGATCCTCAATATCTTTTATTTCATTCAAACCTTGTTCCCGGTAAAACCATTCGAGGGATTCGAACAAACGATCTGCAGCAGATCGCCAATCAAATTTTCGAAAAAGAAGGAACTGCATTTTTGGATCAAAAACCACAAAACGATTATGAATTCTCAGTGATCTACGGAATGCAATGTGCCAGAAAAGAGCTTTCTTTCTCTCAGCATATTCATTATCTGGAAAAATGGCTGAAAGTCAACGACAACTGGGCCTGCAACGATCTTGTATGCACACGACAAAAATGGATCCGCCACCGAAAAAAAGAAATGGAACCTTTTCTGTTGGAGTGGTTCAAGACAAACAATGCGTGGAATCAGCGATTTGTTTATACAACTTTGCTTGCGCACTATAAAAAAGAAGAAGATTTACCTTTCATTCAAAGTGTATTGCATCTTCCTTATCAACAAACATATTATACGCAAATGGGACTTGCATGGCTGCTTTGCGAGCTGTTGATCCGCTATCCTTGCCAAACGGAAAGCTTGCTTCTAAGGAATCAATTCGATCCGTTCACCGTTCAAAAAGCGTTTCAGAAAGCCATCGAATCCAATCGGATTTCCCCGGAAACAAAAAACAAATACAGACTTTTAAAGCAAACACTCAAAAAGGAGCAAAAACAGAAATTATTGTTTTAATTTCTGTCTGCTCCTTTTTTATTCTTCTTTTATTGTTTTGTTTATACCTTAAAATACGAATTTTTAATCTGTGAACTGCCAGCCATTCTTTCAAACACAAAAAGTCATAAAGATCAATACGCCAAGTGCAATGCGATACCACCCGATTCCCTTCCATGAATGATTCTTGATAAAATTCAAGAAAATACGAATAGTAGCTACCGCACACACAAAAGAGAAACAGCTTCCTAAAATGATCATAATGACTTGAGATAAAGAAATTGTATTTCCCATCCAAAAATAAACATACACTTCAAAGAGTCCGGAAAACAGCAAAGCGGGTCCCATCAGCAAATATCCAAAACGGCTCGCAGTCTCTTTCGAGCATCCCACATACAATCCTCCAAGAATCGAAAACGCATAATACGAGGCTCCCGGAATAAGAGCAACACATTGAACAAGCCCGATCACAAAAGCATGAAGCGGATCAAGCTTTTCCAAAGAGGTGATCTTTTCTTTTGAACTGCGATCGGGAATCAACAAAAAGATGATTCCAATCGAAATCAAGGATACCACGATCACAAATGTAGCATCCAAATATTTTTGAATCCACGAACCAATCAAAAATATTCCAACACCAATCGGAAGCGATCCAAAAAAGATGTTTTTCCATAAATGGAACATTTTCTTTTTTTCGGCTCCATGACTTGAAAAAAGTACTTTTCGAAACACATAGAAAATCGCGCAGATCGTGCCAATCTCGATCGCAACTTTAAAAAATTGATAAAATCGATTGGGACTCAATTGCCACAATCCCTGAACAATCAAAAGATGAGCTTTCGAACTAATAGGCAGACATTCCGTAATACCGGTTAATATTCCCAATAAGATAGAGTGGATCCAATCAAAGATCAAGTGCATAGTAAGGTTAATCCTTTCTGAATTTGTTTACGATCCCCTTGAAAATTTCCCCTCGAATTTCATAGTTTTTAAATTGATCGAATGACGAGCATGCCGGTGACAGCAACACCACATCTCCCGGATTTGCGATCTTCATCGCTTCGTTGAACGCTTCCTCCATCGTTTCCACACTCGTCTGATAAGTAAAGATATCTCTGAATCGGTCTTTCGTTTCTCCGAATGAGAAGCAGTGCTTTACCTCCGAATCATATTGTTTTAAGTCGTCGAAAGAAATGTGTTTATCTTTTCCTCCGCACAATAAGATCACATTGCGATCAAAAGCCGACAATGCTGCGCAAGCCGCATGCGTATTGGTTGCTTTCGTATCGTTATAAATCCGGATCCCGTTGATTTCCCGAACAAATTCGATCCGATGTTCGACTCCTTTAAACTCTTTGATCACACTTTGGATTTCTTCAAGAGAAACCCCCAATTTATATGCCATACATGCAGCCATCATCGCATTTCCACAGTTAAAATCCCCCACGATTTTCAAATCTTCGATATCGAACAATTTAATATCTTTAAGCCAAGCGGCCCCATCTTTTTTATAAAGATCGACATCTGTTCTTTTCAGCGAGAAATCAATGACTGTACAAGGAATATGTGTCGCATATTTCATGATCATTTCATCATCCACATTGCGAATAAACCAGTCATCTTTCGTACAATTTTGATAGATTTTCATTTTCGAGCGATAATATGATTCCAATGAATCCATATAATCCAAATGATCGGGAGCCAAATTGGTCACCGTACACACATCCGGATGAAAATTTTCGATACCAAGAAGCTGGAAATTCGATAGTTCAAGCGCCACATCCAGCACTTCATCCCCATGCTCTAATACTACATCGGATAATGGAATTCCGATATTTCCGGCTACCTGTGCATTCGAATCTTTTTTCTTGAGCATTTCATATAATAAAGTGGTCACAGTCGTTTTTCCGTCAGTTCCTGTAATCGCTCCGTAATGAAAGTTTTTTGTCAATGAAGAGGCCGTTTCGATTTCCGTATAAATTTTATCCTTGCGATCTACAAAGTACTTGATCAGCGGAGCCGTATATGGGATCCCCGGATTTTTTACGATCAAAGCGTATTCCCAGTCTTTTAAACATTCAGGGTGCCCTTGATCATATACTGTAATTCCTTCCAATCCTTCCCGATCGATTTTTTTCATATCTGTCAAAATGACATCATATCCGGCTTTTTTTAGCAGTTTCGCAGCTGCAATCCCGCTTCGGGCTGCACCGATCACCAACGCCTTTTCCATAAATTACATCACTCCTAACCACAATCCGCAAAGGGCACACACAATCCCTACGATCCAAAAATTTCTGACGACCTTTTCTTCGGCCCATCCACTCTTTTCGAAATGATGATGAAGCGGAGCCATTAAAAAGATTCTTTTTTTCGTTCTTTTATAATGGGTGACTTGAATGATTACACTCAGCACTTCGGCCACAAATACCGCACCGATAAGAACTAGCAAAATTTCCTGTTTGAGAACCATTGCGACAGCTGCAATCAATCCTCCCAGCGCCAAACTTCCTGTATCACCCATAAAAATCTTTGCGGGATGCAAATTGAATACCAAATATCCAAGCAGAGAAAATACGACAAGAAAAATCAAGAAGGCCACATTGAGCTGGCCTTGAATGATCGCAAACACCATAAACGGTATCAAAGCAATCGTCATCAAACCGGAACAAAGTCCATCAACACCATCTGTTAAATTAACTGCATTCGTTTCTGCCGTAAACATGATAAATACCAAAAAGAAATAGAAAATCCCAAGATCGATTGTCTGATCGATGATCGGAATCCATACTCCCGTCGATGCAGTCGATCGATACAACAGGAAAAACACAATAGCCAATACGGACTGCAATAGAAATTTCACGCCGGGTTTCAAGCCTTCATTGTCTTTTCTTACGACAATGATATAGTCATCAATAAAGCCGATCAAACCATATCCTATATAAGCCAATAAAATAATCCCTGTATTGAGATCCAATTTAAACGGCGTGCAAAAAGACAAAATCAAAAAAACAACAGACGGAATCAAAATAAAAGCAAGTCCGCCCATAGTCGGCGTTCCGTTTTTCTTTTTATGGGATTCAAGTCCTTCTCCTCTTTCAGTCTGTCCAAATTTGATCTTATGCAAATAGGCAATGAGTGCTGGCATGATCCAGAGCATCAACCCCAATGTAATCAGACCTCCGGTCGTCATCGCAAGTATTGCGTTTATATTCATTTTCAAAACCTCACATTCATATCGATTATAACATAGGAAAAAGAAAGAAAGGCACAAAAATAGCTTGTCATCCGCAAGACAGAAATTACAGAAATAGACAAGTGCCGACAGATTCGATCTTTCCTTATTATTCTTTTGTTCTTTTTAAGACAATAGCAGAAAATAACACAAAATCACCGCTTTACCTATAGCTCCTTTTTCTTTTTTTATTTGATTTTTCGAAAGATAAAGAAAAACTCGCCAATAAAATACTTGAAAAACAGTACTCAGAATGGTATTATGTTTAAGCAATTGTGCAAATGGAAGTAAAGGGGGACAGCAAGATGTCAAGAAGATGTGCAGTATCTGGTAGAGGTCCTTTATCTGGAAACAAACGTTCTCACTCTATGCACGCGACTCGTCGTAAATGGAATGTTAACCTTCAGAAGGCTACCATCATGGTAGACGGCAAGCCAAAAAAAGTTCGCGTAAGTGCTCGTGCCTTGAGAACATTAAAAAAACAAAACGCAGCAATGTAATCTTTACTAGATCAAAAAAAGGAAGAGGATCTCCTCTTCCTTTTTTCATTGTTCATTGCTCAATCGTCTTACCGATTTCTTCATAGTTTTGAGCCAGCTGCTTATTCCACGGATGAACTGTACGATAAACGATCGGACTTCCTTTTTTTTGATATTCGGTTTCCAAAAACTCAAAATATGTTCCCGGCGTAATGATGCCTCGAATACTTAAAACATCGCTTCCGAGCACACCAAGAATCATATCGATAAAAGAAGCACAGTTATCCCCCAAAACCCAGTATGTTTTAAATTTTCCTCGCTTGAGCTTATAAAATTTAGCTCCGGTCCGATAATGCAGTCTTGAAGGATAATCGATACGATAGGAATCAAAATCATCATATCCTTCTTCTTTTTCGATCTTGCAGTACCAACGATACGAGCGGTCTTCCAATTCTTTGATGCGCTTCTCCACTTCCAATCTTTGATCTTTCGTCAAATGAATTCCGTATTCAAAGATCGAATTATTTTCTACCCTCATCGCATTGGGAATATATTTTTCAAGCGGCACATTGAAATAAGTTCCATCGCCTAGTGTCTGATTGAGTCGAAATGAATCTGTATCATAATTTCCGTAGCTGTAAACCACATCTTCATACGCAAAGCAAATATGACCTACTTTTTGAAGTCCCTCCGGTCCAATGTGGACCATGACTTTTAAAGGTGTGGAATCATCCAATTTCATATCGAACAAGTCCGGACTCTTTCCTTCCGCCAAATATTTATTGATCGAACCAATTGCCCAATCCGGCAAGAACACACACAAAAACGGCGGCAACATGACTCGAATCTTCCGTTTCCATTGATAATGCACTTCCGACTGTACGCTATCCCAGGCATCATGCAAATATTGGATCCCGAGCACAATGAAATACAATCCGAAAAACTGCATAAGCAAGTCTGTATCGAAATTGGGAGTCAATAGCAAAAAACCTCCCAGAAGCGTATAGAGCGAAGCCATTATAAGCAACCCAAGCTTATGCTTTGACCCATTAAGGATTCGAAGTCCCCATTGTACCAGCATTGCCATTCCGCAAATCAGACAGTATATACCGAACATGACTCGAATGATCCATTCCGGAAAATGCACATACTCTTTCAAAAACACAACAAAAGCGAATGACAGCAAAGAAAAAAGCAAATCGATCCGCTTTTTTTCCTTGCCGTACATATATGCCAAATACATACAATTGACAAGACAGTATACAATGGTCAAATCAAGGATGAGCGAAAAAACCCGATGCGGAATAAACACGCAGATCGAGCCGCCGACAATTAAAACAAACCCCAAACCTAAACGAAGCAAAAGATCTTTCATACACTCATTCGTTCGTCAAGACACAAAGAACAGCACCTTGTTCTACCTTGACTTTTCCCTTCTTTTCGATCAAGGTGTTGGATAATGTGTAAATATCCGATTCGCAGATTTTTCGATGATCGAGCGGATACATAAATCCTTCCAGGGAAATGATCGTTTCTCCTATTGCGAAAAATGACACATTGGGATAGGTCGTTTCGATTTCATGCTCTCCTTCTTTTAAATAAAACATACATTGATTTTCATCAAGCAAATATAAATCATGCCATCGATACGCAAGCAAACGAATATTGGCAATCGTATGATCGATCCGCTTTCCGAATGCACCCACCACAATGATTTTTTCGAATCCTTTTTCTTTCGCGATCATGATCGCAAGTTCGGTATCCGATTCATCCTTCTGCACCGGATGTTTTTCAATCACAAACTTCTCGCAAATCGAACGAAACTGCTCCTGATTCATCGAGTCGAAATCCCCGACAGCCATATCCGGATGAATCCCTTGCTCAATCAAACGAAGCACACCGGCATCTACCCCGATATAATACGCATCTTTTACAATCGGGATTTTAGTTGCCAGTGGCGTAGCTAAGATTGCGACCTTCATTGCAGCAAACTTTCGATCGAGTGGATGATATCTCCTTTAAAGACATAACTTCCTGCAACAAGCACATCGCATCCGGATTGAATGGCTTTCTTATAAGTCGAGCCATTGATTCCCCCATCGATTTCGATCAAGAACGGCAATCCGAGCTCTTTTCGCATATGATCGAGCCATTCCACTTTTTCAAGCTGGTCTTCCATAAAAGACTGCCCGCCAAATCCAGGCTCTACACTCATGATCAACACCATATCCAGATCGCCAAGCACATCGGCAAACGGCTCGATCTTCGTTTTCGGTTTGACCGTAATTCCTGCTTTCGCGCCTTGAGAATGAATCAGATTGATCAGATTCTTGATCCGCACCGGATCGTTTTCCAGCGCCTCTGTATGGAAAGTAATCATATCCGCTCCATGTTCGATAAAAATAGGAGCGAAAAACTCAGGGTTATCCACCATTAAGTGCACATCCATAAACAAAGGACACGCTTTCTTGAAGCCGGATAAAATATCCGGGCCAAAAGTTAGATTAGGCACAAAATGCCCATCCATCACATCAAAATGGAGCCATTCGGCTTTCGAATGACGTAAAGCATCTAGCTGTTCGTCAACATGGGAATAGTCCAAAGATAAGATCGATGGTGCAATAATCAAATGCTTGCTCATTTATAGTTATCCTTTCTAGACGTTCCAATACGAATCGTCACATAGTCTTCATACAAAGTTTGAGGAATCTTGCCTTCTTCGACAGCCTTCTTGATTGCACAATCCGGTTCATTCACATGTGCACAATCCGAAAAACGGCACTGACCCAAATACGGCTGGAACGCCTTGATTTTTTTGTCTAAGGAGGAAATATCCATCTGGGTAAAATCCAAGCTTGAAAATCCCGGCGTATCTGCGACCCAGCCGCCTCCTACTTTATGAAGCTGACAAAACCTGGTCGTATGTTTTCCTCGGCCAAGCGCTTTTGAAATTTCTTGGGTCTGCAATTGAAAGGTTGGATCCAATCGATTGAGCAGCGAACTTTTCCCGGCTCCCGATTGTCCGCACAACACGCTTTCTTTATTGGCAAGGACATCCTTCAATTCTTTGTCGTCACTGCCCGGATACGTTTTCACTACGCGGTATCCGCATCTTTCGAGTGCTTGCAGCTGCTTATCGATCTCTTTCCGCTCTTCTTCATTGACAAGATCCCATTTTGTAAGGCAGATGATCGATTCAGTGTCGGCAAGCGAAACAAGAAATATAAGTCGATCCAGCAAATGGATGGAGAAGTCCGGATCTTTGCAGCTTGTTACAATCAAAGCTTGATCCACATTGGCAATTGCAGGACGAAGCAAACGGTTCTTTCGCGGCAAGATTTCCAAGATCCGATAAGAATCTTGAACCTTTTCATACTTCACTCGATCCCCCACGACCGGAATTGCGCCTTTTCGCATTTTTCCGCGAGGAATCGCAACAATCGTTTCTTCTTCGTTTTCGATCGTATAATGATTTGAAATAATTTTTGTTATGGTTCCTGTTTTCATTTTAATAATACAGTGTCACTACACTGTCTGTTCCTTCCTGTGTATACACACTTCCGATTCCCGGATCGACACCGGTCACTTTGTTTGTTTGGGACGAAGTATTTTTACGTGTCATGACCGCAATACCACGGGAATTCAAATAATCTTTCGCATCTTCGATATCCATTCCGATCAAAGTCGAAGGAATTGTAATGGTCGGATATTGCGAAATCACAAAATGAATCGGCGTATCGGCATCTGGATCAACACGCATGCCGGGTTCTACCAAAGACTGAGACAAAATGATTCCAGGATTGGTATTTGGTTCTCCTTGGTATTCAATTGAAATATCAAAGTGAACATTTTGATTTGCGAATTCCTTCTCGACCGCCTCGATTGTCATTCCCGTATAATCCTGCACTAAAAATCCAAGTCCTTTCGAAACAGTGACTTGAATGCTCGAATCATCCTGAATGATAGCTCCTTCTTTTTGATTGGTTTTGATGACATGACCTTCTGCCACGGTGTCGCTCAATGCGTTTTCAAAATGCACATTGTCCAAAGAAAAATGTGCCTGTTCCAAAGCAGCCTTTGCTTCTTCTTCAGTTAAACCGACAATTTGAGGCATAGTTTCATAGCCAAGTATCCCGCTAAAGCGGATCACTCCGCTTAGCATACCGATTGCCACCCCCAATACACAGACGATCGCAATTCCTGCCAACCACATGGAAATCGTGATCCATTCATGCCTTTTTTTGACAGGTTGAATTTTCTTGACCGGCTTTTTCTGAACTTTGACGTGCCCGTCCTCGACTTCGATGATTTCAAGAGTTGGATGTTTCAAATGAATCCGGGGCATATTCAAATATGCGCTTTCCAGACAATGCTCGAGATCATAAAGCATTTCATCTGCTTCGTGATAACGTTCTTCGATATCTTTCGCAGTCGCTTTCAGCACGATGTTTTCAACAGATTGCGGAATGGAAGGATTGAATAAACGCGGATAAGGCATCGGTTCTCTCAAATGCTTGATTGCAATCTCGGTAGGAGTATTCCCTCGATAAGGAACATCGCCTGTCAGCAATTCGTAAAATACAATTCCTAGCGAATAAATATCGATCTGCGCATTGGGTTCCTTTCCTTGCGCCGTTTCGGGAGCTAAATAATGCGCTGAACCCATCACTGTATTGTAATAGGTAAGCTGCACAGCATCATTTGCGATGGCGATCCCGAAATCTGTAATCTTCACGGTCCCGTCATCTTTGACGAGAACGTTTTGCGGTTTGATGTCACGGTGAATAATATGGTTGGCATGCGCTGTAACAATTGCACTCGTCAATTGATGCATGATTCCAAGCGCTTCATGATAATCGAGCGCTCCACGCTGAGCAATCAGCTGTTTTAAAGTGCGCCCACGTACATATTCCATTACGATGTAATGGCAACCATTTGATTCTCCTACATCGTAAATGTCAACCACATTGGGATGAGATAGCTTTGAAGCGGCGCTCGCTTCTCTTTGAAAACGCACCAAAGTTACCGGGTCGTCAGCCAGTTTATCCCGAAGCACCTTGATGGCAACTTCGCGATTTAATATCCGGTCAAAGGCCAAGTAAACATCTGCCATTCCTCCTTGTCCGATTACCGAGCGGATTTCGTACCGTTTGGCTATCATTTGGATCACGGTCTTTCACCTGCCTCTTTTTCCAAAAGAACAATCGTGCAATTATCGGCCCCGCCGGCTTGATTCGCTTTGGAAATCAAAAAATTCACTTTTTCCGAAAGAGAAAGTCGTTCGTCCTTTACGATTTCTTCGATCACATTTTCATTCACGTAACCGTGAAGTCCATCGCTGCACAACAGCAAGTGACGAAAATTCGGATCGATTTTGTGCATATCCATCCGAAATACCTTCCATACCCCTAAAGCCGAAGTCAAGGTATTCCGCTGCGCATGCGTTCTGGATTCTTCCTTTGAGATCTTTCCCTCACGCATGAGCTGCGCGATGACCGAGTGATCTTCGCTCATCTGGATGAATCCATCCGAATAATTGGCATACAAGCGGGAATCTCCCACATTAAATATATAGGCTGCACGGCGAGTAATAATCGTTCCGACACATGTCGTGCCCATTCCCCGCTGTTTGATATTGTGTAAAGATCTCGAATAAATTTCATCGTTGGCTTTATTAAGAACATTTTGGACCCAGCTTTCGACTTGATAATCTTTTTCTAAAGCCGGCGACTTCATAAATTCATTGTATACACACGTCGTTGCGATATTGCTGGCAATCTCGCCTGCTGCACTTCCCCCAATACCGTCGCACACGAGCGCGATCCAATCTCCCATATCGTTGCGTGCAATGCAGTAATCGTCTTCATTGGTCGTTCTTGTTCGTCCGATATCCGTATTCCCGCAAACTCTCATTCGCCTCTCCTTTTCATTTCTTTGATCCGCAATTGACCACATGCAGCGTCGATATCGTTGCCGTGCTCTTTGCGGATCGTACAACGAATTCCTTCTTTCATAAGCTGATCGTAAAAGACCATCGCCTCTTCATGTGTCACGCTTTTGAATGTTTTCTCATCTACGCTGTTATACGGAATTAAATTCACATATGCATTGTATCCTCGAAGCAGCTTGGCAAGCTGGTGCGCATGCGTCTTTGAATCGTTGACTCCCTTTAACAAGATGTATTCAAAAGTAAGTCTTCGATTGTTTTTGGCACAATATTCATCTAACGCTTCCATCAACTGTTCCAAAGGATATGCATGATTGATTGGCATAAGCTGATCGCGAAGTTCATTCGTTGGCGCATGCAGCGAAATCGCTAAATTGTATTGCGTATGCGCATCGGCAAACTCTTTGATTTTCGGAACGACACCGCAAGTCGAAATTGTAATATGCCTTGCTCCGATGCCGATTCCTCGATCATGATTGAGTGTGGCTAAAAAATTCATGACATTGTCGTAGTTATCAAATGGTTCCCCGGTCCCCATCACAACAATATGGGAAAGTCGGTCTCCTGTTTTGTCCAGTTCTCGTTGAACATTCATAAATTGGGCAACCATTTCCCCGCTTGTCAGATTCCTCTTTTTCTTTGTCAGCCCACTTGCGCAAAAAGCGCAGCCCATATTGCATCCAACTTGAGAAGACACACAAATACTTTTTCCATAGTCAAAATGCATCAACACACTTTCAAGCAGAGCTCCATCTTCTGTTTGGAATAAAAACTTTGTCGTTCCGTCGGCAGCCACTTGTTTTCGGACCAATTTAAGCGGATCGATAATGAACTCTTCTTTTAAAAGTTCTCTTGTATCTTTGGATAAATTGCTCATATCGTCAAACGAAGTTGCACGCTGTCGATAAAGCCATTGAAAAATCTGATGTCCGCGAAAGGATTTCCATCCGCATGATTGAGCGAACTCTTGTATTTCATCGTAATTAAGATCATATATACTTTTCATTTTTTTCTTCCTTTCGTGTTCTCAAATTGTACCATGTTTCAGTTTTGCAGCAAAAAAGCCATTGGAAATTCCGGATGGTTCAATTGTTTTCTGTTCGAGCAAGGAAAAGTTTTCGTGTTCTTTTAAAAACCTTTCCACTTGTTTTTCGTTTTCCTTTTTATTGAGGGTGCACGTAGAATACACAAGAATCCCTTCTTCTTTGACATGGTTTGCGGCTTGACACAAAATATCATACTGCAGCGGAATCAAAGTATCCATCGTTCCCGAATCCATGTGAATCTTGATATCCGGTTTTCTGGCCAGCGTTCCGTATCCGGAGCACGGCACATCGCACAATACACGATCATACAGCGGCAAATCATCTAGATTTCTCGCATCTTTTTCCAAAGTCATGATCTGACCGAAGCCTAACCGTTTCTTGTCGTTTTCAATCAATTGAACGCGGTGCGCATGCAGATCCAGCGCCATGATTTGCCCGGTGCCATTCATCTTTTCGGCCATGGCCATTGTTTTTGTTCCCGGGGCAGCGCACACATCCAAAATCGATTCTCCTTCTTGAGGATCGAGCATTTCCACAATTTGATAAGCACCAAGATCTTGCGGAGAAAGAGAACCATTTTGATAAAGCAGATCGTATTCTAAAGCTTTTCCGGTATATTGGTAGATCGGATCGTGAATTTCGATCAAGCGATCACACGGCACTTTTTCCTTCATCACATTGCGCCGCACCGAAAGAAATTGAACTTCGGCACTTGCTTTTGCGAAATTAAGCGCTTTTTCCTGTCCGTATTGCGAGATCCACATTTTGACAAGCCATTCCGGAAGCGAGAAAGTAATCGAAATTTCTTCAATCTCATTCTTAAAAGAGAGAACGGGATTTTTATCGACCTTCCGTAAGATGGCGTTCACGAATCCGGCAGCTTGAGGTCGAATCTTCTTTGTGATTTGCACAGCTTCGGAAATGATGGCATAGCTTGGCACTTTTTTCAAAAACAGCAGCTGATAGACAGACATAGTCAAGAGGATCTTGATCTTTCGATTCACTTTATTCCCGTTGGCGAATTGCTGCCACATCTTTAAACAGTATAAATAATTGCGCAGTGTTCCGTAAAAGATTGTTGTCGCCAGCGCTTGGTCTTTCTTATCGACTTCATGCAAATGCTGTTTGAGATAAAGACTGCTGTATGCCTGATCGACGATTACCGCATAAAGAGCATCTAAAATCCATTTTCTTACCATAAATTTATTCCTCCAGCATCAGCGGATGCATATTGATTTCCATCTTCACATTCGATCGTTCGAGTTCATGAACGAGCTTCCATAAGATTGTTTCCAAATGGCGCCGATCCTTATCTTTAACCAAAAGCCTTACACGCTTCTTTTTCATACGCATGGAAATTTCGATTGGTCCCAGGACCCGAGCATCATGAAGCTGCTGTTTAGCTTTTACAGCGACTTGTTTTGCTTTTTGTTCGTCATCATGCGAAAACACGATTGTCGCCATGAACACATAGGGCGGATAGCTTCCCAAATGGCGATATTGCATTTCCTTGGCAAAAAACTCCTTATAATTATGATGGATAACACTTTCCATGACATAATGGTGCGGATCGAATGTCTGGATCATGACTTCCCCTTCTTTTTCGGCTCGACCCGCCCTTCCTGAAGCTTGTTCGATCATTTCATAGGCGATTTCATTGGCTCGATAATCCGTGCGCACCAATCCGGCATCCGCTTGCAAGATTCCAACTAAAGTAACGTTAGGAAAATCGAGTCCTTTGGCAACCATCTGGGTTCCGATCAATATATCCCCTTCTTTTTCGAACTGCTCGAGAAGTTTTGTGTGCGCATCCTTTTTTCTTGTGCTGTCGGCATCCATTCGAATGATGTGTGCTTGCGGAAAAAGAGCAGCGATGTGCTGTTCGAGTTTTTCGGTCCCCATTCCCCGGTCAAAGAAATGTTTTGATCCGCAGTGTGGGCACGTATGGTCGAAGCGATAAATCGTTCCGCAGCAGTGGCACATGAGGGAATCGTTCGATTTATGATACGAAAGGGCGATTCCGCAATCAGGACAAGTAATGACTTCTTGGCAGTTCTGACATTTGACAACCGGCAAATAACCTCTTCGATTCAACAACAAAATGACTTGCTCTTTCTTTTGCAGCCGCAAAGCAATGGCATCAAGCAATTGCTTCGAAAATCCCTGAATCATTTCTTCTTCACGCAAATCAATCATATGTATATTCGGCATCGTTTTTGAAATCCGATGTTTGAGTTCGACAAGTTCATATACATTTCGATATGCTCTGGCGTAAGATTCAAGCGATGGCGTTGCACTGGCAAGAACGACTTTACAATGATGACGTTTTCCGCGCCATAAGACCACATCTCTTGTGTGATATCTCGGCATGCTGTCTTGCTTATAAGATGTATCGTGCTCTTCATCCATGAGTATGAGTCCTAAATTGGAAAAAGGCATAAAACATGCCGATCTTGTACCTACGACGATCTGAACTTCATCGTTTTTGACTTTTTGATATTGATGATATTTTTCGCTTGCGCTCATCTGCGAATGATAAATCGCGATGTTTTGCTTGAAACGGGAACGTACCCGAGAAATCATCATTGGAGTAAGACCGATTTCCGGGACGAGGAAGAGAACTTGTTTTCCTTGATCGATCGCTTGTTTAGCCAATTGCATGAACACTTCGGTCTTTCCCGATCCGGTCACGCCATGAAGCAAAAACACATCGTTTTTTGAATGAAGAATGGTTTGAATGGCAGTTTTTTGTTCCAAAGTCAAAGCGACCGCTTGGTCTTCTTTTTCGATGAACATCGCTTCCGGCCTTTTTTTTCTCTTTTCGATCTTGATATATCCTTTTTCCAAATATGTTTTTGCATGGCTTTTGGCCAGCTTGCGAAATTCGCTTGCTTTCATAGGAAGCAGTTCTTTCAATTCCGTCCAGCGCTCTTGTCCTTTTTTTGTCAGAGGCTGTTTGCTTTCCTGTCTGATAAACCAGTCTTCATAGACAATCGGAGCATGCCGCAATTGGGGCCGCAATGCAGGTGGAAGCATTGTCTTAAAACAGCTCATCATGCTTGAAACATAGGTATCGGAAATATAAGCTGCAAGGTCGAACAGTTCATCATTGAGAAGAGGCTGTTCATCGATGATTTCGGAAATCGGTTTGATCTTGGTTTGATCCAAGCTGCTCGGTTCAGCCGGACCCATGATCACGGCTCCCAGATCCCTATGATTGAAAGGAACCTTGACGCGCATTCCTCTTTGAAGAACGCTCTCGCTTGAATAAGTAAATGTTTGATTCAGATCGAGAGCGCTATGCTCGATCCAGACGTTGTATAATGGCATGAAATTATTGTATACCGAGATTGGCAAGGTGTGCAAATAAATAACGTGCGAATATGAAAAAGGCGGATGCATTGATCTCCATCTTCTTTTCCGCCTTCTTAGTTATCGACTGATTGCCCGGATATATGTTTTAAGGTTGGCATCCCTTTCTATGCGAGGTTCTATCATTCCTTTTTCGCTTGTGGTCGCAACAACAGTCACTCCCGGCCCATGTCCGCTTGTAAAGGAATCGGAATGAACAACAACACCAATGGAAACGGCTCCTTCTTTATAATGTGGTCCGTATGTACAGTCATGATCGAGAATGGCTACGAAATCTCCGAAACGAAGATTATTGATCCCGTATTTTTCATTGGCTTCTTCATCTTGGGTCATGATGTCGTAATCCCCTTCCATCATCGTTTGACTTCCAAGACCGCTCCCCATCAAATGAGCAGGGATACAAGTGACCACAGGCCAAGAAAGAGTGTTGTCTTTCGCATCAATAGGCATAATGTCGAAAAGTTCAGGATCAATATTCATCATATGAATATTCGGGAACCGGTCAAGCTTCATCCCCTGCCCGTAAGCTTTAATCAGGAATATTTCGGTTCCATCCATTTCTTCAATGACTTCTTTTGGAAAATATGCCATTGTATGATCGACTCCGCCATGGGTTCCTGTCACGATTCCTTTCGCGCCTTTCTGACTTCCGGAAAGAATCTTCACTTCGTTTCCGATGCATGAAAACGTTTCAAGAGCGTGGTTTTCTTTCGTTTGGCTGTTGGCCATCGATACGCCGGGCTCAATGTGATCTCCGGCAATATTCATGCATGAATCGCCAATTTCATGAGAATACACAATGCCGCCAGTTCCGATTGGCATTCTGCCTTTTCCGTCGTATCCTACATAAAATCCGGATACTCTTGGATGATCGACTTTGGCATTGAGGGCGATTTTCACCAAATTTTGCTTATTGTATGGAATGTTCATAATAATTTTAACCACGGAAAACCATATGCTTTAGGATATGGTAGGAGTGGTCTTTTCCTTTCTTTAATATTTTTGTTATGTTGTTTGTAATCTTGTTTCTGTCAGGTATTTTTTGGATTTTTCCAATAACTTGAGTTTTTTGTAGCTTATGCTGCCATTCTTTACTTTTACACCTGTTAATGTACGTATGTCAAAATATCCTGTCTTTCTTCTTCCGAATATGAAATATTCGTTATTTTGATATTGTACTTTATCAAATAGCCGATATCTGTGTACAACGTATTCAGCCTGATTACGTTTCCGTATACCATGTTTGGTTGGTTTGGTTTTGTGTATTTGTCTGTTATGACAGCGCACCTTCTTTTGATAGTAATAATATGGCAATGGTTCTGCTTTCGGATTTTTCGAAATACATCTTGCATCTACATAATGCTCTTTCGGAAGATTGTTCCCAATACGGGTGTTCTTGGTGATGTATCCGTACGTCATGTGAACATCCGGGTATATGTTTTTCAGCATATCATAGCATGACCATCGCATGATTCCCATGAAGGCGGCATCTTTGAATGACATACCGCGTTTGATTGTTTTTGGTAATATTACTTTTCCGTTATGATATCCGGTATGACAGGTTTCACATAGTGTAATCAGATTGTTTGGTGCATTGCCGCCAGTCTGTCTGGATTCTATATGATGGACATTTAAAATGTTATCTTTCGAACGTCCTTTACAGCATTGGCAGGTGTGGTTATCACGGAATAATACGTATTCGCGTACATTCCAAAAATCAAGCTGTTCACCTTTTTGGTATTGTACACCATGAATATCCGGGTGTTTGATTTTTTGGATGTCAAAACTTGCCGTTTCAATGAGAATGGTTTTTGTCGGCAGTAGTTTATGGACGTTTGCAATAACCGTTAAATGACATTGTATTCTCTGCCGGATGCTTGGTGCTAACCATCCCGGTTTCCTGCTATGTGTCCGGTTTTGAAAGCGTGGCTTGCGATATCGTGTTTTACGGCTTCTACGTGAACGTCTTAATTCGCGTCTGGCAGCAAGCAGTTTTACAATGTCATTACGGAGTTCTATTTCTGCAGCATAAAGTTCCTTTTGCTTGGTTGTTGCAGAGAGTCCGATCTGTTTACTGCCGGCGTCTACGCCCAGTGTAATGTCTTGTGTATAATGTGTACTGTTATATAGTAACTGAATTGTGAACGGACAGCGCTTTATAACTTTTGCTTTGCCTGATTTGAGTAAATGTCTTACTTTACCATGCCGTTCGGTTGGCATAAGCGGCTGTCCTGATTGATCCAATACGTATACCATTCGAATGGCACTCCTTTCTTGATAATCGAATTATAACGCAGTCTACATTATGGAATAACATAGACTGTAAGCAGCCTTCGCCAATGTTATGTAAGGTTTTAAGACGAAGTCTTTGACTGACGCACGGATCCTACCCCTCAGATCGGTTTAACGACAGTCCTTAGAGCAGTGAGCTAGGCTGTATACTCACCGGTAACTATTTACGGTTGATAAGTATCATTCCGCTATTCTTACATAACGTAGCCCGTTAAGGCTTAGGCTAGTCAATTATGGACTTTTGCAAGCCCATTACTCTTTAGAGTATGGGTGGATTGACTTTCTCAACTCCTTATTTAATTTATCAAATGCGAAGATTGCGGTCGAACTCGCTGTGTCAAGAGCATTGCGATATTCACGTCCGTATTGGATATATACGTTGTAATCGCTATGAGAAAGAATTTTTTTAGAAAGTCCTCTCATCGCTCCTCCTACGGCGATGCAGCACGTTTTCGGATAGCGAAACGTAGAGAGCGGAAGAGCATCCTTGCGGTAAGCGCAAATCAGCGGAATATGATGCTTTTGTAAATATTGAATACATTGCTCTTCGCTTGCGTAAGCGATATCGAGTTTTTCAAAGGCTCCTGCACTCGCTTTTAAGATCGTATCGCTGGCATTGGACCAATCTCTTGTCGGCAAGATAAGCAATGTTGCTCCGGCTGCGTAAATTGTACGGCATATGCTTCCTAGATTATACGGATCTTCGAGCCCTTCGACATAAAAGATGGTCCCTTTCTTTTTCGAAATCGTGTCGATCGTTGGGATGTACAAATCTTCTGCCTCCAAAAGCATGCCTCCGTGCTGTTTGGATCGGGCCAGTTCATCCATTTGTTCTCGGCGCATTGGAATTACTTGGATCCCTTTCTTTTTTGCTAAATGAATAATGTACGAAAAATCCTTTGTTCGTTTGTTCGGATCAATATAAAGTGGTCCGGCTTTTCGTTTTCCTGCTTCTAAGATTGCTTTGCAGGAAATTGTTCCTTGATAAATTTTGTTCATAGCCACATTATACACCTTTTCCTAAAATGTATGATGAATTTAGGTTTTCCTCTTGTGGCATAAATGGTAAAATGAAACAAAATGCAATGGAGGTGTTCGATGCATATTGAATTTTCAAAAGATATGAAGAAACGGATCATCGTCTATTCTTCATCCTTGATCCTTGCGATATTAGCGTTCACGTTGATTACTCGATTTGATGAAGTCGTCAAGTTCTTTCAAGAAATGATCCGTATTTTATTTCCTTTTTTATTAGGTTTTGCGATTGCGTTTATTTTAAATCAGCCAGTTATGGCTTTTGAGCAAAAAGTATTGGGTAAGACAAAACTAAATAACGGCTCAAAAAGAATTCTTTCCGAATTGGTCGTATTTATTGTGTCCATTGGATTTTTAATTTTGATCATCGGAATGGTGGTTCCTTCCTTATTGGATTCGATCAAGATGTTTATGACCAACATTCAGGAATATTCAAATACACTGTATGAATATTTAGATTATTTCGCAAAAACCTTTAATATTTCTTCGGAAACAATTTCTCAATGGTTTTCCGATTTGGATCTTCTGCCTTCGATTTCTCAGGCTTTACGTTCCTATATTCCAAAAATCGCAGATTTTTCCATGGGGTTTGTCAAAGAAATCGCAAACTTTATCATTGCGATTGCGGCGGCCTTTTATATTTTATTGGATAAACAATCTCTGATTCGCGGAATCAAAAAACTAAATTACTCTATCTTTACGAAAGAATTTGCGAATTACTTAACTTTATTCAGTCACGATGCAAAAGAAGTATTTGAGCAATATATTGTCGGAAACTTATTAGATTCTCTGATTGTCGGTGTCGTTTGCTATTTCGGAATGCTTATTTTCAAGATTCCGTATGCGCCAATGATTGGATTCATTGTCGGTGTCACCAATATTATTCCTATTTTCGGACCATTCTTAGGGGCAATTCCGGTCATTATTATCCTGCTCTTGATCAATCCTTGGTATTCCTTGATCTTCGCGATCTTTATCTTGGTTCTTCAGCAAATTGACGGAAATGTCTTAAAACCGGTCATTCTCGGAGATAAATTGGGAATTTCCGGATTTTGGATCTTGTTTAGCGTAACGGTCGGAGGGGCTTTGTCGGGAGTGCTGGGCATGTTCCTTGGCGTTCCGGTATTTGCCTTGATCTATGCAAGTTTGAAAGATCTGGCACAAATCAACTTAGAGAAAAAGAATATCGAAATCAATGACGAGGCCGGTATCATACAATAAAAAATTTGTTTCAACGAAAGGATTGATTCCTGTATTCGACAGGAGTCGATCCTTTTAATTTTTGTATTATCCTCTTCTTTTGTAATACTCGATCTATTCGATCCCTGTTTTCTTTCCGTTTATTTTAGACATAGAAAAAGTGAACCTCCTTATTTGGTTGTCCAAATTTTGGGGTTCACTTCATCACTGCTCGTGTTTTTATTTTAATAGAAAAAATGAATTCAATTTATCGATCAATCCATCCTTTCTGGGAAACATTATATCTCTTATCGAAAAAACTTTCTCTAAAAATCCGACTTTTATCCGACACATAAAAAAAAAGCCCTTTATTTAAGGGCTGACAGAGTGTTGACAAACTACCTATTTTGAAAAAATTAAATTTCAATAAAATAAAAGTGGGTAAAAAGGTCTAAAAAAAGAGTAATATTAGGTACTTAAATACCTCAAATTGCTCTTTTTTTATTCATTTGTGGGAGAAAAATAAAAAGCTGTGACAAAGCCGATTTGAAAAATCGACTTTGTCAACAGCCTGAGCCCTTTATTTAAGGGCTGAATTTGCAGTGGTGGGGACGGTGGGATTAAAAAAATACGGTTTATACTGTCTTTTTTAGCCTTATTTTCGACTGTTTTGGTTGTATTTTCTGTAGTTTTTAAAAACTTTTACACCATTTTTTACACCACAAAAAATCAGGAGTTTATTGCTCCTGGCTTGATTTTTCGGCTTCATCGATCACGGCTTGCATGGCTTTGCGTATCACGTCGGACTGTTTTAACCCTAAAACTTTTAAGGCCTCTCTGAACGATTCTACAAATTCTGTTTTATAGGATACGTTGATACTTTTCATGTTCTCCTTATCCCATTTCTTTTGGTATTCATGTTGATTGAATACTTTTTCTCCGTTCGTTCTATTTCCCATTTTTTTGCTCCTTGTATTTTAGATACATGATTGCTGTTAACAAAACCAACATCGCAATGTTCAGCCCAATTTGAATAGTATTGATTGTATTTTTCATACTTTTATTTTTTTTGTTGTGAATCTATAATAATGACTAGGAAGGATTATCTCCTTCCAGTCAAATTGTTGAGAAGCTCTAGGATTTCATTAAGGAAGGCTACTCCTAATGCTATCCATTCAAGTTTTTGCTTGAGCGTGAGCTTCTTCTTTTTTTGTTTTCTGGGCGGGTATTTCACAACTTTATCCTCCTTTTCTTATACCCTTGCTTTACTTAACCATTTTTATCACTCTCCTTTAACTGTCTTTATTATAGCGTACTGCAATCAGTATGTAAAGCTTTTTTGTCTTTTTATATTAAAAAAGAGGCCTGAAGGCCTCAATTTTGCCTGCTCAATAAATGGGTTTTGTCAGGCTAAGTAATTGTTTAGCAACTTTATATTAGCACATCTATTTAAAAGTTGCCCAAGGATCTTTGCCATGGACTTCAGAGCCCGAAACGGCTACAACTCCATAGCCCCCAGACTGTCGGACATATTTAACCCAACGATGCCCTTTATAAGCGCATTTAGCGATGTAGCGAACAGATTGACCACTATTGTATGTCACCCCTCCGATTACTTCGCCGTCTGGAGTATCTTTATGGATTCGGATTTTGTCTCTTGTGAAAGTTGCCGTTCCATTTTCTTGAATCCACTTGAGATTTGTTGTGTATGGGTCTTTTGTAGTTGGTTGGCTTCCTCCAATCTGGTCTGATTTTTTCCAAGCCATGCCGTTTCCGTTTTTAACGGTCGTTCCATCAATCACACATGCCTTGTCAGCGCTGATCGATCCAGGCAAGTAATATGTGCCGTACCCGTTGCGATCGTACATGTGCTTAAACTTGCCTTTCGCTACCTCGAAATGACAGTGATTTCCGGTGGCATAACCAGCTGTTCCTTCGTCGCCGAATTCTTGACCCTGCGCGAATTTCTTCACCTGAGCAATATCGGCAATGTAGTTATCGTGAAGGAACATGAATGTGGCGTAGTCGATTGTACCGTCGGCGAACATTACTTTTTTATCGCTCTCCATAAATACGGCATTTCCGTTAGCATAGCTGTCTGTGGCTACAAGATGCATAGATACCGGTGCATAAGTTGGCTCGATCCCTGTATCCTTCCCGGCAATATCAAGGGCATTCACGCCCTTGTGGCTCAGCTGACCGTTGTTTCCTTGTGTAATGTTCATCGTTTCCATCGGAAAGCCGATGAGTTCATAGCCGTTTTTCGTGATTTTCTGATTCTTTTTCATTTTGTTTCCTCCTAAATTAAAAGACCCCCATCATTCTTGAGAGTCAGCTGATTTTTTGAGCAATGTAACAAAGGGATCAAGGGGATGGATATCTGTTCTGATTGGCAGCTCCATGATCTCCTCCATCATTTTCGTTCCTTCGCCGTTGCCGTGCAGTCCTTCGTATGCAGTATAAATGTCGCGGAAATTCTGCCTTTGATCAGGCGTGATAAATTTCTGAATAGTATACTCGGCGTGAAGTCTGCTGAGCATATACTTGAGAATGAGTTTGATTCCCTCGCTGTTCGCCTGTACATGTGCCAGTTCCTGGGCTTTCTCTTTCTTGCGGTCTTCGTGCGCCTGGTCGCGCTTATCGTCCATCTTTTTGAGACGATGCAAAATAAACGGATAAAGGACCGCCGTTATAAGCGACGATCCTGCGGCAACGAGCCAGCCCCAAATTTCCATAATTATTCACCTTCGTTTTCTTTATTTTCTGTTTCTTTATCTTCAATCCACTTAGGCTTAAGAATTAGCTGCTTAAATGCCTCATAACATCCGGTAGACGCTAAACCGCTAACCGATCCAGAAAGGATAATTTCAATTGACACACCGTGCGCGTCAATACATGCCAGGATCATGCCGATTACCGCCATGACCAGCGGGATAAAGCGACGGCTTTTGTCATCCTCGACCGTGAGAGTCGTCCAGACGTATCCGATCACGACACAAATACCAACAATTAAAAGATTAAAATAGCTCTGTAAAAATTCCATGATTTAGTTCTCCTCTTCTACAATTTCCCATCCGGCCGGATATTCAGCCGGGCTGTGCACATTGCCGTCGATTTTCGAGCGGTAATGCTTTTCCTCAAAAGTAATCCCGTCACCCTTGCTGTAGGCGTCATGCGCGCCCGTAGGCTTTTTAAATGGCGGGTACGGGTCTTGCGGATCGGCGACATTGACATAGAGCGACACGGCTTTGTCTGGCGTCCAGTCGGCCTGCGATGTGTGGTCTTGCAGAACCTTGTACAATTTGCCTTTGTACTGCAAATAGTATCCGGCCGGATATTCTACTTCTGCACACCACTCAGGATACAGAGAGCGCATTTCCAAGGCTTCGGCATCTGTTGCTCCTTGCAGCGTCTTCATCGCGACAAGTTCCTGGAGCTTTTCTGCTGCAAGTTGCCGTTCAAGCTCTTCCTGTTCCTTTTTTAGATAATTCTGATATTTTTCTTCATTGAGGTATAAAAAAAGCTCGCCTGTACTGTACGAGCGAACCTCATATCCCTGCATTTTATCGGGATAGATCACACCATCCGGCAGATCGACTTCGATCTGTGTTTCCACTGTTTGGCTGGTTGCGATCATTCCGACCGAATTATCGTTATTTAAACTTACATAAACTTTCATTAGTACCCTCCTGATACTATTTTCTAGGGTGCTTTTAGCGTCATCCCAGGACGAAAGGACGAAAGACATGAAATATAAAGATTTATTAAACGAATGGCTGGAAGATCAAAGAACTTATCAAAAGTATTCGACCTATTCCTTGTACTGCAATATCGTACAAAATCACATCATTCCCGATTTAGGCGAATGTGATATAGACGCACTAACAACAGATAAGATACAAGCCTATGCTCTCGAAAAGATCGATCATGGCAGCCTTGTCGACGATAAGGGCTTGTCCGTCCGCTTTGTAAAGGACATCATCGGAGTTGTTGCTTCGACATCAAAAAAAGAGCTGAATATCAAGCTCCCGTATACTCCGCCAAAACAAATTGACATCTTTGAAAAAGAAGACCAGATCAAGCTTATGAATCACCTCCATTCGCATATGTGCCCCAAGAATCTTGGAATCTTGCTGTGCATGCACACAGGGATCCGGATCGGCGAACTATGCGCCTTGAAATGGAGCGACATAAATCTTGATACTCGTACAATAAAGATCGAAAAAACCATGATCCGTACGTATACCAAGGCTGACGGCTCTAAACTCCGAATTACACCGCCCAAGTCACGATCAAGCGTCCGCATCATTCCTCTTAATTCAACAATTTCATACTCGGTTAATTTAATGCAAAATAGCGAGGATGATACGTATGTCCTGACCGGGACCAAGCGATATATAGAGCCGAACAAATATCGTCTGTATTACAACAAAATGTTGAAGCAGTTAGGTGTCAAACACCTCAAATTCCATTGCCTCCGCCATACCTTTGCGACCCGTTGCATCGAATGTGGCTGCGATTATAAATCATTAAGTCAAATCCTTGGCCATTCTAACGTTTCCATAACGATGAATCTCTACGTCCATCCACAGATGGAAATGAAGCGAAAATGCGTTGAAATGCTGGCTGACTATTACAAATAGCAAATGTATGACCTTTACTGCCGGTCAGACCGGCGGCGAATACAAACACGTCTTGAGTGTTAATGAGATGCCAGCGCACGGCCATGATTCTAAACCAATGTGGGCCGGCAATTCAGGGAGTGGATCAAACAACGTTGTAAACGGTTATCCAACCACAGGAAAATCGGGTCAGTATGGCATTAAAACCGAAAATACAGGCGGTAGCCAAGGTCATAACAACCTTCAACCCTTCGTGGGTGTATATATATGGAGGCGTACGGCTTAAGCTGTTCTACGCCAAAGATATACGCCAATCCAAGGTTGGCAGATTGAGAATGCTGATCCTGAGCCGACAGAATTAGATTTCCAAGCATTTGAATTACCGCCTGCATTGATCATAGGTCTTTCTTTAAATCCAGCGGTTTGCGTTAAGCCGTATCCGCTTGCTTCATTGCCAGAAGCATATATATTCATGACATGTTGGTGGGCTGGGAGATTGGCTATTGCTAGTGATCTATTGTAGTTTCCACCTGTTCCAAGAGACGTAAAAGTCATACTTGTACTACCGTCGTTTCCAGTGCCCACGCCGACCAAACAACGCCCTTGTCCAAACTGCACCCATGTACCGCCAATTCGTGTTCCAGGATTGACGTTATCGACAGTAGCCTCCACATGCCCGACCGGACACATGGCGTTAAGATATTCCCAACGGGCTTTGATGTATCCAGACGGCAGACTTGCCACTTGCACGTTTGCAAAGTTCCATGACATACCTCCAATGCGATACTGCACGACATCGAAAACAGCCGCCTGCTCTGATCCAGCCTTAGGCACGTATACACCCCATGTATTGGCAGATTCTTTTGCCAAATAGATCGGGTTGTCTGGATCATCCGTCGTGATTACCGCAGGTTGCGGATCGGTCGTATTTCCGCCGTTAATAACGATCTTGCCAGTCGCAAAAGCCATGTTTCGAGCGCCACAATGGTATTTAAATTCCAATCCTGCGTAGTTCCATGCAGCCGCTTGCGTCTTGATCGTGAGGATCTTCAGATATCCATTGCTTCCTGATGCACTTGTGATATGGGCGTGCTCGATCGGCAGGCCAAACTGCATGCTTTTATTGTTTGAGCTGACCATACCAAAAGCAATGCTCTTTCCGCTTGATCCGAAGTTGATCAGCGCAAACGAAGGCGCGATATCCGAATACACTGTAGCACTTGTAAAAAAGTCCGCCGCCACGGCTCGGAAACTGAATTTCGAATCCACAGAAAATGGACCGGTTTTGATGATGCTTGAATTCGTGCTATACGAATCCGTGATCGTGTAAATGTCGGTCCATGTATTTCCATTTAGCTGTTGGATTTTAAAAGATCGGCTGTTCTTGTTCCCCATCGCTGCAATCGCAAAATTGAACGAGATCTTGACCGCTGTTCCGTCCTCGCTTTCGACTCCTGTGCTCGTACACCGCACTGCTTTAAATGTAGGTATAGACGGTGAGGAGTAAGCCGAAACAGCGACCGATACCGTTTTGGAAGCGGTACGTCCTCGGCTGTCTGTGACGGTTGCCACAACGCTGATGCTTCCCGATCCGTTTATAACTTGAGTTGTAAACACGTTCGAGTTTCCAGAGTATGTTTTGCCGTCCGCTTTTACCGAATAGCTCTTGATCGTGCTTCCTTGGTTTCCGGCGGCGGCTACAGTCACCTTAAAAGTCGACCGACCCTGAACATAGGCCGCAAACTGTGCTGCGATCCCGGTTGTTGCCTCCGCTACGGCTACCGATGATATGCTCGGCACAATGGTTGATGGGACGTTCAAGGTTACGTTTATGATCTTGTCACCTATGATCGTGCTTCCTGACTTGGTTCGCACAAGGATATTCCATACACCGCTTGATGCGTTCGGAATCTTGGATGCCAAAGATACACCAGTGTTCCATGTATATGTATCATTGACGCCAGATACCAAAAATGCGCCCCACGAACTATCGCCAGAATATTTGACATATATTTCATGGGTGTATGCTGTTGATGCTCTGTGGGTCGTGATCACGATTGCACTGCCCATCGTCTGCGTGCTTACGTTTACCGTAGCCGGCGATGTTCTTGGAATCTTTGGAATGTTTGTCGTAATGCACTGGAACGATCGAATATTAGGCTGGATGGGATCGCCGGATCCTGTTACCCAGAGCATCCAAGCGACCTGATGGCCAGGCCAAGAACCGTCTGTGTTATGTGTGACAGTAACTGTGTGGTTAACCGCTAAAGTTACGGATCCAGGAGGCGAAGGCATATTGTTAGAACATGTCTTTTCAGCGCTGTCATTATTAGCAAGCGAGCACCGGCCGTGAATTGTTGCTGCATGAATTCCTCTGGCACTTGTGAGTGTATTGAATCTCAATGAGATCATTTCGACTTGCGTTTGGTTCGCCGCAATGTCCTGCCTATATCTCCAATTTAACGTGATCGAGTAGTATTTTGTTCCCCACTGTGAGGCACTCCAAACCTCGGGAGAAAACGTTTGACTCCATGCTCCCCATGCCATTTTTGATTACCTCACTTTCTTAAAATCCAAGGATCCATTTGCTCGTGGCACAAAGGCAAAGTTGCCAATTCGCAGGGAATTTAAAAACACGCCGTCATAGATGTACAGCGTGCTGTCTGAGATATATGCGACCTCTTGATTACCCTGCAAAAAAGATATGCGATCCTTTGCGATTTTGAGCATCTGGTTGTTTCCTTCTTCGCCTAAAAATATGTTTCCATCAATGAATCTTATGAACTTAGTGATCGTTGCGAATTCAGCGTTGGTCAAGTTTTGGTTGCTGTCAACCATCTGCTTGAAAGAATTAAAAGACATCTCAAACGAGTTGTATTTCTGCTCCAAGATCGTTGATGCTTCGGCAATGATCCGATCGGTATCACCTTTAGCGTAATACTGCTGAGCAACTTCATTTTTGATGCTCTCGCCCGTCTGCGTGATCGCGGTAGACAAGCGCTGTTCCAATTGCGCCGCTGAATTCTGGATCGCTTCATCAATTGAGTTCCTTACAGTAAGAGGTAGTCCTCTAGCAATTATGCTCATAGGCACCCCCCCCCCGACCAGATCGGCAGGGTTTGGACGATAGTCAAACTCCGTTTGTCCTAAAGTCAGCATGATATTTCTGACATGTATTTTAGTACCGGCTTTTAAAACGGATCCTATCCTCCGAATTTCAAAATCAATAAAACCACGATAGACGTTATCAAAAATATATGTTGGACTAGGAATGTGTACCCCTGTAAATTTAGTTCGGGTAGTCGGTACAGTAAAACCTTGCGCATTAGCATCACAAATATCTCTTAAAATTTGTACATTGGATGCTCCGGTTGGAAGTTCAGCCCAAGTTTCAAAAGTTAGACGATATCGCGTTAAAGCATAAGGTAAGTTTATCCATTGAAATCTTACATTGGCTAAGCTTGTTGTATCTTTAGTAACAGTCAAATCGAAACCACCGTCTGACACTACTTTTGAAGTAATGAACGCACTTCTATCATTACCAATTTCCTCCAAAAGCGCCTTTGACACTGAAAGAATGTTATACCCCTCTGCATACTCAAATCCGTCCGGCGTCGTTACAATCGGGAGCGTTGGATAATCATTCATAATGAGTACCCCCCCCCGGTCGAGATTTGAAGGCACGCTAGAGCCAATCACAAAAACATCAGCCTTAACAAGCTCCGTAGTTATATCCGTGTGAGTTGCCGTCGTTAAATTCGCATCAAGCCACAATCCCATTTGAGAATATTGTGCAGGGACTGTTTGAGTGACTGTTGAAACACCTTCTCCATTTTCAATCACTTGAATAGATTCAGGATAAGTCGAAACTCGATCATTGCCGGAATTGAACCACTCTATACGAGCACGAAGTTTTTTGCCTGATGTAGATTTGATTCGAACCTGAAACGTTACTATGTCGCCGGCTTTGATGCCCCAGTCGGAATAAGGCTTTGTGGCCCATGTTGACAATTGTCCACGATACATATCTACGCCTATTCCAGCCCAGTCATCATGATAGGGAATGAGCGAAAGCGACCCCAGTAACGAAACATCTAATAGCGCGCTATTAGGATTTCGAGCAATCATAAAAGCGACATAAGCTGTTTCAAACTTAAGTGTGTGGTCTGTAAAATAATTCCATCCTTCTCCAAGTCCTAGATATTTTTTATTTTTATCAAATTCAAGAACCCATATCATCAAACGAGAATTATTGCCTGAAAAAGTAACTTTTCTATCCGAACTGCAAGAGATTAGTTCTTTTGACCGAACGCGTCTTCCATGAAGCGGATGAGAAGAAGGATCTTTAACCCTTGTTTCATAGTCGCTCCCAGCTGAAGCATACGGTTCTAATTTGCCTTGTTCAAAGTTCGTTGAATCAATTTTGATTTCCATATTCTCACCCCTTTCTAGTTCTCCAGCGTCGCATAGACTTCTTTCGGAGCCGTAAGCGTCAAAGTCTTTCCTGTTGCGATCGCCGCAGCCACTCCGACCTGATACCACTTAATTGCGCCGTATCGACCTACCTCGGAATCGGTCAGCTCTTTTCCGCCTTTAAAGATCTTCGCCGTGATAGTGATCGACTTTACGGTGTCTGTAAATTCGAATCCGGTTGGCGTGTCGTAGACGATCGTAAAAGCATCTATTCCATCATTGATTCGGGTTAGGGAAATTGATGCTGTCGCTTTAGTGCTCATACAACCGACCCCCCCCCCGCAAATTTGGGTGATTTCTGAAGGTGTAATTGTTGGGTCGCCATCTTTTTTAAAGATTAGCGCGATTTGTGTTGTGCGAGGATCCAGATCGTGCCACTTATCTTCTGACTGCCATCCTGTATACACACCTAAATACTTTTCGTTGTTAAACTCTAAAATAAAATATGAATAGCACTGATTGATGTGGACTGCAATCTTCTCAGCGTTAACAGGAATTAAATATTTCGAGCGGATGCGATTATTCCAATTCGATTTCATACCTTCATAAGAGGAATTATTGGGGGCATTTTCACTAGCCGTACCCTGCTCAAACATATCTTCATCTAGCATATACGCTGGATTATCCAATGGATTTACTGAATAATCTGTTGCTTCAGCTCCAAACTCTGCTTTTGGGTAGCCGATGATCCAAGTTGCATTATTTTCACTATTCGGCTTGCAGGTCGCTTGCATTCTTACTTCTACTCCAACCAAGCCAGCTGTAGGTTTCCCAGCTGGCCGGGTTATGGTGTAAGTCGCTTTTACCCTTTCATCTTTTCCCCAGCTCGAAAGAAGTGCCGTGCTTTGATATGTCGTACTCTTTGTGCCGTCTGTGTCCTCCCAAAATTCTGTTGTATGCATGCCAAATCGGCCGACCATATCAGAAGAGCTGGGAAGGGCTTCGCTTCCTCCTGAAGATTTCACATAAACGGAAAGCGTGATTGTTTTTCCGATTATTTCGTCTGAAACGTCTTGCATATTAAAATTGGCATAGACTGGCGAGGTTGTCGATTTTGTCAATGAATAGCACTTTGCTGTATTCCGCAACAAGTTTTTATTTACAATCTTCATATTATCCCTCCAATCTCACGGTGTAGTTTGCTGTCGCTACGCTTACCGGCTGATTGACACTTAAAGTTGCGCCGGTTCCGACCACAGTCGTCGATCCATTAAGGTACCACTTCAAAGCTCCTTCTGCCGAAATCTGTGCCGCACTCAATTCAATACCGCCTTTGAATACATGAGCTGTCAGCGTCGTGACAATCGGCGTATTTTTGAAAACTGTGCCGTTGGTCGTCGTGATCTGAATCGTGATCGCATCCTTGCCTGAAACCCCTTGTGCGCCAGGACTGCCAGTCATCCGCACAGGGCTTGTCTCTGAGGTCGATCCGTCCACATACGTGATTTTATCTTTAATCCAGATATATTTTCCTGCTGTTTCCGCTGGCTTGGTCGTACTCCAAGACCCGCCTGTGCATGTCGTTTCTGACGTAGAAAGATAGTAGTAACGCTCTTGCTTTTGGCTGGTCAAAGAAT
Source organism: Firmicutes bacterium M10-2 (assembly GCA_000403415.2). Lineage (GTDB taxonomy): Bacteria > Bacillota_I > Bacilli_A > Erysipelotrichales > Erysipelotrichaceae > Dubosiella. Next base: position 309,606 of record KE159692.1, read on the forward strand.
TCACTTTATTCGAAACCTGAGTAACCGTCTGTGAGATCTGATTTGCTTTGACCGTGATCTGAGAATCCGCATAGTCTTTTGCGCCTTGAATGGCGGTGCTCACTTCCGTCTTTGTTGCTCTCAAATTGATCGCCTGCGAGTTCTGCGTGATCGCCGTTTCGGCTAATGAGACTCGGCTCGTCAGCCCGTCGATATCATCCTGGATATCGCTGATCTGCCCTTGTGCTAATGCAATATCTTTTTTCGCTTGATTGACATCGGCTTGAGCCTTATTAACAGCTTGCTGAGCAGTGCTTAGCGCTGTTTTCGCTGCGTCGAGCTGTTCCGCCGTTGTGGCCTGATCATTCTCAAGTGCTGCTACTGCGTCCTGCGCCGCTTTCAGGTCCGCCTCGGCTTTTGTCAGCTTTTGACTGGCTTCGCTCTGTGCCGATTGCAGACTGCTCAAGTTATTTTGGGCCGCCGTCAATGCGCTGCTCTGCTTGACCAGTTCAGCATCGATCGCATCCTTGTTTTGTTGGTACTCCGTGTTCGACACCTTGCTTTTCAGGCCATCCGCATTCGCTGTGATCTGAGTCTGCAAATCGCCCTCGATGTCAGACATTTCGGCCTTGGTTGCGTAGGTTCCAGATATGTCCACAAGGATTTGTTCTGTCGCGTCGGCTACGTCTTTTTTTGCTTCGGCGGCCGCATCTTTGGCTTCTTGGATCCCGGTCTTGATCGGCTCGATTTCCTTTTCGATGTCCTGCGCTTTGCTCAGCGCATCACCCGCCTGCTTTACGGCATCTTGGGCACTTTGGCTTGCGTCACTTGCGCTTGTCGCTGCCTGATTGGCGGTGTCGATTGCCTGCAGCGTAGCGCTCCATGTGCCGTCAAGCTCAGGATCAGAGTAAGCGATGGCATCCGGGTTTTTATAGACAGCCTTAAACCGCACCCAAAGATATTTAGCTGCATCAAATGTCGGTAGAGTAGCGCTCCATGATCCGCCCTCTTGAGCTGTGTTGCTGGTCGACATGTAAAATTCCCTCGTCATGCTCACGAGAGACTGCCCATCATCGCCTCGGATTTTGACCCATGTATAATCACTCACAAGCTCGGAATCTGCCTCCAGATGATCGCTATACGTCCCCATCCATTTGCCTTCTGTCTTGCCGTTGTTTCCGGTAAAGGTCTGGCCTCCATCGTTAGAGTATCGGATATGCAGATAGAGAGGATCGGCGGCAACGCCATCATGCACATTCGTCAGCGTGACCTCGGCCCGTGCGTACACCTTGCCGCCTTTGGCCGCCTCAAAACCATATACGGCCTGCGCACCAAAATCGCCGGAAGAAACCGTGATATTTTTTGTTGTAGCGATCTGTGTTCCGTCTTTCTTCCAAACAATCTGATACTGGCTGGCTATATCGACTACACCATCAATGACCTGCGCGGTCAGCGTCGTGGATCCTGTGTCATTGACAAACTGGATCCCGTTATCCGACATGATCTGCCCGATGTATACCTTGTTTTCTTTGATCAAGGCTTCGACACGAGCCATCAAAGAGGTGTCGATTTCAGACTTCAAAACTTCAATATTGCTATAAATTGTCTTGTTCCTTGATTCATCCGTGATACTTCGCACCTGCTCCGTAACACGTGCTTCTAAATAAAGAATAGGATTATATTCTTCATCTGTGATCCGCACTGTATCGCCGATTCCGGTATCCGCATAGCCGTCAATCTCATAAGTGACTTTCGGCGTACAATTCTTCTTTAATTCAGCCAGCGCTCGACCATATAACATTTCCTTGTCCGTAACATCGCAGTCCCAATGGACTAAAATGTAGCGGTCATTTGACTGCGACATAAAACTCGGAAACCGATCACGAGCGAGAGGCGCACGGATCAATGCACCATCCGTAAAATATTCGACTCTTCCGTCTTTGTCTTTTACAGTGTGGCTGACCCCGGATATATCAATCTTGGAATCGCTGCCTTCGATCGTCCCTCCATGCGGATAGATACAGGTATACAGATCCGTGATATCGCTTGTTTTCTTGATCCCTTTGATCTCCCGGCCGTACACAAGGTTAGAGACATTCGCTTTTCCAATGCCTTGTACGGTGTCGGAATGCGCACGATATACGTTCATAACGATCTTATTCATGGAGTAATCCTGATTGAGCTGCGGCACGAATTCCAGCTCTGCATCAAATACGTTTGCTAAAGAGTACAAACGAGAAAGGACGGTATTTTCACCGTCCCATTTGTTCTTTATTTGCTTGTCTGACACCTCGTTTAAGCCGATCTGTACCGTGTTTTCAGGATCAAACTGATTCTTATACCACACAAAAGAATGCGCCTCTCCTGGATCGATTCCTGCGACCTGCTCGTTCAAAAGCTCCAAATTCGTTGACCACGCTTCGACTTCGACCACGTCCTCGTCCCGGTGCAAAATCATAATGTTGAGATAGTAATCGCGTCGGTCCGTGCGGAATGCGATCTTGTATCCCTCAACGAGATGCAAGGAGTCCGGATGCTTGGCGTCAGTCTTGAACGTAAAAGTATTACTTGTACCTTCCAGATACTCGTGTAATTCGTCATCCCAAAACGGAAGGCCATCAGGCACGTCATTATCGAGGAAGCCCACGACCGTATCGTTCTGGTCGAGGATCGCGATTCGTGATGTAAGTTTGATCATAGCCATGCCTCCCTGATTTCTGCTGTGATTGTTGGCGCCGGAACACTAAAAGATGAGTTATAAAATTCAACCTTGTTTACTCCCGGTTTGGCCAAAAAGTATTTTGTGCCCGTCATCTCGTCCTGCGGCCTCGGCATCCCACGAAAATACATCTTGCCTTCATTGCCTTTCACTACCATATCAGCATTGCCAGCATACCGGTTTGGCACATCCTTCCAGTGCTGTACACCGAGCTTATCGAAAATAAACCCTCGGATGCCCATATGTGTTACAAGCCTGTTTCGATAAACCGGATGACACTTGAAAGCCATTGAAACCTTGGCACACTCCCAGTTTTCGATTTCCGGGACGTCAAACGATGGGTAAGTGGCCCACCAGTAAAAGGTGAGCTTCCTGCCGACCTTTCGAAGATCACAATATCCGTTGGTGTGGAACCAAGGGTTTTTATTTGTTTCATGACTTGATTCATAAGAATACGAAGCCAGGATCTTGCCGTTGCTCCACATCTCGTAGTTGGCCGTGTTGCCACTCAGATCCTGCTTGTACCAGTTGACACCAGCGATCTGCTTGTTGTCGGCCGTTAACCAGTTGATGTTAAACTCTCCGACCTGGCCCATCAGACCGGCCCACATGACCACACGCCACCAGCTGTAAAAGTTTTTAGCGCCGACATGACCGTTTGAATCAGCAGGTACCGCTACAGTGCGCTGTCCGCCTGTCATAGCCTGCCCTGGATTCGGGCCGGCACTTCCGAAAGAAAGCCATTGCTCGTTCCACCAGGTTGCCACAGCAAGCGTGCCCGTTGCATCGTAGTTCGGATGCATGTAGTCAACGCCGGATGCTCCATCGTCTGCTTTGTTAAAAAAGTTCGTCATGGTCAGCAGCCGCTCGTTCATTTCCACGATCTTGCCGTCTGCTTCTTCTTTCTTGCCGTACTGCATGGCTCCGCTTTCGCTTACGATCCCGATGTATCCATTTTCATGGTTCATGTGGATCTTGTAATCGATCGGGACTGCTGCGGTTCCTTTATTTTCGATGTTTGCGGTAAGCACTCCCTCGATCAGAGTGGCTGGAAACGACTTAGTGACGGTAGAATACTTCAAAGGATCTGTACAAGTAAACACGATCTCGCCGACAACAAAATTCTTGCCTGGTTCTACGGTCGAGTTTTCGGTTTTTGTCGCCACAAAGTATTTATCCGGTTCATCGGCAAAGATAAGCTGGGCCTGCTCTGGATCGAGCAGGGCGTTCAGCTTGTTATAAGCCTGCCGAAAATCGTGATCTGTCTGCGCGCCCATCATGTAATGCACTGTGATCTTTCTTTCCGGATAGCGCTTTTTTCTGTATTTAGAGCCGTTGGAAAAGCCGACCTCGAAAGTATCAAGTTCGGCTTCCATCAGCTCACGACCGGTCGTTCCGGTCACGACGAATTGTGGTATCTCGTCTTCGATCCAGACCCCGTTAAAGGAGAAGGATTCAGCCATACGATCTTTGACCTCGCCTTTGGTGGCAGGCATTAAATCGTGAAATTCATACATTTTATCGTTCTCCTTTCATTTTTTTCAAAAATTTCGATCGTTTCTCTGTGACATCCTCGTAGTCTTCCGAGGTCGCTTTTGCGAATTCACGACCGTTTACATAGAGTGGAACATCTACGGCGACATTGATCCCATACGAGTAATCCGACGCCTGTGTGAATTGCCCGCCCGCGAATGCAAATGCCATTGGATCCGCGGCCATAGCAGTTAGATCCATGATGTTGTCGATCGCGCCTTGGACTTGCCGATATGTCCCTTCGATTCCTTTTACTAGTCCCAGTCCAATATACCGCCCATCCTCGGCCGTAACCTTAGAAGGCGAATTGATCCGAGCCTTCGCCCGGATGGCTTCATCGGCCGCCGCTGCCAGTCGTGCGGCTGCAGCTTGGACCGCACCCACAGACGCATTCAGTCCAGAAGCGAGTCCTTGACCAATATACGCTCCACAGGAATAAGCCCGCCCTCTAGCGGCGCTCAAAACATTAAACATCGATGCTAAAGCGCTAGAAGCGATCGAAGGCAGTTTAGCCATTCCAGAACGCACTCCATTGGAGATCCCGTTTCCGATCTGCGTTCCAGAAGTTCTTGCTTTATTCGCTGCTTGATTCATCGCCTGGATCATTTGGTTTAAGGCGGATTTAACTTGGCTTGTCCCTTTTACAGCCCCCTGTCCGACTTGGGCAAAAGAAGATATTGCCGAAGAGGACAGCGAAGCAAAGCGAGAGATCGCTGCGGTAATCATACTTCCAAGGCTTTGCAGTCCGGTTGATAAAGCTTGAACCGGACCGTTTAAAGACGACATAGACGAAGCGCATGTTTTCACAGCAGATCCAAGGATCGCCATGCTTGCGCTCGCCGCCACCAGAAGAACTCCGGCTGCAGCAGCCGAGGCAGCAAAGCTAGTCAAGGCTGATGACGCAGAGGACAATGGCCCGCTCAAGGTACTCATATTCTGGAACTGGGCAACAACTTGAGGCATCTGTGCGCTTGCTGAAACTATGCTTTCTACATTGTTTGCAATCATAGTAAGTCCAGTCGCCAATAACTGCATCTGTGCTCCGGTATCGCCTAGGTTCAAAGCATTTGCAGCAATAGCCCCTACGCCTGTCGCGACAGCTGCTAGGCTCGCACCCATATCAAACAGATTGAGCCCCGTCAACCTTTCCACTCCCCGTGCCAAAAGGTCAAACCCTTTTCCCGCATTCAGGCATGCATTACCGATCGAGTCGATCACACTCGCCACACCAGACAAGACATTATTGACCATATTTCCAAACGATTCGAAAACACCCGAAACGCCTTCGAACACCGAGTCGACGATCCCTTTAAACTCATTCAAGACGTCGCAGACACCACTGAATACGGTTTCAACAATGTTTCTCAAGTTCTCCAACGCTGGGTTGACTTGATTAACGAGGTTCGTAAATGCGTCGCAAATTGCTTGTACGGCTTGGCTGGTCGCTTCCACCATTTTTGTTACTTCCGGAATGTATGGAGCCAATACTGAAATAATTTGTGTAATCGCATTCGCGATGATCTGAACGATATTCGTGAACATGTTTGCGATGATCTCGATCACTGGCGTCAAAGCCTCAACGATCGTAGCGATAGCCGTGCCAATGGCTTCGATTACCGCCGAAAGCGCTTCCCCAAAAGCCGTGACTAATGGAGATAGCTTCGCCAATGATTCTGCAATAATCGGCAGGATCGGAGCCAGCTGATTCAGCGCTTCCACAAAAATTTGAACTGCGGTATTTAGTACGCCAGTCATAATATCGGCCAGCCCCTGAAGGAACGGCAACACGATATCTTTACACGCGGCCAACGCAAGGAACGCCGCCGTCAGGGTGGCGACCACTCCAGCAAATGCCAGCACTCCAACCGGATTCAAACTAGAGATAGCCGAAGAAATGCCACGGAACGCCGTGCTGATTCCTTTTCCGACCCCTTTGAACGCCGTGCTGATCCCGGTGCCAATACCCTTAAACATATTTCCAATGGAGTCGACGCATTGCGCCACTTTGCTTTTTGTTTGATTTAATGGCGGCGCTGCCCCCGATGGCAATTTTTTGAATGGATTCGGTAATGCTTTTTTCAATAAAGAAAAAACGCTTCCGAGAGCGCCAGATGCGAGGGATTTCAATCTATTGAACGATCCGCCAAAAAGCATGACGGCGCCAACGCCAGCCGCGAGTTTGCCGACGACTCCGCCTGTTTTTGCATCTAAATCCGCGATAGCCGTTACGGCATCCGCAATAAAGCGCGCCACCGATCCGATGACTTCCCCGAACGTTTTCGCTCCATTCGCCGCATCGCCAGACAAGGAGGTAGCCACCCTTCCGATCATATCCCCCAAACCGTTAAATGCGGCCTTTACAGCCTCTATAGCGCCAGTATTTAAAAATCCGTTTTTGAAATTGTCCCACGTCTTTTTAACATTGTTGATGACCGTTGAAAACCGATCTAGAGAGAAGCTGTCGATGACGTCCGCGAGCTTGGAAATCGCATCGATCCCCACCTGGCTTAGCTTATCAAATGCCGGAGCAAGTTTGACTTGCAGTGTTTCCATCAGCCCCTGCATCGCCTCATCCACACCTTTATACTGGGTGGCCATTTTACCGAAGGCGTCATTGTTACCAACAGCTGAAATGGCGTCAAAGAAATCTTGCGTCGCGACGGTCCCTTCTGACACATTGGAAATCAGCTCGGATGTGGTCATGCCCATCTGTTTTGCGACAGCGGCGATTCCTGCCGGTGTTTGTTCAAGCATGAGCTTGAAATCCGCCCAGGCAACAGTTGGCTTTGCCGCCATCTGTGTCGCTTGCTGACTCAACGTTTTCATAGCCTGCTGAGGGCTTTCAGCTGCTGCCGCAAGGCCGCCAAACCCGGTGACGAGCTTGTCACAGTTTTTTATACCGACCGCCGAAAGCTGGGAATACGTGCTAGCCATGTCGGAAGCGCTATATATAGACTCTGTCGCAAATTTGGATAGTGTCCCTCTTACACGCTCGATCTCTCCGCTTGAAGCTCCAAAAGCCTTCATATTCCCCTCGAATGTCTTCCAGGCTTTGCTTGAGTTGTTCATTTCTCCAACGAATCCCGAAAATTGACTCGTGATCAAACCAATACCTTTTTTACCGACTTCCATGAGCGCGCCGAATTTAATGGCGCTCATGCTTCGGCTCGTATCATCAGCCTCTTTCTGCAGACCTTTCAGCTTGTTTTTGATCCCATCCAAGATGTTGCCAGCGGCATCCTTTGCTTGCACAACAAGGATATGGGGGTTTTTAGCTATGGCCACCGCTTTTGTTTTGATCGAATCTAGCTTGCTCGTTGCTTTGTCTCTTATGGTTGCAATGATCTCGAACGGTTTTTTCGCGATACCTGAAGCGGTCGCTTTGATCTTTTCGATCTTGCTGGTCGCTTTGTCGACCGCTTCGATCGGGATCTTTGGCGGATTGGCAGCCACTGCGTTTGCTGCATTTTTTACTTTTTCAACTTTTGGCGTGGCTTTGTCGACCGCTTCGATCTTAGTTTCAATGTCGGTTTTCGATAGCCCCTCTGCCGCCTCTTGGACTTTTTCGATCTTTGGCGATGCTTTGTCCTGCGCCTTGATCATGATGTCGCCGATTTTCTTTACCGTTGTGTTCAACTCCGATAATACGGTCTCGATCCTTGATAACGCCCTGGTCATCCCTTCGTCGCGTGCACTAAGGATCGCCTCGATCTTATGTTGTGTTGAACTCATGACCCATCGCCTCCTTTGTTCTTTTGAGCCAGAAACCTTTTATAAGCCTCCAACTGTGGTGACATTTCCTTTTTCTTCGTTTGCTTCTTTTTCAAGCGGTCCAACGCGCGCTCATAGTCATACAGTTTCGTGAATTTCGCGTAGATCAGGCGCCCTTTTTTATCCCGTAAGGAAGCCTTGTTGCTCGCGTAAGCCAGCTCGTGGATCCGATAATCGAGATCGACGTTTTTCAATGCCTGAGCTTCACACAAGAGGCGATATTCATGCATATCCAGGTCGAGAGCTTGCTTCATTGTGTTGTAGCCGAAAAAGCGAAAACAGTTGATTGCCACCTCGTCAATCAGCTCTTGGGCGCTTATGCTTTCAGCTCGCCCTGTTTCAGCTTGTCCATTTCCTCTTTCACGGCCGCGCCCATCGGATCGGCCATTTTCTTCAATGCCTTCCTGCAGACATTCGCTTTGTACAAAAAATTGATCACCTCGTCGCTAAAGATATCCAAGTCTTCGCAAGATTCGAGATAGCCTTCAATGTCCTTTTTCGTCGGCCTTTCCTTGGCCTCGTGATTGCATAAGCTGTAAACGATATCGCGCAGCGCACAAATATCACCAACCTCCTGCCATTGGATAACGGCCTGTGCCAGTCCTGTTCCAGCCCCGATCGTCGGGTTGTCCTTCTTGGAAGTTTCGCCAAGCATCTCTCTGTCGATTTCTGCTAAAAACCCAAATGTAGCCCGCAATTGATGTACTTTATCTTTGATTGTGATTTCCATTCCTTTTCTCCTTTTTTAAAAATAAAAAGGAGTCGTTTGAAGACTCCTTACGAATTGCCCTCGGCAGAGGTTTGAACTACTGTGTCTTTAAATACATACTGAGCTGCTTCCAGCTGTTCCTGTGTCAAGGTCGCGTAGCCATCTTTAGGCTCGCCAAAAACACCCACCGTTAAAGAATACTCAGTAAAGTCCTCCGCATTTGCGGTCAGTTCAAACTCCGTAATATAGCCGTTATAGTAGCAGGATTCGTATTTCCCTGCATTCTCTCCCGTACCTTCGATCGCGGTATTAATTTCCCAGACCTCAACGACCTTGTCTTTCAATAAAGCCGCTTTTACCTTTTTAACGTTTTCGTCGCCTTTAGCGAAAAGAGCGCTCAGTGTGATCTCAATCTCTGCGCCTCCTGGAACACGAACTGATCCAGACTTTGTTACAACATTGTCCGCATCCTTGGAAATGCTGGTCGATCCTTCCGTCTGAAATGCCAGAATCATCGCCGCTTCTTTTGTCAAATCTTCCAGGACACGAACTAAATACATAATTTTCGATCCCTGCACCGGTTCGGCCGCAAAGATCTGCAAGTCAAAATTCTGAATATTGACCTTGTTGAAATCAATTTTTGTTTTCATCTTATTTCCTCCAATATTTGTACTCACAATTCACCAGCCCATGCATCAGTGGCTCCGATGTCGTATCATCTGGCAAAATGTCTTCGTTTCCTCCAGACATGCACCAGCCATAAGACGGCGAGGCGTCGATCGATTGTGCGATACGGCGAATTCCAAAAAGCAAGGAGGAAAAATCGCCCCTCGCTCGAATGTTGTTCGTCCACGCGTGAATTGTAATATTTACCCGGCCGAAAAAGCCGCCTTTCACCTGATAAGAGGCAGAATCCTGCGTATTGCCAATGTAGATGAAAGGGTACGGCGTGTCCTCGGGAGGCAAATCTCCATCGAACACCATTCCTGGGAACGCCTTTTCAAGTGCCACACGAAACTGACTGAATAACTCTTGTTGTGGACTCATAGATCACTGATCACCGCCTTTTTCAAGTCGATAATGAAGCGGTCTTTCTGGGCGTTGAACGCCGGTTCCATGTATGGCTGTGCCTTCATAAATCGAGTGCCCAGCTCGACATATTCGGAATAGTGCGCTGTGGCAAAAACGGCCCCCGTCTTTCCGCCATCTCGCATTTCAAGGCCAATGTTCCGCTTCAATGTTCCGGTATCGACTGGGCAAAGATCTTGTGCGCGCCCTTGCATTTCCGAAGTGTTTTGAGCCACAGCTCGTGTGATCTTTGCTGGATCTGCCGCCTTGATCAGTTTCCGCTGCATCTCGTTCAGCCCACTGATATCGCATATAAGCCTCATTCTTGTACCTCCGTAAGCACGAACGTCTGCTTATGGCGCAGCTTGCGTGCCCTTTCCACTTTGTAAAGTTTTTCGCCGATCCGGATCCGATCGAACGCCCGATTGTAATGATTTTGGATGTGGGCAGTTACGCTACCATCCTCAATTCGGCCGTAGATCAGACGCATCCTGTCAACGCCCGTATCAAAGACGCTGGCCATCCGTCGCGTTTCAGAGATTGTTTGCGGTCCGTAGTTGCCTGTTTTGGCGTCATACGTGCCGTGTTCGATTTTCTGAAAAAAGATCGGGGTGTCGTATCTCATAGGAACCGCACCCGCCCTTTCTTCTGGTCGTGCTGTTTAGACCGCCATGCCTGCATATCATCTTCGAATGGCGCGAAGTCATCATCGGTAAACGTCATGCTTTCACCTTCGATCGAATGGCTCGCCACGCCTTCCGATCCGATCCGGTTGAATCGTTTGATCGCGACCTCCACCAGGATGTAGGACAACTCCTCTGGCACCGTCTGAACGCCCAGGAGCACGAGGAGGCGCGCCTGCGTGAGATTCAGGATCGCTTTGAGTTGGTCATCGTTCGCTTCATCGCGCTGATCGAGCATCAATCTGATCGTCTGCAACGTTTCCACGTCTCTCACCTACGTTTCTCGCTGCTACTTCGAGGACGGCGTGGCAGTCGTAGTCAATTTGACTTTAGCGACAGCCTTCTTGTTAACTTCCGGAATATACTCGCCAGACTTACCATGTCCTTGAAGCGCGACGCCATCGAAATCCTGCGCCTCGATCGTACGAGTCGTGTTGATACCGGTAAATGCCTTAGCAATGCCTTCGATGTAAGCGTAAACAACTTCGTTCTCCCCGAAATAGTCTTCTGCAACTTCCGTGATGATAAAGCCTTTGAATTTGCGGGCTTCATTGTCATCGATATTCACTGTGGATCCTTTGCTCGACGTTGTCAGTCCGCTGTCCACGATCGCGTTGTATACATCTGGTGTTACTTTAGCGATCCTCTTTCCTTTGGCTTTGACGTTCGTGAAGTATTTGGACAGTTCACTGAACAATGCGGCGACCGTATCTTTCGTGATGCTGCTCACTTCGATCGTTTTCGAAGCGCTCTTCGAAATGAATGCCGCATGCTTACCGTTTAGTTCCTCAGTCACAGCCTGTGCCTGCAGATCGAGGCGATCGGCGATAGCTTGCTCAAAATCGGCATTGACCGTAGACCGGTCTACACCTTCGTGGAAAGCCCACTCTGCTGTATACGGAACATCGGTATCTTTATAGATGACTTCCGTGCGGTTTCCAAAACGAGATGTGCTTTCAGTGCCAGTACCAAACGCGACATTTTCGCCTTTGTTGTAGGTACCGATCGTGACCGGGATATCAGACGTCTTAACACTGAATGCCGTCGCGGAATCCCGCACGCCGTCCACCACATCGATCTTCCCTCCGACGAAAAAGTCATTGAATTGAGCTTGCACACCAAACACGGCTAACATGAGTTCTTTAAACTCCTTGCTGAACACCCGGATGTTCGAATTCTGCGGTTCATCCGCAAACATCTGAAGATTGATCTTTTTCATTCGCTTCATACTTTTTACCTCTTTTCTATCGTTTATACTTATTCAGTTTTGCTTCGAAAGGGCTTGGCTTTTCATGGTCGGTCCGGTATATTTTCGGAGTTCGTCCCAGTGCCCTTTCAGCTTCGACTGCTTTACGATCTGCCTTGATGACCGACACGAGCTTCTCGATCCGCACGTTCGTATCTTCGGCAGTTTCTCCGACTACGAAGTCCAGGATATCCTGGGTAGCCGTGATCTTGTGATTCTCTTGAAGAATCGTGGCAGCGCTCTTGGAAAGTTCAGTACGTTGGGCTTGCTTTTCCAGCTGCGCGATCTGGTTTTTCAAGTTCTCGTTTTCCATCTGGATCTTTTCCTGTTCATACGCCTTTTTTTGTTCTTCGTTCATCTTTGCGAGCTTTTGCGCTTCTGTCCGAGCTTCCTCGATCTTTTTTTGGTTCTCTTTTTCAGCACGTTTCAGCCGGTCCTTCACGATCTTGTCCAGCTCAGCTTGAGTGAACGTCTTCTCGCCTTTTTCTTCTTCCGAAGATTTTGGCGCGTTTTCCGGCTCGTCTGGTGTCAGATCCGGTGCCGATTCTTCCGCAAAAAGCTGCAAGTTGAATGGTTTCACAATAAACATTTTTCTTACCTCCCATAGTTTTACGTCACAATGTTTGACTTCCGTACCTTTTAACGTCTTGAACGTTTGGACATATAAAAAGGACAACGAATTCCGCTGCCCCCTATCCCTTTTTCATGTATGCGCATTGAACATGATCAGGGTACGCGCTGGCGATACTCATACAGCCGAGTCGAAAACTTTCGACCAGCAGGATCGCATCATCCTCCGCGTGATTGCCATAAATTTGATGCCAGCCCTCCGTCTGATCATGGTAGATACAGGCACCCGTCAACTCTTCGATCGACTGGATCAGATTTTCAAATAGCGCTGAGATTGCGCTGCACACGATGTCTTTTCCAGGTTCTGCGTATTGAGCATGCCCCGTGATCGTGATCACGAACTCTTTTCTTCGCCGCTCTACTTTGATGTCGATCATAGCTTGTTCTCCTGGAACAGCTCTAGCAGTGCCTTCTGAAACGCTAATGAAAATACGATAACAAAAGGCAGATACAGCGGCGAAAACACGATCAGCCAGGATAGATCAAAGCTAAAAAAGGCTTTCAATGAAAACAAGATAATAAATAGAATCGTAAAAAGGCTGGGTAAATATTTTGTCATTCGTTATTTCCTCTTTTCTAAAGAATTTGTTGATGGCGGTCCACAATACGGGCATCGTTTCATACTACTCATTTATAGGTTCTCCTTTTGGCCAAAATAAAAACCGTATCTATTGAATACGGCTAAAAATAAGCTAGATGATGCTTCCGATCAGCGAAGATAAGACAGCTATAAAAGCCTGGCCACAAAATTCTTTTGCCTTTTCCATTCGGCTATTCGTATTAAGATACCCGACTCCCTCATAAGTGATCTTATAAGGAGGATCGGTCTCAATATATAGGCCAACATCTTTCGTCCGGTTCCGCAGAATTGCGAAGCCCTCAATATAACCCTTCTCAATCAGCGTTGCGACGATCTCCATCCAATATCTTTTAGGGATTGTCATCAATTTAGAATCCCATGAAAAATCCTCTAATACCGGAGTTTTGCCGTTCTTCATACATTCGTAGAGGTACCGCAAAATCTTATAAATCAATATATCCATGTCATTATTCGCCATCAATCACCTCTAGGTCATCCTCTTTCACGTCTATGACCGTCCATCCTTCTGTTCTGTCTGGGTCAATAACATAAGAACCATCTGGATTTCTATCTACTATAGTTCCTGTCTCTCCGGTCGGTTTAATCTTAACCTGCTTATACAATTCCAACATCTTACCATCCTCCTTTTTATTTGATGCGGTGGGTAGTTATCAGTCTGATTTTATCTTCACCTACATCTTGACTCCAAACAACTTGAAATTTTTTCTTTTTTTCTACACCTAACATCATGTTAACAGAAAACCGTTTACCATATTCTGTTTTTTTTCTATCATACGAAGATTTGACAACCTGTTCAAGAATATCGTTCTCCAATTGCCGCCAATTTTCCTGCGAATACCCTACATCAAAAAATTCTTTAGCGTGTTTTGCCCCTTCTTTTAGCATATATTTTTTAATCTTATCAGGGTGAATGTAGTGATCCTTGGAAAGCCTATTGTGATCGTATTCATCTAGCTTTTTCCAATCCTTCCAGCTCAGTCCGTGCTTGTCATATGTTTCCGACCACCCATCGAACAGCTTCACTTCTTCATCGCTGACTCCGAAGTCGGTACGCTCCATATAGGCGCTTGTGCTGCACCGACAGTTGCTAGTAATAACTCCATTGGCAATGTATAATGTCGATAGAGAGGAGGCGTCATAAACATGCCCTTTATAAAATCTAACATCAACGCTGACGATGTCATCAAAATGTATAAATCCGGTAAAACCACTAAGGAAATTGCTAATTTCTTCGGAGTTGGTGCCCGCAAAATAACCGAAATCGCTAGTTCTGTCGGATATACTCCCACACCTATTCAAAATAGTGTTGATATTGGACTCGTCGTTTCGCTTTATAAATCTGGCGTTAGTCAAAACGCAATCGCCAAACAGCTTGGAGTTAGCCGATCCGTTATTAGGAACCGTCTTTGCAAGGCGGGCGTAATAATCAGAGGGCCTGCGGAAGCCAACCAACTCATGATGAGTAAGCGCACGCCCGAAGAGAACGCTAGAAACTCTCGAGCTGCTCATGATGCCGTCCGCAACAAGCCCAAGACCCACCAACAACTCTGCAATCATGCACTTGGCGTTCAAAACGCTTTCACTTCCTTCAAGAGTCCTTATGAACAAGATATCGCCGATGAGCTTATTAATCGCGGAATTAAATTTGTTCCTCAACTCGCTGTTGATAAATACAATATCGACTTTGCTATCGGGAATAACATCGCCCTTGAGGTCTTCGGCGGAAATTGGCACGCTAAAGGTAGGCACCGAGCTAGATTTGCTGAGCGCAGCAAAAAGCTTTTCGATAGTGGGTACGCCATTGTTATTTGTTGGATTGGTTTCAACCATAGATTTAACCCGTCCGCAATAGTTGACTACCTTATCTCCCTTGATAAGGTTCTTTGCTCTGACCCATCCGCGCGCCGTAAGCACTATGTGATTGGGGGTCACGGAAAGCCTTGTTCCATTGGAAAGTCCAAGCTCAACTACATTTCCTGAATATTCACTTCTCATAATCGCTTCTATGTCAGGAGCGATTATTTTTGTATCAGGAAGCACACAATTTGGATGCATAGGCGGGGCATTCACGCCTGGCTGCATATCCTCCATGCCAAAATGTTTCCCGTTGATCGCTAAACAATGCGGGCAAGCCGTCCCTAGGGAATGGAACGTATATTGATCGAATCCGTTTTCTTCAAATGACCTATGCTGCGCTTCCGTTTGAACCCGTGCCATTTCTGTGATCATCAAACGGTTCGCGTTATACTCGCTCGATTTCACCTTTTTCCGAAGCGTACGCGCCAATTCTTTCGGATTCCGACCTTGGATAAGGCCTGTCGATAAAAGGCTTCCCAGCTCGTTTCTGAGCGTGTCCTGATGCTTCCAGATCCGGTCGCTCCAAGTCGCGTTGTGAAAGCTGGCGTTCACGATCGAATGTGCGTACCGGGCGTTGTCATGGACCGTACGACCCAATATACCGGCTTGCCGTTTGAACGTCTCGATCGTGCGCTTTGTCAACTTCTCTTCAAAGAACCGCTGCAGCTCGTCGAAGCCGCCAACCAGATGCATCCCGATGTTCGCTTTCAACAGCTCCAACCGATTCACCTTCATTGTGAGGTTGTACAGGCGCATTTCCTCGTTTGCCTGGTCAGAAAAGTTTTTCTCGGCCACATACTTTTTAGCAAGCTCGGCATACGTTTGTATATCCAGTTTAGAGACCCTTTTTTTCGCTTCTGCATAGGTGATCCCCTCTTTTGTGGCATATCGAGTGTAGAAATTATTGATCTGGATCTCGATTTCATTCATCATCTGTCGGTAGATGCGTTCGATTTCTTGGCTATATGCCTTCTCTTCTTGGATATTGTGCTTCCGCTGCTCTTCTTCCCGCTCGCGCCAATAGTCGGCGCTATTTTTCGATTCCGGCTTCGCCATCATCTACCTCCTCATGATCGTGTTCCGCAAAAAGGCCCTGAATCAGCTCGCTATCCTTCGTCTCTTCTTCCTGGATCCGTTCCAATTCGGTGTCCGGATCGTCGACGTAGGATAGCAGCGAAAGTTGGGTCCGTTTGGATACAAGGCCTTCGGCATCCTTTGCGATCGAAGTCTCTTCTGCCCGGTTGTTCGGGATATTTCTAGATGTCGTGATCACGATTTCTTTCCAAGCATCCGGATCGGGCACGTTTGTGGCCAGCGAGCAGAAGATCTTGTACCGCTTTTTCAGCGATTTTTCAATTTTTCGGTCAAATCCAAGCGCCAGATTGCTCATGGCCTGCAGCTTGTAGGCCAGTGAAACTCCGCTGGTCGCGTTGCCGTAAGCTTCGTCGCTGATGTTTGCGACCATCGATATCTGATAGATCTGCTTCTCCAGCCGATCGAGGAGATTTTCTTGTGTTCCGTCTGCCGTGGGTTTGGTCAAAAACTGGACCACGACGTCCGAGGCGTTGTCTGTACCGTAAAAATTAATGACCCTCTCGTCTCGGATGCGTTTTACATTGTCCTCGTCGACTTCGGCTCCCAGGATCGCTAGATAAGCCTCCGCGAACGCCTCTACATCGTTGGCTTTTTCAGAGATCACGTGGTTATACTCTTCGATCAGTCCGCCCACTGTTTCGAACAATCCGATCCGCTCGTCATTGAGACGGTATTCAACTACAGGAATGTATCCGTAGGGATTTTCTTGCGGATCTTCTTTCTTTTCGCCATCGAACGCGATGATCGAGTCTCTTGTAAGGATCTCGCCATACACATCGCCCAGATTTTGATCGCTGCTGGTTTGGCTGTTGTTTTCGTGGTAGCCGTAGCGCACCGCAAACAAGGCGCGCTGCTTCAATGTATCGTCATAGACCACAAATAACTCGTCTGGTTTGACGGCTGTCATTTTTGTTTGACTCTCCTCGTCCTGGTAGAGGTATTCGAAAGCATGACCAAAAATACAAACATATTTCAAGAGCTCGAACTCATGATCCGAGATCTCATTGGCGTCTTCGAATGCAGTAATCGTGTCCAAAACGGTCTGATCGGGATGTGTCTTCTTGATCCGGTTGCCATAAGCATAGCCCATGAACGTGTCGGTAATGTAACGGGGGAAATTGGCCACAAGCCGGTTGTCCGGTTTCCAATTCGGTTTGTTTGGAGAAAAAAAGATATCGTGAAACCCTTTGTACATCATCTCCAGGTACCGATATCTTTGTTTTCGTTTTTTATGCAGTTTGATATATTCTTCGACCAGCTCCATCGATATGCCGTTTTGGATACGGCTTGGATCGCATACAAGCGGATCCGGAAGCTGATAGGGGTTTTTTGATCGTGTCATCATATTCCTCCTTTGAACGTTTTCAATTTTGGGCTTCCTTTCGAGAAGCGCTCGACGCTGTACCGCATCGCGTCCATCAAATGGTTAAAATCATCGATCGGACGGTTGATCGTTTTGCCGAACCGGTCCTTATCCCATGTATAATTCGAGATCTCCGTAATGAAATGGACGCAGCGCGGATGGACAAGGATCTCATAGTCCTGGATGAACTGGATCCCGTGATTGATGGAGTCGGGTCCTTTGACCGAAGCCGTCACACGGAGGCCGTACCCTCTCAGCTCATCGATCGATTTGGGCTCGGCACTGTCCGCTACGATCTTCTTCTTGGCATAGCCTGACTTCGTCACTTCTTCATAGATCTTTCGGTTGGTCAGTCCTTTTTTGTATAATTCATCCCAAACGAAGATCTTCTTTCTCTTCTGGTCGATAAATCCGATAAAGAGGGCTGCCGGATCGTTCGAGTATCCAAAGTCCAGTCCGTTGATCGATTCGTACTGCTGAACGTCGTCGAGCGTGAACTCGGCCTCCTGCCAGTTCTCGAACACCAGCCCTTCCACGATCCCCCAATGACCAAGACCGGCTACCTGATAGCGTCTTGGATTGTTTTTCTTCATATCCTCGAACAGCTTCAGATCGGCCTCGTCGAGCCATTCATTGCATTGATAGTTGGTCGTGATCGCCAGCACATTTGGATCCGGTGTATCAAAGAAACGCTTCTTGATCCAATGGTGTTCGTTCCACGGATTCAGAGTCAAGGTCCATTGTTTCCAAAGGCCTTTTGGAAGCTCTCCACGAATCGACTCGTCAAGCATGTTGAAATCGTCCTCGCTCATGAGCTCATATGCTTCTTCGATCCATCCCCAGCAGAGAACGCCTACCGATACAGTGATCGATGTGACTTTAAGCGGATCATCCAGGCCCCTGAACAAGATCTTCTGCCCTGTCGGCTTGTAAGTGGCTTCGAGAGGGGAAAGTTTGAAATCCCAAAGGTGCGACACATGCAGCCGTTCGCACGCCCACTGCAGATCGGTGAAGCAGCTGTCTTTGAGTGTCCGATACGTCTTCCGGACCACCAGCAGGTTGGATCCTGGATATTTCATTAAGTTGTAAATAAACCATAGAGCCGTAGTCTTGGATTTTTTGGACGCGCGGGATCCTTTTACTACCCGATATCTGCCACGAAAGCCCCAAAACTGTTTGTATCCTCTGCCGACCAGATTTGGAAGATATACGGTCCTAGTCTTCAAGGTCGGACTCTCCTGTAAAGACAGGAACCTCGATCGAGAGGTTTACGTTCTTTTCAAAAGCTCCATACGATTTGGCCAGCAGCTCTGCCGCTTTGTTTCTCTCCTTCGTGTTCGATCGAAGAAGTTCGATATCTCCGTCCATCGTAAGAACTTCATCTTTCTGCTCTCCGCGCATTACAGCCGTCAAGTATTCCATGACTTCCTGAATATCGGCAGTATTCTCGTCGTGGATCTCCTGCACCCGCTGTTCTTTATAGGCTTTGACGTCCGGTTTGGAAAGAAGGCGGTTTCCTGCAGAGCGGGCGACCGAATCGCTTCGAACATTCTTGTAGACTTTTTTATAGGCTCTGGTCACATTCATGCATTTCAGATACTCATCAACGAACAGCTTTTGTTTGTCAGTCATGGAACCCCCTCCTTTCCTTTCATAGTCCGCATCCAAAAGAAAAGCGCCCAAGTTGAACGCTATCTAAACTTTATAATGATTTTGTTTGCATTTCTAAGCTATCTGATTTACTATCAAATCAGAAAAAGTTGAATAATATTTTTTACGCTCTCGAGGATGTTTGGTGGACACTCCTCTATTTTTTTTGCGTTTCTGGCATCCAAGTCCATTGCCCGGACGTGTTCGCAAAAAATTTTCCCTTTCACATCCTTTGTTCCTTCTAGAGCAATGTGCAAAGGGAAATCTTTGTTGTTTGTAGAAATAGGACAAACCAAGTACATCCCTGTTTTTTGGTGGTATGTGTCATTTGACACAATTACTCCGGGGCGATGCCCTCGTTGTTCGTGCCCTTTAGTTGGACTAAATTCTAAAAATATAATATCTCCTTCCGTAAAATTCGTTTTATTCATAAATCTCCTTTCTCTTTATATGGATTCTTTTCCTTCATAATCCATACCTTCCCAAGCCTCCATCTCATCTCCGAATAGTTCTTGATAAGATGGGCCTGAATAACTAGCAAACAAATCTTTTAAAGTTTTGATCTTTTTTGGTTTAGCAGGTGTTAATACGATTTTATCGCCCTCCACCTCTAACAGCAGTTCATCGCCGATATCAATCGACAGTAAATTCAATATAGCTTGTGGCAACCTAACGCCTCTACCGTTGCCCCATTTTGCTACGGTAAGTCCTTTCGTCATTTATAAATCCTCCTTCAAAATTTATACCTTGTATAGACATTGTATCATTTTCTTGTGTTTATACAAAGTAAAAACAATCTTTTTTATGTTTTTGTTAACGTCATCTATGTTTCATGTAAATGAAAAAGCCGAAAATCAACAGACTCCCGACTTGATCACGCATCGACACGCATCGACACGCATGTTCACGCATCGAATAGCACTTGGCTTTTCCGGTGCTCTTTTTACATTTCTTGATGATACTATTATAGCACCTTGACATGGTTCACTAGTGTACTCTTTCAGAAAAAAAAATAACCGGAAGTCGATCGACTCCCGGTTACTTATCTCCATCCTTATCGGATCCTTGGTATCTCCCGCTAATAAAAATAAATACCAGCGTCGCCGCCGCGCCGACAAGAGTTGTAAAGCCTTCAAGAGCGCGCCCCTGCGATAAGAGGAACATCCCCCCGCCCAGCACAATCAGTGCTATTATAAAGCCCATAAACTGACCACGTTTCTTCGTTTTCGCATCTTCTCGAAGCATATACGTAGCGTTTACCAATCTTGCTTCCTGCTCTTTTTCCGCCATAGCAATTATCCGATCCGCTGCATCGGGGTGGGCCTCATTGTACTTGATCAGTTCAGAAGCCGAAGGAAGAGGGCCTTCATATATTTGACTGCTCTCCTCATAGCGTTCTATAACTAAGTTTCGTTGTCGAGGTGAAAGCTTATCAATCTCGGCTTCAACCTTCTGAATCTCACTATCCTGCTCAGTCGGCGTAAGCGGTTCATTATCCGTTTTTGTATTGTCTTTCATAATCATTCATCGCCCATTTCAAGGACTTCCCTACATTCTCCCAATCTTTCTGGATCTGTTTGGCGTCCTGCCTTCTTCCAGCTACATTCGGCAATTTTAAAGGCTGCGGCCAAATGACCATAAAAGAAGCCAAACCTGAAATAAACGCTTTCTTTAACTCTCTTTTAAAAGTATTCTGTTTCATAATTTAACCTCCTTGTACACATAGTATATCCATTTTGCTTGCAATTTTGCAACTATAACAGCCAAGCTTGGTTTACAATACCTTTTCAATCACCACGTTGATGTGCTTATACATTCCCCGCTTTGAATAGCCGTGATCGCCAGCCACATCTTCTGCCGATCGGCAAGAGTGATACAGATCCTGCAGCAGCCTCTGGTCCTCCACGCTCAGTTTCTTGACGACATCCGCCTGCTGCAGCGACAGCGTCAGCGCATCGATCTGCACCTCCTTTTCGGTCTTCTTCTCGATCAGATCCAATAAGCGACCGTTCGAGTGGCTCGGGGACGTCGTGGTCGGCATGGGAAGCGGGCTCTTAGCCTGCTCCTCGGTCAGTTCGATCCCGGAATGAGTCAGCCCCATCATTTCCTCTTCTATCACCTCGATCTCCAAAGTCAGTCGGTCAATACTTTTCTGGTACTCATACTTGTGACGATATGAATCAATCACCAGCTTCGTTAGTCCTGTCATAATCCTCATCTCCCTTTCGTGCCACAATGCGCATTGACATGATTCCCATTCCGATATAGATACCAAAGGCGAATCCAAAAAGAAACTTGATCATGCTTCCGACTCCTGCATAGCGTCCTTGATCAGCAGCAGCGCATGCTTGATTGTCCGGTCCCGATGGACTCCGCTCCATAGTCCGGATGTGATCCCTACCGCCAAAGTGTTTGGAGAATCTGGCCAAATATGGGCAAATTGTCTGCCATTACGCATGATATCGATAGCAAGACCCACACGTCTTATCTCATAACCTTCGGCTGTAAAGATCCCTCTAGCCTTCTCGATCAAATCGAGTTTTCCTGCTCCGATCATTGGTCTTTCCCCCAAACGCAACCGTGCTTGATCTTCTCAAACAAGGCGATTTCAGCAAGGCCGATGACCACATCGCGCGCATGGCTCTCCCCCTGTTTTCCAATCTCAGCCAATGAATAAAACGCATCCGCTACCTCTTCAAATGTTGGCAGCGCATTTTGTTTTTCTAAACATGCACTTATTGTTGGCACTTCTTCTGTTGTACTTATCTTTAATTTTTCCATAATCTTCTTCTCTCTTTCTTTCGCCTGCTGTTCCGCTTTTTCCTTGATCCTGGCGCTCTGCAGCTTTTCAAAATTCTTGGTGACCTGCTCTTTAGCCTGTTTCAGTGTGTAAAGGATTTGCTCCTCGGAACAATATGTCGTATCGCCTATTCCATCGATCTGCACTTTGATAGGGTGGCTACCGGTCTCCGCAATAGACCTGATCGTTGCGGCCTGAACCACAAAATAATCACCGCTGATCGAACCCGTAATATAAACACTGTCCCCGACGCGTTTCTTTCTTCTGCCCATCAGAGGTCTCCACCGATCAGATCTTCCAAAGCTTTACATGCCTCTTTGTATGCGGTTTTCAATCTTTTCGTGTACTTCTTGTACTGATCTTCAGGTGCTCTTTCGTTGTTTAAGACACCGATAACTCTATCTGCGGTTATGTACAGAGATTTAAGCCTCTGCGAGGCGATAAGCTTAGTTTCATTTTTTGTAAGTTTCATTTTTTCGTCCTGCTTTCTAATTAAGTTGTTATAATTCGTCCATAGGAGGTCCGATATGAACGAAGACTTTTCAAACGTAAATCTGTTTTTGTCCGAAAAATTCAAGCTCTTTCTTATGCGATTCCGAAAAGGAGTCGATGGAAGTTTCTTGGGACGTTCACTGGTTTCTCTGCTAGGCTTGAGATTTATCACGGCAAGCTATCCTTTCTGCGATACTCTTAAAACCGAAGGCGATAATCCCAAGGCTCTGTACACCCTAACAACTCGTTATTGGCGGTACTGCGTATGGAAAAGAAACCGTCTCTTTGACAAAATCCTAACTTCCATCATTATTCCAATTTTCGTTTCTGTAGCTACAACGCTATTGCTGCTAAAACTGCAAGAACTAATAGAACTATTAAGGCAGCAATGATGATCTTCAGCAGCTCGAACCTCCCGTCAATGTATTCAAAGAAGTCCATCTCTTCTTCAGAGACCCCATAGGTTTTCATGAACGCTTCCCTGCGTTCTTTTTCTTGTTCTAGTTCTGTCATATATCTTCTATGCCTCTTTCATCTTCTTAACGCGTCCAGAAGAGTGCGCTGAGTGACCTCTTTCGACTGGAGGGCTCTCAGCATGTCTTCATCGATCGTGCCCTTTGCCAGGATGTGATAGATCACGACAGGATCCTGCTGTCCCTGACGATAGATCCTGGCGTTGGCTTGTTGGTACAGCTCAAGGTTCCAGTTTGGCAAGCTGTACCACACACCAATGTGACCACCTTTTTGAAGGTTCAGTCCATGCCCGGCACTGGCAGGATGGACCAGCAGCATGTCGATCTTGCCGACATTCCAGTCTTCGATGTCCTGGTGCGTGTCCAAGGCGCGCACGCTGTACTGCTTTTCGAAATGGTTTCGGATCCGATCGGCTTCGTGCTTGAAATAGTAGAAGACCATGACCGGCTGGCCATTGGCGGAAGTCATCAAGTCTTCCAGCTCCAGGAGCTTCATATCATGCAGCGTGTGGACATCTTTGTGATCGGATGTATAGATCTGTCCGGAAGCAAATTCCGAAAGAAACAAGGTCAGGACGCCAGCATTGGCGGCCATGATCGCGTCGTCCATCTGTCCTTGACACACTTCCAGGATCTTCTCTCGTTTAAACGTTTTGTACTTCTGCAAAGCCACTCCAAGATCGATCAAACGGTCGATATAGGCGACAGGCGGAAGGTCGGCGCATTCCGACTGCTTGATACTCATGCAGATGTCGCCGACCGTGTCATAAATCTGCTCCTGCGCTCCGTCTTTCACGCCCCAGTCGTATACGACATGGCCATTCATCCGGGCCGGATACAAATATCGGGCCTGAAAGATTCGCTGTGTTTTTCCCAGGCGTTCCCCCTGATCCATCAAATAGATCTGCGCCCAAAGATCAGGGATGCCTTTCGGGGCAGGAGTTCCGGTCAGCCCAATAAATCGCTTCGTCGCTGGCATCACACGGCGCAGGGCCTTGAAGCGCTTGGCTTTTGGACTTTTGAAAGTCGACAGCTCATCGATCACGACCAGCTCGAACGGCCATCGCTGATCAAGGCGTTCAATCAGATCAGTGACATTGTCCTTGCTCACCAGATAGATGTCTTTCCCGGAAGGAATTGGCTCTCTTCCCTTTGCCATCGGTGCTGTGATCAAAGCCCAGGTCAGGAACCGGGTATGATCCCACTTTTGGATCTCATCCGGCCACGTCGATTCGACGACGCGTTTAGGACCGATGATCAGGACCTTTTTGACATCGAACATCAGAAGCTCTGAGATCACGGATAAGGTCGACACCGTCTTGCCGGCACCCATCGGCAGGAACAGACCACAGGTGGGCCGATCCAATGCCCACTCGATCGCCTTCGCCTGGTACGAATGCGGGCGGAATACGGTCATACTTCCCTCCGGAACCTCAGCGCGCACATCATTCTGTCAACCATCTCTTTGTTCCAGATCACGAAGACCGGAACGTTTTGATGCTGAAGCTGCTGGATCTGATATTTCTGCACTTTCGATAAGCGGCCAGAGTCGCGTTTCAATTCAACGAAAAACTGGATCCCGTACAAAGTGCACCACCGATCCGGAACGCCCTGCATTCCTGGTGATGTGAATTTCCAGCACAGACCTCCCTTCGCTTCGATTCTTTCCTTCAAATACTTCTCAACGTCTCTTTCGTATTCCACTTTTCTCCTCCTATCTGTGCGTACGGCAACAAATGGCAACAAAGTCAGGGGTATTTCTAAAATATAAAAAATGCCACTTTATAGGATTTATAGAATTTCTATACCCCTTTATTTCCTATAATTCCTATATACTCATATTTATTACTTTACCGATTAAAGTTTGTTTACTTTGTAGCCAAAGCGCCTATATCCCCTTTATTTATCGGGGCTTAAGCCGGCAACAAAGTTAAAAAGTTTGTTTGTTTTTGTTGCCGATAGCCTACACTCTGTTGCCGTCCTTCTTAATCAAATTATTTTTTTAACCGGCAACAAACTTTTACTTCCTGAAGCCCCGTTGATTCCCGTATATACCCATTTTTAACGTGCTTTTTGCCCTTTCCCATCCGCATTTCTCGATGATCATCTTGATCTCACGCTGGTCGGAATTGGGGAAATTGGCCTTGCTTCCGCCCAGCAGTTCGCACCATACTTCGAGTGCGCAGACCTTCGTTCGCTCTTCTGTGCCTTCATTATTCGGGTCGTTCAACCACTCGACGCGCTCCCATATATCCAGTTTGGCCCAATTCGTCGGCAGCTTCCTTTCCAGGTAGTTGCGGATAAGATCTTCTCGACTGGACTTGAAGCGGAACTCTTCCTGCTTGTCGAGTGCCATGGCTTCCAGTTCTGGTTTCAGAAAAAGTTCTTCCCCTTCTTTATAGCGGACGTAGGCTTCGGCAAAGATCTGATCGCGTTCTTTCGGCAGCTCCTTGAAAAGGTCTTTCGTTACCGGGTGCTGGCGTACGAGAAGTGGCCAGTATCGGCGGTTGCCCGCATAGTCCCGAAGGAACTCCACATCGTTGGTCGTACCGAAAAAAACGCACTGGCGTGGGTTGTTCGACACCCGTCTTCCGTAGGCTTTGCGGTACTTGTCATGCGTCTTGGTCAGGAACTGGCGCTGTCCTTCGATGTCGGTACGTCTGGTGAACGTCAGTTCGGCCAGCTCGATGATCCATGAGCCGTCGAGCGCCTCGTAGGCTTCTTTTCCCTTGATGTCGCTGATCGTATCGTTGAACCACTTTCCGCCCAGTGTCGAGAATGTCCAGCTCTTGCCTGTGCCCTGTTGAGGGCCGACAAGGACCAGAGTGTAGTCCATCTTGCAACCGGGTTCCATGACCCGCTTCACGCAGGCTGTGATGGCCTTGCGTGTGACCGCTCGTGTGTATTCGGAGTCTTCGACCCCGTGATAGTCGATAAACAGCGTGTCCAGACGCGAAGTCCCGTCCCATGCCGGCAGGCCGTTGAGATAGTCCCGAACCGGATGGAACTCGTTGCGCTGGTGTACGACGCGCAGGCCGTCCTCGATCGCGCTCTTGCCTTTGAGCTGATACTTCTTCTCGAGATAATAGCGCAGCTGGGCGTCGTCGCTGTCCGACCATCCGGGCTTGGTGCTGTCATATCTCCACCATGGCATACTGCCGGACTTGACCGGATAGCCGTTGAACAGATCATCTCCTCCGATTCCTTTCAGCGCTTCATCGTTGGTCAGGATCAGCACAACATTGTCGATCGTCGTCTTGATATTGCCTCGCTTGTCCGTCTCAAGCTCTGTTAGCCAGCTCGTATCCGTCCCTTCCAGATCCTTGAAATCTTCTTCTGCGTTGCTGTATCGTTCTTTCATCAATGTTGCCTTGCAGTCCGGATCTTCTTCGCAGAAGTCGAGCATCCGCGTCCAGGACGGGCGTTTTACCGTTGGAGTGCCTGGTGTAAGGTCTTCATCCAGATCACGGAACAAATGGATCCTGACCAGGTCGAACGCGTTGCACAGCTGCGTGCTGATCGGATCTGTTGCATGGTTCGAATAGGCGAACTTGTCGTCATAGACCACAAGACCCTTTTCAGTGGAGCCGTGAATGTACGTATAGCGGTCCTCGCTGTCTGTAGCCTCATAGACGTCGGGCAGAAACTTGGCGATGGCCTCCTGGATCGAGTATGTACGGCAGAAGGCGCCGACGAAGCCCGTCTTTGAAAGCGGGTCCTCCTGCTTGTCGACGGCCCTCTTATGGAGCTCCTGCTGTCTTGATGATCGTGGCCAGCTCGTAATGTCTTTCCAGTCGATGTATTCGTCAAGCAGCAAGTCCGGATCCAGTTTCTTCCCTTCCTGCTCGTAGAACTCATATACGCCGTCTTTTGGCGTGGATGGCCAGAACATCAATCTCGCTGCCTGATAGGTCGTGTCGTCGAAGTAGTCGATCCCGAGCATCGAAGCGACCATGCGAGCCAAAGGCTCGTACTCGTCCGGATCGATCTCTCTTGATAGTGGGACGATCAGCCGATATTTCGGCTTTTCGGGAACGTGTTTGTGCGTTGAGTACATAGCCAGGCAATTGCCCGGAAAGACGTGCTGCACTGCCTCCCAAAACCCGACCGGCGCGAAGTCGATATCGAGCGTGATCAGCGATCGTTTGATGATGGACAGGCTGTTGCGGTGGCCGTCCTTGAGATACCCGCCGACAAAGCCTCCCACATCTTTAATGGCCCCCTGTTCCTTCTTCGACATCCTTCGATATTCCTGGACTGTCTCTTTTGTATGGTAAGCCGGCCGGATCCGATCGAGCAGCTCATCCCAAGTGACGGACTCGTTGCGATAGGGATCCTGCCAGCGGTTCTTACATGTAGCGATTCGAAATTGCATCGCATTCACCTCTTAATCTTTCTTATAGTAATCGGATACAAATCCGTCGGCCGTCAGGATCAGTCCTGGCGCCCAGTCAATCGGTTCGGCCATCAGATCCTCCAGAATCTGTAAAGACTCTTCAGCCCGATCGGCCGGAACTTCGCAGATGATCTCGTCATGAACATGAGCGATGATCCGGAAATCGGTTCTTTTAGTCACCCGTTCGAGTGCTACGGCCAGACAGTCCCGCGCGATGGCCTGAACGATATTCTCCGTCAGCTTCCCGCCAAAGGTATCGACGCGCGACATCTTCGTTCCTGTGTGTTTCGCGTACGAGATTTTGTCGTCCTTGAGCGTCGGCATCCAGTAGGCCATGCACCGCCCAGAAGGCAACTGGATGAATACATAACCTGGCCGACGAATGAACCGGATGCCGTGGCGGAGATTTACAGCCTCCCCATTGAGGCATCGCTTGAAGCCCGATTCGATTGAACGCCATAACTTGCATATGTGAGGCGAAGCCCCTCGCCACTTCCTTACGATTTCTTTCATCTCTGTCTCATTAAGCCCCATCTTGTCGGCACCAAACGCGATCAGCGCGCCAATACCACCCTGATAGCCCAAAGCCAATTCTGCCACCTTGCCCTGTTTGCGCAGATGGCTGTTGACTCCATGCTTCTCGACTGGTACGCCGAACATCTGGCTGGCTGAAGCACAATAGATATCTTTCCCGTCGGCAAAGGCTTTCATGCGCCACCCTTCATCAGCCAGCCAGGCAATCACTCTTGCTTCGATGGCACTATAGTCAGCCACGATCAATTTGTGGCCTTCTTCTGGCACGATCACGGTCCGAATGAGAGTCTTGGCTGCTTCGGTGATCGATCCGTACAATAGTGTCAGCATGTCGAAGTCGTTGTTGAGCACACATTGACGCGCTGGATCGAAGTCGTAGAACGCCAATTTAGAGGGCATATTTTGAAATTGGACCAAACGTCCGGCCCATCGTCCGGTACGGCCGCCAAAGAAGCGGAAGCATCCGCGCACACGGCCGTCATCGGAAACGCATTTAGTCATCGCGATATATTTTTTGATCGAGCTCGATCCGGACTCTAAGCGAAGCTCCAGAACTCTTCTAACATCCTCCGGGAGCTCGCCTTTGAGCAGTTCCTTGATCGTCGGCTTGTTGAGCGACTCGATCTGCATCCCAGTCTCCTGATAGATCCACTCCTTGAGCTGGATGATCGAGTTCAGGTTGATACCGCCCGTGATCTTCTCGCATTCTTCTTTCATCTCTTTGACCATGAGCGGGTATTTTTCTGTCAAGTTCTTGATCATCGTCATCTCGAGACGTACTCCAGTATCATTGATTCGCTGATCAATGCAGTAGCGCATCCACTCCTCTTCCGGCATCGGGTATCGCCGCAGCTTGTTGTAGATCTCTTGTTCGACCTCGACGTCGCGTTTGTTGTAGAAGACGAAGCGCCCCCACTTTTCGGGATCGTCTTCGGGCATGTTCCGTGTCCGTCCTCCATTGGCTTTTGTCGGCTTGCACGGCTTGGAGAAGTAGTTGATCAGAAGAGTTCCGGCGCTGTCTTTGGCCAACTCGCACCCGATCGCTTCGGCACAATGTTTCAGAGATGCAGGCAAGCCCAGCTCGCACGCGTGGATCATCGTGCAGTACCAGGCTTTCGGATCAAGGTAATTATGGTTTTTTCCATCGCCAAACGCGTGCGACAGACAGATCCTTTCGAAGCTGGCATTGTGCGCCACCTTCATTACTTCGGGGTCCAGGATGTCCCGTAGCACCTTCGCCGGCATGGTCTTCCGGGTCGGCATCTCGATGACCTGGACCGGATCGTCGTTATAAGCAAAAGCGAGGAGCAGGATCTGAAATCCGGCATCCTCGCAGTAGTTGTATACAGATGATTTGCCGAGGTCGATCGGCGAGTACGTTTCAAGGTCGATGTGCAGCACCCTAGGCGAACGGGTCTTCATCGTTGTCGCCGCTGCCAAAAGCCGATGCCGAGGCCATGTCTGCGAAATCCGACTCTGCCGATGCGGATCCGGTACCCAGCGGTTCGCCATCCGACATCTTGCACACGTTGTTCAACCCTTTCGAGATACCCATACCACCCTGCGGGTGATTATACGGATACATGGACAGCGTGACCTGGCAATAGTCGCCGCCCTGAATGTCTTCTTCGCCAAGATGGACGAGTGCCCCGTCCTGGACGGCTACGACGCCCGGCTTGTTCTTGCGCTTCAGGTTCATCAGGTAACAGCCTTTCACGTCTTCCGCATCCAGCGAGTCAGGACGCAGATCGGAATCGCAGTCGATCAGGATACCCTTGTTGCCGCCGTCCGGACGGATGAGTGGCGTCTTCCCCTTAGACTGGAACTTTGCCCCGTGTTTCTTCACGCCGGCTTCGAAAGCCGCCTTGTAGGCCGCGTTGATCGCGTTCAATGTCTTCTTGTCTTCCTTGTCGATCAGGATGGCCACGCTGTACGATGGCTCCGAGTCCTGATTTTCCGATGCGTATGGTGCGAATAAGTGCGGCCATACGATCCGCACGGTTCCAGTTCTTACATCTTCTGGTCTTTTTGCCATGATTATTCTCCTCCTTTGATCATGTCGCTAAAATCTTCGACCGCATCCGAATAGACGGGCCTTTTATCTGTGATTGGAACAAGCACAGGCTTGCCGCGCGGTTTATCGATATAAACCTCCGCCAATTCTGCGAAACGCTTTTTTCCGCACATCTTTTCAAGGCCGCCAATGCCAAGCAGCTCTTTCGGCTTATAGAGCTTGTTTTCTTCGTATCCTTCAGCAAGCAGCTTCTGGACGAGACTTTCTTTATCGCTGATCGTACGTCGGCTCGTCCCTTCGACAACTTTCCAGCCTTCGAATTCTGCTCCTTCCAAAGCTTGTCTTAAAGCTTCGTCCTGAAGTTCTTTGGCCCACGCCTGGATCGGATCGAGCTCATTAAGAAGCAGAGAGATCTCTTTTTGAGAAAGAAGATGTCGTCTTCGATAGGCTGCGATCTCTTCCATCTGCGCGGCTCTTGCTTTGCATGTCGATCGCGCCTTGCAGAATCGGCAGTGAGCGCCGGCGCATGCTTCTCCTTCGCCGGTCATTGCTTTTTGAGCGGCTGGAACAACGATCGTTTCAAGCCAGTCAAGAATGGCTGTTTTGGTCGTCTCCCACGACGCTACGTTTTGGATCCTAGGCTGGAAGATGTGCAGTGTCACTCGTTCGAAGTCATAGAAGCTTCCGAGCAGATCGATCGCGCCGGCCGCATAAAGCATCAGCTGAGAGTTTTCTTCCGGATCGACCGGGACGCCTTTGCCATACTTGAAGTCGATCACATCAAGTCCGGCGTCAGACACGATCAAGGTGTCGCCTGTTCCAAAACCAGACGGAACCCAGCGCGAATAGTCGAGACGTTCTTCGATCAGCAGTTCCGGACTGTTGTGGCTGTTATAGATGCTGACCACATAGTCTTTGTAGTCGGTCGTGGCCTCATCCATCTCCTTGTCGGAGCACTCGATCTTCTTTCGCCCCTTCGACTTCCACTTCTTCAGCTTCTCTTCACAGATCGAGTGGGCAAGCGTGCCTTCCTGCGTGTAAATGGTGTCGGTATTCGGGAACGTCGATTCGAGCTTGGCTGAAACTGGACAGTTCAGCCATTTGCTCGATGACGATGCCGATAAGAACGCGTGTTGGCTAGGCATGATCGATCAGCTCCATCAGCTCGCCGTACTTCGCAAGGTCGAGTGTCGTTAGATTCTTGGCGCCAAGCTGGCTCAGCAGAGCCTTGAATCTAGGCCCGTCCAGTTTTGACATCGCGGCCGCTCGAACTTCTTCGAGTGTGTAGGTCTTCTTTTCTGTTGGTTCAGCTTTGGTTTGAGTGTTGGTTTTGGTCACTTCTGGTCGCTTGATCGCCTGCTTGGTTGCGTGCTCGTCTTCGAACGGTCTGTCCAGATCGTCTTTGGTCAGTTTCTGTTTTTCTAAGGTGAATCCCATCTGATTGGGTTCGATCGTGGCCGATGGGTTGGCTAGGAAGCCCATCAGCTGGGCTTCGATTTCGGCGTAGCTGTCGCCTGTGATTTCTACTCTTATCATTCTTTCCTCCTATATATGTTTTTGTTGCGTTGACGGCTCGTCTCGACCGCAGATCAGGTCGCGATGACGTTTCTCGCGTGCTGCTTCTTGTCGTGCAGCAAAGTGCAAGTAGCTGACGCAGTCGCCATGACAAGTCGGACTGCGTTTCGGGCACCGATAGCATGGCGCTGTAGCGCCCGGCTTCCTTGGTTCACCCATTCTTTTAGGCACCTTGCAGCCTCCGAGGCGGCGCTTACGAGCTGATTTCGCTCGCTGGCATATAAAACATTAGTTTCTTCAAGGCTTTGGATCAGCGAAATGCTTTCCAGAAGCTCTCCGATACATCGGTGAGTCCAATTTTCTAGGTTAGTCATTTTTTATCCCTTTCTATCCTCCCGACCCCCTCACCAAGGCTCCAGGCCAAAGAAAGGAGAATTAACTTATGAATAATGTATAGTAGACAGCGCCTGAAACCCTTGTGGCAGAGCCGGGAGGTATGGTATACTGTTGATGGGTATATTTTTTTTTGAGGGTTTTTATAAGCCCTCCTTTTTTAGTGCGGTGTTTCCATCATAAAGGCCAGTAGGATCAGAGCTGCGCCGATCACGCTAGTGATGATTTGGACCTTTCGATGTTCTTTTAGAGCTTCGGTTTGGAGCTCGATCATCGCTTTTTCTTCCAACTGTTTTTGGATACCGTCATTAATACGGATCATGAAGCTGTAGTCAGTCATGAGGCTCTCCTTTTTGGAGCACTTGCTGATAAGCAGCGT
Source organism: Firmicutes bacterium M10-2 (assembly GCA_000403415.2). Lineage (GTDB taxonomy): Bacteria > Bacillota_I > Bacilli_A > Erysipelotrichales > Erysipelotrichaceae > Dubosiella. Next base: position 341,506 of record KE159692.1, read on the forward strand.
CTCCAATTTTTTCAAAGACTGAGTCGATCCATGACAGCGCTATCCGATATGCCCTTTCTGCCCCCAAGGCAAAAGCGGGATCTGCAAGTTCCATGTCTCTAAGAGCATGTTCAAAGCCGGCAAAATAAGATTCATTGATAGATTCATCTGCCAAAGACCGTGCGGCCATCTGATGTAGCCGTTCAATTTGATTTTTCATATGCCTCTCTCCTTTTCCATTCTTCTTTGTAACAGTCCTCACAAACGGCATAGCCGAAACCTGCAAAGTTGTGGATTTCCAGCGAAGTGAAAGTGTCTCGATACCGATTTGACATCTTTATCCTTAAGCCAGTCTTTAGCGATTTTCCTTGCTCTCCTTAAGTTGGTTTCCGTCTCAACCAAATCATCGTAGCTTGCAGTGATTGTAATCACATATTCTCTTTTCATTTCCATCCTCCTCTCTATTCCATCGATCTGATCGCAGCTTTCGCGTGTGGAAATGCCTTGATAAAGATCGAAACCGGAATTACTTTTTTTCCAATGTACTGAGCCTCGTAGGTGTCGCCCCAAGGCTCTTTGCCATCGAATGACTTTTCTCTAAGGCCACGGATAATTTCGTAGGCCTTTGCTTTTTTGACGCCTGTGATTTCCATGACGTCTTTGGATGTTAGGTATGATTTTTTCATGGGTTGTCCTTTCTAACTGTCTAGTGTTCCATTTATGGCACACTATTAAGTAAAAAAAATGATTTCTTTTTCCTCTGGGCCAATCTTTAATTCCTGACTAATAATCTTTATTTCGGAAGCTTTAAATTCGTTAACACCGTCAATTTTTAAAGACAAGCCATACTGAGAGATGCCGAGCTTTTTGGCAAGGTACTTCATCTTCAGCCCTGAAGATTTGATTTTCTTCTTCAAAAGTTGTGTGTTTACCATCTTCATTCCTTTCTGTGCCATATTTGGTACACCTAAATAATACATTAATGTTCCATATTGTCAACATATATTTGTGTTTTTTTCAATTTTTGTTGTTTTTTAGGGCACACTCTATATAATTAAAAGTAAGAAGGAGAAAAGCGCGTTATGAGTAAAGATAGCGAAATATTTTTGAAGGAAATGGGAGAAAGGATAAGGGACAGAAGAATAAAACTAGGTATTTCTCAAATTGATTTAGCAAAAAAGATAGGTTACTCCAATCGTTCTTCTCTTATAAAGCTAGAAAAAGGTGAAATTGATCCATCGCAATCAAAAATGGTTGCTCTAGCGAAAGCCCTCCAAACGACACCAAGTTATCTAATGGGCTGGGATAGCGAAAATAAAATTGATTCGCAATGGGGAAACGATAGCGCTAACAGGGAGTATTTAGCGGATAAACCGGATTTGCTTGAGATTTACAACGATTTAGTCGGAAATAACGAGCTTACTATTCTGTTCGACAAGACTAAAGATCTGGAACCAAAAGATATCGAGTCAGTTTTGATATTTGTGCAAATGTTACGAAAGCAAAGAGGAATGGATGAGTGAGATGATAAATAATGTCATTTGAAGATTATTGTGCATTAAATAACGTTAACGTTATATATTTTAATTTTTCAAGCAAAATCAGAGGCCTTTGTACAGTTAAAGACGGTGCCTACTTAATAGCAATCAACCCGGCTTTTGATAGCTTATCTCAAAGGAAAACCTTCGAGCATGAAATGATCCACGTTTTGGAGGAACATTTAGGTAGTTGCGAAAGCGCAGTACAATCTTGCGATAGAGCTAATTATGATTTTTGAACTCAAGAAAAGAATAAACGATGCTTCGGAGTAATAAAAGTGCGGAACGAATCCGCGCTTTTTGGTTGCTTATAAATTGATCAGAATTGAAGGGTCATCATTGAATACATTTGAATAGTATTCTAAAATTGCTCCACCATTATAGTCAGCTGGCACCTGGAATACAAGGTCTCCTTCTGTCGATGCTCCGTTCTTTAACGTAACTGCATCGATCTGCGTAATCCCGTCTAACATTGAACCAGAGAAATCAACATCTTGTTCCACACCATTAACATCTAATTTAAAATAATAAGGATTTACGTCAACCTTATTGTCTCCAGCATTTGTGGCTTTAACATGGACAACCAAGAATATTTTGCCATCTTCCGGTGTAACAAATTCGGCTCCCCCATTTGTCTGAGCGCTCGTAACCACAAGTTGAAGCCCGTCAGCCTCAGCTATTTCATTAATGCCGGCAGTGTTTTTTGGCTTCTGCTCTTCTTTTGGTTGCTCTTCCTGCACTTGCTTTCCACTATCGCTTGAATCTTTCGACGTATCCGATCCGCTTGAGCATGCAGCTAGTGGAAAAACAAGTAAAGAAGAAAGCAACAAGTAAAAAATTTTTTTGTTCATAACACTTCCTTTCCATTTATAATAATATTATCTTCTATTTTGTTAGCGTTTTCAATCTTTATTTTGACAATTAAAAAGACGGACCAAAATCCGTCTTTTTTAGTTATCATTATCCATAAAATCAATGATTTTATCGTCACCAGCTTTAAACCAGTGTGCGTAAACGTTGTGGATCGTCTCGACGGTATCGCCTAATCGTTTAGCTATATCAAAATCCGAAAATCCATTCTGAGCCATGTTATTAATGAGATACGAAGCGTGAGAGTGTCTGAAATCGTGGATCCGAATTTCCGGAATATCATAGCCTCGTCTATTCGCTTCTTTGATATAGTGAATGTTTTTTCTTCTCAAGGTTTCAGCCGAGATTGGTTTATCGTCTCCGAATACAAACATTTCAGGACCAAAACAAGCAAAACCTTTGGCAACTTTCAAATAGTCTTTCAACTCTTTTATAAGAGATTTCGGCATCGAAATCGTTCGATACGAGTTCTTTGTTTTTGGTGGCGTGCATGGATTCTCTTTCAGCCTGTTGATCGTGATCACTGTTTTGCTGATACTCATTGTTTTGTTTTTAAAATCAATGTCTTTCCACTGAAGACCCATCATCTCGCCCTTCCGAATCCCCATCCAGTAAAGCGTTGAAAACATCGCTCTATCTCGAGGATCTTCGATGACGGAAAGGCACAACTTGAATTCGTCTGGTTCGAAAAAGCTCATTTCTTTTTTCTGCTCGCCTGCTCTTGCATCTTTATAGACCTTGAGCATCGGGCTTGCTTCTATGATTTCTTCTCTCACTGCAAATTTAAAAAGTCTGGTTAAAGAAAAATAGATTTTCTCGACGTATCGCTTTGAGTATTTTTTATCACACACGTTTATGTAAGCCTGCAGCACTTTTGGATCATAAAAGTCTTTGTCTCCGAGTTCGCGGATCAGCTTTTTATATACTTTTTCTTCTTGATCGGTGGTCGAAGGTTTTACTTGAGTTTTCCAAAAAGGGAGAAACTGGTCAACAAGTTCTACAAGGCTTGGCCTCATGATCTTGGCAACATCAAAGTTTTCTCTGTAAGCTTGTTCCGCTTTGACAGCTTCTCCTTTCCTCTTGAAGCCGCCTCGCTTTTTATATCGATGGATCACTTTTCCTTTGTGAGTAATGGTCCCGTAAAATCCCCACTCCCCCGTCACTTCATTCTTTTTGACTGCCATTTAGATCACCTCTCCACGCTCATTGTAGCAATTGTGGCGCAAAAAGTTGATACACTTTTACACCGATTTTACACCACAAAGAAAAAAGCCCTTTAAATAAGGGCTTAATTTGCTATGGTGGGGACGGTGGGACTTGAACCCACACGGGATTAACTCCCAACGGATTTTAAGTCCGTTGCGTCTGCCTATTTCGCCACGACCCCACTAGAATGGAGGTTCCGATCGGATTTGAACCGATGATCACAGAGTTGCAGTCTATTGCCTTACCACTTGGCTACGGAACCGGTTGCTCAGATATTATGCCATGATCCCAAGTCAAAATCAACTGTTTTTTCAAAAAAAATAAATGTAAGCGTTTTTCAGCTATAAATTTATGAGAAAAGTTTGTAGAATAGATAGGGAAAATCTTAAGGGCTTAGCAAACCCTATTCTCCTTAAGATTGTTATAATGGTTATAGAATATTAGGAGTTGTCTTATGTTTGAAATTTTTAAGAAGCTTAACAAAAACAAAAAGGTGCGTATGTTTTTTTCTCTGTGTATGGTTATCATCAGCGCTTTTTTGCAGGTATATATCATTGATGTATTCATGAATCCCTGCAATTTGATTTCCGGAGGATTTACCGGGATCGCCTTGTTTATGAATAAAGCATTCGCTCTTTTTCATATCAATTTTCCGACCTCCGCAGGAATCATGCTGCTCAATATTCCTGCAGCCTTCTTATGCGCAAAGGCTATTTCGAAACGATTCGTATTTTTGAGTACACTCCAATTTACGCTTGTTTCCATTTTGTTGGATATTTGTCAATTTGAACCTCTCTTTACCGATCAGGCATTGAATATCTTGTTCGGTGGTGTTTTATGGGGATTTTCGATTTCTCTGGCCCTTAAAGCCGGAGGATCCACAGGCGGAACCGATTTTATCGCCCAATATGTTTCCAATAAGATCCACAAAGGGATTTGGGATTATGTGTTTTACTTTAACTGTTTCATGTACGTTTGCTACGGATTTACGTTTGGCTGGGTAGAAGCCGGATATTCAATCATTTTCCAGTTTTTATCTACAAAAACCATTTCAAGTCTTTATCAGCGCTATGAACAAATTACAATCGAATTTACGACTGCCCATCCTCAACGTGTCATTGATGCATTTATGTGCACATGCCGTCATGGAATGAGTATTATCGAAGCGCATGGGGCCTACTCAAACAAAAAATTTTATATATGCAAGACTGTAGTCAGCTCCTATCAAGCCCATGATGTCATAGATCAAGTTCGTAAAGCCGATCCGAAAGTCATTGTCAATACGTATAAAACCGCAAACTTTTACGGAAACTTTTATCAGCCGCCAATCGAATAAAAAAAAGATGATACCAACGTATCATCACAGGCTGTTGACAAAGTCGATTTTTCAAATCGGCTTTGTCACAGCTTTTTATTTTTCTCCCACAAATGAATAAAAAAAGAGCAATTTGAGGTATTTAAGTACCTAATATTACTCTTTTTTTAGACCTTTTTACCCACTTTTATTTTATTGAAATTTAATTTTTTCAAAATAGGTAGTTTGTCAACACTCTGAGATGATACCAACGTATCATCAAAAAATAAATGAGAACACGATTCCGAAAAGGATCGCGATGATCCATAAGATCAAGGCAATCTGACCGATTGTCTTTTTCTTTTCCCCGTATTGGAACAAGACCAAAAATCCCATCCCCGCATTTGTGATCAGTCCGGCAAGCAACGAGCCGAAGGAAAGCTGTCCAAGCGCGAATAATTGACAAAGGATTACGGTTGCCGCACAATTCGGGATGAATCCGAATAAAGCGGAGAACACAGGCTGAAGCAAAGAACCTTGCAATAAGAATTTTGACAACGTGTCTTCCCCAATCCATCCAATGAGCGCATTAAACACGATCGTAACTCCGAACACAAATAAGAAGATCTTCCCTGTCCGAATCAATGCACTAAGCCACATCGGATATTGTGGATAACAGCAAGGACAGGAGCTGGCCGCTTGATCGTCTTGATCGAATTCTTCCTCATCCTCTTCTTCCGGAAGATCTTCAAAACGTAGGATCTTCTGTTTCGGAAAAAGGATCCTATCGACAAAATATCCACTAATGACTGCAATCAAAAATTTGCAAATCAGCAAAACGATTAAGGTTCCATAAAGTTTTGGCTCTGCAAGCAAGATTGGAATGGCCTCGTCGCTCGTTGCGATAAACACTGCAAGCAATGTTCCGATCGTCACATTCCCTTGCACGAACAACATAGCTGCCAAAATACTGAATCCGCATTGCGGAATCAGTCCGATCAAAGCGCCCACCAAAGGGCCGTATTTCTGCAATGCAAAAAAAAGCTTATCATCTTTCGAATCTTTTCGTTCAAAATATTCAATGATTAAATACGCGACATATAAAAGCGGAATCATTAGCCATGTATCATGCCACGCATCCGCTATACAATCTATTAAAAATTCCAAGCTATCCCTCCAATTCTCTTTTCATTTTAAAAATTTCTTTTTTTAATTGCACGTTGAATGCCACAGAAAAGAGATCCAAGCTATGCTCGAATCTCTTCATAATTTGTTGTTCTTTGTTAATTGTTGCGACTGCTGCTCATTCCAAGCAAGCGCAAAATATATAAGAAAATATTGATAAAATCTAAATAAAGCTCTAAAGCCATGAAAATCGCAAATTTTTCTTGTGTCATGCCGCTTGTATTGGACATTAATTGATTGGCTCGCTGCACATCCCAAGCCGTCAGCCCTGTGAAAATCAGCAACCCGACAATACTGATCAAGCGAGTATTCATATTGAATCGAAACAGCATCAGGATCGCCTGAGTAATAATCAGAGCCACCAAAGCACCAAGGCAGATTGTTCCGAAACTCGAAAGATCTCGTTTTGTTGTCATCCCGATAAAAATCAGACAAGCAAAATATACCGCACTCACTAAAAAAGCCACAAAGATCGTACCTAAGCTGTAAACGATCCCAATTGAAGTTAGAGAAATTCCCATTGTGATCGCAAAGATCACAAACAATAATTTCATGGTAGAACTTGTCGCCCGGTTAAGAGCTGCCGAGAAGCCAAACGCAATACCGAACTGAATTAAAACAAGCAAAAGCGGGATCGGACCACGGATCAGCGAATAATACAATCCGGTCGTGTACATCAAGTAAGAGGTTGCTGCAGTGAGCAGCAATCCGAAAAACATCCATGTGTATGTTTTCAGCAGTCCGCGTCTTTGATCGCTCACCCCGGAAAAATTCGAATAGTGATAATCATTGTATTGAGGCATAAATAAACAATGCCCTCCTTTCTTAGATTAAGATTCATTATACACTAATCTTTTAAACAATATAGTACAAAACAGCCCATTTCAGAGCTGTTTTTATTATATTTTAATCTTTGCGAATAAATTCAAGCAATTCAGTAGCCGCTTCATGCAGACCATGACGATTCATTTTGTCAAAACCAAGGTGCGTATAAATTTCGCCGACAAATACTCCATTGTCTTTCAACGATTGGAATACTTCGTCAATCAACGGTTCGCAAACTTCCTGCTGCTGCATAGGTCCGAACGGATTCGCAAAATACGTTGTGGAAATACCAACTTCCTGTGTTGTACCTAAAGCCATTCGTTTTCCCATTTTGCATGTTTCTTTTGCATCCGTTACATCCAATTCTTTCAAACCGTATTCATCTGTATAGTTGTTGGCATATGCGAAAAGATCAATCTTATGGTTCGTTACCACTGTGCGATAAGGAGCTGCCGGAACAATCATTCGGGAGTTTGGATTTTCAGGAGCCATAAAAATCGAACGGTCCATATCACGATATGGTGTACCCGGATCCAAATCATCCAATCGAATGAAGGCACCGATTTCCGTCCCTTGTCCGTATGGTACTCCATCTTCGATATGAATTGTTCCCATATCGTCAAATACAACTTCCACATTCTTGATAATATCTTTTCCAACCACTTTCAACGCTTCGATTGACTCAGATTTTCCGGCACCCGAATCTCCCATAAGCATGATTCCCTTTGTACGTCCATCATTTAAAGTAATATTCATGAACGCGCCGTGGATCGGCAACCATCCTTGGTGCATCATTGCCAAGTTATGAAGAGTCAGAGCCATTTTTTTCATATAGCCAAAGTATTCTACTCGCGGATGATCCGAAATCGAACCGATCCAGATATCGTTTTCCGTATCATGATAGAATGTCGTTTCGTTTTTATTGTCTTCATTTCCGTACAATACGATCAGATCCGGTTTTTCGGCAGCTTCTTCACGTGTTGCAAGCTCAAATAAGTTCGCCAAAGAAAGTGCCGAAGCTGTATATTTTGAATTAAAGTAAACAAAACACAACAATTTTCCGACCTTCATTGGGAAGCAGAACCATTCATTTTCATTAAACGAGAAAGAATTGATTGGATTGTGATCGATTTCCGTAAACATTCCCGTTCTCTTACTTGATTTCGGATGAAGGATCATCGGCGTACGAAGCATGACCGTATCGATGATCGGAATTGTTTCCAGTTTCTTATATTCATCAAGTTTGGTAAATTCTTTTGCTTTATGTACAGAGAAGCAGGCGTTTGTCCCTGCTTGCACCTGACGGTATACAAGGTTTGGACGCCCTTGTACTTTTTCTTCAAACAAACGGAATGTGCGAAGGATCAGGTCGTTCAAAGAACTGTCTTTTTGCACTAAATTATTGATTCCGAAATCCGATGTCTTTTCCGAATACATATATCCGAACCGTTGCAAGGTTCTCCATGATTTATAGAGCTCTTCCAAAAATTCCAGAAGAACTTCTCTTTCTTCTAAATATTCGCTGTCAATCTCTTCGATTTTAAAAATCGCCAAGATACGCAAGAATGTCACAAAATTTTCCGTCGCTTCATCTTCGGTAAACTTTCCATGACGAATGACGTAATCATAAAGTTTTGGACTGTTTTCCTGAGTCGAATGAATAAAGTATCGAATAAATCGTTTAAAAGAATCAGAACCAAGTAAGGTTTCACGATTTTTTGGATACGCTTTACTATAATTCAGAATCACTTGTCGACTTCCAATATGAATTTTATTTTGCATGTTATACCATCCTCCCATAATGCTTTCAATATACCTGAAAACGAATGAAAAGTAAATGAAAAATATATTCAAAATTTCGTAAATTTACATAAATGCTTAGTAAACGTTTACATTTCAGCGACAAAATATCTTGTCGATCCGTGATCTGGCTTCCTCAAGAGTAATCTCTTCTTTGCCTTCTTTCGAGCGGTCAGTCCATTCCACCAAACCATCTTTAATTCCGCGTCCTACCGTGATTCGATAAGGTATACCGATCAATTCCATATCTTTGAATTTAACTCCTGCACGTTCCTTGCGGTCATCAAGCAATACATCATAATGATTGTTCAAGCAGTAGTCATACAGCTCATTTGCACATCTCATTTGTTCTTCGTCTTTAGACTGCACGACCACAATACATGCTCTAAACGGTGCAATCTCGAGCGGCCAAATAATTCCGTGCTCGTCATGATGCTGTTCGACAACCGCCGCCATGCACCGCGCAAGCCCTATTCCGTAACTGCCCATCCAAACCGGTTTCTGCTCATTGTTGGCATCCGTATACAATAAATTCATTGTGGTTGCATACTTTGTTCCTAATTTGAATAAGTTTCCTACTTCGATCCCATGATCGAATGTCAATTTCGCCCCGCAGCAAGGGCACACATCCCCTTCTTTTACTTGACACAAATCAATTACTGCTACCGGCTTGAAATCATCCACATTCACATTGACAAAGTGATGATCGGTCTTGTTCGCCCCGACAATGAAATTGCGCATCTTTTCAATATGACGGTCCATATAGACCGGAACATTCAATCCAACCGGCCCGGCAAATCCGACTTTGGCTCCTGTCGCTTTTTCCACATCTGCGAAGTCTGCCAATTCCATTTCGCCAGCATTCAATGCTTTCAAAGCTTTTGTTTCATTCAATTCGCGATCTCCCGGAATGCAGAATGCCACAATTTTTCCATCCACATTGTAAAGCAAAGTCTTGACGAAATCTTCCGGCTGCTTCTCAAAGAATGCCGCCACTTCTTCAATGGTTTTGGCGTTTGGTGTTTCCACACATTCGATTTCTTTCTTTTCTTCTGTACTTGCTTCGCTTTGATCAATTACTTCTGTAATTTCCAAATTGCTTGAGAAATCGCAGTTCTCGCATCCCACCACGATATCTTCTCCAACATTCGTAATCGCTTGATATTCTTCGGAAAGCAAACCGCCCATCGCTCCTGTATCGGCACGAACGATCTTGTATGTCAAACCGAAACGGTCGAAAATCTTGCAGTACGCATCGTACATTTTTTCGTATTGCACATCCAGACCATCTTGATCGATATCAAACGTATACGCATCTTTCATGATAAATTCGCGCGTACGGATCAATCCATAACGAGGCCTTGTTTCATCCCTGAACTTTGTTTGAATCTGATACAAGTTGTAAGGATAGTCTTTATAAGATTTTCCATCCATACTTGCTGCAACAGCGAATAATTCTTCATGTGTCGGTCCCAAAACGTATTTTTTGCTGTAACGGTCAAGCAATGTGAACATATTCGATCCAAACGCACTACGTCGTCCAGATTGTACGTAAATGTCTTCCGGGATCAGAGCAGGCATCAAAAGTTCCTGCGCTCCTTTGGCATCCATCTCCTCGCGAATGATATTTTCGATCTTTGCAAGTACTTTTTTTCCCATCGGCATAATCATGTACATTCCGTTGGAACTTTTTTTGATCATCCCTGCTCGTACGAGCAAATTTCCCGAAGCGGAATCTTCGTCTTTTGAATTTTCCCGTAATGTATAAAAGAAACTCTCACTTAATTTCATAAAACTGCACTCTCCTCTTTTTCCTGTTAATTGCCGACTTTACGGATCATAGCATCCTTTTCGATCGGTCCGTCCCATTTAGTATACACGATTTGCATCGGTTTATTGCAAACTTCCACTTCAATTCCGTTTTCATCATAAATCTTTCCAACCTTGACCGATACACTTTCAATATGCGGACCGAAAATTTCCATTACGCGGTTGGGCAGAAAATGGTTTTTTACCTGCAGTTTCGCTTCTTTGGTAAATGGATCATAGTCTAAGACCGAAGCAACATATTCTTGGGTCACAATTTCATCATGATCCACATACAATTGGACCTTTTCATTCGGGATCCCTTCATAAAATCCTGGGCCTGTAGGCCGATTTTCAGCCTTTCGGATTTCTCTTTCTGTTTTTTCGATTTCCTCATCGCTTGCATATCCTTTTTCCATGATTCGATCGATTAAGTACCGATAACTTGAAACAACCGTTGCCAAATAGTAGGCAGATTTCATGCGCCCTTCAATCTTTAAGGAAGCAACCCCGTATTGAATAAGCTTTTCGATATATCGAACTGCTTGCAGATCTTTCGAAGACATAGAAAAGAGATCTTCTGGATCAGAAAGCTCGATTTCTTCATCCATCAAATGATATTTCCAGCGGCAGCTTTGCGCGCATCCTCCGCGATTGGCATCCCGCAAAGTCATGTGATTGCTTAATACACAACGTCCGGAATACGAAATACACATCCCTCCATGAATGAACACTTCGATTGGCAAAATATTTTTTTCGCAAATCAAGCGCACTTCCTCAAGCGTGCATTCTCTTCCAAGGACGACACGATCCATCCCTTGGTCTTTCCAAAAACGCGCTGCTTTTGAATTCGTCGAAGAATGTTGAGTAGATACATGGATTTCAAAACGACACTGAAGTTTCTTGGCAAGTTTCATAATTGCCGGAGAAGCAACGATAATGGCATGTACCCCAATTTCATCCAGCGTCTGCAGGTACTCAGTAAGTCCAGACAAATCTTCGTCATGCGGGAGCAAATTAACAGTTACATGAACTTTTGCATCGTGGTCATTGGCAAATTTGACCAATTCAACCATATCTTCCTTTGTAAAATTAGATGCTCTGGAACGAAGAGAAAACTGTTTCCCTCCAATATATACAGCATCGGCTCCGTAAAGAATCGCGATTTTCGCCTTTTCCAAATTCCCGGCCGGAGCTAACAATTCGATCTGATTCATTCGTTCACCTTCTTCTTTACAGTTTTTTGTCCATACCAGTGATCGCTGCTGATCTTTTCGTGTTTTTCGAATTTTTCGTTTTGCAGGATCTTTTGATATGTACTTGCGATTTGGGCACATTGCTCGTCGCTCATCCATATATTATCGAGTCGAAACCGCTCAATGCCGCATTGCCGCAACTGTTCGATCTGAGCATAAGAATTGATTGGAAAAGCCGAAAAAATATGAGTACCTGTTTCATCTTCCAGGATCGGCATTTTCTCGTTTCTCGTTTGTTCAATAAGCTTATAATGATCTTTTTCTTTTTCTTTTCCTAAGTGATGGAGATAGTTGGAAACGAGTGGCCTTCTTGAATACAAAATAGAAAAATAACCATGAATAAGAACTTCTGCCTGCGGGCAGTTTTTTCCGATTTCCAAAATTTCATGAAGAGAAAGTTCATGAGCCAGACATACGCTTTGTACTCCCAAGTCCAAATAAAATCGCACATCAGGCGTATTTGTCACAAGTGTTTCCGGCTGATAAATTAATTTATTCTCGATTCCGAGCTCCTTTGCGATTTGAAAGACACCCTCATCTGCGTAATAAATACCGTTTACATCGATTTTTTTGCATTCTCGCATAAACAGTTCAAGAAATTCGATCTCTTCTTCCATAAAAAGTTTCAAAGCATTAACGTAAAGTTCAAGACCGTTTTCCTTGCAGGCCGCCTTCCAATCTTTCAATGTGGAAAGCGGATGTTTTTTTTCCGTTCGTATAGATACTTTTTCAAAAGAAACGATTACGGCATCGATACCGCTTTTTTTCATCATTGGAAGAGAATCCATAGATTGAATCGTACTGATCAACATATTCCTATCCTTTCTAAACGAAAGACCCGATTGATCTTCATCGAGTCTGTTTTTATATTTCGTACTTTTGGTCGTATTCATTGAAATACTGTGCGTATTCTCCTGTCTTTTCACGACGATACCGACTGAGATATGCATGAGTATCATAGTCTGAGCGAGCCGTTTCCAAAAGGCATATCGCAACATTCGAACAATGATCGGCAATTCGTTCCAGATTATTCAGCAAATCGCTGTAATAAATTCCCTGATCAAGAGAACAGACGCCGTCACGCAACCTTTGAACGTGCCGCATCTTCAATTCATCGCATAAGATACTGATCAAATCCTTAAGCGGTTCAACACGTTTGGCATTTTCGAGATCTTGTGCTTCAAATGAATCGATGGTCAGATCCATGATATCCATAGTCGCACTTTCCAAAACGGACAATTCATGTTCGGCAATCGAAGAAAACCGAATTTTTTTTTCAAACATATCTTTTGCGATATTTGCGATATGGTAAGCATGATCTCCTGTCCGTTCGAAATCACCGATACAATGCAAATATTCAGACACTTCCTTCGATTGAATTTCAGTCATTTCTTTTCCTGTCAGCTGAATCAAATAACCACCGATTTTATCTTCGTATTTATCGACTTTCTTTTCGCGGCTTTTTACTTTGTTGTAGAGCTTTTCAGTGTAATCCCCATACAATGTATATGACCGAGCAAGATTTTTCAGACAACTTCGTGCCATAAAAACGATCGAACGCTGACATTGATTAATGGCAATGGCCGGATAAGCGAGGAAACGTTCTTCCAAACGTTCGAAGTCTTCATCATCGTCATCGTCCTCATCTTTTCCCGGAATAATGAATGTCACGATTTTTTCGATTCCTTTGACAAATGGCAGGAGAATCAGCATGGCCACAGCACGATAGATCGTATTCAAGTATGCAACCGAGAACGGAGACATCGTCATATTCAAAAAATCAAAATGAACAAATGCATTGACGGAATAAAAAAGGATAGATCCTAAAAGCATTGCGAATACATCATTGATCAAATAGACAAAAGCCGTTCTCTTGCCATATTTATTCGTTCCGACAGCCGACAGCAAAACAGGACAAGAGGCACCGATCCCGATTCCCATGATCATCGGAAAAGCGGATTGAAACACGATGGCCCCAGTGACCGATAAAGCCTGAAGCACACCGACTGCTGCAGAAGCAGATTGAAGTACAGCTGTAAGCAATATTCCAAACACAATACCTAAGACTGGATTAGTAAATGAAGTAAGCATATCGATAAAGGCAGGAGAATCTTTTAATGGGGCCACAGCGCCGGACATGGTTTGCATCCCTACCATTAAGATCGCAAAACCGAGCATGATATTTCCTAACTGGCGATAAATATCTTTTTTCAAGAAGGTTCTGAAGATGATTCCCAATATTGCCACAACGGCGGAAATTGTTGCGGTAGAAAGTAATTGTGCGATACCTTGTTGTCCATCAATATAAGATAAACACAAGATCCATCCTGTAATACTTGTTCCGATATTCGCCCCCATGATAATTCCTATGGCTTGCGAAACTTTCATCATTCCGGAATTTACGAATCCGACAACCATAACTGTCGTTGCCGAAGAAGATTGGATGACCGCAGTGACGGCTGCTCCTAAGATCAGCCCCTTTACAGGGGTATTGGTAAGCTTGTACAAGATCAATTCCAGCTTATTTCCGGCCATTTGTTTCAGCCCGTCTCCCATGATGCTCATTCCGTATAAGAACAGGGCGACACCGCTAAGCAAGGTCAAGACCAACACGATTGTATTTATGTCCATTGTTTCCTCCTAGAGTCATTTTCCCTATAACAAAATCCATTATAGCGAAAAATAGGTCTATTTTCATCTCTTTTAATGGAGTGATGCCATACATTTCTTTAATTTTGGGTTTTTATTCTTTTTTTCTGTAGTTTATAATATAGAAAGAATAGGAAAAAAATTATGGATGATTACTCATTATTGAAAGAAAAAGTCGAACATGGAAGCATACGCTATCCCATTCAATACTTAAAATTCGATCTTACCTCTTTGGAAAAAGAATACCCCAACCGTTTCTATGTTGATCGACATTGGCATTCAGAATGCGAAATTCTTTATGTGGAAAAAGGCACTCTTGAATTGGAACAAAATTTAAATACAATTATGCTTCATGAAGGGGATATTGCGTTTATCGATTCGGAAGATCTTCATGCCATCACGGGATTTACTAAAGATACGATCCATCATGCGATCTTGTTCGACCCCCAGCTGCTTAGCTCAAGCATGAACGATGCATTTCAAAACGACATCATTGCCCCTTTTCTTGAACATATTTCAGGATTTTCTTCATTGATCTCACCGGACCTTCTCGCATATTCGATGATCCATAGATTAGTCGAAGATTTGATCGACTGCCTTGCACAAGAGGGCGATTACGCTTATTACGAAGCGAAAGTCATGTTATTCCAATTGTTTTTGATCATGTACGAAATGGAGCTTTTCGTGCAAAAAGATATTCATTATAACGAAGAACAGCGTCTTGCGATCGATCGTTATAAAATGATCCAATCATACATTAAGGAGCATTATAAAGAAGAGATCCACCTTGAAGAGCTCGCTGAATTGATCGAATGTTCAGAAAACTATGTCGGACGGTTATTTAAAAAAATCCGCAATGATTCACCAATTCATTATTTGATCCAATATCGGATTGAAAAGGCGTGCGAATTACTAAGGAACACAACAATGTCAGTTTACGACATTTGTCTAGAGGTTGGATTTACGAATGCATCGTATTTTATCCGGCAATTTAAAGAGTGTATGAATACAACTCCTCTAAAATACAGAAAGAGCTTTCGGCATTAAGCAGAAAGCTCTTTTAATAATTCAATCAGCTGATTTTCGTTGTATACGACATAATCGCTAGCCTTGCCTTCCGGGCCGTGGTGGCGGTTGAAATGAATGGTTTTCATTCCTATATTTTTGGCACCCTCCATATCGTTTGTATAAGAATCGCCGATATAGTACCAATCCATGGCATTTTCATTCAAGGTTTTCATGACATGTTCGAAAGCTCGAGGATCCGGTTTTGCGAATCCGGTCTTTCCGCTCGTGAATACATGGGAAGGATGAAAATAATCAAATACACCGAGAGTTGCCAATTTCGCATATTGATGCTCATGTTCTCCGTTGGTCAAGATCGCAAGTTCGACATCTTTTTCGCTCAAGTACTCCGTCAATTCAGAGGACATCGTAATATTCTGCTGATATCCCCGATACATTTTCTGAAACTCTTTTGCAAATTGGTCATCGATCGCAATTCCATATTGATCGCACACTTTCTTGATGCGATATTGTCCGGATTCGTCAATCGTTATTTTTCCGTTCTGGATCTGATCGAAAATTTCATCTCCCGCTTTTCGATAATCCAAATAAAACTTTTCCAAGTCAATCGAATCAAGTGCGGTCTTATCAAGCATATGATCCAAGCTCATTCGAAACGGCCAAGAAAGATCATATAAAGTATCATCACAATCAAAACATAGTTTTAGCTTCATAAACTGAATTATAGTCATTTTCCGATTAAATGTCAAAAAAGAGATAGCCGTTTGGCTATCTCTTAAAAGATAAAATCATTAGATTCCTTCTTTTTCAATCGCAAGAAGTCTTTCATGACGACGTTTTGCATCTTCAACTGCTCGTTCAAACATCTTGTCGGCTTCTTCTTTGCCTTTTAATTTAACAAGTTGAGCAAAACGATTTTCTTTCATCATGAATGCTTCCATCTTCGAGTAATCAGGTTCTTGTTTACGATCAATCGTTAATGGTTTTTCTTTTCTTGGGTCATAACGATAAATGTCAACATAACCGCATTCTACAGCTTCACGTTGAACTTGTTGATGGTTACCCAATCCTCCTTTGATTCCGTGTTCTACACATGGTGCGTAGGCAATAATCAAAGATGGTCCGTCATAGCTTTCTGCTTCTTGGAATGCTTTCAAAGTTTGCATTTTATCAGCACCCATACATACAGAAGCAACATAAACGTGTCCGTAAGTCATAGCGATCTGTCCAAGATCTTTCTTCGCTGTCGTCTTACCGCCGGCTGCGAATTTTGCGATCGAAGAACGTTGGCTCGATTTAGAAGATTGTCCACCTGTATTTGAATAAACTTCTGTATCCAATACGAGGATATTTACATTTACATTGTTTGCAAGCACATGGTCTACACCACCGTAACCGATGTCATAAGCCCATCCATCACCGCCGACGATCCAGTTTGATTTAGAAACAAGGTCGTATTCAGCAAGTGATTTCACATCTTCTTCAACATCTGCTTTTGCTACAAGTTCTTTAATTTTCGGTGCCAATTCACGTTGTTTATCACGATCGTTTCCGGCAGCCAAATATTGTTCGAAGAGATCTTTCAATTCAGGAGTCACTTTATCCAAATTGTCTTCCATGATCTTGAGAACCTTCGACGCTGTATAGTTGTTTGCAAGAGCCATACCATATCCAAATTCAGCGTTGTCTTCGAATAAAGAGTTCGCCCAAGCTGTACCGTTTCCGTCTTTATCTTTAACAAATGGTGTTGAAGGGTTTGCACCACAGTAAATCGAAGAGCATCCTGTTGCATTGGCAATTTGCATATCTTTACCGAACAATTGAGAAGCTAAACGATAGTATGGTGTTTCACCACATCCAGGACATGATCCAGGAACTTCGAAATATGGCATTTGGAACTGACTTCCCTTGATTGTTGTTTTAGGGAACAGATCCGATTTGTATTCAGTTTGTTTGAATAAATAGTCAGCAAGCGGATCCAAGTACAATTGCGAGTTGATATCAGTCATCGCAAGCGCTTTGTTTCCTGCCTTGCCCGGACATTCGCTAACACACAATCCACATCCGACACAGTTTGATGGAGATACTTGCACGCGGAAGCGAAGATCAGTATTTGGTTTACCCATCAACGGCAATGTTGCGAATCCTTCAAATTCTTTCGGTGCATTGGCGATTTCTTCAGGAGTCAATGCGAATGTACGGATCGTTGCATGAGGACATACAAATGAACAGAATCCACATTGAATACAGTTTTCCGGTGTCCATTCAGGAACGTTTGTCGCAATTTCACGTTTTTCTTTAAACGCGATATTGTTTTGCATTGTTCCGTCAAGAACTTTGTTTTTCGTAAAGGCGCTGACAGGCATATCGTATCCTTCAAGACCATTGATTCTTGAAGCATATTCATCCCAATAAGGATCGCCAGTTTCTTTACGTAAGCTTCCGCTTGGAAGATTTGCCCATTCTGGATCAACTGCCACTTCAACGACACCGTCTTTTCCGGCATCGATTGCGCGGTAGTTCAATTCAACAACCGCATCACCTTTTTTACCATAAGATTTCTTCGCTGCCGCTTTCATCAATTCAACAGCTTTATCGATTGGCATGATTTGTGGGTTCAATGCGAAGAACGCAGATTGAAGGATCGTATTTGTACGACGTCCCATACCAATTGTCTGCGCGATTGCAGTTGCATCGATAATATAGAATTTCGCATGTTTTTCTGCCAATTCTTTTTTCAGACGGTTAGGCATATGTTTTACAACTTCTTCCGGCGAGAATGTTGTATTCAACAAGAATGTTCCGCCATCTTTCAAGTTCCGGGCAAGATCATATTTGAACATATATGAATCAAGCGAGCAAGAAATGAAGTCGGCATTGTTGATATAATATGTCGAATGGATCGGGCTGTTACCGAAACGCAAGTGAGAACGAGTTACACCACCGGCCTTTTTCGAGTCGTATGCATAGTATCCTTGAGCATACATATCCGTGTTATCTCCAATGATTTTGATTGAAGATTTGTTTGCCGAAACCGTACCGTCAGATCCAAGACCCCAGAACAGACATTCTGTTGCATCGCTCTTGATCTTGTATGATTTGTCGACAGGAAGAGATGTCATTGTCACATCGTCTTCGATACCGATCGTAAATTGATCTTTTGGTTCGTCTTTTTTCAGTTCTTCATATACAGCCAAAACTTGATTTGGTTCTGTATCGTGACTTCCAAGACCGTAACGTCCGCCAACGATCTGAATGTCTTTGCCTTTCAATGAAGCAAGAACATCGAGATAAAGAGGATCGCCGCTTGCTCCGCCTTCTTTTGTACGATCAAGAACAGCGATTTTCTTTGTTGTTTCAGGAAGAACCGCTTCAAGATATTTTGTAGAGAATGGACGATACAAGTGAACTTTGATCAATCCGACTTTTTCACCTTTTGAAATCAGATCATTGACAACTTCTGTTGCAGTTTCCGTTACAGAACCCATCGCAACGATTACACGTTCTGCATCAGGTGCACCGACATAGTTGAAAGGTTTGTAATCACGACCTGTAATTTCAGAAATTTTCGCCATATAATCAGCGACAACATCAGGGATGTTTTCATAGTGTTTGTTTCTTGCTTCCACACCTTGGAAGAAGATATCATCGTTTTCATTTGCACCGCGAGTCACAGGATTTGTGTGTGGCTGCATTGCGTTTTTACGGAATTCGTCAAGAGCTTTCCAGTCGATCAGTTCTTTGTATTTCTCTGTATCAAATACTTCGATCTTATCCACTTCATGAGAAGTTCGGAATCCATCAAAGAAATGAACAAACGGTACATGACATTTGATCGCAGTCAAATGAGCAACACCCGCAAGATCCATAACTTCTTGTACGGAATGACTTGAAAGCATAGGAACACCAGTTTGACGAACTGCATAAACGTCTTCGTGGTCACCGAAAATGTTTAATGAACGACTTGCAAGAGAACGAGCCGCAACATGCAATACGACAGGAAGGTTTTCCCCAACCCATTTATAAATATTTGGGATCATCAACAACAAACCTTGTGATGCGGTAAATGTTGTTGGCAATACACCAGCTTGAGCAGCACCGTGAACTGCTCCAGAAGCTCCGGCTTCTGATTGTAATTCGGCAATTTTGACAACTTCGTCAAAAGCGTTTTTTCTACCCTGACTTGCCCAAACATCCATGACTTCAGCCATAGGTGAAGATGGGGTGATTGGGTAAATACAGCTCATCTCAGTAAGAGCATAGGCATTATGGGCGGCAGCAGTGTTACCATCCATAGATTGAAACTGTTTTGCCATTAAAGTATTTCCTCCTTCGTATGTAAATACACATACATAGCGTTATTATTATAAGTCTTTTTAAATCGTTTTGAAAGCGATTTTTTGAATTCCCGTGTATAAAAAGTAATTTTAGACTAATTAATTTCCATCAAAAAAACACAATTCCGCAAAAGAAAAAGAGATCAGCATGATCTCTTCGTTCTTATCTGTTCTAAAAGCTTTAAACGCTTTTCCCCTTCTTTGAATTGTGATGCAGGTACACTAAGTTCCAACGCTTTCCACTTTTTATATTCATGATCCACAAACTGCTTGTATTCTTCATCTTCGATCATGTGATATCCGTAATAATCTTTTAAAACACTACGCTCTTGCTTTCCATGCATGACATAAAGGATCGGATAAAAATGATTTCCTTCTTTGATCGTTCTTTCTTTTACGATTCGAAAATGGTGATCGATCAAATACTTTCTCAAATCCGGTGCATCTTTATGTGGAGAAAGGATCATGCTTTGAAGATGGCTCGCTTTTTCTTTTCCATCCTCAAGGATGGAAATCATCAACTGGCCTCCCATGCCTGCAATCAAGATCTGATCGACATCGTCAGGCAAATTTACAATCCCATTCATCAAAAGGCAGCAAATATCTGCCTCTTCTTTTTCGAACAGCGTTCTTGCACGTTGCAATGGTCCCTGCGCCACATCGCAGGCATACACTTTTTTTCCTTTTTCCTGTGCAAGTTTCAAAGAAATATACCCATGATCGCAACCGATATCTGCAATGACTTCTCCATCGCACCATTCAAACAAAGCTTGAAGCCGATTCGATAATTTGATCATGACTTCACAAAGTCTTTTAACCGTTTCGAGCGATTTGGATGTTTTAATTTCCGCAACGCTTTCGCTTCGATTTGACGAATCCGCTCACGCGTCACATTAAACTCTTTGCCCACTTCTTCCAACGTTCTTGTACGCCCGTCCAGCAAACCGAAACGCAAACGCAGAACTTTTTCTTCACGTTCCGTCAAACCTTGCAAGACTGCGTTGATTTCGTCTTTGAGCAATTGATTGTTCGTATAGTCATCTGGCGATAATGTATCTTTATCCTCGATAAAATCTCCCAAATGCGAGTCATCTTCTTCTCCGATCGGAGTTTCCAAAGATACCGGATCCAAAGCGATTTTCTGGATTTCGCGCACCTTTTCGGCACTGATTCCTTCCATTTTTTCAGCAATTTCTTCCGGAAGCGGATCGCGTCCTAGATCCTGCACCAATTGACGCTGAATTCTTGTCAATTTATTGATCGTTTCTACCATATGCACCGGAATACGAATCGTCCGAGCTTGGTCGGCAATGGCACGTGTAATCGATTGACGAATCCACCATGTCGCATAAGTCGAGAACTTAAAACCTTTGGTATAGTCGAATTTTTCGACCGCCTTGATCAAGCCGCAGTTTCCTTCTTGAATCAAATCCAAAAACAGCATACCTCGTCCGACATACTTTTTCGCGATTGAAACGACAAGACGTAAATTGGAAGAAATCAAAAGTTGTTTTGCCTGTTCGCCATCTTCAGCCACCCGTTCCAATTCTTTTCTTTTATTTTCATCCATATTCGGATCGGCTTCCAGTTTTTCTTTGGCTTCCACCCCATCCTGAATTCTTTTGGCAATAATCGGCTCTTCTTTCGGATTCAACAAAGGAATTTGTCCGATCTCTTTTAAATACATTTTTACCGGATCGTTGATCTTGGCATGAGATGCATTCGCAAAGGTTTGCTCCAACTGAGAAATCGAATCGTCGATCGAAGAATCTTCATCATCCATTTCATCTCCGAGATCTTCATCCCCATCCATTTCATAGTCATCGCTATCTACCACGAAATTGATATTGTTTTCTTCGCACCAATTAAACAGTTCATCCGTTGTTTCATCGTCAAGATTAAGATGGGAAATCGAATCCATGAATTCGTTTTGCGTGATATCAACATTCGCATCACGCATTGCTTCAAGGTACAATTTTGCTTCATCCAAATCGGCGAATTTCTTTTTTGTTAATTTTTTTTCAAGTGTAGGCATTTCATCAACCTTCCTTTCGATTTCTGATTTTGTTTCGCTCTTCGATCAATAAGGCTTTCGTCTTGGCAAGAGCCACCTTCTGCAAAGGATCATGGATCCTCTGAATCTGGCCGTTGATTTTTTCAATTTGCTCGTTGATCGTGCATTCCTTGATCTTCCATAAACTATCTTCAAACACTTCCTCATTGACTTCGTTTTCTTCATATGTCAATAAGGAAGCCAACAAGTTTCGGACTTCTTCTTCTTCGATGGAAGCAAACAAGTCATTGGCATCCAGTTTATCTTCCGTTCGATAATGATCGTAAATATATAAGGATAAAAGACGATACGTTTCATCTTTAAAAAATCCAATTTCTTCCTTAAAACGAAGAGAATACTGCTTCGATGAAAGGATGGAATTAAGGATATAAAATTCCGCTTTCTTTCTTCCGTTTTGCGGTGCCGGAATATATAAGGGTCTTCTTTTTTCGATTCTTTTTTCTTTTTGACCTTGCGTATCGGATGTCAAAGAAAAATCGAACCCTGTCAATTGTTTAAGACGTGATAAATATCCCGGTTTTTCAAACGAATCACTCATCTTTGAAATTACGCTATTCATTTCAAGCGCGAACGCTTTTTTCTCTTCGTAATTTTCCAGATTGTATTGATCGGGCAAATAACGAAACAAAAATTCAATAAACGAAATTGTATGCTCCGCTATGTGCTGCACTTCCCCGGCTCCAAATTCGCAAAACACTTCATCCGGATCTTTTGTCTTTGAATTTTCGACAATTGAAAAAGGAATTTGCGCTTCCATAGCCATCTTGCCGAATGTATACGCTGCTTTTTTCCCGGCCCGGTCATTATCGTACCAGACATGAACCGGAACTTTTAAACGTCCGATCAAACGCAATTGCTCTTGCGTACATGCAGTCCCAAGACATGCAATCCCTTCATGAATGTCTGCTTTTTCCAAGCCAAGAACATCCATAGCTCCTTCGCATAAGATAACGCGTCCTTTTTTGCGTGCGCTCTCTTTTGCACGATGGTAATTAAAAATCAGCTTTCCCTTTTCGTATAACGGAGTAGAGGCCGTATTGATATATTTTGGAATCTGATCGTTGTCGCCCACTCTTCGAGCCGTATATCCGACCACAGCTCCATTCGGATCATGGATGGGAATCATGATCCGGTCAAAAAAAACCGCCCTGCCATCATGCATGACACCCGCATTTTCAAGAGCAGTTTCTTCATAACCTTTGGCCTGAAAGAAATAATCGTTTTTCTTTCCTTGCGGCGCATAACCGATCTGAAACTTTTCAATTACCGCTTCATCAAATTTTCGCTTTTTTAATGCCGATAAAGCAAACTCTCCGTCCTCGCTGTTTAATTCATATTGTAAATACTTTGTGTATTCGTTCAGAATGTTTCGCTCTTTTTCGAAAGGATCTTTTTTCTCCTTGATCTGGATCGTATCAACCTGAAGGGGATAGTTGATCCATTGAGCCACTTTATATACGGCTTCCGGAAAGGAAATATTTTCTATTTTCTGCACGAACGAGAAAACATTCCCTCCGGTTCCGCATACAAAGCATTTAAAAATCTGCTTTTCTTCCGAGATCGACATTGAAGGATCGTGGTCGTCATGAAACGGACACTGTGCGACGTAGTTTTTTCCTTTTTTTTCGACCGATATATATTTACTGATGATATCTACGATATCCGCCCCTTGGCGGATATTTTTCATATCTTCTTCTTTGATCCAAGCCAAATGCTACCTCTTAAAATTGTGTTCTTTTCCTTAAATAATCGCAAAGATCGTCAATCGCAACACGTTCCTGTTCCATAGTATCGCGATCCCGCACCGTAACACAGCCATCTTTTTCTGTTTCAAAATCCACTGTGACACAATACGGAGTTCCGATGCTATCTTGGCGACGATATCGCTTTCCGATACTTTGCGCCTCATCGAATGTGGTCGAAAACTCTTTTGCCACTTTATGGAATATTTCCATCGCTTCATCGCTTAATTTTTTCGATAAAGGAAGGATTGCCGCTTTGTATGGCGCAAGACAAGGATGAAGCTTCAACACAAGACGGGTATCCTTTTCTCCAACTTCTTCTTCCGTATATGCTTCGCACATAATGGCCAACAGCAAACGTTCTACTCCCACACTTGGCTCGATCACATAAGGAATATATTTTTCGTTTGTTTCCTGATCAAAGTACTCTAAAGACTGCTTGCTTGTTTCTTGATGGGCTTTCAAATCAAAATCCGTTCGATCTGCGATACCCCACAGCTCTCCCCAGCCGATCGGATGTGCGAAATTGTATTCGATATCGCTTGTTCCGTTAGAGTAATGCGCAAGTTCTTGCTGTTCATGAGCACGCAAGCGCACATTTTCGTCTTTCAAACCGAGATCTTTTAAAAACTGCACACAAGTTTTGCAGTAGTAATCGAACCATTCCAAATCTGTTCCCGGTTTACAGAAAAACTCAAGTTCCATTTGTTCGAATTCACGCATACGGAAAATAAAGTTTCCCGGCGTGATCTCGTTTCGAAAACTTTTTCCGATCTGCCCAACTCCGAAAGGAAGTTTCTTTCGCATTGTCCGCTGAACATTTTTAAAGTTGACGAAGATTCCCTGTGCTGTTTCAGGACGAAGGTAAATTGTGCTTTTTGCATCTTCCAATACACCTTGGAATGTCTTAAACATTAAATTGAATTGACGAATAGATGTAAAATCGTGAGCGCCGCATTTCGGGCATGCAATGTTGTGGTCCTTAATGAATTGTTCCATTTCTTCATTACTCATTCCGGCTGGATTCACTTCTCCGCCCGTTGCCTCTTCGATCAGTTGATCCGCGCGAAATCTCGACTTGCACGCTTTGCAGTCCATCAAAGGATCGGAAAACCCTCCGACATGACCGCTTGCAACCCAAACATTCGGATTCATTAAGATCGCGCTTTGGATGCCGACATTATGTACACTTTCCTGAATAAATCGTTTCCACCACGCATTTTTGATATTATTTTTTAATTCAACTCCTAAAGGACCAAAATCCCAAGTATTGGCCAGCCCTCCGTAAATTTCGGATCCTTGATACACAAATCCCGAGTTTTTCATATGGGCTACTACATCATTGAAGGTTTTTTCGTTCACTTTGATCTCCTCTTTCCATATATTTTATTTCCCTTAAAACGATAAGGATAGACTGTTTTATTATATCATATTTATGTCAACAAAAAAAGGCCTCTAAGCCTTTCCCTGTCCAAGCGTCCGAATCGAAGAAAGAAAGCGAACACTTGGAAGTTCAACATTTTCAAAGTATTCAAACCACTTCGCCAAAAACAAAAAATCATCAAGGTCATACGATGCATGCTTGGCGAGCACATCGACAAGATCGTCTTTTACGATCAAGACATTGCGCAGTTTTTCAAGATCTTCTTTCGGCCATTTCGGATATTGCCCCTGATTGCAGTTGACACAAAGAAACCCTCCTCCAACCATTGAAACGGTTTCGATCTTCTGCTTCGAACCACAGGAAACACAAGCATTTACATTCGGTGAAATTCCTTCGTTTTTCAAAATCTTTCCCATCAAAAAACATGCGTAATTCAGATTGGAAACTTTATCCGAAAAATTTTCCCACACTTTTTTGAGCAGCTTTTGATATTCAGGAACAATATGCACTCGAAACAGGCAGTCCCGCAGCACGAAGCATACACTTTGAGCAATAAGATCATCTTGTATGTGATAATAATATTTGTTCACATTCCCTTTGATCAACTTATCCATTGTACTGCTTTTTTGCTCGGAAACGATCAATGTCACATCTGAAAACGGATTGCATAATCTTCTGTTTTTTGATGCCGGGGATTGGATCCCTCTGGCATAGACACTTTGGATCCGATCTTCGAGCAGCACATAAACAATTCCGTTTCTTTCTTTGTGATCCTGCACAGAAAGCACAAGGCCGGTGATATCGATCATTTTACATCGCACCTTCGTTTAATTCATCCAATCCGAACTCTCGAATCTTCTGTTCTTTGTTGCGCCAATTTTTTTCAACGCGTACATACAATTCGAGATCAATTGGATAACCGAGCATTTTTTTCAGTTCTCTTTGAGAAGCAATCCGGATTTCTTTGATCATCGATCCTTGTTTTCCGATCAAAATTCCTTTTTGAGAATCACGATCTACGATAATCAAAGCGTCAATGAACCATTTTTCATCTTTGAATTGTTTTTTTTCAAGCACAACAGCTATGCTGTGAGGAACTTCCTCATTGGTCTTGTTCAAGATTTTTTCCCGAATGATCTCGCAAATCCGGAAATTTTCGTCATGATCGGTTTTCATATCGTCCGGATACAAAGCCTCTCCTTCCGGCAAGTATCCTTGGATGGTATCGAGAACTTCATCCAAATTGTCCTTTTCTTTGGCACTGATCGGAATGATCTCATCAAAATCATATTTCTGCTGCCAATTCATCAAAGCTTGCAGAATCTTTTCTTTTGAAAGCTTATCGATCTTGTTTACGAGCAAAAGCACCGGTTTGTGCAATGTCTTGATCCGCTTCAAAATGAATTCATCTCCGGGACCGAATTTCTGGGTAACATCGATGATCCATGCAATCACATCGCAGTCTTCCATTGCCGTATACGCATTTTTATTGAGCACACGTCCAAGCTGTTGCTGCGGTTTATGAATGCCTGGCGTATCCACAAATACGAATTGTGCTTTGGAAGTTGTCAGTATGCCGGCGATATTGTTTCGTGTCGTATTCGGCGTGTCGGTCATAATCGCTATTTTTTCTTTCATCAGCGCGTTAAGTAACGTGCTCTTTCCTGCATTCGGTCGTCCGACGATCGCAATAAAACCAGATTTATAATTCATACTATCTTACCTCAATTCATTAATTTAGGAACCATGATCACGATTGCGCTGATCACAGCAAACACACAAACGATCATGACTGCCGCAGCAGCCATATCCTTGATCAAGCCTGCCCGAGGATCACGTTCTAAAGAAATATAATCCACACAGCGCTCAATGCACGAGTTAAACGTTTCAGCGACAATAACGAGTGTGACACATAATAAAATCCATAACCATTCCCACACAGAACACCCTAAAAGATAGGCTGCCAGAAATGCCAAAACACCTCCGACAAACTGGAATAAGATGCTCTTATCATTAAGCAGGCCGTTGCGTATCCCCAGCCAAGCGTATTTAAATCGACCGAGGAACCACTTCATCGAGAATTTCATCCTGCAGACCGAACATGATCTTTTCGTCATCGATGTTCATATGGTCATATCCGAAAAGATGGAGAAGTCCATGGCAGAACAAAAAACACGCTTCACGACGTGGGGAATGACCGTATTGTTCGGCTTGGTCTTTGATTGCCTGCACATTGATAAAGATATCCCCTAGTTCTTCTTCCTCTTCTTCAATGTAAATATTGGATTTGTCATCCTGCATCGCAAAAGAGATGACATCGGTGGCTCGGTCGATCTTGCGATAATCGCGATTGATTTCATGAATTTTTTGGGGAGTCACAAAAATGACAGACATCGAATACGCAGACTCTTTATGTAAAATCTTGCATGCCCTTTCGGCAATTCTTTCAAAGTCATCTACATACGACATGATTTCTTCACTATTTGTTTCGTTTACAACTATTATTTCCATGATTCAAATAACATCCTTTTTTAGAACAAAAGCCGGATCATTCCTCCGGCTGTGTAGTTTGTCGCTGAATAAACGTGAATCCGATCTCGATATCTTTATTGTCTTTGACCTCGTCATCATTCACAAGCATTTTTGTCAAAAGACGCATCGCGATGGCACCCATATCATAATCGGGGAAATTGAATGAAGAAATGGTCGGACGTACCATCCGTAAGTATTTGTCATCCAAAATAGAAATCACTTGGGTATCTTGCGGAATCAAATAATTTGCTTCATTGCATGCATTAATAAATGCGATTGCTTGGGAATCGCGGAATGTAATGACCAATTCGCTCGGTTTATGATTTTGAAAATATTCTCTCAAAAAATCATAAGAGGAGCGATACGTGTCGTCGTATGAAATATACTTTTCGAATTCCATTCCTCTTTGCGCAAATGCCCGTTCAACTCCACGACGCAATTGAGACATCATAGAAAGATTCAATTTGTCCTCGACCAAGGAAATATCCGTAACACCGCGCTCGAAATAGCTATTTACAAGTTCATAGGCTAACCGTTCAAAATCAACATAGACATTCCCTACATTTCCGACTTTATGATCTTCGATCTTGCTTCCGACTACGACCATTGGAATCTGGTACAAATGAAGTACTTCCAGTTCTTCTTCCGAAAAATTGTCATTGAAAAGGATGACTCCATCCACTCTCGATTTAATGATCGATTCGATCACATCCTGCATTTTCGAAATTCCTTTGCTTGTCGTATGAAGCATGATGTTGTAGTTGTAAATTTTGGCAACATCCATTAATCCATTCAAGATTTTCGCATTATATGCGAATAACTTTTCGGACATGACGATCGAAATGGTCGTTGTTTTCGAAAGCGCAAGGCCCTGAGCGATTGCGTTCGGTTTATATCCTAATTTTTCTATAGCTTCCTGCACACGAATGCGTGTGTCTTCACGCACGACATTGCTGTCGTTGATAACACGGCTGACTGTAGCTAACGAAACATCCGCTTCTTTCGCTACATCATATATGGTAATTCTTTTCATTCCTCTTTATTGCTCCTTGCTTTGCAAATCTTCATCTTCGGATTTCATTTCAATTTCTTTTGGCGGCTGCGCCTGAGTTTTCGGTTTAAAGAATTTGTTCACGCCCGAGAATATGGCTTGATTGAGCTTTTCGGTCGCTCGCTGAATATGATCGACCGCATCCTTCAAGTTTTCGTTTTCTCTTAACTTTTCGATTTGATCATCCGCGCCATCAAATACTTTTTTGATCGTCGGATTTTGGCACATCGTATTTTTCAGTTCCTTAAACCCTTCGCCAATCAAGATTCCGGTTCCTTTCAAAAAGTCTCTTCCTGATTCAAGTGTTTGCCGGAATTCAGGACTGTTGCTGACTTCGATTGCTTTATCTCTTGCACTGTTCAGCACGGCAATCGTCTGATCTTTCGCATTTTCAATATTGGATTTGATCGCATCGGGGTCGGTATTTTGCTGGATCCAGACTTTCAGATCCGCAAAAATTTTCTTGATTTCAACTTGTGCTTCATCAATGATCTCGTCGTTTGCCTTGTTGTTGGCTTCTTTTAAGGTAGACAGTTCATTCAACGATTCTTTTTCGGTTTGATCGATGATTTCATCTACATTCTTTTCCTCCGATTCTTCAGGGACGTTTGGAGTTTCAGTAGATTTCACTTCTTTTGCATCCTCATTGTTCATTGGATTTTCCTGATTCATTTCTGACATATACAATTTCCTCCTCTTCATATGGCTGTTCGTTGCGGATCAGCTCTGCATCCGTTTTGATCGTGTCTTTTTCTTTGACAACTTTAGCACCAAATTCATCTTTTTTCGCAAGGATATCTTCTTTTATTTTCGACATCCACGTTTTTGCCTGGTCCATATCTTTATTCAGGGTTGCCGTCGTTTTTGAAACCATATTGCGGGCGGCCCCATGGACGTCGTCAACAGTTTTGGAAAGTGATTCCACCGTGCTCAGCGGTCCATCGAGTTTTCTTAATTCACTTTCTGCGGTCAAAAGAGTCAAAGACACATCTTTTAATGTATCGATTAACGTTTTGATCAATATGATCAAGTAAATTAGAGCAACGACACCAAGCACAGGCAAAAGATAAGTTGCCACTTGTGCGATTGCTTGGAACAGTGCATCTATGCTCATAGTTATCACCTCTTGAAGAATTATATCATGTTCTCTTTTAGAAATAGAAATGTTTTGAAAGAAATTTTCAGATTTATGAAACCGAAAAGAGAAGATATGCTTTTGCACATCTTCTCTACAAGATTTCTTTTAATTTATCTTTCAGCAAATAAATATCTTTGCTGGACATGAACACGTAGACAGCAGGACCCATGTCCTTCAATTCCCGAGCACTTTGATCGTCGATTTCAAGCAATTTTGCATTTGGACATCGATCGAGAAGATCCTGAATCGTTACTGTGATCGTGTCATCTTCCCGTACTGCGTTTTTCGGAAAATCAAGCAGACAGACTTGATCTGCCGTATTTAAACTTTGAGCAAAACGATCCAGAAAGTATTGCAGTCTGGAATAACGATCCGGTTTATACAAAGCGACGATCTTCTTATCTGGATAGCGATTTCTTGCCGCTTCAATCATAAATGAGATGGCTGTCGGATGATGTGCATAATCATCGATCAGCACACTTCCATTGACTTCTTCACTCACAAAACGTCTTGCGATTCCTTTATATTCCAACAATCCTGCAACAATTTCATCTGGATCCATCCCCAGAGTATGGGCAAGCGCAAATACGCCTAAGGAGTTGATTAAAAACGGATATCCGATTCCCGGAAGTTTGACATGATGAAGCAGTTTATTTTGGAAATACACATCGTATGTGATTCCGTCAGGTCCTTGATGCACGTTTTTTGCCTGATAATCATTTCCCTCATGCAACCCATATGTTATATGAGGAATCGGATAAGACAATTTTGTCAAATACGGATCATCACCGCAAATAACCGCTTTCTTCTTAATCTGATTTACAAACGACTGAAACGCATCAATATAATCGTCCATATCTTTATAGTAATCGATATGATCCAGTTCCATATTTGTAATTATGGCATAATCCGGATGATAAGCGAGAAAATGGCGCTTGAATTCACAGGATTCCAACACAAAATTTTTTGCATCCTTCGGCATATGTCCATGACCGTCTCCGATCAAAAAACCGGTTTTTTCATAGCGTCCGAGAACCGATGCGATAATTCCGGTCGTCGTTGACTTTCCGTGTGTTCCGGCCACACAAATCGATGTATAACGCTCCAGCAGATGTCCGAGATAGTCATTGTAGTAGTATACTTGAACACTTGGATCGCTCATTGCCGCTTTTACTTCCGGATGATCGCTTCCGAAGGAAAGTCCCACAATAACCGTATCGTTCGGTTTGATATTTTCCTTATCGAACGGAAGAATCTCGATCCCTCTTTCTTCCAATCCATCTTGAGTAAAGATATACTTTTCGATATCGCTTCCGCGAACTTCTTTCTGTTCGTCATAAAGGATCTCGGCAAGAGCCGCCATACCGGTCCCTTTGATTCCGACAAAGTGATAAGCCATTATTCTTTATCCTCTTTTTGATCGAGCATATCTTTCAGATCCAACTTCGGTTTTGCGGATTCTTTAACTTCCTGATAGGTCGGGATCGATTCGACCGGACCTTGTTCGGGAAGATTATTTCCGTACATTGGCGAAATAATCTCGATCATATCGGTATTCGTTTCAGGTTTTGGAAGCTGAACCGCATCATGCACCTTATCGAACTGTTTTTGAGAGTCTTCCATATTTCCGAAAATCGGAGAAATAACCGCTTGATATTCTATATCTTCGGCTTTTTTTCTTGCACGGTTTAACTTGGAACGATCGAAATGATAATTCTCATTTTTTCTTTTCGGTCTTGCCGAGATCGTATCTACATCGAGTCCCTCGAAAATGCTTTCATCTTCCGAAGCGGTCGGAGCTTGCGGCTGTTCGTAAACCGGATGCTCGACTGGCGCTACAAAAATCGGCTGAGGCTGGCTTTCCGGTTGCGGCTGCACTTGCGCCACGCTTTGAACTTCCGCCTCTTCTACGACTTCTTCTTCATTTCCTTTTTCATCTTCGATATCATCGATTTCTTCTTCGACATCTTCTTTAAATATCGCATGCATTAGATCTTTTAACATGATGCGTTTCCTCCTTGTTCAATGGTTTGATCAAAATATTGTTCGATTTCGGTTTTAGTCTTTCTTAAAGAAGAAATGAAGGAACTGATTTGTTTTCCGTTCTCATAGGCAACAAAGCTCGGAATTCCCATAATTCCTAATTCAATCGCAAGATCCAGACACTCGTCACGATCAAATTCATAAAAATCCATTTGATCGTCATACTTTTTTTCCAGTTCCGGCAGAAACGGCTTGATATACAAACAATCGCCGCACCACGGTGCTGTAAACAGAAACATATGGATGCCGGGTCGTGTGATCACTTGTTCCATTTCTTCTTTATTGTGTAATTTTTTCATAGTGACTCCTTAAGAAAAACCGCACGATAGATCGGTTTCCCTTGTTCGATAAACTTTTCTTCATATTCGGTGATCGCGTCTTCATCATGGACTTCGCGTCGAAAATCGACACTGAGCTCTTCAAGTTTAAACCCTTCTTTCAAAAACTGAGGCACTGAAAACTCAAAAAGCGAAGCGTTATCCGTTTTCATGATGATCGATCCACGATCATTCAACACTTGTATATACTGTTTTAAGAACGATGAGGCAGAAAGACGTCTTTTCGCATATCGCTTTTTCGGCCATGGATCAGAAAAATTTAAATGAATCACATCGATTTCTTTGTCTGCAAACCATTCGTTCAAATGCTCGGCATCTCCTTCGATCAAACGAAGTTTCTTTTCCCGCTGATCATCATCCATTTTCTTTGCGGCAATCCCGGCAGCACTTTCGTTTTTTTCGATTGCAACAAATCCCATGTCCGGATTCATCGCTGCCATATCGAGCGAATACTTGCCTTTTCCGCATCCCAGCTCAACGTGAAGCTCTTGTGTGTCTAAAAGTTCTTTCCATTTGCCGCGGTTGCTTGACGGGTCTTTGACAAGCACCTTACTGTTCGGAAGGTACTCGACCGCCCATCTGACTTTTCTCATCCGCATCTTTTTACCCTGCCAGTGCGACGATCGCATCCGCATAGATTGCGATTGCCTGCATCAGATCATCGACTTTGACCCCTTCATCCCGTTGGTGAGGTCCACCGACAAATTGTTCGGTCGTCTTGATCGGATTTGGCAGCTCGGGTCCGAACGACACGAAATTATCAAACATTCTCGCGTAAGTGCCTCCTCCGATCGTCTTGGCACAAGAGAAGGTGTCGTTGGTGTACTTGCGATATACATTCATCAATTCCGTGACTAAAGGCGAATTCGGGTCGACAAACAACGGATCGGAATCCGAATCCAATGTTGCTGTGATATCCGATTGAACTTCTTTGCATGCTTGATCAAATCCTTCCATGATTTTCTTTGCGTTCGTATCGTTCGGATAACGAATATCGATCAACACATCGCTTTGATCATGAGAAATGCGCACAATTCCCGTATTCATTGTTAAAAAGCCCATATAAGCACCATCTTTTTCAATGTGTTCCGGCTTCCCCATCCAATCTTTGAGCAAAGAATACAAATCACTCGCTAGCTGATCTTTATACGCACAGCCAACAAAATTCAAAAGATGCAGTGCTGCATTGACGCCTAAATAAGGCATGGCCGCATGAGCAAATACACCATCTATATGTAGACAGATTCCTTCTTCGGTTGTTGTGATCGATCCTTTTAGAGCATTGGTTTTCAAATAAAACTCGAACTGCTCTTTTTGTGACTCGCTGATTTCTTCTACGTAGCAGTCTGCCTTTCCGATTACGATATTCGGTCTTGTTCCTGCATCTAATTTTTTGATAACTGTGTGATCATTGGAATGCAGAGAGACGTGCGCTCCGCCTTTTTCACCGTAAATGACCGGAAAATCAGCGTCCGGGACAAAACCCATTTGCGGCACTTCCGCATGCTGTTTGTAGTATTTCATGCAATCCATTCCCGATTCTTCATCACATCCGACGATGAGCATGATCCTTTTTTTCAGCGGAATGTTTTGCTGTTTGAGTAATTTTAACGCATAATAAGCGGCTAAAGCAGGGCCTTTGTCATCCAGAACCCCGCGGCCAAATGCGTATCCGTCCGCTATTGTAACTTTCAGCGGTTCCTTAGTCCAATCATCTCCGATTGGTACAATATCCAAATGGCCTAAGATTCCCAATGTTTCTTCTTGATTGCCATATGAAATGACTCCGGCATAGCCGTCGATATCTTCTGTTTTAAATCCGTCACGTTTTGCGATTTTGAGCATTTCATCCAACGCTTTGCGTGGACCATCACCAAACGGCGCATTTTCTTTTTTCGTTGAAAGATCTCTTGTTGATTCGATTTGAACCAATGCATCAAGATCTTTAAAATAATTTTTTTCGTTTTCTTTCGCTAATTTTAAAAAGTCCATGGTTTCACCTCTTATCTATTCTATCATACTTTACAAGAACGCAAAAAGGCGTTTTCACGCCTTCTGCTTTTTTATTCTGCTGTTTCTTTTGCAGGCTTCTTTTCTTCTTGTTTTTTAGGACGTGGCAAAAGCGCTTTAGCCGACACGTTGATGCGTCCCTTATTGTCGATTTCGACAACTTTTACATCAATGATATCTCCGATTTTCAAAACATCTTCCACTTTTTCCACGCGGTTGTGAGAGATTTTGGATACGTGCAATAAACCATCGGTATGACCAAACAAGTTGACGAATGCGCCGAATTTTTCCAAACGGACTACTTTGGCAGCATATACATCACCAACTTTTGCTTCGCGAACGATTTCCGCAATCATCTCTTTTGCATGATCGATTGCTTCCTGATCCGTATGATAAATTACAACTTTTCCGTCGTCATCAATATCAATCTTAACATTATTGCTTTCGGCAATGATCTGATTGATCATCTTACCTCCCGGACCGATCACTGTGGAGATCTTATCCGGATCGATCTTCATCATAGCAATCTTCGGTGCGTATGGAGATAAGTGATCACGAGGCGCCTCAATTGCCTGTTTCATGTTTTCTAAAATTTCAAGACGAGCCTTATGAGCTTGAGCCAATGCTTCTTCGAAAATTTCTTTCGTGATTCCGCTGACTTTGATATCCATTTGGAGCGCCGTAATTCCTTGAGCGGTTCCGGCCACTTTGAAATCCATATCTCCGAAATGATCTTCCATTCCTTGAATATCGGTCAATACAGTGTATTTCCCTGTTTCTTCATTCATAATCAGGCCCATGGCGATTCCGGCTACCGGCGCTTTGATCGGTACTCCGGCTGCCATCAAGGACATTGTTCCGGCGCAAATACTTGCCTGCGAACTTGACCCGTTGCTTTCAAGAACATCCGCCACAGTACGAATTGTATACGGAAACTCATCGGCGCTTGGCAATACTTGAAGCAATGCTCTTTCTCCTAAGGCGCCATGTCCGATTTCACGGCGTCCGGGAGAGCCCATACGACCTGTTTCCCCGACACTGTATGGAGGAAAGTTGTAATGATGCATGAAACGTTTTGCTTCCACTTCGGTCAAATCGTCGATAATCTGGTTTTCATTCAGAGCACCAAGTGTTGTAGTAGAAAGCACCTGGGTTTCTCCGCGGGTAAACATGGCGCTGCCATGTACTCTCGGCAAAAGATCGACTTGCGAATCAAGAGGACGAATCTCATCGATATGACGACCATCCGGACGGATTTTGTCTTCGATGATCAAGCGACGCACTTCGTCCGCTTCGATGTTGTGACAAATTTGTCCGACTTGTTTCAAAATCAGATTTTTTTCTTTTTCGCTTTCGTATTCGCGGGCTTCGAACATCGCAACAGCTTGTGCTGTTAGTTCATCGATTTTTCCGTAACGTTCAAGTTTTTCCTTGATCGATACCGCTTCGCGAATCGGCTGTTCGAACTTTTCGCGTACTTCTTTTTCTACATTTTCATCAATATGATATAATTCGATCTCGCGTTTCGGTTTTCCGACAGCAGCAATGATCGTTTCTTGAAATTCGCAAAGCTCCTTGACTTTTTCATGTCCGAACATCAAAGCGGCCAACATATCTTCTTCGCTGACTTCTTTTGCTCCTGCTTCCACCATATTCAATGCTTTTGCAGTTCCTGCAACGGTCAGATCAATATCACTTTTTTCTGCTTCTTCCGCGCTTGGATTGACAATGAATTTTCCATCGACGCGGCCGACTTTAACTCCTGCGATTGGCCCATTAAACGGAATATCCGAAATACAAAGTGCCAGCGAAGCACCTAGCATTGCGGACATTTCTGCCGGCGCATCCTGATCGACACTCAACACTGTGTTTACAACTTGAACTTCGTTGCGGAATCCTTCCGCAAATAAAGGACGAATCGGACGGTCGATCATACGAGCGCTCAATGTGGCATGCTCGCTTGGTCGGCCTTCCCTACGTAAAAATCCTCCGGGAATTTTTCCTACGGAATATAATTTTTCTTCAAAGCTTACTGTTAACGGAAAGAAATCAATTCCCTCTTTCGGCGTATTGCTTGCACAAGCTGTCGATAACGTTACGGTGTCCCCATAACGGATCAATACGGCGCCATCGGCTTGTTTCGCGATTTCTCCTGTTTCAACGGTGATCCCCCGACCACCAAACTCATAATGAAACTCTTGTTTCGCCATTTTTTCACCTCATTTATACAAATAGCATCTTAACATAGATATTATCAAAAAAAAAGTAATCGATTTTCGATTACTTTCTGAGTCCTAAACGTGCGATCAAAGTCTTGTAACGTTCGAGATCTTCTCTTTTCAAATAAGCAAGAAGACTTTTACGACGTCCAACTTTTTTCATCAATCCACGCATTGAATGATAATCATGTTTATGTTCTTTGAAGTGCTCTGTCAAACGGTTGATTTCTTCTGTCAATACCGCAACTTGAACTTCAGGAGATCCTGTATCTCCTTCATGACGAGCATATTCTTGCATGATTGCTTGTTTTTCAGCTTTTAATAACATTTCGTTTCCTCCTGTGAAAAATACCTTCTGCACCGTGTAAAAGGTCGGAGTGTCCAAATACACAGTCCAAAATCTTTTTTATCTTACTCGAATACTTCAAGAAAATCAACTAATATCGAATTTAATTTTTCCATTCCCGTTTCTGTGCATCGCAAATGACGATCGACAATTTGCAAATCGTTTTTATATTGACCAATGACTTCTTTTCCCTTTTCAAGTAGATCTATCCGGTATTTTCGTTTCATTTCTTCAAGATCGACCCCAAACGATGTCCGCAGACCCATCATGATCATTTCGAAAGGAGCATCGATTTCTTCATAAACGGGTTGAGGGCCGTATTCAATGTACTGATGAATATTTTTTGTATTGGTGTACCGTTTGCCGTTTTCTCTTCCGCTTGCTCCGCAGCCAATTCCTGTAAATTCCTGATCGTTCCAATAAACCAGGTTATGTTTTGAATACTTTTTGTTTCTTGCGAAACTACTGATTTCATAATGCTCATAGCCGTGGCTTTTCATGATTTTTACGATCTGTTCATATTCATCCGCTTCCAGATCTTCATCGACAGGATGTATATTTTGTTTTCCGAAAATCGAATTTTCTTCCAGAATAAGCGAATAGATTGAAAGATGATCGATATCGAGTCGAAAGAACTGTTCAAGATCTCTTTGAACGTCTTTAAGTCCTTGATTCGGCAACGCAAACATAAGATCAATCGAAATGTTATTTATCCCTTGATCTTTCATGGTTTGGATCAAGTTTTCAATCCGGCTTGGATCATGATGGCGTCCAAGTGTTTCGAGCAAGTTTGGATCAAAGGACTGCACTCCTAAAGAAATGCGGTTTACTCCATGTTCTCGATATGCTTTTAACTTTTCCTTTGAAAGCGATTCAGGATTGCATTCAATCGTAAATTCGTATTGTTTGCTCAAATAAGGAATAAGATCGATCATGAGCGAATCAAATTGCTCAATCGATAAAACCGAAGGTGTTCCGCCACCTATATAAAGAGTATCGATTTGATCGATATTTTTCAATTTTGTTCGGATCTCTTTTTTGATCTGAACCAGCCATTGTTCGATCCATTTTTCATTTTTGATTGTTCTGGCAAAATCACAATACGGGCAAATGCTTGAACAAAACGGTACGTGTATATATACAGATCTGGTCATTGCATTAATCATCATCCATGGAAAGAACGGCCATGAAAGCTTCCTGTGGAATTTCGACCGAACCGACCATTTTCATTCGTTTCTTTCCTTCTTTTTGTTTTTCGAGAAGTTTTTTCTTTCGGGAAATATCGCCTCCGTAGCATTTGGCTAGGACATTTTTCCGCAGCGCCTTGATATTGGTTCTGGCGATCACTTTTCCTCCGATCGCTGCCTGTACCGGGATTTCGAATTGTTGCTTAGGGATGAGATCTTTTAATTTAATCGTCATTGCGTTGCCGCGATGATATGCGAAATCTTTATAGACGATTGTCGATAACGCATCGACAATTTGACCATTCAGCAAGATATCCATTTTCACAAGCTTAGAAGGTTTATATTGCGAAAAGGCATAGTCGATGCTTGCATATCCTTTTGTGCTTGATTTCATTTTATCGAAGAAGTCGTAGATGATCTCAGAGAGCGGAATTTCATAGGTGAGCTCCATTCTAAGTTCATCAAGCACTTGCATATCGATGTATTCGCCACGTTTTTTTTGACAAAGATCCATGATTGCTCCTACGTATTCTTTTGGAACGAGGATTTGTGCTTTAACGTACGGTTCTTCAATGTGATCGATATTCTGCGGTGCCGGCAAAGCGGCCGGATTGTCAACGGCGATCATTGTCCCATCTGTTTTATATACGTGATAAATAACGGATGGGCTGGTGGCAATCAAATTCAAATTGTACTCGCGTTCGAGTCGTTCTTCGATTACATCCATATGCAGCAATCCTAAAAAGCCGCAGCGGAAACCAAATCCTAGAGCTTGAGATGTTTCGGGTTCGAACTGCAAGGATGCATCGTTAAGCTTCAGTTTAGCCAACGCTTCTTTTAAATCGTCATAGCGGGCATTATCGACCGGATAGAGTCCGCAATAAACCATTGGCTGCATTTGGCGATACCCTTGCAATGGCTCTTGTGCGGGATCGTCTACTTTGGTGATCGTATCTCCGACTCTCACATCTTCGATATTTTTGATTGCTGCGCTGATCCATCCGACATCTCCTGTATTTAATTGGTCTTCAACGACTTCTTTTGGTGTGCGCACGCCCACTTCGATGACTTCGTATTCCGCACCGGTGGCCATAAAACGAATTTTGTCTTTTGGTTTGATCGTTCCGTTCTTAACACTGATAAAGGCAATGACTCCGCGATAAGGATCATAGAGAGAGTCAAAGACGAGGGCCTGGAGTGGCTGGTTGGGATTTCCGGTTGGTGCCGGAAGCTTCGTAACGATTTGTTCAAGAACTTCATCAACGTTCAAACCGGATTTCGCGGAGATTTCGACGGCTTCCGAACAATCGAGTCCAATCAAATCTTCGATTTCTTTTTTCACGACATCGGGTTGAGCACTTGGCAGATCGACTTTATTTAAAACGGGCAAGATTTCCAGGTCGTTTTCCAACGCAAGATAGACGTTGGCGAGCGTTTGTGCTTGTACTCCTTGAGCGGCATCTACGACAAGGATTGCTCCATCGCATGCGGCCAGAGAGCGGGATACTTCATAAGTAAAATCGACGTGTCCCGGAGTATCAATCAAATGGAAAAGATAATCTTCTCCGTTTTTAGAGTGATAAATAAGTTGTACTGCGTTTAATTTAATAGTGATTCCTCGTTCTCTTTCAAGATCCATAGAATCTAGGAGCTGATCTTTCATTTCTCTTTTTTCGACCGTATCAGTCAACTCAAGGATACGGTCTGCGAGGGTTGATTTTCCATGATCGATATGAGCGATAATGGAAAAATTTCTAATATGTGATTGGTCCATTGATACCTTCCTTTTTATTGTGCGATTGTATTGATCAAAGATCTTCCTTGTCCGTTGACAAAATCTTTACCGGCCATTTTCGGTTTTCCTTCATATTGGCACGATAAGATGTTGAGCTTTCCGTTGTGAAGTTCGAGGCATAAACTTTTCTTGTTTGGCTGTGAAAAAAGGCCGAGAATCGTATTTTCACAAGGTATATATTCATATTCGAAGATCTTCAGTTTTTTATTTTTGGCAAGTACATATGCTCCGGGATCAAGACTCAATCCGCGGATATGATTGATAATTTGCGAATCGCTTTGATTCAGATCGATGTGCTCTTCTTCCCTTTTGATAATCGGAGCAAATGTCGCTTCGGTTTCGTTTTGTTCGATAAAAACGGCTTGTCCGTTCAGAATCGTTTCCAAGTGTTCTTTTAATAGAGTGGCTGCA
The DNA here is from genome assembly GCA_000403415.2 of Firmicutes bacterium M10-2. Lineage (GTDB taxonomy): Bacteria > Bacillota_I > Bacilli_A > Erysipelotrichales > Erysipelotrichaceae > Dubosiella. The sequence goes on from KE159692.1 coordinate 381,547, forward strand.
TGATCGCCCATTTTTTCGAAAAGAGTTGTACTGTTATCTGCCGGATCAATGTCAATAACGGATTCGGCCATGACTGGTCCTGCATCCATTTTCTGAACCATTTTCATTAAGGTCATGCCTGATTTCGTTTCTCCGTTCATAATTGCTCTTTGGATAGGTGCCCCTCCTCTATATTTTGGAAGCAAAGATCCGTGAAGGTTGATACATCCGTATTTTGGATGTTCCAAAATGGATGTCGGAACGATTTGTCCATATGCACATGTAACAATAAGATCACATGGACAATTCAAAATTTCCTCATGGTCTTTTTTGATCTTTGCGGGCTGGAATACACGAAGATCGTGTTGTTGGGCTAGCTGTTTGACTGCAGATGGAGTCAAGGTTTGCTTGCGGCCAGTTTTTTTATCAGGTTGGGTAACGACAAGATCGATGATCACATTGCTGTCAATAAGCGCCTGAAGTACTTTTGCTGCAATGGACGGTGTTCCCATAAAGATGACGTGTTTTTGCGGCATGTCGGATCCCTCCTATTTCTATTTACCGCAAATCATTATAACTTATTTTTCGGGTATAGGTATATAAATCTCTCTTTTGGTTCACTAGAACTCGATTCTTCCTAGACTTTTTAATAAGATGTGTTGCTTTTGAGATATGAATTTGGTATAATCCTAATGCATTTATGTCAGGAGGTGTACAACCATGCCACAAATCAAATCACAAATGAAACGTGTAAAAACCAATAACAAAGCACATAAGATGGTCGTTTCTCAAAAGTCAGCATTGAAAACATCAATCAAAAAAGTGCTTGCTGCTGTTGAAGCAAACGATAAAGAAGCTGCGGTAAAAGCATTCTCTGAATGTACTTCTAAGCTTGATCGAGCAGTAGTTAAAGGCGTTCACCATAAAAATTATGCGAACCGTCAAAAAGCACGTCTGGCAAAATTGATCAATTCGATCGAAGCTTAATCCTGACGTGTCAATCGATTGAATGCGATATCGTGGATATCGCTTTTTTTTATGTTTAAACTGAATTACAAAAGGCATGCCACCTATTGCCCACAAAATGTTTCCAATTCCCTATTAAATAACCAAGATATATCTGTAAATAGTTTTACCGCTCGATTGCTTCAAATTTTCTTCGACATCATCTAAACTCGCAAATATCTACAATAAAAATTTCATAATTCATCCCTACATGCGTAGGGATAACATTGGCGATTTTTTTAATGATAGGCTCGGCACGGATTCATCCCTACATGCGTAGAGATAACAGCAAGAAATACGTGATCTATAATCCGACTCAGATCAGTCTGACATCTAAAGAAAAAGCAAGGATTCATCCCTACATGCGTAGGGATAACTGGAAAATCTTATGAATTTAATCGAGCCGTCTGGATTCATCCCTACATGCGTAGGGATAACCCACATTGCACGAATCATACGGAAGAAGGAACGGATTCATCCCTACATGCGTAGG